>CAWDZD010000041.1:0-526516 GCA_963806465.1 uncultured Alphaproteobacteria bacterium | reverse complement strand
GGCCGTTTCTGGGGTCAACGATGCAGGCATCCTCGCAGTGCTCGCTGTGCCGATGCTCGAAAAAAACGATTTGGTGGGCGTTATCTTGATCTACAGTAAGGAAGCCAGGCCGTTCACCGGAGAAGCAAATCGAACTGTTACAGAACTTCGCCGCTCAAGCCGTCATCGCCATCGAGAACGCGCGGTTGCTCAACGAACTCAGACAATCGCTGGAACAGCAGACGGCCACGTCGCAGGTGCTCCAAGTCATCAAGTTCATCGCCCGGTGACTTAGAGCCAGTGTTCCGAGCGATGTTGGACAATGCGACACGCATTTGCGAAGCCAAGTTCGGCGTGCTCTTCCGTTTCGATGGACACGTGTTCGAGCTCGCAGCCGAAGGCGGTACGCCGCAGGAGTTGCTCGAGTTCCAAAAGCGCAGGGGACCATTTCGACCACCGCCAGGCAGTCGCCTTGAGCGAGTAATGTTGACGAAGCAAATTATTGGCACTCTCGACGATGCCGCTGAGCCTGTTCCCAGTCCCGCAGTCGAACTCGGCGGTGCGCGGTCTGTGGTCGATGTGCCAATGCTCAAAGATGATGAGTTGATTGGTGTCGTCGCTATCTTCCGGCAAGAGGGGCGACCCTTCACCGAAAAGCAGATCGAGTTAGTCAAGAACTTCGGGGCCGAAGCCGTTATCGCCATCGAGAATGCGAGGTTGCTCGACGAACTCGACATCGCTGGAGCGGCAGACGGCTACATCCGACGTTCCCAGGCTATCAGCCGCTCTACATTCGATCTGAGAAGCGCTCGATACTTTGGTTACATCTGCAGCGAAGTTGTGTCGTGCGGAAAGCGCGTCGATTACGCTTCCTGAAGGCGACAGGTATCGCCGTCTTCGCAAGCTACGGTTTATCGGCAGAGTTCAAGGATTTTCTGGACCGCCATCCACTAGCCATCGACCGGGGGAGCGTAGTCGGTAGGGTAGTGCTTGCGGGTCGCACTGTACAAATCGAGGACGTTCAGGCCGATCCAGAGTTCACCTTTATCGAAGGAGCGCGGCTCAGCGAACTCGTACCGCTTTGGGCGTCCCGCTGATGCGGGAGGGAAGTCCAATCGGCGTATTGGCCCTCGCCCGTAGTGCGGTAGAGCCCTTCACTAACGGTCAAATCGAGCTACTGGAAACCTTCGCCGATCAGGCCGTCATCGCCATCGAGAACGCGCGGTTGCTAAACGAACTGCGACAATCGCTGGAGCAGCAGACCGCCACGTCAGAGGTACTGCAGGTCATTAGCAGATCACCGAGTGATCCGGAGCCAGTATTTGCGTCCATGCTGGACAACGCGGTGCGCATCTGTGACGCCAAGTTCGGCAGTATCTACCGTTGGACGGGCGAAGCTTTGCACCTCGTCGCAACACGCAATGCGCCCGCCGGGTATGTCGAAGCGCGCAGACGCTTGGCTATTAGCGTTCCGCAGGGTGATCCGATGGACCGCGCCCTGACGACGAAGAGCATAGTTCACATTGCTGATTTGGCAGCGGAGCCCAGCAATCCACAAGTAGCTTTGCCCGTTGAACAAGGTGGAGTACGCACCTGCCTGCTCGTTCCTATGTTGCTGGAGAACGAACCAATCGGCGTCTTTACTTTGTTTCGACAGGAGGTCCGCCCCTTCACTGACAAAGAGATAGGTCTTGTTGCGAACTTTGCCGCCCAAGCTGTGATAGCTATTGAGAACGCGCGTTTGCTGCGCGAACTTCGCGAAAAAACCGACCAGCTTGCAGGGCAATCTGAGGAGCTTGCGAAGCTCAATCAGCAACTCGAACACCGCGTCGCCGACCAAGTAAGCGAAATCGAACGCATGGGCAGGCTGCGGCGCTTTCTGCCCCCACAAGTCGCTGATTTGATCGTCGCGTCCGGCACTGAGAAACAACTGGAGAGCCATCGACGGGAGATAACCGCGCTATTCTGTGATCTGCGCGGCTTCACCGGGTTCACCGAAAGCGCCGACGCAGAAGACGTAATAGCGCTGCTCCGCGAATACCACGCGGCCGTTGGCGAGAAGATCATAAAGTACAGCGGCACGCTTGAACGGTACGCTGGCGACGGCGTGATGGTCGTCTTCAACGATCCGGTGCCCGTCGAGAACCCCGCGCTCCAGGCCGTCCTGATGGCGCTGGAGATGCGTGAAGCCATCGGAACCCTGACGAGCAAATGGCGCAGGTTCGGACATGACGTTGGCTTCGGCATCGGCATCGCACACGGTTACGCGACCCTCGGCACCATTGGCTTCGAGGGGCGCTTTGATTACGCCGCGATAGGTACGGTCTCAAATGTTGCGTCTCGGCTGTGCGACGAGGCGAAGCCGGGACAAATCCTCATTAGTCCGCGTGTGCTGGTAGCGGTTGAAGATGCCGTGACGGTCGAGCCGGTGGGTGACTTCGAGTTGAAGGGGATCAGGCGGCCGCTGGCGGCGTACAATGTAATCGCTACTAACCCCGCAAATTGAGGCACCGACAGAGGATCACGATGTCGGCGATTGGCCCGAAACTGACGTGCCGAACTGTCAAACGAATGTCTCATGTTGAGGGTGAAGCCGACATCAAAAGCTAGAGCCGCCATTTCCGTTGATGAGACCCATGTCGGAAGTCGAGCGGCCCTATTTGCTGTGATGCACAACAACTCATACACGGGGTAGGTGTGGGCCGACGGGCTTGGGCTCATGAGGCGCGACGCGAGTTCATCACAGTGCTTAGGGTCCAGCGGCATGCTTGCTGCCCAACCGGGCCCTGGCGACCAAAAGCGCCGACGTAAACTCTGGACCCAGCTGACGGCCTGCCCGCACGCGAGGAAGCCCACCCAGGCCAGGTTGACGATTATTGCAGCGGTCAAGCCGGCTACCGGCCAAACCCGATGAAAAACCGAGATTGATTGGGTAATGGAAGATGACGGGTCTGACCCGGCACTGCCCCGCGCCCCTCTCTACACACACGCGCACGCGCACGCGCGTGAGGAAACATTGGGGAATTTCCGCCTTTTTGGACGCAAGCGAAAAGCGAAAATCCGCGCGGATTGGAGAATATGGAAATCGGTCTTGAGCGGCTGTTGGTCGATCCAAGGCACATCACCCTACCCCGTGTATGTTGACCCGGCACTGCCCCGCGCCCCTCTCTACACACACCCGCACGCGCACGCGCGTGAGGAAACATTGGGGAATTTCCGCCTTTTTGGACGCAAGCGAAAAGCGAAAATCCGCGCGGATTGGAGAATATGGAAATCGGTCTTGAGCGGCTGTTGGTCGATCCAAGGCACATCACCCTACCCCGTGTATGTTACTAGTAGCAAACGCTGGAGTCCCGCAATTCGGATCCGGGGACGCGGCGGAGTAACGGGAAGCGCTCATGCTTTAGCCCGTTTTCACTGAGGTGCAAGCAAGCGCGCAACGTATGGTCTGATGGCTCGTACCACCACCACCATGAAGGATCGGGACGCTCGCTACTACCAGCTCCTGAATTCGAGCGTTTGGGCCTCGAGCTTTCTGCAAATTGAGCGCGGCGCCGAAGGATAGAAAGAATGGAAAGTGCAGCGCGTGTACGTTCCAGATAGGTGAATTTGAATTCGATGAAGCCATCGCAAACCTAGTACGTAAGGGCAAGATTCCCACAGGCCCGTGTCCATTCTTTCTTTTCGCCGCCTCCTTGGCGAACACACTCGACTCTGGACCAGAGGCGCAGCTGAAGGCGCAGGAGAATGAGCGTTTTGCAATCTCCGAGCTGCAACGCGCGTTGAGGCACATTGCTGGGGCGCTGAATAAATTGGGCCGCGAGGAGATATTAATCCATCACACCGATGATCCATTCTACGCAAAGCTGATGGACATTGACATCTCAGAAGTATTCCTGACCGGAGCCTTGAAAGCTTTGAAGGCTAGGTACAAGGCGGCAATTTCGAGTAAGGGGCGCCCCCCCAAGCGGGATGCGCAAGACATTACTCAATGCTGTTTAACAGCGTGGGTAATGCTGACGCGAAAAGAGCCCGGCAAAAATAATGCGGGCTTTCTTGAACTGCTTTCCGCGAGCTGGACGACCGTCTACGGCGAGCAACGGCCGGAGCCAAGTTGGGCGTACCACATCGATTCCGTTAAGCAGCAGGCCAAGAAAAAGGGCAGAAAATAGGGGCAAGTTTTTAGATTTTCCGGCCCGACGCGGCATCCGTATTCGGGCAAGTTCTCCCGTGGTTCAACAACTGCTGGAGAGTAAAGACCAATGTCTACTGATGGAACGACGCCAGCCGTCTACACAATCGCAGAAGCATGTGCAGTGGCCCGTATTGGACGATCAACTCTCTACAAGCACATTCGCATCGGCGATCTACGCGCGATTAAGATCGGTAGTCGCACCTGCGTACCCATTGATGAGTTTTACCGTTGGCTGAACGCAATGCCGTCCAGTGTCTCCGTCCTGCGTTCATCGTCCGAAAGTGCGGGCGGTAAGGGCTTAGGTCCGAAAACGCGCTCTCACCGGTCCGGCGTTGTGCAACATAGCGCCCCGCTCCTCCCCCACCCCGACGATCAGAAAACGCATCAGTGATCAATTCTCGGCCAGCGCGGGCCGACGTGACAAACGTTCAGCCTCAAAGCGCTACGCCGAACAGCACAGAAGTTGTGAAAATGGAGAAAAAGTGCTCGAGGAATTTGAAATTCAACAATGGCTTGCGAGTCGGAAGGAAGCGGGCCTCAGGATCGATCCGGAGACTGCTGAGGTTGACTGGGAATACGGGCAGGTCATGGATCCCTATAGGGTTTATTCAGATCTGCCGGAGGAATGTCAGCAAGTTGGAAGGCAATATTTCGCTCGATCCCCCGGAAGTGACATATGGGTCCACTTCAGGGATCTCCCGGACGAAGCCCGTGAGGTGCTATGGGAAAAACATAAATCCCAATTGGCATTCCCTGCTGGACTGGAATTTGACAGCGAGTCAGCCCGGATTGCCGCTCGCGAGTTGCAGAACCTGATTATGCAGGCGCCGCCTGACCTCGAAAGCCGTATTCGAGAGTGCCTTGTGCAAAACGTGATGCAGGTGGCGCCTGACCTCGAAAGCCCTATGCGAGATTACATTGTGCAATACGTGCAGCACTAGTGCTGAAATCCGCCGCCCGCGGCCGGTCTAACAGCTTTCCTGCGGAGGACCCGTCGTGAGCGTTGCAAACCGGCGGAACCGTATTAGCGGCCAATTCGCAGCTCGCTTGATCGAGATGCTTGAGTCACCCGCCTATCGTGCGCTTGGTGCTTCAGGGCACAAGGTCATATCGCGCATAGAAATAGAGTTGGCGCACCATGGCGGAAACGACAACGGACGTCTGCCAGTAACCACTAATGATTTTATCGAATACGGCATGCACCGCACATCCGTCGCCCCAGCTATCCGTGAAGCCGAGGCGCTGGGTTTCATTCGCATTACCGAGCGCGGACGCGGAGGTAACGCCGACTATGGCACGCCTAATCTATTCTTCCTGACATTCGCCCAAACCCGTGACAGTGGAAAACACCCACCTACTCACGACTGGCGCCGCTTTAAGACACTAGACGAAGCCGAAGAAGCCGCCCAATCAGCGCGTAACAACAAAGACCCAAGAGCCGTCGAGCACGGCAAAAGAAGCTGGCGCAAGCGACAGCAAAAACAGAAAGCCGATACGGAAAGTTCTCGCGCTTCGATACAGAGCAACCGTACCGAGATCACCGCCGCACCGGTACTGACTACTGTAACCACAGGGTCAGGTGAAGATTTCGTACCACTTTCTATAGCTCGGGTGGGAGGGCGCGCAGCATGACTTCCCTGATCCGGACGCTCACCCCACAGCAAGGGCCGGATGCGATTGGTGTCTTTGATGCCGGTGACAGTCGAAGGTCGGCAACGAAGTGGCTGACAGTCGGCCGTCCGACGACTCCCGTGGGCGTGACCACGTCGCGGGTCGGGGTGGCGGTAGTTATAAGTCAGTGACATGCCTTCTGAACGGCTAAATTTGGTGAGAACGCGGCAACTGCCTCGAGATCTCGAGTGCCTTTGAAGGCCTGCGAACACTTGTACGGGCGCTTGCAAGATCAGCGGCGCTGCAGGATCATCAGCGCATACATTGCGTGACAAGACGGACAAAGATGGCAGAGACACGCCGCACCGTGATCTATGCTCGGTTTAGCTCGGACAAGCAGTCTGAGCGGTCGATCGACGATCAAGTGGCGCTTTGCCGCGCCTACTGTGAGCGCGAGGGGCTATTAGTTAGCGAGGTTTATGACGACCGCGCGATCTCCGGCGCCTCGACCGCAAATCGCATCGGCTGGTTGCGGCTGATGAGAGATGCCAGTGCCGGCAAGTTCGATGTGGTGATCGCTGAGGCTCTTGATCGCATATCTCGCGATCAAGAGGACTTGGCCGGCATCTACAAGCGCCTTCGCTTCATGCAGATCGAACTTCGCACAGTCCAAGACGGCAAGGCGGAGGAAATCCACGTCGGCGTCAAGGGGCTTCTAGGCGCGCTCTATCTGAAAGATTTGGCACAGAAAACCAAGCGCGGCCAAGCTGGCGTCATTCGCGATCAGCGACACAACGGCGGCCGTTCCTATGGCTACCGTTCAGTACCGGGCAAGCCGGGCAGACTTGAAATCGTCGAGGTTGAGGCTTCGGTCGTGCGCCGGATATTTGACAGCTACGCTGCCGGCCGATCGCCGCGTGACATTGCAGCCGCGCTCAATCGAGAAGGTGTTCCCGGTCCGCGCGGCGGTCCCTGGAACGCCTCCACCGTGGCCGGCAGCAGGAAACGCGCCAACGGCATCTTGCAGAATGCCCTATATATCGGGCGCATTGTTTGGAATCGTCAAAGCTTCATTAAGGACCCGGACACTGGCCGTCGAGTTAGCCGGCCCAATCCTGAGTTCAGAGCGGATGACCGCAGAGACGCCAGAACTGCGGATCGTCACCGACGACGTTTGGACGAAGGTTCAGGCCAGGAAAGCGCGGCGAAGCGGCGAGCGCACCTACGCCACTCGCCCCCGTCATCTTCTATCCGGCTTGCTCAAGTGCGATCACTGCGGATCGGGCTACGTCGTTTCCGGCAGAGATAAGCGTGGCCTCTATTTGCGCTGCTCTCGCATGGTTGAAACCGGCTTGTGTGACAACAAGCGCACCGTCGCGCTCGATGACATCGAGACGCATGTGATCGGCGGCATCGAAAAGCATCTCGCCTCCCCCGACCTAATTGCGGAGTATGTCAGGGAATATCAGCGGGCTTGGGCCAAGCTTCGCGACTCGACTGGCAAACGTCGTGCCGAACTGCAAAAACAGCTTGCCGATGTTCAGGCCGATATACGGATCGCTGTTGACGTCCTGCTGGGGAAGCCGAGTAGAGCTGTCCGCGAACGTCTGGACGCTCTGGAGGAGCGAAGGGACCGGCTAGAGGGCGCCTTGGCCGAAGTACAATCGGCGCCGCTCGTTGAGTTTCACCCCAACGCGGCCGACAGCTACCGCAAGAAGGTGCGGGATCTACGCGCTGCGCTCGCTGCCGCCGACGACGAAAACCGGCAGGAAGCGTACCGGGGCATCCGCGACTTGGTCGAGAAAATCGTCATCAAACCAACCGGTCCCTACAAACCCGTTGATCTCGAAATCCACGGCAGGATGGCGACCCTACTTCGGGCCTCGATTGAGGAAACAATCGAGGAACCGAAGTCTATGGGGGCGTTGGTTGCGGGGGTGGATTTGAACCACGACCTCAAGGTTATGAGCCTGGCGAGCTACCAGGTGCTCCACTGGAATGTGCCCGGATACACCGGATTGGCGCGCCCCTCGGCCAGCGGTTTCGATCGGCTCGCGCTGAACAGTCCCCATAGCTGCGCGCCGGCGCCGCCGGATCGAAGCCGCCCTCGCGCGCGCGAGGAAACGCGGCGCTCGCTGTCGGCCAGCACCGGCGACCAGGTATTGGCCGCGCGCCGTTCGGCGACCGCACGCCAACCGATCAAAAGCCCGATCACCCAGCCTGAAATGCCAGAGCGCGCCAAGGTGGAACGCGGACCCCTCGGTCAGCGGGATTCAAGGAGCGAGTGCCAAACAGAAAACGGCGGCGGGCCCGCCAAACAGGAATTGCCGGCGCCGTGGCCGCTAGCTCGGATACTGTCAGGGAGAGGGGTCCGCGTTCCACCTTGGCGCCGCGTTTCCTCGCGCGCGCGAGGGCGGCTTCGATCCGGCGGCGCCGGCGCGCAGCTATGGGGACTGTTCAGCGCGAGCCGATCGAAACCGCTGGCCGAGGGGTAGCCGCGTTAACGCGCTTTGTGTCATTTCCCGCGCACGCGAGGCGGCAGCCGAGCGCGGTGGCAATCTGGCCCCGGCGGCGGAGCGGGGTGCGGCTTTTTTCTGTTTCGGTTTATCGGCGGTGGTGAGGGCGGCGCCGGCGCCGGCAGTGAGCTCGACGACGAGCTACCGGGTAGGCTCGAGCGACAGGCCGATCGACCGATTGGTGGTCTGGCAGACTGCTCGCTCTGGAATTTTGGCGGCCACCGGCCGCTGGTGAGCCCGACTGATTCTACTGCTGAAGGGGGGCCGCGTTAACGCGCTTTGTGTCATTTCCCGCGCACGCGAGGCGGCAGCCGAGCGCGGTGGCAATCTGGCCCCGGCGGCGGAGCGGGGTGCGGCTTTTTTCTGTTTCGGTTTATCGGCGGTGGTGAGGGCGGCGCCGGCGCCGGCAGTGAGCTCGACGACGAGCTACCGGGTAGGCTCGAGCGACAGGCCGATCGACCGATTGGTGGTCTGGCCCCTGTGGACGTGCTCGCTCTGGAATTTTGGCGGCCACCGGCCGCTGGTGAGCCCGACTGATTCTACTGCTGAAGGGGGGCCGCGTTAACGCGCTTTGTGTCATTTCCCGCGCACGCGAGGCGGCAGCCGAGCGCGGTGGCAATCTGGCCCCGGCGGCGGAGCGGGGTGCGGCTTTTTTCTGTTTCGGTTTATCGGCGGTGGTGAGGGCGGCGCCGGCGCCGGCAGTGAGCTCGACGACGAGCTACCGGGTAGGCTCGAGCGACAGGCCGATCGACCGATTGGTGGTCTGGCCCCTGTGGACGTGCTCGCTCTGGAATTTTGGCGGCCACCGGCCGCTGGTGAGCCCGACTGATTTTACTGCTGAAGGGGGGCCGCGTTAACGCGCTTTGTGTCATTTCCCGCGAAGTTAGGAAGGAGGGTGGTCAGGTGGCAAGCCCTCGAATTCGACATCGATGACGGGTTGCGGACCGCAAAACTTCTTTTCGTATTCCTCCCTTGTCATGGGATTACCGATGACAAGCACACCGCCCTGTTGCTTTTGCGAGGGCACCGATGGCCGCTTCCCATACACCTCAGGGCGACGCTTCTCAAGAAGCCAGCGGACCATTTTAGGATCGTAAATAGGCTTTGTCTCCGGAATGCGATCGCCGTTGGCATCGAGCAGATAGGCCTCCACTTCGGGATATCCAAGCTGCAATAAGTAAAGGTCTTGCTTGTAAGTAACTCTGCCCTGATAGTCCAAAACCTTTTGGAACGTTCCCGTCGCCAACTGGAAGGCCACTTCCTCGACTTTATCCAACCCGGCCGCGACTGCGTCTTCAAAGAGAATGTGATAACGCTCGATAATACCGTCTTCGAGCTTGATGTCGAAACCGTCGCCAGCGTGCCCCTCTTTGCTTAGCATGTACCAGTAGCGCAGCAGATTTTGAGAGATACCTGCTCTGTGCGCGATGAGACTTTCGGTCGGGGAATCCTCAGCGAGTTTAAGAACGAGTCTCAATCTCTGAGGCGTGCATTTCCGTTTCGCGAACCCGAGCATGGCGGCTTTGACGGAGCTGCCAGGTTTAGCCTTGCTCGCCTGTAACGTTCGACTCCCAACGGTTTGACATTTAGGCTTATCACACCGTTCGGCGCACCCGCACTTCGGCCACCGTGCTTTATTCGCTGCCATCCCCGTTACTCCCCTGTTACGCCTGCACGGTTTTCCTCGTGCAGCACCAATCAAGCTAACCCACTCCCCATCCGCCTGTTTTGGAAGATTTCGACCTCTACCGTACGCCTCGGCGGTTATTGCCGTTCGGCCCCAGCCGCCGCCAGCTTGGTCGTGAAGCCGGGGGCACATCACCAGAGTAGAATATAAGCATCCAAACTCTGGTCTCTAGGGGAAGCCGTTCCCTAATGGGGCGCGCCGCAAAGGGGGGTAGCTTCATTGTTGACCTTTCTTCGTCGTGGCGCATCACAGCGCTTGGCAGCGGCAGTCGATTGACCTGAAAGGTGAAGCGATATCCGGGCCAGATTTGCCGCGGCCGTTCGACCTCGCCTCGCGATAAAGCAGGCAAAGCACAAGCGTCTCAATCATCGTCTTTCTTGAGTACGAGTTCGGGAAACGCCTTTGCAATACGCTCGGCCCCACGGCGAACTCTCGGCTCCCTCGTACGGCGGGTCCGGATCGGTGATGTGCGGCGCGTAGAAATCATCCGTAGGCGGGCCGCCTTCTCGAGATACGGCGGACCTGCGACCATGCGCGGTAGAACGAGAACTTCCTTTTGATCGTGATCTATCTGACGGCATCAGAGGATCTTCATCTGATCGCTACGAGTACAGCTTCCAAGCTTCTGACTATTATGCGTCCGGCTTCCAAAAGCCGAGTTTCACACAGCGCGCGCAACGGCCAAACTCGTCGGCAACCATCGGTGTCGTTCCGGCGTGCATCGCAACGTGTCTAAAGAAACGACCGAGCGGGTTCAACGCACGATCCACATTGTCAAAGAAATTATCGGCAAGCTCGGCGACGCCCGGCTCTGTACGCTGACATTGATGTAGGATGCGGTTTCGCGACGAGCGAGGTGCCTCGCTTGAAATGGTTAAGGGAGGCCTTCGGGCACAAGATACTCGCGGAGCTGATCGACCAGGGAAGCAAGGTTCCTGCTGCGGGAGGGCAACCGTATCTCTTCAATCAAGATCGTATCTTGGCGTGAGGGGGAGGGTGTGAGCGAGCGCGCGTTTCGGTCGAAGCTGGAAGTAGCCGATATCTTCCGCCGCCATGGGGAGGCATGGCGCGCCGCCAACGCCGGCCACGTCAACCTCGCTCAGCGCCGCGTGATGACCGCAATCGAGATCTGCCGCACAGACGTGCTTGGCGGTCATGTGGAGCGCTGCCAGGACTGTGAGCACAGCATCATCGCCTACAACAGTTGCCGCAACCGGCACTGCCCGAAATGTCAAGGGCGAGCTGCGGCGGCGTGGCTTCGGGCAAGGGAAGCCGAGTTTCTGCCGGTACCGTATTTTCATTTTGTGTTTGTTCTGCCGCGCGCAATCGCTCCGACGGCGTACCAAAACCAAGCCAAGGTCTACGGGCTGCTGTTCAAGGCTGCGTCCGAAGCACTGATCACCATTGCTGCCGACGAAAAGCATCTCGGTGCAGAAATCGGCGTCATCGCCGTTTTGCACACTTGGGGTCAGAACTTACAATATCACCCTCACGTGCATTGCGTGGTTCCGGGTGGTGGTGTCTCGCCTGATGGCAAGCGCTGGATCAACTGCAGACCTGGGTTCTTTCTTCCAGTGCGTGTTCTTTCACGTCTATTCCGGCGGTTGTTCCTCGACGGCCTAACGGCAGCGTTCAAGGCCGGTGCCCTGCAATTCTTTGCCGACGTCGCGCAGCTGAACCCGGCAAATGGGTTTGGCGCAACGCTCGCGACGCTGCGGAGGGCAGAATGGCTCGTCTATGCCAAGAAGACTTTCGCCGGTCGTGAGCAGCTCTTGGCCTACCTTGCGAAGTACACCCATCGTGTGGCGATCACCAATAATCGCTTGCTCGATCTCAACGACACTCACGTCTCTTTCCGTTGGAGGAGCCATAAGCGAGGCAACAGGCAAAAGCATAAGGTCATGCGCATTGAGATCGGCGAGTTCACGCGCCGCTTTCTCCTCCACGTTCTGCCGAACGGCTTTCATCGCATCCGTCACTACGGATTGCTGGCGAACGGCCATCGTGCCGAAAAGCTTGCGCTCTGCCGAAGCTTGCTCGCTGAACCGATTGCGCCGATAGATTGCGAGGAGAATCACGAAGAACATGCAGGCACCCGCGGCTATCAACCGCCTCCGTGCCCCTGTTGCGGCGGCCGCTTGATAATTATTGAGTCCTTTGATGGCACGCTCTACCGGCCCTATCCCGTTCGTAGGCTCGACGGCTTGTAGGCGGGATGCTTTGGTGATCAGCGGAGCCTCAATTGCGTTGCAATTCAATCGGGCCTCAGGGGACCGGGAAGGCACACTGGCTGATGCAACACTTGCAGGGTCAACTCGATCCCATCAGCCCTGCAAAACTGCGGTCAAAACAGGGCTGTTGCTCAAAGGTCGAGAATATTGTCGTTCACCCTCTGCTTCTTGGGCGTCGATTTGATCTAATCTCAAGGAGCGGTTTTTGGCGCAACGCTCGCGACGCTGCGGAGGGCAGAATGGCTCGTCTATGCCAAGAAGACTTTCGCCGGTCGTGAGCAGCTCTTGGCCTACCTTGCGAAGTACACCCATCGTGTGGCGATCACCAATAATCGCTTGCTCGATCTCAACGACACTCACGTCTCTTTCCGTTGGAGGAGCCATAAGCGAGGCAACAGGCAAAAGCATAAGGTCATGCGCATTGAGATCGGCGAGTTCACGCGCCGCTTTCTCCTCCACGTTCTGCCGAACGGCTTTCATCGCATCCGTCACTACGGATTGCTGGCGAACGGCCATCGTGCCGAAAAGCTTGCGCTCTGCCGAAGCTTGCTCGCTGAACCGATTGCGCCGATAGATTGCGAGGAGAATCACGAAGAACATGCAGGCACCCGCGGCTATCAACCGCCTCCGTGCCCCTGTTGCGGCGGCCGCTTGATAATTATTGAGTCCTTTGATGGCACGCTCTACCGGCCCTATCCCGTTCGTAGGCTCGACGGCTTGTAGGCGGGATGCTTTGGTGATCAGCGGAGCCTCAATTGCGTTGCAATTCAATCGGGCCTCAGGGGACCGGGAAGGCACACTGGCTGATGCAACACTTGCAGGGTCAACTCGATCCCATCAGCCCTGCAAAACTGCGGTCAAAACAGGGCTGTTGCTCAAAGGTCGAGAATATTGTCGTTCACCCTCTGCTTCTTGGGCGTCGATTTGATCTAATCTCAAGGAGCGGTTTCGCCAAATGCCCATAGCTCGAAGGCATGCGGGTGGTTCAGTTCGGCGGCCCATCAAGGCAGACGAACTCATAGATACGAAACGGCCCGCGGGACGCGGGAAATCAGATTGGCGATGTCTCGGTTCAGGACTTGCCGGGCCCCATGGACCGGTTGCGGGCCATCCCGCTATTCGCTGAGCTGAAGGACTTGGTCCTCCGACCATACCCACCACACGGGATGGGCATACATCAGGCGGCTCAACGACATTAGTCTCGATTAAATATATGAGCTTTGGCGTCTCCCACAAGTTGAGTTTAGATTGGCCAAATGAAACCTATATCGAGCCGCTTAACCCGACTTCTGTCGTTTCCCGCGCGCGCGAGGCCACAGGCCGAGCGCGGCGCCGAGCCCGGCGACGCGTCTTTTCTTTTTCGACTAATCGCTGGTCACCTCGGCGGCAGCGCCGCCTGAGGTATGGGGTCATCGTGATCGCTGGCGGCGGGTAATTGAAGGTGGTCGAAACTAAGCTCTCGTAGATTGCTTTGACGTATTTCCCGTCGCAAGATTTCCTGCGCTACAAAACACGCTACAAAATGGCGAAAGTGTATCAGAAATATTTCAATGATTTCAATGTACTGTGCCTAGAACGGCGGATGAATGCGATCCGCTCCCGGGCGGCCCTGGGGCACCGGTCGACCGGCACAAAGACCGGTCTGCGCGGAGCGCGCTTAACCGACGCTAGGATGTAAGCGGGCAAAACCCCCGCGAGCTCGAGATGTCGGGAAACCCGGTTCTGGGGCTGAGCCATCGGGGTAAGAGCCGGTGGCGAGTGCCGCGGTGAAGCGCCGGAAGGCGGGCGCAGCCCCCTCCCTAACCCTCCCCCGCAAGCGGGGGAGGAAGGAGGGGGAGTTGCGCAGCCGCGCAAGCGGCAATTGGTAGGACAATGCGCCTTTCGGCGCTTCGCCTCCCTTTATTTGCCGGGGGCGAGTCTTTCTTGGCGTGGTGGTGCGCAAAACTCGGGCGCGTAAGCGCGTCGCGAGAACGATTTTCTATTTCGTCATTGCCGGCTTGACCCGGCAATCCATACAGGGCGCCAGCTTGTTCAGATGAGCCGCACCGTCTGCGTCGGCGCACGTCGGCATAGACCACCGAGTTCGAGCCCGGTGGTAACGGCGAGGGAGTGTGTCGCGAGCGCGATTAATTTATTTGGTCATTGCCGGGCTTGACCCGGCAATCCATACAGGGAGCCAGCTTGTTCAGATGAGCCACACCGTCTGCGTCGGCGCACGTTGGCATGGACCACCGGGTCGAGCCCGGTGGTGACGGCGATGGAGTGCGTCGCGGGCGCGATAATTTATTTCGTCATTGCCGGGCTTGACCCGGCAATCCATGCTGACTGCCCGTATGAAGACGTTCTGGGTTTATATCCTGGCGAGTTGGCCACGCGGCACGCTCTACGTCGGCGTCACCCAACGATCTTATTCGTCGTGGCTACGAACACCGCGAAGGGCTAATCGATGGCTTCACCAAGGAATATGGCGTCAAAATGCTCGTCTATTACGAGCAACATGCCACCGCCATCGCCGCAATCCAGCGCGAGAAAAATATCAAACATTGGCCGCGCAAGTGGAAAATCGATTTGATTTGCTCGATGAATTCGGATTGGCGTGATCTTTGGGACGATATTGTTTGCTGACTTCGGGTTTGTGCACGCCCGCCGCTCAGCATGGACCACCGGGTCAAGCCCGGTGGTGACGAGGTACGGGATTCTTCCCCTTTCCCTCAAATGAGAAGCGAGGAATTTGAACCTTTTCCACGCCGCCGCGACCTAAGCAAAGCGGGCCTTCGGCCTAGGCGCGAGTGGGAATGCGTTTCGGTGTGATGTCTGACATATTGTAAGGCTGGACCAGAGTAACAGTAGCGAAGACCGACAGGTTCGATGGTGGTTTTTGAAAACGCGGGAGAGCAAAATGCGCCGCCAGACACCAACAGCCGCAGCAAAGCGCGCGGCCCCTGCCCTTCGCCGCCTGATGCTGGGTCTGCTCGGATCCGCTGCGCTGGTGGCCTTTTGCCTGCCGGCCGCGGCGCAGGATGGCGGCGGTAAATTCCTCGACGCCAAATTCTGCACCGACACGCTCAACCTCAATCCCGGATCGGACTATGACGGCGGCTCCTGCCAGCTGTGGCGGCTCGTGCCCGACGCCGCCGGCTGGTCGCGGCTGCAGCTCAAGCGCAACGGCAAATATCTCGACGCCACGAAATGCACCGATCAGCTCAACATGAATCCGGGCTCCAATTTTGACAACGGCTCCTGCCAATTATGGAAGTTCGTGCCCGACGCCGACGGCTGGTCGCGGATCATGCTCAAGCGCAACGGCAAGTTCCTGGACGCCGATCATTGCAGCGACGACGTTGACATCAGCGACGTGTCGACCGCGGAAGGCGGCACCTGCCAGCTGTGGCGGCTGGTCCCGGTCGAGGGCAGCGACGGCTGGTCACGGCTGCAGATCAAATACGTCGGCGCAGGCGCGCCGACCGCCGTCGAGGGCGGCGACGAATACACCGCCGACGGCGATACCTACGGCTGGTACGACGACGGCTGGAACGGCCCGGGCTGGTACATCATCGGCTTCGAATTCCGCCGCGGCTTCGGCTTCGGTGGCCACGAAGGCTGGCACAACTGGCATCATCACGGCAGCCACCCCCATGGCGGTCATCATGGCGAGCACCATGAGGATCATCATGGCGGAGGTGACCATCATGGCGGCGATCATCACGACCACCACGGCGGCGGCTTCGGCCATCACGCGGCAGTCGCTCATCACTTCGGCGGCGGCGGCGGACATCACGGCGGTGGTGGTGGTGGTCATCACGGCGGTGGCGGCGGCGGTGGTCATCACGGCGGCGGCGGCGGCGGACACGGTGGCGGCGGGCATGGCGGCGGCCGGCGCTCCGACATCAGGCTGAAGCACGATATCGTCATGCTCGGCCGGCTCGATAACGGCCTCGGCTTCTACCGGTTCAGCTATAACGGCAGCAACGAGGCCTATGTCGGCGTGATGGCGCAGGAAGTCCAAGCCGTGATGCCGCAGGCCGTGGTCCGCGGCAGCGACGGCTATCTGCGGGTCTATTACGAGCGGCTGGGTTTGCGGATGCAAAGCTGGAACGAGTGGGTCGCCGGAGGCCGCAAGATTCCGAGCACCCTTGCGCATTGATACCGCGCCGACCATGGAGATGACGTCGTGAGCCACCTGCGTTTTGTCATACTGCTCGCCATTGTCGGCGCCGCACTCGCGATCGCGCCGGCGCTGGCGCAGACCAAGGCACCCGCTGCCGAGCAGCAAGATGCGGCGAGTGCGCCGAGCGAAGCGTCCCTGGCCGTCGGCTCCTTGCAGATCGGCTCGCTCGCCAGTCTCGAAGTCGCGGGTTTCGACATCAACGTGGCGGCAAACAGCGTCGTCTACTCGTACTACTTCAAGAATACCGCCAACGCCGAGGTCACGGTTGCGGCCGCATTGACGCTGCCCGAGCTGAGCGCCAGCACCGACGGCACCGAGACCTGGGCGCTTGCTAAGAACGATGCGGAAAATTTCGTGGAGCTGGCCATCACCGCGGGCGGCACGCCGGTGACGACCAAGGCCGAGGTGCACGCCTACGCGCTTGGCATCGATCGCCAGGCCGAGATCAAGGCCGAGCACTTGCCGCTCATCCCGTTCGGCCCTGACGTCGATAAGGTGCTGGCGGGGCTGTCGCCGGAGGCCGCCGATCGCCTCGCCACGCTCGGCGTCGTGTCGCCGCGCGATCCGGCGCAGCCGAAGGCGCAGTTGACGGCGGACTGGACGCTCCATGTCGTGCGCAGCTGGCGCCTGGCCCTGCCGGCCGGCAAAACTACGCCGGTCGTGGTCAAATTCGTGCCGATCATCGCGCACTATCGCCTGACGAAGGGCGACGAGGACGATCTCAACAATGTCAAGGACGAGCTCTGTCTCAAGCCGCCGCTGCTTGGCACGCTGCAGTCGCGGCTGAAGGGCAACGGCGCGTGGAATGTAACCGATATCTCGCTCACCGATGACGCGCCGGCCCGCTGGCTTAATGGCCCCGCGGCGACGCTGTCGGTGCAGAAGCCGAAGCCGGACGCGGTCGTCGCCTTTTGCGGCATCGACGAGAAGACCGCCGGCAAGCCGACTGTTCTCGGCGTTGCGCCCGATGGGAACGAAGGCATCCGCGTCGTTATTTTCGAGCCGACGAAGTAGGCCTCTGCGAGACACGGTCCAGGTCCTCGAGCCGGGCCGCCAGCTGGTTGAGTTGCCACTGACGTGCCAGCGCCGCCGCTTTGGCCCAGGTCGGGGTCTGGTCGGTCAAGCGCGGCACCGGCGCCTTGCGGTTCATGGTGGCGATCGAGCGATAGAGCCGCAGTTCGTCGGCCTGCTCCGCGAACCGGCCGGCCTTGAGGAGCGCAGCGAGGCTGCCGTATTTGCGGATCAGCGTCGCGGCGCCGCTCGCGCCGATGCCGGGCGCGCCGGGCAATTTGTCGGACGGATCGCCGCGCAGCGCGATGAAGTCCGGGACTTGCGCAGGCTCGACGCCGTAGCGGGCGCGGACCTCGGCCGGACCGATACGCTCCACGCCGCCGCCGCGGATCGGATAAAGGATCGTCGTCTTCGCTGACGCGAGCTGGAAAGTGTCGCGGTCGCCGCTGGCGACCAGCACGGCGCCGCCGCGCCGCTCCTCGGCGGCGGCGGCCGCGGCGAGAAAATCGTCGGCCTCGTAACCCGAACGCTTGGCATTGGCGAAGCCGCAGGCGGCGACAAAGTCTGGGATCACCGCAAGCTGCTCCAAGACGTCGTCGTCGAATTCCCGGCCGCTCTGATAAGCCGGGAAGGCCTCGTGGCGATAGGTCGCTTTCTCGTAGGTGTCCCAGCCGACCAGCACGGCGCGCGGTTGTTCTTCCCGATAGAGCCGCAGCAGGAGGTTGGCGAAGCCGAGAATGGCGCCGGCCGGCTTATCGCCCTTGCGGCGAATGGTCTTCGGCAGCGCGTGATAGGCGCGGTGCGCGAACGAATTGCCGTCGATGACCAACAGCGGCCGGCGGGCTTGTGGTTTTGCGGCGCGCGTCGCCGCCGACCGTAGGGTGGGCTGAGCGGAGCGAAGCCCACCCCGAGCATCTGGCAACGATGGCCGCGTGGGCACGGCGCGCTGCGCCTTTGCCTGCGCCACTCCGGACACGTCGCGGAGCTCGATCCAGACCGGCGCATGGTCGCTGGCGTTTTCCTTACCGCGCACGGTGCGATCAATGCCGGAGCCGACGAGCCGCTTCGCCGCCTCTTTGCTCAGCAAGAGATGATCAATGCGCAGCCCCGCGTCGCGCGGCCAGCGATCCCGCAGGTAACTCCAGTAGGTATAAGCCGGCTCGTTCGGATGCAGATCGCGAAAGCCATCGCGCCAGCCGTGGCCGAGTAGGCCGGCAAAGCGCGCTCGGCTCTCCGGTTGCAGCAGCGCGTCCTTGTCGTAGGATTTGGTCGGATAAATATCACGATCGGTCGGGATGACGTTGAAATCGCCGGCAAGCACGACCGGCACGCCGGCGGCGAACAGCTCCGCGGCATGCGCCGCGAGCCGATCCATCCAGGCGAGCTTGTAGGCAAATTTCGGCCCCGGCTGCGGGTTGCCGTTGGGCGCATATAGCGACGTGATCAGTACGCCGTTCACCGCCGCCTCGATGTAACGCGCCTGCGTGTCGGCGGTGTCGCCGGGCAGTTCGTTGCGGGTAACGATCGGATCAGCGCCGCGCGCCAGAATGGCGACGCCATTCCACGATTTCTGACCGCGCCAGACCGCGCCATAGCCGGCCTTGACAATTGCGGCCTGCGGAAATTCGCGGTCGGTGGCTTTCAGCTCCTGCAGACAGACCACGTCCGGCTTGGCCGTTCGAAGCCAGGCCAAGAGATTAGCCAGGCGCTTATTGATGTTATTGATGTTGAAGGTGGCGATCTTCATGATGCGCGAGACGAAAGCTTAGCATTTCTGGATAGGCAGATCGCCTGCAGCGCCCCATATTGCCGCAATGGCTGCCGAGGTTCGCGACAACCCCGCTCTCTCCCGCTTCGAGCTTGACGTCAATGGCGTCACGGCCGTGGCGAATTATCAGCTCAAAGGCGGGGTGATGACCATCACCCATACGGAAGTGCCGCCGCAGGCCAGGCATGGCGGTATCGCCTCGCAGCTTATCGCCGGTGCGCTGCAGGTGGCCCGCGCCCGGGGCTTGAAAATCGTGCCGCGCTGCTCGTTCGTAAAAGCTTACGTCGATGAACACCCGGAAGTGCGGGACCTGCTCGCCTAAAGTCACGCTGCCGGCTTCTCGACGATCAGATTGCCGTCGTCGTCGACGGACAGCCCGGTCTTGCGCGCTTCGGTCATGACCGACGGGTGCCAGTCGACCTTGCCGGCGTCGGGACCGCCGACGATGGCGATGAGCAGCGCGTCGGGATCATCGGAGACGTTGCGGAAGCCGCGGAAAATGCCGATCGGCACGTTGCACAAATCGCCCTCGTCGAGATCGAGGGTGCGCTCCTCGTCGCCTTCGAGCCAAAACACCTGCCAGCGGCCGTGGATCGGAAGAAACACCTCCTCGGTCGCATGCCGGTGCAAAGCCGCGCCCTTGCCCTTCGGCGCCCGCACATAGGTGATGGAAAAGCCTTCAGCGCCGGCCTTCACATGAGGCCGCAACGCCGCGTTCTCGGTGACACCCATGCCCACCATGTTGATGATCTCGCGCTCGTAAGCCGGCAGGCGCTGGTCGAGGAAGGCGAGGTTCGAACCTTTAGCGCTGGCGCGCGCCACGTACCCGCGCTCCATCGCGTCGCGCGAAATACGCGGAACCGGCGTGCCGGCGATTCGTGGATCAACAACTGGCATCATCATCCTCCCGTTTCGTTCGCCGCCCGATTGAGCTGCGCGGCGCGAATAATGGGCGTTCTCGCAAGCGCGGGCTTTTGCGACGACTGCCCTAGCCTACATTGAGGCCGTGTCATTGTGCCTATGGCGGCCCCCTGGAACAACCATCATCTGGGCCTGCCGGCTGTCACCAATGAGGTTGTCGCATGCAAGTTGACCTGTCCGGACTTCGCGCGCTGATCACCGGTTCCACCAAGGGCATCGGCCGCGCCATCGCGCAGACGCTCGCCGCTAACGGCGCAGAGGTGGTTATCAACGGCCGCAAAGCCGCGGACGTCGAGCGGACGATTGCGGCATTTCGCTCTGCACTTCCCAAAGCGCGCCTCGGGTCGGCGCCCGGCGATGCCGCCACCGCCGAAGGCGCCGCCAGCATCATCAAGGCCGCCGGCGATGTCGACATTCTCGTCAACAATGTCGGTGTGTTCGAGATCAAGAACGCCTTCGATATTCCGGATGAGGACTGGCAAAGGCTGTTTGCGACCAATGTGTTGTCCGGCGTGCGTTTTACCCGGCACTACGGTCCGCGCATGCGCGACAAAGGGTTCGGCCGCATCATCTTCATTTCCTCGGAATCCGGCGTGCAAATTCCGACCGAAATGATCCACTACGGCTTCACCAAAGCCGCGGATTTGGCGCTGATGCGCGGCTTCGCCCAAGCGCTCGCCGCAAGCGGCGTCACCGTCAACGCGGTGCTGCCCGGGCCGACCCACACCGAGGGCGTCGACGCCATGTTCAAGTCCATGGGTCAGTCGGCCGATGATCCAAAGGTGCAGCGCGCCTTCATCGATGCAAGCAAGCCGAGTTCGATCATCAAACGCCTGGCGCGAGCCGAGGAAGTCGCCGAGGTGGTGGCTTTTCTCTGCTCCCGCGAAGCGAGCGCCATTACCGGCTCGCCGGTTCGTGCCGACGGCGGCGTGGTGATGTCGATCACGTGAGCAGCGCCGACGCGGAAGCTCAAAGCTTCATCACCGGCCGCTTGCCTTTGGCGTGCTGGCTCGGCACCTTGACCAACGCCTCGCCGTCCAGCACCACCTCACCGTCGACTTCGCAAAGGCACGACAATCGCGCGCGCGACTTTTCCGGGATCAGCTCGGCCACGGTGACGGTGACGACTACCGTGTCGCCGATTTTCACAGGCGCGCGAAAATTCAGAGTTTGCGAGATGTAGACCGCGCCCGGACCGGGAAGCCGCGTGCCCAGCACCGCCGAAATCAGGCTCGCCGTGTAAAGCCCGTGGGCGATGCGGGTGCGGAACGAAGTCTTGGCGGCGAAGTGCTCCGACAGATGAATCGGATTGCGATCACCGGTGAGCTGCGCAAAGCCTACGACGTCGGATGAGGCCACGGTCTTGCTGAGCCGCTCGGTCATGCCGACCGATAAATCCTCGTAGAAAAGTGTCCGTAACGGCAATAGTGTCATGCACTTAGCCTTTTCTGGCTTCCCTGAAAAACGATCTGGGAAGCACATGGGAAGCACGCTAATGCGACCTTTCGGTCGGGCTAGCAGGGTAGCGGCTTGCCGCTTTTAACGCATGCCCGCCCTTGGCTGTCACGATCCACGGCGTTATGCCGTGCCCAATGGCCTTACTTCAATCGTCTGTCCGCGCTGTGCCCGCCACGACTTCGTCGGCGCCTGATCGCCTCGCGAAATGATGCACCAGCGAGCTCCGGAAGGACTTGCGCTAAAATCGGATGGTGAGAAGTAGCGTAAGGAGTACACGCCATGACCACCTGCTCGAGCAGGCAATCAGCACCGACGACGGCGACGGCGCCGCCAAGATCCTTCAAGAGGCACTTGGCATCGAGTCCGACGAGGTCGCCAACTACGTGTTTTCGAAGGCCTGGCCGAACGACCGCGAGCAGCGTGCTCGCATCATCGGCGAGTGGTTGCAGACCGAGGCGCGCTTCTTGGCCTGATGCTCACGCGACTGTAGACCGCGTCGAAAAATGACCGCACCGTGCTTAGAGCATGTCCGACTGCTCCGACGAAGAAACCGACGATCCGATCCACGCCGACCGGCGCAACTTCTACAAGGTCGAGAAGTGAAAGAGGGACGGCAAAGAAAATAGAAATCCCAACATGCAGCCAGAATGGAATTTGCGGCATGGCCGACTGTTAGTTCTTGCTCTGTGCTCTTTCCTATTTGTGTATTTGATTTTGGCGCTCACCGAGATCGGAAGCGGAGCCGGTTGCCATTGGGCGTTTCCAAGATGGTTCGGGTGTGTCTTAGGTCTCCACGAAACATTGGCCGCCGGCCTCATGGGTGCTGCCGGCGTACTTATTGCGGCGTGGATGGCATGGACCGCCGTGCAGCAGCAGATCAATGCGGACCGCGAGCGCACAGTCGCAGACCGCAAAGAGGCGGAACGCCTCCTGGCGGAAGACCTAACCAACTATGCGGATGGCATGGCGGCAGCTTGGCGCGAGCTCCTGGCCGTGCCGAATCCCACGCCGGAGGCATCGGCTTGGGAGAGCATTCGACACGCGACAGCGTACATGGCGGAGCGACTTAGTCGATCTGACCGCATCTCTAATTACCGAGCCATGGCCGAGATCTTGGGCTGGGATCGGCGCAGGAAGTACGCTGCGTTGATCAAAGGCTTAGAAAACTTCGACAAATTCCGTGATCCGGAATCGATTAAAGAGCCCGACGACGTCCTTAACGTCATTCGCAATGTGGCGGACGATTTTGAGAACTGCCTGCCAGACACTTCTGGATTCTTTGTGGGTCTGTGGCGACGCCCGCATAAAGCTATGAGTTTTGCGGACTACATTCGGCGCATTGCCCAACAGAGACTTCTAATCAATGGCTCCCCGCCAACCGTTGTGCCGGCCGATCAGCACGGCTCACCGGCGACGAAGCGCGGCGCGTCGCCGCGAACATCGCCAAGCTGCCCGGCTTGCTGGGCCGGGCAATTGCTGGAGCTCTCCTCGGACGCGCTTACCTCGTTATTCGATCGGAAGCCTTCTAGGGTTGGCCCAATTTGGCGTTATCGTTGGCGCTTTGGCGCCACGTCGCCGCGGAAGCTAGAGAGAGGGAAAGTGAGCAGAGAGCAAATATTTACCGCCCCCACTCAATCCGAAGCTAATCGCCAAGCAGACGAGTGGTGGGTTCAGCAGAAGGAGTTGCGATTGATTTAGCGGACGCAGTGGGCTGTTGGAGCCGACCCCTCTTTGGCTCAGGCTGAGCAATGGGCCGTATCCATACATTTTGAGGACGACACCTCAAATTAGGACACTACCGCCAATCGGGAGGCTGCCAGGATCATTCAGGACGCGCTCGGCATCGAGAGCGACGACGTCGCCAGCTACGTCTTTCCGAAGACTTGGCCGGCCGATCGCGAGCAGCGCGCTCGCATCATCGGCGAGTGGCTGCAGACCGAGGCGCGCATCTTGGCCTGATGCCCAGCGCCCGCCGCTTTCCGCCGCAGTGGTCCGTCGAGGAAACGGACGCCTGCTTCATCGTGCGGGATTACGCCCGCGCATCCGACTGACCATCCGCCAGCGCATGCAGGTCTTGGACGAGTGGCCGCGCCATGAAACGATCCTCTGACGCCGAGGCTCTTTACCGCCGCCCGCCTGCTATTTGGAACGAAACGTATCCATCCGACGATTTTGCGACAGTGCCGGCGATAGATGGAGGTCGCGATCTCATCACCCGCCGCGTGCAATATGGCTGCTTATACTTCCCTCATAACTCGAGATCCCAATGGCAAAGGCGAGCGCAATTTCCATCTTCCCGGTCTGGCTGTTTTTGCGAAAAAAGAAATTGGTAATCGTTGGGACCTGATTGCCGGACGAGACTCGAATGTCATCCCCCTGGATAATCTTGTATAGACAGAACTTTCCGACGGGGAAATCAGACACGATCAGTTCGACCCCGTGTCGTTCTACAAATGCTTTCAATAATTCCACCGGCCCGAGCGTTGCATAATTAGCATAGTTCGGTATCTCATCTCCAAATATACGAAACGCAACCGACATTTCAATTTTTGCACCCTTACGCCGACCGATGACCATGAGCCAATCTGGCGTTTCGTTTCGCTGGATTAGGCGTAATTTGTTCAATAAGCCCACGAAAATTGACAGCTGTTCCTTTTCTTCTCCAAAATCAGCGGGTGCGAACAAATGCTGATAGGCATCTGGCTTCTTTATTACATTGACGGCGTCTTTGACTTTGAGGCGAGCCTTTTCCACCGTCATTTTCAATGAGTCGCTTGTTTTCGCTTCAAATCTTGCCGGACTTAGGATTCCGAGCGAGCCGAGCTTCTCATCAGCATCGTGCGGTTTGAGCTCTCCGACGGAAAGAGTCATGAGGGCACTGTTCGCCGTTTCTAACAGTTTCGTTCTCGCTTGCGGATTTAGGTCAGTCAGCGCCGGCATATCCAGTTTGGTCAAATTAACTTTGGCCCGCGTCGCAAGCTCATACAGTACCGCCCGTTCAGGCTCATTAAGATTGATCTGCGATGAAGCAGCTGCAGGGCTCTCACTTGCAAGAAGCGCGGCCAGCGCGTTGCTAACAATCAACCGCGCCATTCTGCGGTCGGTAGTTTTAAGAGCATCAAGCTCCATCGAATTGTATCCTCTCAAATTCCGATCCGGCGAGATCCCGTATTATGTACTCAGGGCCGAGCGCCGCTCGATCCGGCATCGGAACCAGTTCAATCCGATTGGGCGAAATCGACGACCGTGGAATAATATATAAGACTGGCCTCCAGATTGAATAGTCGTCTGCGCCGAGTAGAGCCACAATCTCGTTTGCATTATCTTCCGGTAGACTGCCGTCACCACGCCAGTCCTCAATAAGCTTGAGAAGCCCTGCCCGCTGACTGACGATTTTCGGATTATGACGATCAATTGGGCCGCGCACAGCGGCCGCCAAGTCGCGATAAATTGCGCACGGGCTCGATGTAGGCGGAATCAAAGAGCCTTCGTGATCCCTACTATAAGCTTGAGGGTCAAAATACGGACTGCAATAAATGTAATGCAGGTCGTT
The DNA here is from genome assembly GCA_963806465.1 of uncultured Alphaproteobacteria bacterium. Lineage (GTDB taxonomy): Bacteria > Pseudomonadota > Alphaproteobacteria > Rhizobiales > Xanthobacteraceae > BOG-931. The sequence goes on along the minus strand of CAWDZD010000041.1, from coordinate 501,418 downwards.
GCGCCATCTATTGCAAATGTACCACTTCACCCAAGGATTCGTTGAATAAAGACACAGCGTGTCAGGCCGATTAGGCACCCTCTTGCTCCCCCCGCAAGACGAATTTAATTCAATCAGGTCTGGCAGTCGGATACAATGGGAACGCGCGGGGGGATCGCGTGAACATCGTCAAGCTGCCGCAGCGGCCGCAGGAGTAAGCGCGCAGAAGACGACTATGAGCGGTCTGACCGAGCATGACGCGGCCTGCTTGACGGGCTGGCCGGCGATCGAGTGGCGGAAGCCGATCACCGTGCGGACGATGAACGGCGACGGATCGAGCCGGCTTTGCTGCCGGCTGTGCATCGTCCGACTAGGCCTCAGGGCGCGGGAGCTGGAAAGCTGCCCATATGCGTTCCGCAGCAACGAGGCTTTTTTTCGCCATTTGAAAAAGACGCACGGGCTGCAGCCATGAACATCGCCATTGCACTCACGCTGGGCGACATGACGATGCTCTGCTGACCCGCGACGAGGCCCGGCGCATCGCCGCCAACATCGCCAAGCTGCCGGAGCTGCTGCAGCGTCGCAAAACCTGGGGAAGCCAATATTGAAGCAAGGCGTAGCGGCCATCGGCAACAACGGAGATGACTCAATGAGCGCGCAACAAGGGAACGTCACCTGCGAGTGCGGTGAGCCAATTTAGGGTGAGCCACCGATTCCTGACGACCCCGCTCAGCGCACGCCTTGTCCGCGGTGTGGTTCAACTGACCGTCGCGTCGGTCTGACGGGGCTGGCCCAAGGCAGGGCTTCGGCATCCGCGTTCATGACTGTCATACCGACACTGCTGGCCAAATCGAAGGAATTGATATCACAAGGTGAGCACATGGTAGCGACCGTGGTCGCGCACATGGCGTGCGAGGTTGCGGCCGAACAGGCGCTTTCCCGCGCTTTTGCCGATAAGGGCCTCGGATACTTAGAAGACGCCGTCACGGCTTTCTTAAACGGGTGCAATCTCGCGAACGACCGTCATCGCAACCTATACAACGCAGTTGCGGGGCGCAAAATCCACGAGCAACCGTTCTGGCGAGGTTTCAAAGAATCCGCGCAGCGCCGCAATGACATTATTCACCAGGGAGCCAGCGCCACAAAAGAACAGGGGGAAGCAACGTATAGAGCCGCGAGCCAGTTGATCGCTTATCTGAAAAGCTGACGAAGCACCTCACGCGCGACGAGGCGCAGCGCATCGCAATCAGGGAGCCTCAGAAAACGGCAGCTTTCCGCTCTTGCACGCTTTGGCCGCCTCGTCCCACCCCTTTTCCCATCCTTCCTTTAAGTGCTCGTTCGAATACGGGTTCGCCTCCCGTTTCTTGTTCTCCCGATATGCAAAATAACCGCAACTTAAAGCGCCCCACCATTGTCCCCGGCCCGGCCACTCTCTCCCCGGAGTGTCTTCTACACCTCCGCAGCCACCAAACATGACGGCGTTTCCACCCCCCGGATTCCAAATTTCTGTGAACTTCTCGGGATGATCTTGCGCGACATCGCAAGGCCTGTCGTGCCGAACTGATTCACTCGCTCTCTCGACCCGCGGCATAATTTCGTCGGGCACATTCTCGGGCCTTAAGTATTTCAGCGATTTGTCATCGCCACGGAAAGGGCGACCCTTCTGAATGCCCGAGACCCGCAAGATGATCGGATAAAAGGAGCTTACGGATGAATGCGTATCGAAGGTGTATTTAGCTGAAAGGGTGCTGCTACCGCCGACTTCCTGGCAGGTCTCCTCCCCATAATATTCCGAAAAGTGGGTCTCAAAAAGCGCTAAAAGCTTCACTGAATTACCAATCACACCATACACCTGAACCCATTCGTACTCCCGGTTACTGTGCGCATAGCCTAGCTTTGCTGCCCAGCCATATCTCCCGTTTGGTCCCAGCTTGTGAACGGTAACGGTGTCGTGCTCAGGATAACCTCCGTAATTCATATAGCCTTCATAGAGATCGTTCGTTCCAACTAGGCCTAAGTTTGCACCGTTTGGTGTTATTACGATGAGGCCTAATATTCCTGGGGCTGGATCACTCGTTTGAGGCCGACCGCCTTCGTCTAAAAAGTTTCCGCCGGCAACAACGAAAAGCATTTTTCGACCGTTCGACTTTATTACATCCAATCTAATTGGCTTCATGCAATAAGTGATGTCTACATTGACGGTATTCTCTTCATCGACGCCCCACATGTATGGAGCGGGTTCCGGCTGAGGACCAGACTTCGTGCTTATCCAACACGACTTCTCTCTGTCGAAAGAGCCATAGAATTCACTCATCACTTTCGGCATAAGTCTTTTTTCGTCATCAGCGAGACTTGACGGAATTGAGGTTGATCTTAACGGCTGGGCATAGCTCGGGCCGGCTGTCACTAGGACAAGCCCAGCTAATAGTGCGATGGATTTTGCGACGAACTTCATTAGCCCTCGCGTCTTCCAGCCAAGCATGAAGCCGCCACACCATCAAGCGGCCAACTCGGCAGCAACCCGGCAATAACCCCGCTGGCTGCGACGGCGCGGTCCCGTCAGTCGCGATCCTCAACGCCGAGGATCGCCACGGTCACCCGATCGATCATACCTTCGGCGTCTCCGCCTTTTGCGACCGGGGCATTTCCGGCCAGCGCGGCCAGCCAGGAGATCGAGCCGTCCGGTGGCCGAAACTCATGGAAGCCACATAGCGACGACGACGCAGATTGCGAGAAAACTTGTGATCCCGGCCGTGAAGACCAGCACAGCGGTAGCGCGCGGCTGGGTCATCGCGTTTCGATCTCCCTGCTCAACACGCCGTTCTCGGTACGCCACCCACTATCATGCTTGACAGGCGGGATAGGCGCCGGCGTCACCTTGCGCGGCGCCTTGGCCTTCTTCGGCCTTGGCGTCTTCCCGGCCGCATGGCGTTTCCAACGCATCCTGACTGCCTTCGTGCACCATTGCGGCAAGCGGGCCCGGCCATCCAGCTCGCGCAGGATCGCATAGGCGCGGGCGCTCAGCGTGCGGATCGCTTCCGCATCGGCGTCGGCATCGATCGTGACTTTGAGCGGGAAGCGGTGGGACAGTGGGAAAAATTCCCCAGAAGATGGGGAGGTTATCCCCACTTCCAGTTACAAGCGCGCTAGCAGACTGTTGAAGAAGTGGGTCGCGGTTTGGCTGATTGAGTGATTTACTTTCTCCGAAACAATTCGGAGGTTAGGTGATGCGGGGTGGGGATAAGCGGACTGGCGAGCTTTTCAGCTACGTCGACCTTGAGAAGCGGGTTCGGTCGGATCATCCGCTGAGAGCGATCAGAGGGCTTGTGAACGAGGCGCTGGTCGCGCTGGAGCACGAATTCTTCGCGCTTTATGCGCCGATCGGGCGGCCGTCGATCCCGCCGGAGAAGCTGCTGCGAGCGATGCTGTTGCAGGCGTTCTATTCAATCCGGTCGGAACGGCAGCTGATGGAGCGGCTGGAGTATGATCTGCTATTCCGCTGGTTCGTCGGAATCGGGGTCGATGCTGCCGTGTGGGACCATTCGGTGTTCTCAAAGAACCGTGACCGGCTGCTCGAAGGGAATATCGCCGCAAGGTTCCTGGCGGCGGTTCTGGATCAGCCGCGGGTGAAGAAGCTGCTATCCACCGAGCACTTCACGGTCGACGGGACGCTGATCGAAGCGTGGGCTTCGTTGAAGAGCTTTAAGCCACGGGACGGATCGGACGAGCCGCCGGCCGGTGGCGGGCGCAATACCGAAGCCGATTTCCACGGCAAGAAGCGGTCGAACGAGACGCATGTCTCGACGACGATCCCGATGCACGGCTCTACCGCAAGGGGCCGGGCAAGGAAGCCAAGCTCTGCTTCATCGGCCATGGCTTGATGGAGAACCGCCATGGCCTTCTGGTTGATGCTTGCCTGACGCCGGCTGACGGCCATGCCGAGCGGGTAGCGGCGCTCGCCATGATCGAACCGCGCGCCGACCGACCGCGCGCGATCACGCTCGGTGCCGACAAGGCCTACGACGCGGAAGACTTCGTCAATGAGCTGCGCTCGATGACAGTGACACCGCATGTGGCGCAGAACACCAGCGGCCGAAGTTCGGCGATCGACGCACGCACGACGCGGCACGGCGGCTATGCCGTCAGTCAGCGCGTCCGCAAGCGCATCGAAGAGGCGTTCGGCTGGATCAAGACGGTGGCCAGGCAGGAGAAGACGAAGTTCCGCGGTCGCGGCCGCGTCGGGTGGGCCTTCGCCTTCGCTGCCGCCGCCTACAATCTGGTGCGATTGCCGAAGCTCATCGCGGAAAATGGTTGATGGCAAAGCTTCCCGCCTTCGCCAAGGCTTTTGCCGCTCGCTGGCGTATCTCGTCGAGACAGGCTTCGCATGCGATGGTGCCTGACTTCTTCAACGGCCTGCTAGGCGCCCGGCCGCTACCGGAAGCCGCATGGGCGAGGCCCGCAGGCGGCAAAGCGCGGGGCAACGATGGCAGGCGACGGCAATCGCTCTTAAGGGGACCGCAGCTCGGCTATCGCGGTAAAGGCCCACCGGACTTGGACACGCTCTTGGCGCTGCAAGACAGTTATGCGGGCGGTCTGCCTCCCGCAATCCTCCCCAGATACAAACGCCTGAGAGAGCTTCTCGCGAAGTCGCCGGACGACGATAAAAAAGCAGAGACGTTTGCCGAAGCTGCGGCATTCTCGAGGGAGATCATGCCGATCTTACATTTCAAAGAGGACGAGGTGGATTGGGATAATTAGCGGCGGCCACGGGCTCTAAGGAACGATCGCGTTGATACCCGAGACAGCTGCACCTATCCTTGGCGCGATGTCAGTAGCGCCCGGCTGCAATCTAAAAAGCGTGGCCGCCAATCTGCTCGCTCGCTACCGGGCGCAGCTGTGAATAGGCAAATGCGAACATGAGCCGAACCGTGCATCCGCCTTACGACACCGAAACCATGCTGCGGGTTCTCCGGGACGATCGCAAGCTGCCTCCGACACCAGGGTCGAATTCCGCGGCATTACCATGAACGGCATCAAGACCGTGGCGGACCTTTTGTCGAAGTTCAGGCTTGCTAAGCAATTCCGCTTGAAAGTCGACCAGGACGCCGATCCAAGATTTTCCCTCGTGAGAGTTGAACTGGTGTAACGGCTCGCCGATCATATGATGGCGGCCTGCGCCACGCCGCCGACGCGACCAGCCGAACCTCGGTCTAGATCACTCGCATGCCCGCTCGCCGCTTCCCGCCGCCGTGGGACATTGAGGAGGCAAACGCCTCCTGCTTCATCGTCAAGGACAACAACGGCCAGGCGCTTGCCTACGTCTATTTCGAGAGTGACCCCGGCCGCCGCACAGCGGCCAATCTGCTCACCCGCGACGAGGCCCGGCGCATCGCCGCCAACTTCGCCAAGCTGCCGGAGTTGCTGCGCAAGCCGTGAGAATCAAAGTGTGGCCGTCAGCGCGCGACGAGCTTGCCTGTCCAGGCACGGACGGCGTCTCGAGCTCGGTATAGTGCGCCTTCGGTCAGCGATCCGTCCTCCAAGCCGCCGATCACGCCGATCAGCGCGAGCCCCGCTTCGGCGCGGGCGGTGTTCAGCTCCGCCTCGCTCGAAAAGTTATGCTCCGCGGCCTTCGCGGCAAGTTGGGCGGCGTTGCGCATTTGGGAGACGACCGCTTCGCTGCTCGGCGTCGACGGGCTAAGCGCGATAAGGACCGTCTGCGCTTTCTGAGCGGCTTCCAGTTCGGCGTCATCAGTGATCATGCCTGGGCGGAGCCGCTGCCGGTAAGGGGCCGAATGTACGCTTTCTTCCCGAGCAGCGACAGGACGAATGATGCAGGCGCGGCGGATCGCCACCAACATCGCCAAGCTGCCGGAGCTGGTGCGGCGACGCGTGGATGCCTAGCGGCGTTGCGCCACGATGACTGGATTGTGCTCCATGCGCACCGCGGTCGCCACGCCATAAGCCCGGCCGATTTCGACAGGCTTCCTCCCGGACATTTTTCGGAGCACCCGACCGGCGTCACCGACCGGCTAAAATGAAGCCCTCGATCCAGGCTCGACGGGATCGGGAGGATCGAGGGCCAAGACCCTATTTCTGTTCGATGCCCTCGACGCCGATGGCGTTGCTGGGATACTGGAAGATCAGGACACGATTGGCCACGCTATCCGCGTCCATGGCGATGGCCTTATTGTAGCCGCCAGCGATCAGTTTAGCGGTACCGTTTGCTTTCATGCCGTCACGGACTTTATCAACGCCGCTGGCCTCATACGCGGTTTTGTCTTTGACGTTGATTTCGGCCACGAGGTAGTAGGGGGCGTTGCCTTGGGCGAGCACGGCGTTTGCGCCGAAGCCAATCGCGATACCCGCCGTCACTAACAATGCACTTTTCAACATGGGGTGTTTCCTCCCTCAATGTGCGCGCGCGAAACGCCGGGGCGCGCGCCGCCCGGTATGAAATGTGAAGTGCAGCCAGCGACCGCGCACGTGCAAAATCCCGGCGCATTTCTGGTAAGTTTTGCCGTTATCAGTGCGAAGTCTGAGCAAAATAGGTCACGCTGATCCGTTCGTGCGGTGAGCCTCACGGTCGCCCGGCAGGCGCGCCCGGCAAGGTGTGACCGCGAGCCGCCTACCACATGGCCATTAGTGCGGCTGTAACAGGGGCGTAACCAAACGGCCGCTCAGTCTCTTAGTTCGGCGCATCGCCGCCAACATCGCCAAGCTGCCGGACGTGGTGTGGAAGGTTTGAGGCGGATGATCCCCCGGAAATCCTGAAGGCAAAAGTAATTCTACTTTGAGCCCTTTTATACAGATTTAAGATAGTGGCCGGGTCAAAGTCAGAGGAGTGGCGCAGCCCCAGGAGTTGCCAGTGCTTGCAAAAACCCAAGTTGTTGTGGTGCCTACTCTGCCCTTAACGTTAGACCCGCCTTCTGACCTTACCCAAGCGCCGGCCGCACCGACCACTGGATTAAGGTCAAGAACACAGCCAACGCGCCACTCTCAGCTTTCGAATGAGCAAATTTTGCTCGCGCTTTCCGAAAGCTACAACATTATCGCGGCCATCACGAAATATCAGGTCTTTCTGGCAAGTGCCATTGGACTTCCAAAAGATGATACTGGGCGAGTTGAGCTAATGGCGGCTAGCATGACAGCGCTTGAAAAAATTCGAACCGAGATCAGAGCGCTCGAACATGAACTTGATCGTCGAGAAGATCAGGAAAAACAACGCTTTTAAAAATGCTAGCCGGCGTATCGCGCCAACAATCGTCAAGCTGCCGGAGCTGTTAAAACACTAAAGTCATCGGCAAGTGGCTGAAAGCCCTTGGCCTGAAGAACACCGCTTCGCCGCGCCGCGTCTAATCGAGTATTATGCAGCGATGCAACGCGCACCCGACGACCTCCAGCCAATGACAGCCGAGCAGGCTGCAACGCTCAAGCGGTTGGCGACAGCCGGTTACGAGCTAGACGCATATAAGCCCAACCTCACGCGCGCCGAAGCGGATCTGCGTATCGCGGCATTGGCCGCTAAGCTCAAATTGCTTGGCGAACCGCCGCATACACTTTGAGCAGCCTGCTTTGAGGGCTAGCCCGACGGTCACACGGGAAACGGCTCACGCGCGACGAGGCGCGGCGCATCGCCGCCAACGTGGCGAAGCTGCCGGAGCTGCTGCGGCCGAGAGTTCGGCTCGCCAGCTTTCTCCGCGACGGCGGCGGCTACACAACGATGCATGCTTCAGAATAGCTACGTTCCACCTTTGAGAACGTCTCGGTGTTCCTCAAAGCGGCGTAGGTTCGCCTCGAGCAGGCGAAGTGTTCTTTCGGCATCCCACGTATCTACCCCCGCTGCCCTCAAACGGATTATGCGGCCTTTCTGTTGTTGCACGATGCGCCGCCCTTCGGCGACGAGCTCCTCGGCGCGGCGAAGATTGTTTTCGCGTGGTCCGGCTTGTTCCTCATGCCGGGTCACGTGATGGTCAAGTTAAGCAAGTCAGCGACAGGCCCTAAGGATTGATCTGTCTTAGTGTGCGGTGAAACTTTCCTAGCGAGTCCGCCAACGTGCCAATGGTAAGCACGCCGATGACCGTTAAACCATAAAGAATTACGCCGACCCAGCGTGTGACAGCGCCCAAAGTCAGGTTCGCCAGTTCGTATGTGCCGCACTCTCCGCGCTGGATCGAACTACCGTATTGGCAATATTCGTCGTGTGCCGCGAACCAACCTAGAAAACAAGCTCCGACACTAAGGAGCACGCCGCAAAGGGCGACCGCGATGGTCCAAGTTCTCATGCGAACACACTCAACTTCCCACGCTACTCGTCTGCGTAGAAAGCTAAGTGATCCGATTTAATAACTGATTAAGCATATTCTTTTAGTTCGCTACGCCGTTTCCGAGTCAAACCGTCGATTGTGCCGCCAGCCTTCTCCGACAACGTCATCGCTCGGCCACGAGCTGATGCAAAAAGTCATTGCGGCAGGCCGCGCGGCAGGGGCTGCACCAACGCGGTGACCACGCTGCAACGCCCGTAAAACGCGGGCGATCCTTGCATCTGTTCCGCGGGGGACGGTGGAACTGTTCCTGTTATTGCCGCGGCAATTTCCGCCGGTAATTTCCATATTGCCGCCAGTTAATAACGTTATTAAGCCGCCCCCGCGAAAGCGGACGGCCGCCGGACGGGTGACGGAGCGCCAACACGCGACGCCGATAAAGTTGCCGCACGTCGAGCGCAGTGGCGCGGAATTCCTCGACGGTGCGATGTGGCGGTAACGAGTATCTCATGGTCCTCGACTGCTGGTACCGAAAGAGTAGCAACGTGCGACTCTTTTGCTCCTCCAACCGTTCCCAACCCTCCTCCGCTCGTGCCCTATTGGTGAGACCAGACCGCGGGCAAGGCTCGCTCGACAACCCAAGACTTCGACCGGGCGCTGCCATCGCGAGGAAGTGTTGCAACGGCTGGAGAAGTACCGCCACGGGTCGACGAGGATAACGGTCCGTTTACCTCGCCGCGACAAGATGTGAGCGTGGGAGCGCGTCGCGTGTAGGCCAGAGTTAGCGGGGATGCATTCCATGGATCGTGCCTTGCGGCTCGTTGTAGTCGCTCTCCTCGTTACTGGCCTCGAACCGGCGCCGGCCACGGCGCAGACTGTGCCAACGCCAGTGGCCATCCAGCCAGCGCCATTGATACCAACACAGCCGCCGGCGACCGACCAATTTTCTGCGGATGAGATCGTCGATGCAGGCCAACATTTCTTCAGCAGCATCTCGCGCGGATTGGCCTCAGTCATCGAGAAAGCGGTCAGCCAATGGGGGCTACCGAATGGGTACATCCTCGGCGAAGAAGCAGGCGGCGCCTTTATCGGCGGGCTACGTTATGGCGACGGGAAGCTCTATACCAAGAATGCTGGCGACATGCGCGTGTACTGGCAGGGGCCCACACTGGGCTTCGATGCCGGTGCTGACGGCGCCCGCACCATGATGCTGGTTTACAACCTGCCGCGGACCGAAGCTATTTTCGAGCGGTTCGGCGGCGTGGACGGCTCGGCTTATTTGGTTGGTGGCTTCGGCATGACGGCGCTCACAACGAACAATATCGTCGTCGTACCGATCCGCTCGGGCGTCGGGCTCCGCCTCGGTGCCAATCTCGGCTATCTCAAATTCACGCCGAGCCCCACCTGGAATCCCTTCTGATCCGAATGACCTGCCGCGTATGTGGCGGGCCACTTCCAGCACGCGAGGAAAATTCGTCCTCATGATCGATTACATGCTGGCGTCGTGGCAGCACCACGGGCGCTAGATCCCTTTCGCGTCGGCATGTTCGGATTTTCGGCCGGCGGCTTCACCGCGCTTGTGGCCATCGGCGGAACGCCAGATATGAGCGCCGTCGCGCCCCATTGCGCTGCTCATCTGATGAGTGGTAGTGCCGCATGCTTAGAGAGCGCAAAGTAAACCTATCGGCCAATAGGTCGATGGTCGAACCGAACTGGGTGCATGATCCCCGCATACTGCCGCCGCGATCGCGTCACCATAACCGACTTGCACGATCATTGGGAGATGCACGGTCAGGCAGCACTTGATGAGCACCGGCAGAAGTTTGTTGATCGGTACATCGAGAATTTCTCATTGCTGGTCCGCGTCATTCGAGTTGAGGCCGATAAGACCGCTTTTCGGCTCGACGCCGGAGAGACTAATAGCGACGCAGTCCGCCGACTACTGACTACTTGAAATAAGACACCCCACAGGCTTGATTGCCCATGCGCGTTTCCAGAGATTCCTTGGTTGCGGGCTGTTTTGTCCCTGGCCTCGGAAAATTATAGTCGATAGAGACAAACTCTCCTTCTGGCTCGCGCGCCACTACATCGTAAGCGCGTTGTCCAATCGGATCTTTGTCCAACTTCAATTCCCGAACATCGGTGCCCAGCATCAATGAGCTTTGGTACGCAGTGAACTTTCCGTCAGGCAGGTCAAAGCAATACACGAAGAGATCGCGATCGCGGAATTCCTTATTTTTTTCGTCATTAAATGCCTTCAACGCCGCGGACGGATCGACCTTCAACGCCGCGATAGCGCGCTCCAACATCGCTTTCGCATCCTCCCCTGTGCCGAATTGCCCGACACCAAGCGATACACCGCTCCACGGGAGTGTAAATCCCACTAGGGCGAAGGCAAAAAATTTTCCACGAAAAGCCGTTTTATGTCGCCCCGATTGCACTCTACGTTACCTTCTGAACAAGTCTCTCTGTTGTATTCGAATCTATCGATGTTCATAGCGGCATCAGTGTGGCGCCAGTGACTTCTGCACGTCCGGTCTTTTCGCCAGGTCATTGGTGGCTAGAGGTCGCGAATGCGAGCTGCAGGGTTACATTCGGATGGCTTCGCAAGTTGGCGGCGATTGGCAAAGTCCGGACAACATCACTTTTGTCCGCACGTTGTCATTTAGCGGCCACAGCGCCGCAACGTAGGCCTTTTTCATGCGGCACTTTATGTTTCGCTGTCTCGGATAGCGCGTGAGGGGCAAAGCCGACGAGCCAAAAGACGACGTTCGGGTCCTCGCCGGGCTTCATGAACATCCGCACGATGGTTTCCTCGTACAGGCCGCCGTTGTCGCGAATGAGAAACCAGGCGTTCGGTTGATGGCTGTCCTCATCGAGCGACTGCCAAAGCCCGGCGGCCGTCGGTTCGGCACCGAGCGTTTGACCGGCGCCGATGAGCAAGAACAGTGCCGCCGCAACCGTCAGCTGTCTCGCCCGTATTGGACGCGCTTGCCGGAGGCAGCCTTCAACGAGATCGATCCTCGCTTTAATCCCCACTCGCCGCCAGCTCCTGGCCGCAAGCCCGCCGGGGCGATGAAGCTGGATCGGCACTAGATGTGGTGAAGCGGGTTTGGCGCTCCAGTCCAGCAGACCGCACATCAGCGCGATAGCGGTAGGCCATGAAGGATGTGGCGACGCCGGAATTTTATCTGTGATCCTGCAGACCTTGTTCTCTGGTCGGCGGACGCTACCTTGATTCGGCCTCCGGGCGCGGCGATTGCGTCATTCTGGGTCCTCGTGGCCGTTCTTCTCGCCGGCTGTTCACAGACGATGGGGTAGGTTCGTTCATCGTCGATCCCGGTCACTATTCCGTTTATCACTGCGATGGCCTTGCGGCGCGATTAAAGGTTTTGCTCGCGCGGGAACAGGAAATCGGGCGAGCGAAGGCAGCGGCGTCTTGATCGGAAACCTCGCGTATCGCGTCGACTATGAGAACGCCGTGGGCGAGGAGAAGATCTTACGGCGCACGGCGGCGGAGAAGAAATGCGACCTGCCCCCGCCCGCCCAACCCATGTCGTTCACTCCAGCGCCGTACCTGGCGCAGCCGTCGGCGACCAAGGCGCGACCGGAGAAGAACGCGCACAACGGAAACGCCGTCTTATAAAAGGCCCGCGCGAATTTCGAGAGCTTCTCGCTAATCAGCCGAAGAGCAAAAAGTGAAACATCTGCAATAAAGGCACAACGCTTCTTATCTCGTGCCGTCAGCTCCTGTCCCGCGCTCGCTCGGACCCCAAGCGCCTGAGACAATTTCGCCCCTGAGGTTCCTCGCTTCAGATGTGCTGAGCGCACTCTTACGCCCGATGTCGTTGTCATTCGGCGTGCAATTCTGACCCCCTGAGCCGGGGGATCGGCGTCCAAAATTGACCCCCTAAATGTTGGCCTGTTGCGCTGCTCGCTTTGAGTCCAAGCGAGCGGTGGGGAATCCTGACAGTGGAGACGATCGGCCGGATTCGGCGCGAGCACTTTATCAAGGGCAAGACGATCAAGGAGATCGCGCGGGACCTCAAGGTGTCCCGGAATACGGTTCGCAGAGTGCTGCGGTCAGGTGCAACATTCTTCGAGTACGAACGAGAGGTTCAACCCCGACCGAAGCTCGGGCGATGGACGGGAGATCTCGAGACCCTTCTGGCAACCAACGCGGCCAAGCCTGCCCGCGAGCAGCTAACACTGATCCGGATCTTCGAGGAGTTACGCGAGCGCGGCTATGACGGCGGTTACGACGCCGTGCGCCGTTATGCCAGGCGATGGTCCAAGCAACATGGACAAGCGACGGCTGCAGCGTATGTCCCGCTGAGCTTTGCTCCTGGAGAAGCCTACCAGTTCGACTGGAGCCACGAAGTCGTCCTGCTGAGCGGCGTGACGGTGATCGTGAAGGTCGCTCATGTCCGGCTTTGTCACAGCCGCATGCTGTTCGTGCGCGCCTATCCACGCGAGACACAGGAGATGGTGTTCGATGCCCACGATCGCGCGTTCGCTCTGTTTAAGGGGACCTGTGGACGCGGCATCTACGACAATATGAAGACGGCGGTGGAGACCGTCTTCGTCGGCAAGGGTCGCCTCTACAATCGCCGCTTCCTGCAGATGTGCAGTCATTACCTCGTCGATCCGGTCGCCTGCACGCCGGCATCAGGCTGGGAGAAGGGTCAGGTCGAGAACCAGGTCGGGCTCGTCCGTGAGCGCTTCTTCACGCCACGGCTGCGGTTCAAAACCTACGACGAGATGAACGCATGGCTGCTCGATAAATGCATCGCCTATGCCAAGGTGCATCACCATCCGGAGGTGACTGAGCAGACGATCTGGGAGGTGTTCGAGGCGGAGCGACCGAAGCTCGTTCCTTATGCCGGTAGGTTCGATGGATTCCACGCGGTGCCGGCATCGGTCTCGAAGACCTGCTTGGTACGCTTCGACAACAACAAGTATTCGGTAGCTGCCAGCGCTGTCGGTCGTCCCGTCGAAGTTCACGCCTATGCGGATCGCATCATAATCCGCCAGGACGGGCGTATTGTCGCTGAGCACCCTCGTTCATTCGGCCGTGGCGACACGGTTTATGACCCTTGGCACTACGTGCCGGTGCTCGCTCGCAAGCCCGGTGCCCTGCGCAACGGCGCACCCTTCAAGGACTGGGTACTGCCGGCGGCGATGGAGCGCGTGCGGCGCAAGCTCGCCAGTGCCGATGACGGCAATCGGCAGATGGTCGACATCCTCACCGCGGTGCTCACCGACGGGTTGCCAGCAGTCGAGGCCGCATGTGCCGAAGCGATCGCCCACAGCGTCCATTCGGCCGATGTCGTCCTCAACATCCTTGCGCGTCAGCGTGATCCTGACCCGCCAGCCACCATCCTCACACCAGCCGCGCTGACGTTGCGCCACGCGCCCGTCGCTGATTGTGCCCGTTACGACAACCTCAGGAGGACCAACTGATGGAACGATCCCAACTCTTCGATCTCATGAGCGAGCTCAAGCTCTACGGCATGAAGGCTGCCTTCGACGAGATCATGGCCACGGCCGTCAAACGCCAGCACGAGCCCCAGCGCATAGTCGGCGATCTGCTCAACGCCGAGATCAACGAGAAGCAGGCACGCTCGATCAAGTACCAGCTCACCATCGCCAAGCTGCCGCTCGCCAAAGACCTCGACGACTTCCAGTTTGAAGGCACGCCGATTAACCAGACGCTCGTGCGTGACCTCGCCGGCGGCGAGTTCATCGCCCAGCAGCGTAACGCAGTGCTGGTCGGCGGAACCGGCACCGGCAAAACCCATTTGGCCATTGCCATTGCCAGAAGCTGCATCCGTGCCGGCTCCCGTGGCCGGTTCTACAACGTGGTCGATCTTGTCAACCGGCTCGAGATTGAGACCCGTAACGGAAGGCAAGGTCGGATCGCCGAACAACTCACCCGGATGGACTTCATCATTCTCGATGAACTCGGCTATCTGCCGTTCGCTCAATCCGGAGGACAGCTCCTATTCCACCTCGTCAGTCGGCTCTACGAGCGCACCTTAATCATCGTCACGACAAACCTGGCATTCGGCGAATGGCCGAGCGTGTTCAGTGATCCCAAGATGACGACCGCACTACTCGATCGCCTGACCCACCACTGCGATATCATCGAGACTGGAAATGACAGCTGGCGCTTCAAGAGCCGAGCTGACGATCACACGCCAACCCGCGCTCGCGCCGTCTCCGCAACCCCGACCAGCTCCGACGGCGCGAGCGCTACCGCCAAAGCACGTCGCCAGAGGGGGTCAAAATTGGACGCCGATCGGGGGTCAAATTTGGAAGCCGTTTGACACTTAGTGCATGTTGTCGGCGCCACCGCGGCTTCCGCAGCGATTTCTTGGGCTCGCACGCTACGGTCGGCAAGTGATCTTTTTCCCGCTTCGTCCACAAGCTGAGTTTGTAGTTGGCTTAGCTCAAGCACGCCTTGCGCGCGGGTGATTTTTCCCGTTGCAATTCGCTCGGCGACCTCCATGCGTTTGGCCATCCGCAGATCAACTAAATCTGGGTATCTGGCTATCTGTCGATGTATTTTGTCCGCATCATTGAAACATTGAGCGCGAGCAATCGCGTCTTTTGGAAGCTCGGAATACGTCGCTTGGCATGACGCTACTACATCCTTGACCTGTTGGTTAATCGCGGCCACGCGTTCAGCTTCCTTCTGACGCGCTACCAAACCACAGCCGACCACTCCCATCGCAATGAGTGTAAATAAGATTATCCTAATCACGCGCGTAGCCCCAATACCAGCAAAACCAGAATAGCATTCGATTGGGACCTAGGGTAGACAATGTTACGGTGGGGACTTTCGCGTGGACACGATAAGGCATCTGAACCGCGATTCCACAGATGGCTCACGAAGTGGCGCAAATTTGCGCTTTTCCCGCGTAGAAGCAGCGCTGACGCAACGGCCGCCGATGCGGAGCTGGAAGAATGGGATGCCGGCGAACTGCTGAGCGGCCCGGACCCGCCACCGCGGCAATGGCTGACGGCCCGCTGGCCTCGAATGCGGCACTCTGCGTCCCATCGTTGGAAAGGAATTGCCAGTCGCCGAGGCCGCGCAAACAAGGAGATTCTTGAGCCAGGATCGGCCGGCAAGATCGTGCTCATCTGCTGATCGATATGCGGCGCAGCTCTTAGGCGGCGGGCTTGGGAATCTCAACCAATATGACCCTGCGGGATCGTCATGTTACGTTCTAGAACGCAGCGCCAGTTTTAACTAGCAAGCTCCAGTATCTCGCGCACTTGATCCGGTCCCTCGATGGGCCGCGGGTTACGAGGGACCCAGGGCGTAGCCATGGCCTGCTCGGCAATGCGTTGGAAGTTGTCACACCCGATCTTCACGGCGCCGAGGCTCCTCGGCATTCCAAGCCCGCGTATCAAGCTATCGAGCACATCGCTTGCCTCGCGGCCCACCTGCGACATAGCGGCCGAGATCAGTGCTTGACGTTGTCCGTTTGCTGGCTTGTTCCAATGCATGACCGCCGGGAGCATAATGCAGGAGGTATACCCATGCGGCACACCAAATTCAGCACCCAGTACATAGCCGATTCCATGACTCGCGCCCATTGGCACTCCGCTAGAGAGCGGACCCATTGATAGCCATGCGCCCAACTGGCAATCGAGCCGCGCGGCGAGGTCCTTCGGCTCCGCCTTGACGCGTGGCAACCCGCTCGCAAGCAATGCAAGTCCTTTCAGCGCCTGCGCATCCCCGAAGACATGGGCTTCATTCGAGCAGACGCCTTCGACGCAATGATCCACCGCACGAACCCCGGTCGAGAGCCATAGCCACTCGGGCGTATGCAGCGTGAGCGCCGGATCGAGCACGACCGCGCTCGGCATGACGCGCCGGTGGCGCAGCAGCTCCTTTGTTTTGGTGCGCTCGTTCGTCACTCCGGCCAAGGCGCTAAAGTCGCCGGCCGACAGCGTGGTCGGCACACTGATTTGGCGCACTGTCGGCGTATTCATAGGGGGCGGACCGACGATACCGTCGGCTCCTTTCACGGGGCGCAGCTTGTCGATTGCCTCGGGCGAGCGGATATCATTGGCAAGGCACATCTGAACGGCCTTGCCTCCGTCCGTGATCGATCCTCCGCCGATGGTAACAATGAGGTCAGCCTGAGCGGCTCTCGCCGCCTCCGTTGCCTCGATTACTGCAGCCCGCGGTGTATGCGCTGGCATGCGGTCGAACGTGCCGGCGCAGCGGCTGCCAAGCGCTCGACGAACTTTGTCAATCTCATCAGCGTTTTGATTGAGCGAGCTGCTCACCATCAGGAAGACACGAGTGGCCCTTAGACGTTGGACCTGCACGGCTATCGCCTCGGCCGCAGATTTTCCGAATACGACCTCATCCATTTGACCGAAGAGTACGCGTCCTGATGGGAGCATGTGTCTCTCCGAACCCAAGCAATTGCGATCTTGCTAGCTAAGCCCACTTTGTCAGGTCATCACAACAGGGGCAAATCCCATCGCGAACAGTGCGCGCCCCATGACGGGGCAAGCTGTCCGAGTTTTTCGACGCGGCGTGCAAGGACCTTCACGACACCTGACAGGCCGTCCTGAGCCGGGAGATTATCGCCAAACGCATTATCAAAGCCGCAACGAAGGGCGAGCGTTGTCCGGTTCGCCTACGCAATGCCGGACTAGCCGCTTTGGGATACGGCAGGGAAGCGATTTAGGCGCGAGTGGCTTGTGACGTGGAGCACGACAATCGGTCCGACGAAGAGTAGGTCATCGCTTCGCGGATTGACGCAGGTCAAAGCCCAGACAGCGATGCTGGCGCGGCGGTGCGTTTGCTGCGGGACTTCAGTGCCATGCAGAACTAGTACGCCACCGGGGCGGGACGGTTTCATACTCGACTTGGCACTGATCGACGCTGGCACTGTTTGAGGTTGCGGTCTCAGTCGGCCCACGGCACCTACAATCCTCACCACAGCTCAATCGTGATGACGCTTTCAGGACGCTGGCGTTCGTAAGGGACAATCAAGATCCAATAGGGCGACCAAGCGTTGAGCGCCCGAAGGTCTGCCACGGTCTTTGCGACCAATGGCACGCCCGGCTGAACTTCAACCTCCATGTCATCAGGGCAGTCGCCGAGGCATGTCCGCAACATGTCCGTGGTCTCGGGTCTGTATCGATGAAACACAGTGCGGTTTCCCAGCTTGTTGCACGTTTTACAACTGGTTCCGGTCGCCGTCGAGGTCACGACGCCGAGCAACCGCATTCATCAAAGCGCGCGGTGTCGTCGAAACCCGTTGCGCTGGAGCCTCATTCCCTATTGGTGCGAGGACCCCAGGGGCAGCCGCAAGCCGAGAACTAGCGACTGCTAGGGATCTAGGATAGTTTAGGCTTGGCGACGTGAAATGATGTAGGGGGCAAAGGTGACGCGCAAGGGAGAGTGTTTCTGCGGTACCGTTCAGATAGAGGTGTCAGGCGAACCCGAAGTCATGGGATATTGTCATTGCCGATCCTGCCGTTCGTGGTCCGCTGGACCCGTCAATGCTTTTACACTTTGGAAACCTGATGCCGTGCGGGTCACGGCGGGCGCCGAGCATGTTGGGACGTTCCAGAAAACCCCAGTGAGCCAGCGGCAATACTGCACGAAATGCGGCGGCCATTTGATGACTAATCATCCTCCGCTGGGTTTGGTCGATGTGTATGCGGCGACGCTGCCTACGCTGACTTTTAGCCCCAGTGTTCACGTCAACTACGCTGAGACCGTTCTGCCGATGCCGGACGGACTGCCGAAACTGAAAGACTTTCCCACTGAGTTCGGCGGATCGGGCGAGCAGATAGCGGAGTAGCGCGGTTCCGCCAATGCATCAACCAGTCAAGGCAACTACGACATGGTCGGGAACAACACGCCGTTATTCTTCGTGCGAGACCCGATGAAGTTCCAGCAGTTCATCCGGTCCCAGATTTGGCACCGATCGACGCCGGCACTGTTTGACACAAACGCATTTGCGCGCGTGACACTGATTGACACGGTTCGCACGAAGGACCGTGTAAACGTCACTCCCCGTTGATCCGCGACTGATCGACGCCGGGTATCGACTGATTCGCTGTTCCCCCATGCGGCGGCGGCAACGCCTTCAGGTCAATAAGGCCGGCATCCTGCAATATCTCAAGCCGCTTCATAATCTCCGCGCGTAGCTCATCGGCGGTAGCGTCGTCCCTGAAATGCACAGGATTGTTCGGATCCCCGAGGATCTTCGTGGCCGATAGACGCGCATGCCGATACGGCGCAATTTTCTCCGCGATCGACACCGCTTGCAGCATGCTCTCATCTACCACCTCCGGCTTTCCTTTGTTCGCTTTGGCAGTCATTGCCTTTGTAAAGAAGTGCCGCATGCCAACTTCCATCACATGCAGGCTATCGAGAAAGTCCTGCTCGTGATCCAGAAGGCCGCGGGCGTGTGACGGGAGGCTTAGTTTTGGCCGCAGCGGCCGGTTTCTTTGCTTCACCTGGCAGCGTCATAATGGTTTCCCTCCGAAGAGCGCGGAATGCGCTTCCGAAGGAAGGATATGATTTGGTGCCGGAAGAAAAGTGATTTGGCCATTAGAGCAGTATTTTCCGGGAACCAAAATGGTTGAGACACGGGAATGCCAAGGCGGAGGTCCAAACCTACTGGTGGCGGACAGTGGGCGATGCGCCAAGGATCCAACCCTCGGTCAGTTGAATTGCAATATCCTCTTTCGATCCCGGATCGATCTCTGCCGGGCGGGAAAACTCGAACCAAAGCAGGTCTTGCCGATCCAAATCGCGCGCCCATTCCCACATTGACCTTACTTGACCGCGGTCCTTGATCGAATTGGCCTTGGGCTCTCTGACGCTGGGATAAATCTCCGCATGCACGATGGAAACGTTTTTGGGTAGCCATTTAGCTTCAGTCGCCCAGCCTGTTTCGAAAGGCCAAACGGCGGATCGTGCAGCGAACTTCGGGTCGAGACGTAGATTATGTACTCTAGGAATACCGGTCAGACTTTGGCAACCAACGCTGGCGGTTCCAAAAAGTCGAAAGGGTGTGCCGCTCCGAGCACGCTGATCCGTAAGCCGCAGAGGTTGAATTAGAAACCCTTGGGCTGTATGAAACGGTTGGCCAGGCCGACCTTGTGGAAGATACAAGTAAGCTGCCTCAGTTGAGGCACACCAAAACGGTCCAGCAACTCCAGGGCTTAGAGACAAGAGTGCGTTGATCTCATTTGCGACATCAAAACGATTGCTACGATTGGTAGGCTTCCTATGAGGAATGGCACCTTCATCGTCCCTGATTGCATCGCTTAAATACCGCCACACTGTCAGCCAGGGGAGGGTTGAATCTGCTTTCCCCGTCGCCGCCTGCAACGCGGCTGGAAAATCTCTAGGATATCCATACGCAAAATCGAAACATGCAAGCACGCGCAGGCCATTGTTCGCCTGATCGTCAAGTAAGGAATTGACTAATTGGGTTGCCTCAGTCCGCGAAAAAGGGCTTAGGGTCTTTGGCTTTTCAGCTTTGATGTCGCCATACGCTATCCAGATCGCGTCGGCGCGCATTCCTCTTCGACGCGCAGCGCCGGACCAGTCAACCATGATATAAAAATCGAAAAGCGACATGAGAATCGTCGGACGGGTCGCTGTGAGTGCTCCAATTGGAACTAGATGAGAGCGACACGTCAAGAATGGCATGATGTAATCGTTTGGAGCTACCGGCATTGACCTTGTACGATACCAATTCCACTGCGTTTCGCTTGCCTCAGGACCTTGACGCATTCGGACACGTATGAGGCCAATTGGGGGAGCGGAGCACGTTCGAATTCCGCGTTGCGACCGCACCGAGACGCTCACGTCAGGAAAATCAGATGACCGCGATTGCTGATACCGGTCCCGGGCAACTTATCCGCTGGCACTATCTCGGTTATGCGGTGGTCGCGCTTGGCGTGATGACGGTTGCGATAGTGAGCCGCGATCATTGGTTTCTCAATTTTGTGCACGTTATCTGCGGTGTGCTATGGACCGGCATCGACCTGTTCATGGGCTTCGTGATCGGGCCGATCCTGCGCAAGGTCAGCCTGTCCGTGCGTCGTGAAATCATCGTCCGGCTTGTACCGCGCACGCTGTTCCTTATGCCGACACTGTCAATCATCACCGGAACCACCGGCTGGTTTCTCGCCAAGGATCTGGGCCTTCTCGATGTCCCCTGGCCGCAGTTCGGTTGGGTCGCGGCGGCGCTCACTCTGGTGGTTCTGATGACGATCCAGGGCCTGGGCTACTTGCTGCCGACCAACTTGTGGGTTTGCATCCAGTTGCGCCGACCCGATCCCGACCTCGCCAAGATCAGTCGGACGATGCACAATTACTTTTTTGCCGTCGCCACGCAGGGGACGATGCAGGTCCTGACCATCGTCATCATGGCGCGTTTCGTGACCGGCTTGTAAGGGCCATTATGGCTACCAAACGTCCCCGTCCTGTTCACCAGATGACCGAGGCCCAATTCGAGGCGATGTTTCCCGATGAAGAAGCGTGCAAAAGCTACCTCGTCGCGCGCCGCTGGCCGCAGGGCGTCTATTGCCCGCGCTGCGGCAACTTCAAAGACTTTCCGGTCGGACAATGCCCTTCAAGTGGCAGTGCTACCAATGCGCTTCCGATCAAGGCTATCGCTTCTCTCATATTGCTGGAACGATCTTTGAGAACACGAGCAAACCGCTTCGGCAGTGGTTCAAAGTCGTCCACTTGATGACGACCAGCAAAAAGCGTCTGCGAAAGGCGTTCAACTAGCGGCTCTCACTGCCGAGGCGGCGCATGGGGTGACGGGTGTCGCCTCGTTTATTTTGCTGCCGAACATAGGCAATCAGCACTTCTGGACGCTGCATCTTGACTTTGAGGGCGGCGATCAGCGCATCTTCCGCGTCAACGACAACGTGTTCCGTTTTACCCTCAAATTTAAAGCCGACCGCAAACTGCACTTGCGCTCTCCTTCCTTCAATAAGGAGATAGCACAAATCACTGGGGTGTGGGGCAGGATGAGTTCGTCAAGCGCCATCCTGTTGGGGCTAAATGCGCGCGGCGTCTGCCCGACCAAAGTCCCAATACATTCACGACCAACGGGGAAGCCCGACCAACGCTGGGAGTAAGTAAGCACCGAGCGGTTCAGATCAAAACTAATGCCCCGTCAATTCTCATTGACGGGGCAAATCAAATCCGTTGCATTCGACAGTTAAACCGCCATTTTTAAATCCTTGGACGCCCGGAATGCGACTTTCTTTCTGGCCTTGATCTGGATTGCCTCTCCGGTTCCAGGATCGCGCCCCGTGCGAGCGGCCCGCTTCCTGACCTGCAGGATTCCGAGACCCGCAATACGGACTCGCTCGCCCTTCTTAAGATGCTTTGTGATTTTGCCAACGAGATCGCCGAGCAGAGCTTCACCAGCCCGCTTGGTTAATTGATGCTCCTCGGCCATCCAAAGCTGACTGCGATGGCGATCGACAGCATGGATGGCGCCAGCTTCGCGGCGATGCTTGATCGAGCAATCGCTCGTAGCCAGGCCCCGCCAAAGATGATCGAACATCGCCCCAATGAAACCAAGGCGCCGCCGCAGTGGTCGGGTCCTATGTCTCGCCCACGCCGGCAGCTTGGGGAGTGATGGCATGAGGAATGATGATAGGGCGGCCCCGAAGGGCACCATCCTCGGCAGTGGACTTGGGCCGTGGCTGATCTCAGATCGCCCGAAGGGTTGGGAATGGGAGAGCTTTGCGCGAAGGGAGCCGAACCCAGCGAGGGAGAGGTTGGGGCCGCTAGTGCCGTGGAAACCGGAACGCCGACCGTGCCGAAGATGATCGAGGCATCGTTGAGCTAAGGGCCAACGAATGAGTTGAATTGCTCTACCGTCAACCCAAGGTCCAGGAAACAAAGTATCAAACCGACCACGATCAAGCAGCCAATTACGCCAACCGCGATCATCGTGATGAGATTGGGATGGTCTGTTCGGCGATCCGGTTTTGTAATCGGCTCAAGTTCGGGCGGGCGCCAGTGTCTCATCGGATTACCCTCATCGGATGCGGCTCATCCCGACTGGCTAAATTATGAAGGGTCAATCTGTCTGTGCTGCACGTCACCGCGATGACGGAAAGAAAGAAGCCCCAGCCGTGTGAGAACTGGAGCCTCCCTGTTGCAGCCGCGGCTCAGACGTAACCCGGCCGAGCCTGTCCTGAGCGCATCCGCAGCGGATCGGGGCCTTTAAAGTTAGGGGACAATCGATGCGATAGTATGATTGCGTGGCGTGACAATCAAATGACGTTGCAGGAAAGCTGTTTCGCCGAAGCTGATCGTAGCTGCTCTGCAGCAAGTGAGCTTCGGCCCATTGTCGGAACTCTCGCATTGCTAAACGAGTGAGCCATTTTGCTCAGACTTGGCTTTATTGCTCGCGCTACATGCACTCCCAACCAACCTCAAGGGAGAAAATCATATGTCAAAGAAAGCCACAGAGCATCACAAGAAAGCAGCAGAGCATCTGACGCATGCCGCACGCCATCACGGGGAAGCGGCCAAACATCACGAGGCTGGAAGTCACGAGAAGGCTGCACACCATGCTCACGTAGCTAGGGGCCACGCAATTCACGCCAGAGGACACGCTGAAGACGCGGTGAAGGCCCATCTCGAAGATCACGGCAAAAAGTAATTCCAAGAAGCAAATGCGCAGCCGCCAACTAAGACGCGTTTCAAAAAAGAAGAAGGCCCCGAAAATGGAGCGGGGCCTTTAAGGTCTTTCACCTCAGGACAATCCGATGCTAGGTCCCGAGAGTGTGACTATCCGTTGTGACAATTACGTGACAGTTGCCGACGGCCTGTCATGGGATGTAGGTTAGCAGGACAGCGTAAATCTGGCGTTAGGGGGCGTTTATGACAGCCGGCAATCGGTTCAATTGCCCGTACTGCAACGCGCTGTATCAAGTCGTCAAAGTCGAAGCTGGCCCCGAGACCGTTGATCGCGAGATAACCTGCCGGTCCTGCGGCGGACCGCTTACCGGCCGCGATGGCAAGTTCGTTCTCAAGTATTTTCTGTTGCGGAAAGCGGGGCGTGTCCAGAAGTGGAAACGGGGCCGGATAGACAGGAATGAAAAAGTAGATATCGGACCGCCCCTCAGCCTAACCGCGAAATAGTGAAATGGCTCACGTTGTAGCTTCGGCCGATCTCAGCTAGCGCCTCTCCAGCCGCCCGTCGCGCTAGGGCCTCTTGCTGTTGATGCTTAGTCAGCTTCAACTTGCGCCCGAACCGCACTCCTCGTGCCTTCGCTCGTTCGCGCCCCTCGTTGGTCCGGGCCAGGATTAAATGACGCTCGAATTCTGCCAATCTCCCGAGGACCGTAATCATCAGCTTGCCGTGTGGCGTGGTCGTATCCGCCCACGGATCGCCCAGAGACTTGAAGCCCGCGCCACGATCACCGATAGCCGCTAGGGTGTTGAGTAGGTCCCTGGTGCTGCGAGCGAGGCGATCGAGCTTAGTCACTAGCAACACATCGCCTTGGTCTATGGCTGCAACAGCCTTAGCCAAGGCCCTTCGATCAGTGACCGCTCCGCTGACCTTCTCAGCGAAGACCTTCTCAGCGCCAGCGGCCGACAACGCAGCTTGTTGGGCTTCGAGCGACTGCCCATCAGTCGACACCCTTGCGTAGCCGTAGATTGTCATCGCGCGGCTCTATTTCGATCATGAGTTTCGCACAACAGAAGTGGCTGCGGCTCAACGCTTCCCAGTTTGTGCAAATCTTGAGAATTTCGTTCAAGCTGGCGCTGGGCAGCTCGCTTTCCGAAAAAGCCCTCCGCTGTCCATTGATCTACAATCGGCCTCGCCTCGGCGATCAACCTTGCGCGGTAGTCTGCATCCGCCATCACCCTCGCCCTGGCCATTGCGGATATCTCGCGCTGTGGCACCCGCGATAGCTTCACCTTGCCCTGCCTGCGTATCTGGTCCTTGATCTCTTCCTGCGCCCGACGCTCACAGAGCACTCGAACCGCTTGGAGCTGTCGCTGGGCTAGACGTTGGGCTTGCGTTAGACTGGAAATAGCTTCGACCATGAGATTGCTCTCCGTGGTTGGAGTTAGAGCCTGCGTAGCGTTTACAGCCCGCTACGAAGCTCGCTGATTTTATCACAACGTCTCAGTGCGACCTAACAAATACGTCTTATAAGACGCTTTTGTTTGGTGTTTGTTTGCTCCGCGTTGCTCGCATCCGCGGGCAGCGTCATTGCCAGGGATGGTCGCGTTGGGTGGGGGCGGGGGCAAAATTTGCTCGCCGCGATCGGCCCACAGGTCCTCACCATACTGCGTGGAATTTTCAAGAACCCATATCCATCCGCGCAGCCCACACCCCCACCTCAGCCCCCTGGCGCTACCGGTCATCTGATCGAGCTTGCGTGATAGCGCTAGCGCGAGACCTCTTCCCACGCCTCCGGGAATTGATCGAGCCATCCTCCTCGCTGCGCGCAAGGCTAGGGCACCAACCGGTTTACTATCGCTGCGGTGCCTACAACGAGGATGAGGATTTTGAGTACCCTAGCGAGGCGGCGGTCTGGTTCGAACTTGTCGACGACCACAAACAACATCGCGCTGACAGCGTAGATAGTGACTACGTAAAGCAGGATTTCGCCAGACATCTGCTAAGCCCGCCCTGACAATCGTAACGCGGAGAGGGGCGCTTGATCGGTGCTCCCTCGGCCTGCGTCCTCAGGCTTCTCTTTATCCTCAGGTACCCAAAAGGCACACCTCAACCGGACCTCGTGCTTGGTGAGCTGGTATCCCTGCGGGACGAGGCGCGGCGGATCGCGGGTGGCGGCCGTGGTGGCGGCGGCCTGGGCTTAGGAGGTCTAGTCATAGCTGTTTGTCCCCGTTGGTGGTCCGCAGCTACGGTAACGTTCCACCATCCGAGTAGGTCGCCTACTGAGGCGGACTAGCGGTATTTAACCGCTATGGTCTCGGTGTGTTTGCAGGGGTCACAGATATATGTGCGCCTGTCTCTGCCCGGGCCATCCGGCATAATGAGATAGATGCGCATTGGCATGCCGCACTCCGGGCAGATAAGGTTTACCGGCCCTGCGCCGAAGATCGTTTCTATTTTGGACATGCGCGTTTTACGAGCGATCTATCAGGTGAGGCGGGCCTACTGTTCCGGGTTTTTATGCAACCGCACTCGGTCGGCGTAAAGCCGGACGATCAACTGACTGATGCGTTCGACCTCCCCTTGCTCGGTGGTCGAACGCAATAACTCACGGTAGCGCTCAATCTGTTTGTCGATATCGATGCATGACTTACACATGCACAGGCCGTCCGTTTCCGACATATGACGATGGAGCAGTTTGGCTCCAAGCGAGACATTGAGAGAGCCCGCAGACGATCGCAGTTTTTGAAGATGGGGCTGACCTAAAACACAAACGGCCCCGGCGCGGTGAGGGCGCGCCGGGTAAGTCCATTTGGTCCACCAAAATCCTGGGTTCAGGATTGACCGTAACGCGACGTGGCAGCGGTCACGACCAACCGTGGCAGTCACCCCCAAAATCGAGACCAACGTGAAGTGAAACGTCAAGGCTTAGGCTGTCGCAGGAGTGCTGTCCGCAGTCGCTATGTTCAGGCTGCGCGCACGGTTCCGGCTGATGGCAATTGGCTTCGTGCGGCTGATAACAAGGGGCTGGACTGGGGGAACAACTCGGCGCTGAGTGTTGTGTCATTGGTAAGTCTCCTCGCTAGATTCGGAACGCCTTCAGCGTTCGTTACGGACGTTAACGCTGGCTCAGCCCGCCCCGAACCTGTCGTATCCGCCAGACCCTGTCGTATCCGCCAGGGCCTCTATTCTTTTCTGAAATGGTCATCAGTGCGCGCTTTCCTTGCGCAGCAGCCCCGGCAGCTTTGCGATGTTGGCGGCGATGCGGCGGGTCTTGTCGCGGCAAGCACGCTCATGGCGTGGCCGATTGCTCTATTTGATGCCCACAAGCAGGGCACTGGAACGTAAGGATTTCGTTGCCTGGAATATCGGGATCAGGGGCGCGGCGTATCAGGTAGGCATGCTCCTGACACTTCATGCATGCGATGGGTTCAATGAACTTAGTGCCATCAGGGAAGAATGGAGTCATCGGACGCTCCGTGCAGGCGGGAGCGCATTTGTCTCTCAGCCACCGACGCCTGAGGCCAGGACGCAGCCAGTGATGCCCAGGGCGTGCGCCTCAATCGAAGTGATAGCGAGTCACTTGTTAGGGATAGGCGGCGATTGGACCGCAGGATGGCGAGTTTCGTGCAACAATTTTCTTAAATCCGTGTTGGCGGAATAGGAAGCTCCTATGACCGACCCGCACAACGATAGACTACGCGATCGCCTAACTCGCTTATTGCTACTGGCCTCGGAAGCCCGAGCGACCGGGCGGCATGCCGCTGCAGACCAATTCACCGAGCGGGCGGCGGAATTAATAGACCGGATTGTGAGCGAAGACCTGGCGGAGTCGTCCGACAAGGGCGACGAATGAGATCACCCCTCAATTGGGGGATGGTTTGTGAGAAGCGAAAGGCTTAGGCAGCCCCGGCGTGTTGCTGCCAGGCTATCCGCCGGGGCCCGTGTACCAGGGTGGGCGGCAGGGAGTTAGGGACATGCAGCCGTCCTGGCCACTCCGGGCAAATTTTCACGAAGTTATGTGAGTTCCATGACAGCGACTGGCGTATCCGACAGATAGATGCGACTGGCAGAGTTCGCGAATCAGCTATACGTCGCTCGTCTCTCTGACGGCGCGCACAGAACGCGCCGGACGTGACTTTCCCGCGATTTGCCCTGGCCGCAAATGGTCGGGGCTTTTTTCAGGGCGGCCCGAACTCGGGATGTTCTTCAAGGAATTTTTTGCGCGCAATGACATGCCGGCGCCGCGATATGTAGTCGCGGAGTCCGTAGCCGCAGCCGAAGGCTACAACGAGCAAAACAAGCAAGGGTGCAATCTGTATAATCAATTGCACTGACGTAGCTCGCTACTATGACGAGCCGCATTGTGCGGCAAGTAGCTTACAATCTGAAGTTAGACTTTAGGTTGACGCGACTCCCTGGGATGGCGCGCGGACACAGGTTCTCGTTCGACAATGACGTTTGCGTCAGGTGCGGGATGTCACGCGCGAAATATGAGCGCGGCGGCCTGCCGCGGTGCAAGGGCCAGCCTCCTGAGAAAAAGGAGAGGTCGTCTATTCCAGACGACGATCCGCCCGAGGCAGCGTGAGCCAACGGGCGAGGCCCGCAGGCGGCAAAGCGGGGGCCGATGGACGACGAGCGCGTTGAAGCCTTCCTGAGAGCGATCCTCGGCTTGGAAGGCAGCTCCAAAGCTCAGGTCCGAGAGGGCGTGCGCATATATCTTGAAGAGTATGAAAGAGAGTTTGCCGACATCGAGCGAGCATCGTACCGCGAGCGGATTGTCGAAGAAATTGTAAGGCAAAAAGGACAAACTAAACGCCATTTGAGCGTCGTGCTCAAAGCCATCGACGGTACGGCGATATTCCCATTGAAAGATTGAGAGCCAACGACGGCAAGGCAACGATGCCAGACACAGCGATCATCGAAGATGGCGGCAACCGCGCCGGCCGAACATCTATGGCTTAGGCCGCGGTCGCCAAGTTGGTCACGAGGGAGGAATTATTTCGTGACTACCTTTACCAAGCAAAATTCAGGCCATTACCGGCACGGCCTGCGGGCGGCGCGAGAAGTGTCAGTGAAACAGTGCCACTAGTCTGCCATCGGGGTAGGACGGTTTCATAAATCGGCTTTGGCACTGATTGACACCGGCACCGTTTGACACAAACAGATGCCACTGCATGGCACTGATTGACACGGTTCTGACAACACTCCGTCAATTCGCGTTACGCTTCGGCGCCGGCAGCGCTTGGAGGTCAATAACTCCGGCATCCGAAAGCCGGGCTATGTGACGCATCACTCGGATCAAACTGGACACGAATGTCGTTTGCTCAGCATAGCGAAGCGATCGATATTCAATGGCATAGGAGACCGCCGTGACGGATGAGGTTGCAGCGATCAACGCGGCCGAGGTTGTTGCAATGGCTGCGGCCAGAGCGATGTTAAGCGGCGATCGCGTCAGCCAGAGCTTGCGCATCGAATTGCTCAGAGCGGGCCCTGGTCAGGCGAGCTTGGCCATGTACGTGGCGGAGAACATGCTCAACGGCTTCGGCTCCTGTCATGGCGGAGTTCTATTCACTTTTGCTGACACGGCGCTCTCTTGCGCTTGTAACAGCCACAACCGACGCTCGGTCGCACATCACTGTTCGATCATTTATCTACGTCCGGCAAATCTTGGCGAACGTCTCGTCGCCACGGCCAAAGAGCGATCGCGCACCGATCGTATCGGCGTCTACGACGTCACCATCCGCGACGGCACGGGCGCAATCATCGGCGAGTTTTTTGGCCATGCCCGCGAGATCGGCGGCGCGGTGATTGCAAATCCGAGCGATCTCGGGGTTAAGAATGTGCCGCCACCTGAGCACCTCGCCTAAATTTCATCTCGCTGACTTCGGGCGATGCCAGGCATGTGTTCACCAATGCGCGCGGATAGCAGACATCGATTAAGTCTGCGGTCGCGCGCACCTCATCCCGGCACTGTTTGGCACACGGATCGCGCTGTCGGCACTGATTGGCACATTTTCAGTAGGGAAACTCACTTCCCATTGATCCCCGATTGATCGACGCCGGGTCTCGGCCGCTTCACCATCCCATCGGATGGCGCCGGCAATGCCTCAAGGTCAATCAACCCGGCCGAGGTCAATATCTCCAATCGCTTCATGATCTCGGCTCGCAACTCATCCGCCGTCGCGTCATCCCTGAAATGCACCGGATTGTTCGGATCGCCGAGTATCTTCGTCGCCGATAGTCTCGAATGCCGGAACGGCGCCGCCAACACGGCAAGCTGCGCCGCATCTCGATAATCCTGGTCGATCTGCTCGGACTTTCGCCCCTTACGCGGTTCGAGCGCCCGCCGAAAGAAATACGATGCCGCCGCTTCAATCATATAGAGCGTGTCAAACATTTCGCTCGGATCGCGCAGATTTCCCTGCTTCGCCTCAGCTTCGCGGGGAACCAGCCCGATCCAGGCCGAGAAGTTGCGACCCGATCGGAAGGTTTTAGGATCGGCGACGCTCGCGACAAGGGCAGTGGCTAGCAGCGGACCGACGCCTGGAATGCAATTAAGGCGCTTGCTCGTTTGATTGGAGCGGTGCCATGCCATAATCATTCGATCAAAATCCAAGATCTGCTTTTTGAGACTGAGCAATTGGCTGCCCAGTGCGGCAAGACATGCGCGGACAACATCGGGCACCCGTTTGTCGCTCGGATCGGCGATGACCCGCAGTAGTTCCTCGATGCCTTTGCGCCCGACCGCTGCGGTGACGCCAAACTCGGCAAGGTGAGCCCGGATCGCATTGATCACCGAGGTCTGCTGCCGGATGAACAGATGGCGCGTGCGATGGAGCATCAGCCCGCTTTGTTGCTCGGGCGTCTTGACTGGCACAAACCGCATATTGGTTCTTGTGACCGCCTCACAGATGGCCTCTGCGTCGGCCGCATCGTTCTTCTGCCGTTTGACGTAAGGCTTGACGTAGGCCGGCGGCATCAACCGCACGGTATGGCCAAGTGCCTGCAGTTCGCGTGACCAATGGTGTGACGAGGCACAGGCCTCGATGCCGACCAGGCAGGGCTGCAGCTTCTCAAAGAACGCCAGGACGTAGCGACGCTTCAGCTGACGGCGGATGACCACTTTGCCATCGTTATCAACGCCGTGGACCTGAAATACCGACTTGGCAATGTCGAGACCGATTGTCGTGATCGTTTGCATGACTTGGCTCCTCCGAATCGTGGGGGCTTTAACAGCACCCACATCCATGGCACTCACGTGCCGGTGGAGGAGCCGTCCACAGCATCATTAACGGAAGTCGGTTTCCGCCGTTAGCCGCATTCATTTCAAGTGCTGATGACATCGGACCGGCGCATCGACAATTCCTGAGGCAGCGCCGAACGTGTCGAAGTTATCAAGGCTTTAGATCCACGGGGACCGGTGGCGCTTCGCTCATTAGAGTGATGGTGATGCGGCGATTTGGTGCCAGCGACGGGTCCTCAGGGAGCAGCGGTTCGGTACCGGCTTTTCCCGCCACCGTGTAGATATTCTCCGAAGGATAGCCTTCCTCCTCCAGGATCTGACGCACGGCATTGGCCCGGTCGGCCGAAAGCTCCCAGGGCCCGTAGCCTGATCGCCAAGCTTGGGAAGCGGACGACGTGTGCCCCGTGATAGCAATGCGATACGGAGTAGCTTTGAGTGGCCCGGCGATCTTTTGAATAAGCTGCCGGGCCCACTCGAACGGCTCTTTCGACCCTTCAGAGAACATCGAACGGCTGTTCTGGTCGACGATTTCTATGTCGAGGCCCTTGCTGCTCTCTTCGATCATCATGTGCTTGGAGGCTTCGGCCAGCTCTGGCATGCCTTCGAGTATCTGGCGGAGCGAGGCCGCAGCCAAGGCGAAAGCTCGGCGATACGTGGAATCCGCACCCTTCTCATTTGGCGTCGGCGTAACGGATGAATCCTCAGGTCTGACGTGCGCCGCGTTTTTGATTGCGGGATGCGGAGCTCGGCTGTCGCTTTCGACGACGCCGGAATCATTGGGAGTCTTCTGCACGCCAAACGCCTCTTGCATCGAGCCGGCCACTGCTTGCACCTTTTTCGCGTCTTGATTGGAGAACGCGACCAGCATGACGAAAAAACTTACAAGCAGCCCCATGAGATCGGCGAAAGTAACAAACCAGCCGTGGCCGCCGCCATGCGCTTCCTTACGCCGTGCCATGGTAACTTTCCCTCACGCCCCGATGGCTCGAAGGCCAACCGACGTTTGATTAACAATGTTCGCTTAACGGTCGTTTAACCAAGTGAAAACGATGCAGAAATCCTCGCAATTTAAGAACCCGGCCACGCTGTCCGCCACGAAGGCATTGCGTACGCCAGCAAGGACGTTGAGAGCGCGACTATGGCGCGCGCGATCTGAAACCGGTCGGGGTTCGACGGCGTTATACGGTAGGAGGGTGGGCGGCGCGCGAGCGGGACGATGACACCCTTCTTCCTGTCTGTATTTCCGGCCCTCCGCGATTTGAGCAAGGCTTCTCGCAGTGGATATCGAAAGCAGAACGAGCGAAGCGTTGGGCTTCTGAACGTGCCGCAATCAAAGCCGAAGTTACTCAGGCGAAGGAAACCGTGGATTTACTTCGCATGGCCCGGGCAATCGCGCGCCTTGACGCGCTTGATGCTGAGATTGACGGTGTCAGAGGAAAGCCAAATCTGAGAAAAGTCCCGAGGTTGAGAGAGAAACCTCCGAGCGGGCAACTTGTCTAGGGAGGGTTGTTTGAGCGGGGAATGTAAAGCACCATCCGCTTTTCGACGTCCGTTCAGGGTCATGAGCGTCGATTTTGAACCGTCTGAGCTTGGTCCGCTTTACCCCAAATAGCGATCAAACAGCGGACATCGAGTGAGGTCGCAGATAGGCCAAAACCGGAAGTCGACAGCGAAACGGTCGCCCAATGGCTTTTGCCTCGTTCAGCTTTGAGCGGAGATTGATCGCGCCACGTCACGGACGCAGTTGATGAATAGCCTTGCAGTCGGGCTGGGAGTGCGATTTTTGACCGTGACGACGCTGGCCGCCACATGCACGGTCGGCAGCTTGATCCGCAGTATCTTCAATCCTGCCCTCTTTGTATTGAATTTCGCGACAGAGACCGGAAGCATTCCAACGAATCCACCGCCCGCGATCAGGGTAACGGTAAGTTGTCCGGAAAGCGTGACGACGGTCGGCTGGGGCGGTTGCAACTTGGCCGCCTGGAAAATCTGCAGAATAAGCTGCCCCGGAATACTGTCGTAAGGCGGCAAAGCCCAGGGCTCGCCAAGCAGATCCGCGAGCTTCAAGCCTTTCCGACGCGCGCATTTGCTATTGTTTCCTGCGACAACCAAAAACGGCTCCGCAAACAGCATTTCGGAGTTGAGATCGTCGGCCGTGGTCTGCGGTATTCTGCCGATCAACAAGTCGATTTTGCGCTGCCGCAGCTCCTGAAACTGGAGCAGCGCCGTTTGAACCAGCTCGACGTGCAGCCGGACGCGCGGATATTGTTTCGAGAATTGCTCAATGATCGCCGGAAGCAGGCCAGCCATCGTGATCTCCGGACAACCGATCCGCAATTCGCCGGCAGCCGGATCGGCAATGGCCTCAAGTTGCTTGAGGCCCCGGCGCATCTCGTCGAATACGGCGACGCCGCAATTGAGCAGCACGGCGCCGTATGACGTCAGTTGGACCCCTCTTGTGCTCCGCTCGAACAGCTGAACCCCGAGGGACTGTTCTAACTGCAGGATTGTTTTGGAGACGACCGGATGCGAGACAGCAAGTTGAGCCGACGCTTTGCTCATGCTGCCGCACTCGGCGACCGCAAGCAGCACATGCAAATCGCGCAGCCTGATGCGCCGGCCGATACGATCCACCCAATCCACGAGCGCCTCCTTTGTTAGCCAAATGGCTACAGCGGTGCAATCAATTGGAGCTTCCAGACTATGGCCGGAGCGGGCAGGCTTGCAATGCGGTCAAAACTTCGCCAGCCGGCACCCCTCGGTGACGGCCGGCGCCGATCAGCAGCGGAGGACAACCATGTGGATGACGTGTCTTTCTCAATGGGTAGTTCCGCTCGGCGTCGCAGCATTAACGATCGGTAGCGCCGAAGCGCAGAATACCGTCAAAATCGGAATGGTCATGCCGATGACCGGCACCCTCGCAGCGGCCGGAAAACAAGTGGTCGCAGGTGCACGCCTTTACATGGCCGAGCACGGCGACGCCGTTGCCGGCAAGCGCGTCGAACTCATCGTCAGGGACGACACGTCTTCGTTTGACGTGGGCAAGCGCCTCATTCAGGAGGCAATCGTCAATCGCGAGGCGGATGTGATCGCCGGAGGCACGACCGGCGACCTGTTTGCCAGCGCTTCGATCATAACCGAAGCGAAGGTGCCTACCGTCATCATGTTGTCCAGCACTTCGGCGGTAATCGACAAGTCCCAGTACTTCGTGCGCACCAGCTGCACACTGGCGCAATCGTCGGTGATTATCGCCGATTGGGCAGCCAGGACCGGCATCAAAGACCTCGTAACGCTGGTCAGCGACTTCGCGCCGGGCCATGAGGCCGAAGCCTCCTTTAAGGCCCGATTTTTGGCGTCCGGCGGGCGGATCGCCGATTTTATTCGCGTACCGTTGCAGAATCCGGATTTCGCGCCGTTCTTGCAGCGCGTACGCGATGCCTCCCCGCAGGCTATATTTGTCTTTATCCCGTCCGTGCAGGCCGGGAGCTTCGTCAGACAATTCGTCGAACGTGGGCTCGACAAGACCGGCATCAAAATCATCGGCCCGGGAGACGTGACCGACGATCAGCTCCTCCCGAGCATGGGCGACGCCATGTTGGGAACGGTGACGGCGCATTTCTATTCGGCTGCTCATCCGTCGCCGGCTAACGTGAAATTTGCCGAAGCGTATCGCAGGCAAACCGGAGAGCGTGCGAACTTCATGGCGGTCAGCGGCTATGACGGCATGCACCTCATTTACGAGGCCCTGAAAAAGACCAACGGGTCGGTCGACGGCACCGCGTTAGTTGCAGCGATGAAAGGCGTGGCCTGGGAGAGTTCCGCGCGGGCCGATTTCCATTGATCCACGAAGCGGCGATGTCATTCACAACATCTATATCCGCAAAGTTGAGCGGGTGAATGGCGAGCTGCAAAACGTCGAATTCGCGACTTTCGAAGCCGTTAAGGACGTGCGGTTCGCCGCACAGTGAAAAAAGACTTCCTTTAGGCCGGTACGGCGGCCGCACGGTCGCCGCACGCCGTTTCGCCGTCAACGCGCACTTACACGGATTGACGCATTATGAAAGTGATCGTTGTAGGGGGTGGAATTGGCGGCCTTAGTCTGGCACTCAGCCTTCATCAGGCTGGCATTGCCGTCCGCGTGTACGAGGCGGTCGACGACCCCATTCCAGTCGGCCTTGGCATCAATCTGCAACCGACGGCCGTTCGCGAGCTAACCGAGCTTGGGCTCGGCGATGTTCTTGCGCAGACCGGCATCGCTACACAGCAATTGGCTTACTTCAACAAACTCGGCCAACTCGTTTGGAACGAGCCTCGCGGGCTGTCGGCCGGATACAAGTGGCCGCAATACTCGATCCATCGCGGCCAACTGCAGCTATTGCTGATGCGTGCGGTGAGCGAGCGTATCGGGGAGAACAATTTCTCCAGCGGCCTACGACTCGTCACATTCGAACAGAATCGTTATCGTGTCATTGCTAAGTTTAGAAGTGCATCATCCAGAACCTTGTTAGATGACGCTGATATTTTGGTTGGCGCCGATGGCATTCATTCGACAGTACGGCATCAGCTCTACCCGAACGAAGGCGAACCGCGTTTCGCCAAGCAACTCATGTGGCGCGCCGCGACCGACGCCGAGATTTTTCTTGGCGGTCGGACCATGGTCGTCGCGGGCCATTTCGAGAAGCGGATCATCGCCTATCCGATTGGACGGAGTGCGAAAGAAGGGCGATTGCTGACCAACTGGGTTTGCCAAATGGCCGTGACGGACGAAACGCCGCCGCGCGAAGATTGGAATCGCCGGATCTCAAAAGAGCGTGTGTTGATTGCCTTCGGTAAATGGAGCTTTCCTTGGCTCGACGTACCGGATCTGATCAATCGGACGCCCGAAATACTCGAGTTTCCGCTGGTTGACCGCGATCCCCTGCCGGCATGGACTTTTGGCCGCGTCACGCTTTTGGGCGATGCCGCGCATCCGATGCAACCCATCGGTTCTCAGGCTGGTACACAGGCCATTATCGACGCCCGCGTACTTACAGCCGCACTACTTGCCGTATCGGACCCGATCGAAGCGCTAAGACGCTACGACATCCAACGTAGACCCATCATGAATGACATCGTAGTGCGTAACCGACACTTTGGCCCGGAAGCGGCCTTGCAGCTCGTCGAAGAGCGGGCGCCTAACGGCTTTGGTCGGATCGACGATGTGGTCTCCCAACAAGATCTCAAGGCAATCGCAGCGTCGTTTTCGTCGGCCGCCGGTCTCGATATCAAAACCGTCAACAGCAGGCCGCCCTATCTGAAACCCTGACGAAGTCCGAGATTGGGTCAAAAGGCGAAGTGACGGCTCTAATTTCCGACGTCTGCTTCACCCCCAATATCGGACATTCGTTTGATAGTTCGGCACTTCCGTTTCGGGCCACAAGGCGACATCGGCGCCGGTTATTCGATCACATCGTCGGCGGTCGCAAGGAGGGTCGGGGATATTGCGAGGCCCAAGGCTTTCGCGGCCCTCGCGTTGATAACCAACTCGTACTTGCTGGGCGCTTGTACCGGCAGCTCGCCCGGCTTTGCGCCTCGCAGGATGCGGTCAACGTAATCGGCAGCTTTCCGATACCCGTCGGTGTAATCAGGCCCATAAGAGAGCAAACCACCTTCCTCGACAATGTAGCGTCCGAAATAAACCGCCGGCAATTTGTAGCGGGCCGCCAGCGCGACGATTGGCTTGCGGTGGACCGCTGCTAAAAAACTTCCCGTCACGATCATGCCGCCATTGGGCGCGCGTGCGAACGCCGCAACCGATCGCTCGATTTCGCCCATATCGGTCACATTGACCGGGGTCAGCTCGATACCAAGGGACGATGCCACGGTCTGAATCGCAGCCCATTGGCCGATTCCGCTCGTGGCGACGGGGTCGCGAAGCACCGCGGCGCGCGTCGTCGCCGGCGCGATCTGTTTGAGCAACTCCAGCCATTTCGCAGCGAGGCTGTAGTCGTAGTTCATAAATCCTGTGGCGTTGCCTCCCGGCTTGGCCAGGCTGTCGACAAATCCGGCTCCGACCGGGTCGGGAACAGTGGCAAAAACGATCGGCACCGTACGCGTCGCACGAAGCAAAGCCGCGACCGTCGGGGTCCCGGTCGCAAAGATGACGTCCGGCGCCAGCGCCGCTAATTCGGTTGCAAATTTGCTGGTGCGGTCAGCGTCGCCGGCCGCCCAACGAGTCTCGATCTGCACGTTGCGGCCGCTGGTCCAGCCTCGGTCTTGCAACACCTTAAGAAATGCAGTGTTGCGCGCTTGCGACACCTCATCATCGGCGTCGGCTCCATAGAGTATGCCGAGGCGCCGCGTCCGCTCCGATGGTTGCGCGCCTGCCGCGGGCGGCCACGCGATCGGCAGACAACCGAATAGAGCCAGGATATCCCGCCGCCGCATGGTTAGCCTCCGCTGCGCGGGCTAAACTGCGCGCCGCATAACCAGACTATCACATGTCTTTGGAGATGTGCCGTGCTTAACGCTGCGTCGTCCGGAAAGGGTCATTCTCGTCGTTTCGAGGGGATCAGTCGCAGGTCCGCTTCTCCCAATTGCAGACATATCGCTACAACACACTGACCGACGCTTCGGGCCAGAAGGAGAAATCGCAATTAGGTCGCTTAAATCGCCGGTATCCAAAGTAACTGTTTTTCAGGTTCATTAACAATTGCTTCGCATAGTGAAATCGTAAAGCCTTCGTTTCGGGGGTCTGGCATCAATGCAGCCTGGGGTAAGGGGGGCGCTGCGCAGCCTTTTCGCCGCTGCCCTCTGCATATGTTCGACACCACTTCTCGCCGAAGAATTGATTCTGCGTTGCGACGGCTCTAGAGGCACGGTCTCGTTCTCTGTGTTGCTTGATCCGGTCAACCGAACCGTCTTGAACATAGGGTTTGGGACCAAAATTATAACGGAGCAATTTTCGGAAACCGTTATTGTCGCGATCGACAAGGAATCAGCGACCAACCAAAATCTCACTATTGATCGCATTACCGGCCAGTTCCAACTAACTTGGCCGCCCTCGAACGCTGGTGACAGCGGAGGGAACTATGAGGGCAAATGCGCGCCTGCCCGGCGTCTGTTTTGATCTTGCTTCCTTTGAAGCAGACTGCTTACGAAACAGCGTTATTCGATCACCCCGTCAGCGAGCACGAATACGCTAAGCGTCCGTTTGGCACCGATCATGGCTCGGCATTATTTTTGCGCAGGGCCTCCGTTGGCATTTGTCTGGCTGACGTCGTTCAGGCGATTCGGGGAAAGCAGCGCAGCTATGACCATCACCGTTGCCGTCAAAACATGAGCCGTGTCATGCTCTCGTGGACGCTCGGTTGCAATGTCAGGTCACGTCCTGGTTCTTCTTCTCGTCTGGCAGCGTGACGATCACGTCCGCGCCTTCGACCCTCACCTTGACCGGTTTGAGCCGATAGCGCGGGTTGCCGTGGTGGCACCCAGTCCGGATGTCGAATTCAAATCCATGCCAGGGACAGACCATATTTATCTTGGTTTCTGAGAATTTCAGGCCCTTGCTGGTGCGGTCGTCGGCGATCACTTCCTCGACCTTGGCGATGATCTTGCCCTGACAGGCCGGTCCGCCGAGGTGCGGACAAATATTCTCGTAGGCAAAGAACTCGCCGCCGAGCTTGAACACTCCGACCTCGATGCCGCTAAACTCAATCAACTTACGACCGGGATCGCGGAAAGCGGAGGTCGGCCCGACATTGATCTCACGCATTTGCACCTCCGGGGATCGATTCTGAAATTGCACACATTGCGCCCGATCGCATGAGCCAGCAGCTCCGCCGGCTTACGGACGCGGACGCTGGAACCACATTGACAGGTCCCACAGATTAAGGCCGGCGGCGCGAACGATGGCGGTCACGGACACTACCACATCGGTAGGCGTAAGTTTGTCTGCCGTAACGGGACTGAACGATCTGTCGTCGAGATCGACCTTGGCGGCATAGAGCCGAAGCCCAGCCGTTAACACACGCACAAGCTCGGCATCCGCCACGAGGTCGAGATCGCCCGATGCGAGGGCGCGCTCGGCAGCCGCGACGAACGCATCAGCGCACGACGCGCCCCTTACATCGACCTGGGCGGGCAGTCTTTCGATCTGAGCCATCCGTCGTCTCAGGAAATGCCGGGCCGCGCCGCTAGCACGTCCCTGGCCGGCGGCCGCATGCGCTTGACCTCGAGGTTGAACAACCGTGCCGCGTTAAGACCGAGAATATTGCGCTTGGCCTGATTGGACAGGAATGGCAACGTCGTGATCGCCGAAGGCGGGTCGAAATCCCAATGCGGCCAGTCTGACGAGAAAAGGAGCTGGGTTTCGGCATTGAACGCTTCCAGCGTGCACTGCAGGATCTTCTGGTTGGAACGCTCGAACGGTTGGGTCGTGTAGTACATGTCTCGCATGTATTCGCTCGGCAGTCGTTTGAGCGCCGGCGCCTCGGATGAGCGCATCATGTATTCGTGGTCGAGGCGCTGCATTAGGAATGGAATCCAGGCGCAGCCACTTTCAACCCATAACATTTTTAGCTTGGGAAACCGCTCCGGCAGCCCGTTGATGATCCAGTTAGTCATGTGAATAAGGCTGTAGTGGACAAACGACAGCGCATGCATGGAGATGAAGCGGTTGAGTTGGGCGAACGATGGATCGCCCCAATTGAAGCCTGAGTGCCAAGCCAACGGCTTGCCGGTCTCTTCGATCATCGAATAGAGCCGCATATACCTATTGTGGTGGATTGGCCGATTGCGCGTCGAAGTCACCGTGAAGCCGATGATGTTGGGATCGTCGGCATAGCGCTCCACCTCTTCGACACACGCCTCCGGAGTGTTGAAGGGCAGATACGCGAGCCCTTTGAGGCGCGCGTCGTCCGGCAGGATGCATTCGGTGGCCCAACGGTTGTAGGCCTTCGACAGTGCGACCTCGATGTCGTCCTCCGGGTGCATACCGAGCAGCAACATTGGGGTTGGAAATACGATCTGATAGTCGAGGCCCATGGCGTCCATGGCGCGACGGGCAAGCTCCGTAAAATGGTGACAGCCCTTGGCTTCAACCGGTTCTAACAGCCCCGCTTGGTGTGGAATGCGCCCATGCAACGGCTGATAGATCATCCCCGGAGCGATGTTGAGTAGCGCCGTATTGCCTGAATTGGGCAGCGCCCTGCCGTCCGCGCCGGGACGGTTGGACTGGGCTTCGCCCATCTGACGAATAACGTCGTTGTCGATGCGCGCGATGATTTCCGGCCAGAACTGGGTTTCGGTGACGTGCGCATCCATATCGACCAGAAAATAATCTTCGTAGCTCTCCGATTGCTTGGTCGCGTGCGAGAGAATGTCACGGGTGTCCGTTTTGGACGTAATCTCGTCCAGCTCACGGAAAGCCTCAGGCGATTTTTCCAGCATGGATGGCGTTTTCTGTAGAGTCCGCCGGACAACGGCTCCAGTGTTTCACGGCGAAAGTACATCTTCGGGTGAACGAGCGTCAACTAGCGGCGTCTCGCGGGAATCGGCCGAACGCCGATTACCGCCACATCCAAAGATTTAAGTAATACCAGACACTCGGTGATCTCGGCCGGCATCTCTGACCGCCGACGAGTCAGCGTGTGCTGGCTGGCCACTTATCGCAGCGGAGAATGTTAGTTGCCGGACCCCGAGAGCACCTCGCCAAACGGCTTCCAGGTGATGGCGTCGAACTTCTGCAATTGCATCTGCTTGATCGGAGCGAAATCGTGCGCGCTGGTGGAGAGCGTAATTCCCGGCAGCAGCATCGGCAGTTTCAGGTCATGGATGCGGGCCGCCTGCTTCATGATGTTCTCGCGCGTAAGATCGTCGCCGCACGCCTTGAACACGGTGACCATGGTCTGCGCCGCCGAGTAACCGTAAACGGTCACAGCGTCGGCGACATTGCCCGATGTATTGTATTTCTTCATCCAGGCCAGCCATTCCTTGTATTCGGGCGTGTCCTGCCACTGCGGATCGGTGGGGTCCTTGAGGAAGCCGGCCGAGATGATGCCGACGCCTTTCTCGGAACCTGCAGGCTGCATCACCGACCTGACCGAATTCGATACGTTGGTGAGGAAGTGCGTCGGCTTCCAGCCGATGTCATAGATCTTTCGGATGGCCTGGGCGGCGAATTTGGGGACGGCTGCCGTCAGAAGAACATCTGGCATCGCTTCCTTGCAGCGCCACGACTTGCAAATCGACGGTTGGATCGGTCGTCTCGTAGGTCTTGGTGGCCACGATCATCTTGTCCGCCTTGTCGCCCAGCCCTTCACGCAGACCGATCAGGTAGTCCTTGCCGAAATCATCGTTCTGATAGAGCACCGCGATTTTGGCGTTGGGCAAGTTTTTGAGGATGTAGCGGGCATAGATGCGCGCCTCGACGCGATAGCTGGGCTGCCAGCCCATCGTCCAGGGATGGTGCTTGGGATCGTTCCACTTGTCGGCGCCGCTCGAGACGAACAGTTGCGGCACCTTGTTGTCATTCAGATAGCCCTGGATGGCGGTGTTGGGCGGCGTGCCCGCTGTGTTGAATAGCAACAGCACATGCTCCTCCTCGACAAGCTGGCGCACCACTTCGACGGTCTTCGGTGGGCTGTAGCCGTCGTCCCGGCTGATGAAGTTGATCTTGCGGCCGTTGATGCCGCCCTGGTCATTGATCATAGCGAAATAGGCACCCTCCGACTTGCCGAAAACGCCTAAGGCCGAAGCCGGGCCGCTATAGGGCATCGTGTTGCCGATCTTGATCTCGGTGTCGCTGACGCCGGGACCGTATTGGCCCGCGGCAAAAGCCAGTCCGATTGCGAGAATGAAGCAGACCGCTGACAGGCAGCCGCCTGCGATAGTCGTCTTCATTGTCACGATTCCCTCCCTAATTACGGAGCCCGTTTTTCAGGGCTTTGTACGCAGCATGGTATCGGCTCAGACCGATGCTCCGGAAGGGGTTAAGAGGGACTTTTGTGCAACCGCTGAGGCAAGCTCAATGTCGGTGTCGGGTCATTCTCGTCGTTTCGAGGGGATCAGTCGCAGGTCCGCTTCTCCCCCAATTGCAGACATATCGGTGCAACGCACTGACCGACGCTTCGGGCCAAACGGCGACATTCCCCCGCTCGCTCGGGGCACCCGATTTAGGTTACGGAACTCGGTGGTGGGGCGTGATATCTTCAGCACATTTCGGCGGGCCGAAACCCGTCTTTGCGATACGGATTGCGGCAGGAGGTCATGGCGGAGACCCGAAAACTCGCGGCGATCCTAGCGGCCGACGTGGTCGGGTACAGCAGGCTCGCCGGTGCCGAGGAGGATCGCACACTAGCGCGTCTCCGAGGGCTGCGGAGCGATCTTGTCGACCCAGCCATTGC
Organism: uncultured Alphaproteobacteria bacterium; assembly: GCA_963806465.1. GTDB lineage: Bacteria > Pseudomonadota > Alphaproteobacteria > Rhizobiales > Xanthobacteraceae > BOG-931. Next base: position 459,882 of record CAWDZD010000041.1, on the reverse strand, counting down.
CGCCCATCACGGGCGCGTCGTGAAGCGGACGGGCGATGGCGCGCTTGTCGAATTTCGTAGCGTGGTCGACGCCGTGCGCTGCGCCATCGAGGTTCAGAACGGTATGGTCGAGCGTAACGCCGGCCTGCCGCCCGAGCGCAAGATCGAGTTCCGCGTCGGCATCCATCTAGGCGACGTGGTCGAGGAGGCAGACGGCGACCTCATGGGCGACGGCGTCAACATCGCGGCGCGCATCGAGGGGATCGCCGACCCCGGCGGTATCAGCCTCTCGCACGCCGCCTATGAGCAGGTGCGAGACAAGGTCGCCCAAAATTTCGTCGATCGCGGTGAGCAGTCCTTAAAGAATATCGCGAGGCCGATCCGCGTCTATGCGCTTGCGCGTGCCGACGCCACGCCCGGGAAACCCGGGCCACCACACCTCTCGATCGTGGTCCTTCCCTTCACCAACATCGGCGGCGATCCCGAACAGGACTATTTCGTCGATGGCGTGACCGAGAGCCTTACCACCGATCTCTCGCGCATCGCCGGCTCTTTCGTCATCGCACGCAACACCGCTTTCACCTACAAGGGTAAGCCCAATGACGTGAAGCAGATCGGCCGCGAACTCAACGTCCGCTATGTGCTCGAAGGCTCAGTGCAGCGCGGCGGCAACCGCATGCGGGTCAATGTCCAGCTCATCGACGCCGAAACCGGCAATCATCTGTGGGCCGAACGGTTCGACAAGCCCTTGGCCGATCTTTTCGACATGCAGGACGAAATCGTCGCGCGGCTGGCGCGGCAGCTCGACGCCGAACTCGCCGCCGCCGAGGCGCGGCGCGCCGAGCGAGCGCCCGATCCCGACGCGATGGACCTGTATTTCCAGGGCACCGCCTGCTGGCACAAAGGACAGAGCCAGGAAATCCTCACGCAGGCACGGGGCTATTTCGAGCGCGCTCTAGCGCGCGACCCTGGCAATGTCGACGCGCTACTCGGCGCGGCTTGGACGGACGCCATGCGCGGCATTGTGTTCCTGAGCGATGACGGAGCGCAACACCTGGCCGCAGCTGAAACAGCCGCGACAAAAGTCTTGTCGTTGGCGCCCAATCACGCATTCGCTCACTTCGTATTGGGTTGCGCGCAAATCTTCACGAACCGGGTGACCCAAGGCATTGCCGAGGCCGAACGGGCGCTGGCACTTGACCGCAACCTCGCAAATGCGCACGCGTTCATTGGGGCCGGCAAGACTTTTGCCGGTCGCGCTGAGGAGAGCGAGGCCCATGTCCAGGAAGCGCTCCGGCTGTCCCCACGCGATAGCTTCGCATACCAATGGATGGCACGCGTGGCCGCCACAAAGCTGAATCTCGGCGCCGATGCGGAGGCCGCTCAGTGGGCGCGCCGCTCCATTGAGGCCAACCGAAATTATCCACTCGCACATTTCTGGCTCGCGGCGGCCTTGGCGCAACTCGGTCGGCTCGATGAGGCGCGGCAAGCGGTCCAGCCCGGGCTTGCGCTCGCTCCGGGCTTCACACTCGCCCGCTATCGTGCCGGTGTGCAGTCAGACAATCCCACCTATCACGCTCAGCGCGAACGCATCATCGAGGGCATGCGCAAGGCGGGCGTGCCGGAGGGATGATTGGGGCTCCTCGTGCCCTTTCGGCTGATAGTCCGGTTCGGGTCACTCGCGTCATATCGAGAGTGCAGCTACTTCCGCTACGACCTTAGCTTCGGACATGCATCGGAGTGCCGTGGCCGATCTGCCGGAATGACCCGTCTGACCACAGGGCATGTTGTTAAGCTGCCGGAGCTGGCGGCCGCCCGAGACGTGCGCCCATAACAGCCACGCACGGTTTGACGCGAGTCCGATCAGAAATAAACCGTAAGGGTGCGCGGGCGTCAGGAAGTCGCCGCTGCGCCGCAACGCGTTAGTCCCGATCGCGATGGAGCCGTGGCGCGACGCATCGCCGCCAACATCGCCAAGCTGCCGGTCGTGTTGTGGAAGGTTTGAGGCGGATGATCCCCCGGAAATTCTGAACGCAAAACTAATTCTACTTTGAGCCCTTTTATACAGATTTAAGAAAGCTGCCGGCTCAAAGTCGGAGACGTTCGCACTTTATCTCAGCCCCGAGGAACCGCCAGTTGATTGCAAAAACCCAAGTTGTCGAGGCGCCTACTCTGCTCCTAACGTCAGACCCGTCATCTTCCGTTACCCAATCAATCTCGGTCTTTCATCGGGTTTGGCCGGTAGCCGGCTTGACCGCTGCAATAATCGTCAACCTGGCCTGGGTGGGCTTCCTCGGATACGGGGTTTTCAAGTTAGTTGAACCAGTGTTTTTCTAGCCAAACCGCTGTCAAAAACGGAGCTAACTTTCTTGTTGACGTTCGCCGCCGTATTCATGCTCGGTGCCATGCTCGGCGCGCTTTTGGGCGTCATCGCTATTTCCATCGCGCGCGTCGGAAGAACATAAGCAAAGGGCGGCCGAAGCCCCCTGCGCGCATCGCCGCCAACATCGCCAAGCTGCCGGAGTTCCGGCAAGGAGGCGCAGCGCCGTAGGGGTCGACGCCAAGCTGCACGCCACCGAGGCCCGTGACTGCATCCCCTTTCGAGAATGGTCCATTTTGAACAGACTCATCTGATCTCCCGCCTTAGAGAGGTCAGGTAGCGTGTAAGCGGTCACTGCTAAAAGATGCAAAAAGAACACAGCACTTGGCTGGCCATATCTGCGGCTATGGTCGGATTTTTTGTCGTCACAGTTTCCGCGTTCGCCTTTGGTCTTGAGGATGAAGACTATGCTTATCTCAAAGCGCAGCACATCGAAAGAGATGCCGCTCCGATGCTTGATCTAAGCCCAAAGGAACGGGCGCGGGTGCACAATCTGATCAATGACCCCCGTACTGCCAACGATCCGACCGCGCGGGATAGGAACGTTAAAAGACGCGCTCGCCTTATTTCTCGAACATCAGTTGTGGGAAAAAGCGCATTCAGGTGAATTGTGGGACGCGCCAAAGAAGTGAGCGCCTACTGCGAGCGTTATATCACCGACACACATTCCGACCGGGCGGTCGCGTCGCGTGCGCGACGAGACGCGGCGCATCGCCGCCAACATCGCACGCTCCGCAAAGCACTTCCGCTTCTCATCCGCCTCCGGACATCGCTGTTCGCAGTGTGACGCAATGGGCCAGAAGGCGACATGATCAGCGGTCACCCCTTGCTGATAAAGCCAAAGGGGAACAACCTCGACTCTGCGATACTAGGGAGACTGGGTCATGTGTAGCAATTGCGAGGACGAAGGTGTCGGTCGGAGGAATCTTCTGAAGCTCGGGGCGGCGGGCGTCGTCGCGTTCGGGCTCGGCGGCGTGTCGTGGCATGCGCGCGCCGCCGAGGGCGCGGCGACCACGCTCTCACCCGGCGAGGCGCTCGCAGCGCTGAAATCGGGCAACGAGCACTATGTGAGCCATCCGGAACTCTGCTCAATCGACCTCGCGGAGCAGCGGCGCGCTGTCGCCACGCACCAGGCGCCCTGGGCGACGATCATCAGCTGTGCCGACAGCCGCGTACCCCCAGAGCTGATCTTCGGCGGCCACGGCGTCGGCGAACTCTTCGTCGCGCGGAACGCCGGCAATCTCGTCGACACAGCAACTCTCGGCACCGTCGAATATGGCGCCGCCGTGCTCGGTTCGCCGCTCATCGTCGTTCTCGCCCACACCAGCTGTGGCGCAGTTAAGGCGGCCTGCGACGTTGTAACCAAGAATGCGACGTATCCCGGCGCGATTGGCCCGATGATCGAGCCGATTTTGCCGGCGGCGCTGGCGGTGAGGAACGACACTGGCGATTTCGTCAACAACGCCGCCAAGGAAAGCGCCAAGCGGACCGCTGGGCGGCTGACTGTGGCGAGCACGCTCATCGCCGGTCTGGCCAGCGAGGGAAAGTTGAAGATCGCCGCAGCGATCTACGACCTGAAAACGGGCGTCGTCAGCTATCTCGATTGAGGGTGGAGATGCGCTGTGCTCCGGTCCGATATGAGCGCTGCTGTAGCCAGCAACGTCGGCCGCCCGTTTCAAACGGCTCGCGGTTGACGACCGCCACGGCGGAACCGCTTGACCGGCTCGACAGCATCGATCGCGGCGACCGACGCGACCGTCGAGCGCGTCATGGCGAACGTCGCCAAGATCGTGAAGTCGGGTGCGTGAGACTCACGCCCGGCCTGACAAACGCCTGTCCCACAGCCATTTGGCACGGATAAGACGTTCGCAGACTGTGAGCGCATCCGTGCGAAAGCCTTGGAGGATAGGCGGTTATGGGAGTTGAGCTAGTCTGCCGCGTCTGCGGGATCGAGTTCACCGCACCGCGCTTCGACGCCAAGACCTGTTCCTCGACCTGCCGGTCGCGGTTGCGGCGCGGCGGTGATCTTGCCTATGTCAACCTTCTCAGCAAGCGCGACCAGCGCAGCGCTCGCAGGATGCACGCCGAGTGGGATGCCGAGAAGGCTGCTCATGCGGTCTACATCTCGCCGGAAGGTCGCGACGCTCGACGGAAAGTCCGCGAGCAAAAAGCCGAGCGTGAGCGCGAACGGCTGCTCGACAAGATCGTTGGTGCTGCCTACCGCAAGGCTGAGCGAGAGAAGGAGTTGACGGCGGCGATCAAGACTGTCGCCGCATTCCTCACGCTGTTCACTAAACAGCGCCGTAACGACTTCAGCGCTGAGGCGATCACGGCGGCGATCGATGACGCGGTTCGCTACCCGCTTGAACTTGTCACTGCTGCGCTCGCCGAACTGAAAGCCAGCGGCGACTATGATCGCATCCTCGCGGAGCCGGTTGACGCCGACGCATAACCGCTTGCCACTTCCCGTCAAGTTGAGCAAGTCAGCGACAGGCCCTAGGATTGATCTGTCTTAGCGTGTGGTGAAACTTTCCTAGCGATTCCGCCAACGTGCTAATGGTAAGCACGCCGATGACCGTTAACGCATAAAGAATTATGCCGACCCAGGGTGTGACAACACCCAAAGTCAGGTTCGCTAGTTCGTATGTGCCGCAGTCTCCGGGTTGGATCGAACCACCGTATTGGCAATATTCGTCGTGTGCCGCGAACCAACCTAGAAAACAAGCTCCGATACTAAGGAGCACGCCGCCAAGGGCGACCGCGATGGTCCAAGTTCTCATGCGAACACACTCAACTTCCCACGCTACTCGTCTGTGTAGAAAGCTAAGTGATCCGATTTAATAACTGATTAAGCATATTTCTTTGGTTCGCTACGCCGTTTCCGAGTCAAACCGTCGATTGTGCCGCCAGCCTTCTCCGACAACGTCATCGCTCGGCCGCGAGCTGATGTAAAAAGTCACTGCGGCTGGCGCGCGGCACCGCCCGCACTAGCTCGGTGATCTGGCGAAATTCTTTGGTCGAAAGTCCCAACGACATCAGCATCTCTCACGTTATTAGCCCCCGGCACAAAAGCGGTAATGCCGCGGCAATGCCGCCCTCAGATGTGCCGATTTCCCGGGGCATCTCGCGATCGCCGCGGTGGTAAAAGCCGCCATGATCGAAGCGGCGACTACGAACTGCGGCACTAAGCGAAATTGTGCCGCGGGCTAATTTATTGTGCCGGCCGAGGTTACGATCCTGTGTTTCGGAAGCAGTCGGATCGGAAATGCTCTATCATCGAGCCAGATTAGACGAGAGGGGGATTGAAAATGTATAAGCGCGTCTTGCTCGCTTACGACGGATCGGTAGAAGGACGCACCGCCCTTCGAGAAGGTGCTCTCTTGGCACGTCAATGCGGCGCTGAGGTCTTTCTCTTATCTGTCCTAGTCGATCCAGGTACGTTTCTGTTGGCTGAGGTAGCCCACGCTGGGGCATCGGTTCAGATGGAAAATGCCTTCATGGATGTACTTAACGAGGGTGTTGCCCGACTGAAGCAGCTAGGCTTTGATCCCGTAGCAAAGATGGTGAGGGGGGAGCCCGCCAAAGAAATCGGAGCCTTCGCAACTAAGATTGAAGCCGATCTTATCGTCGTGGGCCATCGCCGACAGAGCGCGTTTGACCGCTGGTGGTCAGGCCCCAAGGGCGCCTATCTCATGGACTATACCGATTGCAGTTTGCTGGTCGCCCGGAACGTCGTCAGCGACGAAGCCATGAAGGCCGCGCTTCCCACGAGTGCTCAAACGCTAGGACAAGAGGCGTCCTAGCCTATCTTCCTGAGCGTCCTCATCGCGCCAACTCCTCCAGCAGCGCCTTCGCCTCCTTCAGATCGAGCGTGTCGAACCCCTCCGTGAACCGGCCGTAGATCGGGGCGAGCATTCCCGCCTTGAATGGCGCGAAGCGGTTGCTCAACGTCCGAAAGGCCATCATCTTCTCGCACAGCGGTCTTCATCGGAAGGACAAACGCCATGGATCTTCATCTGCGCGGCAAGAACGTGCTGATTACCGGCGGATCGAAAGGCATCGGGGTTGCGACCGCAGAAGCATTCGCCGAAGAAGGCAGTAATGTGCATCTGGCCGCGCGCAGCACCAGGGCGATGCAGACATTGGCCGAGCGCTTGCGCTCCGCACATCAAGTCAACGTAATCGTGCATACCGTCGACCTGCGTAAATCAGATGATCTGCATCGGCTCGCGCGCGAAACTGCCGGCATCGATATACTTGTCAACAATGCTGGTGACATTCCCGGCGGCTCGCTCGACAAGATTGACGAGGCGACATGGCGTTATGCCTGGGAGCTGAAGGTATTCGGCTATATCAACCTAACCCGCCTCGTTCACGCCGATATGAAGTCGCGCAACCAAGGCGTAGTGGTCAACATCATCGGCGCGGCCGGTGAGCACTTCAACTATGATTACGTCACCGGCAGCGCCGGCAACGCGGCCCTGATGGCCTTCACCAAGTCGCTCGGCGGGAAAAGCCTGCACTATGGCGTTCGCATTGTTGGGATCAATCCCGGGCCGGTCGAAACTGACCGTCACATCTCCCTGATGAAAACCCGTGCCAGAAACGAATTGGGCGATGAAAACCGCTACGGCGAATTGATGAAAGGCTTCCCGCTGGGGCGCGCCGCCAGGCCACGCGAAATAGCCGACATGACCGTCTTTCTGGCATCCGATCGTTCCGCTTACACAAGCGGCGTCATCGTCACAATCGACGGTGCGCGCTAAATACATGCTCTACTGGCATCTGGGAAGACAAACGTCTCGAAGGGTGCAGGAAGTGCTCAAGGCGGAAGGGGTGTCCCAATAACGCAGTAAAGCCATAGTCCGGCGCGCATGGCCTGGTCAGTGCTTTTAGCAGAATATTTCGACCTCCATTAAACGTTCTAGGCGACCTTCTCAGTTAGGTGACGAAACAGCGCCTTACGCGACTCGTCATCCATCTCAGTCTTGAATTTATGCCTGTCCTTGAGCGCCACCGCGCGTTGCGCCGCCGGGCGCGCGGTGATTTCGTCGACCAGCCGCTTCAGATTTGGGAACTTCGCCCAAGCGGTTTCGCCGAGCACGGTCGGGATCAGGCGCGCCCAGCCCCACACGTCCATGTCGACGATCGTGTAAGTGTCGCCGAGCATGTATTTCTGCTTGGCGAGCCGTGCGTCGAGAATGCCGAAGTGACGCTGCGCCTCGAAGGCATAACGGTTAATCGCATATTCGATCTTGTCCGGCGCGAAATTGCGGAAGTGCACTGACTGGCCGGAATACGGGCCGACACCGGTTGCCACGAACATCAGCCATGACAACAGCTCACCGCGCGCCTTGTCGCCCTTCGGCGGCAGAAACTTCCCGGTCTTCTCGGCGAGGTAAAGCAGGATCGCGTTCGAGTCGAACACCGTTACGTCGCCGTCGACGATCGCTGGCAATTTGGCATTCGGGTTGATGGCCACGAATTCCGGCTTGTGTTGTTCTCCCCTGCGCGTGTCGACAGGAAGCGCCTCATACGGGATTCCAGCTTCTTCCAGAAAAAGAGCGACCTTGGTCGGATTAGGCGCGCCGCTGTAATAAAATTTCAGCATCTCAGATCCTTTTTTTGTCACGCCGCCGTAGGCGGGATTGAATACATGGCTAAAGTCTATGCTGGGATTCCGTGGGAGGCTGGAGCCTTCTGGCAGTATCTGCGGGAATGCCTATGAGCGGCGAGTAAGGCTAAGCCTTATTTCGACTCGACATCGATCGCGTCCTCATCCTCATCTTCGGCCACCTGGCGCAAGAACTTCTCGAACTTGCGGCGGCCTTCCTTCCCCACACGGCTTTCAAGCTCGGCCAGCGCTTCGTCCACCGTCTTTGGCTTGGCCATGCTGTGCTTCACATCAGCCTCAAGGCGGATTACCCGTGCCAGCATGACGTAATTATCGACGTACCGATCGGGAAACTTCTGGCGCACCTCGTCGAGTGCCGACATCCCATGCTTTTCCCAATGCTCCTGCAAGTCGGCAATGAAGCGGGCCGAGAGAGTGCGGATATTGCGAGCGCCAGGCAGCGGCACCAATCGGTCTGGCCCGCCCCCCATAATGGCCACTTCGTCCTTACCGTTGGCAGTCTTAGCCATTGTATGCTCTTTGATCTGGTAGCAACCGGATGCTATTTGCTTCTGTCTACGACAAGTCATGAGTCATAGCAAAAAGCGCACGAAGACGACGCTTATCCATCGGCACGTCAGAATCGACGATCGGCCGACAAGCTTAGCGCTTGAACCTAAGTTTTGGCAGTATTTGCGTGAAATCGCTTGTGCGCGCGGGGTGACGCAGGGCAGATTGCTCAGCGTCATCAACCAGCATAAAGACAAGGATATTCGGCTGGCCTCGGCGCTTCGGATATTTGTGGCGCAGCATTATCGCGGTGAGCCTTAACTACCACTACCGTAGTTTCGCCCGATGCACATAGTTTACATCGCTCACTTTAGTTCAAGTCGAACAGCAGCACCTCGCAATCGGACTCCGCAGCGACTTGAACGGTATCTTCGTCGTCCAATGAAGCGTGATGCACGGGACGATGCGGCACGTGAACCAGTCACCAGCAGACATGGCTTCGCTCTTACTGCCGCGAATACTCTGACCACTCCTACGGGGTTGCCGTGTTCTTGATGTAGAACACCTTTCCGGACGGTCCCGAACTAAGACGTATACTCAGTCTTTCGTTGTGCGGTCGCGCTCAACGTGATTATGCGCCGCGGGGCGGCCTGATGCTTGCTCTCGGTTCTTGACTTGACTCATGCGCCCAATTGTCCACGCCGCTGCCCAGATCGCGCCCACTCGCCGCCACGTTTCGGGCAAAGGCTGGGACCTGGCATCGTCGGGGGACGGGTCATGACTTACGATTCCGATTTGTCAGTTGAGCTAGAGATCGAGCGCCTGCGACTCAGGCATCGACCGCGCGCTGAGCGAGCCGGCGGCAACCAGGGCATGTCGCCCGCGATCAGGATGAGGATCGGCGATTGGTACGTCGACGAGCACGGCATCTTGACGCGAGAGATCAAGGCGCGCGACTAGCAGCAACCGACATCCGCTTCCGGGGTTCGGTTGAGGCAGCAGAGACCTCGCGGGCAATGCTGCTGGTCACGACCGAGGATAACGCTTTCTAGCTCGACGTATCGTGATGCCTCTGTTCTGAGTAGATGAATGCCAGATGGCATCTCCGTGCAATCGGGATGACCTACCGATAGCACTCTTGAGAAAATCGTCCGGAGAATTAGCGTGTTTAATCCAACGCTGATCGCAATCGAAGCATTTATCCGCGAACTTCGGACGATGTACGAACGAACATACGGGATCCTAGAGCCCGACCATCCCACCATTATCAGCTTTGCGGCCCAGCTTGCTCTGGAAAATATCGCGAGCAGCGACGCAGCTTACCACGATGTTAATCACACCATGATGGTCACGCTTGTCGGACAGGAAATTCTGCGTGGGAAACATATCAGCGTCGGAGGAGTTACTCCTCGCGACTGGCTGAATTTCATCCTCTCGCTGCTATGTCATGACATCGGGTACGTTCGCGGGGTCTGTCGGGGCGATGGGGATGGCTCCTATGTCGCCAATCTGGCCGGTGATAAGGTGAGCTTACCGGAAGGTGCTACTGATGCATCACTGACGCCATATCATGTCAATCGGTCCAAACTGTTTGTACGCGAACGTTCCGAGAAGGCCTTCGTTCATCTAGATACTGCGGCAATCGAAGCCAACATAGAGCACACCCGGTTTCCGGTTCCCGAAGATGAGCAACACGAGTCCACTGATGATTTTCCGGGTTTAGTCCGCGCTGCAGATCTGATCGGGCAACTCGCAGACATCAACTATCTGCGAAAGCAAGCCGCCCTATTTAGCGAGTTTCGCGAGACCGGAATCTGCAACAAATTGAACTACAAGACCGTCGCGGACCTGCGAGCAAACTATCCGGATTTCTTCTGGAATACCGTGCGACCTTATATCGGAGATGCGTTGCGCTACCTCCGAGTGACGCAAGAGGGCCAACAGTGGATTGCCAATCTCTATGCACACGTGTTCTCGATTGAGCATAGAAGCGAGCTTTCTAGGTGAGCTAATTGATCGGCCCACTATCGTCGCGGGCAAAGCACTTGACGCTTACTGCAAGCGTGTACGGTCCAATAGGCTTAGAAGCGCTCGCCAGCCAGCTGCGAGCCGACTGTGCGACAAGAGGGATTTCGAAATCCGCAAACGTGGTTGTTGAGTTCAAACATCGCCTTAATCGCGGCTCGAACTAAAAAATAGAGCGCGGCTCTTCCCGAGGTCCAATGTGCCTGTGGCCGGCGCTTGTCTTGGGAACCGCAACGCTCCGTTCACCTCAAGATGCGACGACATCCTACATTGCTGAGCCAATGTCCGGTTCGCCTCCAATAGCGGACTAGTGACGGACATTGGCCGATGTCGGCTTCGTGCCCACAATCGGACATCGCGCTCCTGCCCACAGCGTCGCTTGCTGTGTTGGCGCTTTTCTGAGAATGAGATTGGATGCGCGTTGATACAATGATGGCGAGGGGGCTCACAAGATCGTCAGATTAGGCAGGAATGCTGTGTAGTTTGAGTGTTTGACGTACCCCCCCTTGATTGAGTTAATTGCCGTCTGTGGCATGCCGATTTAGCGGAAACGACAGGACCGAAAGCTTACCAACCGCAAAACGCTATAACCACTTGCCGCCACAGGTGCGCCGATCCTATTTTCTTATCGGTCGTCAACCCGGGGACAGGACGCAACTGTTAACCGCGAGGCTGAACGGCTTGCGGCTTGGGTACGCCATCTGATCAAAATGGCCAAAGAACCTGCTAAAGGGAATTGCGCGGACGATTCGCTTGTTTTTGTTGTCGATGACGACCTTTCAGTGCGTCAGGCAATCAAAAGCCTGTTGCAATCGGTTGGTCTGCAAGTCGAGGATTTTGGCTCGGCCGCCGAGTTGTTGAAAGACAGACGGCTCGCCGACCGTAGCGCGGCCGCCTGCCTAGTTCTCGACGTCAGACTACCTGGAGTTAGCGGGCTAGACGTTCAAGCAGAGCTGTCAAACGCCGCTATAGGCGTTCCAATCATTTTTATCACCGGACACGGCGATATTCCGATGACCGTGCGAGCTATCAGGGCTGGCGCAGTCGAATTTTTAACAAAGCCATTCCGTGATCAGGATCTCATCGATGCGGTGCAGACAGCGCTTGGGCGCGATCGCGAACGTCGGAATCTGGAGATGAATGTTTTGGATATGCGCGCTCGCTTTGCAACTCTTTCACCGCGAGAAAAAGAGGTATTCAGCTTGGTCACCACCGGTCTAATGAATAAACAGATTGCAGCGGAACTCGGGCTGAGCGAAGTCACCATTAAACTCCACCGCGGCAACGTTACGAAGAAAATGGGGGCCCGTTCATTAGCTGAGCTAGTGCGGATGGCGGATGCGGTCGACATTCGGCAGTCAAAGCCGCAGCGGAGCTAATCGTTGGAAGCGCCCTTTGTCCGGTTTCCGACATTTGTTGATGCTAGCAGGTGTACCATCGATACTCTGCAACTCAGGCTGTTCCATAGACCATCGTATAGTGTCTACTGAACTTTGGCATTTAAGAGAAAGCTCTCGCTTTGCGCTTGGTACATCATAATATGCCGAGTAGCGGAAACTCAGGGACCAAACTGCGTTTATTGGAGCAAATGCCGTTGATCTCGATCGTAGATGACGATGAATCAGTCAGAGATGCGACGAAGTCGCTTCTTCGCTCATTCGGCTATACCGCGCAGAGCTTTGGATCTGCCGAGGAGTTTCTTGACACGGCCCGAATTGAGGAGACTGACTGTCTTGTCACCGATGTTCAGATGCCGGGCCTGAGCGGGGTGGAATTGCAGGACCGACTCTTGTCCGACGGTCATGATGTGCCAACGATATTTATTTCTGCGTTTCCGAGCCCAAGATTGGAACAACAGGTTCTCAAAAGTGGGGCGATTGCCTATTTGCGCAAACCCTTCAAAGAGGAAGAGTTACTGGAATATGTTGGCGCTGCATTGAAACGGCGTGGCGATTGACGGAGTTGCAGACGTTATTTTTCGCGGAACCTACGTCAAAGGATGAGACGGCGATTTCGTGAACACGCCCAATGCACGATCAAGGCATTCGATAAGGCGTTCCTCACCAAACGGCTTTCTTAGGAATTGACATGACGTGGCCTCTATTGCGTGAGCGCCGGCATCCTCGGCAGAAAGCGCACTCATTAAAATCACCGGCTTACGATATCCACCTTCAATCAGGCGGTGTTGAAGATCAATTCCCGTCATCCCGGGCATTTGCAGGTCTGTAATTATGCATTCAGAATCGGCAACACGATCAGATCGCAAATATTCCTCGGCGGACGAAAACGCTACGGCTTCATAGCCCAGCGATCGAATGAGACTCCGGACAGCTTCGCGAATAGAACGATCATCATCAACAATCGAAATCATTCCGGCACCTTGACGTTAGAAAGACCCTTCAAACATCTTGAATTTGAAAATATTAACTAAGGGTTAGTCGATCGTTGTCGTCGACCGAAACAAACCAGATCGACGAAGGAGTGCTCATGGAAGGCGGCGGCGCCCGGCGGGTCTATAAACCCACGATCGGTACGTCGGCATAAAGCAAGATGAGTAACGTAATAAGGCTGCCCATGAATGCGGCCAACGTGATCTGTTCAAGTCTCTGCCAATTTGTCGATGTGAGGCCTACTTAGCCGAAGCGTCAGTGTTGAGGTGTTCAAGAAAATTTGTTCCGATTTCGTTGCATGCGTGCGTAGGTGTAAAGCCGCTTAACCGAACTTCTAGGGGGCAATAGGGATCAGTGCCCAACCGGTTGGATCGGTACGGCAATACCTAAGATTAGTTTGGAACCACTTTTCCTCAGGTGACAGCCGTTGCGACTCGATCGAACGAGCCATCGCCGGCGCTTTTTGCGGCGAGTTGACGCCGGTCCCATCGGAGTTGTCGGTGAACCCGGCACCTTCGTGCCGGCGCATATTCACCCAACGCAAGACGAGTTCATCTACCTCATCCACGGCGAGATGGAACTGACACTCGACGGGAATCCGCACGGTCTCGCCGCGGGTGGCCTGGCGCGCATGCCCATGGGGATTCCGCACAGCTACAAGAACGTTGGCAATAAGACGGTGCACGCCCTGTTCTGGGTCACGCCGGCGCGCAAGCTGTATGAATTGTTCACCCGGATTCACAACCTCACGGATCCGGCCGAAGTGGTCGCGATCTCTGCCACCTGCTAGGTGAATTTTCCGCCGCCGCCGGCGTGAGGTCCCGCCGCGCTAGGACGTAAATGAGCAGCCTGCGCTGTTCGAAGGCGTCGGCCTGAAAGCGGTTGAGTTAGAGGCGTTTTTGAAATTGGTTGTTTAGTCGTGCAGCTGATCGAGCAGCGCCTTCGCCTCCTTCAGATCGAGCGTGTCGAACCCTTCCGTAAACCAGCCGTAAACCGGCGCGAGCAGTTCACGAGCTTGCTGGATGCCGTCAGATACCGATTGCCATTGGACCGCTCCCCAGTGGGGTCAAAAAACCCCCAAAGGCGTTGAGTACCCGTGATCCCGGCTGGCTACGCGAGAAGAGCTTGACGCAGACCGCACGATTAATGAACACGATCTAGTTCAGTGCGAACCAGAATTTGCCGACGAAGGTCGATGTGCGGTGGCTCATCCCGAAGAACGGAGCGATCGATTTGATCGGCATGGCCTTTCATTGTCTTAGTCGACAGTCCTCAGCGCCGAAGCCGACACGTCGCAGATGAACTCGGGAACGACGTGGATGATAGCATTGCGAGCCGCCGGTCAGACATCTGTTGCAGCGTCGCAAACGTCGAAATGGGCCAATTTACCTGGTTTCGATCGTGAACTCTTGCATCATAAGCCGGTCACGCGAGCCGATTTGGCTGATTTGATGTTTGCAGCGTCTGTGGCGCTTCTTGCCTTGTCGCGAGAATAGGAATTATACAATTGATCGCGACGTTCAACATAACCCGAACTAGTTCCGCAAGCGGATCAATTATTATCATTAGCGGGACTGCAACCTCGTACGAAAGCCCGAACGGACGCAGGACGACGGCGAGCGGCGCCAGAGCAGCAAGACCGTTGAGACCAAGCGTCGCGAACGAAGCCGCTATCGAAAATGCCGCGACCAAGCCAAGATCAGCCAAACCAAATGGGCGGCCCATCAACGTACCCATGAACGCTGTCGCTACAATAAAATATACAATGGTCCCGAACCGGATGGTGGCAAAACCTAAAGGAATGAAGAGATCACATGTCTCTCGTTTTATCTTTAGATCGTCCTTCAACGCTTCTAATGATGAATGCCATTCAAAAGGCAGCACTCTGAAGATTGCGGCTTCGAGCAGCTCATGGCAGGCGGTGCTGTCAAACCGCCTGTTTCTCACGTCGCGAGTTCAGGACACTCGCCGACGTTCAATTACAGTGACAGTTCTGAGACGGGAGGGCGGATCCATTCCAGCTTGCGGTTGGTAACAAGATTGAAAGCGGTGTATTTCATCACCTTTTGCTTAACCGAATGTCCTAAACATCAGTATGCAATTTTACACATACTTTAAATGTGTTCGTCAGATTGGGGATAAGGGCGAAACACAAAAGAGGCGCAGCAATGCGATGCCAAGTCCGGTCCAATTCATCCGGTCAATAATGCGCAAACCTTCTGGGTTACCGTCCGGGACGAAGATTCAAATTGTGTATGGTTCCGCCACGATTTTTGCCCCTCCACAATCCGCCGAATTTTGTCGCAAATCGGCGGAAAGGAAAATCCCATATGCTGGACTGTCAGGGGAACGCGTGTCCAAAGAAATCTCAAAGCGTGGGTTATGCGCGCCACAACGTGCGCCGGCATTGCCTTTCATTCGGCGTACCGCGCGTCGGTAAGCGCTCCAGGCGTTCATTTGGGCGCTGCCGGAAGCTAGAGCCGCGAAATCATTGAGATTGCGGCGCCGCCCGCTGGGCCTGGAATGACCCTATCTATTGCATCATTGCCAAAAGGGCGAGGATAGAACCTAGCGCCACGATGAAGGCGCCAGGGGCGCTCCGCCGACGCGCTCCAATGACAACCGGACGCCACAGGCGAACGGGAGTGGTGAAAACCGACAACGGAAACGGCAATCACCAAAATAGAATTAAAATCAGGCCACTTGCCGGGTTCAAGAAGCTGCTCCGGAGCGCGCCTCTCGGGGCGTTTTGCCAGTCCAGCGCTTGAATGCGTGAGTAAGTGCGCTGACTTCCTGATAGCCGAGCAGCCACGCGATTTGGGAAATCGATAGGTCCTCTTCAGTCAAATAGCGCTCAGCTAGATCGGACCTTGGACTTTCCAAGACATCGGAAAAAGTCAGCCCTTCGTCTGACAACCGCCGTGCTAAGGTTCGTTGGCTGAGTCCAAGGCGATGTGCGATTTCGCTTGCTCGAACCTTCCCATGCGGCAGCAGCGGAACAATCGCGTTCTCAACACTTGATAGAAATGAGCCGCGGTTCGTTGGCCGACGAGAGATCGCTTCCTCAAAATAAGTGACCAAGCGCCTATGGAGGTAGGGGTCTGCGCTAACGACGGGCATTTGTTTGATTGTTGGGGCAAATGCGACTTCATCAACGTTTGCACCAAATTCGACATCACCACCGAAAAATTCAACAAATTCAGAATGGGTACTATCTCGCCAATGCGTTAGGCTTACGCGGGATGGCGATAGGCGATGGCCCATCAGCTGCCGACACATCCGGAGCAGTGCCGTCATAAAAAACTCAATCTGGTGCCGATCCAGGTGTCGGCTAACACCAACATAGTGAAAGGCTATGACAACATCTTTGGAGTCAACGTATTTAAGCGAGACCCCTTGATTAATGACTGAACTGTATCGCGCTGCTCGCTGGAGCGCGACACTCAACATCTCCGAAGATGCCGAGACATAATAGAGCAATCCCATTTCTCGAAGATCGAGTGATTGAGCAAGGTGAAAACCGAGAAATTCGTCCTGCAGAGCATTAGCAGCGAGATTTAGAAAGCTGATTTGATCCCGAACTTTGAGGCGGGCCCCTGGATCTTCGATTTGATGGGGGGTCAGACCCGCTTTCATTAACAGCGATCCTACGTCAATCCCAGCCCCCTTTGCTCTTGCATAGGCGAGCCGGGTTATGCCGCCACTGGCGTTTGGGAGTGAGCCGAGGCGCTTAGCGTCAAGATCGTGCATCGCCCTTCCGGCTCCTCTACTCCGGACCCGATTAATTGTCCAACCGCTGAAGTTGGCATGGGCGGACAAAGCTTTGGCAGATAATAACAAGACGCCCGCGGGAAGTCCTTATACGAGCAGGCTCAGCTGTCGCAGCCCCGCGCTTAAATCCTCTGCCAGCCGGACCGACAAATCCGTTCGACGTCGACGTCGCGCGGACGAACATGTGGCAGGCAATTCACCCCTGACGATTCGGCAAAAATCGTCAATAACGACTTGACCGGTAGTGATCTACTCGCAGCTCACTACAAAACAATAGGCTGCTCACCGTAGAGCAAGAGTTGGGCACGATCTTGATCAAAGGACCAATTTGGGGGCGCTTAAACAAAGCTTATACAAGCCTGGCTTTCATGCCGGAACACGGCGATCGCTCAAGGACCTCTACACTCGATCGCTACGGTGCCTTCGAAGTGCGGCTGATGGAAATTTCGCAAGGTGATCCAGCCAGCGACTGCCTCCTTTGGTTAGAGCTATATTGTCACGTCACCGGAGCTTCGCTCGATAGCTGTCGTTGCGACAATCTTGAAGATGCGGAGACTGCCGCCGACCACCTCGTTGCGAGCGCCAAACAGCTGCAAAACAAATTCCAGTAGTCCCTCTGCTACTGAAACGCATTCTCGGACATGGCTGAATCAGCGCGGGGCGATGAGCCTCTGTCGTCGTCCCGCGCGAGCCACGGTGGCAGGTCATCTAAAGTGGGCTGTCGGTGACCGATCGGTACCTGAAGTACGGCAAGATCCGAAATTATCGGTCGGGCAATGATTGGTTAGGCTTGGTCAAACAGTTACGTCCATAACAATCACGGTCGCCTTTCCGCTTGGCCGCCTTAGCGCGACGCGGCTCGGCGCATCGCCGCCGCCATCGCCAAGCTGCCGGAGTTGAGGCAGCGGTATTTAAAGTCTCGCGGCCGTTATTGGCTCGCGCTTTGCTCTTGGCTTTCGCGTCGGTCGTCGGCGTTGTTGGCCAAGACCAGGGCTCCGACCATCAAGATCATCCCTGCGGAATAAATCATCAGGCCGAAGATATTCGACTCCTCGGCAATCCAACGCAGAAGGTCCATGTTTAAAACTCCCTGCCGCCGTAGCGTCGTCGCTTGATCGCCGGTGCGATAGCAAGGCGTTCGCGGCAGTAAACGGAGTGTATCAAAGTTGAATTAATCGTTTGTAACCGAGCTACGCCTCGGTCTTAGGGACGCGCCCTGCTTGATCATGCGGGATAAGAACCGCCACGCGCTCGCGTGTCTACTATGGAGCTTGAGCCAGGACACCGAACTACAGCATAACCCTTTGGTCGGGACTTTCAGAGAAAAGGTTCATTCAAGAACGGCGCATTGCGGCCGATGTCGCTTAGCTCCCCGATTTGCTCAATGTCCTGATTTAACAAGTTTCTGGCCTGCATTCGCATGGCTATTGGCGTTCGCCCCTGCTTTTAGGAGCGTCACGCCGCGAAGCGGGTCACAAAAAACTTCAATCTAGATGCGGCCAAGTAATTTGTGGCTCTTACTTCGGCTAGTCACCGGACGGGCCGCGGCCCTTACTGCCACCGCGTTTGCCGCGCGAAGGCGGCATCTGCTTAGCGCGACGCAGGCGCGGTGGCGCAGCCCGTGACGTTGATCAAAAACTCACTACGCCTGACGCAATCGCCCGCCAGCGGGGCATGGTCGGACACCCCAGTTCGTTCCGCCTACCCACCAGGGAGCTGCGCGCAGAGGCGCAGCGCCTAAGCCGAATGCGGCGACTAACCCTTGGTAACGACCGGTGGCGGAGGCGCTTTTCCTTTGCCCTTGCCGATCGGCGCCTTCCCCTTCCCATAATATTGGGCAACGGTGACGCCTTCGACCGGTGCTTTTCCCGTGCCAATGTCAGCAACAGCCAAAGCTAATATCATCGAACAAGCGATGCCGAGGAACTTGCGCATAGTGGACCCCATCCCAAACGAGCACTAGAATGCGTTGAGTAACAAAATCATTTCGCCGCCGCATAGTGCAGAAAAGCCACACCTCGCAATTAACCGCCCATCGTGGTGGCTCGTTTTTCCGAAGTTAGATTAAAGCACACGCGCCGGATTCGCCAACACGACGTCAGTGTGTGCTGCCCGTTACCTTACTATTGTTCACCTCTTTTACGAACGACGGGCTAGGTAGCACAAGTCGGCGAAATCGGCTGATTTGCTCAACGCGTTTCGCTTTTGCGGCTATGGCTGCGACCAGCCGACCGCCAATGTGAAAAGCGTCGCTTGGTGCCAATAGCGCCGAGCATCGTGCCGCTGCGCGATGATCTTGGCCGCCGATAAAACGTGGCGCACAATGCGTCAGCCCAAGCATTGTGCCGGATGACGCATGCAATACCACGCGAAAACGCAGCGCGAACTTCGAGCGCACGAACGGCGCGCGCGATTAATCGCTGAACTGCACCGACAGGCGACCGCCAACGATTTGCTGGCTCAGGACAAGGCAATCAGGGCAGATATTACCAATCGCCAAGAGACCGTATTTTGGATGAGTATCGCTGGCGCCTTCATCGTGGCGCTAGGCTCTATCCTCGCCCTTTTGGCAATGATGTAATTGGTGGATACCCCGCGCTGACTAGCCGTGGCCGTGGATTTGTTTTCAGTGCTGCCCACCAGGACGCTTCCTCTTAGGTGCGTCGTGACTTTCCGAAAACGTCGGGATAGAGAGTAGAAGCACCGTCCATTCCGCCGGTTTCGCGATAGCACATGGGCTCGGCTTCCGAATCTGACTAGCCTGCCATCGATCACCCTTCCCACCACTAGCACGTGATCGCCGACCGGATGTTCACTCACGACCTGGCACTTGAACCAAGCCAGTCCCTCACGCAACAAGGGTGGGCCAATGCGATCGTTCGTCCAATCCGTCAAAGCCAATTTGTCGGCTCCGGCTCTCCGGCCGTAATGGTCGGCCAAATCTAGCTGACCCTTCTTCAACACGTTGACGCTGAACGACCCACCTTCTTTTAGCAGCCGATAGGAGGAATGGTTCGAGTTGATACTCAAGGCAAGCAGCAAGGGATCGTAAGAGACCTGCATGACCCACGCGGCGGTGAAAGCATTACGTGTCTCTCCGTGGGCTACACCCACGACGTAAACGCCTTGCGTAAGGCGTCGAAATAAGACCGCAATGGATCCGCTCATGTTTGCCGCCGCTCAAACAAATTGGGTGACGATTCCCACTGCCTCACAGGCCCTCCACCGTCTGATGAGTTCTCACCTTAGCACATGGCAGAGACCGAATGCGCCGTTGTGTCGTACAGCAAATCTGGATGGTTGACTTCCGAAATGGGTCGATGCCGTTGATAAAGTCGGCGATGAGGTGGTCAAGGCCTTAATTTGCGTTTGTGTGGGATGGATTGGTCGCCGCTGCAGTCGGCGGAGCGACGAGATTGTTCTCGCGATTGATGGCTCACCCACTAACGCGGTTCCGACAGCAGCTAAAACGAACACGGCCTCTAAACTGGAACACTCACCGGCACACTGTCTCGCACCGGCAGCCCGGTTAAGTTCTGGCTGTGCGGGGTGGTCAGGGTCCCTCGAAACCGCATTTCGCTGCATTCTTGCGGGTCTCCGGGGCTAAAGCATTTGCTAAATTCTTTCGTTATAATTTTGGCTGCCCCTATGTGGGAGTATCGAATGGCCCCACGTGCGAATTGGAAGGGTTACCTTCGGCTGTCACTGGGTTCCTGCCCGATCGCTCTCTATCCGGCATCGTCGCTGAGTGAAAAAGTGAGCTTCAACCGGATCAACCGAAAGACCGGTCACCGGTTGAAGCAGCAGAACGTCGATTCCGAAACCGGCGACGTTGCGTCTGTCGACTGCTTGCGCAAGGCACTCACAGTCGCCCCCGACTACGCTGATGCGATGTTTAACCTGGCGCTATTGCTGCGACGAAAGGGTGCCTACGCTGAAGCTGCAGACCATTGGCGTCGGTATTTGGCGGTTGATCGTGCTTCGGAATGGGCGGCGAGGGCGCGCCGATCGCTGAAATTTTGCGAGATCCAAGTTAACTCGCAGACAAATCGTCCTGCGGATTCTGATCAAGCGGCTTAAACCCCAGTCTTTCAATTCGGTGGATCATGATTGCAGCAGTCACACGAAAAGGGCTCCTCCGCGCCGCCGCCTCTGGGCTTATAGGTGTAACGATGCTTGCCGGCGCTTTTGCTCAGACAAAAAAGCTCGGCGACGGCCTGTTATCGGAAGGAGCAGGCGCGCTATTTGCAGGCTCCAACCAGACGACGACTTTGGATTGCGCCGGGGGCGGCGCCCACATATTTGGCAGCCATAACACGCTCACTTTAACGGGCGGCTGCACGTGGCTCGATATGGTTGGCTCGGACAACGCAATAATTGTCGCCCTTGCCAACGGTGCTAACATTGAGTTCGCCGGATCGAACAACGCAATCACGTGGACGTCACCCGAGGGCGAAGAACCGGTGGTTCGGCATATGGGATCTGGCAATACTCTCTCAGCGACGCCCCGTGGCTCATCCGCCACACTTTCAGAAAATCTCAACGTACAAGAAGAAACCGCTTTTGCAGCCAAACAAACGGCCCCAAAATAGCAGCTTCACTCGGCGGGGATCGCGATGATTTGGTCAACACACCTTCGTTGCGTGGCGGTCGCCTTGTTCGCCATGGCGGTTTCTTACGCAGTCAGCGCTTGGGCTGTTCCTTCCGCGCAGGCCTTTACGATGGAGAATCTGAGCACCGGCGGGAACACCACGCGGTTTGCCGAGCCAGACGGTCCGGCCAACAACTTCGGCCGGGGCGCGCAACCCTTTGGCCTGGGCGGCCCCATGGTGCAGTTCGGCGCTCGACAGGGCCAGCTGACGCCTTTCAGTCGTTCCCCAGGCTCCGGTTACAACGCCACGCCTCCTGAGCCGTATGCTCGCCCCCTCGGCAACGGCGACTAAACCGAGAAGGTCGAGCAGTCTGTCTTCCTGCGGTGGGACATCGGAACGATACGCACGCTCGCCCCTCAGCGGAATTAAAAAAATTAGGCGTTTTTGCCTCGCCCGCCCGTCCAATTGTCACGATCGGCAATAGTACGGACACGCTCTCCAAAAGAAAAATGGCGTGCTCATTTTCTATTGGCGAGATACACGATAGCCCAGACAAGCAACGCGCACGTTAGCCAAAGCCAGACCATAAGGGCGACATCTCGCATGGCTTGGAGAAAATGCCGCAAGCCCTGTCCCTAGTTTACTGGCGGAAACGACAATTCAAGCCCGGCCCGCGCTATGCGCCGGGCGCAATTTGCAATTGACTAGCAATTGGCCGCTCGACGCGCGAATTGCTGGAGTTGATTGAGCGTATCGGCAAGGCCGGCGCCTCATTCCGGTCGCTCGGCGATCCGCTATGGGATACCTCCAGCAAGTCTAGGGCGGCTTCTCTCAACATTGTTGGCAGCCATAGCCGACTTTGAGCGCGACCTGATCCGCGATGGCCGCAAGCGCGCCATGGCCAATGGGATCAAGTTCGGCCGCAAGCGCAAGCTCAGCGATTACCAGCGCGCCGAGGCCATCAGGCGCCGTGATGCCGGCGAGACGCTGGCAGCGATCGCCAAGAGTTACGGCGTCGCAATCTCAATGGTTTCGCGGCTCTAGTGGCAGCGCCCAAATGAACCGCCTGGAGCGCTTTCCAACACATGGAATGCCGTTGGGAGCTTTACGGGAGTGGCGTGCGACGCCACCCGCGGTCGGCTTCCGCAAAAGAAAGTATTTGAGCACAAATTGCGCTTCGCGGGCGGGAAGCGGTCCAGTGCACGTTGGACACCTTATCTGAGAATTGACGCTGTCCGGCAACGCCTTAGCTCGAACCACCTCATAGAACGACCCGCAATATGGGCAGATAAAATTGACCTCCGCAGTCCGGACCAGCGGGTCATGCTGTCCTTGGGTAGTCGGCAAACAGCGCGGAACCGCCGCTATGACGCTCACGTGACAAATTCATGACGAATTTACTAATACAGCTTGAGTTAATTTTAAAGGGCCCTCGGGGTCAGCGCCGAGGGCCCTTCGCCCTGTAAGCTTTGGCCCGGTTAGGCGGCCTTGGGAACCCGAGCTGCATTGATCGCTCTCAAATAAACGTCGAGCAGGGACTTCGCGCTCCTCGCGCTCTTTCTGGTCTTGCTTTCGCAACCGGACGATCTCTCGAAGGACTTTAACGTCGAAGCCGTTGCTCTTGGCTTCTTGGAAAATCTCTTTCTTGGCTTCGTTTAGCTCTCTGATTTCTTCTTCGACGTGCTCGATGCGTTCGACGACGGCTCGCAACTGATCACCCGCGACCTCGACCGGTCCACCCATGATGGTTAACTCCTGCTCATCAGAACCCAGCCAAATTGAGCGATCGGCGTCGCAGGGGCAACCCGACGGTAGGGATGTGGTTATCGGTCGGTTAATCACTGCGCGCGCTCCACGGCCACGGCTGTCATTGCGGTACCCACGACGGAGACGGCCGCACTAGCACGAACAAAATCGCGTCCCGATGCGCCGCACGCCCGCTGATCCTGCCGTCGGTTATCGGCGGGTTTTGCTTGCGTCGGCCAGAATCCTGCTCCACTTAAAATAACAAAAGGCCCTCGCGGGCCTTACCAGGAGCATCAGCACTATCCCATGAGCAATCGAAGCGTCCCGAACTTGGAAGAGCGCCTCAAACACGCATCCGAGGCAAAGAAATCAATGTTGGCAAAATTCAAATTGTCGCTCGTCGAAGGGCCGGCCGCCATCGAGAAACGACAGCAGCGCCAAGCCATCGCCGCCGCGAGAGCCGAGCGCGCGGCGCGGCGTGAAGAAGCGCGGCAACACCAAGAGCGCGAACTTGCAAAGCAAGCCGAGATGGCTGCACAGGCAGCAGCCGAGGCCGGGCGGGCGGCCGCCGATGAGGCAGCGCGCGAAGCGGCCGAACAGTCAGAACGAAATGCGCTGCTGGAGGCCGAACAGAAGGCGACCCGCGATGCCCGTTACGCGTCACGGAAGGCAGCAAAGAAAAAGCGGCGGCGTGCCTACTAAGCCCGAAGCCCAGCGCATCGCGGCCAACATCGCCAAGCAGCCGAAGTTGGTGAAGCGGCCGCGGTATTGAAGCGCATTGACCTAGGCTCAAGCATCGGCGCTGCGGGGATGTGCGACAACGACGGAGGTCATTGTTGCAATTTCGATGATATCGCTAATCGCCCGAGATAACCGATTGTTGCTGTTAGTTCTTTGCACATTGTCACAGACGGGAAAGCTTCTTCAGCGCAAATGTGACAACCGCGTATGACAGAACGTCCTGTCGCTCGCGTCGGGCAAGATAAGTCGGATTGTCGCTCGCGGCGCTGTCGCGGAAGCGAGAAACAGTAAAGGTTGGGTCCAGCATGATGGTCTTGTGAACATTCTACGTCTCAAGCTGTGGATAAGCTGTGAGTTTTCTTCTCGGCGCCGTACGCACCAGCAATTCCGTTTCGTTCGGCAGCTTGGCGAAGTTGGCCGCGATGCGCGCCGGGCTTCGTCGCGGGTGAGTAGGTTCGCGGCGGTGCGTCGGCCCGCTAGTCCCCGAAATAGACATAGGCCAGCGCATGGCCGTCGTAGTCCCGCACGACGAAGCAGGGCGCGTCCCTAAGACCGAGGTGCAGCTCGGTTACAAACGATTAATTCAACTTTGATACACTTCGTTTACCGCCACGAACGCCTTGCTATCGCGCCGCGATCAGGTGGCGACGCTACGGCCGCGGCGGGGAGCTTTAAACATGGACCTTCTGCGTTGGATTGCCGAGGAGTCGAATATCATCGGCCTGATGATTTATTCCGCAGGGATGATCTTGATGGTCGGAACCCTGGTCTTGGCCAACTACGCCGACGACCGACGCGACAACCCAGAGCAAAGCGCGAGCCAATAACCGCCGCGAGACTCTAAATACCGCTGCCTCAACTCCGGCAGCTTGGCGATGGCGGCGGCGATGCGCCGAGCCGTACATCCAACCTCCGGCGGCCCTTTCTCTGTTAGCCGTTGCCAAGCCAACAGAAATTCCTCAGCAACTAGTCGCGTTGCACACCACCATTGTCTTTGGTGTGTAGATATTCAGAGCTGTTATGGCCGCGACAAAGCCAAAGGCGGCAAGCACCGCCCAGATCACAAACTTAGGCATTGACGAAGGTCCCCGACTAACCAGCAGTTATAGGCGCGGTTTTAGTCCTTTGTGAGTCGTGCGGCGGGCCAATGTTGGATTTTCGCATGACGGCGCGCCATCGCCGCCGGGGCTTTTCTTTAGTTTGCGCTCGAACGCGGGCCGACCGCGATGCTCGCCCCGCACAATTTTGGCCACTCAGATTACAAAACAAATCCGCGCCGCCGACAGGTGACCGTCGCGGCTGTCATAGGATATTGCATTGTTCCTCGGAACGGCGACGGCAAACTAGCCCGTCACTAGCACTACGTTGGCGCGGATCGCTCACTGATAGTCGCCGGTCGGAATTTGTTTCAGCGCAGCATACGGTTCGCACGCGAATACTGAGCCCAAGTTCCGCTGCCCCCTTTACACCCAAATCCGTCCGGCACGGCGCCAAGATTTGGGCCGACCATCAAAAAGTCGGTCAATAATTGGGGGATGGGACAACATGGACCACGATAGAGAACTTCTATCCGAATTAAAGAAGGAAGCGACCCTTCGACGAAGACAACGTTTAGCTCCGCAGACTATCAACGACTCGACAACACCGAAAATTGAAATGGTTGTCAGTTGTTGGTACGCCGACGAGTTCGGCAACCAAACACGCACCGTTATGGCGCGTGACTGAATAACGGTCGGCCCTTCGCTCGCCTGCGGTGCTGGGCCGCATCCGACCTGGCATCGCTGGAATATTATTCGCCATCAAGCCGACCGGCAGTCCTGACGCTCAGTGACCGCCGTCGAAGATCGAGCCGGTTACATGGTCGCCAGGGGCGATGCCGAGTTTGCGCGCCGTCCCGCCGATCACCTCCAGTACGGCGCGCACCGGCCCGCCGGAGGGAACGAGCCGGTCCGACAGCGGCTCGGTATTTTCGGCAATCCGCAGGATGCTGCCATCGCCGCGGATGAAGATCATGTCGAGCCGGATATAGGTGTTGTGCATCCAGAACGCGACCGGCGCTTCGTGTTCGAAATCGAACAGCATGCCGCGGCCTTCCGGCAATTCCTTGCGGAACATCAGGCCGCGCGAGCGCTCGTCATCATTGGTGGCAAGCTCGACCGCGAAGGAATGCATCCCGGTCTTGCTGACGATCTTCAGCGTCGACTGGCCGCCGGCCCGTGCCGGCGCCGCGGCGCCCAGCGCGACGCAGGTCATCAGCGCGGCCACGAGCACCGTCACCAGGCACGGTGTACGAAGGCGCGACGTTGTCGGGATTGTTGCTAGTGCGACGAGGGCCCGAGCGGTCCGCCCTCGGGACGAACCTCGGCTGCCATCAGTCCCCTGGGACCGGGCCCATAGCGGACTAGGACGAACTGGCCGGGCCGCAATTCGGCAATGCCGAACCGGCGCAGCGTCTCCATGTGGACGAAGATGTCGGGCGTCCCCTCCCCGCGGGTGAGGAAGCTGAAGCCGCGAAGCCGATTGAACCATTTCACCTGCGCCCGTTCGAGACTGCTCGTCGGGGCGACAGTAACATGGGTTCGCGGGGGCAGCATCTGCGCCGGATGAATTGCCGTCGACTCATCCATGCTGATGACGCGGAAGGCCTGCAGGCCCTTCGGCCGCGCCCCGGAACCCAAAAGTATCCGTTCTCCGGATCATAGGCCCAATAACCGGGCGACACATGTAACCCGCTGCAGGAATTGGAGGCTGCTCGTAGACCGGTATCTCCGGCGGAGCAATTGTAATGCTGATGATCTGCGCCTGAGAGGCCACGGGGAACGCCAGGGGAGCCAGCGCAAAGAAAAGTAGCATCGTGAAGCACAAGCGCCGCATGTTCAACGCTGAACGGTGGATCGCCTAAGCCGCTGAGCCCGCCGCGAAGCCGGCGTGACGCTGACGCCATTACGAGCGCGATCGGCGACATGAAGCAGGATCTGAGAAGCGGCGGCGGCGACGACAACGGCCCAGCACCGGCGTGAGCGGTAGCGGGGGGCGCGCTTCCGCCGCCCTGGCCCGTCGAAGACAAGGCCTTTGCCCTTTTCTAACCAATTTCGAGCTATCGTGTCGGCGCTTGTCCTAGCCGCACGCTGGGGGCTTCCGGTGGAGTACAGGGGGATCAGATACACGGTCCGCGCTCGGGTCGAGCGAAACGAATGGACCGTGTCCATTCATCCCGCAGGCATCGAAAGCCCTAGAAGAGTTGTCACCGGCCACCGTGTGCGAGCGGAGCTGCTAGCTCGATCTATGATCGACAAGTGGCATGAACGCACGGCGAAAAGCGCGGCGCGAAGTAACGAGCTTACATAGCGGGGAAGCCCAGCGCCTCTCGCGCGCCATGCGATGATTCCCGTGTAACGGCACCAGAATTAGAGCCGCGACGATAAAAATGTGTGGCCGTGATCGCTAGCAGCCATCGCAGCCGAGTATAAAGGTAATTGATGGCCGATCGCCGCTTCCGGTGCCGTCGCGCGAAAGCCAGAAGCCGCGCCTCGATCTGGGTCCTTCCCAGCGCCGCCATTTGCGGGGCGGCGTAGCTCACCTCTCGGTCCCTACCTCACCGCGACGCCCGCGCCAGCCTCGCCTCGCTGTCACAAAAAAGGACAACAGGGCGTCGGCGGCGCTATCACAGCAACAACACCCTACCGCAAGGGGATGACAAACGGACCGAGGCGAAAGACCGGGCGGGGCGGCGGCGGAGGTGGCGACAACGCAGCATGGCTCGGCGGCGAGATATCCATCGGCGCTGCCGCTTGGGGCAGCTCCGGCTGTTGCCCCGGTCTCTCGACCTTGCAGGACCTGACGCCGTCCTGCTCCGTGCAGATCGGACAAATGTGACCGCTCGGGCATGGCTTAGCTTCCTGCGCCTGCGCAGCCATGCAGAGAGCCGGAACGATGATCGCGACGATCGCCGCGCGCATGACGCCCTCCCTCCCTCCTGCGCCTTTACGCCGTGATCGCGGCCGTCGTGCGACGCGCCTCGCTGCGCACGAAAAAAAAGCGCACGAGCTGATACCCTTGCCTTCGTCTGGCTCGACCCCGGAATTACCCCATGTTGCAAAAGCGGCCATTGAATTCCTTCGATGATTTGGCACGAGCAAACAAAATTGTCCGAAGAACAGGTCCTCTACGGACAGTCACCAGACCTTGGGAATGGCGCCGGGCGCTAAGGGCCACTCGGCGAAAATCGCCGGCCGGAACTCGGCGCAATTTAAATCGACGATAACGAATGCCGCCTAGTCTCGCACGTCGGGGACGGTGCGGACATTTACCCTCTTTAAGCTCCTCACCTAACCGGCCCCGGCGCGTCGTCGTGAGCGGCGCGTCGGGGTCCGAGAACGGTGCGCCATGCGTGATATTCTTCTCAGCGCCACCATTCCGTTTGGCCTAGCTATCAGCGCGGCTTGGACTGCCTTCCTGACATTCGAACTATTCAAGCTGCTTGCATCTTTCTTTTGAAGAGCGGCTACGAAGAGCGACTACGCGCGCGCAAGGCGCTCTTTGGCGCCGATTTTTTTCTTTCAGAAGGCGGGCGCGTATTCGTCTCGCAACGTTAATGCCCAATCGCGATAGTGTCGCCGCTTTGAGCGTGCTTCGGCCAAGCGCGCGCCGATCCGCAATCTTTCAGGACGCGGTTCAAAGCTGGACCGGTAAACACGGCATTTGCATATGAAAGTCTCATTTTGAGAAAAGGCTCGAATTACAAGTATTGTTCGATCGGGGCATCTCCGACCGTCACGTAAACCAGAGCTCCATCTTGAAGCCGCGTGACAAGCTGGTTGTTTTCGATCGGATCGACGGTGATGCAACCGTTGCTCCTCCCCAGCATGCCGTTATTTTTGGCGCGAAAAGCAGTGGTAGTGTACCAGTTCGGGTGAATGATCCATTTGAACGGCGGAGTGTGGTTGATGTAACTGTTGTAGGAGGTGACGCCCTCGAGTACTACAACGATCATGTTTCGATAAACGGTTCCGTCATACCGGTCCACAATCGTCTTGTAGTGATTCATCATTTCGGAATGAGCGGTCTTAAGCGGGCCTAGTGGCACCATGTCCAAGTCCGTCTGGAAGCCTTTAAATTTGACGGCTCTTGCGTTGGGTCCATTGTCTCTTCCATGGGCCGCATAGTAGGCGGTGACCCGACCTGATTTGAAATCCAAAACGTAGAATCTTTTCTTCGCCGACGGCTGTGAAATGTCGAAGACCGCGAGCGCTTCTTTTTTGGGAAAAATCGGCTGGCGCGAGATCTGAATGGCGCGCCGAACCGCGGCCATGGGAGCGTCCAGAACCTGGGCCTGTTGCAAAAGAGAATCAAATTCGTTCCCTCGTGTGAGGGACTGCGCGCGCGCCGTGACTGCCCAGGTAGCCGCCGCGCTACTAAGAAGTGAGACGAACTCGCGCCGTCTCATTGCCTCCCCCCAAACCCAAGGACAGGGCATTTGCGAGCCTTATTTAGCACACGGTAGCTAGCGGGTTGAATGCCTGGCCGATGTGGCAGTTGGGTCATTCACGACCGATGTATTCAGTACCCGTGCCGATCAATGTCCGAAACTGCGCCGCGAGATATGCAAAGGTCGCTTCGGCCTGGTTCGCTACCGAATTGCACAGAAACAGTTCTGCTCAAACCAATGCCTAGAGCGGTACTTAGCCGAGAGGATGCAACGGATCTCCAGCGTCAAACGGTCGATCGACCTGCCCAAAAGCGACTAGGAGCGATTTGGGCTTTCGCCTTCCGCCGAACGTCTGTTGACGTGCGCCATGCTATCCGAGGCGATTTTGGTTAGTTGAACTACTAAATCGCTCCACTCCGCATAGTTCGCGATCTCGTTCTCAAGCCGGGCACCATCAAAGTGCAGCTTCTCGCGCAGCCCTCGAAGGCCCTCAGCGAGATAGTCGATCTCTCGAACAGATCGACCGGATATTTGATGAACTAAGCTGGAAAAGTCGTTCACCGTCGTTTTGTGTTGATTTGCTGGATTGTCTCTTTTAGCTCGCACCAACAAATCACGCATATCGATTTCAACCGCAGCTTCATCGATACTCATGAGACGCCCCTCACTTTGTCAGCCACTTTTAGATGGCTCAAAAGGTAACCAAACAAATTAGGAGGTGCCAAAATGTGGCAGCCTTAGGGTAGTTTTGCCTTATTAGTAAACAGGGTTCCGGTGAGCGATCAATTAGGTCGTCCTCTCGTTTTGAGATGCTACAGATTGCGTCACCCCCTCAATCAGCCTCGGCGCCGCTCCCGATCTGGCGATCGCCCTTTCGAGCCGCGAAGGGAAGTCGCCTTCGCTCAGGACCGCGGTGACGGCGAGTTTGGGGCTCTCGAATGCCGGCGCTACCCGGGAAGCGGCGATCCGTCGCAAGTTCGAGAAATTCTTGCGCGACTGATGGCTTCGCGCTCATGCTCCGCCACGGCGGCAAGAATGTGAATGGTGAGGGCGAACGCCATGTCGCCAGTTTTATTGAATAACAATCAATGGCATTTTGCTAAATGTAACAGTCAAGATCATTTAACGTGAATAGATTGGCAAGGATATCGATGGATTCCGCTGCGCGTTTTACAAGATGCAACTATAGGCCATCCAAAATACGGGGATAGTTGTAAACTTGAGCCAGCGAGATCGTGCGTCTGGCTGTTTCAACTTCGTTGCGACGACACCATGCCATTCGATATGCAGCATGCGCCGTGGATGATTTACCTGCAAACAGCAGTCTTTGTGATTGCGGTAATCCTCAATGTGATGCTCGTGTACGAGTCATCACCGAGAACGTGGAGCCAAACGGTTAGCATAACGATTTTTGCTGGCCTCACGTGTTACCAAATCTTTCTATGGCCCGTTTGGAGCTGACGCGTTCGCCTTGCACAAGCGCACCACGCAAGACACATCCGTTGCGCATTTATGGCGTCCTGGGTGTTGGAGGGCTGAAAACCGGCATTGGAGCCGCGCCTCTTCGTCGCGCTCGTTATTCCGAACCCCCAGCGGTCCTTTCAAATCTGCGGATAGCCTCTTCGAGTGCACGCCGCTCACGCTCTAACTCTGTGTTTGAAAAATGTTCGGCAAGCAGGGCCCGCGCCAAGTTATATCCTCGTTGTCGGCCCGCGGGATCATCGCGCGGCAATTGCGACATCGCATTTACGATCACCGAGTAGTACGCATCCGTCCGCCTCTCTGTTTCGAGCTTGTACAATCGGCGCAGCACCTGGCGCGACCGCTCTCCATGCAGTTGCGTCAAAGCATCAAACGTCCAAAGGGCAATCGTAACATACGGGGCAAAAAACACGATCGGTGCAACCGCCACATAGATGTACCCGCTGAGAAGAAGAAACATCCCTACTGCGAATCCGATGAGCCCCAGCAGCACGAACAGGGCCGCCGCGATGCGGCTCTTGTATCGGAGCAGCAAAAGACCGTTTATCAGCGCGAGAATGGAAGGGCAGCCGGTGGCGACTAGCCCGCCTGCCATGTTTCCAATGAAAGGCGCAGCAGCGACGAGTACAAGTGCAATGGCCGACGACCAAATAAAGAAGTTCGTGGCCCACCACAACTTTCTCTCGGTCGTCATCGTCCGCCTTTACGTCCAACCCGTGCACACCCGGTCGAAGCCATCAGGCTGCCCAACAAGGATAATACCTCACCATGCCCCGCGGCCCCCTTGGGCGGCCTGACACATGCCTTCCCGGGGGCGGCCGGCTGTCTAACTGCGGGCCGGGCGCGAAACGCACTAGCGGACTTAACTCTTCCGCAGCAGCTCCGGCAGCTTGGCGATGTTGGCGGCGATGCGCCGGGCCTCGTTGCGTGTGAGCAAATTCGCCGCCGTGCGGCGGCCGGGGTCACTTTCGAAATATACAATAGGCAAGCGCGTGCCCGTTCTTGTCGCGGACGATGAAGCAGGCGTTGTTCATCTCGTCGACGGACCACGGCGGCGGGAAGCGGCGAGCGGAGGGCATGGGACTAGTTGCTTGCGTGCGCGGAGCACCACACGCGGATATCTACTATATCGATGCGCTCACCATACGGGCCAGCGACGTGTGAGACGAGTATCCCTCGCGCAGGCTGCACGCCTTCCGCATTGCATCCTCTCGCGCGCTGATCTCGCTGGAGCGGATGTTGCGGTAATTGATCTCATCCCAGTAGTGAACGAACCACGCGATTTTGCTCACGCCGGCCGTGGCCCGTAGTGGAGACGCACAATCTCGGCTGCGGTATAAACTCGTCCACCAATCACCTTGATCGTCGCCCGCTTCGTTTGCTCAGGCGGCAGCCGATGCCATGCCATCACCGCCTCTTGCAGCGTGCGGTAGTCGGTTAGCTTGCCAGCGCCATTGTTCAGCGTCGCGGGCCGCTTGGCATCGATGTAGATTTTATCATCGTCGCTCATCGGCGCGCCCAATCTTCTTCCGCTTCTCGCTTCACTGCCGGCGCCGCCCCGGTTCTTGACTTGAGCCAGTGATCGGTGCGGCTGGCGTGACGCATGAAGCGATGGTCGGCGAAAAGACGGTTAAGACGGCGTTTACCGCCGTACTCCAAGATAGCGTCGTCTCGCGAACTGCGCACGGGAGAAAACAATGGGCGTTGCCGATGCAAAGTCGCCAGCCCCCGACACAGCGACGGAAATGCTCGAAGGGGGCATTCGCGCGCTCGTACGCCGCAACAGGTTGGCCGTCGCGGCGGAGCTGGTAACGGAGCCTAGCGAAGACGCATTGATTGCTGGAGCAACGTCCATCGCGGACATCGACAAGCTCGTAGGGGAGCTGCAGACGGCGCGCAACTATTTGCAATCCGAAGGCGAGCGGTTGCGCCAAATGACCGCCCGCTACACCCATCTTGCGCAGACCGCATCAGCCTCGGTTAAGATGATCGCGGAGAGCTTAGGCAAATGGCGCAAACCGGAGACGATTGGCCAGGAACATCCACCGATGCCCCGGGCCCATGCACCAAACCTGAGCCCGGTCGACGACGGCGAACCCTTTCACGAATCGAACGATTAGTAGCGCGGCTACTGCGTCGCATCCATCACCTCGACAGCACTCGGCGCCTTCCGGCATCAGTCCCGCCGCATCGGCAGCTTGGCGATGTTGGCGGCGATGCGGCGGGCTTCGTCGCGGGTGAGCAAGTTGGCCGCCGTGCGCCGGCCGGGATCCTGCTCGAAGTAGACATACGCGAGTGTTGTCGTTGACGATGAAGCAGGAGGCGTTTGCCTCCTCAATGTCCCACGGCGGCGGGAAGCGGCGGGGCGTCACTTCATCAGGCATTCAACCCCCTTCGAGCCCGCCTCAATTGGGGGATAGTTTGTGAGAGGCGGAAGGCTTATCCGTCAAGAAGGTTAGGGCAGCCCCGGCGTGTTGCTGCCAGGCTATCCGCCGGGGCCCGTGTACCAGGTTGCAGGGAGTTTAGGGACAAACGCATCCTGGCCACTCTGGGCAAAGTTCCACAAACTTGTGCGAGTTCCAAGACGAACGATTGGCGAATCCGACAGGCGGATGCGACTGCCAGAGTTTGCGAATCAGCTATACGTCGCTCGCTTCCTCTGATGACGCGCGCAGACGCGTGACTTTCCCGTGATTGCCCCGGCCGCAAATGGTCGGGGCTTTTTTCAGGGCGGCCCGAACTCAGGATGTTCTTCGTGGAATATCTTCCGCGCCGCTGCCCGCCGCCGCCGCGCAATGTATTCGCGAACTCCGTAGCCGCAGCCGAAGGCCACAACGAGCAAAACAAGCAGAGGTGCAATCTGTATAATCAATTGCACTGAAGCGGCTCGCTAACTTGACGAGCCGTATTATGTGGCAAGTAGCTTACAATCTGAAGTTAGACTTTAGGTTACGCGATGGAGTGCGGGGCGAGCGCCGAGGGATGGCGGGAACGCCCCGCACTCGCGCTGTTTAGGCGCCTTGCCGGCCGCAAATCATAGCGACGAGTAGCGCAACGCCGATTGCCAACATGAGGATTTCCAGCCAGGGCATGGGAGCTACCTCCCTTGCTGGTTGGATGCGAGCGAGAGTTATTTCATTCTCCCAGTCACCGACCGCCCGTAAGTTCATCGGCGTGTTCTCTGTCAGTGATGCCGGATATTAGCGCAATCGCATCGCCCGTTGGAATGTCCGTCAGCGGAAAATTGGCAATTTCCTGGCTGCGGGCTTTCTAAGAGTAGCTAGAGGAGCGACCTCCGGCCTCTCGGTCTAACGTCAGACGGACGCGCTACGAAAACACATTGGGGAGCGACCCCGTGTATCGAGGTTGTCAACGCCTTCGAGGCTAGACGCGCAAAATAGAAAATCCGTTGTGTCGATTAGGTTCCGCTGGTTTTCAGCAACTCCGCCAGCTCGGAATGTTGGCTGCGATGCGCTCCAAAATATACCCAAAGGGAACCCTCCGACCGCCCTAAATCGTTAGCCCGTTGTAAAGCAAACCTAACGCATAACGGAAATCCGAACTGCTCTTGGGGAAATGGGGCCAGAAATGGATTTCTCAGACACGGCAAAGGCAGAGGTTCCGAACATCGAGCAATCACCGCAAAACGAAAGACAGAAAGCACTGGAAACTGCCGTCAGCACCGTTACTGCGCTTAAACGTCTTCTGGCCGACTACGACCGGCTGCAGGCAGAACGCGACGACTTTGAGCGCGAGCACGCACGCGTGCTCCTTGAGAATAAGACGTTGCGCAAGCAGGCCAACGAAGCGACAGATCAGCGCGAGCTTCTCGTTAGAGCCTTAGAGACGCTCACCACTCAGATGGACGCAATCGGTGCTAGCTGCATAGAAGCAGCAAAAGCGGCACGCGCGCAAAGCTTTGATTCAGCGCCGCTGGTGCCAACCAACGAACCATTGAGCGAAGAGCAGAGTTCGGCGGCCACCACGTCAAGCGCCGATGCGCCACCTCAAACGCCAAATGCGTTGAACCCAGCGAAGTGGCCTGCAGCGCCAAGCACTGCGCCGGCCATCAACGTCCAAGTCCTTGGTCACTATATGAGCCGATGACAGATCGAAGGGTCACACATCGGCTTTAGCACTGATCGACGCCGGCACTGTTTGACACATTAGATCGCCCCGCGTGACACTGATCGGCACAGTTCGCGATGAGGATTCTACTCCCCGTTGGCAACCCGATTGATCGACGCCGGAGGCGGTAGATTCGCTATTCCACCAGCCGGCACCGGGAGGGCCTGCAAGTCAATAAGCCCAGCCGAGCTCAGTATCTCGATCCGCTTCATGATCTCCGCGCGTAGCTCGTCGGCGGTGGCATCGTCCTTAAAGCGCACCGGGTTATTCGGGTCACCTGCCAGCTTCATAGCCGACAACCGGGCGTGGCGTGCTGGCCGTCGTGTCAAGCGCCGCAGCCTCGCTGCGCTCCAGCTCCGGCGTGACCTCCCCGGACTTGAGGAGCTGATCCTGCAAGCTGCGGGCGCGGTCGAGAATATCCTTCACCAGGCTAGTCGGTATGCCCTTCGTGTCGCGGAAGCGCTGCGCCAGATCGAAGACGAGGCTGTTCGCCGTCTTGGTCGCGGCGGCGAGCGTATCTTCGGCGCGTTTGCGCTGCTGGTCGGCAATCTGGCGCTGCGCAACCGCGACCTCCCGCTGCCAATAAGCAACCCCGGCGAGGACGAGTGCCGCCATGAGACCGGCCGCAAGGCTCCCGGTTAGAATATTGCGCCGCCGTGTTGCGCCGCGCCGGCTCTCGGCAACAAAGGCCTGGGTGTCCGTGGTCGGTTCCGGCGCCCCGTGTGGGCGCGAAGCGATCCAGCGCTCAGCCTCTTCCAGAGCCGGAGAACGGAGCAAGAGCCCTCCGGACCGTCCCGCCGCAACCCAGTGCCGTGCCGCTTCGCCGTAATCGGTGTGCTGTCTGACCCAGCCAATGTCAGTGGTGAGCGCCTCGGACAACTGATCGGTGCTGGCCTCAAAGCGGTCCGGGTCGTCGAAGAAAATGAAATTGAGCCGCCGCAGCGGCTCCGGCACGGCCGGATCCTCAACCCGCCGGCAGACGATCGGCGCAAAACGCTTGTTAAGCGCCGCCCCATGCGACACCTCCTTCAGCGCCACATCTGAAGTGACCGCATCGGGAGAGAGCACGAAGACGATGGTGTCGGCGCGGCCGATCAGCGCCTGGATACGCTGCCACCAGTCCTCGAAGGCGTAGATTTCGGTGCGGTCGATCAGCGGCTCAAAGCCGCGGGCTTTCAGCGCGGCTTCCAGCCGATCTGCAAAAGCCATGTCCTTGCGCGAATAAGAGATGAAGATTTTGGCTTTGGGCTGGGTGTCGGGAGCAGACACGGCATCCGTGGTCATGGGTGGATCCCGGCTCACACGTCTCCGCGACCAGTAGGCCAAAAACGAGTGCCCAACGCAATAAAAAGCGATCAAGAACGACATCCGCCAATCCTGCAGGAACCGGAATATTTCGGGTGTAAGCGTCGCCACGGCTGCGCCGGCGCTTCACGCCAACAAGCGGAAACATCGCCTTCGGAGGCCAAGCCTATACCGGCCGCCGCCCCGACGCGATTCATGGCATGGGAATCGCTCGAAACTTTCGAAGCGGCGACTGGCCGTAAGCGATTTCATACTTCGGCTTTGGCACTGATCGACGTCGACACCGTTTGACACAAATAGATTGCGCGCGTGGCACTGATCGACACCGTTAGCAATAAGGATCGTGTAAAAGTCACTCCTCGTTGATCCCCGATTGATCGATGCCGGGTGTCGGCTGGTTCGCTGTTCCCCCAGCCGGCGGCGGCAGCGCCTGCAAGTCAATAAGACCGGCCGAGGTCAAAACGTGCAGCCGCTTCATAATCTCGGCGCGCAACTCGTCGGCGGTGGCATCGTCCCTGAAATGCACAGGATTGTTCGGATCCCCGAGTATCTTCGTCGCCGTCAGCTTTGAATGTCATCGGCGATCCGCTCTAATCGGTCCTCATCGAGGTGCCGGGTAGACCGACATTCAGCTTTCCGATAGGTCCGCGTGGGACCGACGAGCCCAAGGAATTGGGTTTTGAGCCATGCGGCCCTTACTAGCTCAAACGGGAAACTCGTACCGCCGGGCTCGGCGTAAGCGCCGGCGCTCTAAGGCTTCGAACAGCCCGCTTCGGATCCGGGATGATGCCAGTGCTGACGAAATACGGGCGGAGATTATGAAACGGCTTGCGGTATTGACCTCGGCCGGGCTTATTGACTTGCAGGCGCTGCCGGCGCCATCCGATGGGATAGTGAAGCAGCCGAAACGCAGCGTGGATCACGCGGGCATCAACGGGGAGTGACTTTTACACGATCCTTCGTGCGAACTGTGTCAATCAGTGCCACGCGCGCAAATGCGTCTGTGTCAAACAGTGCCAGCGTCGATCAGTGCCAAAGCCGACGTATGAAATGCTGCGCCGTTTCCAGGAACGCCGAAAGGGAATGCACCGGCGGCACAGCGGGCAAGCGCTAGATCATCGCACACCGGTACACCGGTGGATGATCAGGATTATCAGGTCCGTTCACTCGTTGCTCTCGACACCCCGTCCACACGCCGATGGAGATTGTTCGCGCAGCTCACTGTGCACACTCTGCAGAAGGAGCAAATGCCGCATCTGCCAATTGCTGCACTGCAATCACTGCCGAGATTTAAGCAACAACGCCAGAAACTTTTGGCGGGTGAGAGGGGTTTTCAACATGGGGCGCAAGGAGCCTGTACCATGTCACTTCGTCCCGTCTCCAAAACCTCCAAAATCGCTTTGGTGCTGCTCGCAAGCGTCGCCGTTGGCGCCATGGGCGTGACAACCGATGCGATGGCGGCTCACGGTGGTGGTGGCGGACATGGGGGCGGAGGCGGTGGTTTCCACGGCGGCGGAGGCGGCGGTTTCCATGGCGGCGGCGGTGGTGGTTTCCATGGCGGCGGCGGCGGCGCTCATTTCGGCGGCGCCCACATCGGTGGTGGCGGGTTCTCCGCGGGGGGTGGAGGCTTTCACGGTGGCGGTCACGCGTTCGTGCACCCTGCCAATGTCGGACGAATGTCAACCGGTCAGGGCATCGCCGCCAGCCACAACGCCTTCACCGCTCATCCGCAGTTCAACGGCGTCAACGGGGCGAATGCGCGCGGCCAGTTCGCGCACGACCAGCTTGGGCATAATCAGTTCGCCAACGACCGATTCGCTCACAATCAGTTCGTGCACAATCAGCTCGCCCACAATCAGTTCGTAGCCCGCAATTTCCACGGCCTGTACAATTTCAATCATGCCGGATTCAACCGCAACGCTTTCGGCGATGCCCGCCGCTGGAATCGCTGGGGCGGCCGCTTCTGGGGCGCCGGCTGGAATCGTTGGGGCCATGGCTTCGGTGGCTGGGCCGGCCCGGTTTTCTGGCCGTATCTGTACGGCGATATCTTCTCCTTCGCCTTCTGGCCCTACGACTATTACGATCCGTTCTGGGCGTACGGCCCCGATTTCGTGCTCGCCAGCATCTTCGCTCCTGGCCCGTATTTCGGCGCCGACTATGGCTACGCGCCGGACTATGGCGCCGGATACGCCGGCGGCAACGATATTTACTATGGCGGCTATTCGGGTCCTTCCGGCGGTCCCGGCGCTGTGACGAACGCCGACCGCGAAGCACTGGCGGAAACCAACGCGGCCGCGGCCGAGAGTTGCTCTGGTTTGGCGCCGGGCGTCTCCGATCTACCGATCGCCCAGATCAAACAAACCGTTCGACCGACCGGCGATCAACAGACCGCGCTCGACGAGTTGAACGCCGCGGCGGTCAAAGCCAACGATGTCGTCAAGTCATCGTGCCCGACAGCAATGCCGCTCACGCCGGCGGCGCGGCTCGACGCGGCGCAGGCGCGGCTCGAAGCCATGACGAAGGCGGTCGACATCGTGCGCGGCCCGCTGCAGACGTTCTACGACTCGCTGTCCGACGAGCAGCGGCAGCGGTTCGACGCCATGGGCAATACCGGCAATGGACGCGCGGCCGCCGGCGGCAACATCGCGGCGCTGTGCAGCCAGCAGTCAGGTGACGTCTCCGATCTTCCGGTCCAGCGCATCGAGCAGGTGGTGCAGCCGAACGGTCAACAGCAACAGCAAGCGTTCGACGCGTTGAAGCAGGCGTCACGCGACGCGGCGCAGCAACTGCAATCATCGTGTCCGGCGCAAGTGCCGCAGACGCCGGTGGCGCGGCTAGACGCGGTCAAGACGCGGCTGCAGGCGATGGTGGACGCCATGAACACCGTTCGCCCGAAGCTGCATGCCTTCTATGCCTCGCTCGGCGACGAGCAGAAGGCGCGCTTCAACACCATGGGCCCGCCGCCGCGGAGCGCATCCTCAACGCCGGAGCAAAAAGGCAACGAGTGATTCCTAAAACGTGGATGGCCGGGTCAAGTCCGGCCGTGACGCACGCCGCGGGAAGTGATCGCCGCCGGCGCCGACAGCTTCGCCGTCATCTCGGCGCTCTCGTCCAGCTACGGCCCCAAACGAGAAGATACGGACGACAGAGAACCCGAAGCAATCCGGCCAATTAAAATGGCTAAGCAGCCTCAATTCGAACGCGGTAGCGCACCCTTCCTTTAGTGACACACGATCCGAGGGAGTATGGCCATGCGAGGTTATTGTGTTTGTCTGGTTACAATATTGACCCTCGTGCCTGCAACTACGTGGGCGGCATCTGGTGGGATACCTACGCTCGATGTGCGGCCGGTCTGCCGCGGAATTGCCAATCAGTCAGCAGACCCGGGTGTTGGACAGAGGAACCAAACCGAGGCTTTTCAGCAATGCATGGAGAGTGAGCAGGCCGTCCGTGAGCAATTGAAACAAGAATGGTCTGCTTTTTCCGCGGACGATAAACGACATTGCGTGACCCTGGCCACGACGGGCGGAGAGTTGAGTAACACTGAACTCCTCACTTGCCTGGAAATGGCTCGCGATGTGCGAGTTCTACGGTCCGCGACCGCCGCCGCTTCAGAAAGGGAAACGACTAAGCCTGCATCTTCGCCTTCGGCGCCCACAATGCAGCCAGCCACCACAGAGCCAATTTTGAAGCCAAATTCGGACAAAGAAGCCCTGAAAACGGAAGATAGTGAAGTGAAAAGGGAAGTCGAGCGAGCAAAACTTGAGGCTCAGACTGCAAAAGCATCCGAAGCCTCGGCACAACGTAAACTCGCCGATGCAGAAGCGGCCTTAAAGCGAGCAGAGGAAGAGGCCGGGCGGGCAACCAAGGAAGCCGAACAAGCAAAAGCGGAGGCACAAGGCGCACGGGACTCGGAGGCGGCAGTCAAACACAAACTTGCCGATGCTGAAGCAGCCAAAGCCAAAGCTGAACAAGCCTGTCACAGTGGCGATACAACGCGGCCCGGTCTTGGAGGGCGATTGCGAAGGTGGTTGGGACGACCTGGAACGCCAAATCATTGAGGTCCTGCGGCACGTATCGGCAACTACGGAGTGACGCGACGACTCTCGCTTTGGCTCTCGGCAACACCTGGAAAATCGATCTGTCCGGCCTATTGCAATGGCCGTTACTGCGGGCGCCGGGCCGCCATCCGTTATTGTGCTGGCGAACTATTCGCCTGTTGGCGGTGCCATGGCTTGTCTTACGCGAGCCAACAGCAGACGGCGCTGGATCGCGGCTTAGAACAGGCGCGGAAGATCAGGATGAGACTAGGCGGCGGCGTCGACCTGCTTGAGCCGTTTCCAGGAAGGCCAAAGAGAATGCATAGACGAACCTTCCTGCGCCTTCGGGCCCGAGCGGAAACAGCGATGTCCGGCAGATGAAGTTAGAAGGGTAGTGACTTTTACACGATCCTTATTGCGAACTGTGTCAATCAGTGCCACGCGAGCAATCTGCTTGTGTCAAACAGTGCCACCGTCGATCAGTGCCGAAGCCGACCTATGAAATACTTGCGCCATTTCCACGAAAGCTGAAGGGAATGCATCAGTTTAAAGCCAGCTAGGATCTTCGGCCGTTGTTTGAAAACTATTGCTGCATCGGCGTATCGCGTACTACCTTTTCGACGCCTGCCTCATCCACCGTGAGCTTAGACAAATGCTCTCCGGCTGCTACATGGGCCGCAGTCATTTGCGTAAGCTGCTTCTGCATCCGCTCAAGGACAACCCGCAGCTTCGAGAACGGCTGCTTGGTCAAGGCACTCGCCCGCTCGTTTCGACAGCAGTTCCTGAACTTTCTGATCTTTGGCGTCCACGGCGACTGCCAACATGCGCGCCGCTATATCGCGCAACCGCGTTGCATCGGGCATTGTACGCACCCCGTCTATGCGCCCAACGCGAAGTTCGCGGCTTTGTTGCTTCCAAGTGACGGACTTTAAAAGCATTCCAAGCTGATCAACCGCACTATGCCGAACGCGGGCAGCCAACGGGTCCCATCCTGACGAGAAACTGAGGTTTCAAAGGGTCCCTACCGACCTTCAAAACACCGCTAAAGACCTGGACTCGGGATATGACCTCAGCGCGCGTTGTGAATCTCAGGGAAATCTGGTGCCATCAAGAGCGCCCGAAGGTAACGACGAACGAGCCTCATTCTGATGACTTGCTCGCTCGGCGCGCAGCAAGCAACTGTCGAATGTGATTGCGGACGATCTGCGCGTCGTAAGGTTTCGGTATGGGGCCTTGCTCGCACAGGTCCTTT
Organism: uncultured Alphaproteobacteria bacterium; assembly: GCA_963806465.1. Classification (GTDB taxonomy): domain Bacteria; phylum Pseudomonadota; class Alphaproteobacteria; order Rhizobiales; family Xanthobacteraceae; genus BOG-931. The sequence continues at coordinate 418,499 of CAWDZD010000041.1, read as the reverse complement.
GCGCGATCAACAGAGCGCTGCACAGTGCCAGTTAACAATACGGCTGGTCCGGGCCGATGTTCGCGTATCCACTTCGCTAATCCAAATCCATCGACGGAGCCGGGCATTTCAATGTCTGAAAAGACAATATCAACGACGGTCTCCGGGTGCATTAGCACCGCTATCGCTTCATCAGCATTAACGGCTTCAACGACCTTATATCCACAATCGCGAAGGTATTGCGCAATTGGCATACGCACCAAGACCTCGTCCTCCACGAGTAGGATCGTTTCCTGAGCTTTCGTCTCGTTGACCATGTACGATAACGATTGAGGCCGAGTGCGCGTTCCTCGATTGAGAAGCGTCTCAAGGACCGAAAGTTACTACCAATCCGAGAGAGCGACCCCCGTTTCCAAAGAGAACGAGCTTCGTAGTGCGTAACCTTGTGCGCTAGAGTTGAGGCATGTCTTCATTCGACTATAAGGCTCCTGCTGAACTGTTCCTCTCCAAACCAGCGAAGGGTAGCCGCACCAAGTATCGCCGTTTCGCGACCGCGGCTGAGGCGCTCCGTTATGCCGTTGAGGACTTACGCATACCCAAAGCCTTCGGCGCATGGCTTGAGGTCGGGGATGAGCGCTTCAGCAGTAGCGAAATCCAACGCCTATACGAAGCCGATGATTATCCGTTGCGCAAACCGAAGCAGGCAACGGAATAGGGTCCCCTTTCCGCCAGAAACTCAGGAATTTCCGACCGGGCCCCCAGTTTCAAACGCGAGCTAAAGACCGCCCTGGCGCGATATGACCTCAGCGGCTTGTGAAGCGCTGGGAAAACTTTAGTCAGCGCAACGGTTGTGGATAAGCTGTGGATAATGGCCTTTTGCCGCCAGATTTGCAACTCACTAAGGCCCTAATCTCACCAGACTTTTTGGATTGCAAGGGGAGAATTGGGGGCGGGTACGATGCGCGGGCGAAGAGTGCTGTCGGCAATCTTAGTCGTGCTGCCTGCAATCGTTGGGGTGGCGACATATCCAACGACCCTCAAAGCGGCGTCCGATGCTTCCGATTGTAAGGCGAAGCCCAACTCGACAGCACCGGTAGGCAGCCGGTGGCAATATCACATCAATCCCGTGGATCACCGCCATTGTTGGTTTCTCACATCTAGAAGTTTGGTCGCCCATACCCGCATGAGCCAAGCCTCACGCCGGAGCCATAGCGTCGATGCTCCTGACGCGACTGCAGGGTCGAACGCACCACAAGGCGGTCAAGTCACGCCAGAGGTAGCGCCTGCACAGCCTGCAAAAATAGAGAGCGCAGCGGCCTCAGAACAATCGACGGCCTCAGAGCACCAACCGCTCTTGGTCGATCTTCCAACTTCCGATGATTTAATTCCGAAAATGGTCACCACGATAACTTACTCTGCCCATTCCGCTCCTAAAGCGTCACCGCCTGTAGGCCCATTCCCAGAGGGGAAGCGGGTTGGAGCCCAGAACCTCCCTCGCGGTGGCGGGACTGATCTAATGTTTCTCGGAGGCGCGCTTGCGACGGCGGTCCTTGTTGCCGGTCTAGTCTTCCAGATCATTGGTCGGCTCCGCCAAGTTCGCCTGACGCACTCTCATCATGATGCGGGCGCCGCTATTGCCCAATCAGTCGAGGAAGCCGTCTCACCAACTCGGTCCAAATCCTTCGGACATGCGATTGCGCGGAACGATCCGACCGATGACCTCAAGTCGAAGGTGGACCGATGGATATTCGACCTGCAAAAATCGAGAGCACATGTTTCGTCCGTCTCGTTTGCATCGCGTGCTCCCACGACTGAGCCTACCCTCGTGGAGGACAGATCGCTTGTCGTCGCCTTCCCATCAGCTTGCCGTCCGTCGACCAGAGAGGCGTTGACGCCAGCATGCTAAGACCAAAGCCAATACTTTACGTCGCCCTTTGTGACCGGGATCAGTGGGCGGTTGAGCCCGAGTGGCCGGACGGCACCCTTGAGCGCATCAACACTTTCAACGATCATTCCTCGGCAACTGATTGGATAACTACCCAATCCGATGTGTGGTTGGAGGGGCGGCGCACGCCTAATGAATATCCATTACGCAAGCCTAAGTGACCGAGCGCCCACGCGCGCGCGTTCGCAACGAGACTGATTGAGCCCCCTTGGCGACAAATCTCAGAGTGTGCCCCCGTCCCCAGCTTCCAAAAAAAAGAGCCTGAAAGGGCAACGGCACCGCCTGACATCAACGCGCGCTGTGTACAGCAGGGACAATTACGCTACCTTTCGGGTTCGGGAGTTTCACCCAGAAGGCGATTGAAGTGGTTGCTGTGGGCAATTGCATCGGTGGTGGCGGCGCTCAAAGCGCGAATGGAGCGAGCCTGGGAACGCTCGGCGATGACCTTTGCTTTCCATGTGGGGGCGCGAGCGGCTGCATCGGCAGTTGGGACGCTTGCCCGGTGCTCGGCAGCGGCGAGGTCAGGGTTTCCACCAAAACCGCAAGACAACGCTTCGCCGACATTTTGCCGAACTGTGCTTCAAAGCCGAAATCGATGACGCCATCCGGGAAGATGGCAACCAAATCGCCACGTTGTCGGATTGCTTCGCGGAGCAAGCCACAAGGTGAAAGTGTGCCGAAATTCCAATAGACAATCACGGCAACAAATGCAGCGACCACAGCTACAAATCGAAGAAAGGTGCGAACGGATTGGTCCGCCTTTCGGGCTTGGCGGTTTATCTTTGTAAGTGGTGATTTTTGAGTATGCACCTTGCCCAACTGCGGCTTGCAACCCCTGTCTCCAGCACTACCGTTCCAAAATCTCAAAAAGCTTAACAGGACCGCGGCCTTGGCTCGGCGGGCGGTTCGGCGCTTTAAGTACGTGCGAAGCGCGACCCTATCGCCAGAACCACACAAGAGCAGCGAACGCAGCAGACAGCCACGCACCTGCTGCAAGAAGGGGGCTGATGAGCTTATGTCCCTATTGCCGACAACGTAAAAGCAACGCCTGTTATGCACGTCACAATGAGCAGCCACGTCGACTTCGTAGCGGGAAGCAGGGCCAAAAGGTCGTTCATCGTCCATATCCGGCCCTGCAAGGTACGGATCGAGAGCCTTAGAGCACCGGCGCTTACGCCGAGCCCGGCGGAACGAGTTTCCCGTTTGAGCTAGTAAAAGGGGCCGCATGGCTCAAAACCCAATTCCTTGGGCTCGTCGGTCCCACGCGGACCTATCGGAAAGCTGAATGTCGGTCTACCCGGCACCTGAGGACATCCGGAATCACAAGCATTCTGTTAGCGCAGCATTCGGGCATGCCCTAAGCAATTTTCAAACGCTCAGGGCACATCGTCGGGGCGCGGATCAACTATCCAGGGCTCCGGCTCTTTGACCCACCGCTCCTTCGCTTCCGTAAGCCAGACACGGCAATCTGCGCAGCCGTAAGTTTGAAGCTCACACAGCCCGGCGCTGGCAGGTACAATTCGCGAAGGGCCCATTGGCGCTCCGCAACTTGGGCACAACGGCGGTAATGTGGTGCGTTCCCCAGCCATTGTGGCCGCGTAACAGATAGACCCTCGATCGAACGATGATAGCCATCACATCTTTCGCTCAACTTAATTTACAGAAAGACCTTGTGATTTTGTCGCTTATCCCCGGCCGGTTGATGGCCGCCAATTATCTAGTACCCGCGTCAAAAACTGCCTCGGCCGCTGCCTTGTGCAGCATTTCCGCAAAATCGCGAAGGCTGGTCATGGCTTCGTTGACCGTCTTGTCGAGGCTTTGCTCTCGTTTGACTGTGAACGTCAAAGGGATCGTCTGTCCCTCCGACACGTCGACATCAAAATGCACATCGACGGTATCGTTCATGATCGTGTCGATTTTCTTAAGTGATATTTTGATAGTCATTTCCTTCTCTCCTTTTGCGCTTTGGGCCTCACTTTCATATCGGGAAATAGGATGGCAAAGCGCTACGACAGCCGGATTCCGTGCGTAGCGATTTCCCGCGAACCGACTGTCGCGCGATGTCCGCCATTCGGTCGCTATCGAAGGCCAAGCGGACTTGTCGCAGTCATCGCCGAAGGTCCGAGTTTGACCCAAGTCAGACCTCCCGATCGGTTCCTGTTGTAGGTGCCGGAGTAGCCCATTGGGCGCCCATTCGCAGCAATGCTTCGCGCTCGAATTGGTCACTAGTCTAGGTGGCGATCCGTTGGCTTTCCTCGGCGCGCTTTCGGTAATGCTCTGCGGTTGGCATGGTCCAGAATTAGCATGGCACAGGTTCCCAACAGAATGCGCCTAAAGTCGCTCCCGCCTCAACAACCCGGCCGTGCCGGGAGAACGAAACCAACTGCCGCGCGTTGCTTCTTTCGCAACAGTGATTCGATAAGAGGTGAACACTGCCAAAACGCGCGGATGTGCCGTTCTGGCTAAGCGTCGCCGCGACCGCTCTGCTGATGTTCGTTGCGCCACAGCCGCGCGCAAGGGAACCACGGCCACCGTGGAAAGGGGCGGTCGGTAAGGAGCAGCCATTCGGCGAGCCGCAGAGCGCCGAAGAGCCGCACGAACTTGAGCTGCGCCGGGCGCGAGAGCGCGACCGCGGCCGCCAAGCTACCCATCCGCTGCAAATCCCCTGGCGGGGCTGGTACGACATCATCTGGCGCACGTATCGCGAGATGAATTCTGATCGCGTTCTATCGATCGCCGGCGGCGTTGCATTTTTCGTTCTGCTTGCAATCTTTCCGGCCATAACGGCCTTGGTTTCTGCCTACGGCCTTTTTTTCAACGGGTCGACAATCGCGAACAATCTCTCACTCTTGAATGATGTCATCCCCGAAAACGTGTTGAGCATCGTGCACGAGCAAGCGGCTCGCATCGCTTCCAACAGCGGCAGCACACTCTCGATCGGGTTCATCGCCGGAATTCTGGTGTCGCTGTGGAGCGCCATGGGCGGCGCGAAGGCGATGATTGACGCGCTCAACGTGATCTACGAGCAGAAGGAAGGCCGCAATCTCATCAAGCTCAATCTGGTGGCACTGGTCTTCACGCTCGCAGGCTTTGCGGCGTTTCTGCTGGCGATGGCCGTCATCGTTGTCCTTCCGCTCGTCCTTTCGCCGATTGGGCTCGGCAGCCTGACCGAAACGCTCACCCGGCTGGCGCGCTGGCCGGTGCTGCTGGTCGTCCTGTTGATCGGCCTTGCCGTGCTTTATCGCTACGGCCCCGATCGCCGCGCGGCGCGCTGGCAGTGGGTCACCATCGGCAGCGTGTTCGCGGCAGTCACATGGATCGTCGCGTCGTTCCTGTTCTCCTGGTATCTCACGAGCTTCGCCAACTACAATGCGACTTATGGCTCGCTCGGAGCCGTGGTTGGCCTGATGATTTGGTTGTGGTTTTCGACGATCGTGGTTTTGCTCGGTGCCGAGCTCAACGCGGAAATTGAGCATCAGACCGCGCGCGATTCGACCATCGGTGCCGAGAAGCCGCTCGGCGCCCGCGGGGCAGTTATGGCCGATACCGTCGGCGCGAAACAGGCTTAGCATCGCCTTTCCACGTTTGCCGGAACCAAGCTCCCTCGTCGAGTATCGATTGTTAGTCGCCCAAGCGAACTCAATCCCCACACGAGCAATGAAGCCGCAGGAAGGTTCGTCTGCGCATTCCCTTCAGTTTTGCCTATTATGAAGGGCCCGCTAAGGGTCGGCCGAGAAATTAGCTTCAACACGAAAGGCGTAGGGGGATGGTGGCGCGGCGAACGATCGGGAGTGCAAATCCTACCGGCGCCAGAAAGTGCGCCGCGCGCCAATGAAGGCGCAGACAATCCCTTCATTCTCGAATTTTCCATCCTAGATGCCGGTGAGTGGCCCACCACCAATTATTCCATCACCAATCAACGCCGAAGGCGAGAGCATCAGAAACTCACGCTCTTGCTCAACCTTCTTCTTGGAGGCACCACAAAGTTCCTACGTGAGCGGCCTCGACATTTTTGGGCCAATGTTCGCCCCAGCGGCGAGTCGAAAATCGAGTGGGTGCAGGAATGGTACTTCGCAGACTTCGGACAGATCGTAATCCAAGAACTTTCGGCGCCAATCGGTGAGAAACTCAGGCAGATTGAATCGGAAAAATACTACAAAGAGGCTATGGGCCTTGATGGGCTCGGCCTGCACGTTCCAGATGACCTCGACGAGTCGATTTGCAGATATCAGTCTCTCCCTGCAGCCTTGCGCGCCAAATTCGATCGTGCGGCCTATTGGCTGAGCACGGCGTCACGGCAGTGGGAGGATTCCATGTCCGCCTCCTACGCATCGCTCGTCTCCGCGGCCGAGGCGCTGACACCGGAGGATCGCACCGAACATTCTGATCGGCGTTTGCATTGGCGCCGCCAGTTGGCCTCCCGCAGAATAGCGACGCTTGAGCGACGTCTTTAGCCAGCGTCGCTTAGAGCGAAATGTTTTCTGATCACGAAACAATCCGACACGTTCTACTTAGGCCCCCGGATGCCCAATGCCGGGGGCTTTTTTGATGCGTCGGGCAGCATTGGAGTTGCCTCCAATATCGCCAAGCCGGCCGGAGCTACTGAAACGGCCGCAGACGCCTCCCGCTGCCGATGAGAACAGCGGATCGGAAACGCGGCGCTGGCCGTCCAGATGGCCTGTATCCGTGTCCGCTTGCCGTTGTTTCGCACCTTCGTCGCACTATCCGCCCGCCGCTGCGCCGCCACCGCCGGCGTAGTCAACTTCAATTCCATCAGCCCTCTCTCGGGGTCCAATCTGCGGACACTTTGCGGACACGGTAGGCGCCGCGTTGAGAAATGCAACGAATTCAGCGTTAGGTCGGCGTCATCCGTGAGATTAATTGTCTTATGCGGCCGGAAACCGCCGATCGGATGCCGACAATAGAGCAGACGGATTTTTCGGGCCGACAAGTCCGGGTGCGAGCGCGTCCTCCCCCAACAGGAACGTTACGGAGGGGGTATGGAGCCCTGATCCCGGCCGACGGCGGGCCGTATGCCACTGTTGATTGTGCTGGACAAAACCCCGGACGAAACTCGGAAAAAACTGGACGAAACTAAAAGTTGCCCACAGGACAAAACAAACCCCCTCTAGGAGGGTTTCGTCCAGTTTTGTCTGGCCGGACAAAACTGCCCAGACAAAACACCTACCTGATGCCCTCTTTTTTGTGGGCACCACTGGTCCTTAAGGCACGGGTGTTCTACCTGACGCTGCAGATCGGACCGTTTGGCATCGCCTTAGGGCTTCAGCGGTCTCAGCGTCCTCCAGGGCTTCGATCATGCGATCTCGGGGCCGCATCAGGAGTTGCCGCATCTAGAGCTGCGCGAGCGGCGTCATCGTGCGACTCCGTTACCAACGTTGGCGGCATCTGCTCGCGCATGGCCGTTCGGCTTGATGCGATAGCGCTTACCGCGCTTTTCAATCATGCCGCGCTGCGCCATGCCCCAGGCGGTAGACGCTGCTTTGTTCGCCGCGATGTCCGGCCACCACGTCGCCTGGATCATGGCGGTCATCTGCTTGGGTGCCAGCCACCGCGGCGCGGCGCGCTCCAGCACCGTCCGCACCATCTCTTGGTAGGTCGGCAGACCGTCCGGCTTGAGCCTGTGCTTGGCTCCTAGGACTTGCTCTCCGTCATCCTCCGTCCCCTCGACGACCGCTGCACGGGGGGCAAGGGCGGCGGCACTGACCGCCTTGCTTCGACCGCCTCGATTATCTTGACCAGTAGTGAGGCGCGTTCGGCTTCCAGGCGGCCGCGCTGCAGGGCGAACCGGACTTCGCTGTCCCGCGCCAGCTGACATTTCATGTTCAGCTCGTTCAAATCGGCTTTTAAGTTGTCGAGCATCTTTCGGTCCTCCTCTTTTTCACTCACGTCAGCTGCACGTGGAACCACAACACATCGTCCCCGTTGCGAACACCTTTGCGGACGGCGTTATCGGCGACCGCGCTTTGAAGTGCACGCTGGTAGGCTTTCTTAGTGGCTGCGGTAGCCTCTACTTTGTCCGGCTCTCCCGCTGGATAGCTGACCTCGAAGCGCACCCACACTTCACTCTCGTTGACTGCGTGGACTGCGGCCTTTTCGCCGGGCGGACGGAATATGCCGCCGCGTTCGGCCAACGCGGACTGTAGGGCGCGGATCAAGATTGGCAGGCCCACGTTTGGGCGGCCGCCCTTCTTCTTCCGGTCTCCTATCGCGGCAGGCGCGTCGGTCGGAACGATGACCAAGGACGTGAGCACCTTGCCGTTGATGTCTTCACCGACCTCGACGACTTCGGCCGCGCTTCTGATCTCGAAGCCCTCCGGTCCGTCGCGCATGGTCACGTTCTTCAGCGTCACCAGCATGCCTTCGCGCACTACTTCGAATTCGGCGTCGACGGCGCCGGTGAGCGAGGTGTGGCCGCGCGGGTGGGTCTCGTCGTAGCCGCAATGGTGGATGATGATAACGACGCAGTCGAAGGCGTCGCGCAGCGCCTCGGCGGCGACGATGTAGGCGCTCATGTCGACGTCTTTGCTCTCCGACCCAACCAGGCTCTTGTTCAAGGTGTCGAGGACGATGGTGCGGGGGACTTCGCCCATGAGCTGCTCGCGCACCGCGGCGATCAGCAGCGGGTACTCTTTGATAATGTTGGCCCGGCCGGGGACGAGGTACAGCGGGACCTCTTCGCTGTCTGGAATTTCGTAATAGCGGCGCAGTGCCTCGGCCCGTTTCTTGTAGCCGTGCGCGCCCTCGAAGGCGCAGTAGATCACGGGTCCCGGCTGGACCGTCCGCCCGCGATATTCTGGGAAGCGTGCAATGTGAAAGCACAGATCGTAGGTCAGGAACGATTTGAGACATTTGCGCTTGCCCCAGATCAGGACGATGCCGCGCACCGGGATCAGCTCGTCGACGAGGTATCCGGGGTCGGTGCCCGGGCGCAGATGACCAAACGGTACCAGCTGGAATTCGAGGTGTGTGGCTGGGCCGGGCGGGACCGTTCCCAGGCGTGCCTTTAGGCGCGTCCTCGGGCGTATCTTCGGGCGTTTCTGCTCCGGGTATTTCCGGGTAATGCCAGCACTTCCCTAGCCGATCGTATTCCAGCTGGGGGTCGATCGCGCCTTGGCCGCGACGTATCTGGCGCATCGCATACAAATCCGGCGGCAGTCGATCGGCGTAATCGGAAAATTTGTTGACGAAGCTGTAGGCCATCTTTTCGAGGATCAGCCGTCCCCTCGCCGGATCGAATTTGACGCAGAGCGGATTAGCGGCTGCATGTAAACGGACCGCGGCCCCTACTTCTTCGACGGCAGCTTCCGTGGAGTTGCCTTGCACGATGAGGGCATTGATGCAGCCGAGCGCGGTGTCGTGGAGGTTGCCGCCACCGCCGACGCCCTTGTAGTCGAGCGCCGCGAGGGCGTCGTCCACGTTGGTGATATGGACCGCCGACTTGAACTGGCCGTTGGCGTCGGGGACGGTGGTGCGGGTGTAGCCAAATTGTTCGGTCAGCAGCTCGTCAATCGCAGCGAGAAGCTCGTCGGCCTCGATCTCGGTGATGGTAGGCCACTCGCTCGGCGGCACCTTCAGCGGATCGCGATCAGCGTGCCAGAGGTAGTCGCGCTTCGCGCCTTCGTGGTAGCCATAGAAGATGGCTTGCTGCCCGTTGGCCAAGAATTCCACTTTGTGCCGTTCGCCATTAGGCGCCAAGTAGCACATCACCCGTTTGGCAAATGGCGTGTCGGTGCGGAATGGAATGAGACGTTTGGGAGCCAGCCCGGTGCGGACCAGCAGCTCACCTCTACCGTCGTAGCGTTCGCGGACAAGGCGCTCGCAAGCGTCGACGGCTTCGGGATGCCGGATATCGAGGTCGAGGCAGGGATGATATGCGGTGCGCGCGCCGGTGCTCAGCCAGTCGCGGTGGCGTTCCCATGAACGGATCTCGTGCTCGTTGATGGCGCGCGTGGTCCACCCTGGCCAGAAGACCTCTTTGCTGCCGGTCGCTGGCAGCGGCGAGATGTCCAGCTTCCACAAGCCGAGGCGCAGCTCCGTGACGGCCTTTATGTCGACGGCGTTGTGCAGCTGGCGCTGGGCCATATTACATTTCCGTCGTGCATGGTGGCGCGATGGTGGTGGACTGTCTGAGAATTGAACTCAACGGCGACGATTGCTTGATAGGCGGTATCGCCGGCTCACAGCCCTATAGGTGAGAAGGCGCGAGCAACAACACACTCGCGCCTTCGGCATTTTCTCAAAACGGAATCGTGTCGTTCGGCAGGCCGCTCTGCCCGCCGTCCAGCTTGGCGGCGTCGGCGCGCGGGATGCGACCGACGACAGCGAGCACGGGCGTATTGACCCAGCCGACCCGCGAGTCGCGGTGGGTGAAGCCGCCGTGCTTGAGTTGAATGAGCGGATAGAAGTCGGTGTCCGTCTTCTGCACGCGGTCGTAGTGACGTAGCAGCTTGCCGACCGCGCGCCGCGTCGTGTCGGTGCTGGCCGTGAAGCAGAACACCTCGTGCGTCTCGGGGTTTTCGACCGGCAGATAGTAGTGAATCTGCCAAGGGTCGTCGGGCTTGCCAGAGAGCCCAATCTCCCATTGGCGCGGGTCGTTGTCGCCGAGCGCGTCGCGTGCCGGGGGGACGTAGCCGTCGTATTTGAGCCCCAGGTGCCGGTCTGGCGGATTGCCCGGTCCATTAAATTTGACCCGCCCCCAGACTAGCTGGTCGCACTGAGCGACGAGAATGGTGCCGTCCGGGATTGCGGTGTCGTCGTCGATCGTGAAATAGCGCGGCACTTTGTTGTCGTATTTGAAGAGCCGTCCGTCAAACATGGCGGAGGGCGATCCCTCGTCGAAAAACGCTTCTTCAGGGGTGCGCGTGTCCGGCAATGCCGGCACCGGGGCCGCAGCGGTGGTCGCCGGCACTGCCGGCTGGGTGGCGGTCGCCGGCACTGCGGTCTTGGCGACGATCGCGGAGCTGGCGGCTTCGGTTTTCGACTTGGGCGGGTCGAATCCTTGCTGCCGGTTGATGTCCGCCGGTGTCGGCGGCTTACGTTGGGGGTGAGCAGTCATAATAGTCGTCCTCATCTGCGCGGGGGTGAAAATCGGACGGCGCCGCGCGTTCGCCGCCTAGTCGCAAGGTTGTTCAAGATGCTGGTCACGTGCCGCTGGAGGCCGCCCAAGCACCGCAACGCGAGGTAATCGTCGCGCAGCTCGGCGGCGATGCGGCACTTCATGGCGGCGTGGTCGAGCGGCGCGCCGTTTAGCCAGTCGCGAAAGCCGTCAGCCGCTATCGAGAACAGCAGGGACGCCATCCGGTCAGCGCGGTCGGTCGCTCCTACGGCCGTGAGCGCCTCACCTGGGATGCGTGCAACTTTGGTCATGACCGCACCGCACGCCGGCGTTGCGGCGATTTGCTTTGCTTCAGCGTGTCCGCGATGATCTGCAGGCTGACGTCGCGGGGGACGTGCGCGACTGCGCCGACGTACGTGACCGGAAGGTCGAATTTTCGAATCCCCTTCTCGGAAGTGCCGACGACCTCGCGGGCAAACTTTGCCCGCGGCATGAGGAGGTCGCCGCTCGCTAGGGGAATGCTTTGGCGCGGCTGGCCAGCGTACAAGCGTGTACGCTGCCTACGCTGGCGCTCCTTGTGCCAATCGAGACGACAGCTGCCGCAACAAAACCGCTGCGCGCTGCCGCCAGTGTGCTGGCGCGTCATGAACGGCTTGCCGCACTGATCGCAGGCGCGCTGGTCGGCTTGGCCGTCGACCGCAGGGGGCGGAATATGCTGGCGATTACAAGCTCGGCTTGACGCAGCCGCGCCCGTGAGCGTATTGGGCATAGGTCATTGCCTCGTCGTGGTGGTGATGGCGATCGGAATTGCGAAGGGCCCGGCGCGAGTGATGGCGCGCCGGGCTTTCGTCGTTATGGGAGCACGTGGAGGTGATGCCAGTAGCGGCAATGGCGCCGAGCGCTGAGAGGCCAGCGGTGGTCGTCAGACCATCCCAGCGCTGCGCAGACAGGAGGAGACACTCCATTGCCTGCGCCTCGGCCAAGGGCTTCCATGCCCGGGGTTGGATCACCCAGTGATCGCTCACCGCACTGGCTCCGGCGTGCGCGCGTTGTCGATGGGAGACTTTGTGCTCTCCACGATTTTGCCTGCGCGCCTTACCGGATAACTCCCAACATGAGTGCGTGGCCAATTCGCATGCCCACGCGGCGTTTGGAAAGATGGACGACTTTGTCGGGGTGATTGCGCCGGATACTGTCCCACGAGAGCGAGCAGAGACGCTCTGCCTCCTGTGGCTCGACGATCTTCAGCAGCTCGATCGGCCAGTTCAGCAACTCAGCAGGAAGATTCAAAATGTACGTTGACATCTATTTGCTCGGCGTTGACGGCGCACGACATCGCGCCTCCTTGCAAAGCAAAGCAAAACATGACGCACATTCGAAACGCATAAAAATGCGTCTCAAAAATGCGTCTCGCTATTTAATGGACGTGATAGGCCAAAGACCCCAGGCTCGAAGACTGTTTTTAATGTGCCGCCAGCTCACCGGCTTGACAGATTTATCGCCATTGTCACGAGCAGCCTCCATGCGATGTGCGAGCTCTTTGGCAAAGGTAGTAATTTTGGCGCTTTCGTCGATTTCGCCGCCCGCCTTCATCCGCAGCGCCTCCGCTATGACCCACTGAGACGTCGCATTCCTCTCAATTGCACTTTCGAATTTCAACTCTGTGTTGGGCAGGAAAAACCGCAGATCATAGATATTTTGTTTTCGGTTCGTCGGATCACAAATGACCGAGCGGGTGAAATCCGCTACCTCAATATCGTAGCCGACCGATGGCGGCGGGATCTCTATAGGAGCCGTTAGCAAATCACCGCGGCGCCCCTTTGCGACCAGTTGTCCGGAATTCCAGGCTTCCAAAAACACACGAATTTCTTCGGCCAATTCGCCGTATCGTGGCGAGGAAGACGGATACCCAGGTATTATAGCCGACCTTGGCACATTGTTCAGGGACCTTGGTTGCAACTCACCGGTATGCTCGGTTAATTCCGCCCATTCTGCCGGGTCGAAAAGTGACTTCAGGATTTCACCGAGCGTGCGCCCTTCTGACGGCCACTCATCTAACCGCAACAACTGTGCCAATCGAATCAGTCCTTGGCGTCCGTTAGGACTGCCACGCCGCGAGCGGCCTTTTGTAATCATTTTATGAAATGCTGCTTAGAGCCACGACTTTCTGCTCGTCGCCTTTGACAATGGCGAGGACGTAGTCGGCCCAGCGGGTCAACGCCGCGGCCTTCCCAGCGCGATAAAGTGCTAGATTATAGCGACCAGCCGTGCCGCTCCGGTGCCCGACATGGCCCAAGACAGATTCCACTACATGCGGCATGACTCCGAAACGATCGTGCATTGTGGTTGAGATCAATCGCCGAAAATCGTGCAGCGTCCATTCCTGCATCGGCTCCGCGCCGGCCGCCCGGCGCGCCTGATCGATGCGCTTGTCGAGATCGACCTTTGAGCCCGCCCAGTCGTTAAATCCGTACCTGCCGCGACCGAAAACGAGGTCGCAGGCTGTGCCGTCCGGCCAGGTCAGCCTGGGCCGAGCCCGCAGTAGGTCGAGCGCGCTGTCAGCTAGAAAGATTTCATGCTCACGTCGGTTTTTGGTGCGGTCCGGCGGCAGCGTGATCAAGCGCGTCGTCAGATCAACTTCGCTCCAGCGGAGAGCGCCAATTTCCCGCGCCCTCGCGCCGGTCAGGATCAACAGGCGCACGATGTCGCCATAAGCGTCGGCCCGTAACATCGACCAGATCTCACGCAATTCCTTATCGCTGATCAGTCGAACCCGCTCACCCTCCTCCCGACGCTCGGTTCCCGTCACTGGATTTGTATCGATCAGGCCCTCGCGAATTGTCCAAGTAAAAAATGCCGACAGGGTAGTCTGCACGCGGTTAACAGTCGCGCCAGAAAGCTTTTCGGTGAGCCCCGACAGCAACCCCGCTACATCGCGCCGGCTTACTGCGACAAGCGGCTTTGTGTGCAGTCGCCTGGCGTGGACGAGCAGATGGCGTTCAATTTCGACGTAGGAACGCTGCCGCAAATGTCCGTCGCGCACACGGTCCCGCTGCCGAGCGAGAAACGGGGGCAACTTGGCTTTGACGGTTTCGGCGGCCTCCAGCCTGGCATCTTCCCGGCGCTGTGCGGGATCGATGCCGAGCTTCGCATTAGCATAGAGCTGGGTGGCGCGGCGACGAGCCTCCTGCACCGAAATCAAGGCGGCCGAGCCAAGCGTCATGCGGCGCTGTTTATTGCCGATCCGATATTGGAAAGTCCAAGTCCGATTGCCGCTTTGGCGCAATCGCAGGGCTAGGCCGGGCACGGTGCCGTCCGGGATCAAATGGTCCGACTTGCCGGTCGGCAAGCTCAACGTCGAAATCTCGTGACGACGCATCCCTTCTAGTCGCCCGCCGGGCGCCTCCGTGTTAGGAACCGAACCTTTCGGTTGTCGGTATTGGGAAGCACCTGGGAAGCAACGTAGAGCCGTCTGGCGCTGCCTTGTGCCACCAATGGACCGAAAGGCGCCGAGCCATTTAGTTCAAATCTCAGGGCCTTGCAAGCTTTTGCCAGCTCGTGCGCGTTTTCGCGGCGACGGCGGAATCGATCATGCCGACCGAGAGGTCCTCGAAGAACAATGTGCGCAGCGGCGGCAGGTTCATCGGCGCATTTCAACGCGCCGCAATGGGCACGGCAAGTGCAGCCGCGGCACTATCACCGGCGCCCGACGAACCAGCCGATCACGACCAAGATCACCCCAAGCGCTAGCGCGATGATCGCATGCTTCATGTGAATGTGCGCCGAGCCCGCCTCGTAGCCCGGCATGAAGGTCGGCAATTGGCCCGCCGGCATGACGAAATACATGACGGCAGCAATAATGCAGATGATGGCCACGAGGTAAGCGAGTAGTCTCATCGAATGTCCCTCTTGTCAGAAAAATCGAATTTCCGTTGCCGTGGCGAATGCGCTCGATCAGGCGGCCAGCGTCAGTGCTGGGCCGGTGGCGCGCCCGGCGGCCCGCCCCGCGGCTCGTCTTTGCTTGACATGCACTTCTTTATGAAGGCGGCGCGTTCTTTGCCTTGAAGGTGCTGATCATCAGCGCCGAACTTGCAGGTCGCCATTTTGTCTTTCGATGATACCGCGTGACAGGGCGCACAAGGCACCACGACCGCCAGGAGCGTGATGGCGACCGCGTAGCGAACCATAGCGTGTCCCCGTTTCCGACCCGCGCCATCCTCGCACCGAACTTGCCGTGGTCGGCCGGCAATTTCGGCAAGCTTGGCAACTTGCTTGGACAAGTCCCCTGGAACCAGCGCTGCAGTCACTTCGGGCAGCGATAGAGCGTCGCGGTGTAGGTCTTGTCGCGATCGACGAAATAGATCGTGTTGTTGGGCTTCTGGCTGAAGGTGATATCGCCCATCAGGGGGCCGGCAGGAAATTGGCACTCGACGTGGGTGTTGACGCTTTTGCCGTCCGGCTTGGCGTCAAGAAATTTGCAAACGCCGACCTTTGAATCGATCTCGTCGGTCGTGATCTTCACTTTGAGCTCTTCCGGATCGGTGCCGTCGCCTTTGCAAGGCACGTTCTGGGTGAAATTGCCGAGCAGCCAAAAGTCGTCCGTCAGCGGGCCGGCGCTGGCGGGTGCAATCAGGGCCAAAGTGACGCAGCCGATCAACGGATAGATCATGTTCATCACGAAACCCTCAATTATTACGGCCTCAACGCCCCCAATGGAACTGTAGCCAAGGTAACGCGGCACGCCAATTGGCGGAGCGGAATTTCGCCGTCCTGTGTCCCGTGGAACACGGACACATTCTACCCTCCCGACCAGCATCATAACGAAAAGACGGCGCCTGAAGGCGCCGTCTGGAACTTTGCGATTGCCAATTCGCCGGCGTTGTCAGTGCGCCGTCAGGCCCGATGCATCTTCCTCGATGGTGTCGGGGACGTCGACCGGTTTGGCCGTCGCCTCCTCCCAGGTGATCGGTTCTGGCTTGCGCACCAGGGCGCGCGTCAACACCTCGTCCATGCGCGAGACCGGAATGATGTCGAGTCCGCTCTTGATGCTGTCGTTGATCTCGACAAGATCTTTGGCGTTCTCTTCCGGAATGAGCACGGTCTTGATGCCGCCGCGATGGGCCGCAAGCAGCTTCTCCTTCAAGCCGCCGATCGGCAGCACGCGGCCGCGCAGGGTGATTTCGCCGGTCATGGCGACGTCGCGATACACCGGGATTCCGGTCATCACCGATACGATTGCCGTGACCATGGCGACGCCGGCGGACGGTCCATCCTTCGGCGTCGCGCCTTCCGGCACGTGCACGTGGATATCGCGCTTGTCGAATGCCGGCGGCTCGATGCCGAAGGCGACCGCGCGCATGCGCACATAGGATGCGGCTGCCGAGATCAACTCCTTCATGACGTCGCGCAGGTTGCCAGTGACGGTCATCTTGCCCTTGCCGGGCATCATGGCCGCTTCGATGGTCAGAAGCTCGCCGCCGACGTCGGTCCAGGCGAGGCCGGTCACAACACCGACCTGATCCTCGTCCTCGACCTCGCCATAGCGATACTTCGGCACGCCGATATAGTCGCCGACCACGCTGTCGGTTACTTCGACCGACAGCTTCTTCGAGATCGTGATCTCCTTGACCGCCTTGCGGATCAGCGTAGAGATCTCGCGCTCGAGGTTGCGGACGCCGGCCTCACGGGTGTAGCGGCGGATCAGTGTCAGCAACGCGGCATCGTCGATCGACCATTCCTTCGGTTCGAGACCATGCTTGACCATCGCATGCGGGATCAGGTGCTTGCGCGCGATCTCGACCTTCTCGTCCTCGGTGTAGCCGGCGATGCGGATGATCTCCATGCGGTCCATCAGCGGCGGCGGAATGTTAAGCGTATTCGCCGTGGTGATGAACATCACGTTGGACAGATCGTAGTCGACCTCCAGGTAGTGATCGTTGAAAGTGTGGTTCTGCTCGGGATCGAGCACCTCAAGCAGCGCCGAGGACGGATCGCCGCGGAAATCGGCGCCCATCTTGTCGACCTCGTCGAGCAGGAACAGCGGATTGGAGGTCTTGGCCTTGCGCATCGACTGGATGACCTTGCCGGGCATCGAGCCGATGTAGGTCCGCCGGTGGCCGCGAATCTCGGCCTCGTCGCGCACGCCGCCGAGCGAGACGCGCACGAACTCGCGCCCGGTCGCCTTGGCGATCGATTTGCCGAGCGAGGTTTTACCAACGCCCGGAGGGCCGACCAGGCAGAGGATCGGTCCAGTCAGCTTGTTGGCCCGCTGCTGCACGGCGAGATATTCGACGATGCGTTCCTTGACCTTTTCCAGGCCGTGGTGATCGGCATCGAGGATTTGCTCGGCGAGCGTCAGATCCTTCTTGATCTTCGACTTCTTGTTCCAGGGGATTGACAACAACCAGTCGAGGTAGTTGCGCACGACAGTGGCCTCCGCCGACATCGGCGACATCTGCCGCAGCTTCTTGAGCTCATGCTGCGCCTTCTCGCGCGCCTCCTTGGAGAGCTTGGTGCGCTTGATCTTCTCCTCGATCTCGGCGAGCTCGTCCTTGCCGTCCTCGTCGCCGAGTTCCTTCTGGATCGCCTTCATCTGCTCGTTGAGGTAGTACTCGCGCTGCGTCTTCTCCATCTGCCGCTTGACGCGGGTGCGGATGCGCTTCTCGACCTGCAGCACCGAGATCTCGCTCTCCATCAGGCCGAGCACCTTCTCCAGGCGCTCGGTGACGCTCGGCGTTTCCAGGATCATCTGCTTGTCGGGAATCTTGACCGCGAGGTGCGAAGCCACCGTGTCGGCGAGTTTGGCATAGTCGTCGATCTGCTGGACGACGCCGACGACCTCGGGCGACACTTTCTTGTTGAGCTTCACGTAGCCTTCGAATTCGTTGACGACCGAGCGCGCCAGCGCTTCGGCTTCGACCTGATCGCCGGACGAATCCGCTGTCACGACCGCGTCGGCCTCATAATAGTCCTCGCGATCGGTATAGCGCTTCACCTCGGCGCGCGCCGCGCCCTCGACCAGCACCTTGACGGTGCCGTCGGGCAGCTTGAGCAGTTGCAGCACGCTCGCCAGCGTGCCGATGCCGTAGATCGCGTCAGTGGCCGGATCGTCGTCCGACGCGTTCTTTTGCGTTGCCAACAAAATGAACGTATCCGAACGCATCACCTCTTCGAGCGCCTTGATCGACTTTTCGCGCCCGACAAAGAGCGGAACGATCATGTGCGGGAACACAACGATATCCCGCAATGGCAAAACCGGATAGGCCCGGGTTTCGCCGGTCATGAGCGGTGGCTTCGGTTTGGTGGCACTTGTCATGGCCCCACTTCCTTATTGTTGTACACCTCCCTCGCAACCCGCAGGATGCGCTGTCGCGACGGACTGCCGTGTGGCCGGGAAGGGATTAGCGAACGGTGACCTGCTCGCACCCAAAGGGCGGGCGTGGCACCCTGCCCGGAGTAGTCTGCGGCCACTCGAACGAACGTTTGGCCGTTTGCTATAGGTGGCGTTGTCGCCCCGGCGTGTCAAGAAAGCCCAATTTTCGCCGGTAAAGCCCGTCCCGAAAAGCGGCGGCCGTTGGCTGCGCCCCGAATCGACAATGCCAAAAAGGCGGCACCGTTTAGGCACTCGCCCCGCCGGCATCACTGGCACGATCGGACCGATCAGCATAGATGTAGAGCGGCCGGGCACTGCCCTCGACGACCTCGCGCGAGATCACGACCTCTTCGACGCCCTCGAGGCTTGGCAGATCGAACATGGTGTCGAGCAAAATGCTTTCCATGATCGAGCGTAGGCCGCGGGCACCGGTCTTGCGGTCGATCGCCTTGCGCGCAATCGCGGACAGCGCCTCGTCGGCGAGCGTGAGGTCGACCGTCTCCATCTCGAACATCCGCTGGTATTGTTTGACCAGCGCGTTCTTCGGCTCAGTGAGGATGCGCTTGAGTGACGGCTCGTCGAGGTCTTCCAGGGTCGCGACGACCGGCAGCCGGCCGACGAATTCCGGGATCAGGCCGTACTTCAGCAAATCCTCAGGCTCGACGTCGCGGAAAATCTCGCCCTGCTTGCGGTCCTCCGGCGCCATGACCCTGGCGCCAAAGCCGATCGACGTTGAACGGCCGCGGGCGGAAATGATCTTTTCCAGGCCGGCAAACGCGCCGCCGCAGACGAACAGAATGTTCGTGGTGTCGACCTGCAGGAATTCCTGCTGCGGATGCTTGCGGCCGCCTTGCGGCGGGACGCTCGCGATCGTGCCTTCCATGATCTTCAACAGCGCCTGCTGCACGCCCTCGCCCGACACATCGCGGGTGATCGAGGGATTGTCGGACTTGCGCGAGATCTTGTCGATTTCGTCGATATAGACGATGCCGCGCTGGGCGCGTTCGACATTGTAGTCGGCCGACTGCAGCAGCTTCAAAATGATGTTCTCGACGTCTTCGCCGACGTAGCCGGCTTCCGTGAGCGTGGTCGCATCCGCCATCGTGAAGGGCACGTCGAGGATGCGGGCCAGGGTCTGCGCCAGCAGCGTCTTGCCCGACCCGGTTGGACCGATCAGCAGGATGTTCGATTTCGCCAGTTCGACGTCGTTGTGCTTGCTCTGATGGTTGAGCCGCTTGTAGTGATTGTGGACGGCGACCGAGAGCACCTTCTTGGCGTGATCCTGGCCGATCACATAGTCATCGAGAACCTTGCGGATTTCCCGCGGCGTCGGAATGCCGTCCCGGGACTTCACCAGTGAGGACTTGTTCTCCTCGCGAATGATGTCCATGCACAGTTCGACACACTCGTCGCAAATGAAGACGGTCGGCCCGGCGATGAGCTTGCGCACCTCGTGCTGGCTCTTGCCGCAGAACGAGCAATAAAGCGTGTTCTTGGAATCGCCGCCGCCGACTTTGCTCATTCCCGTCTCCGTCTTCGCCGCGAGGAGCCGTCAGTTCCTCGCCACCTTACCAACTGTCGGGCTAAAAAACCGTAGCACTTTCTGTGTCCTGAGCCCGAACAAGACGTTACTGTGACGACACACCATCACTCAGTACAAGCCTGCATGCTAATGGCGTGCCAATCAAGAATTTATTAACGATAACACGAGTTTGAAGCGGTGTGTTTTCCTAACCACACCGTGTTACGCCCCACTTGACGCCGAAAACCGCCTCGGCTTGCCCGCCGATTCGCCGGTTCCGATGACTCATACCTTGGCCAGGGCCGGCTGCTCGAGCTTCAGGCCCGGCTCCTCAGGCCGCTTCTCGATCACCTTGTCGATAAGACCAAATTCCTTGGCCATCTCGGCGGTCAGGAACATGTCGCGCTCGAGCGCATCCTCGATCTTCTTCAGCGGCTGGCCGGTATGCCGGACATAGATCTCGTTCAGGCGTCGCTTCAGGTTCAGGATTTCCTGGGCATGAAGCATGATGTCGGTGGCCTGGCCTTGGAACCCGCCGGAGGGCTGATGCACCATGATGCGGGCATTGGGCAGCGCAAAACGCAGGTCCTTGGCGCCGGCAGCCAGAAGCAGCGACCCCATGGATGCCGCCTGCCCGGTGCATAGTGTCGAGACCGGAGGCCGGACGAACTGCATGGTGTCATAAATCGCCAAGCCTGAGGTCACGATGCCCCCGGGCGAGTTGATGTACATTGACACTTCTTTTTTCGGATTCTCCGCCTCGAGGAAGAGCAGCTGCGCCACAACCAGCGACGCCACGCCGTCGTCGATCGGGCCGGTGATGAAGATGATCCGCTCCTTCAACAGGCGCGAATAGATGTCATAGGCCCGCTCGCCACGGTTGGTCTGCTCGACCACCATGGGCACGAGGTAGTTCATGTGAGTGTCCGTCGGGTCGCGCATGGGTCACCTATCCGGGGCGTATTCGCCTAGTTTTACTGAGTTGGAGGCGGTCTGTCGAAACCGGGATTTCTTTCTAAGTTGTCTTGCTTCTCAAGTACCGCCGCGCATTCGGCGATGCAGCTATCGCAGATATGAGCGGAACCGCCGACGACAAGACGTGACATTTTGGTTTCGGCGCGGCCGCAGAACGAACAGCTCAACTTCGGATATCCCACCCAACTGCGGGTCTTCGCAACGACCGATCGTGCCGAATCCCTCACGCCAATCCTCCGCCGAAGTCCCTCCCGTTTAGTCGTCGTCCTTGAACAACTCTTCCCGCGAAACCGGCTTTTCCGTGACTTCGGCCAGTTCGACCAGGAAGTCTACCACTTTGTCTTCGAACAAGGGCGCGCGCAAAGCGGCCAGCGCATTCGGGTTCTTCTGGTAATACTCCCAGATCTGCCGCTCTTGACCGGGAAACTGCCGCACCTGGTCCATCACGGCGGCTCGGAGCTGCTCGTCCGTCACCTTGATATTGTTCTTTTCGCCGATCTCCGCAATGACAAGACCAAGCCGCACCCGGCGCTCGGCGATGCCGCGATATTCTTCCCGCGCCTTTTCCTCGGTCGTCCCCTCGTCGGCAAAGGTGCGATTCTGCTGCTTGAGGTCGCTCTCGATCTGCGACCAGACGTTGTTGAATTCCTGTTCGACGAGGCTCGGCGGCGGCTCAAATTTGTGACGCTCGTCGAGCTGATCGAGCAATGCGCGCTTGAGCTTCTGGCGCGACGTCACTGTGTGCTCACGGGCGATCCGTTCCTTGATCGCGTCCTTGAGCTTGGCGAGCGACTCCAAGCCAAGCGTCTTGGCAAACTCGTCGTCGAGCGCGACCGAGCCTGGGGCTTCCACCGCCTTCACGGTGACGGCAAAGGTCGCGTCCTTCCCGGCAAGCGCGGTGGCACGATAGTCTTCGGGAAATTTGATGTCGAAGGTCTTGCTGTCGCCGGCCTTGAGCCCAATGAGGTGCTCTTCGAAGCCCGGAATGAATTGGCCCGCGCCGATGATGAGCGGCACATCCTCGCCGGTGCCGCCTTCGAACGGCTTGCCCTCCAACGATCCTTCAAAGCCGATGGTGACGCGATCGCCGTTAGCCGCGCCTTCGGCCTTGGTCGCGAACGGGCGGTTCTGGTCGGCGATTGCCTGTAGCGCCTTGTCGACCTCTTCGGCGGTGACTTCGGCGGTGAGCCGGGTGAGCTTGGTAGTCTTGAAATCGGCGAGCGTGATCGATGGGACGATCTCCATCTCCACCGTGTAGTCGAGGTCGGATTTGCCCTCGATCAGTTCGTTGACCGCGCCTTCTTCCGTGGGCAGCACCACTTTGGGTTCGATCGCGAGCTTGAAACCGTGATCGGTGATGATTTTGGAATTGGCTTCCCGCACCGCCGCTTCGATCACTTCGGCCATCGCGGATTTGCCGTAAAGCCGCTTGAGATGCGCAACCGGCACCTTGCCGGGCCGGAAGCCGCGCAGCTGCACGCGGCCTTTGAGATCGTCGAGGCGCTCATTGACCTTGGCCTCGAGGTCGGTTGCCGGCACGACCACGCGATATTCGCGCTTGAGGCCTGCGGCCGAAGTTTCAGTCACCTGCATTGGCGTTGCTCGTCACGGCTCGCTGTCGCGCACATCGTGGCCGCATTTTAAGAAAAAAACGTCCGCACTGCTGGTGCGGGCGGAGGGGCTCGAACCCCCACGACTTTCGTCACGGGAACCTAAATCCCGCGCGTCTACCAATTCCGCCACGCCCGCGACAGCAGGGCGGCCCGGCGGCGCGGCTTATATCACGTGAACTCCGCCGCACCACCTAGAAAAATAGGCATGAATGCGAGGCTGGCAACGACAGCGCCGTTCCCGCCGGCGATCACGCCAGCAGCGCCTGGTACACCTGCGGCAGAGCCTCCGGCAGATCCTCTGAGATGAGGCCGGGTCCGAACATGCGCGCCGCTTCGCCATGCAGCCACACTGCTGCCGAGGCGGCCTCAAATGCCGGCATGCCTTGCGCCAACAATCCGGTCGCGATCCCGGTCAGCACATCGCCGGAGCCGGCGGTAGCCAGATAGGCCGGCGCATTGGCGGCGATGGACGCCCGCCCGTCGGGGGCGGCGACCACCGTATCGGGGCCTTTGAGGAGGACGATGGCGTCCGTGATCCGCGCCGCCAACCGTGCCCTTTCGAGCTTCGATCCGACTTTAGTTTTATGCTCTAACGCACCGAAATAACGCGAGAATTCCCCTTCATGCGGAGTCAGAATGGTGGCCCGTTGGCGCCGCCGCAGCGCCTCGGCCAACCGCGCCGGTTGGCCGGAAAAACTCGTGATGGCGTCAGCATCGAGCACCACGGCGCGCTCGCCAGCAAGCGCGGCCAGGACGAGTTCGCAGGTGCCCTCGCCGACGCCAACTCCAGGGCCGATGGCGAAGGCGTTGAAGCGGTGGTCGGCAAGAAACCGTGTCAGTTCTTCGGCGCCATCGACCGGACGCACCATGACCGCAAGATTGGCGGCGGCGTTGACCGCGAGCGCTTCACGCGGGCTCGCGATCGTGACCAAACCGGCTCCCGCACGGAGCGCACCGCGCGCTGCAAGTCGCGCCGCGCCGGTCGACCACGAGGGACCCGACGCGACGACAGCATGGCCGCGGTCATATTTGTGACCCGCCTCATTCGGGTGCGGGAAATGCTTGCGCCAGAGCGGTGGCGTATTTTCGAAAGTCTGGGGGGCAATCGACGTCAGCACCGCGTCGGGAATGCCGATATCGGCGGTGCTGATTGCGCCGCAATGCAGCCGTCCGGGCAACAGCAGATGGCCGGGCTTTTTACGAAAGAACGTCACCGTCCGCGCCGCATTGACAGCTGATCCCATCACCACCCCGGTCGTGCCGTTGACCCCGCTCGGAAGGTCGACGGCGATGATCGGCGCCGGATGCGCGTTCATGCTTTCAATCATTGTCCGGGCGAGCCCTTCGACGGGGCGGTCGAGGCCGGCGCCGAACAATGCGTCGATGATGACGTTTGCGCCGTCGAGAGCGCCGGCATCCGCGGCGACGGTCGGGCCCGTCCAGTGTTTTGCCGCCAGCGCCGCGTCACCCCTTAGCCGGGCGACCTCACCAACCATCGCAACACCAACATCGTAACCATCCGCGGCGAGCAATCGGGCGGCGACAAAGCCGTCGCCGCCGTTGTTGCCCGGCCCGGCAACGATAAGCACGCGGCTTCCGGCGCGAAAGTGCGCGCGCACGGCATCGGCGATGGCTCGACCGGCCCGCTCCATAAGGCGGATGCCGGGCACCCCCGCAGCGATGGTCTGCCGGTCGGCCTCTGCCATTTCGGCGGTGGTCAGAAGCTCAATCATGCCGCAACGATAGCCATAACAGCCCAGATCATTGATCGCCGACCTTGTAGCGACGGCCACTTGGCGCGATAATGAGCAATATGCCCGATTTGGCAGCGGCGGCCTTTATCAACCCTCTGTGCTCCGTTGGGAACTGCACCATAGCGGCCTGATCTACTTCGTTTTCTCAAGCCCTTAAGGCCTTGGCACGGGTCCTGCTAACGAAGGCTCGGTTCCGCCGGTGGCCGTGCTCTGTCGGAGCCGGGAGACGAAACGCGATGAAGAAAATCGAGGCAATCATCAAGCCGTTCAAGCTCGATGAGGTGAAGGAGGCGCTGCAGGAAGTCGGACTGCAAGGCATAACGGTCACCGAAGCCAAGGGTTTCGGCCGCCAGAAGGGGCATACCGAACTCTATCGCGGCGCCGAGTATGTGGTCGATTTTCTACCCAAAGTGAAAATCGAGATTGTCCTTGGTGACGAGATGGTCGAAAAGGCAATTGACGCGATCCGTCGCGCCGCCCAGACCGGTCGGATCGGCGATGGGAAAATTTTCGTTTCAACCGTCGAAGAGGCCATCCGGATCAGGACAGGGGAATCCGGAATAGACGCCATCTGAGTGGCTGGTCGACGGACCACGTTTTTCGTGGAGCCGCGCGACGACCAGTGTTCGAGAGGCATTGATCCACACCACGAAAGGGTACGCCTGCCATGACGACGCCGAAGAATGTCATGAAAATGATCAAGGACAACGACGTCAAATACGTCGATTTCCGCTTCACCGATCCGCGCGGCAAATGGCAGCACGTTACCTTCGACGTTTCGATGATCGAGGAGGATACGTTCGCTGAAGGCCAGATGTTCGACGGCTCGTCGATCGCCGGATGGAAGGCGATCCACGAATCCGACATGTGCCTGATGCCCGATCCGGCGTCCGTGTGCATCGATCCATTTTTCGCCGAGACCACGCTGTCACTAATTTGCGACGTGCTCGAACCGACGACCGGCGAGCCCTACAATCGCGATCCGCGCGGCATCGCCAAGCGCGCCGAGGCCATGGTCAAGTCCATGGGCGTCGGCGACACGGTGTTCTTCGGCCCCGAGGCCGAGTTCTTCGTCTTCGACGATGTCAAATATAGCGCCGAGCCGTACAAGACCGGTTTCAAGCTCGAACTCGGTGGAGTTTCCAACCAATTCCGATACCGACTATGAGGGCGGCAATCTCGGCCATCACATCGGCACCAAGAAAGGTTACTTCCCGGTACCGCCGCAAGACACGGCGCAAGACATGCGCTCGGAAATGCTCGCGGCCATGGCGCGCATGGGCTGCGTCGTCGAGAAGCATCACCACGAAGTGGCGTCAGCTCAGCATGAACTTGGGCTGAAGTTCGCGCCGCTTACGGTGATGGCCGACCGGCTGATCATCTACAAGTATTGCATCCAGCAGGTCGCGCAGGTTTACGGCAAGACCGCGACCTTCATGCCCAAGCCGATCTATGGCGACAACGGCTCCGGCATGCATTGCCATCAGTCGATCTGGAAAAACGGCAAGCCGGTCTTCGCCGGCAACAAATACGCCGATCTGTCCGAGACCTGCCTGCAATACATCGCCGGCATCATCAAGCATGCCAAGGCGATCAACGCCTTCACCAACCCGACGACGAACTCGTACAAGCGGCTGGTGCCGGGCTTCGAGGCGCCGGTGCTGCTCGCCTATTCGGCCCGCAACCGCTCGGCGTCATGCCGGATTCCGTACACGACCAATCCGAAGGCCAAGCGCGTGGAAGTTCGCTTCCCCGATCCGCTCGCCAATCCCTATCTGGCGTTCGCCGCCATGCTGATGGCGGGCCTCGACGGCATCAAGAACAAGCTCGATCCGGGCGAGGCGATCGACAAGGACCTCTACGATTTGCCGCCGAAGGAATTGCAGAAGATTCCGACCGTTTGTGGCTCGTTGCGGCAGGCGCTCGAGGAGCTCAACAAAGACCGCACCTTCCTCAAGGCGGGCGGCGTTTTCGACGATGACTTGATCGATTCCTACATCGAGCTGAAGATGGGCGAAGTCATCCGCTTCGAGCACACGCCGCATCCGGTCGAGTACGAAATGTACTATTCGGCGTAGAGCATCGTCCGAGCAAACGGACGACGCTCAAACAGAGTGTGTCGGCGTAACATCCTCCCAGCATCGCCTCAGGCGATGCAACTTTCCGGGGCGTCGTTGTTCACGACGCCCTTTTCTTTTCTCCGGCCTCGGCGCTCGGCGGCGTACGCTGGCGCATCAGCAACCGGATCAGGCGCGGCCGCGACCGGCGCATCGGCGGTTTCGATGCGGTTGCGTCCATTCGCCTTGGCCCGATAGAGCGCGTCATCGGCGCGAGTAATGAGCGCATCGACCGCCGTCGTCGGCGCGCCGGACGACACCCCGACGCTGACCGTCGCGGTGACCCGCTGGCCGCCGCGCACGATGCTGGCGGCAGCCAGGGCGGTACGCACGCGTTCGGCAGCGATAGCGGCTTCGGCCGATGTACTCGGCAGCACCGCGACGAATTCTTCGCCGCCCAGGCGGCCGACGATGTCGCTGGCGCGCAGCGTTTCACGCGCCACTTTGGCGAACATTTGCAGGACGGCGTCGCCGACGGCGTGTCCGTAGCGGTCGTTGATCGACTTGAAATGATCAAGGTCGAAGGCGAGCACGCTGACCGGCAACATGCGGCGGCGGTTGTGGGTCATCAGCGCATTAGCCGCCTCGAAAAATCCGCGGCGATTCAACAGGCCAGTCAGCGGGTCGGTGGTCGCGGCGGCTTTGTAGATGTGAACGGTGCGGTCCTTGGCAAGGATCAACACGATAAAGGCCGTGCCGACGACATAGAGTAGAATTTCGATGGTAAACACCGCGATCCATCCCGGCGCGACGCCGTGGATGCCGTCGGTCGCAGTCAGGGTCGCCAGCGCCACCGGAAACAAAAAAATGGCGCCGTGCAGCATAGGAACGAAGATCGCCGGCCAGCGCCGGATGACCGATCTGCGTCGCTCGCGCCGCAACTCGCCGGCGGTGAGAAACGTATAGCCGGCGACGATCAGCGCACTGACGACGACGCGAGAGGCCTCCGACCCGGCAATCGGGGGAACGTAACAGGCGACCAGCCAAAACACCGCGCCGAAGGATGTCGCGATCCAGTGAACCGGCCGGCCATGGAAGACGCGCGCCGCACTCCAAATCATCCCGACCGCGATGAACAGGAGCGCGGTCGGCGTGCTGGACGGCAAGCCGGGAGCGATAACGTCACCGAACCGCAACAGCGCGCCCGAGGCGCCGCCGATCAAGTACGCCACACTCCACCAGGCGAGCGCGCGAATACGCTCCTGCGCCCATGCATACAGCAAGAACAAGCCGAGCAGAACGGTGACGCAAATAGCAATGAAGAACAGCGTTCCGACATCCAGCGATGCCGGGGCCGCGGCGAGATTGCTCGCCATGAACGGAAGCTCCCAACCGTGCTATCCGTCCGTGACGGTAGTCCCGATCTGTTTGCCAAGTGTGTGACCTATGATGCAGTTTTTGCAAAAGCTTTGCGGAAAAGAACTGAAAATACGACGAAATTGTCAGCGATCGATGATCGCTCTGCTGTTGCTATGCACTGCTATTTTCCCGCGTTTTGGGTTCGCGCAAGGGCCGCTTGCCTGGCCCGATACGTTTTTGTCACGGCTGGAAGCGCTGGCGCTCCTGGAAACGCTCAATGCCACGTTGTTGGCCGCGCGCAGCGCCACTTTCACGCTCGACAAATGGTGTGCAGATCATAAACTTTCCGACGAAACGAAGATCCGCGCCCGCCTCGCCCGCGACGTCGACAAGCCGGTGACCGCCGAACAGCGGCGCCGGCTGCAGATCGGCGACCAGGAGCCGGTCAAATTCCGTCACGTCGAGCTGACCTGCGGCAATCGCATTCTATCGGAAGCAGACAATTGGTATGTGCCGTCGCGGCTGACCGCCGAGATGAACCGGCTTCTGGAAACGACCGACATTCCGTTCGGCCGCGCGGTCGCGGACCTTAAGCCGTTCCGGCAGACTTTCGCCGCCGAGATCCTGTGGCGCCCGCTGGACGAGGGCTGGGAGCTGCGCGCGCCGCCGGCCGATCACCCGGAACGAACACTGGAAATCCCGCCGAGATTGCTCGAACACCGGGCGCTGCTCTATACGCCCGATCTGAAGCCGATCGCGGAAGTTGACGAAACCTATACGTGGGAAAATCTGGCGTTCGCGCGGCCGCATTGATCGCGCCGGCGCGAAAACTGAGGGCTTAACGCTTCGAGAACTGGAAGCTTCGGCGCGCTTTGGCTCGACCGTACTTCTTGCGCTCGACCACGCGCGAGTCGCGCGTCAGGAAGCCGCCGCGTTTGAGCACCGGGCGCAGGTCCGGTTCATGGCGCATCAGCGCCTTGGAGAGACCATGGCGGACCGCGCCCGCTTGGCCGGAAAGCCCGCCGCCCGACACGGTGCAGACGACGTCATATTGGCCTTGGCGGTTGGCGGCGACCAGCGGTTGCTGGATCAGCATGCGCAGCACCGGGCGGGCGAAATAGGTTTCCACCGGCCGCTCGTTGATGATGATCTTGCCGCCACCCATTTTGATCCACACCCGCGCGACGGCGTCTTTACGCTTGCCGGTGGCGTAGGCGCGGCCTTGCTTGTCGAGCTTCTGCACGTATTTCGGCGGCTGCGGCGCCGCCGCGGGCTTGAGCGTGGACAGCTCTTCCAGAGTTTGAATGGTGTCGGCCATCACGCCGTCCTCTTGTTCTTGCGGTTCATCGCGCCGACGTCGATCTGTTCGGGCTGTTGCGCTGCATGCGGATGATCGGCCTGCGGATAGACCCGCAAGTTGCCGAGTTGACGGCGACCCAGCGGTCCCCGCGGCAGCATCCGCTCGATGGCCTTCTCGACGATTCGCTCGGGGAAGCGGCCGGCCAGGATCGCCTTCGCCGAGCGCTCCTTGATGCCGCCGATATAGCCGGTGTGCTTGTAATAGACCTTCTGCTCGACCTTGCGTCCGGTCAGCACGACTTTCGCGGCGTTGATGATGATGACGTTGTCGCCGCAATCGACATGCGGCGTGTAGCTGGCCTTGTGCTTGCCGCGAAGCCGCATCGCCACGATTGAGGCCAGCCGGCCGACCACCAGGCCGTTGGCATCGATCATGACCCATTTCTTGTCGACTTCGGCGGGCTTGGCCGAAAAGGTTTTCATCTTGCGTCCATAGGAGAAGCGCGCGGCAGAGGCCGGCGCGGTGGCGGCTATTTATCCGCAAGCTCTGAGCCGGTCAACACCACCGGACCGCTATTTTGAAATTATTTCAATGATATTCGCCAGAGGTATCATCTTACCGGAGACGGGATCGAATAGGTCGACGTCGCATGGGCGACCATTTCCTCCTCGCCTTCGGAGCGGATTGCAATGTCCGCCACGGCGAGCCGTTTGCCGAGCTTGATCAATCGCGTCTCGGCCAAAAGGTCCTTTTGCGCCGGCCGCTTGAGGAAATTGATGGAGAGATTGGTGGTGACCGCCATCGGCGACCAGCCGATGCTGGCGTGGATCGCGACATAGGGCCCGAGATCAGCGAGCGCCATCATCGTCGTTCCGGCGATCGTTCCGCCCGGCCGCAACGATCGTTCATCGAAAACCTTGCGGACCCTGCATCCGCGAAACCAGACCTCGTCGATGGCGAATCCGCCGCGCGGGTTGAACATCTGCGGGAATTCGGCGTTGAGCAGGCGCTCGATCTCCTCGGCCGATAGTTTCGCCTTTTCCTTCATGCCCCTGCTCCCCACCTTAAGGTTCGGATACAATGCATGGAGCAAATTGCCAATCCGCGCCGAAAGCTAAGGATTTGAGGACGGATCGATGAACGCGCAAACCGCCGCCGCCTGGACCGCGCCTGCTTCGCTGATGCTGCTGCGAGAGGATGTCGGCGGTGTCGCCGTGCTCACGCTCAATCATCCGCAGACCCGCAACAGCCTTTCGGAGGAGATGCTTGAGACGCTCGGCGATGCGTTCACCGCGATCGCCCACGACAAAAGCGTACGCGTCGTCGTGCTCGCCGCCAACGGACCGGCTTTTTCTGCCGGACACGATCTCAAGGAGCTGACGCGCCACCGCTCCGATGACGATCGCGGCCGCGCCTATTTTAAGCACATCATGAATACTTGCAGCGCCATGATGCAACAGATCGTCACACTGCCGCAGCCGGTGATCGCCGCAGTGCAGGCGGTAGCGACCGCCGCCGGCTGCCAGCTGGTGGCAAGCTGCGACCTCGCGGTCGCTTCGCGCGACGCCAAGTTCGCGACGCCCGGCGTCAATCTCGGCCTGTTCTGTTCGACGCCGATGGTGGCGCTGTCGCGCAACGTCTCGCGCAAACACGCCATGGAGATGCTCCTGAGCGGCGACGTGATCACGGCCGAGCATGCAGCGCAGATCGGTCTCGTCAATGTCGTGGTCGAGGCCGGCAGCGAGCGCGAGGAAGCGCTGAAGCTTGCCAGGAAGATCGCCTCGAAATCGACCCTGACCGTCAAGATCGGCAAGGAGGCGTTCTATCGCCAGATCGAAATGCCGCTTGCCAAAGCCTACAAATACACCGCCGAAGTGATGGTCGAGAACATGCTGGCGCGCGATGCCGATGAAGGCATCGATGCCTTCATCGAGAAGCGCGCGCCTAAATGGGAAGACCGCTAACGTTCCCCCTACGATGAACCACGATTCTTACTCTGATAGTTACATCCGCGGCATTCTTAACACCGTCAAAACCATCGCGATGGTCGGCGCCTCGGTTAATGACATCCGACCGAGCTATTTCGCTTTCAAATATTTGCTCGAACGCGGCTACCACATGATCCCAGTGAATCCCGGGCACGCCGGAAAACAACTGCTCGGGCAACGTATTTACGCGCGACTGACCGACATCCCCGAACCGTTGGATATGATCGATATCTTCCGCTCCGCGCCCTATGCGCTCGGCGTCGTGCAAGAGGCGCTGACGCTCGAGCCCCGCCCGCAGGTGATCTGGATGCAGCTTGGCATTCGCAACGACGAGGCAGCGGCGCTCGCCGAAGCGGGCGGCATGAAAGTCGTGATGAACCGCTGTCCGAAGATCGAATATGGACGGCTGTCCTCGGAGATCGCCTGGATGGGCGTCAACACCCGGACCATCAGCGCGAAACGGGCGAAGCCGACCGGCGGCATTCAGCGGCTGTCGCTGCAGCGGACCTCGGCGCCCGGCGGCGTGACGCCAGCCACCGAGCGGGCGCAACGCGATGACGCCGGATCGTGAACGCGGCGACGCACCACGGCCGCAGTGCAGCAATAGTTGCCGCTAAAATGCTCACGAACTTTGTTGAGCCTTTTTTATTTCTTTGCCGACTAATCTAGCGCTCGCTTCGACTGCAACAACGATGCCTGAGACGCAATGTGACGGGCGTCGCGAACCGTCGGGGGTGAGCGATGAAAATCCGCGCGGCGCTCGCGCTTATGCTGTTCGGTCTTGCGCTCGCGCCGATCGCCGGCAGGGCCGACGACGATGAGCAGGGCCGCAAGGCCTGCATGTATGATGCGTTGACCATGTGCGCGAAATTCATTCCCGATCGCGAACAGATCGCCACTTGTCTGATCGCCAACCGCGAGCGCATCTCGCAATCCTGCCGCCTCCTCCTGGTGCAGGCGCCGGCGACCGGCCAGCCTTCGCCGCAGCGATAGCGCACCATCGTCGCGTCGGTCTCGCACCAACGGACGGCGTTCGCCGCCTTGACGGCCGCAGCCGGTCCTTTACACCGGAAGCGTCTTTCCCACCGCATCTCCCGCGAAGGATCACCCCACGGAAAGTCCGAAGGAACGCCTCATGAGCGAACGCATCCCAGGCTTCGCCACGCTGGCGATCCATGCCGGCGCCCAGCCCGATCCGACCACCGGCGCGCGGGCGACGCCGATCTATCAGACCACGTCCTACGTATTCGAAGACGTCGATCACGCCGCCTCCCTGTTCGGGCTGCAGACGTTCGGCAACATTTATACCCGCATCGGCAACCCGACCACCGCGGTGCTGGAGGAGCGCGTCGCGGCGCTTGAAGGCGGCACCGCTGGCCTTGCCACCGCGTCCGGACACGCCGCGCAGGTACTGGCGTTCCACTGCCTGTTGCAGCCCGGCGATGAGTTCGTCGCCTCGAAGAAGCTTTACGGCGGCTCGATCAATCAGTTCACCCATGCGTTCAAGAATTTCGGCTGGAACGTGGTCTGGGCCGATCCCGACGATGTCGCCTCGTTCGAGCGCGCCATCTCGCCGAAGACCAAGGCGATCTTCACCGAGTCGATCGCCAATCCGGGCGGCGTGATCACCGACATGGCGGCGGTGGCGCAAATCGCGCGGCGCGCCGGCGTGCCGTACATCGTCGACAACACGCTGGCCACGCCCTACCTCTGCAAGCCGATCGATCACGGCGCCGACATCGTCATTCATTCGCTGACCAAATTCCTCGGCGGCCACGGCAACTCGATCGGCGGACTGATCGTCGACGCCGGCACTTTCAACTGGTCGCGCGAGCGCCGCTATCCGATGCTGTGCGAGCCGCGGCCGGAATATCACGGCATCGTGCTGCACGAGACCTTCGGCAATTTCGCCTTCGCCATCGCCTGCCGCGTGCTGGCGCTGCGCGACATCGGCCCGGCGCTGTCGCCGTTTAACGCCTTCCTCATCCTCACCGGCATCGAGACGTTGCCGCTGCGCATGCGCGCGCACTGCGACAACACGCTCGCGGTCGCTGAATGGCTTGCGGCGCATCCGAAGGTCGCCTGGGTCAGCTATCCGGGCCTGCCCGGCGACCGCTATCATAACCTCGCCAAAAAATATTGCCCGAACGGCGCCGGCGCGGTGTTCACTTTCGGACTGCGCGGCGGCTATGAGGCCGGCGTCAAGCTCGTCTCCAAGGTGCAGCTGTTCTCGCATCTGGCCAATATCGGCGACACCCGTTCGCTGATCATCCATCCGGCATCGACCACACATCGGCAACTCACCGACGCGCAGAAGATCCAGGCCGGCGCCGGCCCTGATGTCGTCCGGCTCTCGGTCGGCATCGAGGACAAGGACGACATCATCGCCGACCTCGACCAGGCGCTGACGGATTAATGCGCTCGTCATTCCGGAGCGCGCCAACGGCGCGAGCCCGGAATTCATAACCACTTTCGTTTCAGTTGGTTCTCTTCAATGATAGTTCTGGACCGTCCGTGGCTATGGATTCCGGGCTCCTCGCTGCGCTCGGCCCCGGAATGACGGAAGCCGCGTGCATCGTCGCGGCGGTGAGCACCAACATCGCCATCGCCTGATGCGCGAGCGCGAGCGGCAGCGGCACCACCCATAAAAGCGTCGCGATGCCGAGCGCGATCTGCGCCACGATTGCCGCAAACAAGACCAGCGCGCCGGTACGCGCCGCACCTTCCTTCACCGTGCGCGCCACATCGATCATCTGCAGCAGCGCGACTATGAAGATCACATAAGCCAGCATGCGGTGATCGAACTGGACGGTGAGAATATTCTCGAAGAAATTGCGCCACAGCGGCGCGATGAAAAACAGCTGTCCGGCGTCCGGCACCAAGGCGCCGTCGATCAGCGGCCAGGTGTTGTGGGCGTAGCCGGCGCGCAGGCCGGCGACCAAAGCGCCGAGATAGATTTGCGCCAGCACCAGGAGGAGCAAGCCGAAGGCGGCGACGCGGATGCGACGCGCCATGATCGCCCCTTCCCGTTCGCCCATTCGCCACGCGGTCCAGACCAGCGCGACATAGATCAGGCAGGCGAGCAGGAGATGCGTCGCCAGCCGATAGTGCGAGACTTCGACACGGTCGGCGAGGCCGGACGCCACCATCCACCAGCCGACGGCGCCTTGCAGCGCGCCGAGCCCGAAAATGAACCACAGCAGCGGCCGCAGCGACGGCGCTACCCAGCCGCGCCACAGGAAAAACAAGAACGGCAGCAAATACGCCGCGCCGATGACGCGGCCGAGCAGGCGATGCGTCCATTCCCACCAATAAATCGTCCTGAACTCGTCGAGGCTCATGCCGGCGTTCATCGCGCGGTACTGCGGGATGACCTGATATTTCTCGAACGCCGCTTGCCAGGCGTTTTCCGACAGCGGCGGCAGGACACCCATCACCGGCTTCCATTCGGTGATCGAAAGGCCGGATTCTGTCAGCCGCGTCGCGCCGCCGACCAGAACCATCGCCAACACCAAAGCGGCGACGGCATAAAGCCACAGCCGGATGGCGCGGGTGTGCGTGTCGCTCAGAGTTCGCGTATCGCTCAGACTTTCCGTCATCGTCAGATCGCTTGTCGCCGGCGCGCGGACCATATAGTGCTGCCCCCTGCCCTCGCAACGGCGTCATTGCGAGGAGCCAATCACTTGTAGGGTGGGTTGAGCGAAGCGAAACCCCCCATGCAGCATCGGTGGGTTACGCGGCTTCGCCGCTAACCCATCCTACAAATTTTGTTGGTGCATCGCTTCATGCCGCTACGCTTGCGTAAATTCATCGGCGCCATCGCGCTGTTCGTCCTGGTCATCGTCTGGGCGCTCGTCGCCATGGCGCTGGCACAGATGCCGGCGATCCGCGACAGCGCGATCATTTCTGTTGCCTATTATATTATTGCCGGCATCGGTTGGTGCCTGCCGGCGATACCGATTGTTACGTGGATGAGCCGACCAGGAGTCAGTAATCAGTAGTCGGTAATCAGAAAGACCACTTCTCGCTTGCTGATCACTGATTACCGACCACTGATGCTGGCTGCTGGCTACGCCGCCTCGGCGCGGCGAAAACCATTCCACATCGCCGTCGCCGAACCCGACAGCAGCACCCGCACATAGCGGAGCTGCTGATATTCGCCGTTGAGCGAAATGCGCGGCAGCGCGGTGAGGTGCGCGGCGTGGCTTTCGAACACTACGCCCGGCCGCGTCGTCACCGCGGTGGCAAAGCCGAGCTCGGCGGCGATCGCAAACTCGCGCGTGCCGGCCGAGCCCGGATCGCCGTAAGGATAAGACAGATGCGCCGGCCGCGCGCCGAGCGCCGCCTCGATCACGGTGCGGCTCAAATCCATCTCCGCGCGCACGGCTTTGTCCGGAAGCTTCGAAAGCATCAGATGATTGACGGTGTGGGCGCCGATCGTCACCAGCGGATCGCGCGCCAGCAGCGCGATCTCCTGCCAGCTCATGCACAGATCCTTGCAGAAGGCGGCGATATCGACCTGATAACGCGCGGCGAGATCGCGCACGACCTCGCGCAGCTCGGTTTCGCTCTCGCGCGCGCGCAGCCACCAGTAAAGCTCGTCGTAGAGCGCGCGCTTCTCGGCGACGGTTGCGCAATCGAAGCTGCGGTTCTCGCCGTCGATCACAAGCCCGATGCGCTTCTGCTTATTGATCACCGCTTCGAGCGCAAGCCACCACAATTCGCCGAGCCGGTCGGGAAAGCTACTCGGCACATAGACCGCGAACGGAAAGCCGGCGTCGCGCAGGATCGGATAGGCGTGCTCGAGATTGTCGCGATAGCCGTCGTCGAAGGTCAGGCAGACGAAGCGCCGGCCGAAATCGCGCGCCAGCATACGGCGGTGCATCTCGTCGAGCGAGATGACGTCGACGCGCGAGCGCTTGAGCAGCTTGACCACGCCGGCGAGGAAGCGCGGCGTGACTTCGAGGAGCCGGTTGGGCTGGAAGCGATCGGGCCGCGGCGGCCGCACGTGATGCAGCGTCAGGATCGCGCCGACGCCGCCGACCCACGGCCGAAGCGCCATGTGCGCGCCGGAGAAATAAAGCAACTCCAGCCCGCCGCGGATGATGGTTTGTTTCAAGCCGGCCATGATTCGTGTCGTCGCTGTTGGCGGCCGTTTTCCTTAAAGATTCTCCAGCACATTATGGTGGCGCTTGGTTGACAATGTTTTGCACTGATCATCCGGCCCCGCGAAGCGGGGAACATTCTTTCCTCCCCCGCAGGCGGGGGAGGCGGCGCGCGAAAGCGCGCCGGTAGGGGCAAGTGTCGGCTCGCTCCGAGCGAGCCAGCCCCCTCCACCATGCTTCGCATGGTCCCCCTCCCCCGCGCTGCGCGCGGTGGCGGATAAAATATCAAAACAGCCACAGGCCCTCGGAGCCTTCGAGCGAGCCGAGCGACAACAGCGCGCGTAGCGGCCGGCAGGTGGCTTCCGCCTTCGCCCATTCGGCCGGCGGCATCGCGCATTTGCCGCACGCGGGAGAGGGAGTAGCGCCGCGCTTGTATTCCGGCAGTGGCGGCGTATTTTCATTTCGGCAACGGGAGTGTCAGCATGAAGATCAAGGTTGTGGTGCATGACGTGGAGGAAGGCGGCTTTTGGGCCGAGGTCCCCGCCATTCCCGGCTGCGCCACGCAGGGCGAGACCATGGACGAACTGATACGCAACCTCCACGAAGCCATCGAAGGCTGCCTCGCGGTCGACGTCGCAACGCCCAAGCCCGGCGGCAAGGAGTGCATTCTCGAAATCGCCCTATGAAGGCGATTTCCGGACGCGACTTCGCGCGCGTTGTTGAGCGGCATGGCTGGTGATTGCTGCGCGTCAACGGCAGCCATCATACCTATGGCAAGGCCGGCAGCGTGGTGCGCTTATCTATTCCGATTCACGCCAATCGTCCGCTCAAGACAGGCTTGCTCCGTCATTTGGCCAAGCTCGCGGAAATTCCCGACGATGAATTGAAGTGACGGGTGGCCCTTACCCGGACCCTCTCCCGCAAGCGGGAGAGGGAGTAGCGCTACACCTCCCGCACCAGCGGCTTTGATGGATCGGTGGCTTTGAACATGATCGGGGCCTCGCCGAAAATGCCGATGATGGCGGGCTCCTTGCCGCCTTTCTTGACGCCGTCATAGTGCGGAGTGTGGGCGACGCGGCGGACGAAGCCGCCGGCGGGCACCGGCACGGTCGCCTCCGGCTCGAAAGCCTCGCCCGAATTCACCCACCAGGTGCCGGAGATGACAAAGCACAGCCGGTCGGTGACGTAGGTGTGCGGCGCGCTCATGTAGCCCGGATACCATTTCACCAGAACCACATACGGGCCGGGCTTGTCGGTGGCGCCGAATACCGCCACCGTCTCGGCCGATTGCGGCGGCGCCGACGGCAGCGCCGGCTTCCACACATATTGATCAGGCAATTGCACCTGGGTCTGCGTCGGATCGATCGCGTGCGCGGGGGCGGTGATGAGGGCAGCCGGCAGGGCGGCGAGGAGCGGCGTCAACAGGAGGCCGCGGCGCGTGGCGGCGAGGTCGGCAACGTCTCGGTCGGCGGCGGATGTCAGCGTGCGGGCCAGGTGTTCGAGTTTTTGTGCGGGCGGCGAGGTGAGCATGGGCGGGTCCTCCGTGTTGTGGCGGGTATGCATATGACGCGGCGGGGCGGAAAGAGTTTCGGCGAATTTCATCCTGCCCCGCGAAGCGGGGAAGGGACCGCCCGAAGGGCGGTGGAAGGGCGTCGGCCGCGACGCTTGCACCGTCGGTCAAAGGAATGCTGAACGGCCGCCCGCCCCCTCCACCATGCTTCGCATGGTCCCCCTCCCCGCTCCGCGGGGGCGGATGAAGAAAGCTACGCCGCGGCGGCGGGGATTGGCGGGATGATCTTGCCCATCTCGCCGGCGCGGCCGGCGATCACGATGGTGACATTGTCGAAGCCGGAATCGAGCAGGAGATCGCGGGCTTGCGTGGTCGAAGGCGCAGCGAGCGTCTCGACCAACAGCATGGCGTGGGTGGCGAAGCGAGCGACCGCTTGCGCATCACGCACGACGTCGCGGCCGCCGAGCACGCCGGCATCGACGACGACATGCGGATAGGCCTGCGCCAGCGCCGAGAAATGCCGGGTAATGCCGGGCGCGCCGAGAAGCGCGCTGCGGCTGCCGCCGCGGCCTGAAGTGATGAGATTGAGGTTCGAGGCGATGTCGCGAGTAATAACGTCGCCGAACGACACCGTGCCGGACGCGAGCTCCGCGAGGCCGGGCGCGGCGGGATCGTTGGAAATCTCGTGGATGGCGTGATCGCCGGAGCCGAGCGCGACCAAGACCGCGCGGGCATCGCGGGCGAGCGCGCGGGCGAACCTGACCGCGACCCAGCCGGTGTCGAGCTCAGGCGCGCTGGCGAAAAAGGCGATCTGGCTATGCTCGACGCCGGCCGCACACAGATTGTAAGCGAATTCATCGATCGCGCTCACCGGCACGCCGATCGGCACGGATTCGCTGCGCGGTGACTCGCTGCGGTGTGACTCGCTGCGCAGCGGCTCCTTCTGCACGATGGAGCGAAGCCGCGCCGCGAGCGTGCCGCCCATGTCGGCGCGCGGCGGCGCCGGCGGCTCGGCGGGCTCGAAGCGCGCCGCACGGTCGGGAATGGGCGCGAGGTCGGGATCGGTGTCCGCATCGGCTGTGGCTTGCGCGTCTTTCTGCCGAGGCCGGACGCGCCGCGGGCGAGCGACGGCGCCCGCCGCCGGGTTGTCCAGAAGTTCGCGGGTGAGCACGATGCCGGACATCAGCACCATGGTGGCGAGCGACGCGATGGCGATGGTCGGGATTTTCTTCGGATACGCCGGCACGGTCGACACCGTGGCGCGCGAAATCACCCGGGCGTCGACAGGCGCGTTGGCGATCGAATCGCGCGCGGTCGCCTCGCGGTATTTGGCCAGATACGATTCCAAGAGATCGCGCTGCGATTTGGCCTCGCGCTCGAGCGCGCGCAGCTGCACGTCGTCCTCGTTGGACGTCACCGCCTGGCTCTTGAACTGGTTGAAAGTCGCAAGCTGCGCGGTGACGCGGGCGTCGGCGAGCGTGGCGTCGTTTTCCAGCGACCGCGCGATGGTCTCGGCTTCCTTGCGGAGCTGCACGTCGAGATCGCCGATCTGGGCTTTCAGCTCCTTGATGCGCGGATGGTTGCCGAGGAGCGTCGAGGATTGCTCGGCAAGCTGCGCCCGCAAGGTCACGCGCTGCTCGGACAGCCTGCGGATCAGCTCGGAATTGAGGATGTCGGAGGAATCGATCGGATCGCCCGATTTGAGCATGTCGCGGATCAGCTTGGCCTTGGCCTCGGCGTCGGATTTTTGCGCGCGCGCGGTGGCAAGCTGGGTGTTGAGGTCGCCGAGCTGCTGCACCGACAGCTGGGTGTTGTTCGGCCCGACCAGAAGGTTCGACTTGGCGCGGAACGCCTCGACCTTGCCCTCGGCGTCGGCGACCTTCTTGCGCAAGGTCTCGATCTCGCCGGAGAGCCATTGGCCGGCGTTGCGCGCCTGGTCCTGCTTGGCCTGCGCCAGGCGCTGCAGGAACGCGTCGGCGATGGCGTTGGCGACGCGCGCGGCAAGCTCGGGATTTTCCGACAGGAAATCGATGACGATGACGTGCGACTTCTCCACCGGGAACACGGTGAGCCGGTCGTAATAGGCGTCGAGCACGCGCTCTTCCGGCGTCATGCTGAGCGGATTCTTGATGATGCCGACGAACGCTAGCAGCGACTTCCACTGCGACAAGCCGCCGATGGCGGGATCGAATTCCGGCAGCTTGTTCAGCTCAAGCTTGGTGATGACGTCGCCCGCCACCTCGCGCGACATCATCAGCTGCGCCTGGCTGGTGATGGTGTCCTGGTCGATGGTGCCGCGGTCGAGGATGTCCTTGTCGGCGTCGGGGCGGAGGAAGACGTTATCGCGGCCGACAATGAGGACGCGCGCCTCGGACTGATATTTCGGCGGGATCATCATCACCACGCCGAAAGTGAGCAAGGCGACAATCAGCGTCGGCCTCAGGATCGAGTAGCGCGCGCGCCAGAGCGCCGCGCCAAGGCTTGCTAAGTCGAAATCGGCGTCGACGAATTGCCCGCGCAGCGACGGCCGTGCCGATGACGACGCCAAACTCATTGGATAGCTCCTGAAGCGGTGTGCAACCGAGCTGTGCTTGTGCGGAACATGCTCTAAACGACTCTATCGACAGGCGAAAAAGCCAGGGCCGATAACAAACGATTATGGTTGCTAACCGGTTAAGGCCGCTTCGGAAGGGTTTCTTAACGGCCGCCGGGGCTCAATCGGCTCGAGTTCCCTCCGGGATCAAGGACAGGTCGATGGGTGACGGGCAGCCCACCGCATTGCGCGCAGCCGCCGGTGGCGGACTGCCCATGGCGTTCGCCGCGCCGGTTCCAGCGGCGCCGGACATGGAAACCGCCGGCTTGGTCCGCGCCCAGGCCGCGTCATCGCTCAGTATCCTGCACATTTTCCGCGCCCCCCTCGGCGGGCTGTTCCGCCATGTAGTCGACTTGGCGCGGGGCCAGGCGGAGCGCGGCCACCGGGTCGGGCTGATCGTCAATTCGCTAACCGGAGGGGCGCGCGCCGACGCGGCCTTGGCGGCGCTCGGGCCAGAGCTGGCGCTCGGCGTCCAGCGCCTAGCCATCAGCCGTGAAATCAGCCCGTCCGATGTCCATGCGGTTCGCATGGCCTCACGCTGGATCAAAAACGCGGCGCCGGACGTGATTCATGGCCATGGCGGCAAGGGCGCGGCGCTGGCGCGGCTGGCCCCGAGCGCGCCGCATGCCATCCGGGTTTATACGCCGCATGGCGGCACGCTGGTTTACCGGCCCGGCACGTTCGGCGGCGGCTTCTATCGGACGCTGGAATGGTTCCTGAAGTGGCGCACCGACCTGTTCCTGTTCGAGAGCAGCTATATCGCAGGCCTGTTCCGCGCCGACATCGGCCATCCGCCCGGGATCGTGCGCGTCGTCCACAACGGTGTCGGCGAGGCTGAGTTCTCAGCCATCGTGCCGCGGCCGGACGCGACGGACATCGTCTGCCTCGGCGAATTGCGCGCGGTCAAAGGCTTCGATGTGCTGATCGAGGCGCTATCGATCCTCAAGGCCGCTGGCCGCCGCGTAACCACCACCATTGCCGGCGAAGGGCCCGACCAGGCGGAGCTGAAAGCGCTGGCGGAGGAGTTCGGCGTCGCCGACCAGGTCCGCTTTGTCGGCTACCGGCCGGCGCGCGAGGCCTTCGCGCTCGGGCGGATGATGGTCATTCCCTCACGCGCGGAGTCCCTGCCCTATGTGATCCTCGAAGCCGGTGCCGCCGGCGTGCCGATCGTGTCGACGCGGGTCGGCGGCATTCCGGAAATCTTCGGGCCGGAGAGCGATCACCTGATCGCGCCCGACGACGTCGGCGCGCTGGCCGGCGCCAT
The DNA here is from genome assembly GCA_963806465.1 of uncultured Alphaproteobacteria bacterium. Classification (GTDB taxonomy): domain Bacteria; phylum Pseudomonadota; class Alphaproteobacteria; order Rhizobiales; family Xanthobacteraceae; genus BOG-931. The sequence goes on along the minus strand of CAWDZD010000041.1, from coordinate 377,087 downwards.
TGGGCGCGCGCTCGATGCGCCGGCCGAGCTGCGGCGAATTGCCCAATCGGTCAAAGGCCGCGTCCAGGCGGAGTTTTCGCTCTCGGCCATGGTTGATGGCGGCCTTGCCGCCTATCGCGAGGCGATTGCGCTCCGAAAACTCGCGCAGTTCGCATAACCAATTTTTTCCCTTTGTTTACTACCTTCGCAGCCGCCAGTGTCCGCGGGCGTGCCCGCGCCACATTTTCGGCAGCGAAAGCGCACCCATCATGTCCAGGCCCGAGCCCAACAGCTTTTTCGGCCCAGGTTCGGCGGTTCTCTCCGCCGTCTCGGCGATACCGGCAAACGACGCGCCGCCAAAGGAGCCGCGGCAGCTTTCGCCTGCCGCGCAGGCGATCGCCGACGAGCATTACCAGCCGGCCTACTCGCCGATCGTGCTGGCCGGGCTGGTTCGCGCCATCGAAGTGGCGCTGATCGTCGCCGTCGGCTTCACCGTCTATGTTTGCTATGTCGTACCAAGCTACGGCTTCGCCTGGTACTACTTCGCCGCCATCGGCGGCATCGCCGTGCTCGCCATGCTGGCTTTCCAGGTGGCCGACATCTATCAGATCCAGGCGTTCCGCGGCTACGAGAAGCAATATATGCGGCTCGCCTCCGCCTGGTCGGTGGTGTTTCTGATCGCTATCAGCGTCTCGTTCTTCGCCAAAGCCGGCGACCAATTCTCCCGCGCCTGGCTCGGCTCGTTCTATGTGCTCGGCCTTTTCGCGCTGATCGCCTTCCGCCGTGGGCTGTTTCTGCTGGTCCGTCGCTGGACGCACGAAGGCCGGCTCGACCGCCGCACCGTCGTGGTCGGCTGCGACAGCAACGGTGAATCGCTGATCCGCTCACTCGCCGTACAGCGCGATTCCGACGTCCACATCGTCGGCGCGTTCGACGACCGCGGCGACGAACGCAGCCCAACGAGTTGTGCCGGCGTGCCCAAGCTCGGCACCGTCGACGATCTGGTGGCGTTCGCGCGCCAAACCCGCGTCGACCTCGTGATCTTCTCGCTGCCGATCACCGCCGAAGGCCGCATCCTGCAGATGCTCAAGAAGCTCTGGGTGCTGCCGGTCGATATCCGGCTCTCGGCGCACAGCAACAAGCTGCGCTACCGGCCGCGCTCCTACTCCTATGTCGGCAACGTTCCGGTGCTCGACGTCTTCGACAAGCCGATCGCCGACTGGGACGTCGTGATGAAATGGCTGTTCGACAAGATCGTCGGCTCGGTGGCGCTGATCTGCGCGCTGCCGATCATGGCGATCATCGCCATCGCCATCAAGCTTAACAGCCGCGGCCCGGTGCTGTTCAAGCAGAAGCGCTACGGCTTCAACAACGAGCTGATCGAGATCTACAAATTCCGCTCGATGTATGTCGAGCAGTCCGACGCCGATGCCAACAAGCTCGTCACCGTCGGCGACCCGCGGGTGACCCGCGTCGGCCGCTTCATCCGCAAGACCAGCCTCGATGAATTGCCGCAGCTGTTCAACGTGGTGTTCTTCGGCGACCTGTCGCTGGTCGGCCCTCGCCCGCATGCGCTGCAGGCCAAAGCCGAGAACCGGCTTTATGACGAGGCAGTCGACGGCTACTTCGCCCGCCATCGTGTCAAGCCGGGCCTGACCGGCTGGGCGCAAATCCACGGCTGGCGCGGCGAGACCGATAGGCAGGAAAAGATCCAGCAGCGCGTCGAACACGACCTCTATTACATCGAGAATTGGTCGATCCTGCTCGACCTCTACATCGTCGCGCATACGCCGTTCGCTCTGTTGCGCACGGAGAATGCGTATTGAGTGAGCTTGCGAGCCCGGCGGCGTTCGCCGAGGACGAAGGCTACGCCGCGACCGCGCCGCTGGCGCAGCGGCTTCTGAATATCGTCCTGTTCGTCACCGTGATGTTGAGCTCGATCGCCTTCATCGAGCCTTCGCCGCATGACGGCCTGATGATCATTCTCCTGGCGATGTGCGTCGCCGCCCGCGTGCCGTTCGACCGCAAGCTTATTCCGCTGATGCTGCTCCTGATCGTCTGGCTGATCGGCGGCTTTTTCTCCGTCATCCCGGTGCTCGATCAGAAACAGACGCTGCAATATGTCGCGACCTCGGGCTATCTGGTGCTGGCTGCAATCATGTTCGCCTGCCTGTTCTGCGACGCCAATCTGGTGCGGCTCACGATCTTGAGGCGCGCCTATATCATCGCCGCCTTGATCGCGACCACCGCGGGCTATGTCGGCTTTTTCCACCTCGCGCCCGGCTCCGACATTTTCCTGTTCAACGACCGGGTCAGCGCCACCTTCAAGGACCCGAACGTCTACGGCCCGTTCTTGATCTTTCCGCTCCTGCTGTTGCTGATCGGCGTCATGACGCGCGGCATGGGAGTTTTCAGCCTCGCGATCATGACATTCTTATTCGGCGGCCTGGTGCTCTCCTTCTCGCGCGGCGCCTGGGTGCATTTCGCGGTGTCGGCCGCCGTCGCCGTGCTGCTGTTGTTCGTCGCAGCGCCCGAGCCGCGCATGCGCCGGCGAATCCTGTTGTTCAGCGTCGCCACCCTCGTGGCAATGGTGCTGTTTGTCATCGCGTTGCTATTGATTCCGACCGTGCACGATCTGTTTTTGGAGCGCGCCAAGGTGATCCAGCCCTATGACGTCGGGCCCGGCGGACGGTTCTGGGAGCAGAAACTCGCGCTCAGCGTCATACTCGATCATCCGAACGGCCTGGGGCCGTTCGAGTTCTTCCGCCAGTTCGGCACTCAGCAGCACGACGTCTATATGCAGGGCTTTCTGGTCTATGGCTGGGTCGGCGGCATGGCCTATTTCACGCTGGTGATGGTGACGCTGGTAATCGGGCTGCGCTCCGCGCTGATCGCGGCGCCCTGGCAGGCCTATCTGATCGCCGCCTACGCGGCGTTCGTCGGCGAAGCCTTCGAAGGCTTCATCGTCGACACCGACCATTGGCGCCACTTCTTTCTGCTGCTCGGCCTAGTCTGGGGCCTGACCGCGGCGTCGCTCAATTTGTGGAAGGGCGAGATGGAAGACGCATTACCGGACGACGCCGAGGCGCCGTCGCCGGCTGGGTGTGGGCGATAGCGGCCCGGCAGAAGCCCGATCAGTCGTCCAGGCTCCAGGCGTGGGTCGGATTATTGGCGGCGCACGTCAGACAGCAACCGCTGCAACCCAGTTTGCCCAGGAAGCCTACTCCCCAACTGCTTCCAGTGCCGTCGTGGGAATAACCGGCTCCGTAACAGATCTTTTCGCCAATGTTGCAAGTGAGCCGGATCGAGTGTTCCTTATTGTCGTTAAGGACGTAGTTAGAGGTCGCGGTGGGCCAGACCCAAGATCGGTTTTGCGAGAAGAACTTTAGAAAAATGGTGTATCGTGCGTTGTTGGTGATGTTGAAGGTCACGAGACCACTTGCCTGAGCATTTCCGGTATCAAAACCGAGGCCCAGCGCGAATAGAAAAAGCACAACGGCAGCTATTTTGCGCAAGAGTCATTCCTCAATGATGAATTGACCTCAATGATGAATTGAGCTGGAAGCCACCCGACATAGGGTTCGCAACGCTGTGGTAGAACCGGGCGCTTGTCAAGATGTTGCACCCGCTCCCGTAAATTGCGCTACATCGCAAGAGTGCTCTAACGCGACGTTGCGACAATATCGCGCCGCAATGTGGAACTAAAGCGGCAAACGGGCGGCCATGACACCCGATAACTCGGGACCCCAAAAGGAGATTCGGATGAAGAGTGCACTTGTAGCGGGTTTGGTTGCGATCGCGTTCGGCGCAGCGGGTTCTGCGACGGCATGGGCGCAGGCCAACAAGGAAGCGCATCCCAGCGCGGTTACGTCGACCTCGAAGGCGACCGCCCTTCCCGCTGGCGGCAGCGCCGTCCAGGGCAGTAAAGCGTCGGCGGCGCCGATATCACCTGATAATACCGGAATGGCCGAGTCGAACGGAAAAACGTCCGAAAAGGCTCGGAGCAACTGACGCGCGGCCGCCGGCGGATACACCATCGCAATCGGCCTTCGGGCGCTGTGCCGACCGATTTGATTGCGATTGCGGCCGCGGCCTGCTTGCCCCCCGCCTGCCATTTTCCATCGCCTGCCGCAGGCGCACGCCGGGCAGCATCGATTGCGGTCCGTGGCGCGGGCTCGATGGCTGACGCCGACTCGATCTGGTCGATGGCGACAAGGAGTTGGCGATCCTCCTTAAACGTCGCCGCGTAGCGGGCTTCGCATCTCGTCGGACGGCACGACGCGTGGAGCTATTGACCCGCGGCGATTGGCAACGTTCTCCCGGTCAACTTTGGGTCAGAGAGTTCGAGTGGAATTAGTACATTACGAAGCGGCGAAGGCGGGACCGACGAGCTCGGCTTCGTCTTGTATCGCAGGAGCTTCGGGTAACGACGCGCATCGACTGCTGAGAAGTTTTTCGGCCGGAAAGGTGTTTCACGCAAATGGCCGCAGCGAATTTCTTCGAGCTGACGCCGTCAGTTCGCTCCGCCAACAATCAGATGGATCACGCTACTCGCGTCAATGCCGGACGCTGCGCGCCGGCGTCAGCTCTTAATACTGCGGGCAGGTCACGCCCGCCGCGCAGCGCCGGACGGCCCGCCGTTCCACTCTGCGGTTGACCCCAGCCACGCTTCCTGGCGTGCCGGGTCTGCCAACTTCGGCGAACGCTTTGTCCTGAGACAGGGACAAAACCGTTTCTGCCGACAATTTGACTGACGTCGGAGAGGCTGACATTACCACCGCGCCGATAACGGTTGCGGCGACCATCACCAATTTACGCATGGTACTTCTCCCGGTAACACGTTGACTCGCGGCCCAGTGCATCAATCAGAACTTTTGATTTGGGGTCAGAGACCAACGTCCGCGAGTATATGCCTTTCGCCCCCGATTTGTTTTACGGCGGAATCAAATCCCGTGAAAGTGATAATGAAAGAACGGACGGGACGCTGACATTGCAATTCAATTGCGATCAACCCGCGCGGAACACTGAACGGCAATTTTCACCGATCTTTGCTCGGCAGCTTGAGGTCGACGCCGCGAAGAGCTACGCTGGAACCGACCCCGATGGCTTTCACGATCGACATCGCCTGAACCATGGTGATGTCGAGTGTCCGCACACGGTTAGTCGGGAAATACATGATGTTGCCGGACATCGGCGTGGGCGCCTGCGGCAAAAACACCGCGACCCAGTCGTTTTCCAGCTTTTCCAGCAGATATCCGATCTGCCAGCCGTCCTCGATGCTGACCAAGACCGGCTTCAAGCCGCTCGCACTCTCGATATGCGCAAGGCCTTCCGCCATGCTTTTTATCAGCTGGTAATGCGGCAGGCGACCAAGCAGCGAGTTCTCAGACCAGCGGCTGATGCGCCCGCCGAACGCGGTGCGAGCGACAACGCCGGCGGCGAAGGCGAGAAAGACCAGGGCCAGAACCGACAAGAAAGTGGCGGCACTGACGCCGGCTACATCGCCCCACTGATCCAGATGAAGGCCGTGGGAGATGGGTGTGGCAATACGCTTCACCAATCGGAATGCGTAGGACAAAATGAACGCGGCGAGCGCAATGGGCAGGAGGAACGAAATCCCCCCGATAATCATGGTTTTCAAAAATTCTTTCAGCGGCCTCTGTGTCCAGGTGAATCCGGCCATGGATGACCCCGAGCGCGAAAGTCGGCGTACAACCAAACTTGGGCTTAAAGCGTAGACGTTTTATAGGATGACGAGAAGATCGCCCGACGCCGCCTGGCGAAACGCGAGCACAACCTCGATCGCAATGTCTCGCACGCCGGCAACGCGCCAACTCTTGCGTTTTAACTGGCTAATCTTTGATTGGCTTGCACGACCAACAAGATCCGGACCGACGTTGGTTCCAACCGGGCAGCGAACCTATTGATGGATGACATGAGACGGCGCGACTTCCTCACGGTTCTCGGCAGCGCGGCTGCGGTGTGGCCGCTCGCCGCCCGCGCCCAGCAATCCGGCCAGCAGCGCTACCTTCGTGCGCTGCAACAGGCCAAGCGCGACTACGACAAGCTTTCCCATCCGAGCGAAGCCGCCCGGTCGGATTACATCACCCACCTGGTTCGCCTGCGCGAACAGGCCGCCAAACAAAAGACCGACGAATGGCAGGCGATCGACGCCGAGATCAAACGCCATCCGGCGCCGAGCGATGCCGATAGCAAAAAGCTCGCGGGCCTTCGCGTCGGCGAATGGGAATCACCCCGGCACGATTACCTATACCGGGCCGACGGCACCTGGACGATGTTGCCGGCTGAAGAGGGTGCCACCCACGGGCAATGGCGCATTGAAGGCAATCAATACATTGACACCGCCGCGACCGACCCGCCGCTAACCAGCCAATACACCGTCATTCTGATCACCAAAAAGGATTTCGTATTCGCCGACGAAGAGATCGTGTTCTACGAGACGCGGTCCAAATAAAGCAGCGGCGTTCCGCTCCAGGCGCAATAGTCCGGGATCGAGCGTGGGATACAAGTTCTGACGGCGAAGAGCGCGCCAAGCCGGACTTCGACGAACCTATTTCCGGCAAAGCAGGATCGGCTGGTGCTGCGCACCGCCGGGCATGTGCACGATCTCGCTCGAGCTAAAGCCGATCCGGCGGCACAGGTCGAACAGAAAATCGGTGTGATAGGCTACGGCCGCTTCCGGTTGCGCTTCGGATTCGATCAGCGCGTTGCCCAGCCGGTGCCCGAAGGTATGCCGTGTGCCGTAAGTCGCCGGCGGATATTCGATATTGAAATGCGAATGCATCATCGCGCCGCCGGCCTTCAACAGCCGATAGGACTCGCGCAGATAATTCTCCAGCTCCGCTTCGAGCAGATGCGACAGCAGCGAATTGGAAAACACCAGATCGAAGGCGGCGTCGGCGAGCGGAATGCGATAGGCCGATGGCGCGGCGGCGGTGTGATTGCAGGCGTGATTGTAAGAGACGCTCGTATCGCTCGAGCGGTAGAAACGGAAGCGCTCGGCGTCATAGTTTTGGCGGCACCAGGCGATCGCTTCCTCGTCGATGTCGATGCCGACATAGCTGCCGGCAAAACGCCGGCCGCGGAAATTGTAGTCGCGCAGCCAATGCGCCCAGCGCCCGCAGCCGACGCCGATATCGAGAATATCCGAATGCATGGTGGCGATGCCTTCGGCGAACACGAACATCCAGAAATCGCGGGCGTGGACCAGAAAGTCGCTTTGATTGTTGAACAGGCGGTTACCGACGCCGATGCGAATGCGCAGATGATTGGGTGGCAGCGCACGGAATTCCGGAAACACCAGCCGCGGCACGACGTCGAACGCGTTCACCGCGGCGCGGAACAGCGGATTGAATGTCAGCCTCGACGTCGAGGGAAACAGCTTGCGGAGCGCCCGATCGATACTCGGGCGAGCTGCGGCGATCGCCCGCCCTGGATTGGCCGATGTGTACGCCATGGTGAGACTCGTGCGTGCCGGACGAAGGGCGCTTGAAACTGTGCTACCGGTCTCGGCCTTGTAGCCGCGCCAGCCTTAAGATCGCGTTATTGGGCAGGCCCGATTTGGCGGGATCCACGGTCCCACCTTGCCAGGCGGCGCGAACCAACCCCCTGCCCGGCTTGCGATGCGTTGCGCAAAAAATGCCGCCGCAACGATCGGCGTCATTGGGCTTCGTTACGGGACCCTCAATGCCGGGGCGGCGTTCCGTCCGCCAGCGCCGCGGCGGCGATCAGAAAAGCTACCAGGGCCAAAAGTGCGTTGAGCATGGCGGTCGTCCTTGGTTCGACCGACCCCTCGTTGCGCATATGAAGCGAAACGGCAGGTTTCCAAGATCCGTTCACGGCATTGGCATCGCGGCAGAACGCCGCCGCCGAATTGCCCGGTCAGGTCAGATCGGCGCAAGCAGATCAGCCCAAGTCACATCAGCCCAAGCCGCAACGCCAGCGCCGCCAGCCACACGATCCCGGCGAGACAGATGCCGCTGAACACGCCAGCGGAGCCGTAATCCTTGATGCGGCCGATATCGATGTGGTGCTCGGGAGTCACGTGATCGGCGAGCTTCTCGATCGCGGTGTTGAGGAATTCGATCCCCAACAGCACCAGCAGCACGCCGATCATCGCGACATACCACGCGACCGTCGGCGCAACGAACAGGCCCAAAATCAGGCCGGCGGCCAAGAGGATCAATTCCTCGCGTAATGCCGCTTCACGTCGAAAGCCATAGCGCAAGCCCCGCAGCGAATTGAGGGTCGCGCTGAAAATCCGTTTCACGGTGAATTCCGGTTGGACGGCGGTGGCAAGGCAGGTGGGCCAGGTTACGCGATGGCGCAGATTTGCGCGAGCGACGTCACGTGACAGCCGATCCGCTGGCCGCAACGACGCAGAATGGGCCGCCGACCGGTGGCGGCTGATGCCGACCGGGGATCACGGCCACCAGTGCTGCAAAAGTGCCGTCTACCGACAATAGACGATATGACAATCAACGCCGCCCGCGGTCCGACAGTGGCGCAGGGCAAATTTCTGGGCGCGTGAGAAGAAGATGCCGTAGCCCCATGTCGATACCCCATTCTGACCACGGGCGAGGCACCGGAACGCCGACGCCGACGTCGAGAATGTTGCGGCTATCGTCAAGCCAACCAGGCCAGCTATTACAAATCGGCGCATCAATGACCTCCCAGGTTTGAGACACCGCAGTAGCCCGCGGCGATGACAGCGCAACTCTTATAGCAAATTATTTGGCCGGGAGCACCAGCGACTGATTTCGCTCCCGCCCGTCATCCCTCACCGCGCCTCAGGCAGGCAGCATTGGAACTCGCAGTGTGCGCAAATCGTCTTGGCGAAAGCGCGCCGATCTTCATGGTCGGACTGGCGGGGCGGACGAACGTGGGCCAATCCTCCGCTTTTTGATCCAGCGCAACATGACAGCGCAGTGGCGAGCTCATGATGCATCGGGCCGCCTCTCAACGAGAACGAGCAAAACGAGGTCCAGGGGAAATACGGATGGTGCGGCCACTCGCCTTGGGCGCCGATGCACCGATTGGATGACATGAAAACGTACCCGGCTTTACTGGCGCTAGCGGCCGGGGCGACCGCCGCAATGATCGTTGTCATCGTTCCATCGCAAGCCAAAGATAGCTTTGAGCCGCGCGACTGTTCTTCAATCTATTGTGCGTCCATTACGGAAAACGCCAGGTCACCATCCGGCTCCCTCAGACTTGCGGACGATTATTGCAACACGCGCTGCGAGCAGCAGTTCAACTATTGCCAGTATCGCCGCGAATCCCGCGACCACTGCGCTCGATTGCTGATCAATTGCCGGCGAAATTGTTGACTCTCAGCCGGACTGCCGCGATTGGCGCGCGACCTAGCTGTGCGCGGTTTTTGTGTGGTGCCTGATATCGGACGTCGGCGCACACCACGGATGATGCCCGCTCTTGCAGGCGTTGTTCATGGCTGCAAGGGCGCTGCCGGCCCCGAGCGCGGTCACCGCCAGGACGATCAATAAAGAGGTTCTCATTTGCGGACCTCGCTGATGCGGGCCCCCGACCTCCCAAGCTAACCGCGGCTCAGATGAACGCAGGATGAACGGATGAGCGCTCCATAGGGTGCAATTGCGTTGGATGGGCCAATTCAGTCACTGCGCGAGTTATACGCGCCAAAGCGATCTCAGCATTTGCACCTGTTCGGGCGCACTCACGCCTGCGGTATAAATGTCTGATTTAGCTGGTCGGAGCGCCGAGATTTGAACTCGGGACCCCCAGTCCCCCAGACTGGTGCGCTAACCGGGCTGCGCTACGCTCCGTCCCAGGTCCGCCACTATAAGCCCCGCCCTATGCAGTCGCAACAAGTCTGTACTTGTGCCCATCCCATCGGCACTTCCTCGACACTGACGCGACTGCTTTCGCCGCGTGCCATGCGCCGTCACGATCCGCCAGCCGACGCCACCGGTTCGCCCTCGCTTGCTTGCTAATTGCTTGCTAATTAGCCAGACTGAGGGTGGGCACCTAGCAAGCAACGCCTTCAGGGAAAGCGGAGCGATGGCAACAGGCAAGATTACCAAGGCTACCGTCGAGCGTCTGAATGGCGGCGAGTGGATTTGGGATGCGAGCGTCAAGGGCTTCGGTGCAAGGCGTCAGCGTGATGGGGTTTTCTACTATCTCCGCTACAGACTGGGCGGAGTGCAGCGAATGAAATCGTTTGGCCGCCACGGCTCGCCTTGGACTGCTGATACTGCACGGCGTCAGGCTACTGCTGCGCTCGGCAAAGTCGTGACTGGCCTCGACCCCTTCGCCGAACAGCGTGAAGCCCGAGCAGCCGAGACATTCGGCGCCGAGGCGGTGCGCTACCTGGACCGTAAGCGGCCCGCGATGAAGCCTCGCTCCTTCGAGGAGGTAGAGCGCCATCTTACGAACCACGCAGCGCCGTTGGCGAAGCTTCGGCTTACTGAGATTGATCGTCGTGCAATCGCAGTTAGGCTTGCCGAGGTTGAGGACGCAAGCGGACCGGTTGCCCGGAACCGAGTACGATCAAGCCTCTCTGCCTTCTTTGCCTGGGCCATCACCGAGGGGTTCATTGAAATCAATCCGGTGTCGGGCACAGGCAAGGCAGATGAAGGAGGCTCGCGGGAACGAACGCTAACCGAGGATGAGCTAGCCGAGGTTTGGCGTGCGCTAGGCGATGATCAATTCGGCGACATCGTTCGGTTGTTGATCCTCACTGGTCAACGGCGTGAGGAGATAGGTGGACTGCGCTGGGACGAAGTTGATCTTAAGCAACGCCTGATCGTGCTTGGTCCGGAGCGGACGAAGAATAAGCGGCAGCATGAACTCCCGCTCTCCACCTCAGCAAAGACGATCTTGGAAAAGCAGCACCGACGCCAAGCCAGGGACTTCGTGTTTGGCTATGGGCTTGGCGCCTTCTCTGGCTGGAGCGATAGCAAGGCAGCGCTTGATAAGCGGCTGTTAGCTGCACGAGGGTCTAAGGGTAAGCCCCTGCCCGACTGGCGGCTTCACGATCTTCGCCGAACCGCAGCAACGATCATGGCCGATCGGCTCGGCGTGCTGCCGCATATCATCGAGGCGATCCTAAACCACGTCAGTGGTCATCGCGCTGGCGTAGCGGGCGTCTATAATCGCGCTACCTACGCGAAGGAGATGCGAGAAGCGCTAGAGCGCTGGGCTAATCACGTCGAGGCGATCCCCAAATGATTGACGGTGAAAACGAATGGGACGTTGAGGTCACCTTTTACGTCAACAAGTGTGGCATAGACCGCGAGAAAGCCCATGCCTTTGTCATTATGCGTTGGATGTATCACGGTGACTTTAGGCCCCTCGCCGCTGCTATTTGGGAAGGTGGTGAGGGTGTAATCATTCTTGACGCGGTACTCATCATGCTTGCCCGACTGATTGATGAAGGGCGGGTGACGTTGCTCGCGAAGAAACGAGGCCGAACGGGCCGTCCAAGGGATATGGCTAAGGATATACGCCGGATCGTAGCAGCCATGTTTTACGAAACGAACAAAGCTGCGAAGAAGAGTGACGAGAGGATTGAAGAAATCGGCAAGTTCCTCGGCATGAGCCATCAAAGCGTTCGCAATGCCATAACAGCTTGGAAGAAGCGGAAGCGGCCTAAGCCTTCCAAGGTCAGTGGACCCGAATAATAGAGAGGGGCAAGACACGCTTGAGCGCTAGCAGGCCGTTGAAGAAGTCAGGCACCATCGCATGCGAAGCCTGTCTCGACGATACGCCAGCGAGCGGCAAAAGCCTTGGCGAAGGCGGGAAGCTTTGCCATCAACCATTTTCCGCGATGAGCTTCGGCAATCGCACCAGATTGTAGGCGGCGGCAGCGAAGGCGAAGGCCCACCCGACGCGGCCGCGACCGCGGAACTTCGTCTTCTCCTGCCTGGCCACCGTCTTGATCCAGCCGAACGCCTCTTCGATGCGCTTGCGGACGCGCTGACTGACGGCATAGCCGCCGTGCCGCGTCGTGCGTGCGTCGATCGCCGAACTTCGGCCGCTGGTGTTCTGCGCCACATGCGGTGTCACTGTCATCGAGCGCAGCTCATTGACGAAGTCTTCCGCGTCGTAGGCCTTGTCGGCACCGAGCGTGATCGCGCGCGGTCGGTCGGCGCGCGGTTCGATCATGGCGAGCGCCGCTACCCGCTCGGCATGGCCGTCAGCCGGCGTCAGGCAAGCATCAACCAGAAGGCCATGGCGGTTCTCCATCAAGCCATGGCCGATGAAGCAGAGCTTGGCTTCCTTGCCCGGCCCCTTGCGGTAGAGCCGTGCATCGGGATCCGTCGTCGAGACATGCGTCTCGTTCGACCGCTTCTTGCCGTGGAAATCGGCTTCGGTATTGCGCCCGCCACCGGCCGGCGGCTCGTCCGATCCGTCCCGTGGCTTAAAGCTCTTCAACGAAGCCCACGCTTCGATCAGCGTCCCGTCGACCGTGAAGTGCTCGGTGGATAGCAGCTTCTTCACCCGCGGCTGATCCAGAACCGCCGCCAGGAACCTTGCGGCGATATTCCCTTCGAGCAGCCGGTCACGGTTCTTTGAGAACACCGAATGGTCCCACACGGCAGCATCGACCCCGATTCCGACGAACCAGCGGAATAGCAGATCATACTCCAGCCGCTCCATCAGCTGCCGTTCCGACCGGATTGAATAGAACGCCTGCAACAGCATCGCTCGCAGCAGCTTCTCCGGCGGGATCGACGGCCGCCCGATCGGCGCATAAAGCGCGAAGAATTCGTGCTCCAGCGCGACCAGCGCCTCGTTCACAAGCCCTCTGATCGCTCTCAGCGGATGATCCGACCGAACCCGCTTCTCAAGGTCGACGTAGCTGAAAAGCTCGCCAGTCCGCTTATCCCCACCCCGCATCACCTAACCTCCGAATCGTTTCGGAGAAAGTAAATCACTCAATCAGCCAAACCGCGACCCACTTCTTCAACAGCCTGCTAGTGCCCCACTCGGCGAAAGGCGTTATACTCCCCACCGATGCCGCCCCTGAACGCAACTCTTTGGATGGTAGCTATCGCTTCGCTTACTGCCCTCGCTGGTTGGGGCGTCGTCTACATTTGTGGGCAGATCGAAGGCCGACGTAAGGCCCGTGGGATATCTAAAAGATATACGTTCGACAGTGGTCACTGAGCGATGCTGCGCGATAGGTCTGAGGGAGCACAGGGGGACGCAGAGGCGTAAAGGTGCGTTCCGCTGCGGCTATCTGAGCGCTTGTCGGTGGTCGATCCTGAAGCGCCAGAATTGTAGAGGCGACCTAGCAGGCCGTTGAAGAAGTCAGGCACCATCGCATGCGAAGCCTGTCTCGACGATACGCCAGCGAGCGGCAAAAGCCTTGGCGAAGGCGGGAAGCTTTGCCATCAACCATTTTCCGCGATGAGCTTCGGCAATCGCACCAGATTGTAGGCGGCGGCAGCGAAGGCGAAGGCCCACCCGACGCGGCCGCGACCGCGGAACTTCGTCTTCTCCTGCCTGGCCACCGTCTTGATCCAGCCGAACGCCTCTTCGATGCGCTTGCGGACGCGCTGACTGACGGCATAGCCGCCGTGCCGCGTCGTGCGTGCGTCGATCGCCGAACTTCGGCCGCTGGTGTTCTGCGCCACATGCGGTGTCACTGTCATCGAGCGCAGCTCATTGACGAAGTCTTCCGCGTCGTAGGCCTTGTCGGCACCGAGCGTGATCGCGCGCGGTCGGTCGGCGCGCGGTTCGATCATGGCGAGCGCCGCTACCCGCTCGGCATGGCCGTCAGCCGGCGTCAGGCAAGCATCAACCAGAAGGCCATGGCGGTTCTCCATCAAGCCATGGCCGATGAAGCAGAGCTTGGCTTCCTTGCCCGGCCCCTTGCGGTAGAGCCGTGCATCGGGATCCGTCGTCGAGACATGCGTCTCGTTCGACCGCTTCTTGCCGTGGAAATCGGCTTCGGTATTGCGCCCGCCACCGGCCGGCGGCTCGTCCGATCCGTCCCGTGGCTTAAAGCTCTTCAACGAAGCCCACGCTTCGATCAGCGTCCCGTCGACCGTGAAGTGCTCGGTGGATAGCAGCTTCTTCACCCGCGGCTGATCCAGAACCGCCGCCAGGAACCTTGCGGCGATATTCCCTTCGAGCAGCCGGTCACGGTTCTTTGAGAACACCGAATGGTCCCACACGGCAGCATCGACCCCGATTCCGACGAACCAGCGGAATAGCAGATCATACTCCAGCCGCTCCATCAGCTGCCGTTCCGACCGGATTGAATAGAACGCCTGCAACAGCATCGCTCGCAGCAGCTTCTCCGGCGGGATCGACGGCCGCCCGATCGGCGCATAAAGCGCGAAGAATTCGTGCTCCAGCGCGACCAGCGCCTCGTTCACAAGCCCTCTGATCGCTCTCAGCGGATGATCCGACCGAACCCGCTTCTCAAGGTCGACGTAGCTGAAAAGCTCGCCAGTCCGCTTATCCCCACCCCGCATCACCTAACCTCCGAATCGTTTCGGAGAAAGTAAATCACTCAATCAGCCAAACCGCGACCCACTTCTTCAACAGCCTGCTAGCGCTAAATCGGCTCAACCCTCACCAAGCCGGGCGGTCTGCGGTCAACAAGCAGTCGCATCCGTTTCAACCACGCCGGCAACGCCCGCAGGTCACCGACGGTACGAACGCCAGGGAGTTCCGCTCCTTTGCCAAATTCCACAACGACGTTGTCATCGATCTGATGAAGGTAAAGCTGCACGTCGCCCATGTTCTTCGGGAGATAACGGATGAAAGGCATGTACCCGACCGTACGTTTGCGGCTGACCGAAGATACCCGACGCAGCGGCTAATTCCACCTTGATCAGCGTCCACTCAACGAAGTCTTGCCAAAAGTTAAGCTTCCGGCCATGCGGCGGTAATGCTCACGCACCACATCCTTAGGCGGACACATTGGAGATCGTGCCATGTCCGCGCCTAAACCTCCGCGTTGCCCCAGCTGTGCAAGGCCGATGCAACTGTTCAGCAGAACATCCCGATTTGACGGGTTGCCTGATCTGTATTCTTTCTATTGCTGCACATGTGATGAGTGGCATGTTGAGAAAGGCGACGCAGTGGCCGACGAATTGCCGCGTCACCGGACAGGTATGGCAGCCTAAGCAAGCGACGTTGAGTTGAGCGAAATCGTGCCTATGTTTTGATTAGTAGGCCCATCCGGGCGACACCCCATCCCCGACACTACAGCGTCGCCCGGGCAGAAGAGCCTACAAGCTTGAGGCAACAAACTTTCGCAAGCCCCGAGTGCGTATCCTGCTCGGGGTTCTTTTTTGTGGCAGTCAATGGTCGCTGGCAAAGTTTAGGAGAATGTTGCTAGCAGGCAACACGCTACGCTACGGCGACCAGCGTGAACTGCTCTTAGCTACGCAATCGGGGGTTATCCGAAAATATTCGGTCGGCGATGTTGTCCGATTTCTCCGTTCGTCTGGTGACGGTTTCGGTTTCTGGCGTGGGGCGGGTTGCCTGCCTGGCTTTGATAAGAGCGTCGGCAAGAGTTTTGGTCAACTGCTCAGCCATTTCAAATGGCATCAATAGGCGGCAGGCAACTGTTGCCTGAAACTGAGGTGTAGTGCTCCCCCTGAAAAGGTCATTTGGGTTTGGCCGTGCTGTCGTGAGGGTAATGTGCACCATCCCTCCCGCGTTCATGATGTTGAAGGGCCCACTAATGAATTGCTCCGGGACATTGTTGGGATCGGAAATTTCAATCGGGCCTGTTGGCGGTTGCGCTACCGGCATTGCATTCCCCCTCTCACTTCTGATGATAACGGAAGTTGGTATCAGCCGTATTCGGCGTCATTGAGGCACTGGCAACTCCATTGAACTCCTGTACAAAACATGCGCTCGGGGCATCGAGTATCGCAGCAGCGCCTGAGCGGACTCGAATACTGCATGACATGGGTTGGTGCTGGACACGCCTGCGCGAAGTCTCGGCCTGAAGCGGGTGCCTAATCAAAATAAGGGAAGCAAGCGCTGCGGAGTTGGCTGCGCCAGTAGCGAGGGAGTTGGTGACCATGCAGTGACCATCGCCTTAGGAAGTCAGGGACCTTTGACCTCAGCCAAGACATTATTGAGCGCTGCTACTACGAACGATGATACTAACCCATCCGTCTCAATTTCCTTCCGCTGCGCCGGATCAGTAGCCTGATTACTCAACCGTGCTTTCTCGGACGTGGAACGGCCGTACTCCAAAACGTAATGCTCCATCGCTGCGACCATTGCTGCCTTCGTCGGACAGCGCTCAACAATCGCTTCCATCGCCATCGCAGCTGTCATTAGACCAAGCCCCTCCTGTCGAGCCTCGACCGCCCTCTTTCTGTTTAGCTCTATTTCCTCCGGCGCGATCCACTCATGCTCGCTGTCCTGTTTGACAGCCTCAGTGAAGAACCGATCTTTCGCTGCGCGCACAGGGACCCCGCTTTTTACAAGTCTATCTTAGCTTTTAGAAGCGCCCGAAGCTGCGCGGCTTCTGCTCGCTCAATTCGCTTCCATCTGATGTACCGATAAACCGCGTATGCCGCCGCAAGCAAAATAAGCCAGCCGACAATCGTGCCCTCGTCCATCAACCCCTCCCATCGGGTGCGGTCAGCATGCGCTCGGCCGCAGGCTCAGTAAAGCAAACATCGGCAGCCTTCGACGACAGCGTTTGGGTAATCTGTGCACCATTGTGTCTGCTGAAAATTCGAATAGGATGTTTGCTGGCGTGGGTCTTTTAAGAAGGCGCCGCATATTGCGTCCGGCGGTATCGTCGGGGACGGCTTACACAGCCGTTTGATCTCCCCACGCCCTTACGGAGTGAGAACAATGCTGCGCGTTAAGCCCGGCCAAATCTGGGATCGTTGCCGTTTTCCCGGCGACGCTTGGCGACCCGTTGAGGTCATCAATGTTTTAGGCGACGAAGCCGAGGTCCGTTTCCTAGATAATGCCACAAGCAACCGATTTTGAACGTGCCTTCGCGACAAGCTGTCGGCATATGCTCATAGGCAGCCGAGCACCCTCCAGATACAGGCTCAGAAAGGATTGCGCCTGACCCAACCTCGCCGCTTCTCGCCGCCCTGGACTGTCGAAGAAAAGGACGCCTGCTTCATCGTCCGCGATCGCAATAAGCAGGCACTTGCGTACGTCTATTTCGAGGAAGAGCCTGGGCGGCGATCGGCGGCAAAGCTGCTGACCAGGGATGAAGCGCGGCGGATTGCGGCGAACATTGCGAGGCTGCCGGACTTGCTGCGCAAGGATTGACGTTGGGGCGTGCACTCATAAGCGCGCCGCATCCACTGTCGGCTATTGGTAAGAACAGACATCGGGCAGACACTTCCGCCTGGATGACCCATAGCGAACATGTCGCGCAATCGTCATAACTATAATGGCACTATGAATTCACGTCGATGCGTGTTTACAATTGTCTATTCGGATGTGCTGACGGGGTGGTCGAGTAACGAGGCAATATCCCTCTGATCCCGTGCCCGACCTACGAAACAAACGATTTGTTGTAAGGGAGGTTCCAAATGCCGGTAGTCGTCGTTGTTCATCGTCTAAAAAACTTTGACGAGTGGTTTAAGTTATTCAAGACAGACCCTCCACCAAAAGTTGGCCGTTGGCGGCTTTTGCGCGGAACCGACGATCCCAACCGAGTTCACGTTGTCGGGGAGGTCGCAACGTCGGAAGTTAAGGCCGTAAAGGACTTTATTGCGTCGCCACACATGCAAGAAGTATTTAAGCGTGTTAACGCGATGTCCACGGCGCCACAAGAATTCATCTGGCTCGAAGAGCTAACGCCCTAGTTGCTAGCGATACGAAGGGCTTTGTCTGCCCCGTATCATGCCGACGTGGACGTAAGTTCGCCCTGCCCTTTGCACAACTTGCGAGGCACCCCTGTGCGCTCAGTCGGCGTGAAGCGGGTCGTCGGTTTCTTCGTGGGACCAGTCGTCGGACATCTCAAACTACGCAAGGCGTTTCTCAAGTCGCCTTTGTTCATTAGATTTCTGAACGTCTCTTTCTCCTCATCGGACCAGTTGTCCCGCTGCCGATCCAGCTCTTGGGGTGTTGCCTTTTGCTTAGGTTTGACACAAAGCGCGATCACCGCCCCTATCAAGGCCGATGGCAGCACATTCGCGATCAAGCCTGCTATATTGCCCACGGCTGATTGTGCGTATGGGCCGGCACCATTAAGTGCGATCAAGATAATCCCCACCATAGCTCCTATGGCGGCTCCTACCAACATGCGGTTTGCTCTAGTCATGAGCGTTACCTCTAAACCACAATGGACGACTGAACGAAATCCGGAGGGTAAAAATGACCAACGGATTGATCAAGCCTTCCGAGCAGTTTCGGCGAGAAATCCAGCCGGCTCTCGACGATTATCTTAGGGACCCCCATTCCGAACGATTGGCGAATAATCTCGCAAGAGCTACCGACCATCAAGTCGACTGGACGTTTGAATATTATAAGCAGAACGATCCATCTCGCCTTAATGGAGCGAGCGATGTGAAATCCTTCCGCCAGCAATTGCTGGGGCAATGCCCAGAATTACAGATGATGAATGATCTATCTGATGCTTCCCATCACCGGTTTCTGACACGTCCAAACAATCCCACCCGCGTCGTTGTTACGTCGTCATCCGCCTATTCACCGCAGACAACAACCGGCCCCGGCGGGTCGGCGGGGTTGTACGTGTCAGGGTATGGAACGTCATTCCTGGCTGCCGCAACGAACGCAGTCAAATTTTGGCGTAGTTGGCAAGACTGATAAAGCGGGAACTCGAAGAGCCATACTCTTCAAATTTCCATACAGTTTGCGCAGCACCTATGCGCCGATCGGGCCGAAGCAATTTTGGGGGTGCCCCACCCCATCGCGACCATCCCTGGCAAGGCTCCACGCGGACGCAGCGAGCAAACAAAGATCAAACAAACAAGATCAGCGTTGCGCTATTTGTTAGGTCACGCTGCAACGTTGTGATAAAATCAGCGAGCCTGCATAGCGGGCTGTAAACGCTATGCAGGCTCTAACTCCAACCATGAAAGGCAATTACATGGTCGAAGCTATCCACAGCCTAACCCAAGCCCAACGTCTAGCCCAGCGCCAAGCTCAGGCAGTGAGAGTGCTAGCGATGCACACAGCCAAACGAGACGTGAAGGAAGCAATCCGGCGCGAAGGCAAGGTGAAGCTCCGCTCCGTACCACAGCGCGAGATCGTAGCGCTGGCGAATGCGAAGGTGATGGCGGACGCAGCCTACCGAGCAAAGCTAATCGCCGACGCAAAGCTGATCGTGGAGCAGTGGACAGCGGAGGGCTTTTTCGGCAGGCGAGCTGCGCTGGCCGCACACAACTTGAGACATACGGTACGATTGGAAGTCCCTGCGGCACAGCCACTTCCGATGCACGCAACTCACGCACATAATGGAGCGGGGAAATGATAGTTGGATACGCGAGGGTTTCGACAGATGGCCAGTCCCTCGAAGCACAGCACAGTGCCTTGCAGGCGGCTGGTGCTGAGCGGGTATTCGCAGAGAAGCAATCGGGCATCAAGACAGACCGAGCAGCGCTGACCCGCTGTATGCGGTCGCTGGAGCCTGGAGACACGCTGCTGGTAACCAAGCTCGACCGCTTGGCGCGCAGCACTAGGGACTTACTGAACACGCTCGCGGCAATCGGGGAAGCGGGAGCTAGCTTCAAGTCTCTAGGCGATGCTTGGTGCGATACAACGACGCCAGCCGGGAAGCTGATGCTCACTGTGCTTGGTGGACTCGCGGAGTATGAGCGTCACCTCATTCTGGCGCGGACTGATGAAGGAAGGAAGCGCGCAAAGGCCCGAGGCGTAGCGTTTGGTCCGAAGTTCAAGCTGACCAAGCATCAACGAGACGAAGCGCTGGCTCGCCGCCAGGCTGGCGAAGCACTGACGGATATCGCTCGGACCTTTGGCGTGAGCCGGATGACGATCTCGCGACTTAACGTTTAGCTTGGGTGGCTAACGGACCCGAATAAGGAAGAGCCTGCCCCTATGGTGTGGGCTCGCCGCGCGGCCTAAGGGCCGGTGTGACTTTTATGCAATAGCGCGCGGCAAACTACGCGCCGGCAGCAAAACACCCTGGCGCTGGAGGCTGAGTTTGCTATTCTGCTGGTGCTCTCTTTTTGCGGTTGCAGCAACTTGAAGTCCCGATCCTTCCGGTCGGGACTTTTTTTCTGCCTACGTTGATGTTGCTGCGCGAAGGCCTCAGGGTCGGATAGTTTCGACGGGACTAGCGGCCCTTACACCTTGCCGATCTTTAAGCTCGACGGCGCCGGCCGGCAGTTGGAGAACAGTCGCCCGCTGGCCCGGCTTTAGCTTAGTCAGCAGAACGATCTTGCCATCTGGGAATTCCAACGCGTCATGATGGGTGGCGCGTTCGTGCTGATTGATCTGTCGGAAGATTGCGGTCTTGTGATTGATTCGGCTCTTAGTCCACGGCCATGTCCATGCAAGCTTAACTTCCTTCGCAAAGGACAACTCGGTTCCCGGCAATACACAAACTGCGAGGGTTTTGTCTTCCGACGCGCAGAACCCTCGCGTGTGCGCATTGAATTGACGGGTCGTTAGCAGGTCGCCGACTTTCGCAGCTCGGGATTTAACGAGGTGTAGGCTGTAGTCACACATCTCGCACTGCTCAGTGCCCCAGCCGACAACAGCTTAGCCCCTCCATAAGTTGGGCGCCATCGGTTTCCACAGCGCTAGCGGCCCCAACCTCTCCCGCGCTGGCTTGGGCTCCCTTCGCGCAAAGCTCTCCCATTCCCATGAGCGGACGTGCTGTGAGATCAGCCAAGGCCCAAGACCACTGCCGAGGACGGTGCCCTTCGGGCCAACCGCATCATCATCCCTCATGCCATCGCCTCTCTATATTGATGGGCACCCGCTACTCCTCGGGCTGCCTCTCGGCGCGTGACATTGGACCCGACCACTGCGGCGGCGCCTTGGTTTCATTGGGGCGATGTTCGATCATCTTTGGCGGGGTCTGCGATCTGGCGATGGCCCGGTCGAGCATTGCCGCGAAGCTTGCGCCGTCCATGCTGTCAATCGCCATCGCCGTCAGCTTTGGATGCTCATGCTGTAGCGCAGCCATTGCAGCACGCATTCGTCGGACGATCGGCTGTCGGGGGCTGCGATAAATCTTCTGGAGGAAGCTGAGCGAAGTCTCGCCAGGGGCAAGCTCGAAAAGCTCTGCGTCACCACTCACATATTCCATCTCAGGAAAGTCACTCATCTTTCTCTTCAGGTTTCTACTCTATTCTTATGTTTGATAGGTTTGATATGGTTTGATAGGTTTGATAGTACCAAGTCGCTGGGCATAGGCTGGGCCTTAAGATTTTCGGCGCATGACATGCTATCAAACCTATCAAACTTGCTATCCTGCCAATCCCTCACCTTCCTCAAGCGCGGCTTCTCTCCCCAATCCTCGATGTCGGCGAGCCACTCCCAATGTTGCCGGCTCTGGCGAGCCAGCTTGAGCGGGCTTCGGCGAGCGGCGGGAATATCCAGCCCCATTTTTTGCCATTGCTCTTGTGCGTGCAGCCCATCTCCTTCACGAATTGCGGCGAGTTCCTCTGGGGTGATGTATTTGTTTCGTGGGCTGTGGTTCTTCGCGTCTTCGATCAGGGATTTCGGAAGGCTACCCAGCGTGGGTTCTTCTGGCTTCGGCTTTGGAAGCTCGCCGACGCTGAGCAAGTGGACGTACCATTGCTCAAGGCCGGTCATCCCGAGCATTTTCTGGTCAAGCAACGCCTTGGTTTGGGGAACGTGCTCGCGCGGATGCCAGCCATCGAGATCAAGATGGAGCAGATCGTAGAGCATCGCCGCCGCGCCGCCGTTTTGATCTCGGCGAACAGCGGAGTGAAGTAGCTTTTGTCTTGCTTCCATCTCTCGTTGATCCGGTTGACGGCGTAGCGACGTTCGTCGTGGCTAGCGGGCACGATCCACTTATCGTTGCCGCTCATGTAGAGGCCGAGCCGATTTACCCATTGAAATGAGTTGATCCCCTTCGGCTCAATCATCAGCCACTTTTCGGTCGTGAGGGTCTTGAGCTTTCTGTCTGCCTCTTTGTCGCCTGCCCATATGCTTCATCGAGGAACAGATACAGTTTGTTTTGAAGATGGGCGTTGTGTTTGCCGGTCAGATGTTCCGAGGCGTATATCTGCAAACCGTGCTGACCGAAGATCAGCATTAGGGTGTAACCCCAAGCGCCTTTGCCAGCGCCCTTGCCGCCGAGCAGCGCTAACGCCACTTCAGGCGGCAAGCCGGGGTTCTGGAATTTCCAAGCAGTCCACTTCTTGATGTAATCCTCAAACTCTTGATTGCCGTTTGCCAGCACCTCGGCGATGTGCCGCTGCATTAAGCCGCCAACTGCCCTTCGCGGTTCAACACCCCAGCCACGCCACAGGTTTAGGTAGCCTCCAGGCAATACGGCTGGGCCATTTGGGACTAGGTCGAGGCCTTCGTATTGCCGACGCTGAGGATGGGTTAGCCAATAAGCGGCTTATGGTTCTCCCGCCCTTGAGGGCCACCATGATCGACATACTGATTGGCGTAGCGTTCTCGAAAGCTTGTGAAGCTCTGATACGCTAACTCCTTGGCTCCCGGCATAATCACGCTTGGCACCCATTCCATCACGACGCACTTACCGCCCAGGTTGCTGATCACGGCATGTTTGTCGTTCATCGTCTTAATTGCTTCTGGCGGCGCAACTGGCACCAACAACTCGTTAGACGGTACCGCCAGTGCCATCCCGGATTTCGGCTCCGCCTCCCCTTCTGGCTCAGCCTCTGGCTCCGGCAGCTTCGCGATCGCCGCCTGAAGCGCCTCCCCCACTTCATTCACGGCGGGCTTTGTTTCTCCCAGCTTCCTTTCGAACCTCCGCAACACCATCGGCGCAGCCACCACCGCAGGCTCAGGCGTAACGGTTGTAATCTCGACTCTAGATTGTGTTGCAGCCGAAAAAAATCCCCGCGCCCACTCCTCTCGTTGGTCCGCAGCGGCATCGTTGTTGCCCCGTACGACTTCACAGGCGGAACCTTGTAGCTCCGGCGCCTGCACAGCAATCTCGGTTAGGAGGTCAGCGACCCTCGGCTGATTTCCCTCGTCCCTGGCTGCCCGAAGCTCAACGAGCCACTCCCGCCTCGCAACCCTAATCTCTGCCCCCTTACTCATCGGTAGCCCTTCCAAATAACGTTGCGGTCATACGCTTCGATCCCAGCATCATCCCGAAATCGTTGCTCGTACGCGGCATCCGCAAGTTTGCGTTCATGCCAATAGTCGATGACTTCCTGATAGCGCTGGCGTCGCAGTTCCTCACCCCTCAACTCACCGAGTTCGCGCCGTTGGCGTTCCGCCAGCACCTCTCCGCTTTGCGCATGAAGTCGTTCGGCGTCGCCACCACTCACCGCAGGCATCCGTGGCTTTCTCGGCTTCCTCGCCTCCTCAAGGATTTCGCGGGCTTGCTTATCGGTGAGCCCGGCCTGCCCCAACTTCAGAACCTCGACTTTCCGTTCTGGCACCAGCCGACAGATTTCCTCGATCTGCGCCTGGCTAGCCCGCTTCGGTGGCATCGGCGGGATGTTGGCGTATAGCTCGGCATAGTGTGGCCGCAGCTTGATGGCTTCTTCTCGGGTCATTGGCCTTCTCCTACTCCACTCCTTCCGCCCGCATCTCTGCAAGCAATCGCTGAAGCATCAGTAGCTCTGTATCGATCGCCCGCAACGTCTCGACAATCCGCGACAAGACCGGAGGGCGATCTCCCAGCCGACGCAGCTTGGTGATGATTGCGGGTGGCAACCCTGGGCCATCATCCGCCGCCATCACACGCCCCCTTACTTCGTCTCACTCTTCGGTTCGCCCTTCGGCTTGTAGCCAGGGGCGTGGGGCAAGAGCTGATCGCAGAGCCGATCTATCAGCTCGATCCCGGGTTGAAGGCCCAAGGGCTTTCCCTCGCTCCAACCCGTCCCATCTCCGCCAGTCCCCCGCGCCCGCTCTGACCCCGCAGGTGTTGCCGCAGGCGATCCACGATCGTGAACATTGCGCGTATCGTGCTTCACGACATCGCGCATCGATGCGGAGATGCCAGCTTGGATTTCGCTCTCGCTCGGGGCGCGGTAGTTGGTGAGGCCCTGGAAGGGAACGCCCTCGTAACGACGATCATTCTCATTCTTGCTCATCGCTATGTCCTCGTCTTCGCGCTCTGATAGTCCGGGCCAAATTCTGCGAGGGTGTCTTTGGTCGGCCCAATCGGTGCAGGCGTCGAGGCGAGGCCATGTTGCGAGCCGCTCTTCGATACCGAGCGTGATCCGCCAGGGCCGCAAACCGTCGAGGGAGCGAGAGTGTTGCCCATCTCCGGCTGGCCTGGCCGGATCAGCTTGCCACTCATCAACGGCTCAACTCCGCCGCGCAGGGTCTTGCCGCCCCCATCGGTGCTGTGGTTGCCCATGTTCGAGCCAACCTGGCTAACTCCACCAGGTGAGACGCGATCACTGGGCCTGCCACCGTAGTAGGTCGTTACGTTGGAGAGGCTTCGGCTGCCTGGTCCACCGCCCTTTCCACCACTGCCACTCAATGCGTTAGATCGCTTTGCCATTTGCTCTATCCTTCCTTGTTAGGTTTGCTTCACACTCTTCAAACTTCCAACTTTCGCCGCTCTAAGCGGAACGACAACTTCATCACGTTCCGCAACCAGTCTCGGACGGGGACGATCAAATACAAGCTGAACATCCTCTCCCCTTGCTTGCGCTCGACGGTTTAGGTCGGCGAGCAAATCCCGCATCACTTCATCTGCGTACTCGCGCAGCGTTACCGTTCGTGTCATTGTCGCCGCCTTCCCTTCTGCCCAAACTGCTGCCAAATCAGGCTCATCACCCGATCGACAATGCTCATGTCTCTCATCTCCACGTCGAACCGGAAACTCATGTCGCCAAGCTTTGATTTGATCTCGTCCAACTCCCGCAAAATCTCCTGTGTTGCGCGCAGCAGCACCAACGTTGCCGGGTCAGCAACGCCAGCTTTGATCAGATCGGTGATAGCGGCGTTGGTTTTGCTCTCACTTTCAGGTTCGGTCATTTGCTACTCCTCTCTCCCTCGAAAACTTCGCACCGACCCGATGCCCAATACTTACGAACTTGAACCGGTCAAAGAACTCCTGCGCCCTGTCACGCGGCACTGGTAGCAATTCGCGCTCCAATCCCAGCCACGCCAGATGCCAGTTGTATGCCTCGATCGCGTTCTCCTTCAGGCCCCAGCTTCCGAGTTCGAGCATCTCGCCGTCATCGACTACGATCGTTGCTCGCCACTCCCCGCCATGGCGGGTTACTCCGTTGGGCCACCGATGCTTTGGTTCATTCATTTGCCGATCTCCTACTCGATTACTTCACATGTGAAGTTATTGGGCGTAAAAAAATCTCGCGTCCGCCTCAGATAACGCTTGAGCATCTCTGTCATGGCCTCGCACCGCGCGGATTTGTCCAATCCGCAATCCCCAGCGCAGCGCCAGCGCCGGTGAGTTGCCACACGCTGGTGCCAAGGGTCACTTGTCGCCAGTAGACTTTCGGCGGCGGGACGCCCATCGCGATCTGGCCCAGCATGCAAACGCCTTGCGCGAACAGCTTGGTGCAAGCATCCATATCCAAGCAGTCCACCATTGCTGGAGGCCAATTGGGAGTAGCCATCTGCGGAACGCCAGGGGCGGACGTGGCGCCATCAGAAAAGGTGGTGTTAGCGGTGACGTAATAGCCGCAGTCGGTGAGGAGGTTAGTCAGGGAGCGATAGAGGGCCATCAGCGCTTGTCCTTCCCTTCGCTCACGGCCCCCACGCCACCTAGCGGAGAGACATGTTGTCGGGTGGCATCAGGCAACAACTTGCTAGTGCTTTGTTGCTTAGCTGGCGGCGCTGTAGCCCGTTCCGTCGGGAGATATGGATACAGATCGGTTGCGGGCCTGCGTACGCGATACAAATGCGGCACGGCCCAATGCGGTTGGCGAAGCTCCTTCATCCTGCTAGCCATGCGCCGCTCTCCGCTTTACCAATGCGCGATTGCGCTCCGTCAGCTCGGTCAATGTTCGCCACTGCGGAGCTAGCCGCCTTCCATCCTTGCTTGGTGATGTGGCGGCAATCCCGCAAATAGCAGTGCCATCTCCTGGAATTGCTCACGCTGTCTATCCATCAACTCGCTGATCGAGCCGCCGCCCAGGTTGAGAAGCTCGATGCGGTTCGCAAGGCGTGGAGCTAGTTGGTCTAAGAGGATGAGGACGAATTCTGCAACCTCCTCCTCGTCCTCGCACAAATCAACGATGATGGGATCGCCCACCACAGCCTCCTGGTCGGTCGGGTTAAAGTTGAGTGGAGCAGCCGCGCGCTGTGTGTTATGGGCTGCTCCACCCCCTTCGGCGCTTGGTCTCTTTCCGCCGAAGCGCTGCTGATTGAAGAAGTGGTCGAGGCGTGCTCAACATTGGCGGGAGGTAGGGCCACCGATGGAGCAACAACCTCGACCTTGTCCGCATCGGCTGATGCGCCCGCTACGGACAAACTGATCTCAGCGAAGGTGCCGACAGGTTCCTGCGCATCAATCGGGTAACCAAGCGGGGGTTCGTCGGGGACCTTTGCGTAGTCGGCGGACCAGGGGCCGGACGGCAGGCGTGGGTAGTTCACCGATAGGTCTTGTCCCGCGACATAGTCCTTCCCAACGCGTCCGCTACTAACGCTCGTGTCGACCCCAAGATTGGCCATCGCGAACATCGTACTCGGCTCGTGCTCGCCGGGACGCAGCTTGGATTGTTGGTCGTTGCGTATGACATCACGTCGAAGGGCTTGCTCGGCTTTTGCGCTGGGGCCGGTCATGCTCCATCTCCTAAGATGGCCCGCCCACATCGAAGGTCACGATCATCGTTGATCAGGGGCCGCCCTTCCCTGATCCAAACCCTCCGCGCTGACTTCGCCTCTCGCCGTCGTGCCTCGGCCCGACAGTAGCCACCACAGAAGCGTTGATCTGCGACGTGAGGGCGATACGGGCTGTTGCAGACCTCGCATCGGCGTTTCACTCGTCCGTCGGTGAACAGCATCACAAGGCACTCCTGGGTTGAGTGGCAATTCCCCACTCTACCAACCTATAGTAGCAGGTAAATGTAGCTTTTCGATGTCCTTCACTTTTTAAGTCATTGATTTATTTGATGTTTTGGCCGCAGCTGGTCAATATCAGATGTTCGAAGAGAAAATATTTATCCATATGGATTTGACGAAATGGCAGCCAGGGCGAAAGGAGAAAGGGCAACCTCGATTGAGATCGCCCCCTTCCCGCCTGACGGTGACGACTAGGCTGCCACCTTTACGCGCTTCATCAACGCGATAGCGGATTGCAGTCGCGCGATGGTCTCGTTGACTGCGGCCTCGGCAACATCGACCCGCAAGTCCGCTAGCTTCTTGATCAGGTTGCCTTCGGCATTGTCGTAGAGGTCGGATGGGGTGGGGACCTTGCCCTTGCTGCCCTCACCAGCGATCAACCGCTCAGCCTGGGCCAAGCTCAAATTCGAAAGCATTTCGAATTCGTCCTCGGTGGTAGTGACAAGCTCCCGAAGCTTGGCCATGAGCACATCCTTCGTGCTCGCCAGGTTCATGTAGCGTTGCCCGGTCTTGTTGGTCATAGCGCAGTTGAGCTTTACCCACTTCAGAAAGCTGCCATGACCCACGAGTGCCTTAGCCTTGTTGAGGTCCTCACCGATAGCGATGGCGCGATTGACGATGCCTCGGATAGCGGAAGTGAGTGCCTCGTGTTCTGTTCTGATCTTCTTACCCAGATCAGAAAGCGTCATTGCCTTTGGCGGTTCGCCAGCTTCGGATTTCATTTGTGTAACGTCGGCCATAGACATACCTCTCTCCGTTGCTGGGCCTCGACCCAGCGGGTGGATTTTCACGATGTCAAACAGCAGAGGCCTGATCGGCCTCAGACGTTGACCCCACAACTCGTTGCGAAATCCATACTTCAAGGTCAGTCTCGCGATACCTCACCGAACGCCCAGCCCGGACGAAACGTGGTCCGGTCCCGGCAACCCTCAATCGCTCAAGGGTGCGTTCGCTTAGGCACAGCAAGGCCGAGGCCTGCCGCTGGGTTAAGAGCGGTGACATGAACTCTCGTCGAGTTGTTAGGCCCGTCGGTTGCCCCGACGTAAGACGACTGTAGCTGACGGTGGTTCGAAGCTTCAGCTAATTAAGTGGGGATTTAATTGTGCGTATCGCCGTGCTTGCTACGGACTTGCTAACGGCAAAATCGACGGGATCGATAAGGGATTTTATCTCGACTTATCAGCACGTTAAGACAACGGCTGTTGCAGTCCCCCAGACTGGTGCGCTAACCGGGCTGCGCTACGCTCCGCCGATGCGGGCGGACTATAGTCAGCGCCCTAAAGCAGCACAAGCGCGGCGGGACGCGCGCCATTGGACGTTCTTATACGACCCGCCGTCACCTTCGTCGGGCCGGGCCGCTTCCATGGTCGGATCGGCAACAGAATCATATCCGTGCTGGACGCTTGTTTGTTGAGCTTTGCCTCAACGTGGACCGGCCATTTACATTCGCTCGACCCATTGGGCACGAGACGGTCCAGGCGGAAACGGGTCACCGAAATATTGGGTCTCACGGATAACCTGTTCATCCTTAAATTCCATGATACTCACCGTATACGATGGCTTCCCATCGTAAGTGAGGATGAATTCGGTCACCCAGAGATCGGCAGCACCAATAATTCGCCGCACTGAAAATCGCTTGTAATTTGGTTGCGCCATTCGAGACGCCTGAATTCCGTCGCGGCCGCGAATCCGCTCGCCCGATTGCGGATACTCGAGCACCGCGTCCGGTCGGTAAATCTGATGTTCGGCATCGAAATCGTTGGCGTCAGAGGCCGCCCAGTGCCGCTCCAGAGCGGCTCGAATGTCCAGAGTCTGCCATAGCATTACCCTCGCCTTTCGCTCTCGGTCGTAAACCAAAGAAAGCCGCCCGCTATTCGTGAAGCAGCGTTTGCCAGTTTGAGGGCACCGCTCCGGCCGGTCCGGGCGCCGGTTGATCCAACGGACGCGAGTGAGGAGCGCAAAGCTTCGGGCCGGTGATGAATTGCTCGGTACGATAGTCGTAAAACCACTGCTCGCCCGGCTCGAAACTCGTGATTATCGGGTGGCCCGTAGCGGCGCTGTGTTTCGACGCGTGCTGATTTGGCGAACTATCACAGCAGCCGATGTGTCCGCATTCGGTGCATCTGCGAAGATGCAACCACCATCCGCCCAGAGCCAAGCATTCGACGCAACCTGTTCCGCTTGGCTCGACTGCCGGGTCGATACCATCCCTCTTCGACTTCATAGGCTCCTCTCTGACTTGCTCTTGCTTGCGCTCAGCGCTGACGCCCAATATGCAATTCGAGTCAAAAAGTGCGGGTTGGGTGCCCGCCATGGCGGACGATCGTTATTGTCCAGCGGCATGCGGACGCCACGCCGGTCATTGGGATCCATACGCGAACCATGGTATCCAGACATCACCATGCAATGCGGCAAGCTCTGCGTGTTCGAACACTTTCAGGTTATAACGTCGGGTCTGGCCAAACTGGCGCAAGCAGGGATCAAAGAAGCCGCGGCTCCCAAGATCGAAAGCTGACTCGAGGCCCCGATCGCACTCACTGCGAGTTGAGCTTGTCGCCTTGTCGTGTGGCACTTGCACAAAATTTGATCTGAAAGCCCGTTCGTCGAAAGAGACCCGATATGTCGGCGCCCCGCGATGACCGAATGCTGTTGGTCCCATCGCTTGCGGGTGCAGTCGGGAACCTCTTGGAATGGTATGATTTCGGACTCTACGGCCTGTTCGCGCCAATCTTCGCGCAGTTGTTCTTTCCCGGTCAAGACCGCATCGCCTCGTTGATCGGAGCTTATAGCGGCTTTGCGATCGGCTTCGCGGCGCGCCCGGTAGGAGCTGTCGTACTCGGCCATTTGGGCGACCGTGTCGGACGCCGAGCCGTTCTGGTGTGCTCGATCGTACTGATGGGCTTCGCGACGACAGCGACAGCCATTCTACCCACCTATCACGCGATCGGCATCGGCGCTCCGATACTTTTGCTCTTCATGCGCTTGCTGCAAGGTTTCTCGGTCGGAGGCGAGTTCACAGGCTCAGTCGCGTACCTGGTCGAGACTGCGCCCGGTAAGCGACGCGGACTGGCGGGCAGCATCGCCAACATCGGCGCAACCGCCGGCATGCTGCTGGCCGCCGGCGCTGCCACGACGACCTCAATGTTGGCGAACTCCGCGGAGGTCCAGAGCTGGACATGGCGCATTCCATTCCTGTTCGGCGGCATCATCGCAATTACCGGCTACCTGCTGCGGCATCGTCTGCGCGACGCGGGCTATACGCCGACAGCGTCGGCGCGACCTTCTTTGCCGCTGCGAGCTGCGATCGCCGAGGCGCCAGGGGCGATGCTCTGCGCGCTCCTGTTCACCTCCGGATACGGCATTGTCAATTATCTGACGATGGTGTTTCTTCCGACCTACGCCGCCACGTTCGGCGGCGTCACCCAGGGACAAGCGCTCCAGGCGAACACGGCGGCGCAGGCTCTGGCCCTTTTCATCGTGCCGCTCGCCGCATGGCTGACGGATTGGGCCGTGCGGCGGCGGACATTACTGATCATTGTGTTCGTCGCCGAATTTGTCGTCGGTTGGAGCGGGATCGCTCTGGCGTTGCGCGGTGGCATTGCTGGTGTGTGGACGGCGCAGCTCGGATTCGCGCTCTTGTTGGCGCTCATCATGGCCGCCGAGCCGGCTACACTGGCCGAGCTGTTCCGCGGCGAATTCCGCTTGAGCGGCTATTCCGTGTCTTTCAATCTTGGGATCGGCCTTGTCGGCGGTACGGCGCCAATGATTGCAACGGCGCTGATCGCCGCGACAGGGAACGGCATGGCACCCGCGTGGTATCTGATGCTCGGTTCTGCGATCGCCGCGGGAGCAGCCTTTCTGATGGTCGACCGGAGTGGCAAGCCGCTACGCTGACGTGCTCCGCGGTGAAACGATCGCGCGCGACACCGCGATAGCGAAACGGCGGGCCGTCAAGAATACCGCGCCGGCGGACTACTGCCCGATCATTGCAACGGCATGAGCTTGTCCATCATCGTCGGAATAAACTCCGACACGGTCGGATGAATGTGCATCGCGCGTTGTATCACCGTGTACGGCGCCTTGGCGTACATGATATCGAGTACGCAATGGATGACCTCGTCACCTTCGAGTCCCAGGAAGGAGGCGCCCAATATTTGTTTGTTATCTCGATCGACCAGGATTTTCATGAAGCCCTTGGTCTCACCTCTCTCATGCGCGCGCATGACGTCCTTCATTGCCATGGTCGAGATCAGCGCCGACTTGCCGGTCTTGCGGACTTGCGCTTCCGTCATCCCGGCGCGGCCAAGTGGCGGATCGGTGTAGAGCGCGTAGGCCGTGATGCGGTCGCTCACTCGTCTGTGATCGTTGTCGAGAAGGTTAGCTGCCACGATCTCGAAATCATTCCACGACGTGTGCGTGAACGCGCCCCGACCATTGCAGTCGCCCATCGCCCAGACACCGGAAATGTTGGTACGCAACTGGTCGTCCACCTGGATATACCCTCGCGCGTCTGTGCCGATACCCGCCTTGTCGAGGCCAAGGTCGTCAGTGTTTGGTCGCCGACCGGTCGCAACCAGCAGATGAGTTCCAGCAATCTGCGAGTTGCTTCCGGCCGATTTGACCTTCGCCGCGATCGAGTTTCCCTGCTTCTCCACACCGACGATCTCGCTGTTGACGCGCAGGTCGATGCCTTCCTCCTTGAGGAAACCGGCAACGGCTTGTGAGACGTCGTCGTCCTCCCGCGAGATCAAGCGTGGTCCGAATTCGATCACGGTCACCTTGCTTCCGAAACGACGATAGGCCTGGGCAAATTCAAGGCCGACGTAACTGCCGCCCAGGATCACGAGATGTGGGGGGAGAAAATCGATGTCCATCATCGAGCTGTTGGTCAGATACGGAACTTGGTCGAGGCCGGGTATCGGCGGAATCGCGGCTCGCGCGCCTACATTGATGAAAATCTGATCGGCCGCGAGCTCGGAACCCTCCACTGCTACTTTCCAGCGGCCATGGCCTTGATAAACCGTGCATCCTTGCAAGGTCTTCAGTGATTGCTCGACGCCATCGCGGAACACAGCCACAACAGCGTCCTTTCGCGCCTTGACCGCCTTCATGTCGACATTGACGAACCCTTCAATCCGCACGCCGTAATCGGCAGCGCGCCGGGCTACATGTGCGACATAGGCGCTCGCGATCAACGTCTTGGTTGGAGTACAACCTGTGTTCACGCAGGTACCGCCGAACAGCTTGCGTTCAATGATCGCGACCTTCCGGCCTGCAGCCACCAAACGCCGCGCCAAGGCCGGCCCGGACTGTCCGGTGCCGATGATAATCGCGTCGTAGTTCGGCATGATGGACCTCGGATTTCCCTTTGTTCAGTCCGATCTATCATCCGGTGCAAAATTCCGCGGAAAGGTTTGAGTTCCCGATGCAGGCTGCACAAACATCGTGCATCGTCCGCCTTGTAGCAGGGCAAGACTCTGCACTCATCGAGCCAGGCATCATCCGACGTGACGTTGCATCGTCGGCCCAACGGCACACAGGTTATGGCGCCGCGATGCCGCACAATATATCGATCGAATATTTTCCCGCACCAGTAATGTACAACAGCAAGAAGCCTCCCATAATGCTGAGATTCTTGTAAAAGCTGTCCATGCTGTCGACGTAACCCGCGCCTTTCACTGTCCAATAGCGATGCCCAATAAGCGCGGTTCCCAGCGTGTACAAAGCCATGAGCAGTGCCGAGGGACGTGTGAACGCGCCGACAGCGATCGCGAACGCAACCGGAAGCTCCATGAAAGTCGCTACGCCAGCAGCCAGTACCGGCATCGGAACGCCAAGCTGCACCAGCTGACTTACCGTGCCCGAAAAATCCCTCAGCTTTCTCCAGCCGAAAATCAGAAACAGCGTCGCGAGAAGAAGACGGGCGACGAGAATGACTACATCGTTGATGTCGTTTATCATAACGCTGCCAGCTCCTAGCGTAGCGCGCGGCGTCTTTGCATTTGAGCCGATCCGCGAACGAATGCAAAGCTCGACGCGCAGGTTTCTGACGGAGGATTGGATATGTCAAAGCTTACAAGAACTGCGATCTTGACGTTTCTGGCCGCCGCTGCACTCTTGCTGGACGGCACGCCGACTGCAACCGCTGACTCGAGGCTGCCGGACGCGACGAGGGCCGGCTTCGCCGACAAGCTTTATCGGCTGGATTGCGGTCACTCCCTTGCAAACGACGAGTTGGTCTGGACCCCCGGCGAAAATGTTGGAAAGAGCATCGAATTCTCGTCGACTTGTTTTCTGATACAGCGGGGAAACGAATGGTTGCTGTGGGATACGGGTGTTCCTGAATCCGCGTTGAACGACCCCAAAGGCTGGTCAACCCTGCCTAAATTAATCGTCTACCATCTCGATAAGACACTCACTGATCAACTCGCCGCCATCGGACTAAACGACATCAAATTTGTTGCGCTATCCCATACTCACGGCGACCACATTGGCAACGTTCGCTTGTTCCCGAATTCAACAGTTCTGATGCAGCGAGCCGAGTATGCGTGGATCAGCTCTCCCGATGGCCCGAACGACAACGTGAATCAATTGAAGGCTCTCGCACGTAAGCTTCTGGATACGCCAAAACATCTCAAACTGCTCGAGGGTGATACTGACGTATTTGGCGATGGTAGTGTTACCTTGATTTCCACACCAGGACACACTCCCGGCAGCCAATCGTTGCTAGTCCATCTGAAGAATTCAGGCTTCATCATTCTGTCCGGTGACGTGGTTCATCTGGAAGAGAATTTCGAAAAAAACACGGTGCCGTCCTTGAACACGGATAAGGCCGCGTCAATCGCCTCCATGGATAAGATTAGGCGGATGATCGCGACATACAAGGCGAAGCTGTTCATCAATCATGACAAGGCGCAGGCTGACACGCTGAAGTTGCTCCCGGCATTCTACGACTGATGTCTTCATGGTGCGCTCAAGCTCCTGCTCCGATGCCGCGCTTTCTCAGTCGTTGAATCCGTCCATACCGCAGGTGATGCAGCATATGGAGCACCGCAATGGTTCGAGACCACCAGCCGGACGAAGCCGCATTCAAATCGATTTTGCCGGAAGCTATCGACTGGAAGCCGTTCCTGGCATTTCCACCGGCGCCCCGACTGGCCCGGTGAGTGTCTGCAACCTTTCTTGGACGGCGGGCTTTGTGTTTCTAGCTGTAACGAGCAAGTCACAGTTCATTGTTAAAGCACACGGCCCGACGTATTCTGGCGAACGGAGAAATGCCATATCCGAATTGGAGTCGTCCATGAACCCGGTACAAGTCGAGCAGAAAACCTATCAGATGCCGCCGCAGGACGGCATTACCGTCGCACACTTTCTCACTGTTGCCGACATCGAGCGATCGCTTCGATTTTACGAAACGGTCTTCGGTAGTCGCATTCTGAGCAGAGGCGACAGCAAGGGCGCGCCGGGTTACCTCCAGATTGCGAACACGTGGCTC
Source organism: uncultured Alphaproteobacteria bacterium (assembly GCA_963806465.1). GTDB lineage: Bacteria > Pseudomonadota > Alphaproteobacteria > Rhizobiales > Xanthobacteraceae > BOG-931. Next base: position 342,454 of record CAWDZD010000041.1, on the reverse strand, counting down.
ATTGTCAACGTCGGGGGCGGCCCGACACCCGACAAACCATCGGTAACGCTCAGCGTCCCTCCCGACCCCGATGCAGTCAGCAGCTTTATGAATATCCGTGTTGCCGATATTCAAGCGTGCTATGAACTATGGCGGAAGCGCGGAGCCGAGTTCATCACAGAGCCAAAGGCCAAGTACGGCGAAACGCGCTGCTACATTCGCGATCCTGATGGTTACATTATAGAAGTGGGGCAAAGCAACCCGGGCATCGCTTACGGCTAAACGCCACAACACATCAAAGCGCCGCGTACGGCGGCCCGGAAGTAATGAAATATCGGGATATGCCGGGTCACAAGAAATCTCGAGGGATAGAGCGATCCCAGTCGCGGTGACACACTTCGTTGGCGCCCTCCCAGGCGCGCAAACTTCCCTGCAGCAGGAAGGCTTCGCCCGTGGATGACAGCCGCAGCTGCGTCTCGACCCGGATTTGCCATTCGTTTCGCGATAGAGTCTGAGTCTGGTGCAGTTCGGCCACGGCGCTGAGCGGGTCGTTCTCCTCGACGTGATACTCCGACTTGTACTGTGTGCCCAATTCCAGACCAATGCGGTCGATGCGTTCAACCCGCACGCCATCGCGATGAGAGACGGTTGGCTTCTCCGGTGACGCGGTCTCCGGTTCAGGAAAAGGCGAGAGTTTGGTGTCTGCCGCGTTGGGCGGGCGTTGCGGCAGATCGAGCGTGCCGGCAAAGATCTGCACGGTCGCCGTCTCCGGACTGGGCCAGATCATCGGCCAGTAAGCCGTCGATATCGCAAGCCTCACTTTGTGCCCGGCTGGAAATACCGAGCCTGCATCATTGAGCTGGATGCGCACCCGGTAGCGCTCACCTCTCGCGAGCAGGGCGGGCTGTTCGTGGCTCTCGCGATGAGTGAGGTTGAGCACACCATAGCTGACACGCAGCGACTCACCGGACGGATGCACATCGCATAACCGAACCACCAGATTCGCCATCAGCCGGTCGGACGCAACATCGAGCGTAACGATCGCAGCGCCAAGGATCTCGATCGGCGCGTCGAGCGGCGGCGTCTCGAAAACCAAGGATCGTATGTCGTCTTCCTGCTGGTCGCCGGCCTGATCGCGCCCACGGCCGAATGGAACCCAGTCGCCGGCATGCTTACTGCCAATAGTTTGCAGCGAGCATACGGCGCGAGTCGTCAAAGGTGCCGCGGCTTCTCGCAGCCCCTCATCGGTCAAGAACAAACGCCTCGGTTTTATTCCTGGCGGTGGCCACGAAGGTTCTGCAATCCACCGGCCCGGCAATGTGTCGTGGTGCGACGCCGGTCTCACACTTTCCGTCATCCACGCACGCAGCATCGGTTCATCCATCACGCCCGTATCGACGCCCTTCAGCCAATAATCCCACCAACGCAGGATTTCTTGGAGGAATCCGATCTGGGGTCCGGGAAGTGCAAAGTGCGGATAGGCGTGTGCCCATGGCCCGATGAGACCCTTGCGGGGCACCTTCAGTCGCTCGAGAAGGCGTGGGATTGCATTCTTATAACCATCGGTCCAACCACCGACGGCGTAGACCGGGCATTGGATCGCTGCGTAGTCCTCGCATACCGATCCGTGCTTCCAATATGCATCGCGTCGTTGGTGTTGCAGCCAATTTTCCTGGAACAGCGGTATCTTTTGCAGGCGCTCCAACCACATCGCTCGCCAGCTATCGCCGACAAGCGTCGGATCGGGCGGAAGGCACATCAAGCTGAAAAAGAAAAAGGCCCACTCAAGTGCCGCGGTAGTAAGAAGCGTGCCGCCCATGTAATGCGCGTCGTCGGCGTACCGGTCGTCGGTTGAACAAATAGTGACGATTGCTTTGAGCGCCGGGGGACGGCGCGCCGCGATCTGAAGGCCATTGAACCCACCCCAGGAAATTCCCATCATCCCAACCGAGCCATTGCACCACGGCTGGGCTGCCAGCCAAGCGATCAGCTCCACGCCATCGTCTTGTTCCTGGTTGGCGTACTCGTCGAACAGCAAGCCGGTCGATTCGCCGCACCCTCGAAGGTCGATGCGAACGCCGGCGTAGCCGTGAGCGGCCAGATACGGATGAGTGAGCGCGTCCCGCTCGTACGTGCCGTCGCGCTTGCGATATGGGAGATACTCCAGGATCGCGGGAACCGGGTTCTGCTCTGCATCCTCCGGCAACCAGATGCGAGCCGCCAGCATCGTACCGTCTTTCAACGGTATCAATGTGTGCTCGATGACCCGCACGGCTCTAGGCAAGGTGGTGACAATCACGGCGGACCACTCATGATGGCGGCGGTTTATCGGCCTGCTGCGGCATCGAAAGACGATAAGGCATCGGAGGAAGATAACCGGTGGGGACGCGGTCTCACGCGACGTGCTTATTCATCAGACCCAGGATCAGGGCATCGAGGCTGTACGGCCCGGCACCGGCCGAGACGACCAGGATCAACATAAAGGCATAAAGCGTCTCCGGTAAATAGAGCCAATCGTCGATGCGATCCGCTTCATCGATCGGCTTGTAGACTTTGATTCGCTGCCGCCCGGACGTGGCGATGGCGACGAGGATGACGACAAGCAGGCCAAGCGCGGCGAGCGGCGCCAAGAGCCCGATAAGGACGGCGCCGCCGGCGGCGAACTCAACCAACGGCACCCACCATTGATTGAAGCCCAGTGCTGGAACACCGAGCCCCTTGAGTTCATCGACGAATGCACGGTGGCGCTCTGCGTCGAACAGCTTGTGATATCCCGACAACATAAAGAATGCCCCAACCGCGATCCGGTTCAGGGTCATCGCGAGGTCGGTCCACCCGACACCAACGAACAGTAGATCCATCATGGTCCTAATCCTGTTCACCGAGAGATTGATTGTACGTTTTGCCGTACGGATAAAGAAGTTCCTTGCCGCCATGCCGCTTCGGGTTCGGGCGTTGTGATGTCGAAGTCGGTCCGACATTTCTAGTCACGGCACGCAGATCCTGGCGGAGATCTGCCATCGTGGGCCGGTCGAAGAACCAATATCCGTTGTAAATCTTATAAATGACAAGACCGGGCTTGAGGACGACGATGTGGGGAATCATGGGATTGTGGGCCGGATCGACATATTCGGCGAAATCGAGATCTTCTACGATGTTCATCATTTCTGCTAATGGGACCCGGAGCGGACATCGCTCGTCCGTCCTACCTAAACCGCCAAGCGCCGACTGGCATACGGAGAGCACGACATGCGTTCGCTTTTTGCAGCATTGACGACGCTGTTGCTCTTGAATGCGGGGGCCACGGCGTGTCCGGGCCAGGCCGGCAAAGTCATCTTCGAGGATAGCTTCGCCGACGACAGCGGCGGTTGGCAGCTCGGCGCGCCCGATACCGAGATCAAGGACGGCGCATTGTGGCTGCGCCCCAATCCGCGCGGCATGAGCGAAAAAGGACGCAATATCAGTTCGACGGTGCGGACGTTCTCCGCAACCGACGGCGATTATTGCATGGAATTCATCGTGCCCAAGCCGCTGGCGGCGGACAACGACGTCATGACCAGGCTGGTGTTCTGGCAGATGTCGGCAGCTGACGAGTATTTGTGGGCGATATATAGCGACGGGACGACCCAGCTAAACCGGCTGGTCGCCAACAAATGGGCGCGGGTTTTCTCGGAAAATACCGGCAAGCTCGAGCCGGGCAGCACTGCTTCGCTGCGGGTCATCGCCAAGGACGGCAAGCTGACGCTGTTTGTCGGCAGCCGCCAGGTCAAGATCATCCGGGCGCAGACACCGAGCGGCGAACTGGCGTTCGGGGCGCTAGCCGAGGTCGAGAAATTGAGTGACGCCAATCCGGTGGTGCAGATCAAAAGTTTCAAGGTCACCGCCGGCGAGTGATGCTGATCTTTGCTGCAACGTCTTGTCTGTTTGATGGCCGGGCTGCAGAGAAGTCGCATGCTCGACGATCCGATTTCAAGCGTTAGCAGAGCGTGCTGGTCGGCGGATTTGTCGTGGCGGCAGCGGCCGTGAGCAGCGTGATCGCGCCGGCGCGTACCTGGCTCAGATCGAATTCGAGCTCCACCGACAAGCCAGCGGATTGCCGCGGCACGGCGCCGATCTTGCGCGCCAACCGCAACATCGCGCGGTTTTCGCCAAGCACCAACGCGCGCAGCGTTTGCAGATTTTGCTGGCGCGCTCGCGCCAGCGCGGTGCGCAACAATGTCTCGCCGATGCCGGTGCGCTTGAGGTCGGATCGGACGATCAAGCCGATCTCGGCTTCGCGGGGCGATATCAGCACGCGATGCAAAATTCCCGAGATATCGCCGTTGTCGTCGAGCGTGCACACCAGTTCGCCGCTCTTGCCGTCGATATCGAAGAACCGCTTCAGGATCGGCTCGCTGTGAAAATCCAGCCACTGGCCAAAGCGCATCCGCAGATCGTCGCGATCGGCCTTGCCAACAAACGCCCGGATCATCGCCCACTCGGAGGCACCCAGAGGCCCGGCCAGGACAATCGCTCGTTCCGTGCAGAAATCGACGCCTGGCCTGCAGCCGGGCGCCGCCGGCGGCGGAACGCCGAGGCGACTTGCAGGATTGTTGTTGTCGTGGCGCAGCTGACTCATGGGTCATAACCAAGCACCAAGCGCGGCGCCACACACGCGCGACCTTTTCATCGCCGGCTGAGTTTTGCTCACGTCAGGCGAAGGACCGCAATTTTCACGTGAGCCGGTCGCGCCGGCCGCGCCCGATCGGCCAGACTTAGCGCAAAATGATCAGACCAATTCCGCACAACATTAACGTTCGCGTTGTAGAGGGACGCTTCGGGTGAAGTGCGGGCGCGGACGTCCTGCGCAATCTTAGGAGATCGAAGATGAAGGTTTGGCTGAAAACCGCGTTGTGCGCGGGCACCATGCTGGCAGGGGCTTGCGTCTGCGGGGCAAGCTTCGCGCAAACCTATACGAATAGCCCCCAAAACGGCCAAAGCGGAGAGAGCTCGCAAAATTGGGCGAACAGCCAGCAGAACTGGCAGAACAATCCCAATAACTGGCAGAACAGTTCGCAGAATTGGAACAACAGCTCGCAGGATTGGAAGAACAGTCCGCAGAATTGGCAGAACAGCGGCGCTAACTACAACAATGCCAACGGCATCTATGACAGCAACGGCAACCGGGCCGGCTATGCTGTGCCAACCGGCAACGGCGGTATCAATTACTACAACAACAACGGCAACCGCAGCGGCTACCAGCCCGGCCAATCCGGCCAATAGAGCACGTAGAGCACACCGGATTTAGGTCAGGTCGGGCAATCCAAATCGTCTTTGCGAGCGAAGCGAACGGGTCCAACGGGCCGCGGTTAGGACGTGGCCTTATCATTGCGCAGCCTAGGGGCATGATACGCGGCTCCGGTTTGGGAGCTTGAATCAAGCATCGCTGACACGATCAATCCGCTGCGTCTCGTCGCGGTAGATGCCCATACCTGATTTCATTTCCCCTTTCGGGTGCAGAAGCGACATGGCAAGACCTGCTGCGGCTTCGTCCCGGTTGCGAATGGCCCATTTCGGACGTCGGCCTTATCTGGGGCGTCGGTAAATGTCGAACCGAAAGGAACCGTGTCGTGTCTTCATCCTTCACTTCGGATCCCACCCGGCTTTTCAGCGCTCTCGCCCTTGAGACGTACAAAGCCGAAAACGAGTCCGCAAGCAATCCAGGTCCGCAGAACATCAGTCTGGTGAAACTCAATCCCAATGCCGATGCGCCGCCTCCAACGGATCATGGGGTCGTCGAGCCCTTTTGGTACTCCTTCGATCTGACCCATCGCCGCGTTCAGGAAGGCGGATGGACGCATCAGGTCACATCGCGCGAACTGCCGGTGTCCAAGGATATCGCGGGCGTCAATATGCGGTTGACCAAGGGCAGGTTCCGCGAACTTCATTGGCACCTTGCCGATGAATGGGCGATCATGCTGCCAGGCCGTCAGCCGGATGCGCAGACCGTACAGAAAATCAAGCAGCGGAAGCCGCCGGCGATAAGTTACGACGACGGCAAGTGGGTCGATCCGCGGCGCGCCGCGGCCTATCTGGAAGACAAGCTGCCGAAGCGGGATCGCATTCTCGTCTTCGACGGTGGCCACTCCGCAATGGTGACTGTTCAGGCGATGAGCAGCCCCAGCGCCGACAACTGGGCGTCCGGACTGGACTTCGGCGCCATTGGACAAGGCTTAGGGATCGCGCTTGGCGCCTGCTTTGCGCGACCCGGCAAGCGGGTCACTCATCTCACTGCGGATGCATCGTTCATGATGAACGTTTCAGATTTCCACACCGCGGTCAGTCACAATCTGCCGCTCACCGTGTTCGTGTTCAACGACAACGCCGTTGGACAGGAACGGCACGACCTCATTCACAAAGGCCTGCCTCCGAAATACGCGGAAGTCGCATCGCCCGATTTCGAAAAACTGGCCGTCGGTTTTGGCGCCAAGGGCTTCAGAGTCAATCGGCCCGATGATTTCGGCGAGATCGACAAAGCGCTTGCGGTCGAAGACGGCCCGGTGATCGTCAACATCCGCATCAACGGCGACGTTGAGTTGCCTGTTAGCTGGGAGATTGCCCAGGCTCTCGAAAATACCGGGGAGTAGAGCCAATCCGGCTGCAGATTATAGCCTCAAGTAGGACAGCACAGTGTCCCCTCCTGGGCCGTAGCGTCATTTCGCGCCGGCACAGCAATTTCGTCGTTTTCGCAGCAAAGCGGACACTCGGCGAGCCCGCTCGCAGAGCCGAATTTAGGCCGGGACGATGTCCGGCCGGTTCTTGGGGAACTGTGCGATGACGGAGCGATCGAGGTTCAACGTCTCGGCCACCATATCAATGGGACTGTGCGCCAGCCAATCGGACAAGGACACCTCTTCAAACCGATCGGCTCGAAAAACTTCCATGTACACGAGATCCGTGTCCCCGGTGTTCTCGACATAGTGGCCAAGTGCCTTTTTCACGTAGCCGATGTCGCCGGCATGAAAGTTCGCGGTGATCGCTGCCGGTCCGGTATTGAAAACAGTCATCCGTCCGGCACCTTTGATAATGTACGTCCACTCATCGGCATTGGGATGCCAATGCATATCTCGCAAGCCGCCAGGTCTAATCGTCACTCGCGACGCGGCAATCGTCTTCGAAACAAGGAAATTGGTGCTGTCGGCGATCCGCACCGTCCCGCTCTTTGTCTTCCGATTCGGCTGAATATCGCCGAGCCTGAATACGAAGGAATTTGCTGGCTTCCCTGCCGCGGCCGCAATTTGCGCCGCGACCGCTGACAATTGCGGCGCCGGGATATTGCTTTGGTAGATCCACTTGTTGTGCAGCGGAATATTCTTGAACGCATCGACCGGCACTCCGAAGTTCTTGGCCAGAACCTCGGGCGGCGTGTGCGCGATCCAGTCGGTCACCAACAATGTGTTGAATTCGGATAATTCACCATTGTCGAAAGCGAGAACGAACTCAGCGCCGTCAGGCTCCAAACCCTGCAACGAATGAGGCAGGCCAGCCGGGAAGTACCAAAGATCCCCTTCCTTCACATCGGCGACTTCCGGACGTCCATTCTCGTCCAATATCGTCACGCGGCAGTTGCCGTAAGTCATGACCGCCCATTCGGCTTGCTGGTGCCAATGAAGCTCACGAACGCCGCCAGGGCCGAGACGCATGTTAACGCCAGCGATCGTCGTCGAAATTTTGAAATCATCCTGGGTAATCTGCCGCGCCCAACCGCCGTTTTGGATTCGCTTGGGCGCAAGATTGAACGACGCCCAATACTGCGGCATGCCGTTGACATCGGTCGGCGGCGGATTGAGGAACGCCGGTTCGTTGTTGGCGAGGCCGGGGTCCTGAGGCCCCGGATCGGTCAGCGCTTTAGGGTTGGTGACGTTGACCGCACCCTCGGCCGGTTGATCGGGGTTGCCGAACGTGCGGTCCGCCGCAACGGCTGCGGCCGCGGTGAGAACGCCACCTGCCACGCCGGAGCCGAGAATTGCGCGTCGAGATAAAATTGACATAACGCTGACTCCTTTGGTTTCACCAATCGGGGCGATATTTCACAACGGTGGATTTCAATTCTGCGGGGAACTGCGCCGGTCAGAAAAAAGTTCCGCCGCTCGTGGCGATGATGGCGGCGTGGACCAACTCAAGCCGCAGTAATCTCGGCCACCCGACGCGCCTCCTGATTGGGATGCGGCAGCATAAAGCCGTCGAAGAATGAAGCGATCTCCTTATATCCGTCGAGCGGCAGGACATGCGCGACGTATTGATCCGGCCGCACGACGACCATGCACCCTGCCTCGTCGATGCCGCGCATGGCAAAGATGTCGTTACCGCCCTTGATATCGGCACAGAACATCTTCTCGTAGTCGCGAAGGCCGTAACGTCCCTTGCGGGGCAGCAGCAGCGCGGGCATCGCTTCGATGGCGATCTCACGATGGGGCTGCTGGAACACCGCGCGGACATCGATCACCGCGTCGATATCCTCACCGCGGTCCGTATATTTTCGGACGGGAGACTCCCGACCCTCGGCGAGAAAATCGCATAACCGACGGATGGCGGAGCTCAAGGCGGCCGGATCGCCCGCTCCGGCAAAGGCGAAGATCCGAAAGCGTCCATCCGCTTTGACGACATGGCCGAGGTGAACCGGCTTGGCGTCCGCGATGCGGATGACCGGCGCGGAATGAAAGCGCTTTCCAACAACGAAACCTTCAGCGAGATGCTGGTAGACGCGTTCGCCGGTCAAGATCGACGGGTCGTATTGCGTTGCGGTTCCCGCGGTATAGCGTCCGTGCCTGACGAAATAGCTCTGGGTCTCGGCGGGGTCGCCCCCGCCACCTTCTTCATGTGTCGAGGCCAGCAACGCAGCCCATTCGCGATCGAAGTCGATCAATTCCTTGGCAATGGCGCGGCGTTCCGCGGAGTAAGTGTGCAGCAGAGATGGCGGGCAGCGCTCGCGCAGGACGGAGACGAGCTTCCATCCCAGATTGAAGGCGTCCTGCATGGAGACGTTCATGCCCTGCCCGGCCTTTGGACTGTGGGTGTGGCAGGCGTCGCCGGCGATGAACACGCTCGGCAGTCGCGTCGCCACCTGCTCTTGCGGCACGTCGTCGAACTTGTCGGTCAAGCGCTGGCCGATCTCGTAGACCGACCACCACGGGATTTCTTTCACGTCGAGCGCATACGGATTGAAAATCCGCCGCGCCTTGGCAATCAGCTCATCGACCGTGATATGGCGGCTTGCGACCCGTTCGCCGCTCTCGAGCTTGGCGAGCTCGATGTAGAGGCGGAACAGGTGGCCGCCTTCCCGCGGGATGATGATGATGGTGCCATCGTTGGCGGACTGGATGAACGACTTGCAGCGAATGTCCGGGAAATCGGTGACGGCCAGCACGTCCATGACCCCCCAGGCGTGGTTGGCGGAATCGCCGCGAAGCTCGCGCCCGATCGAGGTCCGCACGATGCTGCGCGCCCCGTCGCAGCCGACCACGTAGCGGGCCCTGACCGTCTCGGTCTCTCCCTGGTGCGCAGGCTCGAGCCGCTCGAGCGTGACGGTCACCCGCTGTGCCGAACCGCCACCGCGGCCCGCCGCGGGCTGAACGGCGACGACGCGCCGCGCATAATGCGGCTCGAGTTTCGCGGCCGATCTGCGCATGACGTCGAGATAGAAATCATGCACGCGCGCCTGGTTTAGAACGACATGCGGAAACTCCGACAATCCGTCTTCGACATCCTGGACCCAGCCACTGCGGACAATGTTCGTGGACTGCCTGTCATTCGGCTTCCAGAACGTCGTCTCGTTGATCCAGCAGGCCTCCTTCAGCACCCGCTCGCTGAAGCCGAAGGCATGGAACATCTCCATCGTGCGGCAGGCGATCCCGTCGGCCTGGCCAAGCTGCATGCGGCCCGGCTTCTGCTCGACGATGCAGGTTTTGATATCCGGAAACCGTGATAGCAGCGTCGCGAGCGTCAGCCCTGCCGGTCCGCAGCCGACAATCAGGACATCGACCTCCGCGGGAACGGAGCCCTGTGCCCCCGAGGCCGGATATCGCTCCGACCGGTCGAAGATCTCCGGGTCCCCCGGCTCGAAGCCATTCAGGTGAAACTGCATGACCACTCCCGTCCTTGACTGCTAGCGCCGCCTGCCGATTTTTCCCGCCGCCCATTATGCCGCTAATCGACCGCCGCCGCGAGAGGCGGCTGAAACGCGGGACGAGGCAACCGGCAGGCGACGTCTGCTGCCAAACGGCATCGCCTTCTCTAAATCTTTGTATACTCAGGGGGGGGGGGTCATGCTCTGCGCGAGCTTTCGCCGCGTGCGCGGCTTCTTGCCGTCCCGAGCGCCGCCAAGCTCGTCCAGCAGCCACTGCCGGAACGCCTTGACGTCCTGGCTCTGGAAATCGGCATCCATGGTCACGAGCCAATAGCTCAAGCCGCTTCGCACATCTTCGTCGAGAATGCGTACCAGCTGGCCGGTCTGCGATCTCCAGATCGCAAAGCGGAGCCCGGCCGAGCGCGATGCCGAAGCCGCGGCTCGCGGCGTCGAGCGCCATATGGATCGTATCGACACGCAGCCCGGCGCGGATCGTTGGCGGCTGCTCGAGGCCGACCAAGCCAAACCATTCCGCCCAATCGGCGGTGGTGGAGGTCATGTGAATGAGGTCGGCGGTGGCGATGAGTTCGCGGCCGGAAAGCTTCGATATTTCTTGCGCAGCGCCGGCGAACAAACCGGCACCAGTCTTTCCTCCAGCAAGTGCGTCCAGTGGCGGCAGCGACCGCGCGGCCGGCGCCAGCCGGATCGCCGCATCGATGCCTTCCATCGGCAGGTCGACCGGGTCGAGCGAGGTCTGAATGTCGACGGCAATTTCCGGATGCCGGTCGGTGAAGCGGGACAGTCGCGGCATCAGCCAGCGCCCGGCAAAGCCGGGGGCGCTGCTCAGCGTCAAGCGGCCTTGCGCGCGGCGTCCGGGCAACCGCGCCGTCGCGTCGGCGATCGCTTTGATGGCCTTGCCGACCGCCCCCGCATAGGCGACGCCGGGCTCGGTCAATTCCAGCTTGCCGCCGCCGCGGCGAAACAGCTCGACCCCGAGCCAATCCTCCAGGTTCTGCACGGCATGGCTGACCGCGCTCGCGGTGATGTTGAGCTCCTCGGCCGCGTTCTTGAAACTACCGTTCCGCGCGGCGGCCTCGAATACGCGCACCGAGCTCAATGGCGGAAGCTTGAAGCCCATTCCCTGCACCTTTCTGGGGGCGGCGACGGCCTTAAGGTTAGCGCATATGCGGGAAATCTGGGAACCCGTTTTCCGACAAGGCGATGCGCAGCAACGGCGACGGTCTCCGGCGAATGCAGAACTTCACGCCGCGGCGAAGGCCTTCGCTCGATTTCGACCGCGACCAGTGCGCCGCCGTCGTGCCGCTGAATGTTTTTCATTTGCTTTGCAGATTTTCTCGTTTGCCCAAACGCGACCGGCGCCCCACTTTTGGTCAACAACAAAAACGGTGTCGTCATGGCGCTTATTCAAACTGATCGCGACAATGTCATCCGCTTAACCGGCTCATTGCACTCGCCTGTATCGATCCGGCCGGTTGCGCAACTGTTCGAACATGTTCTGTTGCTGGTTCGGCGGCCCCTCGTCCGCCTGGCCGCATGGTCGGCGCAGCGGCGCGCCCGCAACGGCTTGAGCATGGCCGAGAGAGCCCGGCAACGCCGCGAACTGGCACAGCTTTCCGATCGCGAACTGCACGATATCGGCATCACGCGCTATGACATCGAGTTTGTCTTGCGCCGTGGCCGCGAACGTTGATCGCACCGGCATCCGGACCGTGCCGAAAACTGCAACTTCGCTCGCGTTAGGGTGAAGTGCGCTCCTTGAAGTGACCTGATAAGATGCGGGCGCATGGTACCGTTGCGTCAGCATACCAATGCCTTCGATCTGATTCGGCTCGTCGCCGCGGGCTTGGTGCTCTGGTCCCATCAGCATGCGCTGATGGGCATGCGCGAGCCTTTCGTCGCCGTTTTGGGCGCGAGTTATGGCGGTCTCGGCGTCTACATTTTCTTTGTCATCAGCGGCTACCTCAATACCGGCAGCCTGGCCCAGCATCGTTCGATGCAGGTGTATCTGTTCAACCGCGCATTACGGATCTATCCGGCGCTCGCCGCCTGCGTCGGGTTTACGGTCATTCTCGGCTTTTTCGCCGCCACCGACCGGGACGCTTATGTGAGCGTCAAGCTCCTTTCCTACATTGCCAAGAACGTGACGTTGTTTTCCGGCGTCAAAATGGGGGTTCCGGGCGTTTTCGAGAGCAACGCCTTCCCGCAGGCGCTCAATGGTTCGCTCTGGACGCTGCCGTATGAAGTGAAAATGTACGTGGTGCTGGCGGTGTCCCTTGCCGTCGCCCGTTACAATTTGGCGCTGCCAATCATCGCGTTCGTCGGAGGCTGCGTCATTAGCCTTCTCGGCACGGCCGGATTGTTGCCGGTGCTTCCCCACAACGATTTTTGGGTCATCTTCTCGATCTTGTTTCTCGCCGGCTCGGCGGTGGCCGCTGCCAAGTCGTTCGTGGGCTTGCCAGTCGCGATCGGCGCCTTGGCCGCAATAGCCTTGGCATTCGCCGGCAGCGGCGAACAGCTTCTGGCCTGGCTGTTATTGTTGACGGCCATTGTCATCGCGGTCGGATCGATCACGCTGCCGAAGCGGCTGCGGCTGCCGCTCGATCTGTCCTACGGCCTTTATCTTTATGCCTTTCCAATTCAGCAGCTCAGCGCGACCCTGTTCACCGACTTTTGGCCGGCGCTGGCATTTTCGGCGGTCATTACTTTTGCCTTGGCGCTGGTGTCGGCGCTGTTCATCGAGCGATATGCGCTCCGATTGAAAAACCGCGTGGCCATTCCCTGGCTCGCCAAGCAATCCGTTCGTCAAGCAGCGACAGCCGGCGCAGTGCCGGTGAAGATCAGCTATGATGCGCCGTCGCTCGGCGATTCGGCGCAAATCCTTCCGGCGCTGAATAATCCGCACGGCGGCGACGTCCCATGAGGCCACGCATGCGCAGAATTGTTGTCTTAAGCCTCGTCCTCGCGAGTATTCTGTCCAGCGTACTCGTCGCGGGCGACGCCAAAGCCGGAACGCTCACACCACCCTTGCTCATGAGCGGCAGCGATGCGCCGCTTATAGTACGCGTGACCAATGTCTGCGGCGCTAATGGCTGCGTGCGCGTGCAGACCCAGCGCGTCACGCATCAAAAGCCAGGTAGCGTCGCCGCCAAGCACATCTAGTGCGTGCCGACTGTTGTGCGGACGGTGTGAGACCGCCGCTTGCGGACCAAAGCGAACTTGAGTTGCTTAAGGTAAACGGCGCGGTGGTCACGCCGCCGCCGACGTTTGCGACGTGAGGAGCGATCTGATCCGCTCGGCGTCCGCCGGCGTCGCCGGATTGTAGATCACCATGCCGAGATCGGGCCGGCCATCGACGGCAAAGGCCGAATATTCCAGCGCGATCAGCCCGGCATTCGGATGGCGCAGGATGCTTGGAGCCTTCGCCATAGGTGCCGCGACGTCGTTGTCGCGCCACATCGCCGCGAATTCGGGGCTCAGCCGGCACAGCTCGTCGACCAACGCTTCAACGTTCCTCGCCGCGCCGGCGCGCGCGACATCGGCGCGGAACGCCGCTACCGCGAATCGCGCAACGCTTTCCCAATCAGGCTGCGCGGCGCGCACCTGAGGATCGCAGAAAATCAGACGCAGAATGTTGCGCTGCCGCGGGCGGCAGTGCTCATAGTCGGCCAGCACCGCGGCCGCGGCGCGATTCCAGGCGACGATGTCCCAGGTCGAAGTCTTCACATAGGCGGGGCTCAGCTCCAGCGCGTCGAGCACGCGCTGCAGTCGCGGCGTAACGCCCTCGGCCGCTTGGTAGTGAACCTCCGGCGGCCGGCCCAGCCCGATCAGGAACAGGTGCTCGCGCTCGATGTCCGTCAGCATCAGGGCGCGGGCGATGCGGTCGAGCACGTCGGCCGAGGGCGCGCCGCCTCGCCCCTGTTCAGCCATGTGTACCAAGTGGCGCTGACATTGGCGCGCTGCGCCACTTCTTCGCGACGCAGTCCCGGCGTTCGCCGGCGCGTCAACGGAAAGCCGAGCGCCGCCGGATCGAGCTTGGCGCGCCGATCCCTCAGGTAGGTGCCAAGCAGATTGTCATTCGGGTCGTGCAAGCGCTCATCCTGTTAGCCATTATACCAGTATAAAGTCACTACTTTACCACGATAGATCATGCCCCGATATTGGCCTTCGTGTCCAATCCCGGAGAATTTGTCATGCATGTCTTTGTTACCGGCGCGACCGGATTCATCGGCTCCGCCATTGTCAAAGGAACTGATCGCCAGCGGGACACAGCGTGCTCGGCCTCGCTCGCTCCGATGCGGCCGCCAAGTCTCTGATTACCGCCGGGCGCCAAGTCCATCGCGGTGATCTCGAAGATCTCGAAAGCCTGCGCGGCGGAGCGGCCGCCGCCGACGGCGTGATCCACACCGCCTTCATCCACGACTTCTCGAAATTCAGCGGCTAACTGCGAGATCGACCGGCGCGCCATCGAGGCTCTCGGCGACGCGCTCGCCGGCTCTGACCGCCCCTTGATCATCACCTCCGGGACCGCGGCTTCTGGCGTCAAATCGTCTCGCGATCGAAGAAGATGCCCGCTCCGGCGCCACGCATTTCCGCGCGTCGCTTCCGAAGAGGCCGCAGGCTTCGGCTGGCAGCGCGGGGCGTGCGCGTTTCGGTCGTGCGCCTGCCGCCGGTCCACGGCGACGGCGACCATGGCTTCGTTCCGATGCCTCATCGACATCGCGCGCGAGAAAGGCGTCTCGGCCTATGTCGGCGACGGGCTCAACCGCTGGGCAGCAGTGCACCGCTTCGATGCTGCGCATCTCTACCGCCTGGCGTTGGAGAAGGGCTCCGCCGGGGGCGGTATCACGGCGTCGCCGAACAGGGCGTGCCGTTCCGCGATATCGCCGACGTCATCGGCCGCCGCCTGAACGTGCCGGTCGTCGGCAAGACGTCATACCGAAGCCGCCGACCACTTTGGCTGGTTCGCGCATGTTCGCCGCGCTCGACAACCCGGCCTCGAGTGAGCGAACGCGGCAACTGCTCGGATGGCAGCCGACACGCAGCCCGGGCTCATTCCCGATCTCGACCGGCCGCGCTATTTCGATACCTGAAGCACGTCGATGCGCCGCGCCTAATTGGCGCCGGCGTCGCGACTGTCCGCGTGGCGCCATTCGGCCAGCGCCGCCTCGATCAGGCTGCGGCAGGCGATCAGGTCATCGAGCGCCGTCTGCAATTTGCGCCGGCCTTCGCTGTCGGCGGCAAGCCGCGGCGCGGCCGGCGCGGTCGCTGCAAGCGGCATCAGGCTTGGTTCGCGGCGCGAAGCTTCGCGATCACTCGACCCCTCAGCGCGCTGCGGCTCGTGAACGAAGAACGACGGCTCCTGCGCGCGCGTCGTCGCCTGCACGTCGGTTGTGCCGTCGTCGTCATCCTCATCGACCTCGGGCGGCGGCGGCTGGTGGGCACCCTCGCGCCAGACTTCCTGAACGAACGACAGGCCTTCCTCGCGCAGAATGCGCTGCACGCCGCGGATCGTATAGCCCTCGCCGTAGAGCAAGTGGCGCACGCCACGCAGCAAATCGACGTCGTCCGGACGGTAGTAGCGCCGTCCGCCGCCGCGCTTGAGCGGGCGGATCTGGGCGAAGCGGCTCTCCCAGAAACGCAGCACGTGCTGGGGGACGTTGATCTCCTCAGCGACCTCGCTGATGGTGCGGAATGCGTCCGGCGCTTTTTCCAGGATTCACTCCCGCATTCGATTATGGCTCGCTCGGCTCGCCGCCGTCCGGACCGGAATTGATGCGCTGCTTGAGGATCGCGGAGGGTTTGAACACCATCACCCGGCGCGGCGAGATCGGTACTTCCTTGCCGGTTTTGGGATTTCGGCCGATACGCTGCCCTTTCTTGCGCACCACGAACGAGCCGAACGACGACAACTTCACCGTTTCTCCACGTTCAAGACAATCGGTGATTTCCTTGAGGACCAGCTCGACCAGTGTCGCCGAATTCGGTGCGCGACAGACCGACCTTCTGATAGACCGCCTCGCAGAGATCCGCGCGTGTGATCGTCTTTCTCGTCATCGCCAGCCCCGCTCTCGGCGATCAATGCCAATCGATCATCGTATCGTTTTGAATTATCAACGATATTAGCTTCTCGCTAAACGGTCAACGGCCTTTCCACAGGGTTTACCTCACCAGCGCAGCAGCGCGGCGCCCCAGGTGAAACCGCCGCCCATCGCTTCAAGCAGCAAAAGATCGCCCCGCTTGATGCGGCGGTCGGCAACCGCGTCGGCGAGCGCCAACGGGATCGACGCCGCCGAGGTGTTGCCGTGGCGGTCGACAGTGGTGACGACCTTCGACGGGTCGATGCCGAGCTTGTGCGCGGAGCCATCAATGATTCGTTTGTTGGCCTGGTGCGGCACGAACCAGTCGATATCGGCGACGGAATAGCCGGCGACCTTGAAAGCGTCCTGGACGACGTCGGTGATCATCGCCACGGCGTGGCGAAAGACCTCGCGGCCTTCCATGCGCAGATGGCCGACGGTCCCGGTCGAGGACGGCCCGCCGTCGACATAGAGCTTCGATTTGTGGCGGCCATCGGAGCGGAGCCGCACCGTGAGCACGCCGCGGTCTGCGCGACCGCCAGGCTGGTCCTGCGCCTCGAGCACCACGGCACCGGCGCCGTCGCCGAACAGCACGCAGGTGGTGCGATCGGTCCAGTCGAGGATCCGGGAGAAGGTTTCCGACCCGATCACCAGCGCGCGGGAGAATTGGCCGGACTGCAACAGCGCGTCGGCGGTCGCCAGCCCATAGACAAAGCCGGAGCATACCGCCTGCAGGTCGAAAGCGGCGCCGTGGTGGATGCCGAGGTCGTTCTGCACCGCCACTGCGCTCGCCGGGAAAGTATTGTCCGGCGTCGAAGTGGCGAGCACGATCAGATCGATCGCTTTCGCATCGAGGTGCGCATGAGCCAGAGCCGCACGGGCGGCGTTGGCGGCCATCTGCGCGGTGGTTTCGCCGGGCGCCGCGATACGCCGCTCGTGAATTCCGGTGCGCTGCACGATCCAGTCGTCGGAGGTGTCGACCTTGAGCGCGAGATCGGCATTGGTGAGAACCTGGTTGGGCAGATAGCTGCCGCAGCCAAGAACGACAGAGCGGCGTACCGTCACGAGGCGGCTCCACTGAGCGCCGGCGTAAGCCCCCTGCCCGGGCGCGCCAACGCCGCCGTGATCTTGGCCAGAAGCTCGTCGCGCACCACGTCGTAGCCGAGCTCGATAGCGGCGGCGAAGCCCTCGGCATCGGTGCCGCCGTGACTCTTGATGACAATGCCGTTGAGGCCGAGAAAGACCCCGCCGTTGGCGCGGCGTGGGTCCAGGCGCTCGCGCAATTGGCGAAAGCCCGAGCGCGCGAACAAATAACCGATGCGGGTGCCGAGTGTGCTTTGCATCGCGGCGCGCAGATATTGACTGATCTGGCGGGCGGTGCCTTCGGCGGTCTTGAGCGCGATGTTGCCGGCGAAACCCTCGGTGACGACGACGTCGACCTTGCCGGCGCCGATGTCGTCGCCTTCGACGAAGCCGACATAATCGAGATCGGGCATTTGCCGTTCGCGCAGAATGCGGCCGGCTTCGCGGACCGGCTCGAGACCTTTGACTTCCTCGACGCCGATATTGAGAAGGCCGACGGTCGGCCGCTTGAGCCCGAGCAGGATGCGGGCGGTAGCCGCGCCCATGACCGCGAGATCCACCAGATGCTCGGCGTCCGCTCCGATCGAGGCGCCGACATCGAGCACGATCGATTCGCCGCGCAAGGTCGGCCACAACGCCGCGATCGCCGGCCGTCCGATACCGGCCAGCATTTTCAGATCGAACTTCGACATCGCCATCAGAGCGCCGGTGTTGCCCGCCGATACCGCCATGTCGGCCTCTTTTTTCTTCACCGCATCGATCGCCAGCCACATCGAGGATTTGCGTCGGCCATGGCGCAGCGCCTGGCTCGGTTTGTCTTCCATGCGTACGGCGACTTCGGCATGCACCACCCGCGAGGCCGATTGCAGCGCCGGATACTTGGCCACAAGCGGCTCGACCTGCGCGCGGTTGCCGAAGAACAGGAACGTCGAGTTCGGGACGGCGCGCCAACGCCAGTTCGGCGCCAGCGACTACCACGGCAGGGCCATGGTCTCCTCCCATCGCATCAAGCGCAATGCGGACCAGTTGCGACATTAGCTGATCGCAATCCTAGACCGTGATCCAAGTCAACGTGCCCGGATCGCGGTCCCGATTCTCGTGATTGCGCATGATCCTTTCCGAAAGCCTGAATCCCTTTCGGAATCACGCTCCAAGTCCGAACAAGGGGGCGGTAAAAGCGGCAGGAGAATAGCGGTTCGGCGCCCGGAAACAACCTCGATCAGGCGCCCCCGTCGCCCTCCTTTTGGCCGCCCTCTTGACCGCCCGACTGGCCCTTTTTCAGCGCCGCCAAGGCCGCAAACGGGCCTTCGTCCGGTTCGGCCTCGGCCGGCGGCTGGAAGATCGCGCCCGGCTTACGCGGATAAGGATCGAGACCGAGAATAAGGAACTCGGTGGCAAGCGCGCCGAGATCGATTGATCCGCCGCGCAGCGGCTCGGCTTCGCCCAGGCTTGGCTCGCGCGTGCCCGCCTGGTCGTCAGCCGTTACTGCCGCTGCCGGCAGGAATACAAGATCGACGTCCTCGTTTACCTCATTGGCGAGCGGCTCCAGCGTGACCACGCATGACTGACCGACCGTCGCCGAAACTCGACCGGCCACGCGCAGGCCCCTTTGGCCATGACGCGTGACGTCGAACACCGCCTCGAGCCGCGGCAGATCGCGCAAGCCCGCGATCCGCGCTACGCCGGCGCGGGTATCGGCGTCGGCGGCGAGGTCGAAGCGCTGGCCTTCCTCGGCCACGTCATCGAGCGCGACGGGGACCTGCCAGGGGACTTGCCAAGCGATCTGCCCGGGCGAAGGCGCGGGCTTGTGATGTTCAGGCATTCTTAAAAAGCCTCCGGGTCCGGAAAGACCACCCTACCCGCCAGCAATTCATCGTCCGCTTCGCCGTCCAATTGCTCCGCCGTTGCGCGGGCATAGCGCGCAAGGCGCTCCGCGTTTTCACTGGTTCCCACAATGCCCAAGATATTGCGCGCCAGCGCCTTCTCAAGCGCCTCTTCATCGGCCGCATCGAGCGCCGCGCCATAAGCCGCCTGGCGGCCATAAAACGCTTCGCCGAATTTGCGCATGTCACGCGGCACCGCGAGATCGCCAACGCCCATTTCTCTCAAGTTATCGTCGAGGTCACGGCAGAACAGATCGAACAATTGCTGCCCGATCCGCCCGGACCCCGGCGCCGTGGCAGGTTGTGCGCGAGCATCCTGCTCGCCGCTGAGCCGGCGCAGAACCAGCACGAGGTGCAAGACGATCAGCTCAAAACGGCCATCGACGCTGTCGGCGACCCCATGGCGGATGTAGAACGCCGTGGAACGTGCCTGCGCCACGATGGCGCCATAGAGGGCTCGGATATTGTGGTTGTGGCGGCCGCGCCGAAATACGCTTAGGATCATAGGGATAGCTCACGTCCTTAAAGCAAGTCCCTGTTCACGGATTTTCGGCTAAATTGCCAAAAGCGAGTTTCGGGGGTACGGCAGACGGCGTTGGGACACAAGGCGGGAATGCCGGCATGAGGGGCAACCGGGGACACGAGGGCAGACGGCGAGGCTTGGCGGCCTGTGCGCTTGCGTTGGCGCTGGCGCTGCCGCTCGGCGGCTGTCTGATGGGCGAGACTTTCCAACGCGGCTACGTGCTGCCGGAAGGCGCACTCGAGCAAATTCGCCTTGGCGCGTCGCAGGAGCAGGTGCTGATCGTGCTCGGCACGCCATCGACCGTCGCCACGGTATCGGGCGAGGCGTTCTATTACATTTCGCAAACTGCGACGCGCGCCGCGTCATTCATGCCGACGACCATTACCGACCAGCGCGTGGTGGCGATCTATTTCGACCGCAGTCGGCGCGTCCAGCGCGTCGCCGACTATGGCATCAAGGACGGCAAGCTGTTCGACTTCGTCAGCCGTACTACGCCGACCGCCGGCTCGGACACGAATTTCATCAAGCAGCTGATGTCGACGATCGAGAACGGCCACATGGCACTGCCGTTCTGAGGCGGCGTTTCCCGGATGCGGTGCAGCGCGTAAGCGGTGCACCGCTGATCCGGGATCGTTTCAGGCTCGGCGTATGTGACGATCCCGGGTCTGCGGCGCATCACTTCGTGCTGCGCCGCGCCCGGGAAACGTACAAGGTGTCGCCGATCAGCGCGCCAGCACGGCGAGCAGCAACAGCGCGACGATGTTGGTGATCTTGATCATCGGGTTGACCGCGGGGCCCGCGGTATCTTTGTAAGGATCGCCGACCGTATCGCCGGTCACCGCTGCCTTGTGAGCCTCGGAACCCTTGCCGCCGTAATGGCCGTCCTCGATGTATTTCTTGGCGTTGTCCCAGGCGCCGCCGCCTGACGTCATCGAGATGGCGACGAACAGGCCGGTGACGATAACGCCAAGCAGCATCGCGCCGAGCGCCGAGAAGGCCGCCGACTTGCCCTGGGCGCCGCCGCCGGTGACGAAGTAGATGACGAAATAGGCGACGATCGGGGAGAGCACCGGCAACAGCGACGGCACGATCATTTCCTTGATCGCGGCGCGGGTAAGCATGTCGACGGCGCGGCCGTAATCCGGCTTGTCCTTGCCCTGCATGATGCCGGGCTTCTCGCGGAATTGCCGGCGCACTTCCTCGACGATCGATGAGGCGGCGCGGCCGACCGCGGTCATGCCCATGGCGCCGAACAGATACGGCAGCAAGCCGCCGAACAACAGGCCGGCGACGACATAGGGATTGCTCAGCGAGAAATCCGGCGCCACGCCCTGGAAATACGGGTACTTGTCCGCGTTGGCGACGAAGTATTTCAGGTCCTGGCTGTAAGCGGCGAACAACACCAGCGCGCCGAGCCCCGCCGAACCGATGGCGTAGCCTTTGGTGATTGCTTTGGTGGTGTTGCCGACGGCGTCGAGCGCGTCGGTCGATTTGCGCACGTCCTTCGGCAAGCCGGCCATCTCGGCAATGCCTCCGGCATTGTCGGTCACCGGGCCGAAGGCGTCGAGCGCGACGACGATGCCGGCTAGCGCCAGCATGGTCGTCACCGCGATGGCGATGCCGAACAGACCGGCGAGATTAAAAGCAATCAGAATGCCGGCGATGATGACGATCGCCGGCAACGCGGTCGATTCCAGCGACACCGCGAGACCCTGAATCACGTTGGTGCCGTGGCCGGTCACCGAGGCCAGCGCGATCGAGTGCACCGGCCGAAAGTTCGTGCCCGTGTAGTACTCGGTGATCCAGATGATCAGCCCGGTCACAACCAGGCCGACAACGCCGCAATAATAGAGATCTGCGCCGGAAAAATTGACGCCGGGAAGCGGTCCAAAGCCGATGACATAATTGGTGACGCCGGCGATGCCGATCAGCGAAAGAATGGCGGTCGCGAACATGCCTTTGTAAAGCGCGCCCATGATCGATTGATTGGTGCCGAGCCGCACAAAGAACGTGCCGATGATCGAGGCGATGATGCAAATGCCGCCGATCGCCAGCGGATAGACCATCATCTTCATCAGCGCATCGGGCGTGCCGCCGAAGAAGATGACCGCGAGCACCATTGTGGCGACCGTGGTCACGGCATAGGTCTCGAACAGATCGGCCGCCATGCCGGCGCAATCGCCGACGTTATCGCCGACATTGTCGGCGATGGTCGCCGGGTTGCGCGGATCATCCTCGGGGATGCCGGCCTCGACTTTGCCGACCAGGTCGCCGCCGACGTCAGCGCCCTTGGTGAAAATACCGCCGCCCAAACGGGCGAAGATCGAGATCAGCGAGGCGCCGAAACCGAGCGCCACCATGGAATTGACGACGGTGCGGTCGTTTGGCGCCAGATGCAGCCCGCTGGTGAGGAACATGAAATAAAGCGTGACGCCGAGGAGCGCGAGCCCGGCGACCAGAAGGCCGGTGATGGCGCCGGCGCGGAAGGCGATTTCAAGCCCGCCGGCCAGCGAGCCGATGGCGGCTTGCGCGGTGCGCACATTGGCCCGCACCGACACATTCATGCCGATAAAGCCGGTAGCGCCTGACAGGATGGCGCCGACAGCGAAGCCGACGGCGACCAGCCAGCCAAGCAAAAAGCCGACGATTAGGAAGATGACAACGCCGACAATGGCGATGGTGGTGTATTGCCGTCGCAGATAGGCCTGCGCGCCCTCGCGGATGGCGGCGGCGATCTCCTGCATCTTTTCGTTGCCGGGATCGGCCGAAATCACCGAACTGGTGGCCCAGATGGCGTAAACGATCGCCAGAACGCCACAGAGAACAACGAGCCACAACGTCGTCATGAAAAGAACCCCGGTTGATGGGGGCCAGCGGTTAACCCGGCCCTTTAGGAGAGGAAGGCGCGGCCCCAAAGTCATAGGTCCGTCGCAAATTCGCGCGGACATTGCCAAAAAGGACCGTGCGGCGCAACGGCGGCGAGCGCCAAGAGCACAATCGCCTCGGTCCGAAACAACGGCGCTCCAACATTCTGTGAAAGCACGGCCATTTCGACAAGGCGCGACGCGGACGGACCTTAGGGGCGGCGGTTTTTACGCATTTCACCAGGCAACTGCCCCAGACCCACAAGTAGAGGAACATAACCTCCCCCTCGGCTCCGCGTCTCGAGCGCAAGGACGCGCAGATGCGCCTGTAGCGGCCAAGAACGATATGCGGTACACTAAATAGTTGTGTGCGGCGAGACGCGGTTTGGCACGCAGCACGGAAAATCAGCAACAGGAGAAGTGACGGACAATCGCAACACGCAGGGGGCGGTCATGCTCAAGCATTGCATTGCTTCATTGGCACTCATCAGTGCGTTGGGATTAGCGGCCGCGGCGGGCGCTGACAAACAATATGGCCCAGGGGTCAGCGACGTTGAGATTAAGATCGGGCAGACCACCGCCTACAGCGGGCCGGCATCGGCCTATGGCATAATCAGCCGAACTCAGGTGGCCTATGTGCGGATGATCAACGAGCACGGCGGCGTCAATGGGCGCAAGATTACGCTGATTTCTCTCGACGACGGCTACAGTCCGCCCAAGACGCTCGAGCAGACCCGCAGACTGGTCGAGCAAGATCAAGTACTGGCGATTTTCGACAGCATTGGGACTGCCCCAAATTCTGCGATTCAGGAATACCTCAACCAACAAGGCGTACCGCATTTCGCGGTTTCGGGCGCAAGCAAGTTCAACGACCCGGCGCACTTCCAGTGGACGATGGGCGTGATCGCTAGCTACGAAACCGAGGGCACCATCTACGGCAAATATATCCTGCAGAACATAAAGGACGCCAAGGTCGGCGTGCTCTATCAGAACGACGATCTCGGCAGGGATTATTTCAAAGGGCTGCAACAAGGGCTTGGCGATCAGGCCAAGAGTGCCATCGTCAAAGCGGCTTCCTACGAGCTGACCGATCCGACGATCAATTCACAAATCATCGCCTTGAAAGCGGCGGGCGCCAACGTCCTGCTCAACGCCAGCTCGCCCAAATTTGCCGCGCAAGCCATTCGCAAGTCCTTCGAGCTTGACTGGCGGCCGGCACACTTTCTGTCGGTCACCGGAAGTTCGATATCGGCGGCTCTCGCGCCAGCGGGTCTCGACAAGGCTGTCGGAATAATTTCCGCGTACTCCGTCAAGGACCCCAGCGACCCGTTGTGGGCCGACGACAAGGGCATGCAAGACTATTTTGCGTTTATGAAAAGCTATTATCCCGACCGAGACCCGAACGACAACATCACCGTCGTCGGATACTACCTGACAGAATCCATGATCTATATCCTCGAACATTGCGGCAACAATCTCACGCGCGAGAACGTCATGCACGTGGCTGCCAACATGCATGATGTGCAGCTGCCGATGCTGTTGCCGGGCATCAAGATCAATACCAGTCCCACCAACTATCGGGGTTTCAATCAGATGCAACTGGTGAAATTCGACGGCAAGCGCTGGGTGCCGTTCGGCGAAATCGTCGGCGAGTAGCCGCGGCGAAAGCACGGTTGCCGGCGCGCCGGCTTTCTACCGATCGGGCGTCGCTTGTTACGAGGCCAAAGCGTCGAGCAGCGCCTTCGCGTCCTTCAAGTCGAGGGTGTCGAAGCCTTCGGTGAACCAGCCGTAGACCGGGGCGAGCAGTTCGCGCGCCTCGCCCGGCTTGCCCTGATCGCGGAGAAGCCGCGCCATGCTTATGGCGGCGCGGAGCTCCCAGGATTTCGCTTGCTGTTGGCGGGCGACCGCTAGGGCGCGCTCGAAATACGATTGCGCTTTCGCCGTGTCCGGCTCAGGCGACATCAGCGCGATTTCACCGGCCATGCGATGGGCCTCGGGCTCGCACCATCTCTCCTTGGTTGTTTCTATCGCCGTCATCGCTTCGCGAATGCGATGCCAAGCATCATCTAATTGATCGAGCTCCGCATAGGCACGCGTCAAATATAGCAAATTGAATGGAATGAATGCTTTTGCTCCCGTTGCCCGTAGAGCAGCAAGACCGGCGGCTGACATGTCAATCGCCTCCGACGCATGGCCGATCATGGCCAAACCACTGCCTTGGAGCATCTTTCCGAAGGCCTTCCAAAACACAGCACTCTTCTCTTCGGCCAGCGCGATGAGTTCTTCGGCTCGTGCGGCCGCGTCCACGTGGTTGCGACGGCAGATATCTATCAACCCCGCATAGTTCAACGCGAACATTAACGTCGCGGCTTGACTTGTTTCTCGCGCATCCTTGAGCGCATGCTGGGAGTCTGCAAACGCTGTGTCAGGATAGCCGAGTGTCCATAGAGCCAACGCCCGGATTATCAAAATTGTCACTCCCACGTCTTGGCCAAAACGTGTCGCCAAGGGACGATGCTTGGCAGGATCGTAAAGTGCGATCGCTTGATCCAACCACGCCTTACCTGCCACGATGTCCCCCGTAACAAACAAGGAAATTCCCATGAGGCGATTCCCAAGCATGCAGGGGAATGTCGCCTTCTGCCTCTCGGCCAGCGCTAGGAATTGTCGCGCGAGATGGCGCATAGCGTCGCCATCGAAGGCGACAGCATTCACGGCCCAGAAACCATAGAGGATTGAGAACAGCAGCAACGGATCTTCCGGCGGCTCTCCGAGCGCCTCGGCACGCTCGATCAGCGTGCGTGCCTGATCGAAGGCTTCGTTCGTCTCGAGTGCCGCGTAGCCTTTGGTCTGCATCAGAGCGTTCGCCAGCGCGACCTGAAGCTTGATCTGCTCGCGCCGGAGAGCAACGCTGTCCGGCAGGCTTGCGATCTGGGTGAGCGCCTGATTAAACTGCGTCGATGCCTCCACGTAGGCTGAGCGCTCCAGCGAGCGCTGTCCGGCCTTTCCCCACAGTGCAGCAGCCTTTTGGATCAAGCCCGCTTCGGTGTAATGACGCGCCAGCAATTCGGGCTGGTTCTCGGCGACATCGGCGAACCGGCTCTGAAGGACTTCGGCGATGCGCGCGTGGAGAGCGCGTCGCGGCTCGCGAAGCAACGCGCCGTAGGCCGCGTCTTGCACCAGCGCATGCTTGAACAAATAGCTCGCATCGGGCGGAACGCCTTGCCGAAACAACAAGCCGGCGGCGACGATGCGGTCGAGCGCCCACGCCACCTCGTCCTCCGGCTTCCGCGCCACTGCGGCCAGAAGGGCATGGGAGAATTCCCGGCCGATGGCCGCGCCGATCTGCGCCAGCTCCTTGGCCTCGCCAAGCCGGTCGAGCCGCGCCATCAAAGAAGCGTGCAGGCTAGCCGGCACCGCGCGCGCCGGCGATGCAACGGCGGCAGCGGTCGGCCTCGCCTGTCCTTCGGTCTCTGCTTCCAGCACCGCCTTGGTCATTTCCTCGACAAACAGCGGAATGCCGTCAGTACGCTCGATGATGTCCTGCCGTATGCTCGCGGGCAGCGGGTTGTTGCCGACGAGGCCATCGATCAACGCGACGATGTCGCGTTCGCCGAGCCGGTTCAGCGTCAGGGTCGTGACATAGGGCCGCCCGACCCAGGGCGGCTCGAATTCCGGCCGGTAGGTGATGATCATTAAAATGCAGGCGGCCCGCATCCGGTCGATGCCGCGGCCGAGCACCTCCAGACTGGTCGGGTCGATCCAATGCGCATCCTCGAAGATCATCAGCATCGGACTTTGCTCGGCGAGCGCGAAGCTTTGCGCTGTGAGCACCTCAAAGGTCCGTTGCCGGCGCTGCTGCGGCGTCAGGTCGATTGTCGGGTAGCGGCCGTCGTTGGGTAGCGACAGGAGTTCGGCGAACAGCGCCCGATCCTGCAGCGGCGTGAAGCTTTGCACCAACACCGCATCAAGCTTGTCCAGCTTCGCTTGAGCGTCATCATTCTGGGTAAATCTGGCGGCGCGTTGGGTGTGATTGATAATCGGGTAGAGTGCGCTGTCGGTGTGCTGCGGCGAGCAGAAGTAGCGGTGCCGCGTGTGCGGCTCGGTGGCAAGACGCTCCATCAGCGCCGCCGTCAGCCGCGATTTACCGATGCCGGCTTCGCCGGACAGCAGCACGACCTGGCCTTCGCCGGCGATCACCTTCGACCAGCGCCGCATCAGCAAATCGAGTTCTTCTTGACGCCCGACCAGCTCCGTCAGGCCGCCGGCGTGCAGAGCATCGAAGCGGCTTTCCGCCGAACTCGGCCGCATCACCGCCCAGGACCGCTCGGTCCCTGAAATGCCCTTGAGATCGGGGAAACCCAGGTCCTCGAGTTCAAACAGATTGCCAAGGAGCTTCCGCGTGCCGTCGGCAATGACGACGGTGTTCGGCTCGGCTATCGCTTGCAGCCGCGCCGCCAGGTTCGGCGTCTTGCCGACAATCGCTTGCTCCTGCGCGGCCCCCGACCCGATCAGATCACCGACCACCACCAAGCCGGTCGCGATGCCGATGCGCGTTTGCAGTGGCGCGTGCATTTGCAAGTTGCCGATGGCGGCGACCAATTCCAGGGCGGCCCGCACCGCCCGTTCGGGGTCGTCCTCGTGCGCCTCCGGGTAGCCGAAATAGACCAGGATGCCGTCGCCCATGAACTTGGCAATGAACCCGTCGAAGCGGCGCACGGTCTCCGAAGCGCATTTCTGGTAAGCGGAAATCACTTCCCGCAGGTCTTCCGGGTCAAGGCGCGCGGACAGCGCCGTCGAGCCGACCAAATCGGAAAACAGCACCGTGACGTGGCGGCGCTCCGGCGCCTCTTGGGCTCTTGTTTCGACGCGCGTTGCCGCGGCGTCGAGCGCCTCGATCGATTCGGCAGACTGGTTGATGGCCGCCAGGATCTTGCGCCGATGGCCGAGCGGCAGACCAAGCTCCTTAAGGTCTTCGTCGGTCAGATAGTGGAGTACGGAGACATCAATGGCGTTCTCGGTAAAACGCTGCGCGTATTGGCCGAGGTCGAGTTTCGCAAGCCAGTCCGCAATCCGCTCCATTGCGGCCATACCTCGCGCGTTGGTGGCAAGATAAGCGGCCGGACCAGGCAGGCCAAGCGCCGCTTTACCGAAGTGTGTCCCGCGAGCTCAAAAGAAGCTAGGCGCGACCAGCGACGGCGCGATCGGCAAAAACATCCTGACGTTCATTGCAATCCTCCCGTTTTTGCGCGTGCGAAACGGGACTTTGCCCGTCAATTGGACTTTCCTTCCGGCATCCGCACCGCCGGGAAAGCCAGCGCATTTTGACGAAAATACGCGACAGCCGCACGCCAACTATCGCCGGTTCAAGCGGTCTTCCGGTTCGCCGGGAACCTGAAACCCGTCAGGACGATGGCTGGATGAACGCGCACAGCGGCAGGTAGGGCAAGATCGAACTGCCTTTCTGCTCTTTGGCGCAGACGTGGCAGAACTGATCCTGCGACGCCTTGACCTGCGCGTCGTTGAACAGCACGACGCCGCGCCACATGATGCCGTTTCTGGTCTCGACCAGTTCGTCTCATGCGCGGCGGCGGAGCGCGAGCCGCACACGCAGAGGAGACCAACCAAAAGTGCGATGCCCGCGCCGGCGCGGCGTTGTGGCTTCGGCGCCATCGCCGCGTCGCGAAAGCCGGCCGTGCGACCGCGCTCACTCATTCGGCAGCTCTTCGCCGGCAAAAAACGCGCGCGAGCCCGGATGCGCCGGCACGACGCCGGCCGGTGCGACCGCGGGCGCCGGCAGCCCCTCGCCGTGCTCGGCCAGCGTCTTCGCCAGCAGATAGGCATGACGCGCCATGAAGTTCGGCCGGCAGACGAAAACATGGCTGCCGAACGAGACGATGATGCGGAGCGGCGCGTTGGGGATATCGTCGAACGGCGGCTTCGCCAGGAACAGCGCCTCGGCGCTGTCGGCTTGCATGATCGCCACGTCTTGTTGATCGGTGGCGATGAGCACGCCGATGCGCCGGGAATCGGCGGCGCGCACGAGTTGGGGACGGGAGCTGGGCAGATGCCGCGACAGCACGTCGACCACCGCCGCGGTCAAGGCGCCGCTCTTGTCATCGTCCCGTTGGCTGACGATCAGGAGATAATAGCGCCGATAGGTCGGCCACATGCGGTCGGGGTTGAGGTCGGCAAGCTTCAACCCACGCAGCCCCCGCTTTGCCGAAGCTTCGTGACCGTCTGTGGCGATAGCGGGCGCCGGCCTGTGTCCGGCGACAACAAGCGCCGCCGCACCCACACCCAACGTCAGCAATGCGCGCCGCTTCATACCAACCAGCATAACGCGGCGGCAGTGCCGCCGCGCCTGCCGCACGTCGCGCTACGGCTTGAAGATGTCGCGGTTGAGGATCGCGGTGACGCCGAGGTTCGGCACGTCGACCAGCTTCGCGATATTGAGATCGACGGCGACGCTCACCAGCGTATAGGCCTGCTCGCGGGTGAGCCCTTCTCCTTGACCAAAAAGTCGATCATGTTGAGCGTCGCGTTGCGGGCCGCCAAGACTCACGTCCTCGGAAAGATTGGCAAGCGGCGCGATCTTCTGACCGCCCAGATAGGTCGAGAATACCGGCAGCTCACCCTCGGGCTTCAGCGGCAGGCCGGAGACGGCGTAGAAGCTTGACGGTGCCAGTTGCTTGAGCTGGGCGCCGCCCTCGAAGTGCATGGTCGACAACAGCGACGCCATGCCCGGCACGACCTTGGCCGACATCGTCACCTTGGCACCCATCTCGATGGCGGTGCCGCAGACTTCGCCGCCGCCTTGAGCGTAGTGCACGTCGCCCGCGAACAGCCCGCACCCGTCGACGAAGCAGGGGAACAGCAACGTGGTGCCGACCACCGTTTCCTTGGTGTCGAGGTTGCCGCCATTCTCGCGCGGTGGAACTGTGCGGACGCATTCATCCTTGGCGGTGCCGTTGGTACCGCAGATGTCCGACGGCAGCGCGTCGACCGGCTGCGGCGTCAATGCCGCACCACCAGCGTCGGCCAGCGCCTTCTCGCGCTTGAGCCATTTGTCGATTTCCGGCTTGCCCGGCAGCACGCCGACCGTGCCCATGAACGCATTCATCGGGACGGCGATGCCGGGCAGATCCTTCGAGCGCGCTTCGAGGCGGTTCAGCTCCCAGTGAATAATGAATGGATCCTTGAATACGTCGCGCAGGAAGCCGAAGCCCGGCACGATCGTGGTGTAACCGAAATCGTCGGGCGCGATGTCGATGATTGTGACGGCGAGCGCGTCGCCCCGTTTCGCCCCTTCGATGTAAACCGGCCCGGTGAGCGGATGCACCAGGTTGAGATTGACCGCCGCCAGATCCTGCGCCTTGGAATCGAAGGTGAGATCGGAATCGAGCGCGTCGCCGGTCTCCAGGACGAAGAGCTGTCCCGGATTGACGTGCGCGGCGGGCTTGATAGCGTAGTGATAGCGATTGAAGCAGTGCGGATCGTCTTTGCAGTGCTTGCCGGATTTCCCGATGACGACGGGCGGCGGCAGCTTGACGTCGCTGGTGTCGGCCGACGCCACGCCCCAAGTTCCAACCAAAAACACTGCGACTGCCGGAATTCTCCAAATCTGAGCGGATTTCTTCCAAATAAGTTCGTAGGTTATTGGATGCCCTCCACTATGCTGCCCGGCGCGTCCCCTTCCCTTCGATCACCCGCGCGTGCAACACGCGCGCCCGCTCTCGATAGTATTGGCGAGGTTGGGCAAGTCAATCGCTGAAGGGCAACGGCATAGTCACTGATGCAACCGAGGGCAGCAGCCAAGCTCGTTATCGACAATAAGCCGAAGACGAATGGATACCGAAATTGCCTGACAGGCTGATGACTTCCGAGCTGCCGAGCGGATGAACGATTGGCGACTGCTGTTCTTCCTCGCGCCGGCGATCAATAAAGCTTGTTGCGATAGCCCTCTTCGACGACCTCGTCGGCTTGTTCGACGGTCACGTTCGCGGGCTTGGTCTGCTCGACGATCATGCGGCCGAGCGAGGGGAAGTCGCGTTTTTCGACCCGATAGTCATCGTGCCAAAGTTTTGAGCGTTTGAGCGCCTTGCCACAGTGCAGGAAGGCCTCTTTGACAGTCACGATGATGACCAGGCGAGGCTCGCGTCCATTGACCGCGGCGGCGGCCAGGAGCTCGCGGTCCTGCGACAGCCGCGCGGTGCCGTTGATGCGGAGCGTCTCGTCGATGCCGGGAATGAAGAACAATAAACCAACCTCGGCGTCCGCAACGATGTTCGACATGGTGTCGAGGCGGTTGTTGCCGGGCCGGTCCGGGATGGCGAGGGTGTAGTCGTCAAGCACCTGCACGAAACCGGGCGCGTCGCCGCGCGGGCTCACATCGGTTCCCTTCCCCGTCCGGGTCGAAGCAATGACGCAAAATGGCGAGTGCGCCAGGAAGTTGCGGCAATGGGGATCGAGGTGGTCGAGCTGCTTGAGCAGCGCCAGTTCCATCGCCGGCTGGTAGAGGCCGCGCAACGCGGTCTCGTCGCTGATGGCATTCAAGTCTGCTGTGCGGTCGTCCATGTGACTCTCCGTCTGCAGGATTTCCAGATTCTAGGGGAAGGCGCTCCGCTACGCCACACCGAGATAACGGATGGGGCCGCCCGGCGCGATCGCCTGCGCGGCGGCGATGATGGCGTTGGCGTCGATGCCGTAGTGCCGGTAGAGATCGGGGATCGAACCGGTCTGGCCGAAATGCTCGACGCCGAGTGGCCGGACCTTGTGGCCGCGCACCGCGCCGAGCCATGCCAGCGTTGCCGGGTGGCCGTCGAGCACGCTGACAATGCCGCAATGGGGCGGCAGTCCGGCGAACAGGCGCTCGAGGTGGGAGCGGGCATGGACCAGCCCGCGCTCGCGCGCGCGGCAAGCGGCGGTCCAGCCGGCATTGAGCCGGTCGGCGGACGTGACCGCCAAGAGCCCAACGTCGCGGCGGTCCTCCGCCATCAGCCCAACGGCGTGGATCGCCTCCGGCGCCAACGCGCCGGTATAGGCAACGACCACCTGGCAATTAGGCCCGGGCTCGCGCAGCCAATAGGCTCCGTCGACAATCGCTTGCCGCAAGGCCTGTGTCATCGGACGCTTGATCTGCTCGATCGGCCGCGTCGAGAGCCGCAGATAAACCGAGCCGCCGGTCTCGTCGCGCAGCCAATTGCGCTCGCTCGCTTCGCCCTCCCCATCCCGCTGAATGTAGTCAAACGAGAAAGCCAGTATGGCGGCAAGCTCATCGACGAAAGCCGGCTCGAATGCGGCGAGGCCATCCTGCGCCATGCCGATCAGCGGCTCGGCGATCGATTGATGCGCGCCGCCTTCCGGCGCAAGCGTGATGCCCGAGGGCGTCGCCACCAGGATGAAGCGCGCGTCCTGATAACAGGCATAGTTGAGCGCATCGAGACCGCGGGCGATGAATGGATCGTACAGCGTGCCGATCGGCAGCAGCCGCTCGCCGTTGATGGTGTGCGACAGGCCGAGCGCCGAGAGCAGAATGAACAAATTCATCTCGGCAATGCCGAGCTCGATATGCTGCCCGCCGGGCGAGAATTCCCAGGTGAATGTCGATGGGATGCGTTCGCCCTTGAAGGTATCGGCCATGGCTTGGCGCGCGAACAGGCGCCGGCGATTGACCCAGGGTCCGAGATTGGTCGAAACGGTGACGTCCGGCGAGGTCGTGACGATGCGCGCCGCAAACGGCGTGGTGCCGCGCGCGATCTCGTTGAGCAGCGCGCCAAAGCCGAGCTGAGTCGACATATTCGGTTGGATGGTGACTTGGAGCTCGTCCGGCACTTCGATGGGGGGCGCCCGCAGGCGGCGCTCGCCGCCGGCGGCAAATGGAACACGGCTCAAGAACGCCTGAATGTTTTCGGCCGGCTCGCGCAGGCCTTCGAACGCGTCCCATTCGTGACCTGGCCGGATGTTCATGGCCGCGCGAAAACTGTCCATCTGCGCCGGCGTCATCAGCCCGGAATGATTGTCCTTGTGACCGGCGAACGGCAGGCCGATGCCTTTGATCGTGTAGGCGATGAAGCAGACCGGCCGATCGTGGTCGATTGCGTCGAAGGCGTCGATGATCGCGGGCAGATCGTGGCCGCCGAGGTTGCTCATCAGCTGCGCCAGCGCGTCGTCGCTGCGCGCCTCGATCAGCCTGGTGACCGCTCCCTGGTCGCCGATCTCGTCGGTCAGGCGTTTTCGCCAAGCGGCGCCGCCCTGGAACACCAGCGCCGAATAAAGCTGGTTCGGGCAGGAATCGATCCAGCGGCGCAGCACTTCGCCGCCCGGCTCGGCGAACGCCCCTTGCTGCAGCGAGCCGTATTTGAGAACGACGACATCCCAGCCGAAATTGCGGAACAGATTTTCGTAGCGCTCCCATAGACCTTCGCGTACCACTGCATCGAGGCTCTGGCGGTTATAGTCGACGATCCACCAGCAATTGCGCAGCCCCTGCTTCCAGCCTTCCAGCAAGGCCTCGAAGATATTGCCCTCGTCGAGCTCGGCGTCGCCGAGGAGCGCGATCATGCGGCCCTCGGGACGCTCAAGGCCCCAGCCGTGAGCGCGCACGTAATCCTGTACCAGCGAAGCAAACAGCGTCTGCGCCACGCCCAAGCCGACCGAGCCGGTCGAGAAGTCGACGTCGTCTGAAATCCTTGGTGCGCGACGGATAGGATTGCGCGCCCTTATAGGCGCGGAAATTTTCCAGCTTGGCGCGGCTTTGGCGTCCCGACAGATATTGGATCGCGTGGTAGATCGGCGCGGCATGCGGCTTGACGGCGACGCGATCGGCCGGGCGGAGCGTATGGAAATAAAGCGCGGTCATGATCGAAGCGACCGACGCCGACGACGCCTGATGACCGCCGACCTTCAGTCCGTCGATATTGTCGCGCAAGTGGTTGGCGTGATGGATGGTCCAGCTCGCCAGCCACAACACCTTGCGTTCAAGCTCGGCGAGGATGCGCAATTCGTCCGCAGACGGAGCTGCTTTGAGCGAGTCTTGTGCAAACATAGCTTGCGTCATGGTCACACCGGCTCCGGCCGGCGGGTGAACGTGCTCCACGCCAGCAGCACGGCTGCGGCGACGATTACCGGGAACACCAGCTCGTTGATCGCGGTCCAGCCGTAGCGCGTCAGCAACGCGCCGGACGAGAAAGAAGCGATCGCCATCGCGCCGAAGATCAGAAAGTCGTTGACGGCCTGCACCTTGTTGCGCTCGAGCGGTCCGTGGCACTCGGTGACCAACGTGGTGGCGCCGATGAAGCAGAAATTCCAGCCGACGCCGAGCAGCACCAAAGCCACCCAGAAATTCCACAATTCGATGCCGG
The DNA here is from genome assembly GCA_963806465.1 of uncultured Alphaproteobacteria bacterium. Lineage (GTDB taxonomy): Bacteria > Pseudomonadota > Alphaproteobacteria > Rhizobiales > Xanthobacteraceae > BOG-931. Next base: position 308,556 of record CAWDZD010000041.1, on the reverse strand, counting down.
CATAGCCGACCGCCGCCGCAGCGACGATCAGCACAAGCCCGACCGCCATGATGGCGCGCAGCCCAAGCCGCGCGATCAGTGCGCCGGTGAAGAAGCTTGGCGCATACATGCCGATCACATGCCACTGGATGCCGAGCGCGGCGTCGCCGACCGAGTGGTTGCACATCACCATGGCGAGCGGCGCGGAGGTCATCATCAGGTTCATCACGCCGTAGCTGGCAAGCCCGCAGACGACGGCAATGATAAAGCGCGGGTTGCGGGCGATCTCGGCGAGCGGCCGGCCGTCGGCGAAGGTTTCCACGCTCACGGGCTTCGGCAGTTTCAGTAATATCAGGACGGCGCCGGCAAGGAACGCGCAGGCGGCTTGCGCCAGATACGTGCCGGTAAACAGATAAGGCGGCCATACATCCTTGGTGAGAATGACCAGCTGCGGCCCGATTACCGCGCCAAACACGCCGCCGGCCAGGACCCACGACACGGCCTTGGCGCGGAAGTGAGCGCTCGCGGTATCGGTGGCGGCGAAGCGATAGGATTGATGCGCGGCGGCATAGAGACCGCCGCACAGCGCACCGACGAGCAGCAACAAGAACGAGCCGCGCAACATGGCGAGAGCGGCGATGAGGCCCGACAGCACGCCCACCACGGAGCCGGTTTGCAGCGCAAAGCGGCGGCCCAAGGCTTTGGCCAGCACTCCGACCGGCAGCGTGCCGAGCCACATGCCGACGACCATGACGCTGATCGGTAGCGTCGCCAGCACCGGATCCGGCGCGAGCATTGATCCGGCAATGCCGCCGGTCGCCACGATCACGGTGAGGTTGCCGCCGGCCAACGCCTGCGCCACCGCCAACACCAGCGCGTTGCGCTTGGCCAACCGGTCGTCGGTGACTTCGATGGATGGCTCGGCAAGAACCGTCATGGGTCTAAAACATGTGTCTAAAACCGCCTCGCGTATCCTTTTAGCGGGCGGCAGGGTTTGGGACCAGGGGCCGTTCTCCTCGATCAGCGGGCGGCGGCATCGTTAGCTGCGCCACCGTGATCACGGATTGAAACCGAGTTCTCGCGCGGCTTCGGCGTTGCACCAGAAGCAGCCGAACTTTGCCTTACCGGTTCCGGCGGGCGCTCGAAGCTTGCTCAGCGCGCCGCAGACGATGCGCTGGTCAGGTCGTATATTGAAGACCGACGGCGGTCTCCAACGTCGCGCTCGCTGCATGCAACGACACGTCCCAGGTTTGGTCGCCGACGACGCCATCCGCGGCGACGCCTCCCCAAGTCTGAAACGCCTTCACCGACGCTTGGGTATTGGGGCCAAAGTTGCCGTCTATGGCGCCCGGCGAGGTGTTCCACTGGCCGGATGCTCCGTTTGTAAGGACTTGCTGCAAGCTGCTGACCACCGCGCCGGCCGAGCCTTCGTGCAGCGTTGGCATCGGCGCGCGCCGCTCGGAAGCGCGGCCCAGGTCTGCGGCCCGACAACGCCGTCAACGGGAAGTCCAGCGCCCTGCTGGAACTGCTTGACGGCAGTTTCAGTCGCCGGCCCAAAAATGCCGTCGACAACGAGACCAAGGTTTGGCGTTCGGCGCAGTGCCCGCTGGAGCCGGCGAACCACATCGCCGGTCGCACCGGGAGAAATAGTCGGCTGACCCGGATTTGGCATGGGAATCCCCTTTTGCTCGAACAGGGAGCAATGAGCGCGGCGCACATTGCGCTTGTGCCCCTGCGCCAGGCGGCACAGGCCATGAACGTCGTGCAGGTCAAGGGGCGCGAGGCTTTCGAACACGTGGCGCACTACCGAACATGACCGGGAACTCGCGCCGTGTTGCGAAGAAGATCATATCACGGCACCGAGCGCGGTGACAGCTGACACAGGCGACGAGTCGTGGCGCTGGATTAGCACACCGCGCGGTATCAACGGGCGCTCGATGCGCGCTTTGTGTGGCCGCACCTCCTGGCGGTAGATGGAGAAACCGCCAATCAGTTTGTCGTCCTTGAGCATCGGCACGTCGAGGGTTGCTCGCGCGCCGCCAAGCTTGACTGGCGGGTGGTCGGGCGCACTCTCGCTGCTCCAGCGCTTCGTTCAGCTCCCGCGTGAGCCGGGCGATTTCTTCTTGGCTTGGGGTGGACGGCGACGCACCTTCGGGCGCATCACGGCGCTTCGGCTTGGCTGCCTTGCGCCGTCGCGTTCGGGCAGCTTTGCGGGCCCCAGAGTGCGCTTTCATCGCCTCTTCCGCAGGCTCAAAACGACAACTCGCGTCGGCGGAAAGAAGACTACCACAGGTGGGTCGCGCATGCACCGGCGCCCGCCGTCTTCTTGATGCGGCCTTAAATCCCCTGCCGGCGCAGCTGCGACCGATTGCGGCCGCGACCTCCTCGATTTTACCGGCGCATTTGATTTCACAGTCCGCACCGGAATTTAATCTGCGTTGACAAACTCGATTAATGAAGTGGCTGGTCCGATCTCCCGTGCGGCAGTTTTCCACATCCCGTATCTGCCGCCGCTCGCCTGCGACAACCATGACGGTTAAATAAGCGGCGACACCTGCCGACTCGCCGAATCGGGGAGCACGGCACACGGTGGTTCGGGGTACGGGACCACTCACTCGCCGACCGCCAAAATCACGTGCCGCAGTCGCGCCTGCCTTCGAGCAGGACGACGTCCGTTATTTTTGCGGGTGCAAGTCGAATCTTCTTCAGCTTTGGCGCTCAAATCGGATGCTTGGCGAATGACGACAAAGTCCGAAAGCCACACACGCACGTTGCCGTTCGCCAAATACGCGATTGAACAGATAGAGCGTTTCGGCCTTCCTGCTGAACCCAAAAGCTTCGAACTTTGGTATCGCTACGCCACGGGGCACGATTCGCTGCTCAATCAAGCTGTCAACGACGCCATTTCCAGCCCGGCCGGGCTGACGGAGCCGGATTTTGACCGTCTCTGTGCTTCGCATGGCTCGTCCGAGCGAACCGGATCACGGCTCAGTGCCGCTGCGACCGATCTGTCCGGGGAAATCACTCAGGTTATCGGCATGATCGTGGCCGCTGCCGTATCGTCAGAAAAATATGATCGGCACCTCGGCGACGGCCTTATTGGTTTCAAACAAACTGAGAGCTACGAAGCGCTCAAGCCCGTGGTGGAAGCCCTTGTCGTCGCCACCAGAGAAATGGAAAGCGAGACCAGAGCGCTCGAAATGCAGCTGGAGGAATCGAAAGCGCGGGCCGCCCGTCTGCAGCACGAAGTAAACACGCTCCGCGCGGAAATCTTAATGGACTCACTGACATCGGTTGGTAACCGCCAATATTTCGATGACTCGTTGATCAGCCTCGTCGGCGAGGCAACTCGCAGTGACACGCCTTTGTCGTTGTTGTTCGCTGACATCGATCACTTCAAAAGCTTCAATGATCGGTTTGGACACCAAGTCGGCGATCAGGTTCTCCGCCTGGTCGCCGGTCTGATAACGAATGCGTTGAGAGATGGTGACGTAGTCGGCCGATATGGCGGGGAAGAATTTGGAATTATCCTGCCGGGCACGCCGCTCGCCGACGCAAAGAAGACTGCGGAACGAATTCGCACAGCGATCTTGGCGCGGGACATCAAAAAAAGAGGCGGTACGGGGTCGTTTGGGCGGATTACAATTTCAATCGGCGTAGCGCAGTTCCGCGAGGGAGAGACGCCGGTTGCCTTGGTGGAGCGTGCCGATGCCTGTCTCTATGCCGCGAAGAGAGCCGGCCGCAATCGAGTTGTCGGTGAAAGCGACCCCGAATTCGAGAGGCCTGTTGAGTAAATAGCCAGTCGCCCATAAAGAAATCTCAGGGTCTTTAGACTGAGCGCGGCGCGAGGCTGCGGCGCCCGGGGGTCTCCGGCTCAACTGGGTAGGGCCGTCACGCATGTCCGAATGCTGCCCTAATGCGACACCAATCTGCCGCGGGCGGCTTCGTTGAGGGAAATCTCCACCTATGACCAGGCGCATTTGGGCGGCTTCGTTCGCCGCCTCGCTGACCGTCTTTGCCGCGATCTGCATTTGTTGCGGCTGGGCTTGGGCGCAAGAACTGCCTGAAGTTTTCCCACAATTGGGTCACTCGCAAGCGGTCTTCTCGCTGGCGTTCTCGCCCGACGGCAACACGCTGGCGTCTGGCTCCGCCGACGAAACCGTCAAGCTTTGGGATGTGCCGGGCCGGCGCGAGATTTGCACGCTCGGCCCCGGTTTGCCCGCCTTCTCGTCGGCTTTTTCGCCGGACGGGCGGGTCCTCGCAGTGGGCCTCATCGACGGGAGGATTAAAGTCATCGATGGGCGGACTGGCGGCGAGTTGGCCACGCTCAGTGGTCATTCGGGAGTTGTCGCAGCGGTCACCTTCTCGCCCAACGCGAGCATCTTGGCTTCAGCAGGCGAAGACCGGACGGTCAAACTTTGGGACATGGCGGCAAACGGCGGCCCAATCCTCACCCTCGGCGGGTTTTCGCATCAGGTCTACTCGGTCGCCTTCTCTCCCGACGGACGTCTCCTGGCTGCCAACAGCGGCGAGCGCACGATCAGACTATGGGATTTGTCGGCCCGCCGTGAGTTGCGCGGCATCAACGGATACGCCGTCGGGACGATGGCGTTTTCGCCGGACGGGCGAACGATTGCCGCGGGCTCGAGCTCACACAGAGTGACGATCTGGGATGTCGCAAGTGGGCGCGAGGTGCGCACCATGCCCGGACACACCGAGTATGTTGCCATGGTCGCGTTCTCGCCGGACGGGCGGCTTTTGGCCTCGTCGGCCTATGACAAGACCGTCAAGATCTGGGATGTCGCCAGCGGCCGCGACGTTGGCACTCTTACTGGAAATCTCACACTTCCATCGCTCCTTTGGGCTTCATCCATGGTGTTCTCGCCGACCGGACACATGCTTGTCCTCGGCATCGCCGACGGCCCTATTCGAATTTGGGATACAACCACGGGGCACGAATTGCCGCCGCTTGGCGGACGCTCCGTCGGCGTCACGTCGGCGCTGTTTTCGCCTGACGGACGTCTCGTGGCTTTCGGCAGCTTCGATGGCACGGTCAAGATCTGGGACGCCGCGAGCGGACGGCAACTGCGCGTGCTGCGCGGTCACGCCGCCATCATCAACTCTATCGCCTTCTCGCCCGACGGCCTCATCCTCGCTTCAGGCAGCGTCGACCGCACCGTCAAACTGTGGGACGTCACCAGCGGGCGCGAGCTGCGCACCCTGGCGGGGCATGGCGACCAAGTCATGTCGGTTGCCTTCTCACCGGACGGACGCATGCTGGCGTCCGGCAGCGGCGACCGGACGGTTAGGCTTTGGGACACGGCAACCGGCAGCCAGCTTCGCACGCTCACGGGGTCCCCGACCTGGATCAATGCCGGTGGCATTCTCGCCGGACGGACGCATGCTCGCCTCGAGCAGCGGCACGCTCGCCGCCGACGGCGTCAACGCCAACAATTCCATCAAACTCTGGGACGTGACGAGCGGACGCGAATTGCGCACCCTGATCGGACATCGCGGCCTGGGTGACGGCAGTCGCGTTCTCGCGCGACGGCCAGCTGTTGGCCTCCGCCAGCGGCGATTGGACGGTCAAACTCTGGGAGGCGGCCAGCGGCCGCGAGGTGCGAACCTTTGGCGGCTTCGCTGGCCGGGTCAGCTCTGTGGCCTTCTCCCCGGACAGCCGCGTGCTTGCGGCCGGCGCGCATGACGGCACGGCGAAGCTGTTCGATGTCGCCGGCGGCAGCGAGCTTCGCACGCTTTCGGGTCATAGCGAGCTGATCTCGTCGGTGGCGTTCGCAGCCGACGGGCAGCGCCTGGTGACCGCGAGCTGGAACAGCACGGTGCGGATCTGGAACGTGCCGACCGGCAAGGAAAGAGTTGCGTTCGTCGGCTTCCTAGACGGATCGTCGCTCGCCATCACGCCGGAGGGCTATTACGACGCCTCCTCGGAGAGGGCCGAAGAGAATCTCAACGTGCGCGTCGGCGCCCGCGTGTTCGCCATCGCCTCCTACCGCGACAAATTCTACCGGCCCGACGTGGTCAAATTCAGCCTGGCCGGCAAATCGCCAAGCGAGCTCGGACTTGCCGGCATCGACAGCGTCAAGGTGGCGCCGGTCGTCGAACTTGTCGATGTTCCGGACACCGTCGGGGAATCAAAGCTCACTGTGAACGTGCGCCTGACCGACGGCGGCGGTGGCATCGGCGACGTGGGATTGTTTCTCAACGGCACCGCCGTCGCCCGCGACAGCGCCGACGCCGGGCCGCTATTGGCCAGTACCGGCAGCACGCGCCGCTACACGGTGCGGCTCGTCGACGGACTCAATGTACTGATCGCCGAAGCGAACAATGCCGATAACACCATGCACAGCAAGTCCGCCCCGGTAAAGATCGTGGCAAACCTGCCGGCGGCCAATCGTCCCATTGTGCATGCCATCGTGGTCGGCATCCAGGAATTCGCCAACCCAAATCTGAAACTTGTCTACCCGGTCGAGGACGCGAATCTGTTCGCCACAACGCTGACGAAATACACCAAAGGGTTATTCTCGGACCAGCCCGACATCAAGGTCATGACCAAGCCCGAGGACACCACGCGCGACGCGCTGATCAAAAGCGTCAAAGCGATGCAGTCGACGGTCGGCCCTGATGATTTGTTCGTGTTCTATGTCGCGAGCCATGGCACGACCGATGACGGCGAGTATTTCCTGATCACCTCCAATGTCGGCTCAGTGTCCACCGAGCATCTCAAGACCGACGCCATCAGCAAACAAGAGCTGACCGCGCTCATCGCCAGCATCCCGGCGACGAAAAAGCTGATGATCATCGATACCTGCTATGCTGGAGCGTTGGGCAACGCGCTGGCGATGACCCGTGGACTGGACGAGCAGACAGCAATGAAGATTTTGAGTCGGTCCGTTGGCACCACCGTGCTGGCCGCCAGCACCTCAACCCAGGAAGCCGTGGAGGGTTACCAGGGCCATGGCCTGTTCAGCTACGTCGTCGCCGAAGGCCTTGCCGGCAAAGGCGACGTCGAAAAGAACGGATTTGTCAGCACGCTTGGGCTCGCCCATTATGTCGATGCCCAGGTCCCCGAGCTGGCGCTGCGCGAGTTCAATCACAAGCAATTTCCGACCACCGAAATCAGCGGACAGGAATTTCCGCTGACCAAAGTAAGATGACCACCATGTCGCCATTGCTGCGTCTCGCCGCTGCCAGATTAACCGCCGCCGCATTGGGCCTCTCTGCTCCGGTTTGCAGCCCGGCCGGGGCGGCGACATTGATCACCGCGCACGAAGCCGAGCTTCCGCCCAATGAGGCGCATATGCGTTCCGGCATCGAGCGTGGGCCGGATATCATCCCGATTTACCCGGCGCCGAAGTCCGGCGCCATCCAGTCACCGTTCGGCTTTCATGTGAAATTCAAAGCGCACGGCAACACCGAGATCAATCTCGACACCTTGTCGGTCGTCTACACGCGCATCCCCGACATCGATCTGACCGCCCGGGTAAAGCCTTTCGCCCGGCCCGACGGCATCGACATGCCGAACGCCGAAGTGCCGCCTGGCGCTCATCGCATCTGGATATTCATCCAGGACTCCGCCGGCCACGAAGGCCGTGCGGAAATTCGCTTCGATGTGGAGAAGCAGTAGAAGTCAAACGAACCACCGGGATTGCTGCGCAGGCTTTGACATGCGCAGTGGGACCGCAACGATGAGCCTTGCGCGTCGATGCCGATCATCGTGATTTCCTACCGGCGGCAGGATTCCAATGACATCGCGCGCCGCATCTACGAAGCGCTGAAGGTCAGGTACGGCGAGAAATCCGTCTATATCGACATCGAATCCATTCAGCCGTCGGCGGACTATCGCGTCCACATCCGACAAACCCTGGAACGCGCGCTGGTCATGCTGGCGGTCGTCGGCACGCAGTGGCGGGGCGTGCGCCCGGACGGCGGCGCGCGCATCTTCGATCCCGACGACCCGGTGCGTGATGAGGTCGAAACCATGCTCGCCAACCGCCGCGCCGTCATGCCCGTGCTGGTGAACGGCGCGGCGATGCCTAGCGATTCCGAGATTCCGCCAAGCCTCTTGCCGTTCCGCTATCGACACGCCATCGCGGTGCGGTCGGGCGATGATTTTCCCGCCGACATCCAGCGCCTGTTTCGGTCGATCGACGCGCTGACAGTGAAATTCTGGACGCTTTACGTTTCGCTCTATCTGGCACTGCCATTCGTCCTGATGCTGCTGTGCCATTATCTCTTACTGTTCAAGTTCGATGTCGATCCGCTCTATCTGCGGATCGCCGTCGGCGTCATCTCCGCGGCGCTCGGAATTGGTCTTTGTTTTCAGGTCGGGTTTCGCGCTCTGCCCGCCTTGCTCACCGGCGCCGCAGTCGGGCTCACCGCGGCGATTGGCATGCTGGCCGTCAGTTTTAGTCTCGGCAATCCATATACGCCTTTTGATATTTGGACCTTCATGCCGTCGCTTGTCAGGGACCGTGAGGAAGTCATCGAATATTTCGTTATCGTCGCGCTGGTGACGCTGTTCAGCAATCTCATCGCTTGGCTATTTCGTGATCGGCGCGCTCGCCCGCGGGCGCATTAGCGCGACGCCGCGGCGTCCGATCGCCGCTTACGCAAACCAGAGAGCGCCATCTGGAGTTTGCGGCAGAGTTCCGGTATCCTCGTCGCTGGGGACCGGGGTCCATGCAAATCGGAGCCAGAGCTTTAGCGAGCCTGGGAATTTGGCTGGCCGCCAGTGCGGCGGCGCCAGCGCTCGCGCAATCGGCGTCGTCGCCGGACAAGAGCCAGTACTGGCTCCTGAACCCGGTGCCGGCCGATCAGATGCGCGACTTCAATACCGATCGGCCGCCAAAAGCGAATTCGCCTTACACCGTCGATGCCGGTCACTTCCAATACGAGACCGACCTCGTCAATTTTGCTACCCAATCAACCGGCCCAATCAGCATCAACACGCTTCTAGCGCCCAATCCGACATTCAAGGTCGGTCTCACCAACAACATTGACTTCGAGGTCAACGCGCCGACGGTCGTTGGCGTGCGCACCTACAACGCCGCCACCAACGCGGCCAGCACGGTATGGGGCATCGATGACGCGTTCATCCGCGCCAAGGTCAATCTATGGGGGAACGACGGCGGCAAAAGCGCGCTGGCGCTCACCCCCTATATCAAGGCCCCGGCAGCGCCGCCGGGGATCGGCAACGGCGCCACCGAAGGCGGTCTGATCGCGCCGCTCTCGATCAGCCTGCCGGACGATTTTACGCTGGTGTTCAATTCCGAGATCGACGCGCTCAAGGACAGCGGCGACAACGGCCGCCACGCGAATTTCATCAATCTCGTGAATATCAGCCGGCCGGTCGTCAAGGACGTTACGCTGTATCTGGAATTGTGGTCCGACTACAACGATGATCCGACGCAAAAAACCACGCAAGTGAGTTTCGACACCGCGGTCGCCTGGGTGGTTCGACCCAATCTGCAAGTGGATTTCGGCGCCGACGTTGGGATTACCAACGCAACACCGAACATTCAGGTGTTTGTCGGCCTGTCTCAGCGGTTTTGAGGAAAAGCCAATACCGCGCGACCGGGGCGATCAGCGGGTCTTGGCCGCGCTGTCGGCGCAGCCGGCCGGACCAACGATCACCCGCTTTTGCGTCGATTGCCGGCTTCGCCAGGTGGTGAGATGGACGACCGTTCGGGGCGCCATCCGTGCAATTGAGGGCGCAAAATCGCGCCAGCTCCGCAGTGGCACGCCCTCGATCGCGGTGACGACGTCGTAACGCTCAATTCCCGCCTTGGCAGCAGCGCTGCCCCGGCGCGGCCGGCCGAAGATGGCGCCATAGGGCTCGGTCATGCCCAGGCTTTGGGCGAATGCCGTCGTCATCGGATGGACCTGCAAGCCGATCGTCCCGCACACCGACGATGGCGGCGCCGGCTGGGCGCCCGCGGCGAGCGGCCAGATCGCTGCCGCCGCGAGCAAATTTATGAATTGCCGCCGTCTCATGTTGCGATCGCCAGGCGGCTACAGCTCAACCTGCCCGCCGAGCTCGATGACGCGGTTCGGCGGGATGTGAAAGAACTCGGTCGCCGGCAGCGCATTGCGATGCATGAAGTCGAACACCTGACGCTTGAAGCCGGAAAAGCGCGAGCGCCTGGCGGCGACGATCGAGACCCGGCCGACGAAGAACGAGGTGTCCATCATCGAAAAAACCAGGTTCCGGGCGCGGCAGTCTTCGAGCGCCCGCGGAATATTCGGCTGTTCCATGAAGCCGTAGCGGGCGGTGATTGAATGGAAATCGTCGGCGAGGTCGACGATCTCGAGGCGGCGTTCCCGCGCCACGCGGGGAATATTCTCGGTCAAGATGCGCAGCAAGACGATGCGCTCGTGCAGTACCTTGTTGTGCTTGAGATTGTGCAGGAGCGGCACCGGCACGACGTCGATCCGGCTGGTCACATAGACGGCGGTGCCGGGCACGCGCGTCTTGTTGTGCACCTGGCCGATGAAGCTCGTAAGCGAGAAGGTGTCGCGCTCCAGCACGCGCAGCAGCGCGTCGCGGCCCTGCCGCCACGTGGTCATCAAAAAGAATATCAGCGCGGCGACGACCAGCGGGAACCAGCCGCCCTCCAGCACTTTCATCAGATTGGCGCTGACGAACGAGAGATCGACGATGACGAATACCCCGGCGGTGCCGAGCGCCAGCGGCAGCTTCCAGCCCCAGATTTCGCGCATCGCCATGAACATCAGCACCGAGGTCAGCAGCATGGTCAGCGACACGGCGATGCCGAAGGCCGCGGCAAGGCTGTCGGATGATCGAAAGCCGAGCGTCAGGCCGAGCGTCAGGATCATCAAGGTCCAATTGACGAAGCCGATATAGATCTGGCCGTAGCCGGCGGCCGAGGTCTGCACGATGTGCAGCCGCGGACATAGTCCAAGCTGGATCGCCTGCCGCGTCATGGAAAAGGCGCCGCTGATGATCGATTGGCTGGCGATGATGGTGGCGATGGTGGCGAGCCCGACCAGCACCACCTGCCACCCCGGCGGACACAACGTGAAAAACGGGTTGGCGCCGGCGCCGGCCGCGTCGACGACGACGACGGCGGTCTGGCCGGCATAGTTGAGCAACAGCATCGGCAGCACCAGGCCGTACCAGGCGAACCTGATCGGCCGCGGCCCGAAATGGCCCATGTCGGCGTACAAAGCCTCGGCGCCGGTCGCGCACAGGAATACCGCGCCGAGGACCAAAAAGCCGGTGAAGCCGTGGCTGAACAGATAGATAAACCCGTATCGCGGATCGAGCGCCACGAGCACGCCCGGGTGCTTGAGGATACCGCCAAGGCCGAGCAGCCCGATGGTGACGAACCAGATGGTCATGATTGGGCCGAACAGCTTGCCGATGCGGTCGGTGCCTTGGGACTGGAGCGCGAACAAGCCAATCAGAACCGCCGCCGACAGTGCAACGATGTAAGGGGCGATCGATGGTACCGGCGTCTTGAGACCCTCAAGCGCGCTCAACACCGAAATCGCCGGCGTGATGGCGCCGTCACCGTAAAGCAGCGCGGCCCCGAGGATGCCGATGCCGATCACCACCACCCGCTCGCCGTGCTTGATGCCAAGCAGCGACATCAGGGCCAGAATGCCGCCCTCCCCGTCGTTGTCGGCACGCATGACAACGGCCACGTACTTGACAGAGGTCGTGATAATGAGCGTCCAAACGATCAGCGACAGCATGCCGATCGCCACTTCGGCGGTGGCGCCGCCGGCCCAGTCGAGCGCGGTTTTCAGGGTGTAAAGCGGGCTCGTGCCGATATCGCCATAAACGACGCCCAGCGCGCCCAGCATCAATCCGCCCAGATTGCCTTTTGGATGGATCGTCCTGCCTTCGGCGACGTCTGTCGCAGTGGTCATGCTGAAACCGTTCGTTGGTTGCGCCGGCGGCGTCCCACTTTATACGACAGCCAAACGAATGCGACAGGCAAATGGCTGCCGTGGACAAACGAATGCGACGGACAAATGACACGCCCGCTCGGGAGCGCAGGCGGTTAGAATCTTCGGCGACAAAGTGTCTGCCGCGCAACGAGGCCTGATCGTTGTATTCGCCTTTCGCCGAACGTTTCGGTAGTTTGACCTTCGGCCGCGACGGCTTTTTGTACGGAATTAATTCAAGTAATTGAGAGATGCAATTAAGGCGCGCGCGCTTCTTGTCGTCGGATCTGACGATGCGCCAGGGCGCATACCGGGTATCGGTGGCTTTGAACATGGCGTCGCGCGCCCGCGAATAGTCATACCAGCGGCGATACGATGCCAGGTCCATCGGACTGAGCTTCCATTGCCGCAGCGGATCCTGGATGCGCGCCAGGAACCTCTTCTGCTGCTCGTCCTGCCCTACTTCCAGCCAGAATTTGATCAGCACGATGCCGGCATCGGTAATGTATTTTTCGATCTCCGGACAAATCTTGAGGAAGCGTTGCACCTCCTTGGGGCTGACAAATCCCATGACGTTTTCAACGCCGGCGCGATTGTACCAGCTGCGGTCGAAAATCACGATTTCGCCCGCAGACGGAAAATGCTCGACGTAGCGTTGCAGAAACATCTGCGTCTTTTCGCGATCGGAGGGCGCCGGCAGCGCCACCACCCGGAAGACGCGCGGGCTGACGCGTTCGGTGATGGCCTTGATCGTGCCGCCCTTGCCGGCCGCGTCGCGACCTTCAAACACGACGATGACCCGTGCTCCCTCGGTCTTGGCCCAGTCCTGCACGTGGCAAAGCTCGACCTGAAGCTTGCGCAGCTCCTTTTCGTAGGGCTTGCGCTTCATCCTGCCGTTGTCGGCACCCTCGTCGTTGGCCATGGCGGTCAGCTCCCGAAAATCACGCGACGGAACCGGCTCATCGCAAAAAAGAAGTAGACCGAGCCGATGATCAGCATGGCGACCAGCGGCCGCCAGACCAGCGTGATATCGGCGCCGCGGAACAGCACGGCCTGAGCGAATGAGACGAAGTGCGGCGTCGGGCTGATCGTTCGCATCACATATTGGAGCCACAACGGCATGGTCTCCATCGGCGTGCTGCTGCCGGACAGCAGTTGGGTGACGATCAAGACCGGCATCGCCAAAAGCCCGAACTGGCCCATCGTGGTCGCTAATGTACCGAGCAGGATGCCGAGTGCCGCCACCACCAGCGCATAAAGCGCCGCGCCGAGGAGGAACAGCCAGATCGAGCCGGAGATCGGGGCGCCAATCCACAGATGCACAACAAATTGCAGCGACAGCATCGCCGCGACCAGGATGACGAGACCGTTGGCGAACATCTTGGCCAGCATGATTTCCGCCGGCACCACCGGCATGACCAGAAGATGCTCGACCGTGCCCTGCTCACGCTCGCGGATCAGCGCGGCGCCGGTCAGGATCACGGTCAGGAGCGTGATCTGATTGATCACTTGGGTCATCGCCGAGAACCAGGCGGTCTTCAAGTTGGGATTGAAATCGGCGCGCACGACCAGGTTGATCGGCGAGCCGCCGGAAATGCCGCGCGCATTCATGAAGTGTTGCACTTCGTTGGATATGGCGGTCTTCAGGTAATTGGAGCCGTTACCGGCTTGAGCTACCGCCGTGGCGTCGACATTGATTTGAATTTCTGTCTGACGCTGGGCCAGCACGTTGGCCTGAAAGTTCGGGGGTATCTCGACGACAAACAGCAGCTCACCGTTGTTCATTTTTGCGTCGATCTCGGACGCCCTGATCTGCACGGCCGGCTGGAACGTCGGCCGCACCAGCCCTTCCGCGATCTGCCTTGACAGTTCCGAGCCGTCCTCGTCGGCGATGCCAACTGAAAGATTGGTCGCTTCGGTTACGGCTCCGGTGGCCACGGTGTTGACTGATATGCTGAACGCATAGACGACCAGGATCAGCATGGTCGGATCGGAGCGGATGCTGCGCAGCTCCTTGATCACCAGGCGGAAAATATTGACCAGATGATCGCGCAGCGTGACCGTCCGCGCTTCGGCCAACTTTGGAACGGGTTGGGTGCCGGGCGTATCCATCTCACGCCTCCTGCTTGCGTAGCAACAACAGCGACAGGATCAGATAAGCCAGCGCGATGATGACGATCGCGACGACGTTGAACCAAAGAGCAGACATCCCCAGCGCCTTGGCGAACACGCCGACCGTGATCGGCTGATACCAAGCCGAGGGAAACGTCAGGCCGATGATTTTCGCGGTTCCGGAGAGCGAAGACACCGGCGCGAACAGCCCGGAAAAATTCACCGCCGGCACGATCGACAGGATTGCGGTGGCGAAAACCGCGGCGACCTGGGTGCGGGTAAAGGACGAGATCAGCTGGCCGAATCCGGTGGTCGAGATCACATACACGATCGTGCCGATCAGCAACGTCAGGAACGGCCCCTTGAGCGGCACGCCGAACACGAAGATCGCCATCAACAGCAGGAAAACGAAATTCACCATGGCGACGGCGACATAGGGAACCTGCTTGCCGAGCAGGAATTCGAATTTGGTGATCGGCGTCGAACGAAAGTTGGCGATCGAGCCGGTTTCCTTTTCCCGCACCACGGCGATGGCGGACATGATGGCGGGGATCAGGCACAGCATCAGCATGAAAACGCTCGGCACCATGGCATTGACGCTGAGAAATGCCTGGTTGTAGCGAAAGCGTGTCTGGATATCCTGATCCGTCCACGTGTTCGGGCTGCCGGCCTTGCGCAGCTGGCGTTCGAGTTCGTCGCCCTGCGTCCGCACCACCCCGGTGACGTAGTTTCTTGCCGTCTCACCACGGAAGGTCATGGCGCCATCGACCGTACCGTCGACTTCCGGCCTGGCGCCCCTAAGCAGATCGCGGCCGAACCCCGCGGGTACCTCGACGACGACTTGAGTGTTGCCGCTGCGCAAGCGTCGATCGGCCTGGGCCGCTGAGGTGATCGGCGGCTGCACCGAGAAATACCGGGAGCCGTTGAAGCCATCGAGCAGCTGCCGGCTTTGCGGCGTGTCGTCCTGATCGAACGCCGCCATCTGCAGATTTTCAATATCAAAAGAAATGCCGTAGCCGAACGCCAGCATCAGAATGATGGGCCCGACGATGGCAAAGGCGAGCCGGATCGGGTCGCGCAGCAGCTCAACGGTTTCGCGCCGTGCGTACGCCCATAGCCGCGCGATATCGAACCGTCGCGGCGGCCGGATCGGTACTACTTCGGCCGGCGTCGCATCCGGCGGCGGCGCTTCGACCTTCTTGGTCCGGTCGATGCCGGCGGCGTCGGCAAGGTAGCCGACAAAGGTATCTTCCAACGAGTTGCTGCCGCGCTCCTTCACCAGATCCATTGGTGTGCCGACGGCGAGCACCTTGCCGGCATGCATCAGCGAGATGCGGTCGCAGCGCTCCGCCTCGTTCATGAAATGGGTGGAGAGAAAAATCGTGACGCCATCGTCGCGGGAAAGGTCGATCATCGACCGCCAGAACGCGTCGCGGGCGATCGGATCGACGCCCGACGTCGGCTCGTCGAGGATGAGAATGGCGGGCTCGTGCAACACCGCCACGGCAAGCTGCAGCCGCTGCTTGATGCCGAGCGGCAAACTCTCAGGCTTGGAGTTGGTCACCCCTTCCAGGTCGTAGCGCTGCAAAAGCTCCTTGATGCGGCTTCCGAGTTTATCTGACGGCAGATGATAGAGCTGGGCGTGCAGCTCGAGATTCTGCCGCACCGTGAGCTCGCCATAGAGCGAGAACGCCTGCGTCATGTAACCGACGTTGCGGCGCATCTCCATGTCGTTGGAGCCCATCGGCCGCCCGAACAGCTTGGCCCAGCCTTCGGTCGCCGGCAGGAAACCCGTCAGCATTTTCATGGTCGTCGACTTGCCGCAGCCGTTGGAGCCGAGGAAGCCGAAGATTTCACCGGGCGCGATGCGGAAATTGACGTGATCGACGGCGACAAAATTGCCGAACCGGCGCGTCAATCCTTCGGCCTCGATCGCCGGCACCTCATCCGCAGCGGCGACGCGCGGCCGCACGATCACTTTTTGATGCTGCGCCCGCTTCTGCTCTGGCAACAGCGCGATGAACGCTTCCTCGAGCGTCGGCTCTCCGGCCTTGTCGAGCATTTCCTGCAGCGTGCCGTGGGCGATGATCTTGCCGTCGTCCATCGCCATCAGCCAGTCGAAGCGCTGCGCCTCGTCCATATAGGCGGTCGCGACCATCACGCTCATCTGCGGGCGGCGCGCGCGGATGCTGTTGATCAGGTCCCAGAACTGGCCGCGCGACAGCGGGTCGACGCCGGTCGTGGGCTCGTCGAGAATGAGCAAGTCCGGATCGTTGATCAGCGCGCAGCACAGGCTGAGCTTCTGCTTCATGCCGCCGGAGAGCTTGCCGGCTGGCCGATCCTCGAATGGATCAAGCGCCGTAGCGGTCAAAAGTTCAGTGATCTTGGCGCGCCGCTGCGACGCCGATTGCCCGAACAGCCGGCCGAAGAAATCGATATTTTCGAACACGCTCAGTGTCGGATAGAGATTGCGGCCGAGACCTTGCGGCATATAGGCGACACGCGCGCGCAAGCCTTTGAGGTGCGACCGTTTGGTCACGTCGCCGTCGAAGACGATGACCTTCCCGCTCTGCACCGTGCGCACGCCGGAAATAAGCGCCAGCATGGTCGACTTGCCGACGCCGTCCGGGCCGATCACCCCGACCATCTTGCGCGCCGGGACTTCGATGGTGACATCGTCGAGCGCGACCGTCGCCCCGTAGCGGTGCGACACACCGTCGAGCCGGGCGACCACCGCCTCGGTCATCACGGCAGCTTGACTTGCAGGTCTTCCGGCCAGGCGGTCGCGGTGTTGGTGCGCACGACGCCAAGCCCGCGGATGCCCGTTTTCACCCGCCGGCTATATTGTTTGAGCACCTCCGCATCCAATTGCAGCTTGACGCGGAACATCAGCTTTTCGCGTTCGTCCTTGGTCTCGACGGTTTTGGGCGTGAATTGTGCGTCGGCGGCGACGAAAGCTCGACCGAAGCGGGCACCACATATTGGGGCACCGGATCGAGAATGATGCGGGCTTCGCCGCCGACCTCAAGCCTGCCGGCGACGGCCGCCGGCGCAAAGACGGTCATGTAAACGTCGTGCAGGTCGAGGATTGTGAAAACCTTTCCGCCGGCGGCGATCACCTCGCCGTTGCGCGCCAGCTGGTATTGCACCCGCCCCGTCCGCGGTGAGATGAGAACCAGGTCCTTCAAAATCGACTCGATGCGCTCGACCTCGGCCTGCGCGCTCTTGATCGCGGCGTCGGCTTGTTCGCGTTGTGCGATCCCGCCCTGAACGCTAGCCTCTGCACTCTCATAATTGCGCCGCCGCTGATCGAACGTCTGTTGCGTGATGATCTGTTTGCCGACGAGTTCCTGCCCGCGCTCGAAATCAGACTTGGCCGCGGCAAGCACGGCCTTGCGCTGGTCGATCACGGTTTCCGCTTCCGCCAGGGCCTGCTTAGCTTTGTCCAGATTGGACTGCGCCGCCCGCAGCTGTGCTTCGTATTCCGGCGAGGATATGCGACCGACGACCTGTCCAGCCGTAACCTCGCTGCCTTCCTCGACGTTGATGTCGGTGAGCCGGCCGGGATATTTCGCGGCGACGTCGACCTGGATGGCCTCGATGCGGCCGTTGGTCTTGTAGATGCCCTCGGGCATCGTTCGGCCGAGCACGCGGTCCAGCAGACTCTGAAATCTCGATTTCGCTTCCGCAGCCGACGACAAGAAGGCGGCCGACGACGAATGCGTGAGCGTGGAGGGCAATGGCACGCTGCCGACCGCGAACAAAGACACGAGCAGAACGCCAAAGAGAAAGCGATTGTGCATTGCAAGTGTCCTTTTGAACGTTCCAGAAAAACTATTCGATCCCGAAGAGACACTTAGTGCATACCGGCCACGCTAGTTGCTTCCTTGACCAAGATCAATCTACATTCACTTAACGAACGTCTGTGGAAATTTTATCATCTAAGGCATGGGACGCTGATGAGGATCAGCGCGGTGCTGATTGATGTATCAACCAAACGTCCTCATAGCGGCCGGATGCAGCTGCCCGGCCCCCCGGGTCGCCAATAGCGATACGGTGTGTCGCGCGATCATCAATTCCTCGTTGGTCGGCACGACGTAGAGCGCAACTTTGCTGCCCGGTTGCGAAATAACCGACTTTCCAGCTTGATTGGCGATCGGATCAAAAATGGCGCCGAGCCAGGCAAGCGTCTCCGCAACCCGGGCACGGATCATGGCGGAATTCTCGCCGATACCGGCGGTGAAAACGAAGGCGTCCAGCCCGCCGAGCGCAGCCGCCAACATTCCGGCATACAGGCCGATGCGATGAACAAAATAATCGATCGCCAGCGCCGCGCCGGGATCGTTGCTGGCTTCCAGCTCGCGCATATCGTTGCTGATGCCAGACAACCCCTTCAATCCGCTTTCCCGGTAGAGCAAATCTTGCACCGCTTGCGCGCTCATCCCCTTCTCGGTCAGCATGTAGAGCAGCACGCCGGGATCGATCTGGCCCGATCGCGTTCCCATCGGCAGGCCGTCGAGGGCGGTGAAGCCCATCGTGCTGTCGACGCTCCGTCCCTCCTTGAGCGCACACATCGAAGCGCCGCTGCCGAGATGCGCGACGATCACCCGTCGCTTGGCAATGCCCGGCGCCATCTCGGACAAACGACCGGCGACGTATTCGTAGGAAAGTCCGTGGAATCCGTACCGCCTGACACCTTCGCGGTAGAAATGCTCCGGAATTGCGTAATGGTCGGTGACCGCATCATGCGAGCGATGAAAGGCCGTGTCGAAGCAGGCGACCTGCGCCAAGTCCGGACGGCTGGCGCGCAGGGTTCGGATTGGCGCCAGGTTGTTGGGTTGATGCAACGGCGCCAGCGCCACATAGCGCTCCAGCCTCGCCAATACGTCTTGGTCGATGAGCACCGGGCGGTCGTGGTCGGGACCGCCGTGGACCACGCGATGGCCGACGGCGATGAGCTCGATCGCCTGGCTGTCCTGCAGCCAATGTCCCGCGGCCGCGATCGCCGCCGCAACGTCGGCGATGTCGTGCGGGCCGTAGTGCTTGTCGATTAGCGCCGATCCATCACCGGCTTCGGCGCGCAGCCGCGGCTGGGTGCCGATGCCGTCTACCTGCCCTTTGATTTGCGGAACCAGTTTTTCAGAGGTCGCGATGCCAAAGAGCTGAAACTTGACGCTTGAGGAGCCGGCATTGACAACCAGAACGGAATTCATCGGCGTTACGCTGCCGGCACGGTTGCGGCGCGACGGCGTGCGGCCGCGTAGAGGACGGCGACCGCACAGGATGCCATGCGGCTGCGGACCGAATCCGCCCGCGACGTCAGCACGATTGGTACCCGCGCCCCGAGCACCAAACCCGCCGAATCCGCCTTCGCCAAATAAATGAGATTTTTGGCCAACATGTTGCCGGCCTCGAGATCGGGCACGACCAGAATCTGCGCCCGCCCCGCGACCGGCGAGTGAATGCCCTTGATCCGTGCCGCCTCCGGGTCGATGGCATTGTCGAAGGCGAGCGGGCCGTCAAGCGTTGCGCCGGTGATCTGCCCGCGGTCGGCCATCTTGCATAGCGCCGCCGCATCGATGGTCGACGGAATTTTGGACGTCACCGTTTCGACAGCAGAGAGAATCGCCACGCGCGGCTTGCCCAGCCCGATCGCGGCGAAAAGGTCGACCGCGTTCTGCACGATGTCGCGCTTGGCATCGAGGTCGGGGAAAATATTGACTGCGGCGTCGGTGATAAACAGCGTTTCGGCGTGTGACGGCACGTCCATGACAAACACGTGGCTGATCCGGCGTTCCGTACGCAAGCCAGTACTGGAAGACGTGACCGCCCGCATCAATTCATCGGTGTGCAGACTGCCTTTCATCAATAATTCGCCTTGCCCCGCCCTGATCAATTCGACGGCTTTGGTGGCCGCCCCATCGCTGTGGGGGGCGTCGACGACCTCGAACGCGCTGATATCGATCTGGTGTTCGCGCGCCGCGGGCTCGATCTTGGCCACCGGGCCGACCAGAGTTGGTATGATCAGTCCGATTTTCGCTGCCTCGATCGCGCCGCGCAGCGACGTCTCGTCGCAAGGATGCACGACGATCGCCTTGCCCGCCGCGACACGTTTCGCCTCCGCAATCAGCCGGTCGTATTTCGATGGCGGCGCAGCAGGCACGGCGCCCGCGACCTCTATTGATGCGACGCTCGTGTCGGGCATTGTGTATACGCCTTCTATCGTCCGCAAACGTCCGCTTTTACGACGCCTTGGCCTGTGGTTCCTCGCGAACATCGGACGCGATCGCGAGATTGCTGCCCGCACTCAATTGGCCGTTCGCGTCGAACAATCCGCCGAGGCGCCGAATCCGTTTGAGGTCTTCGCTCGAATGCTGGCCACGCGCGCTCAAAACCTCGCAGATCAGATCAAATGCCCGCTGCCGCTTGACCGCGTCGTCGGGAAGCATCGAGGGGATCGCCGCGAGCGCCGCGTCGGTGTCGATCAGCAGCATGTCGAATTGCTCGCGCACAGTCGCCTTGAAGGCCGACAACGAACCCTCGCTCTGGTTTTCGCGGATGCGTCGCACCACTTCGAAACCGCGCTCGTCGACCGCCGCGCGGTCCATGCCGGCGTACAGCAGGGCGCGAATGAGCGCCTCCCGCAACCCGCCGGATGCGATACGCGACCTGAGGTAGGCGATGCGTTGCTCGATAACTTTGTGGTGAAGCAGACTTTTGGCAGACTTTCGCAGCGGCTCCGTCGAGTGCGGATCAACGCCCGCCGCCGCCTGCAGCGCCTTCGATCCATAGGCCGCCATGAAGGTGCGCTCGGCGCTTGTCTCGTTGAACACGCGCCACGCATCGAGAGCCGCGACGACTTGATCCGAAACCTGCTCCTGCATGGCAACGAACGGATTGTCGGCGGCCGCCGGTCTTCGGTTTTCGCGCACTGCATCGGCCAGACCTGCGATCGGCGCCATCAGCGGATTGGCGTCCGAGAGCAGCTCATATTGCAGCCGCAAGGGATGAAGCTTTTGTATCCCATCCGCCAAAGGTGGATTGACCAGGGCCCGGACGACCGGCTGCATGAAGGTGCGGTAGAGCGCGAGATTGGCCTGCGACACGCGGTTGACTGTTTCGAAACAATGCTCGTCGGTGGCATTATTGCCGCCAAGCGCTCGAATGTCGTCGAGGGTGCGTGCCTCGCAGCGCATCACCCAGTCGCCGCCGGCGAGATCGGCACCTGCGGTTTCCGCCGTCTTGGGTTCGAAGACGGCCTCATAGAGCCCCGGCGGCAGCGTATCGATCAAGTCGATATTGCTGGAGAACTCGTCGTGTTGCTTGCGCGCGACCTTGCCAGACACAAAGATGCCCAGATGGCCGATGCTCTCGTGGATCGTGTAAATGATGGTCTGGCCGTAACCACGAATTTCATCGACGTCGTCGTACAGATCGAGAATCCATCCCAGCGCCTGCTGCGGCGGCGTGACGTTGTCGCCTTCCGAGCAAAACACCACGATCGGCGAACGAATATTGCGCAGGTCGATCGCCAAGCCGTCGGCGGTATGAATTTCTCCGGCGGCGAGCTTGTTGCCGACGAACAAATCATCGACGATGAATTGAATCTCTTCGGCGTTAAGATTGACGTGTCCGCCCCACCATCGCTCGAAGCCGAGATACCGCGGCGCTTCGGTGTCGATCTTGGAATAAAGATTGTATTGCTTGGTCCAGTAGGTGTTGGCGGGGTTTTGATTTTCGAAATTCTGCACCAGCCAGGCGCCGTCGAATTTGCCATTGCCCATGTCGCTGGCGAAGGCCGTGAGCCAGCTCCCGCCAAGGAGCCCGCCCGAATAGCGCATCGGATACTGGCCATGCACGCCCTGCCAGTACGACAGCGGCGAGCCGGCGATGATGATCGGCCCGAACAGATCCGGCCGCAGCGCCGCCAACATCATGATGGCCCAGCCGGCCTGGCAATTGCCAATCACGCATGGCTTGTCGTCGGCTTCCGGATGCAGCTCGATGACCTTTTTCAGGAAAACCGCTTCCGCGCGGGCGATGTCGCCGATGGTTTGCCCGGGCATGGGGTCCGGCAGGAACCCAATGAAGTAACACGAGTGCCCGGCTTTCAGCGCGACGCCGATTTCGCTGTCGGCCTTGAAGCCGCCAATGCCAGGACCGTGACCGGCGCGCGGATCGACAATAACAAAGGGCCTCCGCGCCGGGTCGACCTCTACGCCGGTCGGCGGAACGATACGCACCAGACAATAATTGACCGGCCGCTCGAGCTGCCGGCCGTCCATGATCAACTCAGCTTCGAACTCAAGCACGTGCGGCGCGGATTCCGCCATGTGCTCACGATACTGATTGCCGCGCTGGCGCATGACATCCCAGAAAAGGATGCTGCGCTGCCCCGCATCGACCAAATATTCGAGCGCTGAAGCAAACAAACTAGCAAACGGCATCGGCGCAGCCGCTGACGTTTTCGCCGGTAGTTTTTGATTTGACACCATCGCAGCAATCCTCTTACGATCAGATTGCCATCGGAAATCATGACAGAGTTTCGCACATCTGCGAAACATTTACGACAGAAAGTCGGCGCTAAATAATAATACGCCAAAAAAGAATACGCCGCATGACTGACGTCAGATGTTTCACTTAACCGCTCGCCGCGCAAAATAGCGCGGCCGCACAGTGTGGTGGTTTGGCCTTTGTCAAACCGACGATGCGATTTTTACACTGTATTGAATAAATAGGCTTTGCAGGAGGCCCAGCCATCAACGGCAAAGCAACCGAACGTGCGTCGATGCCGGCCACTGCAGGACCGGAACCATTCTTTCAGGCCGGGAAGACTGAAATGGCTGTCATCGGCTTTGGTAACCGATCAGCGGCGACGTGGGAACATGCAGACAATATCACTCGAACAGGCAGTCGCGATGATCCCCGATGGCGCAAGCTTGATGATCGGAGGATTCATGGCCGTTGGCACGCCTGAAAGGGTCGTCGACGAGATCGTTCGGCAAAACAAACGGGACCTCACGGTCATTGCCAACGATACGGCGTCTCCCGGCAAAGGCATCGGCAAGCTCGTCGCAGCCCGGCTTTTACGCAAGGCGATCGTGAGCCATATCGGGTTGAACCCAGAAACCCAGCGGCAGATGACAGCGGGCGAACTGGAAGTCGAGCTCGTACCGCAAGGGACGCTTATCGAGCGCATTCGGGCCGGCGGTTATGGCCTTGGCGGTGTTTTGACGCCGACCGGAATCGGGACCACGGTCGAAAACGGCAAACAACAGATCAAAGTCAATGAAAAGACATACCTGCTCGAAGTCGCGCTTCGCGCCGACTTCGCATTAGTGCACGCGTTTCTGGTCGATTATCTGGGCAATCTCAGCTACGCGCTGACCGCCCGCAATTTCAATCCCGTTATTGCCATGGCCGGCCGACACAGTGATCGCCGATGCCGAAAACATTGTTCCCATCGGGGTCATCTCACCCGATCATATCGTCACGCCGGCACCGGTCGTTGACTACCTCGTCACCCATACGTGAAGCCGCGATGGAACCGCAAATCGTCATCGCTCGCCGTATCGCCCAGGAACTTGCTCCGGGAATGCTGGTCAATCTCGGCATCGGGATCCCAACCCTGGTAGCCAACTATGTGCCCGAGGGCATGCGCGTCTTCTTTCAATCCGAGAATGGCCTGATCGGAACCGGCGCTCCCCCGGAAGAAGGCATGGCCCATCCGACATTGACCGATGCTGGCGGCCATCCCGTGACGGCTTTGCCTGGTGCCTGCACATTCGACAGCGCCATGTCGTTCGGCCTGATCCGCGGCGGCCATCTCGACCTGACGGTGCTCGGCGGCCTGCAAGTCGATCAGTCGGGGCAACTCGCCAATTGGATGATCCCGGGAAAAATGGTGCCGGGCATGGGCGGCGCCATGGATCTCGTGACCGGCGCCAAACGAGTGATCGTCGCTATGCAGCACACCGCCAAGGGAAGACCGAAAATCGTCAAGAAATGCTCGTTGCCTGTGACGGCGATGCGCACGGTGGACCTTGTCGTCACTGAAATGGCCGTCATAGGCTTTGGCACGGGATTGGCTACCCTGCTTGAGACTGGGCTAAACGTATCAGTCGACCAGATCGTCGCCGCCACGGAAGCTGAACTTGTCGTTCCTAACAACGTGCCGAAATTGCAAATCTAAGTTTTCACGACGGCGCCGCCCGCGACGCCTCCACCGAACTTGATCGACCAGGGAAGAATTCCATGGATCGGGCCGGTAAAACACGGATTCCTCCGGTGAAAGCCAAGCTTCTCGAGGGCAAGAGAGGGCTCGTTGTCGGCATTGCCAATGAACACTCAATCGCTTGGGGTTGCGCCAAGGCGTTTCGTGCGTTCGGCGCTGAACTCGCGGTGACGTAT
The DNA here is from genome assembly GCA_963806465.1 of uncultured Alphaproteobacteria bacterium. Taxonomy (GTDB): domain Bacteria; phylum Pseudomonadota; class Alphaproteobacteria; order Rhizobiales; family Xanthobacteraceae; genus BOG-931. The sequence goes on along the minus strand of CAWDZD010000041.1, from coordinate 284,124 downwards.
CTCAACGACAAAGCCAAAAAATTCGTCGAGCCGCTGGCCAAGGAGCTTGAGGCCGCGATTGTCATGCCGCTCGACGCGCGCGTGCCCGGCCAGATGGAAGCGTTGTTCGACAGTGTCGCCAAAACGTGGGGCAAGCTGGATTTTGTCGTCCATTCGATCGCGTTTTCGCCGAAGGATGCGCTCGAGGGACGCGTCACTGACGTGTCGCGGGACGGCTTCCTGACCACGATGGAGATTTCGTGCTGGACTTTCATCCGCATGGCGCACCTGGCGGAGCCGCTGATGCGCGACGGCGGAACTCTGTTCACCATGACCTATTACGGCAGCCAGATGGTGGTGCGGAACTACAACATCATGGGTGTCGCGAAAGCCGCGCTGGAAAGCGCCGTGCGTTATCTCGCCGCCGAACTTGGACCCAAGAACATCCGCGTCCACGCCATCTCGCCGGGGCCGCTGGCCACCCGCGCCGCTTCCGGTATTCCCGAATTCGACGCGCTGCTCGACAAGGCCAAGACCAAGGCGCCGGCGCGGCAGCTTGTCAGTATCGACGATGTCGGCGCCACGACCGCGTTTCTCGCCCACGACGCGGCGCGTCTGATTACCGGCGAAACGCTCTATATCGACGGCGGTTATCATATTATCGACTAGAGAAAACATATCGCGACAATCACACGCGGCGTTGCAAACACGCCACGACGGGAGACACAGATGCCCGTATCGAGGATCCGGTTAATCACATTGGCGATTATGGTTCTCATGCCGTTTGGCGCGAATGCGCAAACGCCACAGGCCGCAGCACCGCAGACGCAGCTTCTGAAACCGGCCGAACTCGAACAGCTCGTTGCGCCGATTGCGCTCTATCCGGATACCTTGCTGGCCGAAGTCCTGATGGCGTCGGCTTATCCGCTCGATATCGTGCAAGCCGAGCGCTGGGTGCAAGCGAACAAGAATCTCGCCGGCGATCAGTTGAAAGCCGCGGTCGACAAACAGCCGTGGGACGCGAGCGTCAAGTCACTGGTCGCTACCCCGTCCGTTCTTGAAATGATGAGCACTAAGCTCGACTGGACCGAGAAGCTCGGCGACGCGGTCGTTGCGCAGCAGGCCGACGTGATGGATGCAGTCCAGCGCTTGCGCACCAAGGCTCAGGCCAACAACAAGTTGACATCGACCAAAGAGCAGAACGTCACCGTGCAGCAAGCACAAGGCAGGCAGGTCATCGCCATCGAGCCGACGGACCCCAATACGGTTTATGTGCCGTATTATGATCCGGGCGTCGTCTACGGTGACTGGCCGTACCCCGAGTATCCGCCATATTACTTCGGCGCGCCCGGCTACATCGGTGCCGGCATTATTGCGACCGGAATTGCGTTCGGCGCCGGATACGCGCTTGGCCGTTGGGGCGTGGGCGGCCGGTATTGGGGCGGCGGGGTCAATTGGGGCGGGAATAATCTCGTCGTCAATCGGCCAATCGGCGGCGGCAACAACATCGGCAACAGATGGCAGCCCCGGGTCGAACATCGTCAGAGAACCGGCAACCGGGGTGGCGGACAACAACTGAACTTCCGCGGCAGTGGCGGGCAGCAGGTGCTCAAGCCCGGTGGTGGCGGCCGCACCAACGCGGGCGAACGGCACGGTGCGGGCAATCGTCAGACTGCCGGCAACAAGGGGTCACGCGGCGGCCAACATGTCGCGCACACCAATCGCGGCGGCGGTCACGGTAGCCACGCACGGGCTGGCGGCGGTCATGGAGCCCAGGTTCGCGCCGGCGGCGGGGGCGGTGGCAGAGTGCACGCTGGCGGCGGTGGCGGTGGCCACGTTCGGGCCGGCGGAGGTCATGGTGGCGGAATGCGCGCCGGCGGCGGCCATGGCGGCGGCCGTGGAGGCGGCGGCGGCCGTGGTGGTGGTGGACGGCGCTCGGACATCGGGCTCAAGCACGACGTCGCCCTCCTCGGCTATCTCGACAACGGTATTGGCTTTTATCGCTTCAGTTACAACGGCAGCGACAAGGCCTATGTCGGGGTGATGGCGCAGGACGTGCAGCAGGTCATGCCGGCGGCGGTCGTGCGCGGTTCCGACGGCTATCTGCAAGTTTATTACGAGAAGCTCGGTCTGAAGGTCGAGAGCTACAGCCACTGGATCAGAGCGGGAGCACACATTCCGACCGCGGTTCAAAACCAGCACTGACTGCGGAAGGCAACGTGGTGATCGGCGGAGCTAACGCCATGGACGGCGACACCATCATGTACATCGTGTGGGGAGTCGTTCTGCTCGGCATCCTCATATCGATCTTTATCGCCTACTGGAGCCGCCGGCTCCGTGCCAAACGACTGCAGCTGATGGACCTGTTCAGCGGCTATTTCCGCGGTGACATGCCCGCTGATCAGCTCGGTCAGCGGGCCCGCCAAATCGTCAGTCGTCACTTCATGGGCAGCGCGGAATTCTTTTCGCTGGCTGTCGCGGCCTTTCAAAGCGCTGTCGATGCCAGGCTGGCGCATCAGCAGCACTCCGAGGAGCGACAAAAGAAATTATTGAGAATGTTGGCGGCTTTGAAGAACGAGTTCGGGCTGACCGATCGCTACCAGATCGAAGGATGGCGGACCGGGCGTGAATAATCCGTTCGTGAAAGAAGTATCGAGCACGCTAGCAGCCGCCCCTTCGGCGCGGATCTTCAGTCGTGATAGAGACAGCTAAATACTCGGCCATGGAGCGGCTTCGTGATGGCCGCGAGATCGAAATTCGCGCGCTGCGGCCGGCCGATGAAGACGACATGCTTGCGGCTGTCGACCGCACCAGCGCGCAATCGCTCTATCGCCGGTTCTTCGGCGCCAAAAGGCATTTCTCGGAAAGCGAGAAGGCGTTCCTCCTCAACGTCGATTTCGTCAGCCACGTCGCCTTGGTCGCGGTTGCGAAAGAAGGCAGCGGAAGCGTCATCATCGGCGGTGGCCGCTACATCGTCGTGCGGCCGGGAGCCGCTGAGCTGGCTTTTGCGGTCGTCGACGAATATCAGCGACAAGGCATCGGCGCGGCGCTGATGCGCCACCTCACGCTGCTCGCCCGCGACGCCGGGATCAAGGAACTGATCGCGGAAGTCCTGCCGGAAAACCTGCCGATGCTGAAAGTGTTTCAGAGTAGCGGCCTGGATTTGCAGACTAAACACCGTGCGGGCGTCGTTGATGTGACGCTTAAGGTGACGAATGATGCGACCCTCAATTAACCTGTCGTTAACCACAACCGTTTAAGTTCGTTAACTCATCGGATCGACGTCCGGTTGTCGAACAGGAGTCTTGCAAACTCGGTCAAAAGGAAATTTTGACCGGGCTGTTCTGATATGAGGGTGTGGGGGCTCGGGCTGATGTCCCACATTTCGCACTCCCCCGCGTCCGAGTGACGAACGGGGTTTTGACGGCCCATTTTTTAATTTTGGCATTGCCGGTTTGATCGAGGCCGATATGGGGTGCGAAACGCGTCCACTGTCGTCCACAGGACCGTGCCGAGGCGCGACGTCACGGACACGCGCCGGCGGCAAATTTGTCTTGTCCACGTTGCCGGCGACAATCGCGCTTTTCGCAGCATCTACGATTGCGACGCACGCCCAAACCCACTGGATCGGAACGGTCTCCTCCGATTGGTTTACGGCTGGCAACTGGAGCGCCGGTGTTCCTACGGCGGTGACCAGCGCCAACATTGACACCGTGACGCCGAATTCGACGGCGGTTATGAGCGCGGGCGCAAGAGCCCTAAATCTCTCCGTCGGCCAAACCGGGATAGGAATGCTCGTGGTCCAAAACGGCGGAACGTTGACCGATGCCGCCGGGAATGTTGGCAATTTATCGGGCTCGCAGGGCATGGTGATCGCATCCGGCCCGGGCTCCACGTGGAGTAGCGCAGACGTCGTGGTCGGCGGCATGGGCACCGGCACGCTTGTCATCCAAAACGGCGGTACGGTGATCAGTAGTGCTGGCGGCGGCTCCATCGGATTGGTTGCCGGCTCGACCGGTACGGTGACGGTGACCGGCCCGGGCTCCATTTGGGACAACAGTCCAGGCGGCGGGCTCAATGTCGGCAGTTCTGGCACGGGCACACTGACGATCGCGAACGGTGCGATGGTCATCAACAACACCACCCCCGCCGCCAACATCGGCAATCGTGCAGGCTCGACTGGTACGGTGACGGTGACCGGCCCGGGCTCCACTTGGAGCAACAGTTCGGGGGTGAATATTGGCAACTTCGGCACGGGCACGCTCACGATTGCAAACGGCGGCCTTGTCACCGGGCCGATCATGATCGCGACGAACGCCGGTGCGATTGGCACGCTCAACATCGGCGCGGGCGCGGGCAATCCGCCGGCTGCACCAGGTACGCTCACTGCGACGAGCGTCGCATTTGGCGCTGGCACCGGTACGATCAACTTCAATCACACGTCCGCCGACTACGTGTTTGCGCCCACGATCAGCGGCGACGGTACTGTCAATGTACTCGCTGGCACCACTCGCTGACAGGTGCCAACAGCTACAGCGGAGCGACGAACGTCAACGCGGGCACGTTGCGAGCAGGCGCGCCGAACACGTTCAGCCCGAATTCGGCGGTGACGGTCGCGAGCGGCGGAACGCTCGATCTCAATGGCTTCAGTCAAACCGTCCCTGGCGTCACCAACGCCGGCGTGGTGAACATGGGCTCGGGCACTGCGCCAGGCACCGTCTTGACGACGACCAGCTACACCGGAGCTGGCGGAACGATCGCGATGAATACCTTTTTGGCGGGCGACGGTTCGCCGTCGGATAAGCTTGTCATCAACGGCGGCACCGCGACCGGCATGACGGGCCTAATGATCCACAACAGCGGAGGTCCAGGGGCAGAAACCTTCGGCAATGGCATTCAAGTGGTGAGTGCGATCAATGGCGGGGCAACCGCGCCCGGCGCTTTCACGCTTGCTGGCGAGGCGCGGGCGGGCGCTTTCGACTACGATTTGTTCCGCGGCGGCATTGCCGGCAGCAGCCCCAATGATTGGTTTCTGCGCTCGACATTCGTCGTCGGGCCAGGGCCCGAGCCGCCCATACCGCCGTTCCCGGTTGACCCGCCGCCAGCACAATTGCCGCCCGGCACCTGGCCGATTATCGGACCGGAGCTCGCCACTTATGGCGTGGTGCAGCCGATCGCCCGACAACTCGGCCTGCAGACGCTCGGCACGATGCAGCAACGCATCGGTGACACACTGACGCTTTCGAACACCGGCGGCCAGGGCAACGGCGTCGCCCGCGCCGACTGGGCGCGCTTCTTCGGGCAAGGGATCGACAACCGCTACGAAGCATTTGCCGATCCGCGAGCCAGCGGCTGGATGGGAGGCTTTCAAGGTGGCGTCGATCTCTGGCGCGGCAGTTTGTTGCCCGGCCATCGCGATGCTGCGGGCGTCTACCTGGCGTTTGCCAATAGCAACATAAACGTGCAGGGCCTGGTCACCAATGCTGCCGCCACGAATTACGTGCAGACACGCACCGGCACATTGGGTCTCAACGGCTATTCTGCCGGCGGCTACTGGACCCATTATGGCCCGAGCGGCTGGTATCTCGATGCGGTGCTGCAGGGGACGTACTACAACGGCAACGCGGCGACGCAATTTGCGAACCTGCCGATCAACGGCGCTGGTTTCATCTCCTCGCTTGAAGGTGGCTATCCGATCCCACTGCCGCTTGGGCCGCGCTTTGTGTTGGAGCCACAGGCCCAGATCATCTGGCAACAGGTCTCGTTCGACCAGGCCAACGATGGGCTAGGCCCGGTCGCGCTCGGCACGACCTCGGGTTCGACCGGACGGGTCGGCGTGCGCGGGATGTGGACGATCATCGGCGAGAATGGACAGGTGTGGCAGCCCTATGTGCGCGCCAATCTCTGGCGGGATTGGGGTGCCGAAGCGACGACGATGTTTGGGATCGATCCAGTACCGCTGATCGAAGAGGCGACGCGGCTAGAGTTCGCCGGCGGCGTGACCGCCAAGCTCGGCGGCGGTACCAGCCTCTTTGCCCAGGCCGGTTATCAGGTTGGTCTCGATGGCGCTTTCATCCGCAACGGCATTCAAGGCGACGTCGGTCTGCGCTCCGTCTGGTGATCGTCGCCGGCTCCTTCCCGTCACGGTCTTGTCGTTTCACGCCACCCGCTGATCTTGCGATTGAGTTGTCTTTTCATGATGCGATGCGCTGCTTTGCATCTGAGTTAAGTTAAACAGTGACGTTTTGAGCACGCACCGGCCACTTTCGGCTTTGCCCCCGAGTCCGGACGCATAGCGGTCTCACAGCAAGGACCATAACCAGACATTTCATTGCTTCAATTCTTTTCAGTCGAGTTGACTTAAATCGACACCGCGAGAAGGAGCCCACGCTAACGTTTAGCATCCTAAAATCGTCGCATCCCAAAAGCCTTGCATCCGAAAAGGGAGTGCATCCATGTTGACATTTTACAAGAAAACCGTGCTTGCCTGCGCGGTAGCTGCGGCCAGCGCGGTTCTTAGCACATTGCCAATATCGGTCGAACGTTCGCAGACATCGGGTATCGTGCTGTCTGTTGATCAAGCACGAGCAGAGGTCGGACGGCCGGGCACTCCGGGAAGTGTGGCGGGAGTAGCTCGACGCACAGAGCGGCGAGCCGTGCGGCGTTGCGCGGCGGGCGTCACTTGCAATTACTGAGACTGCGATGTGGATCGTAAACTGCCTTGCCGGTAGCTTGCCGTCCGGCCAGTAACCTAACTCTAAACCGACAAGCGATTGTTGGGCGTCGGTGGCTGAGAGACCAGTAGCGCTCCCGCCGTGTGGCAATGAAGGAGCGGTGGCATGGCTCCAATCGTGCAATTCATTCGCCCGCATGATGTCTATGATCCTGAGACGCTTGCGATCCTTGATGGCGTCTATGACAAGGCGCTGGCGTCGCTCGGCGGACAGCCAACGATCGTTCGCGAGACCATAGCCCTTCGCATCTTCGATTTGGCATCAACGGGCGAGCGCGATCCGGAACGCTTACGCAAGGCCGCGCTCAGGCCGCTTTGCTCGCGGCTTTAAGATCCCCGCGAAAACATGGCGGTCACGTCCTGCGGGCAAGTTATGCGAGGCCTTTAGAAAATGCGCGGTCATCTTGCATCTGTCGTTGCCATAGCGACGACGATTGTGTCTTCAACTTTGTCGGCTCGATCGCAAGCCGTACCCACTCTTGACGTGAAGCCGGTCTGCCGAGGAATCGCGAGTCAGTCGGCGGACCCGGGTGTCGGCCAAGGCTCTCAAGACCAGACCTATCGACAATGCATAGAGACTGAGCAAGCCACTCGCGAGCAAATAGAAAAAGAATGGCCTACTTTTTCCGCGGCCGACAAGCGACATTGCGTTGTGTTGGCGACGACGGGTGGAGAGTCAAGCAACACTGAACTCCTCACGTGTCTGGAAATGGCGCGGGATGTCCGCGTTCTAAGATCGGCAGCGGCCGTTAGTAGCTCGTCAGCTGACACATCCAAATCCATACCTTCGCCTCCGACGACAACCGTCCAACCACCGCCAGCTGGAACAGCTGCGCAGCCAACTCCACAAAAGGAGTCCCCGAAAACGGAAGGGCGTTTGACGATCACGGAAGTCGAGCGGGCGAAGGCGGAGACGGAAACCGCAAAGGCATCGGAAGCCTTGGCCCAGCGTAAACTTGCCGATGCGGAAGCGGCTCTCCAGCGAGCTAAAGAAGAGGCCGGGCGAGCGATCGTCGAAGCGGATCGGGCAAAAGCGGCTGCGCAAGTTACAAAAGAGTCAGAAGCGGCCGCCAAGCGCAAACTGGCTGATGCGGAAGCGGCACGCGTGGCGGCTGAAAAAGCCTGCACGGCTGCAGCGCGACCAGGTCTGGTGGGCCGATTGCGCGGTTGGTTGAGACATCCTGCCCCAAAGAGCCCTTAAAACGGGTGGATTGCAGCGGAAACCGCCACAAATTCCGCAAAGGCTCCAAATATCCGTGAAAATGCCAACGGCGGCAGCCGCGCCTTCACGCAAAACTCAGGGCCCGGTTTGCGCCGGTAGTGGGCGACCTGAAACCGACTTCTAAGCTTGGATCACCACCAGTGATGGCAGCGGTTCCACGCGACCGCTCGATGCATTGCCAAGTCGGCGCCTTCCCAGGTGAGAAAGCGGAAATGCCAACCGATCGGCGATGGGAACCACAAATAATGCCCGTCCTGCGGGCCAAATGCGGTTTCAGTCCAGACGCGGCAATAGCCGCTGTTAAAAGTCACCACGGCGAAATCTGCACGTACCGGAGTCGCCGAGATAAGGCTCATGGCCAAAAGGCCAATCACAAAAGCTAGCAGGCCGTTGAAGAAGTCAGGCACCATCGCATGCGAAGCCTGTCTCGACGATACGCCAGCGAGCGGCAAAAGCCTTGGCGAAGGCGGGAAGCTTTGCCATCAACCATTTTCCGCGATGAGCTTCGGCAATCGCACCAGATTGTAGGCGGCGGCAGCGAAGGCGAAGGCCCACCCGACGCGGCCGCGACCGCGGAACTTCGTCTTCTCCTGCCTGGCCACCGTCTTGATCCAGCCGAACGCCTCTTCGATGCGCTTGCGGACGCGCTGACTGACGGCATAGCCGCCGTGCCGCGTCGTGCGTGCGTCGATCGCCGAACTTCGGCCGCTGGTGTTCTGCGCCACATGCGGTGTCACTGTCATCGAGCGCAGCTCATTGACGAAGTCTTCCGCGTCGTAGGCCTTGTCGGCACCGAGCGTGATCGCGCGCGGTCGGTCGGCGCGCGGTTCGATCATGGCGAGCGCCGCTACCCGCTCGGCATGGCCGTCAGCCGGCGTCAGGCAAGCATCAACCAGAAGGCCATGGCGGTTCTCCATCAAGCCATGGCCGATGAAGCAGAGCTTGGCTTCCTTGCCCGGCCCCTTGCGGTAGAGCCGTGCATCGGGATCCGTCGTCGAGACATGCGTCTCGTTCGACCGCTTCTTGCCGTGGAAATCGGCTTCGGTATTGCGCCCGCCACCGGCCGGCGGCTCGTCCGATCCGTCCCGTGGCTTAAAGCTCTTCAACGAAGCCCACGCTTCGATCAGCGTCCCGTCGACCGTGAAGTGCTCGGTGGATAGCAGCTTCTTCACCCGCGGCTGATCCAGAACCGCCGCCAGGAACCTTGCGGCGATATTCCCTTCGAGCAGCCGGTCACGGTTCTTTGAGAACACCGAATGGTCCCACACGGCAGCATCGACCCCGATTCCGACGAACCAGCGGAATAGCAGATCATCTCCAGCCGCTCCATCAGCTGCCGTTCCGACCGGATTGAATAGAACGCCTGCAACAGCATCGCTCGCAGCAGCTTCTCCGGCGGGATCGACGGCCGCCCGATCGGCGCATAAAGCGCGAAGAATTCGTGCTCCAGCGCGACCAGCGCCTCGTTCACAAGCCCTCTGATCGCTCTCAGCGGATGATCCGACCGAACCCGCTTCTCAAGGTCGACGTAGCTGAAAAGCTCGCCAGTCCGCTTATCCCCACCCCGCATCACCTAACCTCCGAATTGTTTCGGAGAAAGTGAATCACTCAATCAGCCAAACCGCGACCCACTTCTTCAACAGCCTGCTAGTCGCATCATGATGAGTCTCCCTGGACTCACCCCCCCATTCTAATGCTGCGCTCCTATCTGTTGATGCCTACTTAGCGCGTAGCGTCTAATTGTAACCTGCCGGCATCCACGGGGCCGCCTTGGGCCGCATCTTGGAACCTTTTGCCGACGCCGGGATCGGGGAATTGATCGCGGAAGTCCTGCGCAAAAACGTGCCGATTCTGGAAGTGTTTCAGAACTGCGGACTTAGCATCGGACGAAGCGCCGTGCCCCCGCCGTCGAGGTCGCGCTCAAAGTCGCTTGAATGACCAGAACATCGCCCCTCAACAGGCATACGCAACAAAGCGACCGACCGCGAGGTCGGTCACTTTGTGCTTCAGTCCGACTGATTGGACTGCCCCGCGGCCCGAACAAGGCGTTCGAGCGACGCTTACGCGCGGCAGGCGCCTTCGAAGCCGTGGCACCACTGCCCGGCCTTGCAGACCTGCGAGTGGGCTTTGGCGCCGCATACGCAAGAGGCCTTGACCGCGCCGTCCGCGCACGCCCCAAGATGCTTGTGGGGATGAGCAACCCCCACCCGGGCCTGCGCCATTCCGACGGATAGAACGATCGCCAGCAACGTGGCGCCGCAAATTTTCAACATGCCTTTCCTCCTCCCAGCCAAGTAACGCTTCAATCCTATACGAGCAAACCGCAGGTCCGCAACATTCGGCGCAGCATAAAACCGAGCGGAGGGCGGCGTCCCTACCGCCGGCTTGGCCGGTTGGGCAAACGGTGGTTGAATCCAGACCATGGGTAGAGCCGCCAGATGGTGAGAAAACTGAAGCGTCTCATTCGGCGCTTGCTCGTGCTGGGGCTCGGCGTCTTCGCCATTTGGCTGATCGTCTTCGTCGTCTTTCGCATCGCCGACAATCGGCTGCCGTGGATCCTCGCCGTGGCCGTTACTTACGGCATTGCGGCGTACATCATCCTGCCGCGCGTCGTGCGCCTCGGGCTGAAAATCCTGCTGCGCAAACGTGTGCCGCGTTACACCATCACCGGCGACGGGCTGCCGGGCGACCCGGTCAACCTGGTGCTCAAGGGAACGCGGGCGCAGCTTGACGCCGCTTTTGCCCGGTCCGGATGGTCGCAGGCCGATCGCTTAAGCCTGAAAAGCTCGTGGCGTATGGTCCGCGCGTTCTTGCTGAACTCGCCTTACCCGACGGCGCCCTTCAGCACACTTTATCTTTACGGCCGCGGCCAGGACGTCGGTTTCCAGAAGGCGATCGATGACAGCCCGCGCAAGCGCCATCACATTCGTTTCTGGGCCTTGAGCCCGCAACGGGCGCAAACCGTGCTGGGAACGGCAAGCTTTTGGCTGAACACCGACCGGCCGCCCGATCATGCCGAGGTTTTCTGGATCGGCGCCGGCACTAAAGACACCGGCTTCTCGCTCACGCGGCTCACATTCCAGATCACCCACGCCACCGACTCCGACACCAACGCGGAACGGGACTTTATTATTGCCGAACTCAGCAAAACGGGTGTCATTGGCGAGGCTACTCCCTATCAGCCGCGCCAGAAGCTCCCCGCCGAGCATGTCAATCACTATGTGGCCGACGGACAAATCACGGTGGCCACACTGACGTCGGACGCTTGATCTACGATCCCGCGTCTTGCCCGCTCAGAGCAATCCTATAACTGGAAGCGTGAAGACCCCTAGTATCGGCTTTTGGCGATCGGCTGCTGCGCAACGGGTTGCGGGATGATCCGCTGCCACACACTGCCGTTATCGAACTGAATGGTGGCGCCATCAGGAGAATATACCGCGCCTACGTGCCAATACTCGGCCCAGAGATGGCCCGGCCAATCAATCCACGCCCGGGTCGGCTGGCCGATTTCGTTGGTCAGGTTGAGCTCCCAGCCGTTTTGCGTGACATACGCCGCGAAGGTCCCGGCGCAGTTCTCGATGCACTGATAAGGGCCGGTCAGGCTCGGCCCGAGCACCTGCGCCGAAGCTGGCGTCGCCACCAAGCCGCCCAGCGCCAACAATGCGATCCAATATGTCTTCATGGCTCATCCTCGCAGCTACTGCAGGAATGCTATACGCAATCGCCCGCCGGGCATAATTGATCTTCATCACATTTGGGTCACATCAAACCGGCCCGGCAAAAAGCCCCAGGGAGCACCCGAAGGAGCGGCTCGGCGAGGACAATCTGTTTCGGCTGTTCTTCAACCGCGGCGCCGCGGACCAAGCCGCGCACGCCGGCTAGCCGGATGGTCAGAATTGCAGCGCGCCGGGATGGCGGATCGTCAGCGCGCGCGTGTCCGCGACGCTGTGGGCGCCGAGTTGGCCGAGTGCGGCCTGGGTTTCCTCGATCAATAAGTCGATAACGTGGCCGGGCCCCTCCTCGCCGAGCGCGCCCAGTCCCCACAAAAACGCCTTGCCGGCAAAAGCCGCGGCCGCGCCGAGCGCGCAAGCACGCACCACGTCGCTGCCGCTGCGCACGCCGGAATCCATCAAGACGGTGGCGCGCTTGCCGACCTGCCGGACAATGGCGGGCAGCGCGTCGATTGCCGCCGGCAGGGCTTCGACCTGGCGGCCGCCGTGATTGGAGACGACGATGCCGTCGACCCCGAGCGACACCGCTGTTTCGGCATCCTGCGGATGCAGGATGCCCTTGACCACCAGCGTGCCCTTCCAGCGGTCGCGGTACATTTTCACTTCGTCCCAGGTGAACGCGCCGCGCATCTCGCGCCGCGCAAAGGCGATGACTTCGTTGAGCGAAGCGTTGGCGCCGACATATGAGCGCAGACTCGCGAAGCGCGGCACGCCATGCTGCCACACCGCCATCGCCCAGCCCGGCGCGCGGGCGATCTGCGCCAGGATGGCCGGGGTGACGTTGAACGCGCCAGCGATACCGGTCGTCACTTCGCGCGGACGTGTGGTGCGCACCGGCACGTCCAGCGTCAATACCAGCGTGCGGCAACCGACGGCTTCGGCGCGCCGGACCAGGTCGAGGCCGACCGCGTGCTGATCCTTGGCCAAGCGGTACAACTGAAACCAGAAGACGTCGGGCGCGACGCGGGCGATCTCTTCGATCGTCGCGCCGCCAGCGGTCGAGAGCGTATAGGGAATGCGCGCGCGTTGCGCCGCCCGCGCCAAATGAACATCGCCGCCCGGCCAGATGATCGATGGGCCGCCCATGGGTGCGACGCCGATCGGGCCGCTGTAGGGCGTGCCGAACAACTCGACGTCACAGGGCGGCAACGACGGCATGACGCCATAGCGCGGAACTAGCTCGATAGCATCGAGCGCGGCCCAGTTGCGCTGAATCCCGGTGTCGTCGTTGCCCGAGCCGCCGTCCGCATATTCAAAAGCGAAATGGGGAATATGGCGGCGGGCCCGGCGACGCAGGTAGCCGATGCTGGGGTAGTGCAGGTGCAACTGCGCGAAGCGCGGATTTTGGCTGTAGCCAGTGAGCCGCCGCTGCGGCGGCGCGAGGGCCGTAGTGTCATGCATTGGCGTTCCTCCGCGGCGCGCCGACTATAGCGCGTTCGGCCCCGATATTTTCAGTGTATTTGCGGCGTCGCCGCGGCCCCGCCGCGCCACATCGAGCACGATGGCGGCGGCTTTCGCGCTCGGCACCATATCGAGCGCCATGATGCGATCGAGACGCGCAAACGCCTCGATCTGACGCGACCGCTCCGGCGTTTCGGACAGGAGCGGCACGAATGCTTCCGCAATCTGTTGCGGCGTGCAATCACGCTGCAACAGCTCCGGCACGACATTCTCGCCGATCACCAGATTAGCGAGGATCACGCTGGCGAGCCGTTTGTTGATCCGCGCCGCCCGCGCGATGATTTCCTCGATCAGCGTCACCCGATAGGCGGCAACGGTCGGCACGCCGGCGAGCGCAAGCTCAAGCGTCACGGTGCCGGAGGCGGCAAGCGCGGCGCGCGCCGAACGAAACGCGGCCCATTTCTCCGCCGGCTCGGTCACAATGCGTGGCGTCGCCGCCCAGCCGGCGACGCCGGCACGGACGCGCTCGGCGAGGTGCGGCATCGTCGGCAACACCAGCTCAATCGCTCCGATCCGTTCGCTGATGCGCGTGATCGCCGCACCGAACACGGCGAGCAGCCGGCGGATTTCGCTCGAGCGGCTGCCGGGCAGCACCAGAACGAGCGGCGGGTCGTCGCGCCGGCGCTGTTGCTCGCGCGCGTCCGGGCGTAGCTCGGAGATGCGCTCGATCAGCGGATGACCGACATAGACGCAGGGCGGACCGCCAAGCCGCGCATGGGCCGCCGGCTCGAACGGCAGGATCGCCAGCACGCAGTCGATGTAGCCGCGCATGGCCGGTGCTCGGCCCGGCCGCCACGCCCACACCGACGGCGACACATAATCAAGGATCGGGATTGACGGCGCGCGGGCGCGCACGCGGCGCGCAATGCGATGGGTGAAATCCGGACTGTCGATGATGACCAGCGCATCGGGCCGCGCGGCGACGATGGCGTCGGCAGTCTCGCGAATCCGCCGCATAATCATCGGCAGGCGCGCCGGCACCGAGCTGAAGCCGATCATGCCGATGCCGTCGATCGGGAACGGGCTTTCGATCCCCACCGCCGCCATGCCGCGGCCGCCGACACCGGCGAGCTTGAGCGCACCGCCCACCTTGGCATTGAGCGCGCGAACGAGCGCCGCGCCGAGCGCGTCGCCGGATTCCTCGGCGGCGACCAGATAAATCGACAGCGGCCGCTCCTTTATCCGCGGTTCCGGTCGCGGCTCTTGCGCACCGCTCATTTGGGCGCGTCCGCGGCAACGCCGACAAAGAAGATTTTTTCCCGATCGGCGACGGCGCTCACTTGCGCCGGCTCGGCGACAATGGCGCCGCCGGCGGCGACGGCGATCCCGGCGAGACCGGCGCGCGCAACGCTTTCGACGGTCTTCGGCCCAATCGCCGGCAGGTCGAAGCGACGGTCCTGTCCGGGTTTCGGCGCCTTAACGAGAACGCCGACTCCTGCCGGCTTGGTCAGACGTCCCTCACCGCGCAATTGGGTAACGCGCGCCAGCAAATTGTCGGTGCCTTCGGCAGCTTCAACCGCAAGCACGTGTCCGTCGGCGACGACCACCGCCTGGCCGACATCGAACGGCCCGAGCGCGGTAATGATATCGAGCGCGCAGGCGATGTCGGCGTGATCGCGCGGCGACGGCTGGTAGCGGCCTAGCGTGCCGGCGGGCACGATGATTTCCGGCGCGACCTCACCGACGCCGATAATCTTCACGCCGCCCTCTTCGAACAACCGGGCGATGCCGGACAGGAGCCGGTCGTCGCCGCCGCGAAAGGTGCGGATGATGCGCGGCATCAGCCGGATCGTGTGCCAGTCGAGACGGATCTGCGTCAGCGGCGGCCGCAACAGTGTGCCGATAAACACGGCCTCGCGGCATTGCTCGGCACGGGCCAGCCGAAAGAAGCGTCCGCCCTGCCCGATCGCGATCCAGTGGTGCGCATAGCGTTCGACGGCTTTTGGATCGGCCCAGCCGCGCACCCCGAACATCACCGGCTTGCGGCCGCGACGCGCCACCGCCTCCGCCACCGCGGCGGGAAAACTGCCGCCGCCGCAGATGATCGCCAGCGGCTCCTGTCCGGCGATCGAACCCACCGTGCCGGGCGCGTCAGGACGCATCGCCGGCATGGTCCTCGGCCGCGCGTTTGGCGTGCATCAAAGGCCGCTTGCCGCCAGCGCGGATGAACGCAACGATCTTTTGCACCATCGACTCGTCAGCGAATTCAACGGCGACGGCGGTGAGGCGATCGGCAAACACGCCCGCACTGAGGAAAAGAGTGCGGTAGGCGCGGCGCAGCCGGTGCAACTCAGCGCGCGTCGTGCCCCGCCGGCGCAGCCCGACGACGTTAAGCCCGGCGAGCGACGCAATCTGCCCCTTGCCGAAGCCGAACGGAATGAGGTCCGTAGATATGCCGCTCAAGCCACCCACCATGGCGCCCTCGCCGACGCGCGCGAACTGATGGACCGCGGCATTGCCGCCGACAAAAGTGTTGCTGCCGATGCTGACATGACCGCCAAGTACCGCGTTGTTGGCGAATGTCACGTCGTCGCCGACGTCGCAATCATGGCCGACGTGAGAGGCAACCATGAACAGGCAGCGATCGCCGACCCGCGTCAGCCCACCGCCGTCTTCGGTCCCGGTGTTCATGGTCACGCCCTCGCGCAGCTCGCAGCGCGCGCCAATTACGAGCCGCGTCGCGCCGCCGCGATAATGCGCCGATTGCGGCGGCGTGCCGAGCGACACGAACGGATAAGCCACGGTGCCTTCACCGATGGTGGTGACGCCGGCGACATTGACGTGAGCGATCAGGCGGACGCCGTCTTTGAGCTCGACCTGCTGACCGACCAGACAGTACGGACCGATCTCAACGCCGTTTCCTATACGCGCACCGTCGGCCACACGCGCCGTCGGATCGATCGCCATTTACTCCTCGGCCAAGTAGGCGCCGAGCTCCGCTTCGGCGACCAGGACGTCGTCGACTTTTGCCTCGCCCCGATACCACCACATGTTGCGGCGCTGTGTGATCTTATCGACGTGATATTCGAGCGTGTCGCCGGGACGCGCTGGCTTGCGGAACTTGGCTTTGTCGATAGTCAGGAAGAACATAACGCGGCGCCTGTCGGTCGGCGGCATCAATCGAAGCGCCAGGACGCACGCGGTCTGCGCCATACCTTCGATCACCAGCACACCAGGCATGACAGGGTTTTCTGGGAAGTGTCCGACGAATTGCGGTTCGTTCATGGTGACGTGCTTGATGCCGACGCCGTGCTCGTCGCCGCGCATGCCGATCACGCGGTCGACCAGGAGAAACGGATAGCGATGCGGCAACAGCCGCAGGATCTCGTGGATGTCGGCGACGCCGAGGACTTCGTCGCTCATCATTCGTCCCCTTCGCTCTTGCCGGCGGCGCGGGTCAGCTTGCGCAACAGTGCGACGCTCTTCATAAAGTCGCGCACCGGCTGCGCCGGCGAGCCGATCCAGCGCGCGCCAGCGGGAACATCCGACATATTTCCGCTCTGCGCGCCCAGCATGGCGCCGGAGCCGACGGTGACGTGATCGGCCAGGCCGACCTGTCCTCCCATCATGACGAAATCTCCCACCTGGGAGCTGCCGGAAATGCCGGTTTGGCCGGCGATCAGGCAGTGCCGCCCAATGCTGACGTTGTGCGCGATTTGCACCAGATTGTCGATCTTGGTGCCTTCGCCGATGACGGTGTCGCGGGTCGAGCCGCGATCGATGGTGGTGTTGGCGCCGATCTCGACATCGTCCTGAACAATGACTCGCCGGGTCTGCGGAATTTTCTGATGTCCGCGCGGCGAAGGCAGATAGCCGAAGCCATCCTGGCCGATGCGGACGCCGGCATGGATAATGACGCGATCGCCAATCAAGGCGTGGAGGACGGTGGCACCGGCGCCGATGGCGCAGTCGCGTCCGATGGCGACGCCGGGACCGATCACCGCGCCGACGGCGATCAGCGTGCCGGCGCCGATTTCGGCGTCGGGCCCGACCACCGCCAAGGGATCGATGGTCACGCCGGCTTCGATCCGCGCCGACGCGTGCACGCGCGCATCGGCGGAACGGCCGCTGGTGCCGAACAATGAGGACGGCCGCAGCGCCGCGGGGAACAGCGCGCGCGCCACGGCGACAAACGAACGGTAGGGCTCGCTCGTTATGAGGACAACGAGCCGATCGGGCGCCCGCGCCTCGAACCGCGGCGCCAACAGGCACGCGCCGGCGCGCGTCACGGCGAGCGCGTCGAGATATTTAGCGTTGTCGAGAAAGGTAATGTCGGACGGGCGCGCCTGATCAAGCGGCGCAATATCGTCGATGCGCGCGCTTGACGGAGCGCCTGAGCGCACCCTAGCGCCGGTCAGCGTGACGATCTCCTCGATCGTCAGCCCGTGTTTGATTGCGAAGAAATCCGGCATGCGCCCTCGACGAAGGATCGCGAGGCGCGGTCAGAACCGCGTACCGCCGCCGAACTGGAAGAATTGCGTGCGGTCGTACGACTGTTTCAGGATCGGATAGGCAAAGTCGAAACGCAGCGGACCGAACGGCGAATCCCAGATCAGACTGGCGCCGACCGACAGGCGCGGGGCCGCCGAATCGGCAAACTGCAGGGCGCAATTGCCGCAGAGGTACGACTGGCCGGTATTGGTGGTGATCAAACCGTTGACTTCGCCATTCGCCGGCCACGACGTCTCGCCCTTATAGCCCCATTCGGCGCCGGAATTGACGAACACCGCGCCGCGGAAACCGGAATCCTTGGGCAGGAAGTAGAACGGATATTGGACTTCAAGGCTGGCGCCCCAGTAGTAGGTGCCGCCGAGCGCGTCGTTTGACGTGCCGGGGGTTAATATCGCGCGGCCCGATACCGGCCGGCTGAAAGCCGCGCACGACGTTGGGCCCGACCTTGAAGTCGTCGAGCATGCGCACATAATTCGATTCGCCGTTCGGCCCCTTGGCCAGGCCGAACATGTCGCCGCCCTGGAGGTGCACCATGCCGACGAGATCGGACACGATCTCGTAATAGCTGCGGAAATCCACCACGGTGCGGATGTATTTGGAGGCGCCGCCGAGGCCGGCGATGTCCTGGCCGACGCTCAGCAACAGGCCGCTGGTCGGGCGCTTGTTGTTGTCGAGCGTGTTGAAGGCAAAGCCGTAACCGACCAACGACGTCAAATATCCGCCGAATGAAAGCTCTTCGCGGATCGGCAGCGATGCGACGTTGGTGTTGAGGCCGTTTAGAATCATGCAATTTGATTGGACGCCGCCGGCGACCGCGTTGGCATATCCGGGATAGGCCGCATTGATGACGCCGGCAGCCGCTGCGGCGTTGGCGGCGTTGATCGTCGGGAAGGTCGTAACGAAATTCGGGTTGACGTTGGCGCAATCGTTCAGGCTCGACAGCAGGTTGATCTGATTCCAATAGACCGAATACCGCCCCTGGAACGACAGGTCTTCGCGCAGCGGCACGCCGGCTTTCAGATTGGTCCCGTACGACGCCGTGCCATAAGACAAGTACGGGCTCGCCAGCGTATCGCGCGCGAACAAATCGATGCCGCCCGAAACGCGCTGGTCGAAGATATATGGCTCGACGAAGCCGAGCTCGATGCCGCGGATATATTGACCGTAAGTTGCCGAGGCCTTGCCAAAACGGCCGGTGCCCATGAGATTGCGCTCGGAGATCGATACCTGCGCCATAAAGCCGTCGGCGGTCGAATAGCCGCCCATGACCGAGAAGTCGCCGGTCGATTGCTCCTCGACATCGACATTGATCACCACTCGGTCGGGCGCCGAGCCGGGCTCGTTGGTGATCTTCACGGTCTTGAAGAAATTCAAACTCTTGATGCGCCGCTCGGCGCGGTCGACCAGGGCGCGGTTGTAGGGATCGCCTTCGGAAATATCGAACTCACGGCGGATCACGTAGTCGCGGGTTCGCGTATTGCCGCGAATGTTGATGCGCTCGATATAGGCGCGCACGCCCTCATCGACGACGAAGACGACGCTGATCGTGCGCTGCTCCGGGTTGCGGTCGCCGCGCGGGCGGACCGAGGCGAATGGATAGCCGTGCTTGGTGATTTCGACGGTGACGTCCTCCACCGTCTTCTCGACCGCGTCGCCGTTATAGATGTCGCCCGAGTGCATCCGCAGCACCGGCCGCAGCGACAAAGGATCGACCGCGCGGATGTTGGACTGAACCTCGACCGTGCCGAAACGATAGAGCGGGCCTTCCTCGATAGTAAACGTGATGATGAAGCCCTTGATCGTCGGATCGTATTCGCCGACCGCGGAGACGACCTGCACGTCGGCATAGCCGTGGGTGAGATAGAAGCGCCGGATCAGATCGCGATCGGCTTCGATGCGATCGGGATCGTAGACGTCGGTAGTCTGCAGAAAGCTCAGGAAGTTCGAAGTCGAGGTCTTGATCACATCCTTGAGCCGATAGTCGGTATAGGCGTGATTGCCGGCGAAGATGATGTTCTTGACGCCGGTCTTCTCGCCTTCCTTGATTTCGAAAATCAGGTCGACGCGGTTGTTAGGCCGGTCGATGATTTTCGGCACCACCTGCACGTCGAAGCGTCCGTTGCGGTGATAGACCTCGATGATGCGGGTGACGTCGGCTTGCACCATCGCCTTCGACAGCGTGCCGCGGGCCTTCGATTGGATTTCCTGCTGGAGTTGCTCGTCCTTGATCTTCGAGTTGCCCTCGAAGGCGAGCCGGTCGATGACCGGGGCCTCCACCACGGTCACAACCAGCCGGCCGCCCGACTGCGAAATCCGGATGTCCTGAAACAAGCCGGAGGCGTAGAGCGCTTTCAGCGCCGCGTCGATCTTGGCGGCATCGAGGCGCTCGCCCGGGGCGACCTTGAAGTACGAGCGGATGGTCTCGGCTTCGACCCGGCGATTGCCTTCGACCACGATCGAGGTCGCGCCGGTCTCGGCTTGCGCATGCGCAGCGGGTGCCGCAAAGGACGCGACCGCAAACAATGCTACGCCGAGGAGCAAGCCGACCACGACTAGCCCTCGTTTTACCCGCACACACATGTCCATGCGCTAAGCGCCCTTATTCCCCTCTTAGCCGCCCCCAGGGCGGATAGTCGCAGTCTCCCTCAGTTTCCGTCTCAATTCGGTGACAAATCCCCCCTGCTCTGTGTTTGGTGCTCGGACCCCCGCCCGTTCCCCGCCGCGACCGCATCCCCTAAACGGCCGCGCTAAGACGTCGTCAGATGAACGATGTCATTGAAAGTTGCAAATATCATCAACATCAGGACGATCGCGAGGCCGATGCGGAAGCCGACTTCCTGGGCCCGTTCCGAAAGCGGACGCCCGCGAATGCCTTCGATGAGATAGAACAAAAGGTGACCGCCATCGAGCAGCGGAATGGGAAAAAGATTGAGCAGGCCGATTGATACCGACAACACGGCGGCAAGCTGGATCAGCGGAACAAAACCGAAACTCGCCACCTGCCCGGACATCTGCGCGATGCGGATGGGCCCGCCCAGTTGGTTGGCGGCCTCCCGACCGGCAATAACGCCGCCGATATAGGAGAGCGTACGGTCGATGACCGACCAGGTCTCCTGCACCGCCAGCCACACCGCCTGCGGCGGCGCGACCGGATGAACTTTCAGGTCTTCCGGCGCCATCGAGCGGCTGATGCCGAGGATGCCCACCCGCTGGACGTTGCCGAAATTGTCCTTGACCTCTTTGAGCGCCGGCGTGGCGGTAAGCACCAGCCGCGCCCCGTCGCGATCGACCGCGATTTCCAGCGGTTCGCCGGCGCTCCCGCCGACGATGCGCTGCATGTCGGAAAAGCTGCCGACCTCGCGGCCATTAATAGCAACGACAACATCGCCAGCCTTGAAGCCCGCATCGGCCGCGGCGCTCCCAGGCTGCACGGCGTCGACGCGCGCGCTCATCGTCGGCTTGCCGTAAAGCATGAACACGCCGGCAAAAATCACCACCGCCAGGAGGAAATTCGCCAGCGGTCCGGCGACCACAATGGCCGCGCGCTTGGCCACCGGCTGGAACATGAAGCTGTGCTTGCGCTCGGCCTCATCCATGCCGGCAAGGCTTTCGTGATCCGGCACGCTCGCTGCATTCTCGTCGCCAAAGAACTTCACAAAGCCGCCGAGCGGGATCGCCGAGATTTTCCAGCGCGTGCCGTGGCGGTCGTTGAAGCCGATGAGTTCCGGCCCGAAGCCGATCGAAAACACTAAAATTCGCACCCCGCACCAGCGGGCAACGAGAAAGTGGCCCAGTTCGTGGAAGAACACGACCAAGCTGAGCACGAACAGAAAGGGAATGACGTAGGCGAGCACGCCACCACCTAGCGCATTAAGGTGCGCCCACAAATAGGTCCCCATGACGCCCCTTATCGACCCCTGTTTGCCGACCCCGAGTCTTTAACCTTAGGATGCCATTGCGGCAATTTCGGGCAAGAGCTCGACGGCCATTCTTCGCGCATTATGGTCAATGGCGATGGCGTCCTCCACGGATTGGGGCTCGACCGTCGTTCCCTGCCGTTCTGCCGCATCAAGCGTGGCCTCGACCAGGGCGGGAATGCCGCCAAATCCGAGGCGTCCGCCGATAAACTCGCGCACCGCAATCTCGTTGGCCGCATTGAGGATCGTCGGTGCAGCGCCGCCGGCCGCGAGCGCGCGCCGCGCCAGTGCCAAAGCCGGAAAGCGTGTCAAATCAGGCTGTTCGAATGTCAGCGAGGCCACGCGGGCAAGGTCGAGCCGCGCCGCAGGCGTCGCCATGCGCACCGGCCACGCCAGGCAATGCGCGATCGGAATGCGCATGTCCGGCGAGCCGAGCTGCGCCACCACCGACCCGTCGCGGAATTCCACCAGGCCGTGCACCACCGACTGCGGATGCACGACCACGTCGAGCGCTTCCGGCGCAAGCGCGAACAGGTGATGGGCCTCGATCAGTTCGAGGCCCTTATTCATCAGTGTCGCGGAATCGATGGTGACCTTAGGACCCATGGTCCAGGTCGGGTGCTTGAGCGCCTGCTCGACCGTGACTTTGCGGATCGCCTCAAGCGGCCAGGTGCGGAACGGCCCGCCTGACGCGGTCAAGACGATACGGCGCACATCCTCGCGGCGACCGGCGCCGAGCGCCTGGAAGATCGCGTTGTGCTCGGAATCGACCGGCAGCACGGTCGCGCCGGCGGCGGCAGCCCGCCGCATGAACAGCGCGCCTGCGCACACCAGGCATTCCTTGTTGGCGAGCGCCACGAAAGCGCCGCGCTCGGCCGCGGCAAGCGTTGGCTTTAAGCTGGTGGCGCCGGTGATCGCCGCCATCACCCAGTCGGCCGGGCGCTCCGCCGCCTCGACCACCGCATCGGCGCCGGCGGCCGCTTCGATGCCGGAGCCGGAGAGTTCCGCTTTGAGTTCGCCGTAAGCGTCGGGATCGGCCACCGCGGCAAACCGGGCGCCGAGCTCGCGCGCAAGCTTCGCCAAGGCAGCAGCGTTGCGATGCGCCGTCACCGCCTCGACACGATAGCGCGCGGCCTCCTGACGCAACAGATCGACCGTGCTCGAGCCAATCGAGCCGGTCGCGCCCAACAGCGTTACAGTGCGCGGCATCGGCGCCAAATCCGCTCGGGCCAGCGGCTGCTTCCTTTTCATCGGCTCTACCATATCAGCAAGCCGCGGGCCGGCGCAGCCGTCCCTTGACGAATGATTCCGATCAGCAGCGCGACCAGAGCGGCAACCAGGAAGCCGTCGAGGCGATCCATCAAGCCGCCGTGGCCCGGAATCAGATGAACTCGCGTCCTTGGCGCCGACACGCCTTTTGACCGCGGATTCAAACAGGTCGCCGGCTTGCGCCAGGACCGAAAGAACAAACGCCATCACGCCAACAATCCCCAGCTTGCCGATCCCGCTCGCATAAGCGACGGCGACGCTGGCGGCAACCCCCCCGGCCAGACCGCCAATGGCGCCTGACCAAGTCTTCTTGGGGCTCACTTCGCGCCACAACAAAGGGCCGCCGATCGCGCGTCCGCAAAAATACGCCGCGATATCGGTGACCCAGACGTCCGCGAACAGAAACAGCAGCGCGGTCAGGCCCCAGTCCGGATCGCTGCGCAACATGGCCGGAGCCAGTAACAAAGTTCCCGCATAGATCACCCCGCCGGCGGCCCAAATCGCCGAATCCGTCGTTTCTTCAGAAGTTCCGTCGGCCGAAGCTGCCTGGCCTTCGGCGCGCGGCAAAATGGCGACGAGCAGGCTCGCAAACAGCGCTCCTATCGCGATCGCCGCCCAAGCCTCGCTGGCGAGGCGGAAGCCGATGAGCACCGCCGCCGCGATCAGCGCCGCCCAGCCCGGCGCCAGGATCCGCGCATCGGCGCGACGCGATACCAGCGCCGTCCACTCCCAGAGAATGATGCCGGCGGAAATCGTGCACAGCGCAACAAACAACCAGCCCCCAGCATAGGTGACCGCCAGCGTGAACGGCGCCAGCACGACCGCCGAGACCACGCGGAGCTTGAGGTTGCCAGCTGCCGCCCCATCGGCGCGTGAGCTGCCGGAATGGTTAGACGGCGTCACGATCCGGTATTGGCTGCCAACCCGCCGAAGCGGCGTTCGCGGCGACGATATTCGGCGATCGCCCCTTCAAGCGCGGCGCGATCGAAGTCGGGCCAATTGATCGGCACGAAAACCAGCTCGCTGTAAGCCGCCTGCCACAGCAAAAAGTTGGAAAGCCGCTGCTCGCCGCTGGTGCGGATGATGACGTCGGGATCGGGAATGTCGGGCGCGTGGAAATAACCGCCGAGTTGTTCCGGCGTCACGTCGTTGGCCGACAGCCGGCCGGCCGCGACTTCGACGGCAAGAAGACGCGCGGCCCGCGCGATTTCCTGGCGGGCGCCGTAATTGAAGGCCACGACCAGGGTGAGGCCGTCATTATTGCGGGTGAGATCTTCGGCCTCCTGCAGCAACAGGCAGATGTCGCGGTCGAGGTCGTCGCGTTCGCCGATGATGCGCACCCGCACATTGCTGTTGTGCAGATCAGCGAGGTCCTTGCGGATGAAGCGGCGCAGGAGCCCCATCAGGTCGGAGATTTCCGCCGGCGGCCGCGACCAGTTCTCTGAGCTGAACGAGAAAATCGTCAACACCGAAATACCGAGATCGCCGGCGGCGCGCACGGTGCGGCGCAACGCTTCGACGCCGCGGCGGTGGCCTTCGACGCGCGGCAAGCCGCGGGCCGCGGCCCAGCGTCCGTTGCCATCCATGATGATGGCCACGTGCCGCGGCACTTCGAACGAGTCGCCCCCTTGCGGGAGCGGCTCGGCGCCGCTTCTCGATCGTGCCGCGTCGCTCAAATGGTCATGATCTCCTTTTCCTTGCCGGCGAGCATCTTGTCGACTTCGGCGATGGTCGCGTCGGTCGCCTTCTGCACTTCGCCGGACTGCCGCTCGTGGTCGTCCTCGCTGATCTTGTGATCTTTTTCGAGTTTCTTGAGCAGATCGAGGCCGTCGCGCCGCACATGACGGACCGCGACCCGCGCGGCCTCGGCGTATTTGTGCGCCACTTTCACGAGCTCGCGCCGCCGTTCCTCGTTCAGCTCCGGGACCCGCAGCTTGATCACCTGCCCCTCGGTCGACGGCGTCAATCCGAGATTGGCGTTGGAAATCGCCTTCTCGACCGAATGGATCATCGAGCGGTCCCAGACCTGCACATTGAGGAGCCGCGCCTCCGGCACGCTGATCGTCGCCAGCTGATTGAGCGGCATATGGCTGCCATAAGCCTCGACCTGTACATGTTCGAGCAGCGCCGACGAGGCCCGCCCGGTGCGCAAGCCGCCCAGCTCCTGCTTGAGCGCCGCGATCGCCCCTTGCATGCGACGCTTGAGATCGTTCATGTCGAATGTCGCTGTTGCCATGGTGCCCTCCGCGATCCGAGCGGTCGCTGTCTCTTAGCCACGCGACCGTTAACCGACCGTGGTGAAATGCCCCTTACCGCGCACGACGCTCTCGATCGCACCGCGCTCCCGGATCGAAAAAACGATGATAGGCATACGGTTCTCCCGGGCAAGCGCGAACGCCGTCGCATCCATGATTTTCAGGTTGCGGTCGAGCGCCTCCTGGTGGTCGAGGTGGTCATACCGTTTGGCGCTCGGATCGCGCTTGGGGTCGGCGGTATAGACGCCGTCGACGTCGGTCGCCTTGAGCACGGCATCGCATTCCATCTCGGCGGCGCGCAGGACCGCCGTGGTATCGGTGGTGAAGTAGGGATTGCCGGTGCCGCCGGCGAACACGATGATGCGATTGTCGTCGAGATGGCGCAGCGCGCGCCGCCGCTCGTAGGTTTCGCAGACTTGCGGCATCGCCAATGCCGACATGGTGCGGGCGCCGACGCCGGCTCGCTCGATGGCGGTTTCCAGGACCAGCGCGTTCATCACCGTAGCCAGCATGCCCATCGCGTCCGCCGTCGGCCGCGACAGCCCATTCTCCGAAATCGTCGCGCCGCGAAGAATATTGCCGCCGCCGACCACAACGCCGAGCCCTATTCCCATCCCGTGGGCGGCGACCAGATCGGCGGCAAAACCGTCGATCGTCGCCTGATGAATGCCGAATTTTTCCGGCCCGCTTAAGGCTTCGCCGGAGAGCTTGACGATGACCCGTCGATAAGTCGGCTTCGTCATCGAGGATAGTCCAGCCCCTGTAGGATGGGTTGAGCGCAGCGAAACCCATCGTCCTCGACTATTAGTGGGTTTCGCTCCGCTCAACCCACCCTACGCCCGATGCTTTTTTCAAGTGGAGCATGATCTTGTCGGAAAACCGGCCTCCACTTTTCCGGATCATGCTCTAGTGCGCGCCGGCGAGCGCCGCTACCTCGCCGCCGAAATCGCCTTCCGGTCGATCGATGCCTTCGCCGAGCGCGAAGCGGACAAAGCCCGTGACCTTGATCGGCCCTCCGACCTTGCTCTCGGCTTCTTTGATCGCTTGCGCGACGGTCTTCTTACCGTCTTCGATGGCGTAGCCCTGTTCCAGGAGGCAGACCTCCTTGTAGAAGGTCTTGAGCCCCGACTCGACGATCTTCTCGACGACGTTGGCCGCCTTGCCCTCGGCTTTGGCGGCAAGCACGCCCCGCTCGCGCTGGATGAGCGCGGCATCGAGCCCCGACGGATCGACCGCCTGCGGGTTGGCAGCAGCCACATGCATCGCGACGAGGCGGCCAAAGGCTTTGAGCTCGTCGGCTTTGCCGGGCGATTCGAGCGCGACCAGGACGCCGATCCGGCCAAGGCCGTCGGTGACCGAACTGTGCACGTAGCTCGCGACCACGCCCTTGCCGACCGAAAGCGCGGCGGCGCGGCGCAGCGTCATGTTCTCGCCGATCTTGGCGATGGTCTCGTTGATGGCGTCGGCCACGGTGCGATCGCCGATCGGCGCCGCGAGGATCTTGTCGACGTCGGTGCCGGCATCGAGCGCGACATTGGCGATCATTTTCACCAGGCCCTGGAACAGGTCGTTGCGCGCGACGAAGTCGGTCTCTGAATTCACTTCGACGACCACGCCTTTGTTGGGCGCGAGCGCAATGCCGATCAGGCCCTCGGCGGCGACACGGCCGGCCTTCTTGGCGGCCTTGGCGAGACCTTTCTTGCGCAGCCAATCGACCGCGCCCTCGACGTCGCCGCCGGTCTCATTGAGCGCCGCCTTGCAATCCATCATGCCCGCGCCGGTCTTGTCGCGGAGCTCTTTCACCATGCCTGCGGTGATATTGGCCATTGTCAGTCCTTGTTACCTATCGTCATTGCGAGCGCAGCGAAGCAATCCAGTCCGGTGCAGCGAACTTCCGGATTGCTTCGTCGCTTCGCTCCTCGCAAAGACGACGCTGTTATGCGAGGCGTCGTTACTCGGCCTCGGTCGCCATCTGCTCCTTCGCCCGCGCGATCCAGCCTTCGACGCGCCCGGGCAGCCCGACCTCTTCACCGATCTTGTGCGCGGCAATCGGACCGAGTTCGGCGATCTGCCAGACGTGAAAGATGCCGAGATCGTTGAGCTGCTTTTCGACGGCCGGTGACACGCCGGGGAATTTCTTGAGATCGTCGGCGACGCCGCGCGGGCCTGACAGCGGCGTGAAGCCGAGCTTGTCGGTTTCCGGCGGCAACTCCTCGACCACGGGCTCGGGCAGCGCGCCGACGTCGAGACGCTCGCCCTGGCCGCGCGAAATACCGTCGATCACCGCCCTGGCGATGAGATCGCAGTACAGCGTAATGGCGCGGCTGGCGTCGTCGTTGCCGGGCACGACATAGGTGATGCCCTCCGGATCGCAATTGGTGTCGACGACGGCGGCGACCGGCACATTGAGGCGCCGCGCTTCCTTGATGGCGATGTCTTCCTTATTGGTGTCGATGACGAACACCAGGTCGGGAAGCCCGCCCATATCCTTGATGCCGCCGAGCGCGCGGTCGAGCTTGTCGCGCTCGCGCTGCAGCGTCAGCCGCTCTTTCTTGGTGTAACCCTGCGCTTCGTTGGAGGCGAGCATCTCGTCGAGCGCGCGCAGCCGCTTGATCGAGTTGGACACGGTCTTCCAGTTGGTGAGCGTGCCGCCGAGCCAGCGCGAATTGACGTAATACTGCGCCGACTTCTTGGCCGCTTCGGCAATCGCGTCCTGTGCCTGCCGTTTGGTGCCGACAAACAGGATGCGTCCGCCGTTCGCCACCGTGTCGCTGACCGCCTGCAAGGCGCGGTGCAGCATCGGCACGGTTTGCGTCAGGTCGATGATGTGGATGTTGTTGCGGGTGCCGAAGATGTACTCAGCCATCTTCGGATTCCAACGATGGGCCTGATGGCCGAAATGCACGCCAGCTTCCAACAGCTGGCGCATGCTGTAGTCGGGCAGCGCCATTGATCTTCTCCGGTTGATCCGCCGCGGACCGATGAGCCCACCCCCTGACTTCCCGGTTTGCGGGCGGGTCGGGGAGGTGAAGCACCGGACGGCATTTAGCCAAGGTCCGCGTGTGAAGTTGGCGCCTTATATAGGGATATTGCCGGTGGGCGCAACTTGAACGTTGCTGGCGCCTTTAGGCGGCGGCCAATGTGCTTAAAGCCCGCGGCGGCGGCGCTTTTTGGCGGCTTTCTTGGCCGCCAGGCGGGCGGCAGCCGCGGCATCGAATTCCGCCGCATCGGCTAAATCGTCGTTGGCGACACCTTTGCCGTTGACGCTCTGCTCCGGCGATACCCCCTGCTTCGCCCGCTCCAAGACGAAGCGGGCATAGTCGTCCAGGTCGCCGGCGAACGGCTTGATGCAGCCGTCGGCCGTCAA
This sequence comes from uncultured Alphaproteobacteria bacterium, assembly GCA_963806465.1. Classification (GTDB taxonomy): domain Bacteria; phylum Pseudomonadota; class Alphaproteobacteria; order Rhizobiales; family Xanthobacteraceae; genus BOG-931. Next base: position 255,738 of record CAWDZD010000041.1, on the reverse strand, counting down.
CCAAAGCCGGTCGGCCACCAGCTCGATCAATGATCGGTCGTGGGTAATCAGGATGACGGCGCCCTCATAGTCGTTGAGCGCATCAAGCAGCGCGCGGCGGCTATCGATATCGAGATGGTTGGTCGGCTCGTCGAGAATCAATAGATGCGGCGCCGCCATCGCCACGAGATTGAGCAGAAGGCGCGCGCGCTCGCCGCCCGACAGATTGGCGACGGTGGTTTCCTGCTTGTCGAACGACAGCCCGAATTGCGCCAGCCGCGAGCGGCGTGAGGATTCGCTGTCGTCCGGCCGCTCGCGGCGCAGAATGTCCAACGGCGTGTCGTCCGGATCGAGCGCCTCGATCTGATGCTGATGAAACCAGCCGACGCGGATGCGCTGCTCGCGCTTCATCTCCCCCGCCTGCAGCGGCAACGCGCCGGCCACCATCTTGGCGAAGGTCGATTTGCCGGCGCCGTTGACGCCAAGAAGCCCGATGCGGTCGTCGACATCGAGCCGCAGGTTGAGATTGCGCAGCACCGGCGTACCGTCATAGCCGACGGTGGCGCCCTCGAGCTGGATCAAGGGCGGCGCCAGCGGCCGCGTCGGCGACGGCAGGGTGAACGGCGCCACGCGCTCCTCGACCACTTCGGCGATCGGCTCGAGCTTGGCCAGGCGTTTGATGCGTGACTGCGCCTGCGTCGCCTTGCTGGCCTTGGCCCGGAACCGGTCGATGAAACGCTGCAGATGCGCGCGCTCGGCATCCTGCTTCGCCTTGGTCGCGACTTGCAGCCGGGTCTTCTCGGCGCGGCGGGTTTCAAAGGCGTTGTAGCCGCCGGAATAAAGCTCGAGCTTGCCCTGACTCAAATGCAGGATGGCTTCGACCGAATTGTTCAGAAGCTCGCGGTCGTGGCTGATGATCAACGCCGTGTGCGGATATTTCTTCAGGCGCGCTTCGAGCCACAGCGCGCCTTCAAGATCGAGATAGTTGGTCGGCTCGTCCAGCAGCAGCAGGCCCGGCTCCGCGAACAGCGCGGCGGCGAGCGCCACCCGCATGCGCCAGCCGCCGGAAAACTCCGCCATCGGACGATCGAGATCGGCGTTGGCGAAGCCGAGGCCGCTTAGGATTTCTGCGGCGCGCGCCGGCGCGCGATCCGCATCGATGGCGTTGAGCTCGTGATAGATCTCAGCCATCTCCTCGGGCTCCGCGGTCTCGAGCGCAGCATTGAGCGCTTCGCGGCGCGTGTCGGCGGCGAGGATTGTGTCGAGGAGCGTGACCGGCGTCGCCGGATGTTCCTGATCGACCGAGCCGATGCGAGCCGCTTTCGGCAGCAGAATCTCGCCAGCGAGCGGCACGAGATCGCCGAGAATGAGCTTGAACAGGGTCGACTTGCCGACGCCGTTCCGCCCGACCAGGCCAACCTTGGTGCCGGACGGAATCGCCACGCTCGCCGAATCGAAAAATCGCCGGCCCCAGGCGTCAAAGATGAGATTCTCGATCCGAAGCATAGCGCGGCGCCGAATTCACGATGGGGTGGAAAGAAGCGCGCTCTCCTAGCGCGCCGCGGCTGAGATAGCGAGGGGTGAGGCGGATTTCAAATGGCGGAAGGCATTAACCTCGTCATGGCGAGGAGCGACCCGCCTCCGCTCGCTACGCGAGCTTCGACGCGGTTTGCGTCGCGCCGAAGCGCGGAGCGCGAAGGCGGAAGCGACGAAGCAATCCAGGGCGGCTTGCGGTGCGCTGTTTTGATCTGCTTCGCTCGCAATGACGAGCGCCTAGAGCGCCTCGACCGTGACCACGCCGGTCACCGCCTTGATGGCGCCGGCGATCTGCGGCGAGACCTTGAAGCGGCCCGGCAGCTTGACCTCGACCTCGTTGCCGTTGCCGAGCATCAGCACCATCGAGACTTCGCCGTCGCCATGATCGGCGCCGTTGCGGCCCCCGTTCAGCGCAATCGGTTGGAGCCGTTTCGCCACACCGTCGAGCGGCGCGTCGTCGCGCAGGAACACGCGCAAGCCCTTCTGCATCTTCGCCGCAGCCTGATCGAGCGGCTCGACCGACTGGATGCGGGCGCGCACTTCGTCGCCCTGCACCTCGGCGGTAAGGAACAGCAGCACGGCGGTGCCGGGTTCAAGCAGATCGCGATATTGCGCCAAACCTTCGGCGAACAGCACAGCCTCGTAATGGCCGCTGGGATCGGACAGGCCGATGATGCCCATCTTGGTGCCGTTCTTGGTGCGCCGCTCGGTGCGCGCCACGACCGTACCGGCGACGCGGCCGGCGCCGGCACCGGCTTTCACGGCGCGAGCAAACTCCGCCCACGACTGCACGCGAAGCCGTTTGAGCGCCGCGGCATAGTCGTCGAGCGGATGGCCGCTGAGGAAGAAGCCGACGGCGTCGTATTCGCGTTGCAGCCGCTCGGCCGGCAGCCAAGCTTCGACCGCGGGTAGCGGGATCGGCGCCGACGCCGCGGCGCCGCCGAACAGCTCGGCCTGCCCGGCCACAGCATCCTCGTGCGCGCGCTGCGCCATCGCCAGCATCGTGTCGACGGCAGCAAAGGCGCGGGCGCGGTTTTTTTCGATCGCCTCGAAGGCGCCGGCGGCAACCAGGCTCTCAAGGACGCGCTTGTTGACGGCGCGCGGATTGGCGCGGCGGGCGAAGTCGCCGAGATCGGTGAACGGCCGCTCGCCGCGCGCGGCGATGATGCTCTCGACAGCCTGGCGGCCGACGCCGCGCAGCGCCGCCAGCGCGTAGTGGATGGTGTTGCCGGCGACGTCGAATTCGACGCCGGAGCGGTTGATCGACGGCGGCTCGACCTTGATGGCAATCCGCTCGGCTTCGGCGCGGAATTCCGCGAGCTTGTCGGTGTTGCCCATCGAAAGCGTCATCGACGCGGCCAGGAACTCGACGGGGTAGTTGGCCTTCAGGTAGGCGGTTTGATACGTCAGCAGCGCATACGGCGCCGAATGCGATTTATTGAAGCCATATTCGGCGAACTTGGCGCATGCCTCGAAGATCGCTTCCGCATCGCTTTTCGCGATCCCGCGTTCAACCGCGCCGGAAATGAAAATATCGCGCTGCGACGCCATCTCCTTCCTGTCTTTCTTGCCCATCGCACGGCGGAGAATGTCAGCGCGGCCCAGACTATAGCCGGCGAGATCACGGGCGATCTGCTGGACTTGCTCCTGATAGGTGATGATGCCGTAGGTCGCCTGCAGGATCGGCTGCAGCTTGGGATGCAGATAATCGGTCTGCTCGTGGCCGAGCTTGCGCGCGCAATAGGTGGGAATGTTCGCCATCGGCCCCGGCCGGTAAAGCGCGACCAGCACAATCAAGTCTTCGAAGCGGTCCGGGCGCATGTCGATCAGCGCCCGCCGCATGCCAGCGCTTTCCACCTGGAACACGCCGACGGTGTCGCCGCGCGCCAGCATCTCGTAGGATTTGGCGTCGTCGAGCGGCAGGTTGGACAGATCGATGTCGATGCCGCGCCGCTTGACCAACTTGACTGCGAGATCGAGCACGGTGAGCGTGGTAAGCCCCAAGAAGTCGAACTTCACCAGGCCCGCCGGTTCGACCCATTTCATGTTGAACTGGGTGACCGGCATCATCGACTTCGGATCGCGGTAGAGCGGCACCAGTTCGCTCAACGGCCGGTCGCCGATGACGATGCCGGCCGCATGTGTCGAAGCGTGGCGGGTGAGCCCCTCGAGCTTTTGCGCGATGTCGAAGGCGCGCCGCGTCACCGGATCGCGATCGCGCTCGGCCTGCAGGCGCGGCTCGTCGTCAATGGCGCGCTTGAGCGTGATCGGGTTCGCCGGATTCTGCGGCACGAGCTTGCAGAGCTTGTCGACCTGGCCATAGGGCATCTGCAACACCCGGCCGACGTCGCGCAGGACGCCGCGCGCCTGCAAGGTGCCGAAGGTGATGATCTGCGCCACCTGCGCGCGGCCGTATTTTTCCTGCACGTAGTGGATCACTTCGTCGCGGCGGTTCTGGCAGAAGTCGATGTCGAAGTCCGGCATCGAGATGCGCTCGGGATTGAGGAAGCGCTCGAACAGCAACCCGAAGCGGATCGGATCGAGGTCGGTGATGGTGAGCGCGTAAGCGACCAACGAGCCGGCGCCGGAGCCGCGGCCCGGACCGACCGGAATGCCTTGCGCTTTCGCCCATTGGATGAAATCGGCGACGATCAAAAAATAGCCGGCATACTTCATCTTCTCGATCACGCCGAGCTCGAAGGTCAGCCGGTCGTGGTATTCCTCGACGGTGTGGCCGGGCGCGAGCGGATGGCGCTTGAGCCTTTGCTCCAAGCCGGCGCGCGCGGCGCGACGGAGCTCCTCCGCCTCGTTCACTGTCTCGGGCGTCTTGCCCTCGCCGGTCGAGAAGCGCGGCAGGATCGGCGCCAGCGTCCGTGGCCGAAACGCGCAGCGCTCGGCGACCTCGACGGTGGCGGAGAGCGCCTCGGGCAGATCGGCGAACAACGCCGCCATTTCGGCGCGGGTCTTGAAGCGATGTTCGGCGGTGAGTTGGCGGCGGTCCCCATCGGCAATCAGCCGCCCCTCAGCGATGCAGAGCAGCGCATCGTGCGCTTCGTAGTCCTCGCGCGTGGCGAAGAACGGCTCGTTGGTCGCCAGGAGCGGCAGCCCGCGCGCATAGGCAAGGTCAATCAAAGCCGGTTCGGCGACGCGCTCGGCCGCCATGCCGTGGCGCTGCAATTCGATATAGAGCCGGTCGCCGAACAGCTTCTGTAGCTGTTCGCAGCGCGCGGCCGCGAGCGCGCTCTGGCCAGCGCCGATGGCGGTGTCGAGCGGTCCGTTCGGCCCACCGGAGAGCGCGATCAGGCCCCCCGCCTCCTCCTTAAGCCACGCAAGTTTGATGTGCGGCGGCTCCGATTGCTCAGTGCCGAGATAGGCGCGCGAGCAAAGCCGCATCAGGCTTCGATAGCCATGCTCGCGCGCGGCCAAAAACACGATCCGGAAGAAGCCCTGACCGGCCAAGCCCTGCCCGGCAAAGCCGCTGCGATTGTCCTGATCGCCGAAGTCGATGCCGAGCGCACAGCCGATGATCGGCTGGATGCCTGAGCCCGCCATCTTCTCGGAGAATTCGAGCGCGCCGAACATATTGTCGGTATCGGTTAGGGCCAGCGCCGGCTGCTTGTCCTTTTTCGCCAGCTCCGCGAGCCGCGCAATGGTCAGCGCGCCTTCGAGCAGCGAATAGGACGAATGAACGTGCAGGTGAACGAAGCCGGGGGTCGCGGCAGGCATATCGCTAGATACTCGCGTGGGCCGATTTGCGAGAGGCGAGGATGCGGGACGGCGCGCGGCGGAGTCCATCGCTCGGAGCGGCGCAATCACCGCTGCGCACAGGATGTTTTTTCCGGTCATGGCTCGGCTTGACCCGGCCATCCACGCTTTAGCCCCTTCGTGCCGCGAGACGTGGATGCCCGCAACGAGTGCGGGCATGACGACATCAAGCGACGATGAGGACCTGCGCCCACACCGCGACCATGGCCAGGAACAACGAGATCGAAGCCAGCGCCAATGCTTCTTCAGCAACCGCGCGAACCATGTGACTCTCCCCTTCCGCTACTAGAACGGATAGGGAACATAGTTCATGGATTGTTCGAGGAGTCAAGTAGGGGTAGTGGGGCAGTTCATTTTCGGGCACTTCCGGGCGGTCCTGGCCCTTTGTCCTAATTTTGCCAAAGCAAAGGGGTGCTTTTGGAACTCAAGGGAGGGGTCGGTGTCTGGCGCGTACGGACAAGGCGATGAGGTCATGGCGCGCTATGGGCGTGATTGGTTTCACGCCGAAATCGTGCGTCTCGAACCTGACGGCAGTTACCTTGTTCGTTGGCTCAAACCTAAATCAGGCTACGTTGACCACAGAGACGAGCGCACCGGCCCAACGGCTTGGATTGATCCGGAGGACATGCGCCCGATGCCAAGGCAGCGAGGTAACTTTAGCGGGTTCTAGCCGCCTCCGTTGGCGGCCAGTTTTGGACGACGCCCAGGCCGATGCTTGGCGCGGTCCGCGTCAATCCATGCCTCAGCCGCCTCGCGCGTTTCAAATCCATAGACCGGCTCCATCGGCTCGCTATAGCGCGGAAGCACTTTGACAAAGAAACCGCCACCGATCCGGTTCTCGCCGACCTCGTAGGTAATTCCTGCGGTCGCCTGTTCGGCTTCCCATGCCTCGATTACAACTACGATGTCACCGATCTCCCAAAGCCGATCCGTCACACCAGCGGCCATTGCGGGCGTAATGCGAAGCGTCTTATGGATGCGGGCGAAATTGTAGAACATCTGATGGAGCGTGACTTGGTGTGCCAAGTTCTCAAGCTTCTTTGAGAACGCGTTTGTGAGCCGCGTGAAGCGCCGCATGTGCATCCGCATCGTGAGATTTTGGCGCTCGGCATATGACGTGCTGATGTGCATCTCATCGGGATTGCCGGCGATTACACGGCGCCGAGCACCAATACACTTGGCGGGGCTATATCGCTTTTCCCCGGCCGGGTCCCCGGTCCTGCTAGGGGGTGCGGCGGTATGGTCAAGCCCTAAAATCAATGATCGGCCCCACTACCCAAGTAGGGGCAGTGGGTCAGTTTCACGACAAGCTTGGCGGCCTGAGCGACGTCCTTAGGGCATTTGTGGGGTCATTTCGCGTAACCTTGCGATCTCAGCCAGTCGATGCGGCGAGGTCCTTGGAGCCATTCATCGACTTCAGCCTTACTCTTTAGACCCTTGATGTAGCGAATTTCGGCCCCTGGATAATGGGCCTCAATTTGCCAATCGCCTTCGGCGATCCGCTTCATTTTGAATACGACACGTTCTTTTCCCATGACACGGAATATGGCCGGATCGTCCAAGGCCGCAAGCCCGAAAGTGCCCTGCCTCATTCAAAGTGATCCACCCAAGTGGTAGTCTCGGTCAGCCTGTTGAGGCAGACTGATTGTATCGTCGCCCGCATGTCACTTATCCCTTGGGCAAGTGGGCGTTAGTTGAGCTCCCTCTCAATCAAAGGAGAGCTTGTCCATGACATTAAAAATCGACGCCGACGGCCTAAACGTCTTCCCGCCGGTCGAGGCCGTTGACGCCGGCGACGCGGGCCGCGAAGTCGAGGTCACTCTTCTGACGAAAGTGGAAGGCCAGCTTACCCCTGTTGTGGTGAAGCTCAGCTACAAACAAGCAAGTGACCTGTCCAAACTACTGGCCATATTCGGCAAATAAGGCACCGCGTCATCGCCGAATAAGCTGTTCAGGCACTTTCCACACAGAATACCGCATGATGGCGCGTACCGCATGATGCCACCTGTCCAAAACGCCTCGGGCAAACGCATTGCTCGTTTGCGATAAGCGGACCCAATCCTCCGAGGCCTGTTTCAATCCTGGCAAACATCTGTGCTATCGACCCGCGGGGGTCTCCAACCCCCATTGAGGGAAAGGGTGAATGCTATGAGGGCTATCTTTGTGTCTTTGGCGGTTCTTGCGAGCTTGGGCGTCGCTTCGTCGATCACGCCGGCGCGGGCCGATGCGGACGACGCCGCCTGGATCAAGAAATGCGTCAATGACAACAAGCGAGAAGGGGCGACCTCGGAAGTCGTCGCCGCCTGGTGTTCGTGCATGAACAACAAGATGTCGTCCAACGAGACCCTGTCGATTACCGCCTGGGAGAAGACGCATCCGACCGAAGTCGCCGCCTGCGACAAGGAATTGGGCTGGAAATAGATCGAGCAGCTAGGCGACGGGCGGGGCATCCCGCCCCTCGTCATTCCTTTACGGCCGATACCCGGAAAATCTGACCGGGCTTGATGTCGAGCCATTCCAGCTCTTGGGGTTGGGCTTCCCCCGCCACCTCCAGCTCCGCGTCATCGAAGCCGTGGCGCACGCGAAGCACGGCAATCGCCGCATCCTTCTGCGGCAGGGCGACAAGATAGAACTCGCGGACCGACGGCTCCTCGATCTCGCGCGGGCGCCGATAAGCGACAATTTTCCAAGCGCTGGGCATCAGGCCGAGTATGAGCCGGGCGGTTTGGCCGGGCAAAGCCAAAAGTCGGCGACGAGGCCGCGAGCCGCCAACTGGCCAGGGCAGCGCCTAAAGAACGCTTACCAGCCAAGCCAAAAACGCGTTGAACGCCGCCGGGTCGAACAGGAAGTAGAGCATGCCCGACAGCGGCGCAAATATCAGCGCTGCATCAAGGGTGTACCGTATGACTTTGCGAGGCTCCGGCATCGAATTGACTATGCGCCCTCCGGCCCGGCTGGCAAGCCTCGACCGCCGGCCGCTGCAGTCGGCTTGCGCGAAAGGCAGGCACCCGGCCGGTCAAAATGACATCGCCCATGGCGCCTTGGAGGCGATTCTTACGAAAAAACACCGGCCAATGAACCGAATTCTCTGTTTGCCCGTATAAAAATGAAAGACCCGTTCATCGGCCGCTCATCGAGCCGGTAGTAGGGATGGTTCTGTACCAGTCGCGTTCGTCGTCTACGTCTTATCCACCACATAGGAGCGCTCTGATGGGCAAACTTACTTTGACTTTTGCGGCAGCCGCCTTGATCTTGGGATCGGTTGCGTTGTCGGCCAATGCGCAACAGCAAGGCGCGTCGAGCGTGCTGAACGCGCAGGCGCAGAACGCCACGATCATCCACAAGACGGCGTGCGGCGGTTTCGGCCGCTGGTGCGGGCCGGGAATGCGCCGGGTCTGCGGTCCCGCTCGCTGCTGGTGCGCTCCCTGTTAGTGAGACCTACGCCCTAAGCACATCAATGACTTAGGGTGGTTTTCCGCCAGCGGGCTATCAAAGGGCTACCCACAGAAACCGTCTTGGGCGTTTTAGGCGACATGGCCGCACGCGCTGGTGCGTCTTTTTGGCTGGGGGGGCGAGGGGTCGGGCTTTGTCGAGCCAGCGGGCTTCCCATTGGCTCGCTATAAATTCGAGTACCGTCGCACATGGGCACGGCGGGCAGATACACCATTGAACTTTTCAAGCCAGGCGGCGAGGGCAAAGGCGTCGAGGCCATGCTCGACAGTGACGATCGGCTCGACCACGCGCGTGCGCTCTACCGGCGCGCGGTCATGAAGCATCCTGGCAGGCTCGTCATGCTGTGCGATCGGGCGCATGTGCTGGCGCGGTCTGATCGGCCGGACACGATGCCCCGTTGAAAACAGTGGATTGAGCGGATTGGAAATCAGGCGCCGTCATGAGCGATGACCGAATATGCGAGCTGTGTAGCGGCACTGGAATTGTTGACGGCCGTGCATGTCCCAATTGCGGCGGCGTATTCGCAGCTCCGCTCGGCGAGCGGCCGAAGCCGCGTGCCGATCGTCCGTCACGAAGGCGGTCGCCACCGCTCGCGCCGAAAAATAGCTAGGGTGAGTTGTCACCGCGCCGCTTCCCGCCGCCCTCGATGGGCCTGGCCGCTCCATGTCATCGGCCCTTTTGATTTGAGAGTGTTTCCTTTTGAACAGACTTACCTCGACAATGCGCAGCAGATTTCCAGCCTATGGAGTACCGGGAGATCAGATACACGGTCCGCACTCGCATCGAGCGAAACGAATGGACCGTGTCCATTCATCCCGCAGACGTCGAAGGCGCGAGAATAGTCGTCACCGGCCCCCGTGTGCGAGCGGAGCTGCTAGCTCGATCTATGATCGACAGGTGGCATGGAACGCACGGCGCGAAGCGCAGCGAGCGGCGGTGAACTTATAACAACAAGAAAGCCCGGCGCATCGCCGCTAACATCGCCAAACTACCGGAGCTAGTGAAACGGCCGCAGTATTAGCGGTCCCAGGCAGGTAGGGTCACACCCCTGTTGCAATCGTCGCCTCAGATTTTTGGTTATGCGGCCACTGATTCGCGACATCGTCGCTGCCATCGCGCTCGGAAATATTATTTATCGCGTTCCGTGTCTTCGACCATCCGAACGCCTGCACCGAATTGTGCTCTTGGGAACGCGCAGCACCGCGTTATCGCATAGTCGCTCGCCGCGCTGATCGCTACCGCAAGTGTGGTAATAGTGAACGGCTAAGGAGTAGGAGCTTGCAAGATGGACATCTACAATCTCACCAATGTCGACACGACAATGGACGGAAAAAGGGGCGTGCTCCTTCAGGGATTCAACATCATCGGCTCGCACGGTCGGCCACTCGTTACCCTCTCGTTCCACCTGGCGGCATGTCTCGACCGAGGTTGCAAAAGCAGCCGAAGGCGAAAAGGATCTGCTGGAAATCTGCGTGTCGCTTCGCCTTGTGCTGGCGCCTGAAGGCGTCGAATGCCTGATGCAATGATTTACGACTGGTCTGACGAAGAGACTGATAATTCGGTGCTTGCGGACGAGTACAATTTCTACAAGGTCGAGAAGTGGACGCACGACGGTGCGAGGCTTGGCCGCCTGCTCTATGCCGGCAATGATCTCGAACGGCCGCGCCGGATATTCGCGAACGCCGTTCAATTCCGACCGCGGATCAGATTGACGATCAGACAGCGGACCCGCGTGTTGCAGCAGTGGCCGGCTATCGATCTAGCGCCTGAGTAGATGCGCGCGCGCCTCAGTGCCATGCCCGGCCGCTGGATTGAACGTTTAAGTCCGCCGGGCAGCAGCGCGGTGCTTGTCATCCGGTCGCCGCATAAATCGCTCTTCAATCTCAGTGTAGACTTTATTGAGCCACTGCTCAGCGCGGTCGCTTTTTTCACGGTAAAGGTCGACCTCAGCTTCCAATTCCGTGATCCGGTTCTCGGCTGCGCGGAGCTGATGCGAAAGCTTTTGTGCCATGTCCAAGGCGTGCCTGCTGTTTTCTTCAGCCACACCCGCGGCCTTGTGAAGCAACTTCAGAATGGTCTGTCCGGCTTTGTCGAGTTGATCGACACCATCGGGTGTCGCGTCTTTCGCACCCGGAGAAAACGCAACTACGGTCTCAAACTCGTATGAACCGCCACGCGACTGTATGTTCATTTTACGCGCCCCTTGTGTGTAATTACGCTTACAGTTTACGGATCCTCCAGGTGCTAGTTGTGGCCGTGCACAACCTTTTCCACCGGAGAATCCTTTTGGCCCAGAGTGTGCCGGATGGGCCACAGTTACTTATCCCTCGCCGCAGAAGCACGCCCCGCAACCAAACCTCCTTCAGTGACGAGCGCCGCCGCAAATTTATTCCGACCTTACAAAGAGCGCACCGTGAAGGACCTGCTTGACTTGCCCGTCTGGCCTTATGGCCGACTTCGCATCATGATTGATCGGCGGCAACGGTTTATTGAGGTGATGATCGAGGCGGACGATGCCCCGTAACGGCCCACAGCCGGGCGAGGGTGAGTCAGAACGCTCGGTCACTACCGACACTGGCCGACACCACCGAAAACGAATCCACGGCCATGGCTGAGTCAGCGCGGGGTATCGCGCAACGAGACGTTCCTCTTGACACGATGTTCGCCGCGCTGCTGTTCGACCTTTGCCGAGATGCGCACGACCCCCCTCCAAAGAGCCCAAGGACCAGGCCCACAATGACCATCGGAGCAAAATGGCCTATGTCCACGTCCGATCCGCACGGCCATCATGGCCAAAGTGCGAGAGCGAGAATGAAGCCTAGTGCCACGATAAGGATGGTCACCGCAATCATCTTAAGGATGCCCGTGGCTATTACCCCATCGGCCTTGCTCCACCGAGAATGTCTTGTGATGCGTGCTTTGATTGCGGTTTGCTGAGCCAAGCGATCAGCGTTGGCAGCCGCGATCGCCTGGTCATGCAATTGAGCGATTATTCGCGCACGCCGCCGGTGCGCCGCTAGAACCCTGTGGAGCTTGGTCGAGGGTTCGCGCTGTGGCGTATCACGCATGACCATGGCCCCTTCCCAGCGGTAGCGTTGCAGTCTTCGGCGCGCAGGTCAATGTGCTCGTACCCGTTCGTGACGGCCATCAAAGCTGCGCTCGCGGTTGGCAAGGGCATCAGGCGGATCGTGCGCGAACTCAGGCCGGTGTTGGGACGGCGTTGAGGCTAACTGCCATTAAGAAGCGATTGCAGGTCGGACTTGATCTGCCGGATATCAGATTGAATTTCCACCAACAAAGAGAGCAGCTCGTTTTCGCTCGGCTCGTTCATGAATGGCCGGGCCGGGGCTCTCTACACAGCAGCAGATAACTCAATCCGCTCAACAATCAACGGATCATCGTTCTCGGGCTTGTTGACCCGCGTAGAGATCGGCCACACGTGCATTGGTTCGGCCGGGAATGGACGCATGAGATCGGCGGGATCCGGATCATCGCCGAGCCACCGAGCATGGTCCTTCGATGGAATGATAAGCGGCATGCGGTCATGGATTTCGGCCACCAGCTCGTTGGCGTCCGTAGTGATGATCGCAAAGGTGCGAATCCACTCTCTATGAACGTACTGCGCCGATTAGCGAAAGAGGCTGACGACCCCAATTGCGTGGTCGTAGCCGAACGGGCCATTAACGATTATCTCAAGAGTGAAATCGACGCTCTGAAAGCTGCGATTGAACGGATCGGCAAGGCTATCGACGAGGAAGCTGCAAAGGGTCAGGGCGAAGATTGGAGCCTAATGGTGGGTTACGTTCAGTCGTGTCGTGAGAAGCTGCCCGGCAAGATCGAAGAATGGCAGAAAGACTAGGGCTTTCGGAACGGCTCCAGAAGAATGGCCAGGTCAGAGGCTTGTTGGTAGCTCAACTTAACGGTGACCGGCGTTGGTTTGCCTTCAACTCTAATGTCTAAGAACACCTCAACATTACGCCCCGCGTCCCGTGCGTCGAGATCCTCTACATCGGGAAAAATGTTTGGCTCAACGCCATCGATCTTTACTGTCATAGCGGGTCCAACTGCTGAATGAGGCCCACAGTCTAGCAGGTTGGTAGCCGCTTGACCGTCGTTATATGCGGGTAGATATAGTGCCCGGTCGGATGGGGACCATTGCAACCCCCCTCCGTCCGCGCCGGCACTGCTTGGCCCTTCCAGTCAGTGCCGGCGCTCAAACCACAGAGCAGCCGCAAACTCTCCTCCTGAGGGGCTATGTGCGATGCTCGGATATCTTCGCGACAATCAACGAGCGCGAGAGATTACGGACGATCCAGAGATCATAAGGGAGTTTCTTACAACGATCGCATCGGTCGCAACCACTTTGGCAACGCACGCCGAAGTTCGGGCGATCACACGACTAGGAAGGCCTCACGCAATTAAGGGCGGCCTTTTTCCCAGCCCGCTAGACGCCCACGCCTAGCACGAATAGCAATCGATTTATGATCGTCGCAGAGCCGGTTGCCGTAGTATTGAAGTTTTCGAAAGCAGCACATCTTCCAATGCCACACCTTGTCTCGGGGACGCGCCCGGCCCATTTGTCCTGAAGGCCGCTTGGTCGCGCCACGAGTGATTTGCTGGATTTATGCGCTGGCCAACCGACGGCACGATACTCGCGCCTTGCAGGCCTGCCTCGGGCATCGCAATATCCAGCACACGGTGCGCCATACGGAGCTTTCGCCGAAGCGGTTCAAGAATTTCTGGCGCTGACCATGAAAACCTTTGTATTGATGGTGGCCTTTGCCGCTGCCGGCGTAACAGACGGCGTTCGTACTGAGCGGATCGCCACTTTCGACGCTTATCAGAGTTGTGTGTCCGCTGGACGAGCGATGTACCCGCATCAGCATTGGGAATGCGTGCCACAGGACCAGCTTCCGAAAGGAAGCACGGGCCGTTAGGTCAAGGCCCAGACCAAACCCACGGCCACAAAAGCGACAACGCCAACATCGAAGGCAAGAGCAACCATGACCCAAATATAGGACTGGAACAGCTCACTTGCCATCACCGCAACGATCGCAATCGGTGTGAATGTGTGCGCACCAGCTCACAAAAGAAAGAAGGATGACAACCTGATGACATTGCGCGCAAGCGAGAATTTCTAAGAGGCCGTTTCGAAATTAGTTTGTTAGGCATGCAGCTCGTCGAGCAACGCCTTCGCCTCCTTTAGATCGAGCGTGTCGAAGCCTTCGGTGAACCAGCCATAGACCGGAGCGAGCAGAGCGCGGGCCTCATCCCGTTTGCCCTGATCGCACCGAAGCCGCGCCATGCTCATCGCCGCGCGCACCTCCCGGGACTTGGCTTGTTGTCGGCGCGCCACTGCAAGGCCATGTGCCTACGCTTGGTGAGACTACGGATGCGGATATCAAGTCCGAATACCTGGAGGCCATTCCTTACAAACCGTGCCCGGCGAACGTGAGATTCCCGAATGGACAGCAGGCGTGTCTTGGTCTCCCAGGACGTCCTTATGGCCGATACACTCCAAACGAATAGCGAAAGTCGCGGGGACCTATCTCTCATGTGAAAAAGGGCGGCCAAAGTCGCCCGCCGCTTCCCGCCGCCGTGGACCGTCGAAGAAAAAGCCCACGGTGCGGACCGTGGGCTTTACAAATTGCGCAGGCAGGAACGATGACTATTTCAGCTGGCTGGAAACGCTGGTGAACACGCCGTTGAGGTTGGTGCCGATCGTGTTGACCGCGACGATGATGACAACCGAGATGCCGGCTGCGATCAGGCCGTATTCGATGGCAGTCGCACCGCTATCATCTTTCAGGAAACCCAGAACAAGCTTCCTCATCGAACGCTCCTTTTAGAGTTGTCCGCGCGAGCATGGTGTTTTGCGCGCCTTTCGGTAAAGTGAACCGGATCGATGAAAGTCGGGGACACCTCGCTGGAATATCGGAGTGCTTAACGCCTCCTTGCCCCATTATCATAAGCGGTTCGATCTGAGATGCCCGCCCCCGCGCCGCTTCCCGCCGCCGTGGGACATTGAGGAGGCAAACGCCTCCTGCTTCATCGTCAAGGACAACAAGGGCCAGGCGCTCGCCTACGTGTATTTCGAGAGTGACCCCGGCCGGCGCACGGCCGACAATCTGCTCACGCGCGACGAAGCGCGACGCTGCGGTCACGTTCAGCACTCTACGAACTGCATTCGAACGCCGTTGAAACGCCCAACGCGGTTCGGTAGAACGTCCTTCGATGGTACGATCGGGTCTCCGAGCGGCCGGTATGAAGGTGCGCAAAGCAAGTATCGGCGCTGCGCAAATCAAGTGTCGCCGCTTGATACCGATGCTCGCGCTGGCCGTCTTGCTCGCGGCCGCGCTCCTCGGCGATCCGACCTCGGCGCAGGACAAAACGACCGGCACCGATGCCGATCGGCAGGACGCCAGCCAGAGCGTAATCCGGCTGGGCATGTCGGCGGATTTTTCGGCAAGCGCGCGGGCACTCAGCATCGAACTCTATCGTGGTGCTATGGCCTACCTGCTTCCGCTCAACAACGCGGGCGGCATCAACGGCAGACGGGTCGTGATCCAGGCCTACGACGACCGTTACGAGCCCGATCTCGCAATCCGCAACACGCTGAAGCTGATGGATGAAGACGATGTCTTCGCACTGTTCGGCTATGTTGGCACACCGACCATGAACCGGACCCTGCCGCTGCTGCAGATGCATCACGACAAAAATTTTCTGCTGTTCTTCCCCTTCACCGGGGCAGATACCAACCGGCTTCCGCCCTACGATCAGCTTTCCTTCAACCTCCGCGCTTCATACGACCAGGAGATGAAGGGACTGGTCGATCACTTCGTCGCCGTCAATCGAACTCGCATTGCGGTCTTTTACCAAGCCGACGCCTATGGCCGGGCAGGCTGGGGTGGCTTACGCGAGGCACTGGACGAGCACGGTCTGGAGATTGCCGGCGAAGCCACCTATCGGCGGGGCTCGCCCTTCGACCAGAGCTACGATCGTCAGGTGGCGATCATGCAGCGCCTGCAGCCCGATGCCGTTGTCTGTGTCGGCACTTATCCGGCCTGTGCTGGATTCGTCCGAGACATGCGCGACAGAGACGTCGACTGCCCTGTCGCGACGATCTCGTTTGTCGGCAGCGGAGCGATGCTCAAGCTGCTGTTCGCCGCAGAGCAGGAGTTCGAACAAAGACTACACGTCCCGGCTGGTGAGCTCCCAGGTCGTGCCGAGCTACAACGACGATTCGGCCCCGGCGGTGCGCGAGTATCGTGAGGCGATGGATCGCTACCGCGATGCCATCATGCCGCCGGACTCCCTGCTCTATCCGCACGGAAAGACGGCGGAGCGGGAGTATGCGCCGCTCCCCTATGACTTCATCAGCCTCGAGGGCTATCTGAACGCCAAACTCTTCATGGCGATCCTCCAGCGGATGGGCGCCGATCCCAGACGTGCCGATCTGGCAGCGACTGTGCTGGCCATGGGCAAATTCGATCTAGGCATGGGACAGCCGCTGTCTTTCGGCGGCGACACGGGCCGGCGCCAAGCCTCCGACAAGATCTACTTTACCGCGGTCAGAGACGGCCGCTTCGTGCCGTTCGGCGATGGCGAGTGGGAGGCTTGGGCAAAGCGATGAGAATCGCCCGATTCTATCAGAAAACCCTATTCGGCGTGTTCACCATGATAGGGCTCATTGTGGCCCTGACCTCCGCCCTCTACGTCAACACCGTGGACCGACAGCTGACTGGCGATTTCCTGAACAACAGTCGGGCGATTGCGCGCAGCATAGCCGACTCGAACGTCGACCTGATCGTCCACAAGAACTATTCGGCCCTGCAATCCATCATCGACCAATTCGTCGAGATCTCCAGCATCTCCTACGTCTTCGTCGTGGACGAGAAGGGCGTGATCATCGCGCATACCTTCGTGCCGGGCGTTCCCGACGAGATCCGCGCCGACTACAAGAATGCGAAGGACGTCTACGACCGCACACTCGCGGGGCTCGGAAACTTCTCGGAGGTCACGGCAGGGATCCTCGCCGGCGAGGCCGGCAACGTACATGTCGGCATGGACAAGGGCTACATCGCCTTGCAGGTCCAGACGGCCATTGGCAAGGAGGTCTATCTTCTGAGCATCATCTTGATCGTCAGCGTGCTGGCGTCCTATGGGCTGATGTATCTGGTGTCGCGGCCGCTCGATCACCTTCGGAGTTACGCTTGGCATTCGTTATCCGGCGAGCAGCACGCCTCGCCCCCGGATTCCTCGCAGGTCAAGCGTCTGCTCGAGCGCACCGACGAGGTGGGCGAGCTCGGGCGGATAATCCGTCTGGCTTCCGGCCGGAAGTCGTGAGTATGCATGCGAAAGAACGCGTGCCCAATCGATGGCTGATTGCGACCATGTGCACGGTGCTGCAGCTCTGCCTTGGCACCGTGTATGCTTGGAGCTACTTCCAGCCGCTTCTGGTCGAGCAGTTCCGGTGGACCAATACGGAGACCTCCTGGGCCTTCAGCCTGACCATCTGCTGCCTCGGGTTGTCGGCGGCCTGGGGCGGGATCAACCTCGCCAGGATCGGACCACGCAAGCTCGCCGTCGCCGGTGGCCTTCTCTTCGCGGCCGGCTATGCCTTGGCGGCGGTCGCCCTTGCGGTGAAGAGCCTGACGCTTTTCTATCTTGGCTACGGAGCCGTCGCGGGAATCGGCATCGGCTTAGGCTACGTCACGCCGATGAGCACTGTCACCAAGTGGTTCCCCGACAAGAAGGGACTGATGACGGGCATTGTCGCCATGGGGTTCGGGCTCGGCGCCTTCGTCCTCAGCTTCGTGCTTGCCCCGATCCTGATGCACGTGTTCCACCGGAATCTGGCCCTTGTGTTCGCAGCCCTGGGCGCCATCCTTGGCTCAGCCGCCTTCGGCTCCGCTGCGATGCTGAGGGACCCCCCGGCCGACTATCTCCCGACCGGCTATGTCCCGTCAGCAGCGAAGGATGCCCGCGCGGTCAGCCCTTATGCCAAGGCTGAGGAAGAGTCCGACCTACCGCTTAGGGAATATGTCTTGGCCGGCCAGTACGCGATCATGTGGTTCATCTTCTTTCTCAACATCATGGCCGGCATCTCGATTGTCAGTTTCCTGTCGCCGCTCTATCAGGATATCTGGAGGCTCGACCATCCAACCTTAGAGCGCTCTATTCTGGCCGGCTATGGCGCCACGCTGATCGCCGTCAGCTCTCTGTTCAACGGCTTCGGGCGCATCGCCTGGGGCGCTGTGTCCGAACGGCTTGGCCGTATCAACACCTTTCGCCTCCTGTTCGCCTCGCAGCTGATCGTGTTTGGCATCCTGATGACGGAGCACGATCCGTGGGTCTTCGCTATTCTTGTATGTTATGTGCTGAGCTGCTTCGGTGGCGGCTTCGCGATCATGCCGCCCATGGTAATTGACGTTTATGGGCAGAAGCGCATGTCGCGGGTCTACGGCGTCATCCTCACCGCATGGTCGGCCGCCGGGATTTTGGGGCCCACGATGGTAGCGAGCTTTAAGGACAACTATCCCGATCGCGCCGTCGTCTACTCGTTTCTGCTCGGTATCCTCGTGCTCGGGGTCGGTTTCATTTTCAGCTTTCTCGTCAACGACGACCGGTTCATACCGCGGCGCATCCTCCTGCAGGCCTTCGCCATCGCGCCGCCCCTCGATGTGCGACCCCGAAAAACCGTCGAGGGGAGTGGGCCGGTGCGGTGATAGGTACTCTGCTTCGTACCGAATTAGCTTTTAGCTTTCAGCTTTCGCAGATGCCAACGCAAAGCTCCCCCAGAAGTTGCTCAGCCTTGGCGGTGTTTTGGTATTTTATGAGCGACCCTTCTGACACCAACTCAACAAATCCTTCGGTGATTTACCGGCTAAGACTAGGTCGCTTGTCGTCGCTGTTCCATTTGGCGCCCCATCCGCCCGTTAGATCACAGAGAATCGAAAGCTCATGATCGGTGATGATAAGGGTACGACCCATTTCGCGCCTCCTCGCGAAGCAATCTTTGCCCACTTCCTCCTGCACCTCTTCGGCACGTTAGTCCGCTTGTTTCCAGAGGAAGTGTCGGGGATCACAGCACGGGCGTTTCGCGTTCTCTCCATTGTGCCAGTCTATACGACCCGCCCGCATCCCACGGCGCTGACGGCCTTCGAAGTCGGCCTCTTCGCCTGGATGGCGGTGACGTATTTCCTGTTCGTGCCGCGGCCGGAACCAACCTCCGCTTAATACTCAGATCGGCATGGTGCTCGGCTTTATCACGACTTACCCGGCCAACTGGCTCCTGGTTAAGTGGGGCGTAAAGGCTGGAATGTGAGCAGAGCCAGATCCATCGTATCTTCCTGTGAAAGCCGCCTGCAAGAACTCCTCCAAAGGCAATTGGAGTTCCTATGATCGAGGTTCCAAACTGGCAAATCACTGGAGACTGGTTCGATAATTGCAGCTGTGCGGTCGCCTGCCCCTGCACCTTCGCCCAGGTCCCAGACAACGGCGTTTGCGAGTTGGTTTTGTTCTGGCACATCCGACGTGGTCATTACGGGGATATCAATCTTGACGATCTGAGCTTCGTCCGAGTGGGAAGATGGGAAGGCGATCTCTGGGCGGGAAAGGCCAAAGGAACAGCCGGCATCTTCATCGATGAACGCGCCGACGAGCGCCAAGCCGAAGTGTTACCCCGCATCTTCGGCGGCCACGTCGGGGGATTTCCAGCCCTCGTCGCAGCGCTGTTTGCCGAAGGCCGCCAGGTCCGAGGTGTTGAGCGCGCACGGATCACCTTTGAAATCGCGCCTGACCGCTCCCATTGGGGGACCGAGATCGCCGGCAAGGTAAAAACCTGGGCGAAGGCTCTGACTGGCCCAACGAGTGTACCGGATAAATATCCGCAGCTCATGAACGCGCCAGGCTCCGAGACCGGGCCAGGAAAGATCGTGACCTGGGGCAAATCGACGACATGTTCTGTCGATGCATTCGGTTACAAGTTTCAATGGACGACAAATTCGAGCAAGCACATTCCGTTTGACTGGACCGGTCCATGATCGCTCGCGCCGGGTCCGTTTTTCTACGGCTTGAAAGGTCCCGCGGCATCCGGTCCTATCGCGCTCGGGATTGTTGTCCATGAGAAACATTGAGATCGAAGCGGCCGGGAAACCCTGCACAAGGTCGGGAGCATTATGAACCCACTGCCGTTGGTCTTGTGGAAGATGCTCATAGCGCGCGCCACCCGACGCAGAATGGCAATCTTTAAGCCGCCAACTCCTCCAGCAGCGCCTTCGCCTCCTTCAGATCACGCGTGTCGAAACCTTCAGTGAACCAGCCGTAAACCGGCGCGAGCAGTTCACGAGCTTGCTGGATGCCGCCCG
Organism: uncultured Alphaproteobacteria bacterium; assembly: GCA_963806465.1. Lineage (GTDB taxonomy): Bacteria > Pseudomonadota > Alphaproteobacteria > Rhizobiales > Xanthobacteraceae > BOG-931. The sequence goes on along the minus strand of CAWDZD010000041.1, from coordinate 235,636 downwards.
ATACCGATTGCCATTGGACCGCTCCCCAGTGGGGTCAAAAAACCCCCAAAGGCGTTGAGTACCGTGATCCCGGCTGGCTTGACGCAGACCGCACGATTAATGAACACGATCTAGTTCAGTGCGAACCAGAATTTGCCGACGACGGTCGCACTGCACCAGTTCGAAATGCGGCCCTCCGGGTTCGTAACCGCGTCTACGCGCCCGCCGAACCCGCCGTTGAGATCGCCGGTGAGAACAAAGCACTGTTCCTTGGAAAGATTTGTGTCGTAATAGCGTAGGTCGAAATGTAAGTTTTTTTGCGAGAAGGTTACGCCCACGTTCCAATTCAAATATGCCGGCAGTGGAAAGCCCCCCAGCGCGGCCGATTGATTGCCAAACCAGAAATAGCCAGCACCGCCGGTGACTGCCACAGTGAAGTCACGCACCAGCAATTTGCGCGGCAAGTCGATGCCGACACCAAATGCAGTGTAGTCGCTCCATGCGCCGGTGTTCGAATAATTAGGCTGATACGCCGGAGCCGGCTGCAAGATGCAGTGACTGGCCAAAACTGGCATCGGCACGCGCCAAAAATTCCCAATAATTGATGTCGGCCATGGTGGCGACCGGTGGTGTCCCGCCGCTGGGGTAGAGATAGTAAGTCCAACCGAGGTCCAGGTCGATATTTCCAATCTTCGGACGGACACCAGTGCTCATCGCGATCTCAGCCGCCGGCTCGCTCGGCAACCTGACGCTCGTCACGCCGGCACCGGCATAGAAATGATTGAACGCGGCTTCGAAAACTGCTCCAATCGCTGGTTGGTGAGCGGATAGCGTTGTTCCCCGGTAGATATATTCGGTTGCAAATCCGGCGCGTGCGCCGAGCTCGACCGGACTCTCCTGTCCATCGGAAGGTGCGGTTGTAGCGGCGGGGGTTTGCTTTGCTAGTCCACCGCGCGCGCCGATATCAATCCCGCCGGTTGCGTCATCGCGCGCCTGAGCGTGCGCGGCATTGCTTGCCAGTGCGAGCGATATCCCTGTTAATAACGCGATAGCGGCCGCCCGCAAAGTTGGCGCGATCGAACTAGGGCGATTGGTCTGACCACACATCCAGCCTCTGGCTCGTAGGCACGTTTTCACGCGCGCACAGATTTTGCTTCGTTTTACCCGACTTGTTACTTTCGTTTTTCACTCCGACAGGAATTAGCGTACTGATCATAGGCTAGACGGAAAAAGACCAAAACAGAAGGGCGCGGCAGGCTCCAAGTTGAAAGCACGACTCTGTACAAAGGGGCGTTATGACGCCAACTCGTCTAGCAGCGCCTTCGCCTCCTTCAAGTCGAGCGTGTCAAACCCCTCCGTAAACCAGCCGTAGACCGGAGCAAGCAGTTCGCGAGCTTGCTGCGCTTTGCCCTGGTCACGCCAGAGACGCGCGAGGCCCATGGCGGCGCGTAGTTCCCACGATTTCGCTTGTTGTTGGCGCGCGACTGCTAGGGCGCGCTCGAAGTCCGCTTCAGCTTTCGCCGCATCCTGGTCAGGAGACTTGAGGGCGATTTCATCAGCCACCCGATTGATCTCGGCCTCAAATAATAATTGCTTTGTTGTTTTGGTCGCCGCTATCGCTTCGCCGATGTAGCGCCACGCACCAAAAGTGGAAGCGCACCTCGCACGGGATGCTCGTTCCGATTTTCCGTTGAGGCAGCGGCTGTATAAGGCCGGTATAGAAATTGAGCGACTAAAACTGAGGGGCACTCCGGCTTACATTGCTGCGGTTTTACGCGCTGATCGAAATTCATGGCCGGGTTGAACGCAAAAAGCCTTTTGCACCTTTGAGCTTGCCGTAGGTGTTGATTTCCTCACTCAGCGATTTTCTTGAACAAGACAGCCGGAGCTGCTGCGGAGGCAGCGGTGCAGCGCCGGCGATCGTCTATCCAGGAGAAAGAACTTGTTGGCGTCTGGCCAGAGCCGTATCCAGTCTTCTTGGGACATGGGCTCATCGCTCACCAGGCGCCGTTGCAGTTCTTCGTTTTGAACATAGCGAGCTGCACGCCGTGCGGCTTTGGATGCAGCCGTCATGTATCGTTTTACCGTGGGTTGATCGAGTTCGGATCGAGCGAGGGCTTCCCGAGCGAGCGCTTGGTGTAGCCACACCGTCTCAAGCATTATCTGGAGGAGCGTGGTCTCGGGCGGCGTGCTCGTCGTGGGGTTTCTCTCCGCCGAATTGCTCCGCAGTCCTGCCACCGAAAAGACTATGCCTTATTCCGGGCGCCGTTTGGCTGCACCAAGCGGCGTGGCGTTCAACTGATTCCTGCAACGCCTAGCTCCACCAAGTATTAGAAAGCTGCGCCGCTTATGCTCGGCGATGCGTTCCCGAAGCCTCTTTTGACTCCTTAACTCCGGCTTAAGTCCGACGGCATAGCGTAATCGGGCCGTTTTTCCACAGCATTCCACCATGCCTAAGAACGCGACGGAACCCCGGCTTTTGAGTGAGCGCTTCGGAGCGCTGGTCGTCGCCACTCATGCCCCGCCGGATCGGCGGCAGCTGAGCGCGGCCGAAAGGGAACGGGTGATCAAAGCGTGGCGCGCGCGGGAGATTGTCGCCGCTTGGCTGCGGACGCCAAGCGCACCGGTGCAGTGAGAGCTGAGATTTTTTCCAAACGTTGGACCGCTCTAAAGCCCTCCCACAAAAAAATAACCCCCAAGCAGTCTTACCTTGCTTAAGGCTATCGAGTTGTTGCCTCAAGCTTCTGCCCGGCCGGCGGGATTGGGGGGAACGGCGGCCGCCCAGCTGGACCTAACCCGCAAAAATTACCCTCCATTGGGCGATAGCACTAGGACCCGCATACCCGATTTCGCGACGGTCAATGTTCCACGGCACATCTTGCGGTTTTGGCGGCACCTTTTCGACATTCGAAGCTGACGGCGACGAAGATACTCGGGGATCCGAACAATCCTGTGCATTTCAGGGACGACGCTACCGCCGACGAGCTACGCGCGGAGATTATGAAGCGGATTGAGACATTGCAGGATGCCGGCCTTATTGACTTGCGGGCGCTGCCGGTGCCAAAGCCTAAAATAGCGAATTAGCGGGGAGAGATTTCTAGTCGCATCGTGTCAATTAGTGCCACGCGAGCAAATGCGTTTGTGTCAAACAGTGCCGTGTCAATCAGTGCCAAAGCCGACGTATAAAACCGTCCCGCCCCGGTGGCGGACTAGTTCTGCATGGCACTGAAGTCCCGCAGCAAACGGACGTGACCGCGTTACGTCCGTTACTTCCCGACACGGCGGGAGTGAGTTCGCGGAGGTTTATCCAGATGGAGCCGCAGGAGCGACACGCGTTATGCGGATACCGTTCACGTCGGCGCACATATAAAATGGCTGAGAGGCGGTAGCGTCGGTATACTTTCGTCCAGCCGAGGTAATGGCGAGTTGTGAAAACGGTTTTGAATAATCTTTGGACCCACATTGGATACGAGGACGATGGACGCCTTGTGCACACGGACAAGCGAACCGGCGGGCAGTTCGTCTCCGTCAAGACGTGGCCTGGTTTTGTGAGCGCACGGCAGGCGCTGGATGCTGGGTTCAGCAAAATCGAATGGGAGGAATTGAAGGAGCCGCCGCCGGCCGCCTAATCCCTATCGCCGCATTTCTGAATGCTCTCAATAGAATTTTTCTCGCGCAGCTGCTCTCCGGCGCCGCGCTATCAATTCGCGGACACCGTAACCACAAGCAAAACCAATAAGCAGCAGAAATAAGAGCGGGAATAGAGCTGAGATCAGTCCCAAGCTCCGATTTAACCAGGGCGCTATTCTCTCTCATTGAACCAAAGCCGGTCAAGGCTGTGCGCACGCATCAAACGCAACGGATTATTAAAGCGTAGCCCGGCCTACTAAGCGCCGAGTGGGCGGGGGGGGGGGCCGGAGATCGCGCATGGGCGATTGGCACCTCACCCTTGGAGCCGGCGTCTATCTGGGCATTGCGATCGTAGCGCTGCTGGGAGCCGCGACGCTTTTCAAATACAGGGCCTCTCGAATCGAATTTGCCCGTTTGCAAAAAGATGTGAAGCGCCTATCGGAGGATGTCGAATACTTGGTGGACGCCGAGCGCCAACGCATTTCGAAGGAGTTGCAATCATCCAAAAAAGAAGATGCTTCGAAGGCGGTTGAGTGAGCCGCCGCTGACAGCGTATGCGCCACCTCAGAGTGGCGTCGACGGATTGAGTGCCCGCCTAATTAGCCCCGCAATGCGAAAGAACGAGGGGGCGGCTTCGGTCGCCCTTTCTCTATGCGGACTTTTTTCGGGATAATTCGTTGCTCGATCCACGGTAAAAATGCGTGGGATGTGGCGACTCTTTGCTCAGAAGAGCGCTGAGGACGGCGCGTAGCTGCCTTTTGTGAACTGACGGGTCCAGGCAGGGAAGCTGTGCAATTTCATCATGCGGAGGAAAGTCCTCTCGCTGCTCGTCCGTGGCACTAGACAGTCCGAGATAAACACGTAGCCACTCGGCGAACGTCAGTGCGGGAGTGGGCCGCAGCCGTTGCCGCAACAGGGTAGTCATTTTCTCAAAATCGTTGCTGGACGGGCTCAAGGCAGCCGCCTGCGATGAATGTCGCGAAGGTGCCGGAATTTGTGCGTGGCCGCAGTGACGTCTTCGTGCTACATTTGGGACATTAGCTTCTTGGAGAAGGCATTATGCGCCTCGTGAAGGTAGTGGCTTTCCTGTTAGCGGGACTGCCGCTGACGGCTGCAAGTGCCTACGCTCAGACTACCCCCACCGCTCCCAGCCCTCCGCCCAGAATTGGTGAGACTAAGGATGCGGATATCAAGGCCGAATACCTGGAAGCCATTCCTTACAAACCGTGCCCCGCGAACGTGAGATTCCCGAACGGGCAGCAGACGTGTCTGGGTCTCCCGGGAAATCCATCTTATCGCCCCTACACGTCTCCGAAGTAATGGGTGTCGCGAATGTGAAAAAGGGTGGTCGAAGCTGGCCTCAGGCGGCTCGGCATATTGCGGCCAATATCGCCAAGCTGCTGGAGGTGGGTGCGTAGATAGCGGCGCTCCCGCGATCACTGCGCTAGCTGCTACTTCCATGTGATACCCCCCGCCGCTTCCCGCCGCTGTGGACCGTCGAAGACATCCGAGCACTAGAAAGGGCAAGGCGGGCGACCGCCTAACGCAACACTGGCGGCCGCCCTAACCTTGCAAGGCTGCGGGACCGAGTATTGCCTCGCGACGATCGAGTCACGTTACAAAAGTGTCACTGATGACAGCGCGCCGCTTTCCCAGATGCCTTGAACCGTCGATCCGTTATCGGCTCATATAGTGACCAAGGACCTGGACGTTGATGGCCGGGGCGAGCTCTGTTTTGGCAGTGCTTGGCGCTGCAGGCCACCTCGCCGGGTCCAACACATTTGGCATTTGAGCCGGCACATCGGCGCTTGACGCTGTGGGCTCCGAGCTTTGCTCTTCGTTTGGTGATGGTTCATTGGCCGGCACCAGCGGCGCTGAATCAAAGCTTTGCGCGCGTGCCGCTTTTGCTGCTTCTATGCAGCTAACACCGATAGCATCCATCCGAGTTGTGAGCGTTTCTAAGGCTCTAACAAGAAGTTCGCGCCGATCTGTCGCTTCTTTGGCCTCCTTGCGCAACTTGTTATTCTCAAAAAGCACACGTGCGCGCTCGCGCTCAAAGTCGTTTCGTTCTGTCTCTAGCCGCTCGTAGTCGGCAAGAAGACGTCTAAGCGCGGCAACGGTACTGACGGCAGATTCTAGTACTTTCTGTCTGTCGTCTTGCTGTGATTGCTCGACGCTGAGAACTTGTGCCGTTGCCGTGTCGGAGAAATCCATTTTGGCCCCGCTTTTCCGCGCCAGTTTGGATACCGTTATGAGCCAGTTTGCTTTACAATGGACTAACGATTTAGCGCGGCCCGGCGGCTACTTCTTTGGATATATTTTGAAGCCCGCCGCATCGCCGCCAACATCGCCAAGCTGCCGAAGTGCTTGGCGCGTTCGTGCGCTCGAAGTTCACGCTGCGTTTTCGTGTGGTATTTCATGCGTCATCCAGCACAATGCTTGGGCTGACGCATTGTGCGCCGTCGTTTTATCGGCAGCCAAGATCATCGCTCCATTAATGGAGGAGTGTGATATTAGTCGAATCGCCGCGCTGATCCGGCCACCGCTTCCCGCCTCGGAGACGCTTGGCGAAGATATTGGGGGCAAAGTTTTGGTTCTGACGCTAGGCGACCTGGAGCTTTTGAAGCAGCTAAGAGCTGCCGGTGAACGCGGGCGCAATGTTCGCGAATTGAATATCCGCGCAACCCTCGATCGCCTCGTGAAGGGCGGCTACTTGGTGGGTCGCCCGATAAATCTGGACTCGGTCCAATATCGGATCACGCAGCGGGGCCAAGACGCCATAGTTGAGCACGGTTTGTGACCGTGCCCCACCGCTTCCCGCCGTCCTGGAACTGTGGGCTCTTTACTCGCCTAAACGGCTCATTGGCGTATCTTCGAGCGAGTCTGGTTTGGATTTTTTCGCGGGCGGACCAGAATGATTTAAAATCATTCCATTAACTTGGCAGGACAACGAGTTTATCCCTGTGCTTATGGCGAAACCGGAGGAGTGAGGAAACTCTCGTGAGGAAAAGTCATAGAAAATGGCAGCCGCCCGTTCCTGTTGAACGCCGTTAAGAGGTAACGTTCCCAGATAGATATCCAACCGAGTTACGTGGTCTGATCCTCCTCCTCCTCCTGCTCCACGACAAACAAATGTGCAGGGTCTGTTCTCGGGGCAGGCGTAATTCCATTGAAACGTGATTTGCGCCTCGTCTGGGTAGAGCGGATTAGGTTTGGCTGTTGTAACCACACCTGTATCTTGCGCCCATGACGGGTTCAGGGTGGCAAACAGTAGGGTTCCAAGGACCAACGCGCCGGACCAGTTCACGAAAAACATCCGCTGCCCAGGCATAGGCAGCAGAGGAGCCCGTGATAATCGAAGACCAGGATGTGCGATCGGCATGATCCATTACTCCATCAATCCCGCACAGCCCACCAACGATATATCAAATATCAGTCCTGGTGTCTCGCGACTCGCGGCGCATCGCCGCCAACATCGCCAACCTGCCCGACTTGCTGGGCCGCCCGCGGTACTAGGCAGTGAAGCGAGAAGCGGAAGAAGATTGGGCGCGCCGATGAGCGACGATGATAAAATCTACGTCGATGCCGAGCAGCCCGCGACCCTGAACAATGGCGCTGGCAAGTTGACCGAGTACCGCGCCTTGCAAGAGGCGGTGAAGGCATGGCATCGGCTGCCGCCGATGCAAACGAAGCGGGCAACGATCAGGGTGATTGGTGGGCCAGTCTATACCGCAGCCGAGATTGTGCGTCTCCACTACCGGCCAAGGTCGGCGTGAGCCGCGGCGCGCGGACCGTCGAACGGGGGCCTCTCAACGAAGTAGGGGAGCAATGACATGAAACGTCGTGATTTCAACTGCCTGGCGCTCGGCATTGGTCTCAGCCCAATACTCGCAAATGCGCAGGTGGCCGGACAAACAGAAACCGTCGCGCAACCGCCATCGAAGAACGGAGTGGCAGACGATCCGATGGCAGCAGTGCGCAAATACGTCGATGCCTTCAATCGAGGTGATGCGGCGGCGATGGCGACGACTTTCGCTGTTCCTGGGTCGATCCTTGACGGCATGGCGCCACATGTCTGGCAGGGACCAACAGCGACGCAGGATTGGTACAGAGATGTGTTGGTTGAGGGTAAGCAACACGGTGCTTCGGATTATTTTATCGCTCTGGGCGAGCCATTGCACAACAACGTCACCGGCGACAGTGCATATGTCGTCGTTCCCGCGACTATGACATTCAAAGTGCGCGGCGAGCGGGTGACGCAATCCGGCGCAGTATTTACCGTGGCGCTTCGCAAACTCGCCGAAGGGTGGAGGATAGCGTCCTGGGCCTGGGCGAAAGGAACCCCTCGACAACATGCCCTGTGGTGAGACTGGCCATTCGGGCAGACTAGGCCACGGGACGTTGCCAGCGGCGAGCCTTCGACCAAACCAGTGAGTGCACGCCCTAGGCCATGCCAAACCGAACGCCGCTTTCCGCCGCCGTGGACGTCCCGCCCGCTGTCAGTGGTCGCTTTCGAATTTGAGGAGTGGTCCGTTTTGAACAGACTCACCCTACAATGCGCGACAGATTTTCCGCCTGAGAGTGTCAGGGAGGGGATCGTGGCAGCGCCGAAGAATGACAAGTTCAAGGACTACGCGCGTTACGCTGAGTTTTGTTTGAATATGACAGCCGGGACATCAGATCAGGAATTGCGTCGCATTCAACGCGAAATGGCCGAGGAATGGCTAAGACTGGCGGATGCAAATGGAATGATGTGCCGGCCGCTCCTGAGCATTTCGTTGTCGAACGAATCAGCGCAAAATCCGCGCTATGGGTTTGGCGGGGCGCTACAGGATCGAAATATCCAGCGAAGGGATAGTCGCCGTTGTCGACAGCGACGATCGCCTCGACATGGCACGCTCGCTTTATTGGCACGCGGTCATGAAAAATCCGAATCGGCTCGTGATGCTGTGTGACCGAGCCAGCGTTATCGCCCGCAGCGATCAACCTGAAACAATGCCGAGCTAAGCGTCGCTCGGGCGTTGGTTCTCGACGAAGCCCGGCGCATCGCCGCCAACATCGCCAGGCCGCCGGAGACGCGCATAGTGTTAACCCAGTGAATACCCAGGTAATCGCACTGCTCGACAGCCCAGCACGTTCATGCAAACGTCGCCTAGAGCAGGCTGTTGAAGAAGTGGGTCGCGGTTTGGCTGATTGAGTGATTCACTTTCTCCGAAACGATTCGGAGGTTAGGTGATGCGGGGTGGGGATAAGCGGACTGGCGAGCTTTTCAGCTACGTCGACCTTGAGAAGCGGGTTCGGTCGGATCATCCGCTGAGAGCGATCAGAGGGCTTGTGAACGAGGCGCTGGTCGCGCTGGAGCACGAATTCTTCGCGCTTTATGCGCCGATCGGGCGGCCGTCGATCCCGCCGGAGAAGCTGCTGCGAGCGATGCTGTTGCAGGCGTTCTATTCAATCCGGTCGGAACGGCAGCTGATGGAGCGGCTGGAGTATGATCTGCTATTCCGCTGGTTCGTCGGAATCGGGGTCGATGCTGCCGTGTGGGACCATTCGGTGTTCTCAAAGAACCGTGACCGGCTGCTCGAAGGGAATATCGCCGCAAGGTTCCTGGCGGCGGTTCTGGATCAGCCGCGGGTGAAGAAGCTGCTATCCACCGAGCACTTCACGGTCGACGGGACGCTGATCGAAGCGTGGGCTTCGTTGAAGAGCTTTAAGCCACGGGACGGATCGGACGAGCCGCCGGCCGGTGGCGGGCGCAATACCGAAGCCGATTTCCACGGCAAGAAGCGGTCGAACGAGACGCATGTCTCGACGACGGATCCCGATGCACGGCTCTACCGCAAGGGGCCGGGCAAGGAAGCCAAGCTCTGCTTCATCGGCCATGGCTTGATGGAGAACCGCCATGGCCTTCTGGTTGATGCTTGCCTGACGCCGGCTGACGGCCATGCCGAGCGGGTAGCGGCGCTCGCCATGATCGAACCGCGCGCCGACCGACCGCGCGCGATCACGCTCGGTGCCGACAAGGCCTACGACGCGGAAGACTTCGTCAATGAGCTGCGCTCGATGACAGTGACACCGCATGTGGCGCAGAACACCAGCGGCCGAAGTTCGGCGATCGACGCACGCACGACGCGGCACGGCGGCTATGCCGTCAGTCAGCGCGTCCGCAAGCGCATCGAAGAGGCGTTCGGCTGGATCAAGACGGTGGCCAGGCAGGAGAAGACGAAGTTCCGCGGTCGCGGCCGCGTCGGGTGGGCCTTCGCCTTCGCTGCCGCCGCCTACAATCTGGTGCGATTGCCGAAGCTCATCGCGGAAAATGGTTGATGGCAAAGCTTCCCGCCTTCGCCAAGGCTTTTGCCGCTCGCTGGCGTATCGTCGAGACAGGCTTCGCATGCGATGGTGCCTGACTTCTTCAACGGCCTGCTAGGCGCCAGTATCCTGTCGCTGGCTTTCCAGCTCTGGCAGCTTGGCGATGTTGGTGCGCCGGGCTTCGCGCGCTCAGACTGGGGTCTTTGGAGGCTCTTTGGAAGAATATTCTCGGGTTGCATAAAAGGCATATTCCCAACCATTCCCCAGCGATGGATTGGGGGCGTTGGTTGCGACAACCGCGAGCGTCTCATCTTCAGCGGTGGACTTGGCCGCGCGAAAGGCGGCTAAGGCTAGATAGCCCAGGGAAGTGCCGAACATTAATCCGAGCAAAATGAAGACGGCGAACATTAAGCGAGTTGTCCCCACTCTCAGCAACCTTGAGTACTCCTTCCTAGATTAAGTCGCGACCCCCTAATGAGGGGATTGCAGAAACTCGTGGTCTTGGCCTGCACCCGGTTCCGAAGACACCGAGTTAGGTGTTTTGATGGAGCTGGAGGTGGGTCATGGAGAGACGGAAGTTTACTCGAGAGTTCAAGCTTGAGGCGGTGCGGCTGATCAGGGATCGCGGCGTGTCTTACGCCCAGGCATCGCAAGACCTGAGCGTGCATGAGTCGCAATTGCGCAATTGGATGAAGAAGTCCTCGGAGGACCCGCAACACGCCTTCCCCGGCCAAGGCCAGATGAAGCCCGAGCAGCTTGAGATCGCACGGCTCAAGCGCGAAGTGATCAAGCTGAAGGCCGAGCGGGACATCCTAAAAAAAGCCGCGGCCTACTTCGCGAAGGAATCGACGTGAAGTTCGGGTTCATTGCGAAGCACCGGGGGATCTGGCCGGCGGACTGGTTGTGCGGGGCGCTCGGTGTCTCGCGGGGAGGCTTCTATGCCTGGCTGAAGCGACCGCGCAGTCGGCGCAGCCGCAGCGATGAAGAGCTCGGTGCCAAGGTTCGCGCCAGCTTCCTCGCCAGCGATCGGACCTACGGCGCCAGGCGGGTGTGGCACGATCTTCTCGCCGACGGGGTGTCGTGTGGCTTGCATCGGATCGAGCGATTGATGCGGCTACAGGCTCTCAAAGCCCGTCCGCGCCGGCGTCGCCTGCCACCCGATCTAGGTGAGCGGCCGGTCGCCGCCGTCGCTCCAAACGTGCTCGACCGCACCTTCGCGGCGGCTGCTCCCAACCGCAAATGCTACGTCTGGACCGCGGAGGGCTGGCTCTATGTCGCCGCTGTCATCGACCTGTTCTCGCGGCGTGTGGTCGGTTGGTCGATGAATGCAGCGATGACGGCTCAGCTCGTCACCGATGCATTGGTGATGGCGATCTGGCGCCGAGGCAAGCCCGACGCACTGCTGCATCACTCCGATCGCGGTAGCCAGTACACCAGCGAGCAATTCCAGCGGCTGATGGCTGACCATGGTGTCATCTGCTCGATGAGCCGTTCAGGCAATGTCTGGGACAATGCGGCGATGGAGAGCTTCTTCTCCTCGCTGAAGACCGAGCGTATAGCACGCAAGCTGTATCGAACGAGGGATGAGGCCAAAGCTGACGTGTTCGACTATATCGAGCGCTTCTACAATCCCAAACGTCGACACTCGACGATCGGATATCTGAGCCCAATGGAGTTCGAAAATCGGATGCAATTAGCTTAGGATGCTGTCGACGGAACCGGGTGCAGGCCATCTTGTGGATCATAAGGGGAATCTCATGCTCGGAGCCGCTTACGAGCTGCTCCGCGTCGCACAAATTTGTGCGCTGCGTCACATTTCTGAGACCCAGTAGCGTGCCAAATACTCCCGGCATTGACGGGAGGGCTCGGTATCGTGACTGAAACTACGAAAGCAGTGTCGGCCGGCGTTATTGCACGGGTCCTACCTTTGATGGGACTGTGCGCTGCAATTGTCGTGAACGCGGCTTGGATAGGTTTCTTGGGATACTGGATTTTTCGGCTGGTGATTTAGGCATCGGATGCTCCGTCGTCGAAGGTCCGGCGAGCGGTGGGAATGCGTCGTACCTCCTCACGCATTGTGTGGCCCCGACGCTACAGCGCGGCTTTTTACAGAAAGCCGCATTGCAGAAAAATCAAACGTCTGTTTTAATTTTCGCAGGATCGTGGACAGGCGAAGGACCCTTTCGATGCGTATGGCCATACGGACTGAAGAATGCCGCAAGCTTGCCGCCGCATGCGCCGAGAAGGCTCTTTGCGCCCCAGATCAGGACGTACGCCGCACATTTGCTGAGCTTGCTGAGCAATGGCGGATGTTAGCCGAGCACACGGAGTACTTGGGGCGATACCATTGAAAGAATGAGCGGCCCCGGCGGAGATGGGTCCGCCGAGGCCCTCGTAGCCAAAGCGGCTCGCGGGATTGCGAGTGGGGAGTATGCCTTGGCCACAAGTGCGAAGACGGACAAAGCACACTGCGGTTCGCCGCAGTGTGCACTCCCATTGTCCCCGCGCGCTAAGCTTCGCTCCTAAAACGGCGCTGAGCGGGCACGTTTTTGCCGCTCTCAAGGCAATCAAGGGAGTTGTTGAGAAAATCAAAACGTGTGGCGAATGTGTCACACGTGGGAACTTACTGCGGGCGCCCTAGCAGCTCCGGCAGCTTGGCGATGTTGGCGGCGATGCAGCAGGCGTCGTCGCTTGCGGGCCGAATGCGTCAACTCCAAATCGGCCATTGATAGATTTGGTAGCACGTGAGCGCGGCGAAGATCGCTACGTTAATCCCCTGTGTCCATGTTCTCGGTGATGTCTCGTAGGCGAGCAGGACATTTAGGATAGTCGCAATCGCAAAGACTGCTGTTTGCAAGTAAATCAACCACGGCGCATGCAGCATGCGATGGCACCCGCCTTCGGCGCGGCGTAGTTATCAGCGGCTCACGAAGCCGCACAGCAGTCACCAGCCTGACAATGCTAAACGGCCGCTAGAATACACCTGAGTCTCTCTCCGAAATCAACTTGCTCGGAAAGCGTGCGGCCAGCTCAGAGAAATTCCACGCCCGCTCTATTTAGTTTCCGCCACACCAATCGGCATCGCCTAATCGAACGACCTGCATCCAACGTCAAATCCAAATATTCGGGCAGGCCGTTTGCACATGGGACCTGAAGACCTGCGCCGATGTTGGTCAAATCCCGCGCAACACAGTCGATCACCGAGGATTTCCCAATCAGCATCTTAACTGCCTTTAGCACACGCGTGCGCGTAACCTTGCGGCGCTCCTGCATATAAATCTCCGTAAATGCTGTATTCAAACTAGGCGGCAAGAATTGGCGTTTGTTTAACCTGAACCACTACAAGAGAGGTAATCTGGAACAGACTTCATTAATCAAAACGAGGCCGATCAACGTTTTCGATCCTCGAAATGGAATACCGAGCGTGAAGGGGTTCCAATCCTCCACGATGAAACCGTCGTTATGGTCCTCGACGGACCACGGCGGCAGCGGCTCATGCAGCTTGGCGATGTTCGCAGCGATGCGCCGCGCCTCGTCGCGGGTAAGCAAATTAGCAGCCGTGCGGCGGCCGTGCTCGTGCTCCAAGTAGACGTAGGCGAGCGCGTGCCCGTTCTTGTCGCGGACGATGAAGCAGGCACCAGTCGATCCTTCGAGAATGGGCAAAGAGTGGGCCGCGCCTTCTGGAATTTAGCTTCTTTAGGGCGCATAGTGAGTTCTGAGTTCGGAGGCGTGCTGATGCCTCTAACAGGCGCAATCCCGGAAGGCCGGAGCTTCTTTTGCCCCCATTGCGGAGCCCTTTATGCTATGACGTATTCGCGACTTTCCAACAGCGACAGCAATGTTGCTAGGTGCGTAGTCTGCGGACAAATCATGGACAAATGGGATTTAACCAAGGTGCCGACCTTCAAGCTCATTCATCGACCAGAAGATCACTAATCACCCATCCGCAAGCGCGGTGCTTAGGCTATTGAACCGCGCGCACCAACTTCGGCGGCTTGGCGATGTTGGCGGCGATGCGCCTCGCTTCATCACGAGTCATTAGATTGGCTGCAGTGAGGTTCTTCCCATAGTACACGTATGCGACCACAAAGCCATGCCAGAGCCCAGCGGATCTTTGGCTTCACCTGTCTGGCGATGTAAGATGAGTTAGCCTCAACCATCCAATTCTCCTTCTGGGCAATTGGTTGAGGTTAGAGCAGGCAAGGCGTTTCGCATCCGTCTTGCCTGCTCGCGGCAAACGCCAGCATACCGCTCGAGTGGGCCCCTCCAGGCTGCCATTTATTTTTTGGCACCCCTAACTACCGGCGCGGATGACGCGGCAGCGTCTGCGGTATCAAAACGCGTAAGCGTGCCGCAAGAGCACTTTCGACCAACGAACCGCTCCCGGCGCCGATACCCGCTGTAACCTCTGCCGGGGGCAAAAGCCGCTGCCAACGTTAAGATGACTGTGACACGCGCTCGCGTCTCATCCTCAACCGGGGTCGGCTCTTTTTCATTAAACTCGCAACGTCAACGTTGATGCTCGATTAGGAAGCGCGTGCTCCAATTTTAAGATGAGACGGAGCGCTCCTCAGCCCCTCAACCCCGCGCCGTCTCGCTTCGGGCCCCAAGTGCGTCGCCAAACCCGTGCTTGGGGCTCCGCCTTTCGAGAAAGCAGCAGATAACCCTTACATTGGCGTTTCCCCGGTTTTAGCTCAGACCGCCCGGCAATATCGATAATTCGACTTTCATCTTCTCACAAACATTGCTTGCAACCATCATGGTGATTTACCAAGTGCCCAATTTTGTAGTTTCTCACTCTCTTTGATGGCTACACTCAATACGCTCCTGGTCTGTAGCTTTGAGGTAAGGCCGTGAAAAGATTACATGCTGCACTCGTCGCGTTGACGCTCACAGGCTCAATCGCGCTCGCTGCCGGTATAGCCAGTGCGAGCGCCGCCGAGACTGGCACCAAGACAATGCCCGACAGTTCGGTGTATCCGCCTCGGACGCACGCAGGACCCTATAATTACCGATACGCGCGACCCTATTACCGATACGCACGACCTTACTACGCGCGACCTTACTACCGATATGCAGGACTTTATAATTACCGATACGCGCGACCCTATTACCGATACGCACGACCTTACTACGCGCGACCTTACTACCGATATGCAGGACTCTATAATTACCGATACGCGCGACCCTATTACCGATACGGACGACCTTACTACGCGCGACCTTACCGATACGCATCAGGACTCTATAATTACCGATACGCGCGACCCTATTACCGATACGGACGACCTTACTACGCGCGACCTTACCGATACGCATCAGGACTCTATAATTACCGATACGCGCGACCCTATTACGCGCGCACTGTCGGGCGGTACTACAATTACGCCCCCGGCGATTATCAGCCTCATGACCCCTACTACGGGACCCCCTTTGAAAACGTGGCGCCGTATAGTGGCAGGAATCCAAATAATCCCTACCGCGGGACAATTTGGTACGGAGTTGCGCCGTACTAGCAGAGTTGCGGATGCCATGTGCCACCTCGCGGCGTCGGCACTTTGCGCTTGCCGAGTTCGACCGCAATGCTATGGATCGAATAGTCGCGGCACTGCATTTCATGGATGACGGGCGCGAGCTGCGCAGTGCGAGCCTCCTCGCGCGCAGCGGCCGCAATCGGCGGCCTGGTGCTCGGCGCTGGCTTGTCGGGACTTGGTATCGGTCCCTGCGTGCTGCACGCGCAAAGCAATGCGCCGTACTACGAAGTCGCAGAAATCCAAGTCACCGATCAACCCGCCTACGAAGCCAGCGGCGTGGTCGAAATCCGCGACATGCTCAAGAAGAATGGCGTCAAGGTGATCGCCGGCGGCTACAACAAAACGCAATCCTACGCCGGTATGCCGATCGCCAACCGCTATCTGATCTTCCAATTCCCCGACAAGGCGTTTCACGACAAGGTGTGGACTCACACCAAGGCGTGGGCACAGAAAGCATTGAACGCCGGACACATGAGCGAATTTCGCGTCATCGGCGCTGAGGCCGCGCAGCCGATGTAAGTTAAGGCTTTGGGAGCTTCGTTGCCCCGAGCGCTCACTGCGGCTTGCGGGCAATTGCCACGTCTGCATTTCACCCGGCGTGTCGCCCGGCATCTGCATCTACCTGCCACCGGGCATATAGCTCGCGCCTTTCGGCAATCCCGGCAGCTTGGCCATGTTGGCGGCGATGCGCCGCGCTTCGTCGCGGGGTGAGGAGGTTCGACGCCGGAGCCCTATCTGGGCTCATCAGACGTTGCGGCGTCAATCTAGCCTTGAACTAAGACGCGAGCGTGGCAACTTCAAAAAGGACGTGCATCGGGCGACTACAGGCTAAGGCTCACCGCGATAATGCTGCGCCACAAACACTCGAATAGCAGAGGCAAGGGAAACAGCGTTGCCTTTTGTGCTATTAATGGCGCTAACGAGTTGGCTGATCGGCACGCGCTTCTCTGTCGCTATTTCGCCCAAGAAGTCCCAGAACTCTTGTTCCAGAGCTATACTCGTCGGCCTGTCGTCATACCGAATATATTTGATGATGAGGGCGGAATTTCTTGGCTTTGCCATGAGAGCGATATTGCTTAATTTAGAAGATGCATCGTTAACGGGTTACTATAGTGCCAAAGCCATCAAGCCGTAAGGAAGTTGCCATCCCACCAAACAACAGGGCGCCTCATGCGCTTAAGGGAGCGAGCAACATTCGTACGCTTTCGGCCCGCTATATAGCCGACTTGCAAAGCCACTGGGAGAAGCACGGCCAAGCAGCGCTCGACGAATACCGAGAGAAGTTTGTGGATCGGTATGTTGAGAACTACGCTATGCTGACCCGCGTTATCAAGGTTGAGGCCGATGTTAAGCATTCGCTCGCCAAGCCAAAGACGGTCGATGAAGCGCTCGCGGAGTTAGAGAGTAAGGTCGGCGCCAAAGGCCGCCGCAAGTTTGAGAAGTTCTTGCGCGAGGTCGCCGAAGATGAGGATGAGGAGGCGATCGATGTTGAGTCGAAATAAGCCGAGGCTTATTCGCCGTTCATAGGCACGCCCTTTCGCCGGTCTGAGGGGCGCCGTATAAAGCCTTAGTGTCTTCGGGGAAAAGCTTGCGCGAGCAAGAGCGTCATTATCCACGCAGCCAATATCATAATTGCTCCCCATCCGAAGGTGCGTGGAAAGAGGATGAACCAAGCTACCGTCAAACTGGCGACCAGGGCTAGCGCTAGAGGGTGTGTCGCAAGTTCGCCAACGCCCGACAGACCCCGAATTGAGCTGCCAAACACGTTTCAAGAACTGCGCGGGGCATCGGCATCGAGTCTACGTTGTAGCCTCGTGTTCTGAGCCAGGCCTCACAGCCGTTACTAGTGAGCCATTCAATGGCCTCTTCCGGACAGTGAAAGCCAACCACGTCCTCTTGCTGACCACTTAGACCGTGTACGGCAAGGAGTGCCCACGCACCGCCAATCCTTATAGGGCCCTGATCGAACCTCACCTTGTTGACAGGGCGTGTGAACTTCATTGTGACCGTAATTAGAGCGCTGTCTTGTTCTTAGGTTAAGTACACCCGAGCAACGAGGTTCCGTAGCGGTCCGCAGCCAAATTCAGCGCGAGCGCGGGCTGCATAGGTGCTGTCGCCCCCGGAGCCGCACTCGCCGCTCATAGGCAATTTCCCGCAGATACCCGCAGAACGCTCCAGCCTTAAGCTGTTTGTCGGCCGTCAAATTCCACCTTCCGATGATGAGGTTTCCGCGTTGGGTTGGCGTCTTGTGCCCGACCCGACAGAACCTGCACTGGACACCCTTTTTCGTTCGGTCGATCATCGGCATGTTGAATTAGGTCGCGCCGCCATAACTACGGGGTGTTTATTGGAGGGAAAGTACCCATGAGTTCTCAAGCTGTACTATCATCCACTTTCGACTTATTCGCGTCGGGTTCTCATCGTGCTTGCTGAAAAGCAGATTTCGCACGAGCTTTCTATCGTCGACATGCCAGCGCGCCGTCACCGCGAGCAACCGTATTTGTCGCTCAATCCCTATGGCCGTGTGCCGACGCTACAGGAGGACGAGTTTGTCCTGTTCGAGTCAACGGCAATCCTCAATTATTTGGAGGCAACACATCCAACACCGCCTTTGGCTCCGGCCGATTTGCGCGGTCGTGCGCTGGTTAATATGCATATGAAGCTGTGCGATTTGCAACTTACCCGCCACGCTGGAACGATCATTTTTCCCAAACGCTTTCTGCCCAAAGAACGATGGAACACGGCTGCGATAGCGGAGGCCAAGCAGGAGATCGAGAAACACTTTGCAATACTCGACAAGCATCTTTCGGAGAGGACCTACCTAGTCGCCGAGCAGTTCTCACTAGCTGACGTGTGCTACGCGCCTTTCCTGGAGTTTCTGCCTCTGATGGAAATCGCCCCTTCAACGGCCATCGCAGCATGGAGCGAACGCGTGCTCGCTCGTCCAAGCGTGGTTGCCACCAGGCCGGATAAATAGTTTTAAGCTGCGCTTCGGTCGGTAAACGGCGTTTCGTCTCAAAGCCGAAATTGGTCACCACGCCGGATTTCCCGGTAATTGCGGCGGATACCGGGTGGCCCGTGTGTGCTACACTCAATCGAACGGCAAGTCCGAGTGCAGGGCGGCAGCGTGGAGGGCGATCTGAATGGCCGAAGAGCGCCTTCAAAGGCGGCCCGCAGCAATCCGGATCGTCAAGCTCATGGGCGACGGCATGCTGGTAGAGTTCGGGAGCATTTCCGAAATACGATACGCACACCGCGAGCGGTTGCACGCCGTTGATCCGATCCACGGTGGTGGGCGTCTCTGCCGAACATCACGGCAGTAACCTCTAACCTGCTCCATTGCGGCAATCTTACAGCGGCTGTTGCCGATATTTGGCGGTGAGTGCCCTTAGCGCGCAAAAGGACGGCGTGACGAAGCTGTTGCTGCGATTTCAGACAATTCGAGGAAAACCCGAACACCGATGTTGGCCTGCTCGTAATAACGGTTTCGTACGTGGCTTCACTGAGAGGGGCCTGTTGCCATTCGTCGAGGCGCGGCCGCAGTCAGGGAGCCGTACAGCATGCCATTGCCTAAGGTTGAGGAAAAACGTAGCTCACCGCGCTATCCGATCGAACGTCTAGTGAAGATGCAGCCTGCAGATGGCACTCCCTCGCGGTATTGCCTCATCACGCAGGTTTCCGAGGGTGGCGTGCGGATCAATACCTTTGGAGTAAGCATCCCAGACGAATTCGCGCTGCTCCTCTCCGGCGACGGCCCGGCCATTGACGGCACTTATAGAGTGATCTGGCGGGTTGGCTATGACGTGGGAGCCCAACTCGTCAGTTGAAAGAAGCATGCATCGTTGTGTAGCCGCCGCCGTCGCGGAGAAAGCTGGCGAGCCGAACTCTCGGCCGCAGCAGCTCCGGCAGCTTGGCGATGTTGGCAGCGATGCGGCGGGCGCGGTGCGCTCTACACCGGCTCGATCATCACCTCGATCAGTGCTCGCCGTTGGATCACGATGCGCAGGCGGCCATAGGGCCATGCCGGCAGGTTGAGCACGTCCTTCACGGTGCGCGCCCGAAAGCGCCGCCGCAAACAGGTTGGCGGCATCGGGCTTCAGCTCGACCAGCTGGTTGTCACCCAGGCCGATAAGGCAGGACACGAGTTCGGCCCTGCTACGGGGCGTGTAGTGCGCTGGGCTGCGCGTCGCCATGGACCAATTTCAGCACCGCCTGCAGCCGCGCCGCTATCAATTTTTGCAATAATTTCCACGCTCGCACCCTTTTGTGATGCCAGTCACAGCGAGTCCACACCTCTCGGCTACTGTCGAACTGTAAATCGGAGGGGCCGCCATGAAGAAATTGCTCGTTTACTTCGCGCTCGTGTTCGCCGTCGTCGCCGGGACCGCTACCGTGCTGACCGTCGTGACCCCGCAGTCGGCCATCGCCGATGCCTGCACCAGCGGCAACTGCTAGCAAACCTGTCCTGTCCAAGCGGCCGCTTAATACTACGGCCGTTTCAACAGCCCCGGTAGCTTCGCAATATTGGCCGCGATGCGCCGGGCTTCGTCGCGCGTGAGCAGATTGGCGGCCGTGCGCCGCTCTGGCACAGTTGTTAAAGTCTTGTTTACGATTTAACCAATATCTTATTAACCATGGCACGCTGAGGGGCAGCCAATGGGAAGCTTGGACCGTTTTTACGACCAGCCGCGCGAATACGTCGCTTTTGAGTCAGCTCCACTCCGGCCAAAAGAACGGGTCATGCGGCTCCCAGGCGTCAGCCCCACTGCTGATATCAGGAGAGGCGATGGTGCAGCGCTGGACTTGGTAGATCAAGCCGCCAAGGTGATTGAGGCTTTAGAAGATCGGGCGACCGAGATAGAAAAGACCTCGTATCAACAGCTTCAGCTCAAGGATAGGCGTATCGAAGAGCTGGAAACGGAGCTGCGAAGTGCTCAAGCCTTAGTCAACGAAACTCGTATCAAGCTCAAGGAATTGGACGAGGTTGCTAGAGCCGATCGAGCGCGTCTCGAAGCTGCTGAAAAAAGGTTGAGTGAATTTGAAACGCGGGCAAAAACAGCCGAGGCCCAAGCTAGAGAAAACGCGAGTGCCCTGTTTCGGATTGAAGAAGCGATTCGCGCTCAACTCCTTGCAAGGCGACTGCCACCAAACAAGCCAGCTTTATCAGCCTAGACGCTAAGCGACGTTGGGGAGCGTATGCGCCGAGGCTTAGCCATCGCAGTCACCGCTGCCGTCCTCATCCTCGTGCACTGACATCAAATAGTCAGTTCGAGCCCCTTAACCGCACGCATTGCATCGTGGATGAACTAGCGGCCGCCGGGTTTTTCGATCCATGACCGGCGCGGCCGTTCGACTAAGGCGTAGGCTCTAAAGTCAGTCCCTTTTCGGCCTTCCGCTTCAGATATTGGCGAATGATCTGGCGGCACAATGTAGCGTTGCCAACATTGTATTCGGTCGCCAATCGTTCCAGCCGTTCAAAGTCAGGTATTTCTAGTGGGATTGTAACCGTGCGTGTTGCGCCAGCAAATGTCACCGCGCGCTGGCGGCGCGTGTACGCTCGTTGATAACGCATGTATGTGTATCCCCATTTCCCATTTCGGAAACTCGGCTGATCCGTTCCAGTTCCGATTGGGGCAGCAGCCAAATGTGACGAGGACGGGGCTTTTCTGCGGAGGCGGACTTTGCCGCCTCTTCATTGTCTCCCCGCAGGACATTCCTGACGGTTTTTTGTGATGCCAGTCACAGCCAGGTCGAAGCGGCGCGCCGTAATTGCAAGACAGCCGGGCGGAACTTGTGTGAGGGAGCGCATGCTATGAACGAGACAATCTCGACGCCGAGCCTGTTCTTCAAGAGGTTTCATGGACAGAAACGGCGGACTATCGTCGACCTGATCAGCGACAGCACAACTGGCCTAACCCGTAGCGAAGTCGCGGCTGCGATTGACAGTCCAACAAACTGTGTTTCGGTGATGATAAACCAGATAAACAAGGAACTGGCTGACCAGGGCTGGAAAAATCAACTCCACTGACCTTGAGCGCCAACCGCGGCGTCGCGGCGCGCCGGGGCGGCGCTATCAGCTCGCGCGCCTAACGTCCGCTATGTTGTACTAATACTAGGGCCGTTTCAGCAGCTCCGGCAGCTTGGCGATGTTGGCGACGAAGCGCGGCGCCTCGTCGCGCGGATCACTAGAAACTATTCTCCCGATTACAAAGAACTAGGACGAGAACAAGCATTCCCGCGCAGATCGTTAGGATTTCGATCGAAGGCATGGGGCGAATCCTCCACACGCGCGCAAAACAGCGTTCCGGCCGCCCTTTAGGCGGCCCGCGCTCTAACTGTCATTTTTGAAAGACGATTACTGCGTGTTGCGTCGACGACGAACTAGCCAATACACGCCATAGCCAACTGCGATGAATGGCAGGCCGGCACCTGCCAGTGGGCCAGGCACGCCGTGAGCGCCGCCGTCTTTCCAGTTAGTTAGGCCCTTGCCGTCATGGACCCAGTTATCGGAAGAAAGCTGGGCGTTGTAGAAAACGTATCCAACAGGTGCGCCGAGAGCGGCCGTCAAAACCAAGGCTATCAGAAGCTTGAAAGTCATTTGCTTCGTCCCTTCATCAGCTAGTTTTTCCGACCCCAGCAGGCCGTTGAAGAAGTCAGGCACCATCGCATGCGAAGCCTGTCTCGACGATACGCCAGCGAGCGGCAAAAGCCTTGGCGAAGGCGGGAAGCTTTGCCATCAACCATTTTCCGCGATGAGCTTCGGCAATCGCACCAGATTGTAGGCGGCGGCAGCGAAGGCGAAGGCCCACCCGACGCGGCCGCGACCGCGGAACTTCGTCTTCTCCTGCCTGGCCACCGTCTTGATCCAGCCGAACGCCTCTTCGATGCGCTTGCGGACGCGCTGACTGACGGCATAGCCGCCGTGCCGCGTCGTGCGTGCGTCGATCGCCGAACTTCGGCCGCTGGTGTTCTGCGCCACATGCGGTGTCACTGTCATCGAGCGCAGCTCATTGACGAAGTCTTCCGCGTCGTAGGCCTTGTCGGCACCGAGCGTGATCGCGCGCGGTCGGTCGGCGCGCGGTTCGATCATGGCGAGCGCCGCTACCCGCTCGGCATGGCCGTCAGCCGGCGTCAGGCAAGCATCAACCAGAAGGCCATGGCGGTTCTCCATCAAGCCATGGCCGATGAAGCAGAGCTTGGCTTCCTTGCCCGGCCCCTTGCGGTAGAGCCGTGCATCGGGATCCGTCGTCGAGACATGCGTCTCGTTCGACCGCTTCTTGCCGTGGAAATCGGCTTCGGTATTGCGCCCGCCACCGGCCGGCGGCTCGTCCGATCCGTCCCGTGGCTTAAAGCTCTTCAACGAAGCCCACGCTTCGATCAGCGTCCCGTCGACCGTGAAGTGCTCGGTGGATAGCAGCTTCTTCACCCGCGGCTGATCCAGAACCGCCGCCAGGAACCTTGCGGCGATATTCCCTTCGAGCAGCCGGTCACGGTTCTTTGAGAACACCGAATGGTCCCACACGGCAGCATCGACCCCGATTCCGACGAACCAGCGGAATAGCAGATCATACTCCAGCCGCTCCATCAGCTGCCGTTCCGACCGGATTGAATAGAACGCCTGCAACAGCATCGCTCGCAGCAGCTTCTCCGGCGGGATCGACGGCCGCCCGATCGGCGCATAAAGCGCGAAGAATTCGTGCTCCAGCGCGACCAGCGCCTCGTTCACAAGCCCTCTGATCGCTCTCAGCGGATGATCCGACCGAACCCGCTTCTCAAGGTCGACGTAGCTGAAAAGCTCGCCAGTCCGCTTATCCCCACCCCACATCACCTAACCTCCGAATCGTTTCGGAGAAAGTGAATCACTCAATCAGCCAAACCGCGACCCACTTCTTCAACAGCCTGCTAGTAGGGAGTAGTTTTGGAACTACCCCCGGCTGCGCAGTCTAGACAACACGTTTACATCTTGATTTCGGCTTGAATTGGGCACTCGCCAGCGCCTCATCGCTTCTCAGTCACCAACGCGTTCCGCACGGTGGCTCTGCACCGTGCACTCGAAAACTGAACGATGTTGACCGGCAGCGCAATCGCGAGGAAGTGTTGCAGCCGTTAGAGCAGCTCTCTGGGAAAAATTTCGCTTAGCACTAGCGACTGGGCTGCTCCTCGCCACCGCTCCGATCACGGCGCTTTGACGATCTCCCTGCAAGCGAGGGGCAAACCGGCCAGTGTTAGCGATGGTTTCGGTTTGGACGGGATCAAGGGCGGCGGCGGATGCAGCGTCGATTCCTTGAACCAGAAGTCGAGCTCGTGACCGCAGCCGTCGCTCGGGTCCGGCGGGGGCTGCGGCTTGCATTCCGAACTGTCCGCCGGACAGGCGATGCGGACATGAAAGTGCTCGGCGTGGCCATACCAAGGCCGCACCTTGGAAAGCCAGTTGCGATCCGCTCCGGCCTCGCGGCACAGCGCCTTCTTGATCGCGGCATTGACGAAGATGCGGGTGACCGCCGGATCCTGCGCAGCGGTGCGAATCAGCTCGGTATGCGTATGGGTCCACACTTCCGGATCGACGTCGAGCAGGTCGGGCGCGACCACGTCGGTGGCCGAGCTGAACTCACGCTCCTCGTGGCTTTGTAGGTGGTCAGGCATCGGCGTGAACCAAATATCGACGTCGAGGCCGACTTGGTGGCTGGTATGGCCGGAGAGCATCGGCCCGCCGCGTGGCTGCGACATGTCGCCGACCAGGAGACCGTTCCAGCCGACCTTTTTCGCGTTCTTGGCAAACCGCTCGATGAAGCGGACCAGATGCGGATTGCCCCAATTGCGGTTAAGCGACAGCCGCATGACTTGCCAGCTAGGCCCGTTGTTCGGCAGCGGCGTAGCGCCGGCGAGGCAGCCGTCGGAATAGCCGCCGATTGAGCGCGGCGGCCCGGGAAACGGCGTCGGCCTGCGCGCGAAGAGTTCCTCGGCCGGTGTCGACGGCGCGTCCGGATTTTGCAGCGGCGGCAGAGGCTCGGGATTGAGCGAGCCGGGGGGCGTCGGGTCAATCAAGTGCTTTTCCTGCGCGATGGCAGAACCCCCGGCGGCGAGGATGAGGACGGCGATCAGGCGAGCGCTAGGGCGCATCAGCGACTCATTCTTATCGATCTGTGTCGCATTCGTGGCGCGGTAGGCAACGGCGCGCGCCCGGCGGCGATACGCCGCCGCGAGTTGCTCGCGCTGTCCGATTGTGAAGAGGTCGCTGTCCTTGCGCGGGGAGTTGGAGCCGCCGCTACGCGACCCGGCTCGTCTTCATAGTAAAGATATTCGAGCGCTTGCCCGTTTGTGGTCGTTAAGCGGCCGAAGACAAGGGCCAGCCCGACCGCGAACGCGCGGTCTTATGAGTTCGGCGGCATGCCGGGCAACCCGATCATTGCAGCACAAACCGTCGGCTGGAAATCCGTATTTGCAAAGTATCCCGGCATCAAGGTTCTGGAACAAGAGGCAGTGCCGACGATGTGGAATTCGGCCGCTGCGCAGCAAAAGACTGCGGCGCTCATCGCCAAGTACCGGCAGATTGACGGAATTTACAGCGAAACTGTCGGTCCGATCCGCGCCTTCGTTGCCGCTGGCAAGCCCATTCCAGTTTATGTCGGTCAGGCCCTGATGGATCTAAGCTGTCTCGCCGCCCATTACTCTTTCAAGATGGCGAGCATCGACGCTTATACTTGGGTGGTGCGGCTCGCCCTGCGGAAAGGCGTGGCGGCGGCGCAAGGGATCGACAACACCGAGCCAAGTCTTGTTACGCTGCCGTTCACCGAGATAGTACCTCGAACGATCCAAGGCTCGCCGTGAAATGCGACAAGTCGATGCCTATGGATTCAATCCCGTCCTCGATGTTGACCAAGCGTCAACAAATTAGGGCGCTAGGTGGCCGGTAGGTCAATCAGTGTCGGGTATCTCTCGGATTGATGGGTGGCAACTGCGTCGCGTGATCCGCCGGATCAGCGATAGCGTCCAGGGTCAACCGACGCCCGGCGCAGCACCGCCGTTACTTGCACTGGCGTCCAAACACCACCGCGAGCCGTCGCAACGCCGCGCGCGTTCAGCGCTTTGGCAATCGCGCGTAGCGACGTGGCGCCACTCCCCTTTATCTGTTCAATCACCGGCAGAACATTGGCCGCAAAGCGATCCGCATTCGCCTTGTTGGAGGCGATGCCGCGACGCTGCGCCTGCGCTAGCTTCGGGCCGCCGAGCTTCACGCCCCTGGCCTTGGCGGCAGCCAGCGCCGCCTTGGTGCGCGCGCTGATGGCTTCGCGCTCATGCTCAGCCACGGCGGCGAGAATGTGAATCGTGAGCTTATTTGCGAATGGCATGTCGGCGGCAACGAACTCGATGCCGCTTTCCATGAGCCGTGAGACAAAAGCTACGTTTCGGGCGAGGTACGCTCGACCGTCGAGCGATGGAACGACCGTATCAACGCACTACCACCACGAAAGAGAGTGATGGCGATAATGGCCCTGTACCTTGCCGGCGGCGTTATCGGCGGCCTTGGTGACTATTTTTTCGAAGGCACCTCGCCGGCGTGTTATTTGGAGGGCCCCTCGGTGTGGCTAGGCCTCACGGTATTTGTCGCGCCGTGATCGGCCACGCGAACGCAAATACACCGCCACAGCAGACGCACGAAATCTTTCTCAGTGAGAAAGAAATCTCTGATGTCAGCTTGGCGACGTTCCATGTCTTCGACAAAGAAAATTCATCGCCGCTACGACTAGCGCGCGGCGGTGGCGGTTGCGGTGGTGGCTGCGGCCATGGCGGCGGCTGCGGCGGTCATGGTGGCGGCTGTGGCGGTCATGGCGGCGGCTGCGGCGGCGGGTGTCACATGGGTGGCTCTCACATGGGCGGCTGCGCGGGTGGTTGTCATGTCGGCTGCGCTGGCGGTTGTCGCATCGGCGGCTGTCACTTCGGCGGTTGTCACGGCGGTTGCCGGGGCCGCTTCTTCTTCGGCGGCTGCGTTGGTTGCGGCGGCTGCGGAGGTTGCGGCGGTTGCAGCGGCGACACCTGCTGGATATGGACACCGGGCGGCTGGATCTACAGCTGCGGAGCTGAGTTTTTACCCGCCTCTCGTGTCGCCAAGCAAATAGAACCGAAAGCGGAGTAGCCTAAAAGCGGACGAAGGGTGGAACGGTAAATGGTAACGGATTCTCGCGCGTCGTTTCGGTGCCATCGCTAATGCACGTTATTGCGGCAAAGTTCTAGACGCGCTCTCGCTGATCCGGCGTACCTTCCTAAAACCGCACTTCCGCTTTACCCGAAAGCCGACGTCAATTCCTAGTGTGGTCGCGACGGGCCAGACCTGGAAGTCGGCGTAACGTCATAACCGCCCATGAACGAGATCGTGTATGACGCCGAGTTTTTGAACAACGGCCGGCGCAATCACGAACGGATAAAGGTCATGCGCGCCTATTGATCGGCTCACGTTATTCATCGCAAAAACGAAGGGAAGCCAAGTGCCGATAATCTGTTCGATACTGCCAGCTTGATAGGGGTCAAAGTCGACAGCAGCGGCAAAGGACAAGAATTTCTTGCCCCTCCAAAATACTCAAAAAATACGATAGATGTTCCGCTGCGTCGCTGAAATGGCTCGCTTTCTCGGAACAGAATACCCATGGGCAGGCCGAAGGGCTCCAAAAACCGCCGCACGATCCTAAAGGAAGCCGAACGGCACGTCGGCGCGAAATACGTCGATCAGGCGTTGGACAGCCTGTACGTGCTTGAGAGCGCGATGCGGCATTTCTACATTCGGGCGGAGATGCGCAAGTACACTAACGACAAGCCTGATTTGATCGATGCGGATTACGAGAAGGCGGCGCATTTGGCCGCGCTGGTGGCACCGTATCGGCATGCGCGGCTAAGTGCGATGAAGCTCGCAGGCGACCAGAACAGCCCTGTACGGTTCAAGGACGATGCCACCGCCGACGAGCTACGCGCGGAGCTTATGAAGCGGCTTGAGATTTTGATTTCGGCGGGCCTGATTGACCCCAAAGCTTTGCCAGTGCCGGACGGGGGAACAGCGAATCAGCCGATACCCGGCGTCGATCAATCGGGGATCAACGGGGAGTGACTTTTACACGATCCTTTCAGCGAACTGTGTCAATTAGTGCCGCGCAGCGCAATCCGTTTGTGCCAAACAGTGCCAGCGGCGATCAGTGCCAAAGCCGACGTATGAAATGTTCTGTCCCTGGCCGGGTCATCTGACGTCGCCGCCATTCCAATTTAAGCGATTTCAGCACTGCTCAGACGGCTTAGTGAGTGCGAAGACTGTGAATGCCACGCGAGCACTTTGCGCCATTGGCGCTTCTGTCATGTGGGCGACTATTGCCATACGTTGGATGGCACCTGTACCAAGTAGCTCGATTGAGGCAGCCCCGACATTTTTGCGGCCAATCACGGCAGTGCGACGGAGGCGTTCGTCGACTCCTCGGCATCGTTTAGGACCTACCAGGTCCCGCGGCGGCCCAATCGCCGGGTAGTTGGGCTCCGCCGCCGTCTTGCCGGCGCGCTGTCAGGCGCCGTGCTCGTCGTCACCGTCCGGGCCCTCAATCCTGACCGTCAGCCTTAAAGCCGGCAGACGTGATCAGCCGGCACAGGCGCGAAGGAGAAAGATCATGTCACGCATCTTCATTTCAGGTTCGACCACCGGCCTTGGCCTGATGGCGGGCGAACTGCTTGCGAGCCAGTGACACGGGTCGTTCTGCATGCCCGTAATTCCGACAAACCAAGCGCGAGCGAGAGAACAGTCGTTTCCGATGCAGCGAAGGTCGAGAACGACAGGCCACGATTATAGGTGAGTGCAGGCGTCGCGTCGCGCACCACACAGGAGCCCGCCGAGGGGTCCCCCTCCTCGGCAGGTTCCTGCGTCCCGACCATTGGCTATCCCTAACGGGGCCCCGGTGCGTTGGCAGGGGGGCCGGAATGCGCGCATGAATGAGACGCTCGCACCGCCGATTTCGTTCCGCCGTCGATGCCGTAGGTCGCCAAAAGAAATCCAGTGTGTCCGTGACGCCACACTTGTTCGGCGCGCGAGCGCGTTCTCTGCGCCGCCTTGATCATGGTTGGTTGTCAATAACAATAGCGAGCCGCGGCGAAGCTGCCTCTGACGAACGGGGCCCCTGGCATCCGCCTCGTCGAGCAATCGCATCTGCCGGCCCGGCGAACGCCTAAGATGCTCGGTATCAAGCCATCGACGTTTTATCGCTGGTATGATCGGTACCGATCCAGCGGGCCGGAGGCGCTCGAAGACAAGCCGTCGAAGCCCGATCGAGTTTGGAACCGCATTCCCGCTGATGTTCGCCAGCGCGTTGTCATGATGGCGTTTGAGCGGCCGGAACTCAGCCCACGCTAACTGGCGACCAGGTTCACCGATACCAACAGCACTCAGGTTTCATTCTTCGGAAGACTGCTAGCCGGGGGCAAGCTCGGCACTTGCGCTTCGATGCGCGCCGTTTGTGCATCAGCCTTGGTGACTGTCTCCATTTCGGGATTGCGCCACTTGCCGAGGCTCTCGGAGATGACCCTGACAGAGGCAGATGCAGTCTTCGTAAGGTGTACATAGCGGCTGGTAAGCCTGCGGATGCGCTCGCCTTCGGCCTCTAGGTAGTCACGCGCGATCCGCAACTCTTCCTTGAGCTTATCGATATCGGCGATCGACGTTGCTCCGGCAGCGAGAATATCGTCGCAAGGGACCGCAGTGCTGCCATCTCGCTTAGCGCGTACTAGCAGGCTGTTGAAGAAGTGGGTCGCGGTTTGGCTGATTGAGTGATTTACTTTCTCCGAAACGATTCGGAGGTTAGGTGATGCGGGGTGGGGATAAGCGGACTGGCGAGCTTTTCAGCTACGTCGACCTTGAGAAGCGGGTTCGGTCGGATCATCCGCTGAGAGCGATCAGAGGGCTTGTGAACGAGGCGCTGGTCGCGCTGGAGCACGAATTCTTCGCGCTTTATGCGCCGATCGGGCGGCCGTCGATCCCGCCGGAGAAGCTGCTGCGAGCGATGCTGTTGCAGGCGTTCTATTCAATCCGGTCGGAACGGCAGCTGATGGAGCGGCTGGAGTATGATCTGCTATTCCGCTGGTTCGTCGGAATCGGGGTCGATGCTGCCGTGTGGGACCATTCGGTGTTCTCAAAGAACCGTGACCGGCTGCTCGAAGGGAATATCGCCGCAAGGTTCCTGGCGGCGGTTCTGGATCAGCCGCGGGTGAAGAAGCTGCTATCCACCGAGCACTTCACGGTCGACGGGACGCTGATCGAAGCGTGGGCTTCGTTGAAGAGCTTTAAGCCACGGGACGGATCGGACGAGCCGCCGGCCGGTGGCGGGCGCAATACCGAAGCCGATTTCCACGGCAAGAAGCGGTCGAACGAGACGCATGTCTCGACGACGGATCCCGATGCACGGCTCTACCGCAAGGGGCCGGGCAAGGAAGCCAAGCTCTGCTTCATCGGCCATGGCTTGATGGAGAACCGCCATGGCCTTCTGGTTGATGCTTGCCTGACGCCGGCTGACGGCCATGCCGAGCGGGTAGCGGCGCTCGCCATGATCGAACCGCGCGCCGACCGACCGCGCGCGATCACGCTCGGTGCCGACAAGGCCTACGACGCGGAAGACTTCGTCAATGAGCTGCGCTCGATGACAGTGACACCGCATGTGGCGCAGAACACCAGCGGCCGAAGTTCGGCGATCGACGCACGCACGACGCGGCACGGCGGCTATGCCGTCAGTCAGCGCGTCCGCAAGCGCATCGAAGAGGCGTTCGGCTGGATCAAGACGGTGGCCAGGCAGGAGAAGACGAAGTTCCGCGGTCGCGGCCGCGTCGGGTGGGCCTTCGCCTTCGCTGCCGCCGCCTACAATCTGGTGCGATTGCCGAAGCTCATCGCGGAAAATGGTTGATGGCAAAGCTTCCCGCCTTCGCCAAGGCTTTTGCCGCTCGCTGGCGTATCGTCGAGACAGGCTTCGCATGCGATGGTGCCTGACTTCTTCAACGGCCTGCTAGTGCGTGAATGCCCCCTTGGATCGCCTGCATTTCCGCAGTGTCCATTAGTGTTCTCCGTTCGTGCCTACAGCGAGCAGCGGCTTAAAGTCTGTTGAGTGCGAAGTTGAAATCTCGCGTAGCGCTGTTTCGCTCAGATCAGCCTTGTCGTAAGAAGGTAAATGGAGTGTTAAGCATTCATATTCAAATTCGAATCCA
Source organism: uncultured Alphaproteobacteria bacterium (assembly GCA_963806465.1). GTDB lineage: Bacteria > Pseudomonadota > Alphaproteobacteria > Rhizobiales > Xanthobacteraceae > BOG-931. The sequence continues at coordinate 204,968 of CAWDZD010000041.1, read as the reverse complement.
TTCTCTCCGATCATCATTTACACGAACGACGACGAGAAACCCCACTCTTCACTGACCCCTCCGTCGTCGGTCCGAACATTGAATGGGCCGCGTCGACTCCCCCGACTCCCCAAGCTTCAATGACAAAAGACGCCCCGGTCAGCTTGAGCACCGTTGCGGCTCCGACTTCCGGAAAACGCTGCGCGATGAGCTTCACCGCGTTAACCATGTCTCGGCTTGGCCCCAACGATAAGATTAGAAACCGTTAACCTTGGCCCCTCCGGGTCGAGAGTTCTCAGATGAGCCGCGCGGAGCGCTTTGAATCCACGAAGCGGTTCAGCTCGCCGGCGGCACTGGCAGCGTTCGGTGCATTTGTTGCGCCGGAGCCGATTGGATTGATCTTGCTAATTTGTGCGGCCGTGCGGTGGTGGCGGGCCCGGCGCCGGGTCGTTGGTGTCTCATGTCAGTAACGAACGTCACGGTCGGCAAGTCTGTTCAAAAAAAACAGCGCGGCGAGTATCCATTAGGCCGAACGGGGAGGACTTCGTCACCGTATCTCTGGCTGAAAATGTTGTAGTTTATCGGAATCCCGATGTGAGGGCTCTACGGAAACTCTGTCACTCGCTTCGCTGGGAAATTGCAATTGATAGTTCTCTGCTGGCCGCCGACCTGCAACCTTGCGACAGGAAACGCGTTGACGGCCATGACATCAACCGCTCAGGAGAAAGCCTTTCTTAGGGTGGCGGTTGCCGCAATTTCGCGAGTAACCGAACTTATCCAAAGATTTCCGCCCGATGATCAAGCGGGCGCGCTAGAGACAGCCGAACGGTCCTTCCGCGCGGCGGCACTGGACTATGGCTGCACCGAGATAGCTGCGCAGTCCCGGGCATCTGCCTTAATGCGACGGCTGCGCAGTCGGCTGGAAAGACAACAAGCCGATGAGAAAAAATTGCGAGTCTTGCTTCACAAGCTCACAAAGTCTGGATAAGGGGCAGTGCGGTTTTGGCAACACGATAGCATTCGGGGAACCCTTTCGATCAGCGCCACGCAGCGCGATCTATTGTGTCAAACAGCGCGTCATCCATCAGTGCCATTACCACGATGCTAGGAGGTGGCGCCGCCGCGATATTGTCGAGATAGTCCAAGCGCTTTTACATGTCCTCGGCCCGCCTGCCCGCTTTTCTGCACAAGGGCCTTCGTTGCCTGCGCTCTCGCCCGCCCAAACCTCTAAAATCAACGCCGACTCAAAAAAACGACGGTGCAAATGTTCCGCGAACAGACAACGAGTTTTTAGGATTCTGTAAGTAACATTCTAAGTTATGACAAAAACGAAAATTGAGCGGTCGGACTTGCTCGAAATTGCCGCGATGCGTGCTCGATGGAAAGAAGAACGCGCGGCCGGGGCCACCTGCGAGACTTTTGCCCGCTGGCGTGTCAGGATTAAAGCAGAAGTGCTCGACGAACTCCGCAAAGTCCTTGATGACGATCGGCGCCGATGGCCCGATCCACGCAAGCGCGATCTCGGCAAGCCGGAGCGGCGTAAGCGCCCTCGCGCAGTGTAGCCATAGCAGAGGGTTGGCCGGCCCCGACCATTCGGACTGCGCACCGATGCCAGCAGCAAGGCGCCCTCTGCTGACTTGGCGACCACATCCGGTGCCCCGAGCGTTAACTCGGACGTTGGAGCAAAATATGTTGGGGGTCCTGCGCAAAGCCCTCGACGATATCGCCGCCTGGAAATTCTCGTGAAACAAGTCGGCGATGCGTATTCATTGACCGCTCGCACCAATGGACTGGGCCTATACAAAAAACCTGCTTGAAGACCGTTTCCGAAAAGCCAATCGTTTCAATGACCGCTACCTGCTTGTTGAGCCATACGACAAACAATTCATGTATGAAGCGGCGGTATGATCCGAACGCATATCGGAGGCTGAGGATGAAACGGGCTGCGATCTATGTCCGCGTGTCGACCGACAAGCAGACTATCGAGAACCAGCTTCGTGAATTGCGTCAAATCGCGGAGCACAGGGGTTGGGAACTCGTGCACGAGTACCACGATGCCGGAATAAGCGGGGGCAAGAGTTGGGAAGCCCGGCCTGGGATAGACGAGATGCTCAAAGATGCCCAGCGGCGCCGGTTTGACGTTGTGATGGCGTGGGCAATCGACCGACTGGGTCGCTCATTAATCGACCTGCTGGGTACAATACAAGCCCTAGAAGCCTGTGGCGTTGATTTGTACCTCGACCAGCAGTCGATCGACACGACCACCCCGGCCGGCCGGCTGATGTTTCAGATCACTGGAGCGTTTGCGGAATTTGAGCGGAGCATGATCCGCCAGCGAGTCCGTGCCGGGCTAAAGCGGGCCGTCGAGAGTGGCAAGCAGCTTGGTAGGCCAAAGATCGACCCCGCTATCGAGAAGCAAATACGATCGCAATTGCGAACCAAGAAGGGTATGCTGGCCATTGCCAGGGATCTCAAGGTCGGCACGGGGACGGTGCAGCGTATCAAGCGTGAAATGGAGGAAAGTCGCCCTTTAGAAAGCGTAAGCGAAGCCGCGTGAGGCCACCCTAAATACGCAAGGAATAAAAGCTGGCGTGGCCGCATTCTTCGCCCTTTGCGCTGTCTAGCCGATTAGAAGCGTGGGTAGCAAAGGCTGCCCAAGCGGCCTCGACCTCTATCGGCGTCGTCCGATTTCCCCTTGTTTTGGACGGACAACCAAAGGATTAACGGTTGCATGCGATCTTCCAAAATAGAGAGAATCTGCCGCAGCCGAAAACTGTCGATCGGTGGCCTTGACGAAACCCACCTCTTGGAAGAAGAACCATCTTATTCGAATCGCCCATGTATAGTACACGATGCAATCAAAGTCGCTCCGCACCAAATCGTCGATAGTGCCCAAATCGCGCCGTCGCCCGACTGGATTGCCAAACTTCGACAGGCCACCCGTCACCGAAGTGGTTCTATCGATTCAGTTTGCTGCAATGGTACAGATGCACGCGGTACATGCCGGCCTGTACTGGAATGAGATCCGCCAGGAATATCCGAGGGTTTCGGAACAGGCACCTATTGCACCCGTATTTGAAACCTTCGGTGCGACGCCGGTTCTTACTCCCACAATGCAAATTCAAGCGATGCTCATACCTCCGCTGCCTCGCATCTGGTTCGAAACGGATGAAGGAGATCATCTTGTTCAGCTGCAGCAGGATCGAATTTTGCACAACTGGCGAAAACGTTCTTCCACCGCAGAATACCCGCGCTATGAGACATTGCACGAAAAGCTTGTTTTAGAAGTCGAAAAGCTAAATGAGGTGCTCACAAAGGAATCAGTAGGTGAGATTCGGCCGAACCAATGTGAGGTTACGTACATCAATACCATAACGCTTAGGGACGGCCAAAATCCTCACGAGCACCTATCTCGCATTACTCCGCTATGGACCGGAACGCTTAGCGAGCCCTACTTGCCAAATGCGGAAACAACGACCCTTCAAACAAAATACGTTCTGCGGAGGGGAACGGTTCCTTATGGGCGCGTTTATGTCACTTTCACACCCGCCTACCTCGCAACTGATTACAGTCCGGCTATCCAACTTGAGATAACCGCCAGGGGAAAGCCACTCGACGATAATACTTCCTCTGCATTCGCTCTTCTGGACGAAGAGCGCCAGGCCATCGTTCGGGCCTTCACTGCCGTCACGACGTCTCCAATGCACGAAGAATGGGGAAGGACAGATGCCGCCTGATGAGGCCATACGGTACATCGAGGATGACAGCTTTTCTGGCGACCGCGGCGTGACAACGACCGCGAAACGAAAGCCGGAAACCGTCGGCCATTCGTACGAAAAATTTTGGCAGGAATATAAATCTCGCACGGATCGCAAAATCGAGAGCGAAATTACACCGCTCTTAAAAGAGTTTACTCAATATCCGACTGGTTGGGACAGTTACGATGCGCCGCCATTGAGCACCGACACGGCGAATTTTGCACTCTCCGTTCTAAACTCGATCATGAAGAGCCAAACCCCTTTGCCGCAGGTTGCGCCTTCTTCCGCCGGAGGAATTCAACTCGAATGGCATGAAAAAGGCGTGGATTTGGAATTGCACATCACCGCACCATACGAGTGCGACGTGTGGTTCCGCGACAGCGCAGATCCAAATTTTGTGCCTGTCGAAATCAAGCTAACAGATGCGGATTTCTCTTCTTTGAACAGGCCTATATTTCTCCTAACAACTCGCTAGCCAGACTACGATCGATGCCACCTGACGACGACGGATCGATATCTAACGATGCCGGCCTATTGCGTCGTGTACACCCGAAACAAGTCATCCACGACAAAAATCAGAACGCATGGCGCCCAATGTCTGGTGCGTTCAAGCACAAGGAAATGTCAGTCGATGCAGAACCAATTTTGCACGAGCATGGACTGGACTGCATGTTCTCGCTGCGGCATTGGCCCGGATTCTCTTTGGCTAGATTTCCAGCGGGCCAAGCGCGCGCGATGGGCCTCGTCGTCATTCACACACCCAATCCAGCCGAACAGCCCGAAAATTGTGCACACACTGAAGTAAGAGGAGCCACTGACTCTCACGCGCGGCATTTTGCATCAATTTCTACCTGGGCTCATTTAGAGCCGAAGTAAGGAAAATGCTCACCCTCATAACTTCGATGGACACCCGACGGCCCTTGTGCGGCGACGCTTACCAACGACAAACCTGATTTGATCGATGCGGATTACGTGAAGGCGGCGCATTTAACTGCGCCGGTGCTACCGTATCGGCATGCGCGGCTAAGTGCGATGAAGCTCGCCGGCGATCCGAATTATCCGCCCCGGTTCAACGACGATGCCATCGTCGACGAGCTACGCGCGGAGATTATGAAGCGGATTGCGACATTGCAGGATGCCGGCCTTATTGACTTGCGGGCGCTGCCGGCGCCGAAGGGTGGAACGACGAATCAGTCGATACCCGGCGTCGATCAATCGGGCATCAGCGGTGAGTGATTTCTCGCAAAAACAGCCCTCACACACACATCACATCGGGAGCGGTACGATACTGTTGCGACCTGGAAAGTGATCCGCGTCACACACTTATCGTGTAACGTCACCGATAACAGCGACAAATGGGCTGTCGGGAGTCCGATCAGAAATAAACCTTAAAGGGCGCGGACTTCGGAAGGCGCCGCCTGTAACGTTAATCCCCGATCACGATAGAGCCGTCGGACAAACGCGTGCTTCGGTTAGACGAGGCGGCGCGTTCTTTGTTGCGTACCCGAACGTCCGGCGGCGCCAGCCGTGAAGCGCGAGGCGGAAGAAGATTGGCGGCGCCGCCGAGCTACCGGAAACATTGGGTAGGCCATGATCCTGGCAGCCGTCATCATCACCGGTGTCGTCGCGCAATCAAGGTGATCGTTTTGATCCGGGGAACAGAGCGAAAGCTCGAATGTATGGAAAAACCGGATCGTGGCCCAGGGCGAGCTGCGCTTTCTCATGCTTCTTCCGCGCGCCGCCCTGGGCCTCACAAAAAAGGAGCAGTGATGAGCAACAACGACATCACCGGCCATCACGAGGCCAGGGTCATGCTGCCACGGCCTGCGACACGATCACCGGCTTTGTCCTTTGGGTTTTCTAATTTTGATGAGCTTCAGGGCCTCGTCGAGGGTCGGGAGCGGGTCTGACTCAAGGAGCTTCAGGGCTTGGCCTGCAGGGAGCTTCTTAGCGGCTATAGCCTCGTTGTAGGCGCGGCCTTTGTCGGCGATGAGCTTCATAGCTTCTAGGATGTCAGGTGGCTCTGGTTCATTCTCGGGGTCCAGGTTTCTATCCTTCATGATGCGTTTTACGGCTTCGAACAGATCCTCTCTCGGGGGTTTTAGTTCGAGAGCTTTGCGAGCTTTCTGAAAATCATAATACTCACGCTCCATCGCGACGCCTAAAACTGGGTCTTTGGACATCATGCTTCGCTCGTTCTCGGTAAAAGGCAGATGCGAGTGCGTAAAACGTGTCCAAAGGTGGCCGAAGACCCAGGCGCCCATTGCCTCAGGCGATTTGTGGATCTCTAAATAAAGCTTGTTGACTTCGGGACTCGCGCCGAAGTCTTCTAATGTCTTCAGCACTGCCTCCTCGCGTTCTCCTTCGGTCAAAATCGGTAAAGATGCGAGTCGCGGGGGGAGTTCTGGCGGCTCTTCTAAGGTATCGAGCAATTTTTTCACCGCAAACTTGAATGTCCGAAATTGGAATAGGTCAGTGCGCCACTCGCTTTGCAGTCGAGACCGCATATATTTATCAGTCACAAATTCTTCGTGTGTAACGTTCTGTGCCAATCTGGCGATCAGCACAAGAAGCCCCTGAAGTGCGGGATCGCGCTCCTCCTCACGCTGCCGATTGAAGGACCGGCGCAGATGCCATAGCAGCCGGTCAGACACGTTAACCGCCTTCTCGGCTGCCTCCCGCTCCAATTGCTTGCGCATATCGTCCGGGATTCGAAACGTCAGCGAGGAGGTCGGGCCAGCCCTGGCCTTTCTTCCACCGCCGGGTGCTCGTTTTCGCTTCATTATCAAGCGCCTTTATTTTGTAAGACACTTCGTATTATAGGTGTCTTGCTCAGCGCATGTCAATCAAGGATGATGGCCTATCTGAAAGTATCAAATTTGCTGATCTGACCTAGAGACAACTACGCTTTAAGGAGGAGTAATCAGATGGCAATCAAATCGAGAGTCAGGACGCTCACCGCTAATCCGGTCGGCCTAGCAAGGTGGCTGGAGCGGGAAGCAGAGACCATGCATCCGCTCCAGTTCTTTAGGGAAGCGCTGCAGAACGAGATCGAGGCAGGCGCCGACAGGGTTATCATTGACGGCTTTGAAGTTCCAGGAACGGCCCGCTGACCAGGGTCAGCGGCAACGGCACCGGCATGACGCGGGAGAAGCTCATCAGTCACTTGGCTACGGTCATGACCACCGATAAGGGCGATGCCAACTACGGTGTCGGCGCCAGGATCGCCGCGTTACCGGCGAACCCGGCTGGCGTCACGTTCGCCTCAAGGGCGGCCACGGAAGAGGGTATGGTCACGCTGATCAAGCAGGGCAACGTCTTCGGGCTGAAGACCTGGACCGTGCAGGAAAGGGACGAGGACGGCGAAATCGTCTCCGTGTCAGAGGAGGTGATCACGCCGAGCCACGGCGCGCTTGCTCACGTCAAGGAGACCGGCACCGCCGTCATCCTACATGGCAACGGCAAGAAGCCGACGTGGGACAACTCGATGGCCTATCGGGTCCATAATTATTTGGCCAAGAGGTACTATCAGTTCCCCGGCAACGTCACCGTCAATGTGATGCATGGCGACAACAACAAGCACGCCATCAAGCACACCGTCGTTCCGTTCGGCCAAGTCCTGGCCGATTGGGCAATCGCTCGTGGCGAAGTGCCGTTCGCCGACATCGGCGGACTCTCCGGCGTGATGTTCTGGTGGCTGCTGCCGACGAAGGAGGAACTCTCAAAGAAGGTGTCTGGGCACAATAGCATTGGCTCGGGCATCGGCTTGGTCGTTGACGGCGAAATCTTCGACTACGGCCAGAGCCACATGACCGATTTCGGCGTCCAGTACAGGTCGGTGCAGTCCAGGGTCGTCATGTTGATTAGCGTCTGGGGCGCCAAGATGGACACCTCAAGGAGCACCGTCGTCTACCCGATCGGAAAGACGGCTTACAAGAGGAACACGCCCTGGAAGGCCTTGGGCGCGCACTTCTCCGAGCACATGCCAGCCGAAATCGATGAGCTGATGTCCAAGGTCATGCCGTCGTCCTCGATCTTCACCGAGGACGCCGCCAAGAAGCTTGATCCCGACTGGATGAAGTGGATCAAGCCGGTGCCGGTCATCATGCCGAAAAAGGACGCTGCGCCTGCGATTGGCGATGATGGCGGTGACGCTTTGCCGCCCGGCAAGACCTATCACGGAGGTGGAGGCGGTGGCGGTGGCGGCGGAAATATCGCCGCCCACAGGCAGAATAGCGGCAACAAGGAAAGCGGGGTGACCATGCTCAAGACCGTCACGCCGCAGATCAAGTTCGTTCCCGCAGAAGAAATGCCTGAGGACTATCCGCATATCTATTGGGCGGAGACCAACAACACCGTCATGATCTCCGAGGAATTCCCCCCGTATGTGAGGGAAGTGAAGAGGTGGGTGGAAAAAACCGACCACCCCAAGTCGCTGGTCGACGCCGCCGTCAGGCGGGCCTATAGCATCGAGTACGCCGCTTATATCGTCAACTCCAATGCGCAGAGGGCCGCCCAGCTCATCCCCGAGGATATTGAGACGCTGAAGTCCCCCCTCTCCCTGTACGGCAAGGCGCTCGGCTGCCAGTCTCTGACTGAGATGATCGCACAGAATCTGAAAACCGTAGTCAAAAGCGCTTAACAAAGATCGAAACGGCGCCAATCCACTTCCGGTGCCATCGGGCGGCGCGCTCTAATTCGACATACCCCTTAACGCGGAAAGTCTTACCACGCGTGCGCAAATGGCCACGGCGCGCCGCGACCGTTGCCGTCCTTCACGATGAAGGCTGCGCTACAGGACAGGTATCCACAGCGGCCGAGCGAGGGCCGATCATGGCGGCTAATGCTGCAACCGTCCCAGCAGCTCCGGCAGCTTGGCGATGTTGGCGGCGATGCGATTGGGAACAACCTCAGCACAGTGCCTTCATCAGAATTTCCGTTGCGTGGAACGCAGTTCATTTCCCAAGTATCGTGAGACTGAAGCTTACCGTCCCCGGAATCTGAGTATGAATTAGCGGTGAGTTTGCTCGCTATTCTATTGAGCGAGCCGTTTCCCCAAAATTTATATGTGCCTTCCCATCCACCACCCTCAATCTTGATGCGATAAGTGGCGGCAGTCTCGAAGTCATCTGCCCGTTCCGAGACCGTTAAAGTCGAACATGACGTGATTATTTCTATCATGCGCTTTGCATGCGATGCGACACCTGCGAGGACCCAGTCCGAATTCTTCGTGCAATCGTTGGAACGTCCGGCGGCACCTGCGGATGTGGGGCTATCGGCCGATCGGCAAGCGGACGACCGGTAAGGACGGCAGACCCAGGCTCTTATGGACGCTGCATCGATTAATCCGACTTCTCACGAGCCTCTAGCCGGCGCGATTTTCCTCGGACAAAACCTCGGACAAAACTCCGACGAAACCCGACAAAACTCAAAAGTGCCTACCGGACAAAACTACCGGACAAAACCTCCCTATAAAGAGGTTTTGTCGGTTTTGTCCGAGGCCGGACAAAACCTCCGGACAAAACTCTACCCTGTGGCTCCATTACCGAGATCTGTCGTGGTCTCCCGCGCGTGTCCGTTCAGCTTCGAGCGGTAGCGATTGCCCCGCTTCTCTATTTGTCCGATCCGCGCCAGACCCCAGGCTACGGACGCGGCTCTATGGGACGGGATATCCGGCCACCGTGCTTGGCGGATGCGGTCGGTGATTTGTTTTGGCCGCAGCCATTTGGGACTTGCGTCTGTAAGGACGGTCTCGACCATTTCGCGGACACTTGGCAGGTCGTCGGGCTTCCACTTGTGCTTAGCTTCCGGGACCGCTAGCCCGTCGTCATCTTCTTCTGGCGGGGATTGCAGACGCGGGCTGTTTCTGCAGCTGTCGCGGGGTGACCGTCGGCACTATTGGCTTTACCGTCACTTCTTCGATTAGCTTGACGAGCAACTGGGCGCGTTCGGCTTCGAGACGGCTACGCTGCAATGCGTAGCGGACTTCGCTGTCCCGCGCCGACTGACACTTCACGTTGAGCTCGGTCAGCTCGGCTTTGAGCCCAGCAATCTCATTCGCTTTGATCATGTCTGCCTCCTCTGTGAACCTCACCCCGGGTGTACGTGAAACCACAGCACGACATCCCCGTTGCGGACGCCTTTGCGGAGGACGCCTTCGGCGACCGCATTGTGGAGTGCGCGCTGGTAGGCTTTCGCGGTGGCCTCGGCAGTTTTGTCCTTGTCGACTTCTCCGGCTGGGTAGCTAACGTCGAACCGCGATCGCACCTCGTGCTCGTTGACCGCGTGGACCGCGGCCTTTTCTCCGGGCGGTCGGAATATGCCGCCGCGTTCAGCCAGTGCTGATTGAAGGGCACGTATCAGGATTGGCGTAGCCACGTTCGGGCGGCCGCCTTTCTTCTTTCGGTCCCCCACCGTAGCCGGCGCATCGGTCTGGACGATCACCAGAGACGTAAGCACCTTGCCGTTGACGTCCTCGCCAACCTCGACGACCTCAGCCGCACTTCTGATCTCGAAGCCTTCCGGTCCGTCGCGCATGGTCACGTTCTTCAGCGTTACCAGCATGCCTTCGCGCACCACTTCGAATTCGGCGTCGACGGCGCCGGTGAGCGAGGTGTGGCCGCGCGGGTGGGTCTCGTCGTAACCGCAGTGGTGAATGATGATGACAACGCAGTCGAAGGCGTCGCGCAGCGCCTCGGCGGCGACGATGTAGGCCGCCATGTCCACGTCTTTGCTCTCTGATCCGACCAGGCTCTTGTTCAGGGTGTCGAGGACGATCGTGCGCGGGAATTCGCCCGCGAGCTGCTCGCGCACCGCCGCGATCAGCAGCGGATACTCCTTGATCATGTTGGCGCGACCGGGGACGAGGTACAGCGGGACCTCCTCGCTATTCGGCATGTCGTGGTAGCGCCGCAGTGCCTCGGCTCGCTTCTTGTAGCCGTGCGCGCCCTCGAAGGCGCAATAGACGACGGGTCCGGGCTGGATCATCCGTCCGCGGTATTCTGGAAATCGTGCGATGTGGAAACACAGGTCATAGGTCAGGAACGACTTGAGACATTTGCGCTTGCCCCAGATCAGGACGATGCCGCGCAGCGGGATCAGCTCGTCAACGAGGTATCCTGGATCACTGCCCGGACGCAGATGGCCGAAGGGTATGAGCTGAAAGCGGCGGTTACGATCTTCCGGGCCGGGCGCGTCCCCGGGAGGGTCTCCAGGTGCTTCGCCAGGGGTCTCTCCCGCGGGAGCTTCCGGGTAGTGCCAAAGCCGCTGCAGCCGGTCGTATTCAAGTTGAGGGTCGAGTACGCCCTGACCGCGGCGGACCTGGCGCATTGCGTATAGGTCCGGTGGCAGACGATCAGCGTAATTGGAGAACTTGTTGACGAAGCTGAAAGCCATCTTTTCGAGACGCAGCCGCTCCTTCTCCCAGTCCCATGTGGCGCAGAGCGGATTGCCGGCAGCGTAGAGGCGGACCGCAGTCAGCAGCTCCTCGATGGCGCTCTCCGTCGAGCCGCCCTTGACGATGATGGCGTTGATGCAGCCGAGCTCGGTGTCGTGGATGTTGCCACCACCCCCGACGCCGGCATAATCGAGCGCGGCAAAGGCAGCGTCTACATCCGTGACATGGACCGCCGACTTGAGGTGACCGTTGGCATCCGGGATGGTGGTGCGCGTGTAGCCGAATTGCTCGGTCAGCAGCTCATCGATATCGGTGAGCAGCTGATCGACTTCGATCTCGCTGATGGCGGGCCACTCGTGCGGCGGCACCTTCAGCGGGTCGCGGTCTGCGTGCCACTGGTAGTCTCGTTTGGCGCCGTTGTGGTAGCCGTAAAAGATGGCTTGCTGTCCCGAGCCGAGAAACTCGACCTTGTGGTGCTCGCCGTTCGGGGCGGTGTAGCCCATCACCCGCTTGGCGAATGGGGTCTCGGTGCGAAATGGAAATAGCCGCTTGGGTGCTAAGCCGGTGCGGCTCAAGAGCTCGCCCAGACCGTCGAATTGGTCGCGCACCAGCCGCTCGCAGGCCTCGACTACTTCTTCGTCGCGAATGTCGATATCGAGACACGGGTGGTCTGTGGTTCGCGCCCCGGTGCTCGGCCAATCAGGATGACGTTCCCAAGAGCGGACCTCGGCTTCATCTATCGGTCGTGTGGTCCAGCTCAGCAGAAAAACTTCTTTATCGCTTGTCGCGGGTAACGGCGTGCAGCCGCTCGCCAGGAGGCGCAGCCGCAGCTCGGTGATGGCCGCCATGTCCGGTCTCTTGCCGCGCGAGCGAGTGTGGGGCATATTAAACGTCCGTGCGTGATGGCGCGGTGGTGGACTGGCACCTCGTGCCCGCCCTGTCTGCGAGGGCGCAGGATCACCCTCCGCCCTCGTTTTTGTTTAGTCGTCCCGCACCCTTTCTTGACGACTGCGGCTGCTTCGGAGTGTCCCCTCCTCTGGGTTGCGAAATTAGAAGGCGAGAGAGCGGTGGCCCTCTCGCCTTCACTGTTTCTCAGAACGGCAAGCTGTCGTTGAGCGGCGGCGTTGGCGTGGGGTCGAGCTTCTTGGCCAAGGCGTCCCCGTCCTTGGCTATCCAGCCGACGATGCGATAGTCGGGTTTCGGCTTGTCAGTGCCGAGCCTTTTGTTGAAATACATGCTGTCGACCAGCTTGACGAGCGGCACCAGCCCCTTGTGGCGCTGCGGGTGGCGTCCGTAGCGGTTGAGGAGGGCACGGAAGGCGTTCTTGCTGGTCGGGCTGCGGCTCGTCAGCTCGTAGATTTCGCCGCCCTCGTCGGTCGACACAATCGGTGCCCGGAACTGTTCCTGCCAGGGATCGACGGGTTCGCCGCGAAAGCGGTCCTTCTCCCAAAGCGCCTCGTCGTTTTCACCGAGCTCCTCGCGCGCCGGCAGTTCGCGGCCTTCGTAGATGCCGACCGAAATAATGGTCGGCGGATTTCCCTCGCCGTGAAAATGAATCCACTCTTTGAGGGTCTCGTCGAGGTGAGCGACGAACACGGCATCGCTCACGTTGACCTCTTCGCCGCCGGTAGTCCGGAAGCCGCCATCGAGGCCGTTGTGCATCAGTGGCGGGAGCCCGCCGCTGCCCCAGGCTGCCAAGTTGCGCTCGAAAGCGTCCTTATCGAAAGTGGGTGCGGGGGGTGCGGCCGACGCGGACGGCACCACGGCTTTGTTGGACGGCGCGGCTGGTTTCGCCGGAACGGCGCTGTGCGCGGCTTCGGTCTTCGACCTGGGGGGCGCGAAGCCCTGGGCGCGATTTATATCCGCCGGCGTCGGCGGTGCAGGCTTGCGAGTGTGTTGTGGGTGCTGCTGGTCTGACATGGTTTTTTACCTTGTGCTGTTCGCGCGGGATGGGAAACGGGCGGCGCCGCGCGGTCGCCGTCTAGTCGGAAAGCTCGTTCAAGCGGTCGGTGATGTGACGCTGGAAGGCGCCCAAGCATCGTCGTGGCACCTGGGTGAGATCGAAGCTGGCGAGCAGCGCAGCGACTTCGCGGCGGTCCTGTGCGGCCGAAATTTCCTGGATCAGGAGCTTGACTGCGGGACAGGACTCTTCAAGGCGAGAAAGGATTGCCTCGTCGAAGACGTAGCCGCGCGGGGTCACCATCGGCCTCCGGCGCGGAGCTGCTGCTCAAGCTTGGTATAGTCGTCCCGTAGTCGGGCCGCGACGCGGCCGACGACTTCCGCACGGTCGATCGGCTCATTGTCGCGCAGCCACTCGCGCAGTGCGTCGGCGACGATGGCGATGACCGTCACAGCCATTACGTTCGCACGGTCGCGAACGTAGCCAGGAGCAAGCGTGGTCCGATGACGGGATGTCACGACCGCCTCCCGGCAGCTCGGTCAGGGTTATTGATGTCGCTGAAGACTTGTTGCTCGACCGCGGCATAATCGTCGCGCAGATAGGCGGCGACGGCGACGTGCGGGTGGCGATGTGGGGCAACGTGGTGGGCGACAATCTGGATAATTGCCGCGGCGGAGACGTCGACGCGATCGTCGATGAGGCAATGTTGGCGCTCCATCACGCTGCCCTCCGGCTGGCCATCCAATCTCTAATCTCGTCGAGGGACCAGACGACGGTGCGGTAGCTGAGCCGATACTGCTTGGGGAAACCGTATTTCTCGATCCACTCGTTGATGATTTTTGGTTCTTTGGTAGGGATGCCGTGCTCAGGAAATTTCTTACGTGGAATGAGCAGGCCCTTGGGATGTTTGGGGGCGGGGTTCATTGAGGTCACCTAAAAGTGGGCGACCTCCTACATACTCCTACTGTCGGCTGACCCAGAGCGACAAGAAATGCCGCGGGCCCCCTAAAAGCGTGACAATTTATTTCTTCCTGGCAGCAGCGCGCCGCTGCCTGCGTAGTTTCATGACCTCATCAACTTCTGCCAGCCACTTTTCTTGCCGCTTCTTCCGCCACTTCTTGTAGAAGGCGGCGAAATCTCTGGCTGACTGTACCTTGATCGCGGCCAGCTCTGCTGTGATGCGGTGAAAGTCGAACCCCTCGGGCCCAACATCCCCGTCCTCCCCGGCGTCGATCCTGGCCAGCTTGCCTTTTGTAAGCCGGGTCAGGAGCGTGTCAGGTGGGTCTGACGCGAGATACTTTCTTGCCTCTATGGCCCATGCAGCGCCCTCAGCCTTCCACTCTTTTCTCGCGCGGCTCCGGCGCACTCTCAAGGTGTCCCCGGTGACGCGGTCCGCGCCCAGCTTCGCCCGCCAATATCTCTCGCGGGCAGGCACCGGCTTCTTGTTTTTGTCACCCTTTCGCCGGCCCATTCACGCGGCCCCCAACGCGATGACGTTGTCCGTTGGTGGCGACAGAATATTCTCGACAAGCTGAGCCAACGCAGCGAGCGCGTGCGCTTTCTCTTCGAAATATTTGTGCCGGTCATAAACCTGTTGGATGCCCGTGATGCTGTGACCGAGCACCAGTTCGGCAATCTCGGTCGGGACCCGCGCGCGGCTGAGCAATGTTCTCGCTGTTCGCCGCAGATCGTGAACGGTCCAGCCGTGGACACCCGCATCGTCGCGTAGGCGCGCCAGTGTCCGGCTGCGCGGTCGTCCGAAGACACGATCGTTGCCGGTAATGCGGGGCTGCCGGTGGATTATTTCGAGCGCGAGCGGCGGAAGCCGCAGAAGCCCGGCCGTGCCCTTCTCACGCGCACCTTGTTGAATGTCCCAAACGTCACCGTGAAGATCGACCCACCGCATGGTGGCGATCTTGGTGTAGCGTTGAGCGCACAAAAGTGCGAACTGGACGAAGCCGCCGGCCGTCCCGTGTCCGTCAGCGGCACGCCACACGGCGCGTATCTCGTCGTCAGTGAGGACACGGTCGCGCTTGGTGGCTTCGCCGCGCCGCATGCCGCGGACAATGGGCGATCGATAGTCGTCTTCCCGCTTCGACCACCAGGAGGCGATGGCGCCGAATACCTTGAGGACCTGGTCCGCCTGCGCCTTGCCGTTGTTGGCGGCAATGTCGTCGAGCAGCGCGGCAATGTCGGAGCGGCGGACGGCGACAAAGATGCGGTCGCCCAGTTTGGGAACCAGATACTTGCGGACGATGCGCTCTCGCTCGTGGGCGGTACGATAGCCTTTTTCTTTAACGACGAGCTTGAGCCATCGGTCGGCAACGTCGGCGACGCTGTCCCGCTGCACGTCCTCAAGCGGAAGCCCGGTGCGGATGCGCTTGACGGCGTCGCGCGTGAGCGTGCGTGCCTCGTCCAAGGTCAGGTAGGCAGACGTGCCGAGCGTCTTCCAGACCAGCCTGCCGCGCTCCACTGTCTTCTTGCGGCGGGCCACAGCAGCGTAAGTGACGGGTCCGCGCACCGGAACGCGGAGGATGAGATGCGGCTGGATCGGATCGGGTAAGCTGTAGCGCTTTTTTCTGCGGGGTAGCTGGTGGACTTGGCGCTCGGTCAGGTTCTTGCGGCGGGGCATGGCAGCGGCCTGATGATGGCTAACAGTGGGCTAACCCCAGGAATGCAGGCTATTCTAGGAGGCAATCTACCATAATGGGAGAAATGGCTGAGGATCGTGGCTTTTTGTCACACTATCTCCTGGACCCGCCCCTCATGTCAGGCTTAGGTGGCGCTTCCTGTTAGGAAGGCAATAACAGCGTTTCGTGACAAACCGTGCCGATTGTTTTCGGCCCGGCTATCGTTGGAACGTCCGTGACCACGCTTCTCTGACAGTCTTTCTCGTCACCTCACCTCACCCACACACATCCGGAAGGAGGGTTTCCGATGCGAAAAATCACCATGACTTTGGCTGCCGCGGTCTTTGTCGTTGGATCGATGGCGATCGCGAATGCGCAAACCCAAGGCGCTGCGAGCCTCAATGCGCAGGCGAAAAATGCGACCATCATCCACCAGGCCGCCTGCAATGGCTTCTGGGGTCGCTGGTGCCCGCCGGGCCGTCACCGCGTGTGCGGCCCGTATCGCTGCTGGTGCGCTCCCTGCTGGTAAGCAGGCGCTCGGCGCGGAATTGACAGCGAGGCCGCCCCGTGGGCGGCCTCTTTTTTACTGCGTCATTGCGAGCAGCGAAGCGACCAAGCAATCCATGCGGGCGCGCTGAACTGGATTGCTTCGCTTCGCTCGCAATGACGTGAGCCCCTATTCCAGTTCCACCACGACGCCTTCGCGGATGGTCACTCGGCGATCCATTTGCGCGGCGATGTCGAGATTGTGGGTAGCGATAACGGCGGCAACGCCAGAGGCGCGTACTAATTGAGTCAGCGTGCCAAACACCCGCTCTGAGGTCCGCTGATCGAGATTGCCGGTTGGCTCGTCGGCCAGGAGAATGCGCGGCGCGTTGGCGACGGCGCGCGCGATAGCGACGCGCTGCTGCTCGCCGCCGGACAATTCAGCCGGCTGGTGGGTCAGCCGGTCTTTCAGGCCAAGATACGACAACAGCTCAGCGGCGCGGGTACGCGCCTCCGATTTTTTCAGGCCCCGGATCATCTGCGGCAGCATGACGTTCTCGAGCGCCGAGAATTCCGGCAGCAGATGGTGAAACTGATAGACAAAGCCGATGTCGGTCCGCCGGATGCGGGTGCGCTGGATGTCGGTCAGCTGCGAGGTGGCGGCGCCGTCGAGATAGACCTCGCCGGTATCGGCACGCTCAAGCAGGCCAGCGATGTGCAACAGCGTCGATTTTCCCGCGCCTGACGGCGCGACCAAAGCCACTGACTGACCGGGCCAGACCGCAAGCTCGATGTTCTTGAGGATCTCGAGGGTGGAACGGCCCTGGCGGAAGCGCCGGCTGATCGCCTGCAGGAACACGATCGGACGGTCTTTGGCGGCCGCCACGGGAGCGGCGGCGCCGGCGGGGGCGGCGGTCGACAGCGCGGGCTCGATGATGGTCGTTTTCTCATCCATGGCGCGCGCCATCATTCGTAGCGCAGAGCTTCGACCGGATCGAGCCGCGCCGCCCGCCAGGACGGATAGAGCGTCGCCAACAGCGTCAGCCCGAGCGACATGACGACCACCGCCGTCGTCTCACCGGCATCCATGTGGGCGGGCAGCTTGGAAAGGAAATAAAGCTCGCGCGGAAACAACTCGGTGTTGGTCAGCCACGACAGAAATTGCCGGATCGGTTCGATGAAGATGCAGATGAGAGTGCCGTTGAGAAAGCCGCAGGCGGTGCCGGCAAAGCCGATCGAGGCGCCGGTGACGAGAAAGACGCGCATGATTGCGCCCTGCGAAGCCCCCATGGTGCGCAGGATGGCGATGTCGCTGCCTTTGTCTTTCACCAGCATGATCAGGCCGGAAATAATATTGAGCGCCGCCACCAAGACGATCATGGTCAGGATAAAGAACATCACATTGCGCTCGACCTCGAGCGCATTGAAGAACGTGGCGTTACGCTGACTCCAGTCGATCATGTAGATCGGCCGGCCGGCGGCATCGGCCACGCTTCGCCGCAAACTGTCGATCCGATCGGGATCGTCAGCATAGACCTCGATCGCGGTGACGTCGCCGGCGCGGTTGAAATAGGCCTGCGCCTCCGGCAGCGGAATGAAGACGAAAGCGGCGTCGTATTCCGACATGCCGATCTCGAAAATCGCGGCGATCTTGTAGGCTTTGATGCGCGGCGTCGTGCCCATCGGGGTCACCGCGCCGCGCGGCGCCACCAGCGTGACATTGTCGCCGGCCCGCAGCGAAAGCTGGTCGGCCAGCCGTTTGCCAATGGCCACCCCTTGTCCTTCGTCGAAGCCGTCGAGCGTGCCTTGCCGAATGTTACTCGCGACCGGGCCGAGGCTCTTGAGGTCGGCGGCGCGGATGCCGCGCACCAGGACGCCGGAGGCGTTGAACGGCGACGAGGCGAGCGCCTGGCCCTCGACGATCGGCGCCGCAAGCCGCACGCCCGGCACTTTCGAGACGCGCTCGGCTACCACCTGCCAGTCGGTCAGCGGGGATTCCAGCGGCTGGATAAAAAGATGGCCGTTGAGGCCCAGAATCTTTGACAGCAGTTCTTGGCGAAAGCCGTTCATCACCGCCATGACGACGATCAGCGTCATGACACCGAGCGTAATGCCGCCAAACGACAACAGGGCGATGAGCGAAATGAATCCGTTTTTGCGCCGCACCCCCAGGTAGCGCAGCGACAGCATCCATTCGAACGGCGCAAAGGGATGAGTGCCGGTCGGCTCTCGCATTTGTGTGACGTCCCCGCGACAACCGGAGTTTCACATGATTCTGGCGCTTTCAAGCCGCGAAACAGCGCACTGCGGCAGGACAGCGCACAGTTTTGCGCGCTTGCAACCTAGGCAGTTAGCCGCACGAGCGCGTCCTCCGCCGTCATAAGCTCGCGCGATCCATCGAAGCGATGCTTCACTTCAACTTTGCCCTCAGCAAGGCTGCGCGGCCCGACCAGGATCTGCCAGGGGATGCCGATTAGGTCGGCGGTGGCGAATTTCGAGCCCGGCCGCTCGTCGAGGTCATGGTAGAGCGTATCGATGCTTTTCGCCTGGAGCGCGGCATAGAGCCGCTCGCAGGCCGCATCGGTGTCGGCGCCGCCTTGTTTGAGATTGAGGATAGCGACGGTGAAGGGGGCAACGGCTTGCGGCCAGCGGATCCCGGCTTCATCGTGAAACACCTCGATCAGGGCCGCCACCAGCCGGGTCGGGCCGATGCCATAGGAGCCCATATGCACCGGGCGTTCGACGCCGTCGGGGCCGGCAACGACCGCTTTCATCGGCTCGGAATATTTGGTGCCGAAATGGAACACCTGCCCGACCTCGATACCGCGGGCTGATATCTGCTTGTCCGGCGGCAGCTTGGCGAAAGCCGCGGCGTCATGCTTCTCCGAGGTCGCGGCATAGAGCGCGGTCCATTGGTCGACAATCGCCTGCAACCCTGAAACGCTGCTGAAATCAACCTCTGCCCCCGGCACGGTGAAATCGAGATAATCGCGGTGGCAGAATACCTCGCTCTCGCCGGTGTCGGCCAGAACGATGAATTCGTGGGAGAGATTGCCGCCGATCGGGCCGCTTTCCGCCACCATCGGAATCGACTGCAAGCCCATGCGCGCGAAGGTGCGCAAATAGGCGACGAACATGCGGTTATAGGCGTGCTTGGCGCCGTCGAAATCGAGGTCGAACGAATAGGCGTCCTTCATCAGGAACTCCCGCCCGCGCATCAGCCCGAAGCGCGGCCGGACTTCGTCGCGGAACTTCCATTGCAGATGATAGAGATTGAGCGGCAATTCCTTGTAGGACCGCACATAGGCGCGAAAAATCTCGGTGATCATTTCCTCGTTGGTCGGGCCGTAGAGCATCTCGCGCTCGTGGCGGTCGCGGATGCGCAGCATCTCTTTGCCGTAGGCCTCGTAGCGCCCGCTCTCGCGCCACAGTTCCGCCGATTGGATGGTCGGCATTAAAAGTTCGATGGCACCGGAACGATTTTGCTCCTCGCGGACGATCCGACAGACCTTGTCGAGGACGCGCAGCCCTAACGGCAGGAAGGCATAGATACCGGCCGCCTCCTGGCGGATCATGCCGGCGCGCAGCATCAGCCGGTGGGAGACGATCTCCGCTTCCTTGGGCGTCTCGCGCAGGATGGGCAGGAAGTAGCGGGAAAGGCGCATGAAAACTCAAGCCCAAGCTGTTCGGGGGATCGGACTCGTGGCGCAGCAATGCGCAATGCCGCTCGAATTACAAGGGGCTGCCACCAAACCCCGTTTGACCCGAAAACGTGCCAAAAACAGAGTCCAACAAAATTTTTTTATCGGCGGACGCCAGCAAGGTGATGACATTCGGCTGAAGATCGAGTACTTAGCAAAGGCGCAATCCCGGCGTGCGTATCTACGCTCGGGAGGCGGTCCAAGTCTCGGGAGGATGGTCCAACGGCGCGGGTTCAACGCTGCCGCCACGCTGAAAATCCAAAATCGCGGATAGACCAAAATCGCGATGGCAGGCGCGGATCAAGGATCAGATTAGGATTTCCTGGCAGGGCTTTGGCCCTGCTATTTTTTTTTGGCTCCGGCCGCGTTTTGGGCTCCTGCCCATCAACGCATGCCGAGCGACCTCACCAGCCCTTCCAGCGTCACCAGATGGTTAACGTAGACCACGTAGCAGCCCGCGAAAATCACGGCCGAGACGAGCGTGGTCCATAGGAGCTTGCGCCCTAGCCGCGGAATGGTCGGCGCCCCAGGATCGGTTCCCGGCGCCATCTCGCCGTCCTCCTCGAGCTGGCTGCGAACGCCAAAGGGCAGCACGGCGAACAGCACCACCCACCAGATCAGGAAAAAGATGGCGATGGCGGTCGTGACCGGCATGTTATCTCTTTAGCGGAGCATGATCTTTCCGGAAAACCGGTACCCACTTTTCCGGATCATGCTCTAGCGCTGTTCCAGCTCCACCAGCGTGCCGGAGAAATCCTTTGGATGCAGGAACAGCACCGGCTTGCCGTGCGCGCCGATTTTCGGCTCGCCGTCGCCAAGGACGCGGGCACCGGTCTTTTTCAGCGCCTCGCTGGCGGCACGAATATCGTCGACCTCGTAGCAGACATGGTGCATGCCACCGTCGGGATTGCGCTCAAGGAATTTCGCGATCGGAGAGCCTTCGCCAAGCGGCTCGAGGAGTTCGATCTTGGTGTTCGGCAAGGTGATGAACACGGTGGTCACGCCGTGATCCGGCTGCGGCACCGTTGCTGAGACATCGGCGCCGAGCACATCGCGATAAACCGCCGCCGCCTTGTCGATGTCACGCACGGCGATCGCCACGTGATTGAGCCTGCCGATCATCTCCCAGTCCTTCGTAGGGTGGGTTGAGCGGAGCGAAACCCACCAGGCCAGTTCATCGCGATCGAACGATGGGTTTCGCTACGCTCAACCCATCCTACAGCATTGCATATTCAACGGCCGAACTTGGCCTTCAGTTGGTCGCGGATCGGGGCGAGGATGCTGGTCTTCTGCTTTTCCGCGCCGGTGAGAATGTCCTGCACGATATCCTTCGGCGAGCGCCCGCCCCAGCCGGCGTCGCGGAAATAAATGTTCGCCGCATTGCCTACCACATACGTGCTCCAGGCTGCCGCCAGCCCCTGCGGCAAAGCGGTCAGGACCGTGCTGGTCCCCATCGTCACGGTGCGAAGAAGATCGGCGGCGAGATGCAGGCCGTATTCGGCTGCCGCCATCAGCCCCCAGGCGCGCAAAATCTCCAGCACCATGCCTTGCGCGTTCTTGAGCGAAAAGTCGGTGCCGTAGATCGCGCCGATGCGCTGCACCATCAGCGCATCGCTCGCCATGCCGGCCAGAACGTCGAATACCGGGACCGGGTTGGCGCCGACGACCAAAGCCTTGCCCAACATGAAATAGTAGATCAGGCGCGTGACTTCCTTACCGCGCACTTCCTGCTTCAATTGCTTGATCTGCTCGCTGACGTCGGTGGCGAACAGGCTGGCATTGAGGGCGATGATCGCTTTGCCTTCGCGATCGAGCACTTCGAGCATGCGCGCTTCCAGCAGGTCGATCTTGGGCTTTGGCTGGTATCGCACGATTTCGATGCTGCCGTCGGACTTGTGGATTTCCCTCTCGGCCTCGCGCGGCGCCGCGGCGGCAAAGACGATATCGGCGGGGCCGATGCGATGGCCGACCTTGCGCAGGATCGATTTGGAAATCTCCTTGATCTGCGCCGGCCCGTGGAGGTCGGCTTTGTTGATGACGAGCAGCATCGGCTTGTTCAGATCGCAGAGCTGCGTCACCGCATCGACCTCGACCCGATTTAGATCGCCGTCGGCGACGAACAGGACCAGATCGGTGTAGCGGACCGTCTCCTCGGCTAGCTTGCCGCGCAATTCGCCGGCCGCCTCGTTGATGCCAGGCGTGTCGACCAGGATCAGCTTGGTGTTCTTGAAGCCGGCCTTGGCGACTTTGTCGGTCGAGCCGTGCTCGGCGGAAACCGCGAATATCTTTTCGCCGGCCAGCGCATTGAGAAGCGCGCTCTTGCCCGAGCCGACCTCGCCGAAGGCCGCGATCTCGACGCGGCCATTCTCGAGCTTGGCGGTGAATTCCTCGATGTCGCGCATCTCCTTCTCGACGCTGGCGCGTTCCTGCGGGCGCAGCCGCGCGTCCGCCGACAGCTTGCGCAACGCTTCGATGGTGTCCGGCAATATCGATTGGTCTTGCATGCGGCCCCTGCCCTTCGCCTACGAACCGCGCTCGAAGCGCAGCGTGCGTTCGGCACCAGGCGTGACGACGCGGCCGAGCAGGGCGAGCAACGAAGCGACGTCGCTCGATGGCCGGCGCGATTCGACCCGCACCGCGCCGCGCGCGTCCTCGATCTCGCGCTCGACCGGCGTTGGCGCGCCGGCGGCGGCGACGACATGGCCGGGCGCAAAGCCTTTCGGCATCTTCGCCCGGATTGAGACCATGATCGCGTCGCGGTCACTGGCAGTGAACTGGTCCGCCTTGTTCAGCACCACATAGAGCGGCTTGCCGGTTGCGATGAGCCGTTTGATGGCGGTGACTTCAGGGGCACGCAAATCCTGATCGACCACAAACAGCACGCCGTCGGATTGCGCGGCGCGCGCGACCAGCGCTTCGACATGCCGATCGTCGCCGTCGGTCGGCCCGGCATCCGCTAGCCGCACCAATTCGCTGGCGTCGGGCGATGGCGTGCGGCTGCCTTCGACCAACATCGCGATCAGGGCAGTCTTGCCGGCGTAGGCTGGGCCGGTGACGGTCAATATCGACCGCGCCGGCGAGCTCGCGTGCGGTGGCGCGGCGGGCGCGATCTGCGGTGACGTACCGACGCGCTCAGCGGGCTTTCGCGCGGCGCGATCGGCCCGGCGGCTTTCGGCGTCCCACTTGTTGGCGAGTTCTTTCGCCCGTTTGCTGACGATCTCGGTCGTCAACGGCGGCCTTTCCGGCTCGGCAAGCGTCGTAGTGCGCCGTGCCGGCGCGGTCAGGCGGCGCAGCCGCAGCCAGGCGACCGTTCCGACCACGACAAAGAACAGGAGCAGCACCACCGCATACGCCGCCGCGATCGCTGGATTTTTCAGCGTGTCGAACGTTACCGCGATGTTCGACAACAGCCAGACGCCGAAGAACAGCACGACGCCGGCCAGCACGGCGATCAGGAGGCGCAGCAAAACCTCCGGCTTGCCGGCAAAGAGCAACAAGGGAGCAAACCACTTGAGCATGGGTCGGGCCGATCCGCGATTTTGGTATAAATATGAGCAGTTTGCGCCCCGGACAATGTGCCCGGAAAACCTGTGAAATCCTACACGCTCAGCACATTTTAGACGCTCAGCACATGCACGTGGCAGACCGGCTTCTTGTTCCAGCGCTCGGCGATTGCACCGCGCACGGCGCGGCGCACCGCCTCGGCGACCTGGTCGGGATCGCGACGCCGCGGCTTCGGCAGTGACTCAAACGCCTCCTCGATCGCGTCGCGCGCGATGTCAGCCATGGACCGGCCGCCGGCGTCGGTCTCAGGAATGCCGATCAGCTCGATTTCCGGATCGGCGACAAGCTGCCCCTTCTCGCTCAGCGCCAGTGCGACAGAGACGACGCCGGCAAAGCTCAACCGCCGGCGCGCGGCGACGGTCGGCGCCTCGGCATCGATCAGAAGCGCACCGTCTTTGTAAAGGCGTCCGGAGGGGATCTCGTCGATGATCTCGGCCGGTCCGGGCGCCAGCTTGACGAGATCGCCGTTGCGGCAGACGAGCACCTGCGGCACGCCGGCATTGCGGGCAAGCTTGGCGTGCTCGGCGAGATGCAGTGCCTCGCCATGCGCCGGGATCAGGATTTGCGGCCGCACCCAATTGATCATGTCGAGCAGCTCAGCCCGTCGCGGATGCCCGGAGACATGCACCAGGTGGTCGCGATCGGTGATCACGTCGACGCCCTGGGTGACCAGGCCGTTGATCACCCGCGCGACCGCCTTCTCGTTGCCGGGGATGGTGCGGGCGGAAAAGATCACGCGGTCGCCGCGCGTCAGCGTCACTTCCGGATGCTCGTCCTGGGCGATGCGCGCGAGCGCCGCGCGCGGCTCGCCCTGGCTGCCGGTGCATAGCGCCAAGACCTTGTCGGGCGGCAAATAACCGTAACTCTCCGCCGCGCGAAAATCCTGCACGCCATCGAGGTAGCCGGTCTCGCGGGCGACCTGCACGACCCGCTCCATGGCGCGGCCGACGACCACCACTTCGCGCTCGGCGAGTCGCGCAGCGTCGGCTACAGCGCGGATGCGGCCGACGTGCGAAGCGAAGGTAGTCACCGCGACGCGCGCCGGCGCCGTGCGGATCAGCTCGGTCAGCGTCTTGGCGACATCGGCTTCCGAAGGCGAGCGGCCGTCGCGGACGGCATTGGTGGAATCACCGATCAGCGCCAACGTGCCTTGGTCGCCAAGCGCGGTGAGTTTCGCTTGGTCGGTCGGCGCGCCGACGACCGGCGTCAAGTCGATCTTCCAGTCGCCGGTATGCACGACCGTGCCGAGCGCTGTGCGGATCGCCAGCGCATTCGATTCCGGGATCGAGTGCGCGACGTTGATGAAATCGACCGTGAACGGCCCAAGCGCGATGCTTCCATTCAGCGGCACGACGTTGACCGGGATTGCCGGTGCGCCCGGCTCCGACAGCCGGCGCGCTTCGAACAAAGCGGCGGCGAACGGCGTCGCATAGAGCGGCACGTTCAGCTTCGGCCAAAGATCGATCAGCGCGCCCATATGGTCCTCGTGCGCGTGGGTCAGCACCAGGCCCAGGATGTTGCGACGCTCTTCGAGCAGATAACGGATGTCCGGGAGGATGAGATCGACGCCGGGCAGCTGCTCTTCGCTGGCGAACGAAACACCACAGTCGACGATCAGCCACTGGCGCCGGCGTTCGTCGCCGAACCCATAGATCGAGAGATTCATCCCGATCTCGCCAATGCCGCCAAGCGGCGCGAACACGAGCTCGGGGCCGGCCATTAGTTGCCTTGCCCCGCCGCGCGGGATCGATGCGGTGACCCGTTGGTCAAGGGAAACACTTCGCCGGCAGCAATCGTTTGCACCGAGCCGTCGGCGACCCGCAGCAACAATCGGCCGCGCTCGTCGAGACCCTCGCTGTGACCGAATATCTCGCGGTCAAGAAGTTTCACTCGCATGTCGTCGCCCATCCCGGCGCCACGCGCGGTCCAATCGGCGCGGATATCGGCAAATCCGGCGCCGCGGCGCCATTGCCGGAGCCGCTTCAGCATGGTCGCGGATAATGTCTCGAACAAAGACGCCGCCGCCACGTTGGCGCCGGCGGCTCTCAGGTCGGTCACGGGATAAGGCATCGCTGCCGGATGATTTTGGCAATTGACGCCGATACCGATGGCGACGGCCAGCGCGCTGGCGGCACGCTCGCCTTCGATCAGAATGCCGGCAAGCTTCGCGCCGCTGCAGAGGACGTCGTTCGGCCATTTCAGCGCGACCGCCGCGCTTAATTCCGGCGCGCGCTCGACAATGGCGTCGTGCAGCGCGAGCGCCGTGACGAACGATAATTCCGGCGCGCATTCGGAAGCCGCCGGGTCGGTCAAAAGCAAAGTTGCGTAGAGATTGCCGGCCGGCGACACCCATTCATTGCCGCGGCGGCCGCGGCCGGCCGACTGCTCCGCGGCGACGATCCAGAGCGGCTCGCGCTCGCCGGCGCGTGCGCGCGTCAGCGCCTCGGCGTTGGTCGACGCCAGCGTGTCATGGGTCGCCAGACGATAAGCCGCCGCCACAGCCGCGGAGGAAAGCCGCATCAGAACAGCGAATGCGCGGCTGTGCTGGCGACGCCGACCAGCGGTCCCGGGTAGATGAAAAAGACCAGGTTGAACAGCGCGCAAACCCCGAGAACCACTTTGAGCTCGTCCGGCATGCGGTAAAAGCCCTCAGCCGGCTCGTCAAAATACATGGTCTTGACGATCGCCAGATAGTAATAGGCGCCGACCACGCTCGCCAGCACGCCGATCACCGCCAGCACGTAAAGCCCGGCTTTCATCGCGGCGAGAAACACGTAGAACTTGGCGAAAAAGCCGGCCAGCGGCGGCACGCCGGCCATCGAGAACAACAGCATCGCCATCAGGAAGGCCATGCCCGGATGGGTGCGGGCAAGGCCGGCAAGCTGGTCGATCGATTCCACCATGCCGCCGTCGCGCCGCATCGACAGGATCACGGCAAAGACGCCCAGCGTCATGGTGATGTAGATCGCCATGTAGATGAGCACGCCCTGCACGCCTTCCGTCGTGCCGGCCGCGAGCCCGACCAGCGCAAAGCCCATATGGCCGATCGACGAATAAGCCATCAGCCGTTTGATATTGCGCTGGCCTATGGCCGCGAACGAGCCAAGCAGCATGGAGGCGATCGAGACGAACGAGACGATCTCCTGCCACTGCGTGGTGATGCCGGGAAAGGCCATGACTGCGGCGCGCACGAACATGGCGATGCCGGCGACCTTGGGGGCGGCGGCGAAGAACGCCGTGATCGGCGTCGGCGCGCCTTCATAGACGTCCGGCGTCCACATGTGGAACGGCACGGCGGAAACCTTGAAGCAGAAGCCGGCGAACAGAAACACCAGCCCGAAGATCAAGCCGGTGCCGGCGTCAGCGGCCGAATGGGCGATGCCGGTGAAGCTCACCGTGCCGGTGAAGCCGTACACCAGCGACGCGCCGTACAGCAGCATCCCGGACGACAGCGCGCCGAGGACAAAATACTTGAGCCCGGCTTCTGTCGAGCGCAGCGAGGTGCGATGGCTCGCCGCCACCACGTAGAGCGGCAGGCTCATCAGTTCGAGACCGAGATAGAGCGCGATCAGGTCGGCAGCCGAAATCAGCATCAGCATGCCGAGCGTGGAGAGCACGATCAGCACTGAATATTCGAAGCGCCGCTGGCCCTCGCGCTGGTCGTAGTCGATCGACATCAGGATCGCGGCCGCGGAGCCGGCAAGCGCGAGGATTTTCAGAAAGCGGGCAAAGTCGTCGACCACGAAGCTGCCGCCGAAGGTGACGAGCTTGCCCTCGGGCAGTAAGACGACGATGACGCCGGCGATGACAAGGAGTGCGATCGACAGCGCGTCGATCAATATTGTCGAGCGCTCGCTGCGATAGACCCCGAGCATCAACAGCGCCATGGCGCCGACGCCGAGCACGATCTCGGGCAACAGCGGTGTCAGACCGGTCCAGGTGAAAGACGCGCCCATCGCCTACCTCGTCAGCGCCGCCGACTGCACGCTCGACACCGCATGCTGGACATTGTCGATCAGCTGGGTCACCGAGGTGGCCGACATATCGAGCACCGGCTTCGGATAGATGCCAAGCACGATGGTCAGGATCACCAGCGGCGCCAGGATCACCATCTCGCGCCAGCCGAGATCCATGATGTTGAACAGGCTCGGCTTTTCCAGCTTGCCGAAAATCACCTTGCGGTACAGCCACAGCGCATAAGCGGCCGAAAGGATGGTGCCGAGCGCCGCCAGCGTCGCCACCCAAGTGTTGACCCGGAAGGTGCCGAGCATCGTCAGAAACTCGCCGATGAATCCACTGGTGCCCGGCAGCCCGATATTGGCCAGCGTGAAAACCATAAAGGCGAAGGCGTAGAGCGGCATGCGATTGACCAACCCGCCATAGGCGGCGATCTCGCGGGTATGCATGCGGTCGTAGATGACGCCGACGCACAGGAACAAGGCGGCGGAGACGATGCCGTGCGAGATCATCTGGAAGATGCCGCCGGCGACGCCCTGCGCCGTCAGCGCGAACAGCCCCATGGTGACGAAGCCCATGTGCGCCACCGACGAGTAGGCGATGAGCTTCTTCATGTCGTCCTGCACCAGCGCGACCAGCGAGGTGTAGATGATGGCGACCACGGAGAGCGCGTAGATCAGCGGCGCGAAGTCGACCGACGCTTGCGGGAACATCGGCAGCGAAAAGCGCAGGAAACCATAGCCGCCGAGCTTCAGCAGGACCGCCGCCAGGATGACAGAGCCCGCGGTCGGAGCCTCGACGTGCGCGTCGGGCAGCCAGGTGTGGACCGGCCACATCGGCAGCTTGACCGCGAACGAGGCGAGAAAGGCAAAGAACGCCCAGGTCTGCAGGGTGCGCGGGAAGGCGTGATGCAACAGCGTCGGCACGTCGGTCGTGCCGGCCTGCCAGTACATCGCCATGATGGCGAGCAGCATCAGCACCGAGCCGGCGAAGGTATAGAGAAAGAACTTGAAGCTCGCATAGACCCGGCGCGGGCCGCCCCAGACGCCGATGATCAGGAACATCGGGATCAGGCCGCCTTCGAAGAACAGATAGAACAGCACCAGATCGAGCGCACAGAAGGTCCCGACCATGAGCGTCTCGAGGACCAGGAAGGCGATCATGTACGAGCGCACGCGGGTCTGGATCGAGGTCCAGCTCGCCAGGATCGAAATCGGCAGCAGCGCGGTGGTGAGGATCACGAACGGCAGCGAAATGCCGTCGACGCCCATCGAATAGTAGATGGCACCGCCGAGCCACGACCGCTTTTCCAGGAACTGGAAGTCGGCCGAGCTCGGATCAAAACGCCACACCAGTATCAGCGAGATCGCAAAGGTGATCAGCGTGGTCCACAGCGCCAGCCAACGGGCATTGCGCACGCCGGCTTCATCGTCGCCCAGCAGAGCGATGAAGATCGCACCGACGACCGGCAGGAAGGTGACGACGGAAAGGATCGGCCAGCTGGTCATCAGTGCGGCCCCCCGGCGAACATGAACCAGGTGACGCCGGCGGCGACGCCGATCAACATGGCGAAGGCATAGTGATAGAGATAGCCGGTTTGCAGCCGCACCACGTTGCGCGTGACGTCGAGGACCCGCGCGGAGACGCCGTCGGGTCCGAAGCCGTCGATGATGAAGCCGTCGCCTCCCTTCCAGAACAGGCGGCCGAGCCACAGCGTCGGACGGACAAACAGGAAGTCGTAGATGCGGTCGAAGTACCAGGCATTAAGCAGGAAGCGATAGAGCACGCCCTGGTCGCGCGCCAAAGCTGCCGGCAGATCGGGACGCCGGATATAGAACTGGTAAGCCACCAGGAAGCCGACGACCATCATGACGAATGGCGCCAGCTTGACCGCGAGCGGCACGTTTTCCAAATCCTCGAGCACGTGATTGTTGGGTCCGACCATCAGCGAGTTGCGGAAGAATTCCGCGGCGCCGTCACCTTCGAAGATGTGAAACGAAAAGCCGGCGGCGATCGATCCGATCGCCAGCACGCCAAGCGGAACGAGCATGGTCAGCGGACTTTCGCGCGCAGCTTCATAGTGGTGACGGTCGTGGGGCTCGCCGAAGAAAGTCTTGAAGATCAGCCGCCAGGAATAGAACGACGTCAGCGCGGCCGCGGCGACGGTCATGATGAAGCCGTAGCTTGCGATCGTGCCGGAAACGACGTCATCGGCTTCGATGATCGCGTCCTTGGAAAAGTAGCCGGCGGTGCCGGGAAACCCGGTCAGCGCCAGGGTGCCGATCACCATCGTCGCAAACGTGAATGGAATTTTCCGCCACAGCCCGCCCATTTTGCGCATGTCCTGCTCGTGATGCATGGCGACGATCACAGAGCCCGAGCCGAGGAAGAGCAGCGCCTTGAAGAAGGCGTGGGTAAACAGATGGAACATACCGATCGAATAGGCGCCGCAACCCATGGCGACGAACATGTAACCGAGTTGCGAGCAGGTCGAATAGGCGATAACGCGCTTGATATCGTTTTGAGCGAGGGCGACGGTGGCGGCGAACATCGTAGTCGTCGCGCCAATGAACAGTACGAATGCCTTGGCGTGTGGAGCCAGCTCGAACAGCGGCGACAGCCGCGCCACCATGAACACGCCGGCGGTCACCATGGTGGCGGCGTGGATCAGCGCCGACACCGGGGTCGGTCCTTCCATGGCGTCAGGCAGCCAGGTGTGCAGCAGAAACTGCGCCGATTTGCCCATCGCGCCGACGAACAACAACAGGCAGATCACGGTCAGCGCGTCGGCGTTGAAGCTGAGAAAGTGGAAGTTCTTGCCGACCAGGTCCGGCGCCTGGGCGAACACCGTCTCCAAATTGATCGAGCCGGTCAGGAGAAACAGCGCGAAGATGCCGAGTGAAAAGCCGAAATCGCCGACCCGGTTGACAATAAAGGCTTTGATCGCAGCGGCATTCGCTTCCGGCTTGTGGAACCAGAAGCCGATCAAGAGATAGCTGGCGAGCCCCACGCCTTCCCAGCCGAAGAACATTTGGGCGAGATTATCGGCCGTCACCAGCATCAACATGGCGAAGGTGAAGAACGACAGGTAAGAGAAGAAGCGCGGCTTGTACGGGTCGTCGGCCATGTAGCCGATCGAATAGAGATGCACGAGGCCGGATACCGTGGTCACCACCAGCAGCATGACCACGGTAAGCGGATCGATGCGTAGCGCCCAATCGACTTTCAGATCGCCGGACGTGATGTAGTTGAAGATGGTGACGTGGGCGTCGTGTCCGGCGAAGCCGACATCGTAAAAGGCGTAGCACGACAGCACCCAGGAGATGGCAAGCAGCGTCGTGGTGATCAGTTCGGCGGAGCGCGAGCCGGCGGAAGGCTCGGCGCCGCCATGTTCGTCGTCGGCACCGTGCGCGATTGCGGCATGGGCGGCCTCGGCATACGGCGCGCCATGCGCCTGACCATCTGACGCCATCGCGACGGCATGGTCGTGGTCCGGCGGTGGCGGATCCTGGCCCGGCAGGCGGTTACGCGCGCCAATCAGCGCGATGGCGCCGGCAATAACGGCGCCAAGGAGCGGCAGGAAAACGATGGCCTCGTACATGCCGCTATGCCCCCAATTTCCCACAGCGACGCCGAGCGCCGGCAACGCCTCGTTCGCCCTCTCCCCACGGGGAAGAGGGCGGGGTGAGGGGGTACGGCCTCTCGGTCAGAGCCCCCTCACCCCAACCCTCTCCCCGCTGTGGAGAGGGAGTCCGCATCAGCAAGCCGCTCACGCGCTAACCCTTCATCAAATTGACGTCATCAACCGCGATCGAGCCGCGGTTGCGGTAATAGGCCACCAGGATGGCTAGCCCGATGGCGGCTTCGGCCGCCGCGACTGTGAGCACGATCAACGCATAGACTTGCCCGACAATGTCGCCGTTGGTGCCGAGGAAGGCGGAGAAGGCGACGAGATTGATGTTTACCGCAAGCAGGATGAGCTCGACCGACATCAGGATGACGATGACGTTCTTGCGGTTGAGGAAGATGCCGAAAATCCCGAGCGTGAACAGGATGGCGCCGACGACGAGATAGTGGCCGAGCCCGATGATCATGACAGCCCCTGCCCCGACTTCACTTTGACGATCTCGATCGCGGTCGAGCGTCGGCGCGCGACCTGCTCGGCGATCGACTGGCGTTTGACCCCCGCCTTGTGCTGCAGCGTCATGACGATGGCGCCGATCATGGCGACCAAGAGGATCATGCCGGCCGCCTCGAAGAAGTAGACGTAACGCGTGTAGAGCACGAGGCCGAGCGCCTGCGTGTTGGAGACGTCACTCGCGATCGGCGCGGCGATCACCTTGGGCACGTCGGGCGCAATCACCCAAGTGACGATGACGAAGAAGAGTTCGATAAGCAGAATGACGCCGACCAGGCCCCCGACCGGCAGATAATTGAGGAAACCGTGGCGCAGCTCGGTAAAATCGACGTCGAGCATCATCACCACGAACAGAAACAGCACCGCGACAGCGCCGACATAGACCACGATCAGGATCATCGCCAGGAATTCGGCGCCGACCAGCACGAACAGGCCGGCGGCATTGACGAAGGCGAGGATCAGAAACAGCACCGAATGCACCGGATTGCGCGCCGCGATCACCATGATCGCCGAAGCGATGCAGACGACGGCAAAGAGGTAGAAGAAGATCGCTTGCGGAATCATCGGCGGCGCGTCTCAACGGTACGGCGCGTCGAGCGCGATGTTCTTGGCGAGGTCGCGTTCCCAGCGATCGCCGTTCGCCAGCAGCCGGTCCTTGTCGTAGTAAAGCTCCTCGCGGGTTTCGGCGGCGAATTCGAAGTTCGGGCCTTCGACGATGGCGTCGACCGGGCAGGCCTCCTGGCACAGTCCGCAATAGATGCACTTCACCATGTCGATGTCGTAGCGCGTGGTGCGGCGAGTGCCGTCATTGCGCCGCGGGCCGGCCTCGATGGTGATGGCCTGCGCCGGGCAGATCGCCTCGCACAGCTTGCAGGCGATGCAGCGTTCCTCGCCGTTGGGATAGCGGCGCAGCGCATGCTCGCCGCGAAAGCGCGGCGACAGCGCGCCCTTCTCGAACGGGTAGTTGAGCGTCGCCTTCGGCTTGAAGAAATAGCGCATCGACAGGAAGAAGGCCTGCACGAATTCGGTGAGGAAAATCGAACGGGCTGCTTGATCTAGGCGCATGTCAGCCTCGGATAACGGTAAGGACGCCGGCAACGATCGCGACCATGGCGAGCGAGATCGGCAGGAACACTTTCCAGCCGAGCCGCATCAGCTGGTCGTAGCGGTAGCGCGGCACGAACGCTTTCACCATCGCGAACATGAAGAACACAAAGCTCGCCTTGAGCACGAACCAGATCAGGCCCGGGATCCAGGTGAAGGGTGGCACCGGGAACGGCGGCAGCCAGCCGCCGAGGAACAGGATCGTGGCCATGGCGCACATGGTGGCGATGGCGACATATTCGCCGAGCATGAACATCATGTACGGCGTCGACCCGTATTCGACCATGTAGCCGGCGACCAGCTCGGATTCCGCTTCGACCAGATCGAACGGCGGCCGGTTGGTCTCGGCCAGCGCCGAGACGAAGAAGATCACGAACATCGGCAACAGCGGCAGCCAATACCAGCCGAACAGGCCGAAGCGGCTGTCCTGCGCCTCGACAATGGCGGAAAGATTGAGCGAGCCGACGCACAGCAGCACGGTGATGAAGACGAAGCCGATGGAGACTTCGTAGGACACCATCTGCGCGGCGGAGCGCAGCGCCGCCAGGAACGGATATTTCGAGTTCGACGACCAGCCGGCCATGATCACGCCGTAGACCATCAGCGAGGAGATCGCGAAGATATAGAGGATGCCGACATTGATGTTGGCGATGACAATACCGGCGCTGACCGGGATTACGGCCCAAGCCGCCAACGCTAATGTGCAGGTGACGAGCGGCGCGAGTAGGAATACGCCCTTGTTGGCGCCGGCGGGAATGACCGGCTCCTTGAGCACGAATTTCAGAAGATCGGCGAACGATTGCAGCAGCCCCCACGGGCCGACGACGTTGGGGCCGCGCCTGATCTGCACCGCGGCCCAGATTTTGCGGTCGGCGTAGAGCACATAGGCGATGGCGATCAACAGGATGACCAGCAGCAGCAGGCTTTCCGCCGCGATCACGATCAGCGGCCAGATATAGGTCCAGAAAAATTCCTCTATGGTCACGCGCTACTCCGCCGCCGTTTTTGCCGTGCGCCCATGCGCGATCGCCGAACATTCGGCCATCACCGCGGACGAGCGCGCGATCGGATTGGTGAAGTAGAAATCGGCGATGGTCGAACGAAACGGCGCCTTGTCCGCCGTGCCGCCCATGGCCGCAAGCTTGTGCACATCGGCCGCGTCGCCCGCCGCGATCTGCCCGATCCGCATCAGGTGCGGATCGGCCTGGTAGAGCGCTTGCCGCAACGCCGCGAGCGAGTCATAGGGCAGCTTCTTGCCGAGCACGTCCGACAGCGCGCGCAGGATCGCCCAATCCTCGCGCGCATCGCCAGGCGGGAAGGAAGCGCGGGTCGCCATCTGCACTCGGCCTTCGGTATTCACATAGGTGGCGGATTTCTCCGGGTATGCGGCGCCGGGCAGCACCACGTCGGCCCGCGCCGCGCCGCGATCGCCGTGGGTGCCGATGTAAATGACGAAGGCCCCCGGGGCGATATCGATCTCGTCCGCGCCGAGGAGAAAAAGCATGTCGAGCGTGCCGGACGCGGCCATCTGCCGCGCGGTCAGCCCGCCCTCCCCAGGCACAAAGCCGAGATCGAGTGCGCCGACGCGCGAGGCGGCGTTGTGCAGGACGCTGTAGCCGTTCCAGCCGTCCTTGACGGCGCCGAGTTCGATCGCCGCCTTCGCGGCGAGCGAGGCCACCGCCGCGCCGTCTGGCCGCGCAAACACTTCAGCGCCGACGATGACGAGCGGGTGCTCGGCCTTGCGCATCGCCTCGGCGAAGCTGTGGCGCCCGATATCCGCCAGCGTTTCGGTGCCGGCGCCGAGATAATCGTAGGTATAAGTCAGCGGCGCCTTCGGACCAATCAGCCCGATCGGAAAACTCTTGGCGACGCGCCAGCGTTTGCGGATGCGGGCGTTGAGCACCGCCGCGTCACGGCGCGGATTGGCGCCGACCAACAACAGCGCGTCGGCATGATCGATGCCGGCGATGGCCGAATTGAACAGATAACTGGCGCGGCCCCATTTCGGATCGAGCAAAGCGCCATCCTGCCGGCAATCGAGATTGGCGACGCCGAGCCGGGTCATCAAATCCTTGAGCGCGAAAATCTCTTCGACGGATGCGAGATCGCCAGCCAAAGCGCCGACCCGCTTGGCATTGGCACGCGCCATCTTCGCGGCGATGGCCGCGAATGCCTCGCTCCAACTCGCCGGCCGCAGCTGCCCGCCGGCGCGCACGTACGGCTGATCGAGCCGTTGGGTACGCAGGCCGTCGACCACGTGCCGGGTCTTGTCGGAAATCCATTCCTCGTTCACGTCGTCGTTGGTCCGCGGCAGGATGCGCATGACTTCGCGCCCGCGGGTGTCGATGCGGATCGCCGAGCCGAGCGCGTCCATCACGTCGATCGACTCGGTCTTGTTGAGCTCCCACGGCCGCGCCGCGAACGCGTACGGCTTTGAGGTCAGCGCGCCGACCGGGCAGAGATCAACGATGTTGCCCTGCAATTCCGACGTCATCGCTTCTTCGAGATAGGTGGTGATCTCCATGTCCTCGCCGCGGCCGATGGCGCCGAGCTCGGGTACGCCGGCGACTTCGGTGGCGAAGCGGACGCAGCGCGTGCATTGGATGCAGCGGTTCATCGAGGTCTTGACCAAAGCGCCGATATATTTGTCCTCGACCGCGCGCTTGTTCTCGCGATAGCGGCTCTGGTCGACGCCGTAGGCCATCGCCTGGTCCTGCAGATCGCATTCGCCCCCTTGATCGCAGATCGGGCAATCGAGCGGATGATTGATCAGCAGGAACTCCATGACGCCTTCGCGCGCCTTGCGCACCATCGGCGAGCGCGTCGAGATCACCTTCGGCGAATGGTCCTTGTTCGGCGGCAAGTCTTTCACGCCCATCGCGCAGGACGCCTGGGGCTTCGGAATGCCGACAACCTCGATCAAACACATGCGGCAATTGCCGGCGATCGACAGCCGCTCCTGGTAGCAGAAGCGCGGAATTTCGGCGCCGGCGGCTTCGCACGCCTGCAGCAGCGTGTATTCCGGCGGGACGTCGATCTCGCGACCGTCGACAATGAGCTTAGTCATGCGGCCTGCCCGTCCATAGCGCCGCAGCGCGCCGTCTTCCACAATTGCGCGGCCGGAACGCTCTCCCAGCCGAATGCATAGTCGGAGGGACCGTGGGCGGTCAGGTGCGAAAGCCGTTTCTTGGCTTCATCGAGCGTCGGTGTGTGTCCGGCCGGCACCCACCACATCACGAAATGCGGGGTCTCCATGGCGCCGAACCATTCCGGCCGCCGGCCGTAGAAGCGCTTGTGCACAGTCTGCCAGACGAAGCGCTCGAGCGCTTCGACACTTTCCCACACCGACAAATTGACCGCCATGTTCGGGTCGTCGAATGGGCGGAAATTAGTGGCGTTGTTGCTCTCGTCCTTGAGCCGCCAGACAAAGCCGTTCGAGTGCTCGGCTAATCCGTTCACCAGATCGAGATTGTTCATAAAATCCACCATGCGCGGATCGTCGGTCGCATAGCGGAAACGTCCGATATTGAGCTGTGCGAGATGCCGCGCGTCGTTCATCGCCCTACTCCGCCGCCACCGAGACCGGCTCGCGCACGCCCTCGGCGTCGGCACGGGCAGTGTATTGGTCGATGCGCCGCTCGATCTCGGGACGGAAATGCCGCAGCAAGCCTTGCACCGGCCAGGCGGCGCCGTCGCCGAAGGCGCAGATGGTGTGCCCTTCGATCTGGGTGGTGACTTCCCACAGCATGTCGATCTCGCGCTTTTGCGCGCGGCCGTCGGCCATGCGGTTGAGCACGCGCCACATCCAGCCCATGCCTTCACGGCAGGGTGTGCATTGGCCGCAGCTTTCGTGCTTGTAGAAATACGAGATGCGCGCCATTGCGTGCACGATGTCGGCGCTCTTGTCCATGACGATCACCGCGGCGGTGCCAAGCGCTGATTTCTTGTCGCGGCAGCCGTCGAAATCCATTAGCAGCGTGTCGGCCTGATCGGGCCCGGCCGGAATGAGCGGCATCGATGAGCCGCCGGGGATGACGGCCAGCAGGTTGCTCCAGCCGCCGCGCACGCCGCCGGCGTGCTTCTCGATCAATTCGCGGAGCGGAATGCCCATCTGCTCTTCCACATTGCACGGCCGCTCGACGTGGCCGGAAATGCAGAACAACTTGGTGCCGCTGTTGTTCGGCCGGCCGATACCGGCAAACCAGGCGGCGCCGCGCCGCATGATGTCGGGCACCTGCGCGATCGTCTCGACATTGTTGACGGTGGTCGGGCAGCCGTAGAGGCCCATATTGGCCGGGAACGGCGGCTTCAATCGCGGCTGGCCCTTCTTGCCCTCGAGGCTTTCCAGGAGCGCTGTCTCTTCGCCGCAGATGTAGGCGCCGGCGCCGTGATGCACGACGATGTCGAAGTCGTAGCCGTGGACGTTGTTCTTGCCGATCAGCTTGGCCTCATAGGCCTGCTCGACGGCACCCTCGAGCCGCTCGCGCTCGCGGATGAATTCGCCGCGGATGTAGATGTAGCAATTGTGCACGCCCATGGCGCAGCCGGCGATCAGGCAGCCCTCGACCAAAAGGTGCGGATCGTGCCGCATCACCTCGCGGTCCTTGCAGGTGCCGGGCTCGGATTCGTCGGCATTGATGACGAGATAGCCCGGCCGGCCATCGGACTGCTTGGGCATGAACGACCATTTCAGCCCAGTTGGAAATCCCGCGCCGCCGCGGCCGCGCTGGCCCGAGGCTTTCATTTCGTTGACGATGGCGTCGCGGCCTTTTTCCAGAATTGCCTTGGTGCCGTCCCAAGCGCCGCGCGCGCGGGCGCCATCGAGGCCCCAGCCGTGATGGCCGTAGAGATTTTTGAAGATGCGGTCCTTGTCGGCGAGCATGTGTTGTCCGCGTCTCGTTCTATGCCGGTTTCGAATCGGCTGCGGCGCCGTCGTGCGGCGCGGCGTCCGGCTGACCGGCAGACTTTGCGATGGTGTAGATCGACGGATCGGTCAGCGTGTTGGCACCGCCGACCGGCGCCGAATTCTGCCGGTCGACCTGCGGACCCGGCTTCGGGGTCCTTCCCATCGCCAGGTCGTTGAGGATGCGGGTCAGCGTCTCCGGCGTAAGGTCCTCGTAATAATCGGCGTTGATCTGCACCATCGGCGCATTGACGCAGGCGCCGAGGCATTCGACCTCGGTCCAGGAGAAGCTGCCATCAGCGGTCACTTCGTTCTCGTGCCCGATCGTTTTGTGCAGGAGTTTCTTGAGCGCGTCGGCGCCGCGCAGCATGCAGGGCGTGGTGCCGCAGAACTGCACGTGGAAGCGCCCGACCGGCGCAAGATTGAACATCGTGTAAAACGTCGCCACTTCGAGCACGCGGATCCTGGCCATGCCGAGCAATTCCGCGGTCGCCTCGATCGCCTTTTGCGGCAGCCAGCCGCCGCATTGCTCCTGCGCACGCCACAGGATCGGAATGACCGCCGATTGCTGACGGCCCGGCGGATATTTCGCCATCCGCGCCTTCGCCCACTCGAGATTTTCCGGCGTGAAGGCGAAGCTCGGCGGCTGCTTTTCGGCGAGGCGGCGGACGCTCATCGGTCGATCTCGCCGAAGACGACGTCGAGCGAGCCCAGGATCGCCGAGATGTCGGCGAGCATGTG
Organism: uncultured Alphaproteobacteria bacterium; assembly: GCA_963806465.1. Lineage (GTDB taxonomy): Bacteria > Pseudomonadota > Alphaproteobacteria > Rhizobiales > Xanthobacteraceae > BOG-931. The sequence continues at coordinate 166,711 of CAWDZD010000041.1, read as the reverse complement.
CCCGCGCGACAGAAAATCCATAGCCTGGAGATGCGCATAGCTCGGCGCGCGGATCTTGCACTTGTAGGGCTTGTTGGAACCGTCAGCGATCAGATAGACGCCGAACTCGCCCTTGGGCGCCTCGACCGCGGCATAGACTTCGCCGGGCGGGACGTGGAAGCCTTCGGTGTAAAGCTTGAAGTGATGGATCAGCGACTCCATCGAACGCTTCATCTGGCTGCGATGCGGGGGCGTGATCTTGTTGTCTTGGACGACGACCGGTCCCTGCCCGTTCGGCGCCCGCAGCTTCGCCACGCACTGTTTCATGATGCGAATGGACTGGCGCATCTCTTCCATGCGGATGCAGTAGCGGTCGTAACAGTCGCCGTTCTTGCCAACCGGAATATCGAAGTCCATTTCGTCATAGCATTCGTAGGGCTGGGCTTTACGCAAATCCCACGCCGCGCCGGAGCCGCGCACCATGACGCCGGAAAAGCCCCAGGCCCAAGCGTCTTGGAGGCTCACGACCCCGATATCGACGTTGCGCTGCTTGAAGATGCGGTTCTCGGTCAACAATTCTTCGAGGTCGTCGCAGACTTTCAGGAACGGATCGCAGAACGCCTCGATGTCGTCGATCAGTTTCGGCGGCAGGTCCTGGTGCACGCCGCCGACGCGGAAATAGGCCGCGTGCATGCGCGAGCCGGAGGCGCGCTCGTAGAAGCCCATCAGCTTCTCGCGCTCCTCAAAGCCCCAGAGCGGCGGAGTGAGCGCGCCGACGTCCAAGGCTTGAGTGGTGACATTGAGGAGATGCGACAGCAGCCGGCCGATCTCGCAATAGAGCACGCGGATCAGCTGCCCCCGCCGCGGCACGGCAAGATCAAGCAGCTTCTCCACCGCCAGGCAGAAGGCGTGTTCCTGATTGATCGGTGCGACATAGTCGAGCCGGTCGAAATACGGGATCGCCTGCAAGTAAGTCTTGTGCTCGATCAGCTTTTCAGTGCCACGATGCAGCAGTCCGATATGCGGATCGACCCGCTCGACGACTTCGCCATCGAGTTCCAGCACCAGCCGCAGCACGCCGTGCGCCGCCGGATGTTGCGGCCCGAAGTTGATCGTAAAGTTACGTTCCGTGTTGGCACTCATGCTATTCGCTATTCGCTATTTCAAGTGCACCGACGCGCTGGGCCTTCTCCGCCACCCGCGCATTGAACTTGTCCCAGGCGACCACGAAACGCTCGTGACGGCCTTCGCCGATCAGGTCGACCTCGTCATGGGCTTTGACGTTGAAGGTGATGCGGCGGTCGACGATTTTGGCGCATTCGGCCTCGACCGTGACGGTCATGCCGACCGGGGTGGCGGCGAGATGGCTGACATCGACATGGACGCCGACGCTGCCCTCCCCGGGATCGAGGTGCGCGCCCAGAAATTCCGTGCAGGCCCGCTCCATCAGCATGATCATGAAGCCGGTGGCGAATACCTTGGGCATGGCGGCGATGATCGGCGAGTTGGGGATAGGTGCAGGGGACGGTGGTACGCTCGGCCACGGTGTAGACGATACGGTGGGAAAGCCCGGGCTTGAGCGTCGATTTCATGATTTGCCCGCCTTCTCGTCGCCGGGCAGTACATACTCGGTGCCCTCCCACGGCGACAGGAAATCGAAGTTGCGGAATTCCTGGGTCAGCTGCACCGGCGCGTAGACCACGCGCTTGAGCTCATCGTCGTAGCGGACTTCGACAAAGCCGGTGAGCGGGAAATCCTTGCGCAGCGGATGACCGTCGAAGCCATAGTCGGTCAATAGGCGGCGCATGTCCGGATGGCCGGCGAACACCACGCCGTAGAGATCGAAAGCCTCGCGCTCGAACCAGTCGACGCCGGGATAGACGCCGATGATCGAGTCGACCGGGACGCCCTCGTCGACCTCAATCTTCACCCGCACGCGCACATTGTGCTTGGGCGACAGCAGGTGATAGACGACGTCGAAGCGGCGCTCACGGCCCGGCCAATCGACCGCGGTGACATCGATGATATTCCAGAACAGACAGCGCGGATCGTCGCGCAGGAAGCGCATGACCGCGACGATGTCGGCCGCCTGCGCCTGAACGTTCAGCTCGTGATGGGCGATGGCATAACCCTTGACCGAAGCCGGCAGCGCGTCGGCTATGGTCCGGCCGAGGGTGTCGAGAGCTTCATCCATCGTCAGCGTTCGATCGTGGAAGTGCGGCGAATCTTCTTCTGCAGGAGCAGCACGCCGTAGAGCAGCGCTTCGGCGGTCGGCGGGCAGCCCGGCACGTAGATATCGACCGGGACGATGCGGTCGCAGCCGCGCACCACCGAATACGAATAATGATAGTAGCCGCCGCCGTTGGCGCACGATCCCATCGAGATCACGTAGCGCGGCTCCGGCATCTGGTCGTAGACCTTGCGCAGCGCCGGGGCCATTTTGTTGGTCAAGGTGCCTGCCACGATCATCACGTCCGATTGCCGCGGCGAACCGCGCGGCGCAAAGCCGAAGCGCTCGCCGTCGTAGCGCGGCATCGACATCTGCATCATCTCGACCGCGCAGCAGGCGAGCCCGAAGGTCATCCACATCAGCGAGCCGGTGCGCGCCCAGGCGATCAGATCGTCGGCGGCTGCGACCAGGAATCCCTTATCCGACAATTCGCTGCGGATATTTGTAAAAAACGGATCATTGACGGCACCCGTTGCGGCGCCGCGCGCCGCCGCGTTCCGGCCCGGCATCACGATCGCGGGTTCGCTCAGTTCCATTCGAGCGCTCCCTTCTTCCACTCATAGATAAAGCCGATCGTCAGTACGGCAAGGAACAGCATCATCGACCAGAAGCCGAATAGGCCGAGCTTGCCGAACGCCACCGCCCACGGGAACAGGAAGCTCACTTCGAGGTCGAAAATGATGAACAGAATGGCGACCAGATAGAAGCGCACGTCGAACTTCATGCGCGCGTCATCGAAGGCGTTGAAGCCGCATTCGTAGGCCGAGAGCTTTTCCGGATCCGGCTGCTTGTACGCGAGCAGAAAGGCCGAGAGCAGGAGCGCAAGCCCGATCCCCGCCGCCACCGCGATAAAGACGACCAGCGGCAGATAGGCGAGGAGCAGATCGTGGAGCGATTGCGTCATCACTGACTGTGTCATCGGCAGCTCCTCTGGTCGGCCGTCGTCCGACAGCCCTCGTCCCTACCTCAGGAACATGCCTCCCATACGACGATTCCGCGCAAGCCGGGACCGCGCCGATTTGCCCCCAATCTCAAGCGGATTCGCGCTGGAAACCTGACTTCGGTCCCTTAGCGCAGTGCACAAAACGGCGCAAGCCAGCCTGTGCGCATGGTCGCGATAGCCGCCGCGGCACCGCACCTCGCTGTGGAGAATGCGAGCCGCCTCCGCTCGATCGCGCGCACATGCGAATGCCGGCCAAGGGGCTGCAAGCGTGAAACGAGCGTGTGGACAAAAAAGTTCGGAGCATGGGCGCTCCTACGAGCCTAAAGACCCATCAGGCGGCGTCGAAAATCGGAACCGCGCGGAGAGATGCGCTAAGATATTGATTTTACTGGCGGGAGCGACGGGACTCGAACCCGCGACCTTCGGCGTGACAGGCCGGCCTGCCATGGCAAAAAGCCAATGACCTCAACGGCACGTGACACAGCGCCACGGCAATAACACGCCGCAAAAAGGGCGGAAGTGTCACAGACTGCTCAATGGGCGCGCCGTAACTATGGGTGGGGGGTGGACGGCGCCAAGCGCTACGGCTCGCGCGTGATTCGCCGCGACGAGCCGCCGCCTCGAAAGGCTTTGTCCGCCGACCTATATCGTGGCAAGCTTTCCGTAACCCGAACGATCGTACCTTCGACGCGCGCGCTCCCGTGCTTAGGTCCCAACCTTGCCAACGCAGCCAATGCATATGAACCAAGGCTCATCATTTTGGCCTGCTTTCTGGACCGGAATGGCTGGTCCGGTATCACTCTATGCGCCAACGCCGTCCTACCTTGAGTACGCTACGTATCTCGGCAGCTATACTGTCGCGCAAAGCTTCGCGCAGGTTGGAAGCACGTTGAGCCTTTGCACTGGGCTTGGATATGCCGGACAACCCTCAACCTTCGTCACCGGCCTCAACTGGCCCGGAACCCCAGTCCCAACAGCATTCGCCGGAACCGGCGTCCCAGCAGACGCCGCCTAATAACCAAGTTGCAGGCACCGCGCAGCCTGAGCCGCAACAACCTCCGCAGCCGCAACAACCTCCGCAGCCGCAACAACCGCAGCTCATCCCTCTCGCCCTATCTCCTGTTCTTGCTCAGTTGGCCGCCGGTCAACAACGACCACAATTTTTTCCGTACGTGCCTGGAATTGTTCAAACACAGCAAACATTGCAGGTCTGGCAGGGCCAATATCCGCCGCCCGAAGCGATTGAGCATTATGAAAGAGTGCGGCGGGATCATTCGATCGAATGATCAGGATGGCGGAGCAATTACAAGCGGCGCAGATCGACACCACGAGACGAGCGCAGGATTACGCGAGGTACGATATGCGCAGGGGCCATTGGCTCGGGTTCGTGGCCGCAGCCTTGGCCATGCTATTGGCTTTCGGGTGCCTTCTGCTGCAATACCCCTGGGTCGCGGCAGCCTTCCTAAGCGTTCCGGTAATGGCTGTCGCAAAAGCGCTAATCGACACCGCTACTTCGAGACCGCAAGCGCAGCCCATGCAGCCTCCTGCGCCTGCGCCGCCGCCCCAGCCAACAACAGCCGCTCCGCCATCTCAGCCGACAAGCGCGGGGCACAAGCAGGCATGATCGGCCAAATGAAAGCGGCCATCTCGGTCTGGCGCCGGCGCCGGGCGCTTAAACCTGACCACGCCGACGATTGAACGCCGACGACGTGTATTCGGCAGATTCCTCGGCCTTATCTAGGAGACGACACCTGAACCTGGCCGCAAGACGTGCACCGCAGCCGCGCGCGGCTCGGCAACGTCACATCCCCTGATTGGCCGCAGTGTGCACACGTTACTCGGATCGCTACTTACTCCGCAGCGAGAACAGCACGTAAGCCTCCAAGCCGGGCAGCGGCCACGTTCCGGCCGTTGGCATTGGCAGCGCGGACGATCGCGCCCGGCGGCCTTGGCCGGACACCACCAAGCTTGATCAGCACCAGTTGGATTACGGGAAACGCCTAGGCGACCGTCACGCCATAAGGCGACGGGAACAAGATCGAAGGCGCGGACATAGTCACGCGCACTATGGGAAAGTGGCGCGACCGCCATGTGGGTGGATTAGCACTTCGACGCGACAGAGATAAAGAGGCGCGACCTTCTCGGCCGCCCTTTGCTTACGTTCTTCCGGCGCGCACGACGGAAATAGCCAAGACGCCCAGAAGCGCGCCGAGCATGGCACCAATATGAACACGACGGCGAGCGTCAACAAAGAAAGTTAGCTCCATTTTTGGGAGCGACTTCGCTAGAAAAATACTGGTTCAACTAACTTGAAAAACCCGTATCCGAGAAAGGCCACCCAGGCCAAGTTGACAATCATTGCAGCGACTAAACCTGCTACCGGCCACATGCGCATTTGTTGACCCTGAGCCGGATCGCTTTCGGAATTTGTATCAAATAGCTCACTCTGAGCAACGGTGGAAAAGTGGGATAACTCCACACGTTGCCGCGACCCAACAACTCGAAACGGAAGGGGCCCGCACGCCAGGCCGAACTCCGGCCACATCCTGCCGGCGTAAAGCGGCTTTGCGCTGTCCCCGCGAATTCGGCACAATCGCGCACATGGGAACGGCCGGACGCTATTCGATCGTGCTATTCCGTGACGGCGGCGAAGGCAGTGGGATCGAGGCCGTCCTCGACAGCGACGATCTCGTCGACACAGCGCGTGGCCTCTACCAGCGCGCGATCATGAAGCTTCCGGGGCGGCTCGTGATGGTGTGCGATGGTGCGCATGTGCTAGCGCGGTCCGATCGGCCGGACACGATGCCCCGTTGAAAACAGTGGATTGAGAGGATTGGAAATCAGGCGCCGTCATGAGCGATGACCGAATATGTGAGCTGTGTAGCGGCACTGGAATTGTTGACGGCCGTGCATGTCCCAATTGCGGCGGCGTATTCGCAGCTCCGCTCGGCGAGCGGCCCAAGCCGCGTGCCGATCGTCCGCCACGAAGGCGGTCGCCACCGCTCGCGCCGAAAAATAGCTATCATCGGTAAGTTGTTACCGCGCCGCTTCCGCCGCCCTGGATGGGCCTGGCCGCTCCATGTCATCGGCCCTTTTGATTTTGGGAGTGTTTCCTTTTGAACAAACTCACCTCGACAATGCGCAGCAGATTTACCAGCCTATGGAGTACAGGGAGATCAGATACACGGTCCGCACTCGCATCGATCGAAACGAATGGACCGTGTCCATTCATCCCGCAGACGTCGAAGGCGCGAGAATAGTCGTCACCGGCCCCCGTGTGCGAGCGGAGCTGCTAGCTCGATCTATGATCGACAGGTGGCATGGAACGCACGGCGCGAAGCGCAGCGAGCGGCGCTGAACTTATAATAACAAGAAAGCCCGGCGCATCGCCGCCAACATCGCCAAGCTGCTGCGGCTGCCCGCACAACTTGATTGCCTCAGTCTCGGCTAAACATCTTTTTGATGGACTGCCACGTCCGCTTTCTGAGTATTGCGAAAGTGCAAGACCAACCGTCTTTGGCCGGCTCGGTCGTCATTGACCCAATTGCGACATTGGCCGGCCGCCCAACCTCTAGCTTCAACTCGTACGGCCCTCCGCAGATGTGCTAGTTAAGCCGCTCGGACGCCTTGAGCGTTGGGGGGCAATGAGACGGCGGGATTTTATCGCTCTGCTTGGCGGTATGATGGCCGTTGCTGACCTGGACCGTATTCGCGTTGTTGACGTGCAATTAACGCATAGTTGGTCCGTTTGGGCGACGCGGCACTATGGCGATCGGATTAAAGGTATAAACGGGTTCGCCGTTCTGATTGAAGGCCGTCCATTTGATCCGTACGATTCCCTGCAGTTTAGTCTTCGATGGCGTGAGCTCGACCACCTCGCCTTCGATGTGAATCACATCGCCCGGGCGTACGGGGGCAAGCCACCGCAAGTCGTCTACGCCGAGCCCGAAAAGAGGGTGTGATCCGAACGGGCGGACCTCCACGGCCAACCGCATCGCGATCGCCGCCGTATGCCAGCCCGAGGCGGCAAGGCCTTTCAATGGCGTTCGCTCGGCCGCCGCCTCGTCGAGATGGTAGGGTTGGGGATCAAACTCCAATGCGAAGCGTTTGATGTCTTCGCGCGTGACCAGCTTATCGGCGCTCTTGAAGCGCATGCCGAGGGCGATGTCGTCGAACCATCGATCATGATCGGCTCCATTGTCGTGTGCCATCGATGTTATTTCTCCGAAGAATCACGAAATGACTTCAGGCGTCCCCAATGGGGACGCCCTTTCTTGAGCTGAGCCCGCCGGTGGTTATACGTGGGCGATCAGGTAGCGGAACTTGTTGTTTAAGTGGTATTCGCCCGAATTCTTGCGATACGACACAATTGCGTTCGCGACCTCGTCACGCGCGCGTTCCATCCCAGAGTTTCGGATCGCCCGCTCGGCCGGCCCCGCAGACAACATACCTCGAAGCGCAGCATCGAGGGTGAGAAAATTCCATGGACATGCAACATCGATTACCTCTAGCGGCGTCAGACCGGCTTCCGACGCCAGCGCACTTAATTTCGCTTTGTCCGATAGCGCGAAAGGTCCCGGCGCTCCCGGAGGAGGCGGCGGCATTAACGAGCCGAGGGCCTTGAGATGGCCAGCCGCTTCGCAATCCTCAGGCGGGCCCCAAGTCGCAATCACGACCGTGCCGGCTCGTCGCGCCACACGGCGAGCCTCGCGGAGTGCATCGATTGGCGAAGCCGCATATTGAAACGAATTGAAGCCGGTGACTACATCGAAGCTCTGATCCGCATACGGCAGCGTTTGCATTTCGCCAACGCGGAAGTCCCGTCCGGGCAGGCGTTCGCGTGCGATTTCGATGAACGCGGCAGACGCATCGATGCCCGAAACGTTGGCAGTTTTTCGGGCAAACACTGTGGCGGTAACCGGCGCTTCGCCACCATCAATTGGCGCATCGCAAAAGTTATTCTAGCCTAGATAGACGGCCTCCACCCCCGACCATAAACTCAACGCGGGATCAGGGTTGGGCTGGGGCGGTCTTTATGGCCGAGATGTGCGGCGAACGGCGCCTTACGGCCATCCTCGCGGGTGACCGCGAATGTGCGAAGCTAGCGAACTAATTGTTGCGGGCTGATCGATCAACGCAAAATGGCGTTGTCGTTTATTTGAATCTTGGACCGATATGGCGGGAAACGCCGAAATAGTAGTTGTCGGGGCGGGTGTTGCCGGAGCGTCGATGGCGATCACGTTAGCGCGTCGGGGCGTCTCCGTGCTTGTGCTCGAGAAAAGTTTAGTTCATGTCGATCGCATACGCGGCGAGTCCCTCGTCCCATGGGGCGTTGCAGAAGCACGGGCGTTAGGCATTCTCGAAGTGCTGCTCGCTGCTGGCGGCCATTTCGCTTCACGCTTCGTGATGTATGGCGAAGGCGTTCCTCCCGAAGTCGCCCGTGCACGAGCTTTAGACCTTTCAACGCTCGTTTCGCACGTCGCGGGGAACCTAAAAATTGGCCATCCGCAGATGTGCCAAGCACTCAACGACACGGCGGTAGCCGCTGGCGCAGCTCTATTCCGTGGCATCAGGGATCTACATGTCACGCCGGGGAAGCCCCCCACCGTAAGTTTCGTCCATGAGAGTCAGCGTTACAAGCTATCCCCGCGTCTTGTCGTTGGGGCAGATGGGCGCGGGTCGAGCGTGGCCCGTCAGATCGGTGCTCATGTGCAGACCGACCCCGTGCATCATCTCATGGCAGGCTTGCTGGTAGAGCGCGTCGCAGAATGGCCTATGGAGGACATGACAATAGGAACGGAAGGAGATGGCACCTTCTACATTTTCCCTCAGAGCGAAAGTCGGATGAGGCTTTATCTTTGTTACGCACTCGATCAGCGGCGTCGTTTCGCCGGTCCAGATAGAGTGCAGAATTTCCAGCACGCGTTTCGTTTGTCATCAGTGCCCCAGGGCGAGATGCTTGCCGCTGCACGTCCGGCTGGGCCGTGCCAAGGTTACCCAAACGCAGATACGTGGATCGATCGTCCGACGGCGCCAGGTGTGGTGCTGGTTGGAGACGCTGCGGGTCACAACGATCCAGTGATTGGCCAGGGGTTGGCGATCGCCCTTCGCGATGTACGACTTGTGGGGGATGCGCTCACGGAACCCGGCCCATGGACCGAAGAAGTTTTTGTTCCCTACGCCGAGGAACGACGGGCACGCATGCGGCGCCTACGTTTGTACGCCCACCAGTTCTCGAAGTTTCGGTGCGAATATACCGAACAAGCCAGGGCTCGGCGCCGAACCGCGTTTAGCCGTATTTTGGCTGATCCCAGTGTCGCACTTCCGTTTTTGGTGCCGCTCAAGGGGCCTAACGCACTACCAGACCACGCCTATGAGCCGTCCGCGTGGAGCCGTATGTTTGACTAAGGGGGTCGATCCCTTCGGACAAAAGGCTCGCTGTTCGGCAGTGCGAAATGTCGTTCCTGGCCCAACTCGGACCTAGCGAGGCGTCCGCACCTGGTGTCGCTTTAGGTGAAAAGCAGACCTTAAAGGCGGTTCGCACAAGTGTGTGGCCCCGCTGCCCTGAGCGCTTTAAGGCGCCGGCGGCTTATCTTGAACCTCAGCCTGCGTATTCCCATTCGGATCGACCAAAAAGCCCAACACGCGCAACCGACGGATTTTCGCTGACCGGCAACGTGACTTGCTCGCCGGGCAGGAAGCGCTGCTGCGGCAACGGCCACGTCGGGGCCATTGGCATTGGCAGCACGGACGACCGCGCCGACGGCCTTGGCCAGACACCACCAGGCGCCCGTCACACCACAAGGCAATGCAGGTGAGGTCGAAGGCGCGCACATAATCGCGCGCACTGTGGGACAGAGGCGCGACCGCCGTGCCGGGTGGATTAGCACTTCGACGCGACAGGGAAAAGAGGCGCGACTTGTATCGCCGCAATGTCTGCCGGAGACGTCCGGACACACAAAAAAGCAAAGGCTCCAGCGAGCCCTCGCTGAGGTCTTGTACGCACGTATCCCGCACGGGGGCGGGGGAACAGCGTGGTGTGAGTGGATCAGCCGTAAGAACCCGATTGTGGGCCACAATAGTTAGCTTTTGCCGCGCCTGCTCATATATGCGGGGCGTCCGGCCACGCCGATCTCGCTCGCCATGGTGGCGATCATGGCCGGGCGTCTTAACCGTTATCCGAGGCTGGTATGCGCTTAGATCAGGCAGCCCGTTCGATTTTCCTCACAGAATTCGTGCAGGCTTTCTTCTTGTCGATGCGCTACTTCTTCAAGCCGAAGGCGACGATCAATTATCCGTTCGAAAAAAACCCGCTATCGCCGCGCTTCCGTGGCGAGCATGTACTGCGCCGCTATCCCAACGGCGAGGAGCGCTGCATCGCCTGCAAACTCTGCGAGGCGATCTGTCCGGCGCAGGCCATCACCATCGAGGCCGGCCCGCGCCGGAACGACGGCACCCGCCGTGCCACCCGCTACGACATTGATATGGTCAAATGCATCTATTGCGGGCTGTGCCAGGAGGCCTGCCCTGTCGACGCCATCGTCGAGGGTCCGAACTTCGAATATGCCACCGAAACGCGCGAAGAGCTTTACTACGACAAGGAGCGACTTCTGGCGAACGGCGATCGCTGGGAGCGCGAGATCGCCAAGAACATCGCGCTCGACGCGCCTTATCGCTGAGACATGGCGCCAGACCCCTTTCGCGTCCTTTGGACCGAAAGGCGTGAGGGCATAGTGCCCCGGGAAGAAGGCCCCGTGTAATGCGGCCTGGCCGCCGCTTCCCGCCGCCCTGGACCGTCGAAGACCATAACGACGCTTGCTTCATCGTGAAGGAAGGATCGCAGCGGGCGCGGAGAAAATGAAGCCTAGATGAAGCCGGGGCAGCGACCCCCGGCTCCTCCGCCTAACGATGGATAGGCTACTTTGACGACACATTGGGGAGCGACCCCGTGCATCAAGATCGTCCGCACCCGGGGGTATAATGGCGCCAACATAATCAATGAGGTGGTCATGAGTACCAAAGAGAACGAACACACGGCTAACCTTCGAAAGGCACGAGAGAGGTTGGTCGAAGATCGCCGGCAGATCGCCGCCGACTTAGCGAAACCATTCAAAAGAGGCGATGAGCAAAAACGCGAACTATTCACGGGCATTCAGTCCGCGATTGATGCGATCGACCAAGCGATCGACGACGAACGAACGGTCCTCTCTCTGACGTCTTAGCTAGTATGTCGGAAGAAGAGCTTAGCTAGTGTGTCGGAAGAAGAGCGACGCTATTAGACGTGCCCCTCGCCGCTTCCCGCCTCCCTGGACCGTCGAAGACCATAACGACGGTTTCGTTCACCGCCGCCATTCTTCCGGCGTAAAAAAGGGCGGCCGAAGCCGCCCGCACCGCCGCTTCCCGCCGCTATAAACACGTCTTTCAACGCTCACGTCGCGAACCGGGCTTGCAAATGGCTGCACCGACCCTCCAGGAGAAAATCGGTGCAGACCGTATATGAAGTTGATCGGCAGCTATTTGGCCGCCTTGGGTTTCAGCACACCAGCCAATTGCCCCATGAGGTAGCCGAGTACACCGCCCAAGATGGCGGAGACAGCGATGAGGAAGAGCGGATTTGAGTTGTCCGCGGCGGTTAGTGCATCCAATTTGCCGGCTGACAGCGTGTAACCTACCAGCGCGGCATAGCCGTAGACATTTGCTGGGACACAGGAGAGTGGATCGACGGAGGCGACGATAACGAGAAAGAAGACCGTTACCCCGACGACGATCGCTGGCCAAACCGTTCCTAATGCCGGCACGGGAACTTTGGCGATGATCAAAAGCGCGATCCAGGCAATGATGGCACCATAGATAATGCCAACGATTGTTTTAGTAAGCGCTTTGATATCGCCACCCGCAGCAAAGAAGCAACCTGCTGCGATGAACCCAGCCCAGACGAGAGCAAAGCCGGCCAAAGGCCCGAGCGCGATGAAAGCCCAAATACCGCCGAGTACGGCGACACTCACTGATAGTGCGAGTAATTCCGACATGGCGTTTCCCCATAGGTTTCAGGGCAGCACGCATTCCCACCTGAAATTCTTTTTTTGCTTAAGGGAAGTGCCCCCGCTCAAAATACTAACATGAGTCCACGCCAATACACCGTGAAATCGCCGACCCGGTCACAAAGCCTGTGGATTTGTTAGCTACGTGGTACGTTTTTTTGTTCATTCGCGAGTTTGGTTGCGAGCGCGACCGTTGAGCGGCGGCGCCAATCTGCTCACACGCGATAAAGCCCGGCGCGCATTGCGAATATCGCTAAGTGCCCGACTTGCTGGGTGGCCGCAATATTAAAACTGAGAGTCATGTGACGTCGATCACTTTCCGGGAATCCGCCATGCGGCATCGTGTAGTGCAAAGGCCGACTTAGGCGGCTCCCCGTCCCCCCGACCCAGCCGCCGTGTCCAAAGAGCCTAAGTTGAGGCATCAAACTCAGGAACCTCGAGCGCGTACTCTGCTCGGGGTTCTTTATTTTTGTGCTGAGCACCACATAGCCAGCACGCTGAAGGCGTAGCCGATGGTTGCGGCGGCCAAGCTGCTAAGCGCGGATCAGCTTGCGACGTTCCGCACGCTCATCTCTCCTCAGAACGCCTCCGAACTCGATCGACCTGGCCGCGTTATCGGTAGGCGACGCCCCGTCGCTAAGCATCTCAGTCGGCTGCGCGACTATGGGATCGTCCTGAGTGCAAAAGTCCCCGTCCTCTCCCACCGTAATTCACACAGATATCCCATACCGACTCGACCGACTGCCCCTGAGCCGCTTTCACCTTCTCGTAGTCGTCGGCCTTGGGATCACTTGGATCCTCGATGGACTAGAGGTCACCATTGTCGGTTCCCTCGGACCGGCATTGCAAAGTGCGCAGACGCTGCATTTGTCGAGCGCCAATCTCGGCGCGGTGGCCTCATTTTACGTTGTCGGAGCGGTAACCGGAGCCCTAGGATTTGGCTGGATCACGGACAGGTTCGGGCGTCGCTTCGTCTTTTACGTCACGCTTGTCGTCTACCTTACTGGAGTTTTGCTGAGCGCCTTGGCATGGGACTTCTGGAGTTTCGCCTTCTTTCGGATGATCACCGGTCTGGGCATTGGCGGCGAATATGCAGCAGTCAATTCCGCGATCGATGAGCTCATTCCTGCGAAATATCGTGGACGGATCGATCTAATCGTCAATGGCAGTTTTTGGCTAGGCGCCGCCGCTGGGGCATTGGCATCCCCGGTTCTGCTCGATCAGAGTCTCCTCCCGGTCAATGTCGGTTGGCGGCTGGGCTTCGGAATTGGAGGGGTGTTAGGACTTTCAATTCTGATGCTCAGGCGCTTCGTGCCCGAAAGTCCGAGATGGCTTGTCACTCACTGCCGCAGCGAAGAAGCGGAAGAGACGGTCAAACGGATCGAGGCCGATGTCGTAAAGTCTACAGGCCGTAATCTTCCGCCGGCGCATGGCAGTCTCGAGGTTCATCCGCGGAAGGTATTCGGCCTCGGCCTGATCCTAACCGCGATGCTAGGCCGGTACCGGCAACGCAGCATTCTAGCCCTAACGCTCATGGTGGCGCAGTCTTTTCTGTACAATTCGGTTTTCTTTACGTTCGGCTTAATCATTGCCAATTTTTATCATGTCCCCAATGAGCAGGTCGGCCTCTACCTATTTCCGTTGGCCATCGGCAATTTTTGCGGACCGCTGCTGCTGGGCTCTTTATTCGACACCGTCGGCCGCAAAAAGATGATTGCCGGCAGCTTTGCGATGAGCGGCGTGCTTTTGCTCGTCACAGCCTACATGTTCGGCGCCGGATTGCTTTCGGCAACCACCCAGACGATCGCCTGGTGCATCATATTCTTTTTTGCATCAGCTGCCGCCAGTTCCGCCTACCTCACAGCAAGCGAAATATTTCCCCTCGAAACGCGTGCGCTGGCCATTGCCTGCTTCTACGCGCTCGGGACCGCCATTGGTGGCAGCACTTCGCCCCTCCTATTCGGTTGGCTGATCGAATCCGGATCGGCTTGGCGCGTGAGCTTCGGATATGCAATCGCCGCCCTGCTGCTGCTCCTCGCGGCAGTGACTGAACTTAAATTTGGCATCGATGCCGAAGGAAAGCCGCTCGAAAGCATCGCTGATCCGCTATCCAGTTAAAACGTTGAGGAGGTTTTTGGTCTGATATCGACGGCGCCTGTCGCGGCGACAGGTGGTTCCCCTTGAATAAGGCAGACATACTGAAATTATGGACGCTTAGGATGATCTCCGTCCCTCGCGGCTTGATATCGGCGCGCTGCTAAGTGCGTTGCTAGTCAGAACTCGGCTAACAGTCATCGATGCGCTTGAGGCCCGTGGGTTTCTCTCTGGTTGCGGGGCGCAGCCAGGCAAATAGGCAGCTTGATCGGGTTCTTTCGGACTTTGACGAGCCGACGCGGGAAACGAGTGACTTACGTCTTAGTCGCAGTTCGGAGCGTTGGCTTAACGATAGCGTTCGCCGTAGGCTCTGCCGCGAGCAGGAGTAATGCTAGCTGCGGCGAACCGCAACACCAATCAAAATTCCTACGCCAATAGCAACCGCGAATGCGACAAGAGGGCGGTTTTTGGCCTGGGTTGCAATCTGATCCAAGGCATCATTGCCGACTCTCGCACCTACCTTGACTGCCTCATTCCCCAAACTGCCCGCCCCGTCGACCGCCGCGCGCTGGCCACGACCGAAACGATCTACAATGTCGTTCAGAATTGGCCAGATAGCGTCGGCGACTTGGTTTCCCGCCGCGGACGCGCTTGTGGATGCGCGTCGGCTGGCGCTTCTTCCAATTCCGCCAAGTTCCTTTTCAATTGCCCGTAAGTGACCCGCGATTGCGGAGACGCGAGGGTCAAACTCCGTTGAACGATCAAACATCAACCCTCTGCCCGTATGGGAACGTTCTTTTCCGGCACATCTCTGTCGGGTGGAATCTCGGGCGTACTACGCCCAGGCTCCACCTGCGGTACTGGAGGCAAAATTTCCGGTTCTTGTCTTTTCGGCTCTTCGTCCATGATAGGCCTTCTGACTGTCGCACGTGGTTCAACCCCTCGACGGATCAAACGTTCCGGGCGATGAACTTTCGCTCATGCTGGCGCGTTGACTACGAACAAGCCCTCTTCAAGCGGAACTTACACATGCCAGAGACTTGTTCGCAAAACTCCGATTTCAATCGTGCTTTTGGCGACGCTAAGAAACAAGCTGCGGGCGTCGCCGGCGAGGTATCGGGTGCCGCCGAAAATCTATATGACCAAGCAGCCGATAGCGCCTCCCAGATTGCCGATGCCACCACAATAGCCGCGCGGAAAACTGCCAGTTCTTTTGAGAAAGCACTGCGCAACACGATTGAAAATCAGCCATACACGGCTGTAATAGTTGCACTCGCGCTCGGATGGTTGTTCGGCAGGATGCACTTCTTCGCTATGACGCAAAAGTCATTTGCTGAGCAAAGATGCGATGCGCAATGGCAGAGGGGCCACGCAATCGCGTTAGGACTCGCCTGATGCGGTTGCGTGCGTCGCCGCTCCCCGACTAGCCGACGGCAGTTAAAACGAAATCTACGGCCAGGGTTGAATTAGAGCAAGCATGGCATGAAATAGAAAGCCCCAGCCAGCACTGGAACTGGCGGAGGCTAAGTTTGCTACGCGAGGTCCACCTCCTCGCAGAAACCATTCAGGCTGAATTGCCCGTGAGTGTCAAACAGAAGCCCCCCAGCCAGCATGGAATGCGGCCGGGGCTGGTTAGCTGTATTCACGTCGGCAATTTCAGCAGCGAGTTTCCTACCAAACAATGAGCAAAGTTGAATATGGCGTGAAGAAGATCTTTTGCCACAGCCGAGTTTGCCGCTCGTGGCTAGGGCTATGTTAAATGTCTAGTGAGATGTCTTGGGCGAAATCTCAGGTCGGCTATTCAGGCCGAACTCTCAGCATGAGAACGTTCCGGTGAGGAATCTCTGCGTCATCAATTGGTGACGCAGAATCTCGTGACCTCGTGTATCTCAGGCGTCGAACAGCCGCTGCGGCAAACGAACCACACGCAGCAGGCCCGCCGCGCTTGACAAGCTGTGAACCGATCGGCGGGCTTCTAACAAAACATCCCAGAATACCAATCGCTTGGTCGCGCCAGACGGTTCCTCCACAAACGAGAGGCGATGAAGCGAATAGAGCCCAAGGATGCAGGCCATCGCGAAAAAAAACGTCCATGAGTGAAGGTTCAAGACCTGTACCGTGAGCTTCTGTGGGCCCCCCGTCCAGGTGAATGCCAATGTCAGCTGGTGCAAAGCGAAGAAGTCCGCGAACCGTCCGCCCAACATCGGAGCGATTGCCGCGGCGGCCGCCGAAATCACGCCGTTGGCGGCGAGATAGGCTGTTGCTTGGCCGGGAGGCGAGAGTTTCATAGCAATGTTGCCCGAAGCCAAACCGACTCCTGCGGTCGCTACTCCCATCAGAATATGGATGACAGCCAGGAGATAAAGGATGTACGGCTTAACCCAAGGCACACCTGTGAACGTCCAGGCCAAGGTGCAGGCAAGGAAAAGCGGCGCCGCTACTCCGAGCACCGATTTGTTACTAAAGCGATCAATAAGCGCGCCCCACAACCCCAGTGCAGCGATGTTGCTAAGCTGGCTTGCTATTGTAAGCGCGAGAATTGTAGTCATCGGATAGTCCAGCGACTTTAGCATGTAAACCGTGAAAAACGGCGCCGCCAGATTGGCCGCAAAATTCCAAGATGCGAGAAAAAGGATGAGCCGCTTGAAATTCTCCTCGCGCAGCGGCGCAAAGAGCGGCGCAAGTGCCGGGCCGGCTTTTTCTGCCGGGGCCATCGGCTTGTCGGGGGTGATGCGCAAAAGGTATACGCCAATATAGCCGACGATTGCGCCTACCAAAAACAACAATGAGTAGCCGAATACAGCGTATTCGGGCATGTAGCTTTTCCAAAGATCAATGATTGCAGCGCCGCCCAAAGCTGCAATCACCGAAAGCGCCGTTGTAGCTGCCGTGCGCCGTCCAAAAAAGCGTCCGTGTTCGCTGGAAGGAACGAGATCTCGCATCCATGAATTCCAAGCGCAGCCGGCGATCGCTGCCATGCTTTGATAAATCGCAAGCGAGGCGATGAGCACCTTGACCCCGAGCGAACCGCCAATGAGCGGTGAAGTCGCTGCCCCAACGAGAAACGCGCGACCGATGGCCGTACTAAACACGCAGATATCCCGGCGAACGCGCCAGCGTTCTACCAGGAGGACCGCCGGTATCTGTAAGAGCTGCGCGAAAAACGGAACTGCTGCGAGCACTCCTATGGCGAAGTTGTCAGCACCAAGCGCCACCGCAAACCCGACCAGGAATACGCCCGTAGTGAGGGTTCCCATGGCCTCACTAGCGAGGGCATCGAAAAGGACGAGCCTGAGGACGCGGCGATCTTCGCGATCGGGGGCTTGGGTTAGCCCTGCAGCCGGAACTACGGTAGCTTTGTTCTGCGCTTCGTTCATCATCCGCTTTTAACAGCCGTACTCGGTCGCCGTAGGGTTTGCTCCATCGCGTGGATAATGCAAGCGGGGCGCCCGAGCACTAACCTTGCGTGCAAAAACCTGCCGGCTCGCTCCTGCTCCAAAAACGCGTCGCCGGTCTGGTTACGATCAGGCAGAGCTGCTCGTCGAGCGCCTGAGATCTTGTGAAAGCGCGATGTGCAGGCTCCAGATGATGGGAAACGCTGAGCAGCATAGCAAAGCCATTCCCGAGAACCCGGCAGGGCCCCAGCGCGCGAACAGCCAACCGGAAAGTATGGTCGACATTGCCGTTGCCCCGCCAATCCCGACCGTTCCATAAAACGCCTGTGCCATCCCGGCGAGACTGCTGGGTACAGTATCAGCAATGATGCGCATACATCCCAGATGAAACAGTGCGAACGTGAGTCCATGCAGCGGCTCGATGAACGCCAGCATGGTAACGTCAGCAGTTTGAGCCATAACTCCCCAGCGCACCACCGCTGCGCCCGCGCCCAAAGCCAATGCACCGCTCCGGCCCAAAAGGCCCAACAGCCAGGGCCCAAGGAGAACGAAAACCAGCACCTCCGCTCCCACCGATTCCGACCACAGCACGCTCGAAACAGCAGGAGAAATTCCGGCGTTACGCCAGCGTATGATGGCGAACGCATCATGCATGGCATGACTACCCAGAACGAGGGCGGCCGCTAACACCATGCGCACGAATACCGGCTGTCGCAGGAGAACTAGCCAATCTCGCTCGATGATCTTCCTTTTCCGCGTTGTTGAATTTGCGCCCTGTGACAGATCGGGCACAAATCGCGTCGACAAAGCTGTTGCGAAGAGGCCTGCGGCAGTGAGCCAGAGAACTGAAGGCAGGCCCCACACGACCGCGCTTTGTCCAGCCACAAGCACCCCAGCAATGAAGGCGGCGGAGCCTATGCCACGAACCCAGCCATATTCGAAAGCTCCGTTGCCGCGCGTTGTCGAGCGAGACCAGGAAAGCGCGAGAGCATCCGCGAGCGGAACCAGCGGCGCCAGCATCGCCGCTTGGGTCAGGTTCACCAAAGCCAGCAGCCAGAAATATTGCGCAGGCAAATAGAGTAGCGACGCCACGGCCGCTGCTATTGCAAACAGAGCGAGCTCTAGTCGAAAGGCGCCGAACACATCCGCGAGTCGGCCTGCGAATGGCGCAGAAAACAGTCTCACCGCCGTTCCGGCACCCAGCAGAAACCCGAGCCATTCGTACCCTATGCCGCGGGTCGTCAGGAATGCCGGCAGGAACGGCGACGAGAGGCCGAAACTGCAATAGAGCATGCCGTAAAGGATGAAAAACCGAAGCAACAGATCTCGTCGAACGCGCATCTCATTTCTCACAACGCGCGACGAGCGTTGAAGACGCGCGCGAAGCGTGCCTCCTCGTATCCGTCAGCCCCGCGAAGGATCAAGCGATCAGCCACCTCTTCCCGCCGCGCCCTGGAGCGTCGAAGGCCTCTGGACATGGAACTTTTTAGCACGCATTATTGGAGTTGATTGAGGCGCCGCCGCAAAGCGCCCAAGACCCTCACAATCTAGGTTGGACCCCTTTGAGTGTCCTCAATTCGCCGGGGGGCGAAAAGGAGCTCACATGTCTTTGACCATTTTTATAGACGACACCTGCCCGAGGTGCCGCAAGCCAGTGAAGCTCACTCTGATCGAGCCGCATCCAAGTGACCGCGATCTTGCAATCCACAACTACCACTGCGTCGATTGCGGCCCCGTAAGAGCTAAAATCATACCGTTGAAAGCAGACTGAACGGACAGCAGCCTGTGAAGAAGAGTCTGAGGGCAGCATTTGATCCAAAAATATTTCTCGCCAAAGTGGGCGATGGGAAAACAATATTGAAATATCAGAAGGATCAAATTGTTTTTTCCCAGGGTGACGTTGCGGACGCGGTTTTTTACATCCAGACGGGCAAGATCAAGCTCACCGTCGTTTCGGAGCGGGGCAAGGAAGCAGTCGTTGGAGTTCTGGGACCTAGTCACTTTTGCGGCGAAGGATGTCTCAATGGCCATCCGCTGCGGGTCACAACAGCTACGGCGATCGAGCAATCCCTGATTACGCGCATCCCCAAAGCAGAAATGATTGCTACCTTGCATGATCAGCCGGGATTTTCCGAATTGTTCATGGCGGATTTATTGAGTTCGGAACAGTCGAATTGAAGAGGACCTGATCGACCAATTATTCAATTCCAGCGAGAAGCGGTTGGCGCGGGTCCTTCTGCTTCTGGCGAATTTCGGCAAAGAAGCCACGGTTGAACCGATCATCGGCAAGTTTAGTCAGGAAACCCTCGCAGAGATGATTGGCACGACCCGATCGCGCGTAAGCTTCTTCATGAATAAGTTCCGCAAATTGGGCTATATCCAATACAACGGAAAACTGGAAATCCGTAACTCCCTGTTGAACGTGGTCTTGTACGACAAGCCTGAGATCAGGAAGAACGACCCGAGCAACGGGCCGAGATAACTTCGATCGCCGCCAACATCGCCAAGCTGCCAGCTGCGGCGCAAAGGTTGAACGCTGCCGGTGCGCTTTGGGCGGCGCGGCTACCATCCCTAGCGGCCGGCCCCGGCGATGCGGCGTGAAGCGTAGAAGATTGGGCGCGCCGATGAGCGACGATGATAAAATCTACGTCGATGCCGAGCAGCCCGCGACGCTGAACAATGGCGCTGGCAAGCTAACCGATTACCGCACGTTGCAAGGGGCGGTGATGGCATGGCATCGGCTGCCGCCTGAGCAAACGAAGCGGGCGACGATCAAGGTGATTGGTGGACCAGTCTATACCGCAGCCGAGATTGTGCGCCTCCACTTCGGGCCAAGGCCGGCGTGAGCAAAATGGCGTGGTTCGTTCACTACTGGGATGAGATCAATAACCGCAACATCTGCTCCAGCGAAATCAGCGCGCGAGAGGATGCAATGCGGAAAGCGTGTAGCCTGATGCGCGAGGGTTGCGTCGTCTCTCACGTCGCTGGCCCGAATGGTGAACGCGTCGATATAGTAGATATCCGCGCGTGGTGCTCTGCGCACGCAAGCAACTATTTGGCCCCATGCCATCCGCCCGCCGCTTCCTGCCGCCGTGGTCCGCCGAGGAGATGAACGACGCCTGCTTCATCGTCCGTGACAAGAACGGGCACGCGCTCGCCTACGTATATTTCGAGAGCGACCCCGGCCGCCGCACGGCTGCCAACTTGCTCACGCGCGACGAGGCCCGGCGCATAGCCGCGAACATCGCCAAGCTCCCGGATTTGTTGCTGCAAGTAGCGCGTCATCGCCATTGGCAGCGCGTCGCGCTCAGCACTTTGGTTAATTTCGGCGGGCACTTTTTGGCCGCCGCCGGCGCGGGCCGCGGTGGCGGCGGAGCAGGCGGCCGTGGCGGCGCAACAACGGCCGCGCGTGCGGCGGCGGCGTGGGGCCGCCGCTGCGGCGGCGGCGACGGAGGCGCGGCCGCGTGGGGCGGTTGCGGGAGGGGCGTCGGGGTGTGAACCGCGGCGTTCGGGGTGTGAACCGCGGCGTTGGGCGTTACCGACCCGCCGCCACCCGTGGCGGTACCTTTGTGCTCATTGAGAGCGGGATTGACGGTTGCGCCAGCGGGAGGCGTCGTGCCGCTGCCGACACTACCCTTATTGCGCTCCTTGATTTCGGGAACGGGCTTGTTGCCCGGGCCGATGGCGGCATTGCCAGCGCCTGTTGCCGCATTGCCGGGACCAACCTTACTGCCCGGAGGCGCGGCTGCACCGCTTGGGGGACTACCGCTCGGAGCGGTGGTTGCATTGCCGGGAGTAGTAGTTTTGGCGCCGGGAGTGATCGCCGCCGGGCCGACTTTACCGCCCGGGGTCGTCGGCGCGTTGCCGGGCGTCGTGGCCGCCTTGATGGATGGCCTTGCGGCGCGATAGCAGCTGATCGGTCTGCCGGATGCGCCGCAGACGCGCCCGCCCGCCGGAACTGCGCCGCATGCGCCGTGGCCGCGACGGTTGGATGGCCTTGATTGTGGTTGAGCGAAAGCCCCGGGTCCTTCGCCGCCGCCTGCAGGTTCTGTCTTCACATGCAGGATCACCGATGCGGAAGATGCCGGCCGTGGCAAACAGAACTTCACCGTGGAATTGTTTGCTAACAGCTTTCCGCCGGACAGTGACGCGTTCAAGAAGCTGCACGATCTTCGCGGACGCATGGAAAAACTCCGCATGAAAATTCTGCCCGCAAGGCACAAGCTGGGAGCGCATGCGGATCGCGATGTTATCCGCAAAGGTGAACCCCTTCCCGGCGGCGGCTGGGAGGACTGGAGTGATTTCTGGTCGGCGCTTACGGATTTTGTGCGCCTGTTAAATGAACAGACATTCGGCAAGCCATTTGAAATCGATGCAGGCGGCGTCTGGGGCGACGCCGAGATGTTGCTAACGTCTTTGAGGCAAAGTCAGTACTTCGAGGCTCTCCTAAAAAGCGATAATGCAGCAGTGAGAGATGCCTGCCTAAAGCTCGCATTGCCTCCTGGCAAGCCGTAGCCGCACAGCGTATGAGGGGTTCGGCGGCCCATCTACTCACCCGCGACGAAGCTCGCCGCTAATGCTGCGGCTTGCGCCGTCAAAATCGAGGTACGGATTTCAATTGCTCGGGCGAGAAAGGGGATCCGGTGGCGAACCGAGTCCGTTGCTTTGAAAGTGCTTGAATGGAGTTAGTTGGCCCCGTTGGATGCCGAGCTGCCCCGAACCACTCGGTTCGAATTGTTGTGCGCCCTGGCCGTAGCCGAAAATGTTGACCTGCTCGTCTGGATCAGCAAACGTCGAATTGCCGCTCTCGCCAGCGCCATTACTCTCCTGACTTAATGCCCGTGCTGAGACAGCCGTCAGAGAAACTGCGGCCACTGCAAACAAGGCAATCACCGCGAACCGAAACTGCGTTGGTCGAAACATGGATTTCCCTACACCGGCCGCGCCCCGACCTGCCAATGTGCATGTATTCGCTTGGCGGCAAAGCGTTTTCCTCCTAACCAATTGACTTTGTTGAAGAGCGTGGCGCATCGGCCACAGACGAACAAAATACGGCCGGCGATCTGCGGCCAATCTCACGACCAAGGACGAGGCGCGGCGGATTGCGGCAAACGTGGCGAAGCTGCCCGAGGTTCCTGAGTCTGATGCCTAAACTTAGGCTCTTGGACACGGCGGCCGGGTCGGGGGGACGGGGAGCCGCCATGCGGCTCTTTCCTTTAGTAAGGTCCAAAAAAATAGCCCCGATTGTTTCTTCGGGGCTTCAGTTGACATCAGTGCCGCCAGCGCGCGGAGGAAATGTCTCGCGCCAGCGCTGCTGGCTATATCTGATTCGTTTGGAATGCCCTAAGCGGCGCTACCGGATACACGTCACAACGGGGGTCTGTGGAAAACTATTTGTTACAAGCCTCACCGAAAATTGCTTCCCGGCTCGACGGCCGGCGTGTGCCGATGCCAGGACAGCCGCTGTAATATATCCCGCATTGCTCCTTAGGTGAGTCGGGCGGCCATTGCTTTTGAAAGCACGTCAGGAATTGTTTGCCGAGGGCCTTCACCTCTGCTTCATCAATCCTAAACGTTGCGATGTCGATATCAGGATGCGCATCGATGAGGCGCGCGTCCCAATCTAATTGAACGGTTCGGCGCCGAGGAAACGGCGCACGGTGGTGGCGTCGCGCCGCTCCTGCCACAATCTCGCCTCGGCGCGCCGGCGCAGCAGTCGAATGCTCGGCCAGTTCGGATTGGCGCGGACGAAGCCAGCGTACCGCTCGAATCCGGCTTCGCTGTCGGGGTGGCGGAGGAGCGCCCATTCGACGATCTTCTGCGCTACTGGATCGCCGATCGAGGTCGCGAGCGCAGTCGCTTCACCCACCTTACGCTGTCGCACCAGTTCGATCGCTTGCTCCACGGCGACGACATCAGGCGGCAGTGATGCCGCCGCCGGTCGTTTAACCGGCAGCGGGACGCTCGGTATGATCGCCTCCCGCGCCGCCGCCCTCCGCTTGGCGTCCGGCGTCGAGCCGTGCTTGTGGTGATCAGCTTGGACGATCTTGCTCGGCATGGGTGCCTGCTGGTGGCCCGAAGCGGGAATTGCGCCAACCGTGCCGAGCACGACCATAGCCGAAGTAACCAGCCAGACGCGGCCACGCCAAGGGGGTCGCGCTGGCGGCCGAGGAACGGCACGCGCCTTCCGATTGCGGCCGAGAGCGGCAACGCAGCTTCGACTTGTGTCTGACTCCGAGGAGCGAATAGCCTCAGTCCTCCCCTTCGAGACCTCAGCCTACTTAGAGGGAACTGCCTAAATATTAATTCGGGCGCTATGGTGACCCGATCTCTGGTCCTGCCGTTTCGACAATGCCCGTGGTGGAGCGGTGGAGTTGCGATCGACCTCGCGTATCGACCCCGCTGCATTTCAGTGAGGCCCCGGCAACGCGCGGCGCTGCTGAACCCCATAGGCAATCTTCGTCACTCACCTGTTCATCTTTCTTACGCAATCATTATCACGAATGGACAGGGGCAGTATGGGCAACCAAAAACGCCACTCCGGCAAAAAGAGAATATACGGTTCACGACGGTCAGCGGCAGCACGCGAAGCCCGAATATGAAGCTTGCCGATGATGCGACGCTAGTTGAACAGCATCGAACGATCGATCGCTTCGACCGCTGTTTAACAACTCCATCGTGATCGTGGATTATGGACCCGGCTTCGAGCCGCGCGGTTCCACTCATCGGTAGAAGTTCAGCGTGAATGCCCTCACGCGGGCTGCTCGTGGGTTCCCGCAGTTACGCTTACCCAGACCCATGCTTGCCGCGCTTTTGTTTGCGTGCACAGCCCTTAAGCTGCCGCTAACCGCGCCGGATTATAGGTGTGGCGACAGTGGGACGGGAAATTTCAACAAGGGTTGTCGCACTGGACCGGGGCCCTGGCGCGCGAGTGAGCCCGCGGCGCTGGGGCTTCCCCCGGGCATGGCGTCGCAATACAATCGCTGCGTGGAGGCTGCGATTCGCCTCAGGGGCGCCGGCGGCAGTTGTGATGCCCCCAAAGCAAACGCTCCGGCGGGCGCTCCTCATCGGCTGAAAGGCCCCATAATCGCGTTTTCTGGCGCGCTGGAGCGTTTGCGAGACATAGCAGCGCAACATCGGCCGGACGCCCCTCAAAGAGTGGGACATGCGAAATAGCAGAAACTCAGCTGGGGCTGCGCGACAGTTCGCGACTCGGCCACAGCGCTGGATATCGCCCACATCCCGACCCGAGCCAAACGGCTTTCAGGGCTTGCAAAGAGCCTATGAGCGATATTTGGTGATGGCCCGTGCTGAAGCTCAAAATGGCAATACGGTCGCGGCAGAGAACTACTATCAGCACGCCGAACATTATTTCCGATCGATGCGCTCCAAATAGACATAACAAGCGGCGTCTCACCAAGACGCGATCGACCACAGCCAATCCGGGGCGCACCGAAGGCGTGCGCAAGATTGCGGATTGATTTGGAGTCAAACCGAGCACAGTGCGCCGGATCAGCCCCCTTTGGCCGATTTAAGCGCGGACGCATAAAACGATGATGCCACGACACCCACGATTCTGTTGCTGTCGCATCAGCAGTTGTTCTCACGTTCCTTGCATGGAGCTCGGCGTCGCCGAGCCCATCAAACTCGTCTGGATGTCACCTCGGCCTCTCGAGCCGGTAGCACAATCGTTCGTGTCGCGTGCAGCAACGAGCAGGGATATTCGTGCGCCAACACCGCACGGGAATGTTACGCACACGGGAGCAATACGCACGGAGGGATGCATCGTCAGCCCCTTGCGACAGCGTACATCCGCGATCGAGAGGTCCACATTCCAATTGCGCCCCCGACATCCAAGAGCTCGTTCAGGGTCAGCGGGTGCAGTTCGACGAGCAGATTAGCAAACGGTCAGGCAAGCCCGAGGCAATAGCGGTCGAACTAATGTGAGAGTATCAGCGAGGGGGAGTAACTTATGACCGAAGATAACGAACACGTGAAAACTCTTATGGCGGCGCGCGACAAGTTGGTTATGAAGCGCAGAGAGTTAGCCGTCGCTCTTGCGATGCCATCTACGCGTGGCGAGTCGGAAGAGATGCTCGAACGGTTCACCAGCCTCCAGGGCACGATCGCAGCCATCGAAGATGCGACAAAGCACGAACGGCAGTTAGCGGAACGGGAGAACCAGGAACCTTAGGAAGGTTTCAAGGATTATTTTTTCTGGGACAGGTTCCTATGTGCACTTTTCCTTTTACCCCGCGCGTTCTACTGTGACCGACTTGCCACACGCTTCAGCAAAGTAGATAGCGCTGCAAAAAAGCGCTTTGCTGGTCACAAAAAAGAACTCCAAGCCTTGAATTCCAGAGGAACGGGGAGGGCACGCCGCGGCGAACCGCAGCGTGCTTATGGGCCGCCATCCTACTTGTAGCCAAGGCATACTCCCCACCCGCAATCCCGCGGGCCGCCATGGCTACTAAGGGCCTCGGCGGATCCCATCTCCGCCGAGGCCGCTTTCAATGATATCGCCCCAAGTATTCAGTATGTTCAGCTAACGTCCGCCATTGCTCAGCAAGCTCAGCAAAGGTCCGTTGTACTTCCTGATCAGGGGCGCAAAGCGCCTTCTCCGCGCACTCGGCGGCGCGCTTACGGCATTCTTCAGTCCGCAGATTCATCCGCATTTCGAAACGGGGCCGAGTCCCCATATCTTGTTTCAGGCGATCAATTAAAATTAAAACGGTTGTTTGATTCACGCAATACGGCCTTTTCTAAAATCCCAGGGGTGTGTCATCCACGACACACGCCTAACACGCAGTACGGCGTGTTGGAATTTCTTTTCAGAGATCTAAAACACAAAAGGGCGGCCGAAGCCGCCCCCCTTTCTTTCACCATTTAGTGCGCAGGGCCCGATCAGCGCCGAACCCTTAAATTTTTTGCCCCTGTTCGACACTTCTTCATATTCGATGGCTTGCCCGTGCTCACGCCCTGCATGGTGTTCACGAACGCATTGCAGAAATGTTGTCAAGCAGTCCGACGTTAGTTGGAGAGGCCGGGGGACGCTCCCTTGGCCTGCTCTTTCGCAGCAGTATCGGCAGGCACCTCCCTGAGCGAACCGTTGACCTGCTGGTTTCCGTCCGTCGGCACAAGTTGAACGGGCGACCGTGTGTCTGTCACTTCGCTCGCCGAGGTCTCCTGCGGACGCGACACCCCAGCGAACCAGGCGTTCTCCTCAATTGCCAACGAGCGATGATGTATCTCGCCTTCAACAACCGCGGAGCTAGTCAGCGTGACGCGATTTGCTTGGATGGTGCCCTTGAAACGGCCACCGATAGTTAAATCCTGTGCGGCGATGGCGCCTTCCACATGGGCGCCATCAGATATTCGGACAATGGAAGCGTGAAGCTCGCCCTCGACGCGACCAAAGACATTTAGCGTTCCCTCACTCGAAATCTTACCGACAACCGTCATGCCGGGACCGATGTATGAGATCTCCGTCGAATCCGCCTCAGCGACATTTGCAGGTGTCGAATCTTGCAACTGTGGCGCCGGCGGTAAATGTTCGCCCTCTTTGTGCGAACCGCCTTTCGCTTTGCCAAACATTTTGATCCTCCTTTTCCTTCGCATATCTCTGCAAGATGAAGGAGACGGTGGATCTGTGTCCCGCCTCTCCGTCTAGCGTCCACTGTATGCCGCGCTGGGTCGGACGTTTCGCGGGCTTTTCGACTAATCCACAGCCGTGTGAGGGTTCCGGGTTCCCCCAACACACTTCTGCGCTTCTTTCCTCTTGAATACAGACACTGCCGCGCGTTTGAACGCGCTGCGCCCAACGTTTAGGGGAGCGTGAGCTTGCGGAACTTTTGTTCCGTAATTAAGTCGCGCAGGTCATCTATTGCGGGGCGCACAAGTGTCCGTTATCCGATGCATCTCGTCTTGTGCCTGGCACATCTTTTGGCCAATTAGGGTTGAGGGGTGTTTTGGTCATTGAAGATGTCACGGCGCACACAAATGGTCGAGCGCCCGCCTCACCCACGAGCGCTCGTGAACTGTAAATACAATTGGCGGTGCGACGGGGGGCTGCCTTGTCGAGCTCGAGCGGGGTGCCGATGGGGGGTCTGGCGGCCTTAGCAGGCCCGCTGATTCCCCATTCTAGTCCTAGATATGTCTGACCGGATCTTTCGGCTTCTGTTCCTCTCCAGCTGCGGCGTTGTGCTCGCTTGGGGGATATGGACAGCGATTTTCACCCTGTACCCCATTATGGTGGGCCTCCCGATCCTCCACTAGGCTCGCCCGTCCCTCGCTCTCATCTTCTCGGATCGGCGGTGGCCATGCGTTGCTTGTAGGCCAGCCGGCTGACGCCATCGTCTGCACCAGTCTTTAGCAAATGCCCCTCGCCGCTTCCCGCCACCATGGACTGTCGAGAGAGGGAGATCAGCGGCCATCCGTTATGCTCCTAATCACTTTGTTGACCAGCTGCTCGCCCATGAAATCATCGAGGGCCTCTCCACTGCGGCCTTGAAGGGCACCGAATATCTGATAGATCATTGCGTCCCCCTAAGTCTCGTTGGGTGCAATCTCGTGGATGGCCGCAATTACGTGCGTCAGATGGCCGGCGATATTACGAACAGTCGCATCGCCTGGATCGTCACCTTGTCGAAGGGCAAGAAATACCAGTTCCTTTCGATCTTCCGACAAATGTCTCAAAACATGGCCAATCGTCTTCATTGCAACCACGCAGGCCGCTTCTTCCGGCTTCATTTCCGAGGCGGACCACTCCCGGAGCATGCGTCCAAGATTGTGGCCCATGTCTGTTCGAGGTAATTGCCGGTTATTTTGGAGCCGTATGTTACGAAGATGCGATGTACTAGCGCCATTGTCTGACGCTTGAAATGCATTCGTGCGATCCACCCACGCATTTGCAGCTCCCCACCAAGTACATCGAAAAAAGGAGCTTACATCCGGTCCGCTTGGAAAGCGGAGGGGCAAAGGCGCTTGTCGATAAGACCGCTCGAAGAAAAATCCTTAATCATACCTGCATTGCCATGCAGCAGGACCAACGGCTCACCTTTGCGCTGTTCGACATAGTGGAGGTGGAGAGCTCCCCAGTTCCACGATCTTCCCTATGGGTGGATTGTCGCGCTCCGCCTTTTTCGCAGCGAAGCGATTTACGACCGCAAAGGGCTACGATAACGATTGCGGCGCCCGCAGCGACCGGGTGTGCCGTGTTACCAAAGACTGGGGTTTGTGATGGTCAGCGAAGACCCTGCAACCATAGAAATACAAGCTGAATAAGCATAGCTAGCGCCGCTTGCGAATGGCAACACCGGCCTGGAGCTCGCGCGCGATCCGCCTTATGCCCTTGCCGGCGACGAGTGCAGCCTTGATGGCCGCCACGAGAGGACCAACGGCTCGGCAGACTCAGCGGGCAGTGTGCCTTCGCGTAGACCCCGTGTATGTTTTACGCATGAGCCTTTGACGCCGAGCAGACGTAAGCCATGTCTTCCTTCGACTACAGCGCCCCGGCCGAACTGTTCCTATCAAAGCCCGCGAAGGGCAGCCGCACCAAGTATCGCCGTTCCGCGACTGCGGCTGAGGCGCTCCGTTATGCCGTTGAGGACTTACGCATACCCAAAGCCTTCGGTGCATGGCTTGAGGTCGGGGACGAGCGCTTCAGCAGCAGCGACATACAACGTCTGTACGAAGCCGATGATTATCCGTTGCGCAAATCTCTGAGCGACTGAAGCAGCGGCACGACCTCATGGGGCCCCCGCTTCCTGGAAAAACTCAGGGATTTCAAGGCCACGCCTGGCTTTCGAAGAAGAGATAAACCCTCGGCTCCGGTGTACGACCTCAGCGGGCGTTGTAAAGCGCTGGAAATCCGCAGGGCCATAGTGGTCCGTAGTGGTTTGGGCGGCCCATAGCAGCTTCCGGCTCCCTCGCGCTCGCTTCAAACCCCGACGCCGCCAAAACTGGTGCTAACCGCGATCTCAGGTGGTCGGTCCGTTAACCTCTTGCACGCCGCGGCGCTCACCGTCGGACCGCCAGAGTTGGGCAATCCGACTCCTACCGTTTTCGATGCCTAGATCGATCGAGGCGCGGCGTTGCCCCAGGCGTTGCGTACGTAGGTCAGCACCGCCGCGACTTCAGCATCGCTCAGGACGTTCGAGCGCCAGCACCAGCCGAAGCGATACGCAAATCTCCAGCAGGTCTTTCTCGCCCTGCGCCGCTTCGACACGCTGGGTCGAGATGTGCCGGCAGGCAGGCTTGTATAGCGCTGGCAAATGCTTCTCGATTAGATCCCGCACATCAGTGAGTGGCGGAAGCGACCGATGACGGCGAGTTGGTTCCCGTAATTTTCAAATCCCGTAAATGTACCAGCGTGGAGCGAAAATAAGGTTTCAACGGTTGTCACAGCGGATGAGGCAGTGCCAGGAGGGATTTCGCCGATGTGGACCTTGATCATGGTGACATTCGTTGTGAGCGGGACATCGACGGGCGGGGTCGGGACAGCGACTACATTCCTGGATTTCCCAAGCAAGGCCAAGTGTCAGACTGCGGCAGACGCCCTCACCGGAGCCGATCAGATAAATCTTAGTCGTGGCAATCGTCCTAACATATCGCCTTCAGCGATCTACCGAATTGTGGCGCACTGTGTTGAGCGTTGATCCCGATATGGCGCTGCGGCTGTTTGCTTTCCATGCGACCGATCGCGTCAAAGGGCGCAAAATATATCCCGGTGGCTGGCTGG
The DNA here is from genome assembly GCA_963806465.1 of uncultured Alphaproteobacteria bacterium. Lineage (GTDB taxonomy): Bacteria > Pseudomonadota > Alphaproteobacteria > Rhizobiales > Xanthobacteraceae > BOG-931. The sequence continues at coordinate 136,290 of CAWDZD010000041.1, read as the reverse complement.
GAAACTATCCGTGGGCGATCTTCCTTAGGGTTTTTGCAGAATGTTGTTTTCGCAAGCCCGCCAAATGTTCGCGCATTCGCGTGGCAACGTCTTTCGCAGTCGCAGCTCGACGCAGATTGCCGAAAATTTCGCGCCGCAAAGCATTGGAACGGGCGAACACCTCAGCAATGACGGCATCGACGATTGGCAAGTCAGCCGCTCCAGTCTCGTCAATGGGACAAAACTCCGCCCAACCGTTGCGCAGATCGACCGCCTCGCTCGTCAATGCACTTACAAGGACCGGCAGAGCGGCATCAATTATGCCGTCAAATGCGAGAATACGCGCGGAGCACTCTATTAGATCAGCGTATCGATCTTGCTTCTCATCCATCATGACAATCGCCTCCAGTTGGGTCATCTGGCGCTTCCAAGTTCAATGATTGCGAACTGTTAGAGCCTTACTCAACCTGAAGATTTATGGCTCGGCCGAAATGCTACTTACCGCCGTCACGACGATGTGCCGAATCATCAAGAACTCACGCGCTGCCAATAAGCGACGGGTCTACACCAATTCAAATCGGACTAGTGATTCGGCCGGAATTAAGGACCGCAGCTATCTGGCGTCTTTTGCAGTCGCCAACATGCTTGTAGCCTACCGGCGATGCGAGCGTCGTCTGTTGTGCGCGCGTATTTGCGTGGGATAGCCGTTCTTGGTCGCGGCTCACTGGACCAGCCAACGTGGTACGCGAGGTGATGGCCAAACATATCATCCATTTGGCTCAGCGCGAGCCGCCGATAAGGATGTATGACGAATTTCTCAAAGAAGATATCAAAGGGCCGCCAGAACGCCGCTTCGTCAAATTCAACGTCACGATGCTTGCGCCGCTCGTAACCGATGCAGAGGTTGATGTCACAGTTCCAGAGGGGCAGACTGGCGAGTTTGATTCGATACGTCGGGTTGCTAAGGCTGATCAGACGTTCAGATCGTTTCGCTTTTCTTTTTGTTTTCGGCTAGGACCACGTCATCGATCGGACAACCGGTCGCCATTTGACTGAATATCGGATCATGCGTCGCGGCGATGACGCTCTGGCAGAACACGCTTGATGTAACCGTGAAACGCCGCTTCCCCCCGCCCTGGACCGTCTAGCAGGCTGTTGAAGAAGTGGGTCGCGGTTTGGCTGATTCAGTAATTCACTTTCTCCGAAACGATTCGGAGGTTAGGTGATGCGGGGTGGGGATAAGCGGACTGGCGAGCTTTTCAGCTACATCGACCTTGAGAAGCGGGTTCGGTCGGATCATCCGCTGAGAGCGATCAGAGGGCTTGTCAACGAGGCGCTGGTCGCGCTGGAGCACGAATTCTTCGCGCTTTATGCGCCGATCGGGCGGCCGTCGATCCCGCCGGAGAAGCTGCTGCGAGCGATGCTGACCTACCGCGTCAAAGTCACGTCCAAAACAGCTTAGTTCGCCGGTAGCTTAGGGCGAACACCGACGAGCTTGAGTCAAGTGGCCTTTATGTGCGAACAGCTAATCTGCGTACGTATTGTGTTTGGGTACGGTTTATAACTCGTGCGGGAAGTTGTGCAGCGATCAGACTGCCAATGAGATAGCCGATCTGAAGGCAAGCAAGCGTTGCTAATACGCGCAATGCAACAACGAGCAGGTTACTGCCACCCCAAACACCAATAGCGCTAACTCCGATGATTGCTACTATGAGCAGCAGTGCCAGGACGAATACGTTAAAACGTAGTCCAAGCGCCAGTCCGGCTGCAGCAACAACAACTGTGATAGCGAGCATTGTTGTCCCCTCGTGCGAAAATTTTTGTTTGGCAAGCAGGCTCCTGCCTGAGTTCTTTTTTGTGGCCAAAAACATCTGATTTGGCCCGGTCTAAAAAATATCGCGGTATGTGACCTTTCTGACACGGTCGACGGTGCCAATTCCGATCCACTCACATGCTCCGGCATGGGCCGCGGCTTCGCCCCTGGCGAACGCCGGGCCACGATACACGCGCCATCCAGTCCTGGATGGGGCAAAAGAATATCCAGCACACCGTGCGTTATACGGCGCTGGCGCCGGATCGGCTTAAAGGGGTTTTGGCGGGACTGACTCAATCAGGATTGGGGAGGCAGACGCCGCGGGCCTCAGAGCTGGCGCCGTTCATTTCGCGTCCACAGCAAATCCGCTTAGGCCATCGACGAGCTGTGCTGCGGGAGCGACGTAAACGAGTTGCTGGCCGGGAGCTGCGCGACAAAGCGCTTCTGGTCCCAAATCTCTGCACCGAGACCACTCGCAATCTGCGAAGCCGTCCCGATCGCCTCGTTGTCGTCAACGCATTCCACAACTTCGGCCGCGCCCAAAAAGCTGCCGTCGCGACCTACGATATAAATGTGATATGTGGGCATGTTACGCTCGCTGTCTCAGGCGGGAGCGCTAACTCATCTCTCAGCCACCGAACGCCTGGGCACTTTAAGAGCCGCTGTCGGTGATACTCACCATATAGGCATTGGATAGCATTATAGCGAACAAAAGGACGCCATGGCTCCGCGACCCGAAAGTGAGCCGTTTTGCGCAGTTCTCTACGGGAACAAAGCGTATTGAAGCACATCACCGACAGCAATCCCCGTCAGGCGTCGGTGGCTGAGAGACCCGGTTGTGCTCCGCCTCGATGAGGGAGACTGCCATGCCTTTGACTTATCCGCGCTACGACGCACGTGATTTCGAGCGACGTTGGCAGACGCGACTAAACACGCCGCCGCGGCGGACGACAAACGGCGCTTCGGGGCTGCATGTGGAAGTGACGCATCGCTTCCCGGCACCAAACCGGTACGGTTGGGAACTCCGGCCCGCGGCGGGCCTTTCCGTGGAAGAGTCGCGCGTTCAATTCAGTTCCTGGGAAGAAGCCAGTCAGGCCGGCAAACTGGCTCTGACCCAATTCTTGCAGCCGCGCTAAACCCAAGTGCTCGCGGCGGGCCAATCGGGCGGTTGAAGCGTGGCTGAGCGAGCTCCTTGCCGGCAACCAGTCAATCTCATGACCAGAGACGAAGCTCGTCGCATCGCCGCCAACATCGCCAAGCTGCCGGAGCTGCTGCGACGGTGATCACCGGGAAAGCGCTACTCGTTCGATGCGCACGCTACCGGGTCTATTACCAAAACTCGTTCGCTCAACAGACGTTGCAGCCACCCGTTGAATAACAATAGCCGGTGCCGCAGCCGCCGCCACAGCCGGCACAGGCGCCGACCGCGCAGCGGCGGACGACGCAGCGGCCGACCGCACAGCGCCCGACCGCACAACGGCCGGCGGCACAACGCCCGGCGGCGCAGCGCGCACAGCCGCCACAGCGTCCACAGGCGCGAGCCAGCGTAAAGGCTGGCGGCGCGGCCCGTTCCTTATCGAACACGTAGACCGTCGCCAAACTCACGTCAGACACTTCTTCTTCACTGAGTATGATGTGATTGGCCTTGGGACACCGCCGAATTGAGCGTGGCGAAGGAATTGTCGCTGATCGGCACCACCGCTCCGAGATACTTCTTCACAGTTCGGGTCGGAGATTGGCGTGAAGAGGATGCCGGCCTTGGCCAGCTCGGCCTTGAACGTCCGAAACCGAATCAAACACGGCATCGACTGCGACGCCTTGATAGCCGCCGATCTCGCCATCCGCGCAGGGGTCGCGGGTAGTAGCTCCGTAGTTTGATTTTCAACATTGCAATTTGTCCATAGTGATCAATTCGATACAGAATTATTCGCCCTCTAGGTTCACGGTGCGGTTAACTGCGCCGGGCAAACCGCAGGTAGATAAAGGAGCTGACAATGCTAATATTTTCACCAAAGAGCACCGCGGAGGCTGCTTATCCGCAGAGTGACACATTGGCTTCGACTAACGGGCGCATTGCCGTCATTCTGAAGCGGAAGGCGGATGAAACTAAAACATCCGATCTGGCCAAGTCTGCCGTAACACAGGCGGCGCAAGCTAAGCAGAAGTTGATTGGGCAACTGAACGAAAAATGGATGGCTGATGAGTTCGTTATCGAAGCTGCAAGGAGGACGATTGAAGAGAAACTTTCCGTCCTAGGCGCCAAATTTGCCTTCCAGGCAAGGCCTGGGAGCACCGGAACAACCGTTGCGACGGCAGTCTTCACGGGACAAGTCGGGGCCGCCTCAGGGAGAATGACTTTTAACGTATTTGAGACGGGACTTTTGAAGACGTACTTCGAACGGACGCCGAAGACGCCGATTGCCACTCGTGAATTTTCACTTCTCGAAGCCGATCAGGTTACCTACGAAAATTGCCTTTTGGATTTCGTTGACGTGCTGACTTAGGGCTGCGTTTCAGCGCGCCGTTGCCGATACTCGCTCAGCGACAGCTTCGAGCCAGCGATAGGTTTGCCCGCTAGGCAAGTCGAGGTCTTCGGAGAAATGCAGCTGTTCGTTCGCTCGATTATCTTGTTCGGCGCGAAGTAAATCAATCGGCGCTACGCCGCCCCGGTGGAAACGATACCAATGACATCGACATCACTTGCCGAACTACTCGACCCGGACAAATGGATCGCGTCGGGCAAAAATCTCACGGATTTTCCTTGGCCAGACGGAGCCAATGAACGAGAAGCCATGAAGCTCATTCTTTGCGCGCGACCTATGCTTAATACCCATGTCGAGCGATGGTCTAAGCTGGTAATGAGGACGCTTGGCCGGCGCGGGGGTGAAAACGTCGGTGACGTTTTTGTGGAAGAATATCTCCGTGAACTGTGGGAGCGGACGCGCGTCGCGCGTCTTGCCTAGCGCTTGAGAAGCTCCGGCAGCTAGGCTCACTAGCCGTCGTCTTCCGAGACTAGCCCATTTCAGTGGCCGCAGTCCTGTCCATGCGCTTGCTCCGTCGAGACCGCTAATATTGCGGCCGCTTCACCAATTACGGGCAGCTTGGCGGAACGAGTTCCGGCAGCGGACCGTTGTCTTTCTGTCAACGCGTCCGGAAGATCAGCCTTGGTATCCACAATGGCGCAAAGCTTTAGAAGGGGTCACGGTTGCACAAATGGCGCGCGATAGCGCCAGCCCCGGGACGCCAGAGCGCGAAGCCATCGATCCGTGAGTACGAAGCCGCGCTTGCCTCCTTTTGCTCGATCGCAAATCAAGTCCGGTGAAAGAGACTCGCGTTGAGCGGGACGCCGTTCTCCTTGATCGTTGCGGCGGGGCGCCGGCGGGCCGCGCAGGCCGACGCAAAAGGCTGGAGCGGAACCTGTCCATTATGGAGCAGATACCGCACACCACGACGTGCACACTCACAGTGAAGACCGCTCAGCCGAGACATTCGGGAGATTATTCGAAGGAACCCAGGAGTAAACGAATGACAAGGACGCCGCAACTCTCTCACGCTGACCGCCGAGCGCAACTCGACGCGCTCATGGTCAACTACACTGGCCCCATCACGCACATCACGGCCGTGAAGCTGTCACCATTAGGTGCGCGTCGGCTTAACCGGCCTCGACAATCTCGTGTGCTGGAAGTGCGGGCGCCCCGGTAGTACGAATTCGACGGGCCCCGGTCGGGCTCAAGTAAGAGCTTTCCGAAATTCGCATTCAGAGCGTTCCGGGCGGGTAGCAGCTCGGACAGCGCCCAACAAGCCTGATGACGTGCCCTAGCTCGTCCGGCCTAAGCTTGGCCGTGACTTCGCCAACGCTCTGCTCATGGAGGAGGTAAATAGCCGCGATCACCACCGATGCATCGTCGAGAACGAAAAGGCGCTGCCGAGCAGACGGTTGCTTCGGTTTCGCCTCCTACGCTGGCAGTCCCTGTAAGCTTGCACGCGTCATCGATGGCTCGGCTCGACCGGCTCGCCCGAAACGTAGCTTTTGTCTCAAGGCTCATGGAAAGCGGCATCGAGTTCGTTGCCGCCGACATGCCATTCGCCAACAAGCTCACCATTCACATTCTCGCCGCCGTGGCTGAGCACGAGCGCGAAGCAATCATCGCCGCCGCCAAAGCGCGGGGCGTGAAGCTCGGCGGCCCGAAACTAAAGCAAGCGCAACGTCACGGCATCGCCTCCAACAACAATGTGCGCCCCGTCATTGAGCAAATAAAGGCGAGCGGCGCCACGTCATTGCGCGCCATAGCCAAGGCATTCAACGCACGCGGCGTTCCAACGGCTCGTGGCGGGGTCTGGGCGCCAGTGTAAGTCACCGCTGTGCTGCGGCGGGCGTCCTGTCCTAATACGACCGTTTCTCGGATCAGCGGAGAGAGCGGACGGCAGAACAAAACGTCGAGGAGATGATCCCGAAAGGCTGGACGGCCTCGCCAAGGCGATAGACAATGGCCACGCGTGGAAGTCTCTCGGGGACTACATGGCTAGACGCACAGCACGGAAGATGAAAAGGACGGCCGCCAAAAAGACCGCGACGAGAAGGCTCGCACAGCGATACGAGGTCCCAACCGGCTCACTAAAGGGACGTAAAGCTCGGGCGGAGGAGCGTTTCAGGGAGTTGGCCGCATGGTATGTGCTCCAAGGCATGGACGAGGCGACTGCGCGTCAGCTCGCTCAAGACGAAATAGAAAACGACGCCCGGAAGGACTGACTAGAGTCATCTGTTGGGCGTGGCGTTTCGTTGAGCAGCAGCGGCATACGCTGCGCGCACTTCCTCCGCCTGATCCTTCTGGACAAGGGTATATCCTTTCTGAATCATGCAACCCCTCGCCGTTCACCTGCGAACCATGTCTGCTCAACAATTCCAACTGGCTGTTGGCCTTTCGCTATGGTCCAGAAAGTCGGAACAAATGGACGGCGATGCTCGTCGATTCCAACGGCATGCAAACCCACATCAATGTGGTTTCCAAAACTTGTGTCATGGAAGCCGAGGCGCTCCATCGCGATAAATCGCGCGATGAAGCCAAGATGAAAACCAGCAGGCACTCCATACGATCCGGCTGTCTCCCAACACACCGACACATTTTACCCGATTGTTGGCATGAATTTTCCCCTGATTACGCAGTTCATCCAGGTCTCTGATTGCCTTGGCGTCAGTTTGGCTGGGCTGCTCCCGTTTCGAGCGTGCCGCCGGGCTGACACGATAATGGGCCCAAGCGACTTCGGCATTGTCGGGACTGCGCACGATGCCCGAAGCGCCAATCAATCCGACCAGTGCACGCGCAGCATACGCGCCCCGTGAAAACCCAACCACGTAAATTTCGTCTTTATGTTCATAGAGCTTCGCTAATGAAGCGTAGGCGTCTAGCACGAGGTTCTTGAGACCTTCGCCGATTAAGCCGCCGAGATAATGCTGGACGGGGTTAGTCGCCGCTCCAACGCCTTTGTGATATTCGACAACTTGCCGAACTCCATTCTTATCGCAAGACTTTATCAGAGAGAACCCATCGATCTTGAAGTCGGCATCGAGCAGTCCGACATTGGTGTTTTTGCCGACGCCCTCTTGTTGCCAGGTGCCATCAATGAGAACAACAATCCGTTTCATTTGTCTGTCTCTCAGATGGATTTTCCAACGCCGCCCGTTTATGTCCTCCAATTTTTGTATGGATTGAGCACTAGATTGGCGTTGAAATAGCGCGGATCGTCTGAGACTTCCGCTGCTGCCCAGGGTGGCACAGCGAATTGCTCGGAATCATTGGCAAGCTCGATCTCCGCAATCACCAGTCCAGAATTGTCGCCATGGAATTCGTCGACTTCCCAACGGTGCCCTTCGAACTCCTCACGGTAGCGCGTCTTTTCGATCAGCGGCCGCTCGCAGAGGCGTTCGAGCATGGTCGCAGCGTCGTCGACAGGGATAGGATATTCGAATTCGAGACGCGTCACGCCTGTCGCGGGTCCTTTCACCGTCAGATACGCTCGGTCTCCTGCGATCCGGACTCGAACAACGCGTTCTTTAGTGGATGACAGATAGCCCTGCCGATATAAAACCCCAGAGGTTGAGGGCTTCCACGCTTCTCTCTGCACCAGGTATTTGTGCTCAATCTCGCTAGGCACGTGCCGTTCCCTGTTGGTTGAAATTCCGAATTCGCCTTCGAGCCCAAGCGCATGGTACCTCCAGGCACCGGTTGCTCTCCCAATTCTAAACCAATGGCATCGACTCGGTGCAGATGTTTGACGTCTCGAATTCTTTGCGTTTTGCGGGCCAACGAAGCCGACCGGTCTCGGTGAACCACGACCCGGAAGGGACGTCCTAAACGACTTTCGAGACGTGCAGGAGCCCGGGGCGCCGGGCATCAGCTGCTCGAATTGGCCGCTCCGAGCCGAGCACGACCACTTGCCCATAGGCGGTTAACTCTGCCAAGGCGTCTGCAAAGGCACGAAAGTCGGCGACATTGGCGCCGAGAATCTCGTCGCGCCAGCGCTGGCGCATCTCGTCGGTTTCGCCGGCGAGGTAGCGCTGCATCGAGCTAAAGCCTTTCGCGTCAGGCAGCTGATAGGCGTCGATGTCGCCGATCATGCCGATAATGCTGCGAGTCAATTCGGTCTTGTCTAGCTCTGCCCGTGTCAGAAAACCCGGTGTCTGGTCGTAGATGTCAAGCGTTTCGAGCAGGTTGGGGTCACGGTAAGACAGATAGGTGAAATTGCCCGACCGATGATCAAGCGCGCAGAAGCCGCCATACGCGCCGCCCTGAACGCGGACCTTATCCCACAGCCAGGTCGTGCGGAGATATTTGACGACGACGTGGGCCGCACCGCTCGGCTTAAAGCCCAAGCGGTAGAGGTTGGCACCCTTGCCGACATAATTGACGCTTGCCGGAATAATCAGGGCCTCGGCACTGGGTCCTTCGCCAATCTGCCAAGAAGACTGCGCGACCGGAGACGACGGCAACGCAGCGAGGAAGGAAGTCAGCTCTGGCTTGAAGCGGCGCCAACTCGCGGCGTCGATTGTGACGTTGCAAAGCATTCCCGCGCGGGTGACGAGTAATGAGCGGATCCGCTCCATTGCGGCACTTAGGGTCGGCCAGCTCGCTTCGAATCCGTCAGCAAGCTTACGCAGGAACCACAAATAACTGACGCCGCCGATCTGTTCTTCGGCCCAATCCGCTTCATGGAAGTTTGCGCGGATCCGCATGTCGACGAAACGCGATCCACCGGGGACTAGGGAGGATTCCTTCGATGCTTTCTCCTCAAGAACCAGCTGCTTTAGGCGTTCCCGGTTGTTGAGATGCGCTTCAAGAAGCACATCGCGTAGAATTGCCAGGAGTTCAGCCCCCTTTTCTGGTACCGCCTTGGCCCGCAGTGACAGCCGCGCAGCAGCGAACTGCGAATCAAGGACGGCCGAGATCCAAACCTGTGGTCGAATTCCGCCAGTCGTGCGTCCGATCTGCTGACAGAGGCTCACGAAATCCTGCTGGCCGGCGCCGGTCTCCAGAAGCGCTCTCGCGAACAGCGGGACATAAGGGAGCAGATCGGCGGGCAATACGTGCAGGTCCAAGGCAAGGTCGAGATACTGCACGCTGTTGGTTGCCAGATCGTGATAGAGCACCTGGGTATCGGCCACGCGCGCCACTTCGGTCGGAATGACCTTGTTCCGGCGCGGCAGGTCCTCAAGAGCAAGCGTTGGAATAGTGGCTAGCGCCTCTGGCGGGTCGGGTGTCTCCTGCAGGCGCTTGAGTGTGTAGGTCGCCTCAACTAACGCCTCAAGATCGGACCTGCTCATTGCGGCACGCGCAGCATCGAGCCGATGGCGTTCCGCGGCAGCCTCGCGCTCGGCCTCCTCGGGATCCGGCCGCAACGTCAACGTGGTCCGATGGGGGTTATCCAGGAGATCGTGGGCGATCAGGTTCTCGAAATAAAGCTCTCCTTCAGCAATGCGGGCTTTGAGCGAGCGGAGCGGCGCCTCGAACGCCAGCGGCGCCAGCGGGTCGCGATCGTAGAGCCAAGTCTTGAGCGAGCGCAGCAAAGCCGCGATCCCACGCGGGAAGGAGCCGAAATTGTTCTCGCGCAAGCGAAATTCGACCGTGTTCAACGAGGCGTCAACCGTCATCCGGTCGACGCCTTTGTAGGCCAGCGTACGGAGCGTCTCGAGGACGAGTGCTTCGACCTTTTCCGTGCCGCCGGGATCGATGCCTTTGAGCCCGACAGAGAGCATTGGCTGCAAGAGCTGATCATCGAGACCGCGACCAGCAATATCTTCGCCCAGTCCGGAATCAACCAGCGCCTTGCGCAGGGGCGAAGCCGGCGTCCCGATTAGGATGTGCTCAAGTATGTTGATGCCGAGGTCGGTCTCGGCGTCGGGAATCTGTTCGATCATCCAGTTGACCGTCGCCATACCTTTCCTGTCCGCTTCGGACTTACCGGCGTCCGCAGCGAAAGTCCGCGTCAATCGCCGCGGGGCGGAAAAGCGCTTCTGACGGGCCACCATTGAATCGACCACAATCGGGTCGAACGCGCTAAGCCAACAATCAAGCAGGCGCAAACGCTCGTCGGGATTGTCATCGCCGTAGAAGAACAACCGGGCGTTGGAAGGATGGTAGTAGCGCTGGTGAAAAGCCTTGAAATCGGCATAGGTCAAATCAGGGATGTGCCGAGGATCGCCTCCTGAATCGAGGCCGTAGACCATATCCGGGAACAGCGAGCGCTGGGAGAACTCGTTAAGCCTGTCGTCGGGCGACGAATAGCTGCCCTTCATTTCGTTGAAAACCACGCCCTTGTAGACCAATGGCTCGTCAATAGCGTCGAGTTCGTAATGCCAGCCTTCTTGCTGAAAGGCGTCGGGAGTGATCAGCGGATAAAAAGTCGCATCAAGATAGACATCGATCAGGTTGTAGAAGTCCCTAAGATTCTGGCTTGCGACCGGATAGCAAGTCTTGTCCGGAAAGGTCATCGCATTAAGGAAGGTGTTCAGCGAGCCCTTCATCAGCTCGACGAATGGTTCCTTGACTGGGTACTTGCGCGAACCGCAAAGCACGGCGTGCTCGAGGATGTGAGCGACGCCGGTCGAGTCGAACGGCGGCGTGCGAAAGGTGACGCCGAACACCTTGTTCTCGTCGTCGTTGACCAGCGATAGCAGCTCGGCGCCGGTTTTGGCGTGACGATGGAATCGCGCGGCTGAGTTGAGTTCGGGAAGCGCCTGCTCGCGAACCAGCTCAAAGCCTCTTAGGATCTCCATGACTGGGTGTCCTTCTCCATGCGCTACGGAGGGGCAAACCGCCAGATAAACAATCGCTTTGTACTGCGCCGTCAACAAGCCGAAACCGAAGGTAGGCGAGGTACGGCCGCACGCTTAATCCTCCAACCAGTCGTTCTATAAGCTCGTTGGGGCGATATTTGCGACCATACCGGCAGAGGTGGCTTTGCGGGCTCGGGCGCGCCGCGAGACCACCCGGGATGGTTGCATTTCGACCATCCCGCCCCCGTCAGTTGCGTGCGAGATCCTTTGAGCGAGATCGGAGGACGGCGGTCACATCTCCTTACCCCATCCCCATTGGCGTCCTTCAGCGGGCAGCCTGGATCAAGTCCTGAAGCGGCTGACCGTCGCAGATCGTCATCAGCTCACGATAACGACCGACGGGCTGACCGTCACGCCATAGCCGAGAGACACAGGTGGCATAGCGAAAGCCCTCCGGGATCTCCGGCAGCTCGGCCTTACCGAACTCGCCAGGCACGAACTCGCGGATGTATTCCTCCTCGTTGGGATGCTCGTCGAAATAGCGCCGATCGGCCGCAACTACCTCATCGACCGTCATAATCGGCTTCGTTGTTTTCGATCGAGTGATCGGTCGCGTTGGCTTTCTTTTTCTATCTGGCACTTTTCGTCTCCACCCTCAAACAAGGTCATGCAGGTGGGGAAGGTGAGGTTTAGCGAAGATTTCGCCCCATCTACAGAAACTGTCATTCACTCTGACACTTGTCCCGCGTTGACCGAAATTTTCTCAGATCCCCACCTTCCCACCTAAAAGTTGAGCCTCCACAGCGGATATCCATGTTTAATTCCGTCTTGTAACAACCTCAATCCACTGACAATTTTGCCTTGAACTCGCTTCAGCCAGCGGCCCAATTTTTCATTGCTCACTGTTCCGCCGGTCTTGCTCGCGGCCACATTCAACAGCGCGGTGTAGAAAGCCGGTACGTTGACGGCACGCTCGATCACTTGTTGCACGGTGTAGGCCGGGCCCACTGCGAGATGCTCTTTCCACTGCAACAGAACCGTCGTTAGCCCGTCGCGCGCCGGATCGTTTGCGCGTATTTTCGCCACCGTATCGCAAGGATCAACCTCGCCCAGCCATAACAACGGCTCTCGCACGCGTCGTGACCAACTCGTGAAGCCGCCATAAGGCGGCGCGTTGACGCGTTCGCCGGCCGCGCGGGCGACATGTCAGGCGCGCAGCACAGTCAGCGCCGCGACCACGAGCTCACCGCGCCGAACACGCGCCTCCTCAAGGATGTCGAGATTGAATTCTCGTAATTCAGGTTGCTCGACCCCGGCATCCAGCGAAACTAGAAGACAGCGCCGCGTTAGGTCCCCGGCAATCTCCAAATTATTGCCGGTCGCGAAAATGCTGGCGTTCATCGCCGTTTCGATATTGCGGCTATAGCCGAGCAGGCGGATGTTCAGCTCGCCTTGCGTCAACGCCTGGCACAGCAGCGCACCCGACAGCGGCGCTTGGCAATTATCGATCGAAATGCAGATGTCGGCGGCAAGTAGGCTAGCGCCGAGCCGCTTCTCAAATTCCTCCTCATTTCTCCCCTGTGACAACACCGGCATCGGCCGCCCGGTCGCCAGTACGCTGATCACGTCGACGAGGAGTGACTTGCCGGTGCCCGCTGCCGGTGAGCTGAAGGCGATCAAGGGCGCCGTCATCATCGATCGGCGATCGAGTGCCGTCAAAATTCCAGCCAGCATGACGGCACGATCGGCGCCGCTTACGAACGGAAAGGTTTCGATCAGCCGGCGTAATTGGGCGAGCGCGGTGGCGGCCTCGGTTTTGCTGGGTGCCGGTGGTATCGGCGGAAAGATTTGCTCGTCCGGTTTGAACAGCAGGCGGCTTTCCGGATCATAGCCCGGCAATTCGCAAATCGAACCATCGACGCGTAGGATCGGCGCGTTGATGATCCCGGCCAGCAGCGGCAGCTTCCATGACCCTTCGCGCGCCAAATAAATCTCCGCGACCTTGGCGGGCGCGTCGACCGGGACCCAAGCCTTGGCGCGCGCGTCATGCTTCAGGAACCTTGCCGCACAGGTGAAGGCATCAACCAGATAGGCTTGCATTACCGGAACCAATCGCCAACCTTTGGTGTCGCGATCGTCAGATGCCTTGAGATTAACAAGCACCGGCCGCACCAGCAGGCCGCCACGCTGGTAAATTTCGCGTCCCAACAGCATGAGAGCCTGTTCGGCCTCGTTGACGACACGCGGGACCTCGCCGGCGATGATTTTGATTTGCGGCCATGGCGCATTGATCGGCATCGCACCACCGCTCACCGTGGTCCGCTTTTTGGTGCGCCATTTGTTGAACGATCGCTGTACCTCCAGCTGTAGGCGGCCGGCATATTTAGCGCTGATGCCGTTCGGATGCTTGCCGAGCTCTTGCGCGATCTGCTCGGTCGACCAGCCCTGACCGGCAAGATGCCAGATCACTTGCTGGAATTTTTCGCTGCGCTCGCCTTCAGGTGCACCGTTCTCGATCACCTGCTGATAATCAACCGTCTGTGCCCCAGCGTTATTGAAGTCGAATTGTTCACTCGCCGGCGCCGGCTCGGATTGCTCGGATTGCCCGTTTGTTTGATCAATGCTCTCAAAAAAATCGTCACAAGCAGGGAGTTCGGCTAACTCGGCCGGGCTCAGCGGAGCATGCAGAATATCGAATTCCGGCGCGTAGTCCGTCACCTGCAGTCCCGAAATCGTGATGTAGCGGGCGCAATTGCGATAGATCTCGACGCCGGCGCCGGTCTTGCGATTGAAGGTGAATTTGCGGTGAATTTCATTGCCGCGGGCGATGCCGATGATGCGAGCGCCAGTCCCAGATACCGTCCATTCGACATAGGCCCCGCGGCGCAGGGCCTCGACGATGTCCTGCTCGGCCCAGCAGTATAGCACCTTGCCTGAAAGCAGATCGCGGATGCGGTCGAGATCCGCGGCGCCGAGATTGGCATCCTTCAGCATGAAGCCGATCCCGTCGCACAGTCCGGCATTGAATGCGGCGAGCGCCTCCTCGTAGGTCCCCCATGTTGCTGGATCATTGGACTTGGCGGAGCGATCCGGATCACACGTCTGGAATGGCGGCTTGGTCCACTTGCCGTCGCCTTTTTTGGTTTCGCGATACTGCCACCTCCAAAGCACCCAGCGTTTCAGCTTGGTCAGCGGCAGCAGTGCCGACGGCAGGTGCCCGAGATCGCCATGAAACGTGCGCGGTTTAGGCGGAGGCGTCGTTGTTGTCATTGCCGTCTTCCATAATTAGCGATGTACGTTGCAGGTTCTGGGGTCATAGTGCCCACCCAATCGGACAAAGATCGCCATCAAATGCTTGGCTTGTTTCTCACTCGGCTCGCGCCACATCAGTTTGCCGGCCATGTCGGTGACGAATTCGCGCTCCCACTCGCTCCGGAGCCGTGTCGTTTGTTTCTGGCAATAAAGTGCGATTTCAACCCAACGCGGATGCCCGTCGGCGTCATAGAAATCCGGCGGTAGGTCTTTCTTGCGCGCCTCTTCGGTGCGGCCTTTCTCGGCCCCGCGCGCAAAAATAACTTCTGCATCGGCGTCGCCGTACTTTCTTTCCTCGATCTGTCCGTCGCAGTTTTCGATCAGGATGGCGAGATCGTTGAAAGACAGTCCCACCGACGAAATCAATTGCTTTAATTTGTCGGCCGCATTGCTCACTTCCGCTGGATAGTCTGAGCCGAACATCCGGAACAGTTTGCTGATGCGTTTGGTGAGCATGCACGGCTGCAATCCCTTGTCCGTTGCCTCCGGATCACAACGACAAGCGCGCTTGTTGAGTGGGCAGACATAGTCAATCATCGCCAGCACCTCTCGCGATGGCTGCACATCTTGCAACGCCAATCTTCCGGATCCTCGATAATACGAGGCAGCAATTCGCCGGCGCGTGTTGCCTCGATCACGGCGACCGCGCGATCGCTGGTCGCTTGCGCCAGCTGCGCATCGAAGGGGACGGCAAAGTGCAAACGTTCACATGTGTCCGCATTCACCACGCTGAACAGCGCCGAGTTGGTCACGTCCAAATACGCTTGATAGACCGCCACCTGGCCGGCATTAGACGGCGTAAAGCCCGGTCAAGCCATCACGCTCGATCGCGCGCCAGCCTACGGCTTTAAGGCATTTTGCTTCCCACAAGCACGGGTAGGTCAGTTCCGGCAGCTTGGGCCCAGCGATGAGAACGCCGTCAGCATGTCCGCGGAAGAGTCCATGGGCGGCCTTGAATTCGAGTTGCGCCGAAGGCGCGAACTGGAACCCGGCGGCGACTAGATGCGCGCGCGTGACTTGTTCAAAAAAATGTCCCCGTGCGAAGATGTCTTTGATGCGCGCCGGGAAGATCGGATCGCACATCCATTCGAATTGGACTTTCCTTAAGCACTCAGCGCCGATCGCGCTGGCACCCAGATACTGCCGGTAATTCTCGCGCGGCGGCTCGGCGCGCTCGATCAGCTCGTTGAGCGTCTGATTGAGCGACCTGTCTGCGAGATTGCTGCGGTTGAAATTCAGCACTTTGGTTTCTCCTCACGCAGACCCACGCAGCGCATGCCGTGTTGCCGCAGCAATCCCTTCAGCACCCAACGCAAGGCCCTAATCGCGTCGACGCCAGGAAGCGGCTGCAGCGTCAGCACAAATTTCACGGGGCGAAAGGGATGTCGCGCACGTCGTCCCCTTTCGTATCCCAGTCTTTTGACTTGCCGATAATCTTGCCCGGTCCGTGGTCGCGCGCCGCTTCGGCTTTGTTGATCAGCTGCCACGCCAGCAGCAGAAAGTTCGCCATCGTGTCTTTCGACCAGGATTGCAGCGGCAGCACCCAATCGACGCCGGCTGTTTCGGCAAGCTCCTTCAGAATCGAAGTGACGACCGCAACGTCACAGGGGGATGGTGACAGCCCGGTTGCCCGGACTGCCTCTTCCTGATCGAGGCCCTCGGCGATGGCCTGCTCGGTACGTGTTCGCACCCAGGCAAAGATCACCGCGGTAACAATCCAGCCCCACTGCGAATCATTGAGCCTGCCGACTGGCGTCATCATCGGCAGGCCTGATGAATTCAGCGCGATCTTGCGAGCGCCTTCGACGGCGGCTGCGGTAGCCTTGTCGAGCCCGCCGTCCTTGGCGCGCGTCAGCCAACCGTTGGGGCCGGCGCCGCCGCTGCGGATATTGATCTGTAGGGTGACGACCGTTTGAGCCGGAATGACATCGAAGCTTTTCTGTGGTCCTGCGTTGTTGAAGTCGAATTCGTCGGACATGTCAGGTCTCCTTTGTTTTGCTGGTGAGTTTGCTGAGCAGTTTGCCGAGATCCGGCGGCTCGATCTGCTGAAGTTTTCCGCTATCTTTGGCGGGATAGCCCCAAGCGTTCGGGGATGACGTAACAAAGCCGCGCACCGGCGGCTTGCCGTCGCCGAAATCGAGAAACTGATAGGTGATGATTTCGTCGATGATGCCGGGTAATTCACGTGAAGTTTTGGCGCCTTCGCTTTGCAGCTGCCACTCGCCTTCGTGGAATTCGTCTTTAACGAACTCCAGAATTCCGACGAAGATCACGTTCTTGTCGCGGGCATGCTGCAGCTGATTGAGCCACAGCATCATCTCGCGGCCGTGCAGCCCATAAGCGCCGCGCACATCCTTGCGGCCGCTGCGTTCTGAGAACGCTTCCGGTTGCTGCTCGGCGTAGCGAAACGACAGCCTGCTGACCGCCGTGATCGAATCAACGAAGAAAGTATCGTAATGGTCGAGGTCCTCGAGCGGGCCGCCGACGGCTTCGAAGTGCGCCGGCGAATAACAGGCGGTCGGCGGGAAGCTCTTGTTCGGTCCGCCGATGCGACAGGCGAGATTGCGCGCGGTTTGCCAATCATCAATGCGGATGGTGGGCACGGCGAGGTCCAACACGGCGAGGTCGCCGGCCTCGACATCGATGAACAACGTCCGCGCGCCATCGAGCGTCCGCAGCAATGAGGTCTTGCCGATGCCGGTCGGGCCGACAATCAGGATCTTGGCGCCGCGATGTTCGGCCAGCCGCTCATCGGCTGTGATGATCTGCATGGCGTCTTTACTTCTTGACTTGGGTCAGCAACAGCTGCGCCGCTTCGGTATTCTGCGCGGCCAGGGCCTTGACGCCGCCGGTGGCGAAGGCGGCGACAGCCTTCAGCAGATCCGCCAGGCGCTGTGCCGCGCCGGCGTCGAACCTGGCCACGGCGCCGCCGCTGATCCTGGCGATCTCGGCGTAGATGCCACTGACCCGCTCGTCGTCGCCTTCTTGAAACAGGAATACCGGCACGTTGCCGAGCTCGCGGGCTTCGGCATAAAGGTCATAGGGAGTTTCTTCACATGCGTCAGAGACCACGATCAGCGCATTGACTTTGTCGCGGGCGTTTTCCTTGCGCGCATGGGCCAGCACTTTTTGGATTTGGGTATGCCCGGCCGCGCAGCTGACAGTCGCCATGATGGCGGCCAGCGCCTTCGCATCTGACAGCCAGCGCGATGCCACGCATTGATCGAGACCGCGATAGTAGACCAGCTGCACGTCGAGCGCGCCGATCGCGGCCGTGGTGGCGAACATCTGCGATTGCAAGTGTGCCGCGGTATCCCATGTCGGCTGCCGGCTGGCGGTGGCGTCAACTCGACGATCTGGAAATATTCGTTCTCCGGAAAACCACCCGCGATGCCCTCGTAGGCATTGCTTGCCAAGCCGCTGTCACCGTGAACGGCGTTTGGTTCGGCATTGAGTTCCGCGAAGGCTTTCTCGACCAATTCTGCCCACAACGATCGACTCGCTCAAAAAATTTCTCAACGTGTGGGCGGGGTGCTAGTGTTGTTGACATGGTTGCCTCCAAACAAAAGACGCCGCCCCGTTGCCGGAACGACGCCTTGTCTACTCAATTGTTTTCGTCTCTTAGGATCGCCTCGATCTCGGCGAGGCCCTGCACGGCTTTTCTCAGGGCTTTCGTCAACGGTGGGGAGTCGCGCATGAATTGCGCGTCAGCCATGTCGTCTTCGAGAGTACAGGCGCGGGAATAGAGAGCCTCGAATTCGGCGGCTAAGGCGCTTCGGAATTCATTCTCCGCCGCCTGAATTTTCGCCTTGAGCTGCTCGAGGGGAGAGGCCTCCATTGTTGACTGCGGCGGTGCAGCACTTAAGTTTACGTCCATCTTGAACCCCCTTTCGGGTTTGCGCGGCCGGTTGTCACCCTGTCCCTCGAAAAAGGAAGGTGAACCGGCCGCTCTGTTTTCCGGGGCTGTGCAGATTTCCCGCGCCGCCGCCCGGATCACGACCGCGGGCGCTACCGAATTCAGGCGGCAACTTTTCCTTCAGCGAGCATGCGTTCGAACGCCACTCGGGGGATCAGCCAGCGCCGGCCGAAGCGCAGCGCAGGGATTTGTTTGCACCACACCATGGCGTAAGCCTGGTTGCGCCCGATCCCCAGCCGAACGGCTACCTCATCAACCGACATGACTTCCGCGACCTGCTTCTTGGTAGCGCGCTTGCTCATTTGCCTGCCTCCAGCAATTGTCTGAGAACACAGAGAACGTTGGCAGAGGCTAGAACGAGACATTTGTTCTTGACAATAATTTTCTGTGAGCTCAGAAAACGAAAGGAGGGATAAAAAGGGAGCCGAAAGGAATGAAGGCACCGGTTAAACGCAAACCGGCCGAGGTTCCGCTAGCGCGGTTATTGCTGGGGCGCGTCGGCCGCCCGGTCAAACCTCCGCAAGGCAAACGGGCACAGATCACGCTGCTGGTGCGCGCGGACATCAAGCGGACCATGAGCAAGCGCGCCCACGAGGCCGGGCACACACTGAGCCGCGAGGGCGAGCTGTGGCTCGAGCGACTGCTCACTTACGACAACGTCTTTGGCGGCGGGCCGGACCCGGAAGGCCGGGCACTGCACCATGCGCTGGTGCGCCGAGGGTATCAGCCCCTTAACACGCCGCACGGGCCTGTCTGGTACCCGCCTGGCCATCCCTAGAACGCGAAATTTCGACCTTGTTAAACAAGGAACCAAAGACATGAGGGGCCATCTCACCCGCCGCGGCAAAACATCGTGGCGCTACAAATACGACGTTGGCGTCGATGCGCAGGGCGCCCGACTAACCCGCTATGTCACCTTGCGTGGCACCCGAAAGCAGGCCGAAGCCGAAGCCGCCAAAGTCCTCGCTACTGTCGGCGCTGGCACCCATGTCGATCCCAGTCTGGAAACGGCGAGCGCGTTCATCGAGCGTTGGCTCGCCACCTGGGCGAACGACAACACCAGCAACAAGACATTCGAGCGCTACGCAGATTCTGCTGCGTCACGTCACGCGACGCGTCGGCCACCTGCCGATCCAGAAGCTCCGCGCCGTCGATCTGCAGGGCGTCTATGCGGACATGGCGAAAATCGGCCTCGCCGATCAGACCCGCCGGCATGTGCACAGAGCGATCCATCGTGCGTTAGGGCATGCGCAACAGTGGGGCGTGGTCGCGCGCAACGTCGCCGCCATGGTGGATGCGCCGCGCGTCGCCAGCCGCGAGGTCGAGACCCTGTCGCCAGCGCAGATCATGACCGTGCTAGAGACGCTACAGGGGCGGCCGCTGCACACCATCGCCACAGTGCTGCTCGGCACTGGCCTGCGACGCGGTGAACTTCTCGCCCTGCGCTGGCAGGACCTCGACCTCGACGGCGGCGGTACGCTGCGCGTTGAACGAGCACTTGAGGAAACCCAACGCGGCGGTCGGCAATTCCGGCCGCCGAAGAACAGGCACTCGCGCCGCACCGTCACGCTGCCGCCATCCACGGTCGCAGTCCTCAGGGCGCATCGGACGGCGCAGCAGGAGCAGGGACTAGCGCTCGGCCGCGGGCGGCTCACCCCCGACATGCTGGTGTTCCCGAATTGGGACGGCAGCCCGCGCTCGCCGCATACGCTGACCAGTCAGTGGGCCAAAGCGATGAAGGCGGCAGGAGAGCGCGCGTCATTGCATTCGCTGCGGCACACGCACGCATCGACCCTGATCGCCAGCGGCCTCGACATTCTGACCATTAGCCGTCGGCTTGGGCATTCGTCGCCGGTGATCACGCTGCAAGTCTATGCCCACCTGTTCAAGCCCGACGATCGGGCTGCACAGATTATTGAGGCGGCACTGACCATCGAATGATCACACACCGCAAAAGAGGAAGACATCATGTCCGCACCAAAGAGGCCGATCAATCTCAACGCCGCTAAATAGAGTGACGAATACCGTGCCTTTGTCTTGGGCAAGGCGGTGCGTGAGTTGCGTCCCGTCTTGCGGCTTTTGGACGATTTGGCGCTGGCATATTTCCAATCCGCATACGATCAGCTCGAGCGGGATTGGCAGGAAGCCAAAAGCCGCGCTGCCGCCAAGGTCGTAAAACTTCGATGATGTTTGATCCGGCCCGACGATCGCGCCGCGCAGATCATTGAGGCGGCACTGACAGAGTAGAACGCTCAAGAAGTGACGAGACTAAGATGTTCTCGATCAGCATGCCGACCGACTTTCAGATCGGCCAAACCAGAGATGTCCGGATCATGGGAGGAACGCAGTGAAGCCGGCCGCAATGGGGTTCGAGCTCTCAGCCGAGCGAGAGACGAAGAAACCAAAGAAGCCAAAACAGCAGTGGTGGGCCGAGCAGCGCCGCGACATCGCCGGGAGGATCCTAATGATCGCGGCGCGGGTTGACTGCGCCGGCGGGGTTCAGCAGAGCCTCGACGAACAATTCCGCGATCTGCGCGCAGCGCTCGATGTATTTGAAGCACAGTGCCGGGAGAGAGCGTCGAGATGGGAAGCAATGAAACCAAACAACCTGGTCGGATCAGATTTTTTACCAGGGTCAGGTCGTGACGCACAAAGGCGGCAGCTGGCAGGCGACGCGCGACACCGCAGGCTCGCCGCCGCCTTCCAGATCATGCAGAATTTTCGTCGCCATGGCGGCATGCTGACCAAAATTGCGGTTGGCATTGGCGTGACACCGCAAGCCGTGCACCAGTGGAAAGTCGTGCCGCTCCAGTGGACGCCCGATGTCGAGAGGGTGACCGGTATCCCGCGGGGCAGATTGCGGCCCGATATCTTTGAGGCGCCTGTCGGGGCTGCTCTCGATGGCGGCGCTGACGGAGTAGAAGGATGAACACGGAGCAGAACGAAGCGGCCTTCGCGGACTTTGTAAAACGGCTGGTCAACATAGCGAAGAGACGAAGGATCGGCTCGACGACACCACTGGACCCATCAAGAAGATCTTCGCGGAGAACGACATCCGTGTTCGGCATCTGGAACGATACGACCAAGCCCTATGGCGTCGATTTCATTACTCTCAAGGGCGGTCGGCTGATCCGCGACGGCATGCTAGAGAACAAGAACGTGACAACGAAGACCGTGTTGTTCCCTTGTATTGATAGTCAATCAGGCCATGGCACTAAGCAGGTCTTTGGTGATCGTGACCATGATGCCTGATCAAAGGAAAATTCCGTTTGATGCTCCCGAGGCACTTAGCGAGCGCGGCGGGCGCCATTTGGGCGCCATTGCGCAAAGCTGGCGCGGTCTAGGCCCTCGCTCTATAAAGAGCGGAGCACGCCGAAAAGGTGTCCGGTGCCAATCCGGTGCCAATCGGCGGTTTTCGTTCGCGGTCTGTTTTTGTGTGAAGTGTTTGATGCGGCAGGCTTTAGGAGTGTAGCTCAATGGCTAGAGCACCGGTCTCCAAAACCGGGGGTTGGGGGTTCGAATTCCTCCACTCCTGCCAGCCGCACTGCTAACCGGTAGATTTTCCAGAGTGGGATACTTCCTGCTCCCGGCCTGAGGGCGAAGCAGGCCAGCCCGGCCAGTTGCGGATATGCTTTGCACCTGATTTGCGTGCGCTGCCTGGCGGCGCGGCTGGCTGCAGGATGATCTTTAGCAACGCTACGGGGCTGTGTTCGTGAGGCAACTCGTGATCATGGCCGGTCTGATTTTGACGGCATGCGCCGCGCCGGGCGCATCCGGCGTGAATAGCTTCATGAGCGCAATGCACCCGTCGCAAGAGTTTTGTGCTTCGCGCGGAATTACCCTCGATGCGACAACAAAGCAATGTACGACACCGCCGCCGGCCGCGGCCTCACAGCAGTCGCAGGCGTCGGAAGCTGTGACCGGATCATTGCCTCAAGGCGCTCCGGGTCAGCCCAAGTCGCCGCCGGCACAACCAACAGCGCCGTCGCCAACGCCGGCGCCATTGGCACAGCCAACGCCATCGCCACCAACGCCACCGATGCAACCGCCCGCACCGGAGCGCAGGCCGGCTTCGCTATCCGTGCCTCTTGAACCGAACGCGGTGATCCACGCCGGACTCCAGCAGGACTACAATCTATCGGAGCTCGCCCACTATGTCCGGGCGAGCGGCTATCGCTGCGACAGCATCAGCGCGCTTCAGCCGCTGCCGTCTGCTCAAGGGTTTAGGTTGGTGTGCAATCACTTCACCTACAAATATGCCATCGAACAAAAAGACGGCCGATCGACCGTGACCGTCGAGTAGCGCCGATGACGGGGGTCAAGTTGAGACCAGGGCCGCGGTAGAAGCTATTTGGCCTCGCCCCGGTGCATTTGAGCCGCAACCCCCGGTCCTTAGGCGCTTGACGATTTGGAGCGGCCGGCAGTAGGAAGCTGCCATCGCCAGCGGCCCGGTGACGGACTTCCGCGGCGAACATTCCCCAAAAAGGACCTCTGTTGGTCTCCTCCTGAAAGGCGGGCGGGGAATACTTATTTAGCGAGCCAAGTCACTATCTGTTCGGACTGCAGTTGCACATGGCAAAGTTCGACCCATTCAAGTTCCTGCAGGAAGTGCGGGCCGAGGCGCAGAAGGTCACTTGGCCGACGCGCAAGGAGACGACCGTCACCACCATGATGGTGTTCGTGATGGTCTTCGTCGCCTCGATTTTCTTCCTGGTCGCCGATCAGATCATGCGGTACGGCGTCGGTTTTCTGCTCGGCATCAGTTCCTAGGCGGTTTGCCATTCATGGCCATAGAACATTCACGATCCGGAATTTCATGACATGACCAGCCGGTGGTACGCGGTCCACGCTTATTCGAACTTCGAGAACAAGGTCGCGGATTCGATCCGCGAGCAGGCCAAGCAGCGTGGGCTTTCCCATCTGTTTGAAGAGATTATGGTGCCGAAGGAGAAGGTCGTCGAAGTGCGGCGCGGCCGCAAAGTCGATGCCGAGCGCAAATTCTTCCCGGGCTACGTGCTGGTGAAGATGCAGCTGACCGACGAAGCCTATCACCTGATCAAGAACACGCCGAAAGTGACCGGCTTCCTCGGCTCCGAGAACAAGCCGATGCCGCTGTCGGACTCCGAGGCCGACCGCATCATCCATCAGGTGCAGGAGGGCATCGAACGGCCGAAGCCCTCGGTTTCCTTCGAAGTCGGCGAGCAGGTCCGCGTCTCCGACGGCCCGTTCGCCTCGTTCAATGGCACCGTGGAGGAAGTCGACGAGGCCCGGTCGCGGCTCAAGGTGGCGGTGTCGATTTTCGGCCGCGCCACTCCGGTCGAGCTGGAATTCGGACAGGTGGAGAAATTATAGCGCGTCTTGCCGGACTTGATCCAGCAAGCCATGTGACCGCGAGGTTGCATGGATGCCCGGGTCAGGCCCGGGGATGACGAAGAGAGTATGAACCACGTGGAAGGTGAGGCGGCCCGCCAGCCGTCGAGATCCGCACCACTAACAGGAGTAGAGAATGGCGAAAAAAATCACCGGCTATATCAAATTGCAGGTGCCGGCCGGGGCGGCCAATCCGTCGCCGCCGATCGGTCCCGCGCTCGGCCAGCGCGGCCTCAACATCATGGAATTCTGCAAAGCGTTCAACGCGCAGACCCAGAAGCTTGAGAAGGGCACCCCGATCCCTGTGACCATCACGGTCTATGCCGACCGCTCGTTTTCCTTCGAGACGCGGACGCCGCCGATGTCGCACTTTCTCAAGAAGGCGGCGAACCTGCAAAGCGGCTCGAAGGCGCCGGGCCGCGACGTGGCGGGTTCGGTGACCAAAGCGCAGGTGCGCGAGATCGCCGAGCAGAAGATGAAGGATTTGAACTGCGATACCATCGAGGCGGCCATGCGCATGGTTGAAGGCTCCGCCCGATCCATGGGGCTGGAGGTGAAGTCATGACCGCGCTCGGAAAACGCACGACCAAAATCCGCGAAGGCGTTGATCGCGAGAAGCTTTATCCGCTCGCCGAAGCGGTGAAGATGGTCAAGGAGCGGGCCAAGGCGAAGTTCGACGAGACCATCGAAGTAGCGATGAATCTCGGCATCGATCCGCGGCACGCCGACCAGATGGTGCGCGGCGTCGTCAATCTGCCCAACGGCTCCGGCCGCTCGGTGCGCGTCGCCGTGTTCGCGCGCGGCGTCAAGGCGGATGAGGCCAAGGCCGCAGGTGCCGACGTGGTCGGCGCCGAAGATCTGGTGGAGAAAGTGCAGGGCGGCGCCATCGATTTCGATCGCGTCGTCGCCACGCCCGACCTGATGCCGCTGGTCGGCCGTCTCGGCAAGGTTTTGGGCCCGCGCGGCCTGATGCCGAATCCGAAGGTCGGCACGGTGACCATGGACATCACCAACGCGGTGAAAGGCGCCAAGGGCGGCTCGGTGGAGTTCCGCGCCGAGAAGGCCGGGATCGTGCAAGCCGGTATCGGCAAGGCGTCGTTCAGTGAGGACAAGCTGATCGAGAACATCAAGGCCTTTGCCGATGCCGTGCAGAAGTCGCGGCCCGGCGGCGCCAAGGGTCACTTTATCAATCGCGTGGCGATTTCCTCGACCATGGGCCCCGGCGTGAAGGTCGAGCCGGGTAGCTTGTTCGCCGGCTCGGAGCAGACGCATTAAACAAGGCTTGGCAAAACCGCCAAAAGCCGCTAGATAAGAGCCGAGGGCGTGCCGGCCCGGTTTGTCGGCGCGCTTTTTTACGTTTCACAAAAACCGACTTTGGCGAGGCCGCTCTTAGCATCGATCCTGTATGGGATTTTCTAAGAGACGGAGAAGCTTAGCGGCGGTTGTGAACGTATCCTGTCCGAGACTGCAGGCGCCGGCAACGGCTTAATTTGAGCCTCCAAAAGAGGCTAAAGCCAGCATAGACGGGTGAAGGACGAGGGCAAATTTCCATGTCTATTGCCCTTCGGTTCTGATCTCGACGACCCGGTTTGGGCGAAAGCGCGAGCCGGGGGGCAGGGTGTTAAACGTCGTCCTGCCGTGGTCCGTCGATGGAGTTTCCGTCGATGATCTCAGCGGGACGGCCGGCATCAACCCGGCGGCTTCCGTCAGAGAACGGACCGCCAACCGGAGAGAGCTGGTGGATCGCGCGGCAAAGAGCGAGCTCGTGACGACGCTTGGCGAGGTCTTCAAGGCCACCAAGGTCGTCGTCGTTGCTCATTATTCCGGCCTGACGGTCGCCCAGATGCAGACTCTGCGTCGGCAGATGAAGCAAGCTGGCGCGAGCGTGAAGGTTGCGAAAAACCGCCTCGCCAAAATCGCTCTTGAGGGCAGCGACATCGCTTCGATCGGTTCCTTGCTCAAGGGGCCGGCGCTGATCGCCTATTCAGGCGATCCGATTGCGGCGCCGAAGGTCGCCGTCGATTTCGCCAAGACCCACGAGCAGTTCGTGATCCTTGGCGGCGCGATGGGCACGACCGCGCTCGACCCGAATGGGGTCAAGGCGCTCGCCGCCTTGCCCTCGCTCGACGAACTGCGAGCGAAGCTCATCGGCCTGCTTATGGCGCCGGCAACCAAGATCGCGCAGGTGGTCACCGCCCCTGCCGCCAAGGTCGCCAGGGTCGTGCAGGCCTATGCCTCAAAGAGCGAAGAGGGCGCGGCTGCCTGAAGCTGCCTCAACTCGAAGATTAGAACCGAAGGACAAAAGACATGGCTGATCTGCAGAAAATCGTGGACGACCTTTCCACGCCTCACCGTGCTGGAAGCGGCCGAGCTTGCTAAATTGCTTGAAGAAAAATGGGGCGTTTCCGCCGCCGCGGCCGTTGCCGTCGCGGCTGGTCCCGCGGCCGGCGCAGCGGCGCCCGTTGCCGAAGAGAAGACCGAGTTCACGGTCGTTCTCGCGGCGATCGGCGACAAGAAGATCGAGGTCATCAAGGAAGTGCGCGCGATCACCGGCCTTGGGCTCAAGGAAGCCAAGGACTTGGTCGAGGGCGCTCCCAAGCCGGTCAAGGAAGGCGTCAACAAGGATGACGCCGCCAAGATCAAGGCGCCACTGGAAAAGGTCGGCGCCAAGGTTGAGCTTAAGTAAGGAATGCTTACTTACAGGATATCCCCGGGCGAGCGGAGCGGAACCGGGGATTTCAAATTAGAGGCCTAGGCGCCGGGCGGACGGTGGAAAGCGGTGATTTCGGCTTGATATTGCCGGAATCATCGTGATCACAACGCGGTGGCGAGGGTAAGAATAAATTCGGCGCGTTGCCGAAGCCGAATCGCGGCAAAATAAGGTGGTTCGACGCCTGTCCCGATGGTCGCGATGGATTGCGGCCTTCTGGAGAGTTGTCTTGATCGCCGCGACGCCCCGGACCCGCATGGTCCGGGGTGAGGGCTCGAATCCGGCGGTTCGAGCCCGATGGATCGATTGAGCGAGAGGACATAATGGCGCAGACGTTTATCGGTCGGAAGCGCGTTCGGAAGTTTTTCGGAAAAATCGAGGAAGTCGCGGAGATGCCGAACCTCATTGAGGTTCAGAAGGCGTCCTACGACCAATTCCTCCTGGTGGTGGAGCCGCATGGCGGCCGGCCCAACGAGGGCCTGCAGGCCGTGTTCAAATCGGTATTCCCGATCTCCGACTTCTCCAACACCTCGATGCTCGAATTCGTGAAGTACGAATTCGAAGGGTCCCAAATACGACGTCGACGAGTGCCGCCAGCGCGGCATGACCTATGCCGCGCCGCTCAAGGTCACGCTGCGTCTGATCGTGTTCGATATCGACGAAGAGACCGGCGCCAAGTCGGTCAAGGACATCAAGGAGCAGGATGTCTACATGGGCGACATTCCGCTCATGACCAACAACGGCACCTTCATCGTCAACGGCACCGAGCGCGTCATCGTCTCGCAGATGCATCGCTCGCCCGGCGTGTTCTTCGATCACGACAAGGGCAAGACCCATTCGTCGGGCAAGCTGCTGTTTGCCGCCCGCATCATTCCCTATCGCGGCTCCTGGCTCGACATCGAGTTCGACGCCAAGGACATCGTCTATGCGCGCGTCGACCGCCGCCGCAAGATTCCGGTGACGTCGCTGCTCTATGCGCTCGGCATGAGCGGCGAGGAAATCCTCAACACCTTCTACAAGCAGGTGCTCTACAAGCGCACCAAGGAAGGCTGGCGCGTGCCGTTCGACGCCAACCGGCTGCGCGGCTACAAGGCGATCAACGATCTGGTCGACGCCGACACCGGCAAAGTGGTGCTCGAGGCCGGCAAGAAGCTCACCGTGCGCCAGGCGCGGCAGCTTGGCCGAGAAGGGGCTCAAGGCGCTGCGGCTGACCGACGAGGAACTGATCGGCCATTACCTCGCCGAGGACCTCGTCAATCCCAAGACCGGCGAAATCTATGCCGAAGCCGGCGAAGAGATCACCGAAAAGAACCTCAAGCTCCTCAACGAGCAAGGCTACAAGGAGCTGCCGCTCCTCAATATCGATCACGTCAATGTCGGCGCCTATATCCGCAACACGTTGGCGATCGACAAGAACATGGCGCGCGAAGAGGCGCTGTTCGACATCTATCGCGTCATGCGCCCGGGCGAGCCGCCGACGCTCGACACCGCGCAGACCATGTTCAACTCGCTGTTCTTCGATCCGGAGCGTTACGACCTCTCCGCGGTCGGCCGCGTGAAGATGAACATGCGCCTCGATCTCACCGCCGAGGACACCCAGCGCACGCTGCGCAAGGACGACATCCTGGCGGTGATCAAGACGCTGGTCGATCTGCGCGACGGCAAGGGCGAGATCGACGACATCGACCATCTCGGCAATCGCCGGGTGCGCTCGGTCGGCGAGCTGATGGAAAATCAGTATCGCATCGGCCTTTTGCGCATGGAGCGCGCGATCAAGGAGCGCATGTCGTCGGTCGATATCGACACGGTGATGCCGCAGGACCTGATCAACGCCAAACCGGCGGCGGCCGCCGTGCGCGAGTTCTTCGGCTCCTCGCAGCTCTCGCAGTTCATGGACCAGACCAATCCGCTGTCGGAGATCACGCACAAGCGCCGTCTCTCGGCGCTTGGACCGGGCGGTCTGACCCGCGAGCGCGCCGGCTTCGAGGTGCGCGACGTGCACCCGACGCATTACGGCCGCATCTGCCCGATCGAGACGCCGGAAGGCCCGAATATCGGCCTGATCAATTCGCTCGCGACCTATGCGCGGGTGAACAAATACGGCTTCGTCGAGACGCCGTACCGCAAAGTCAAAGACGGCCGCGTCACCGACGAGGTGATCTATCTCTCGGCGATGGAAGAGGGGCGCTACACGGTGGCGCAAGCCAACTCCGCCATCGACGCCAAGGGCCGCTTCACCGACGATCTCGTGGTCGTGCGCCATGCCGGCGACGTGCAGCTCATTCCGCCGGACAAGGTGGATTTCATGGACGTGTCGCCGAAGCAGCTGGTTTCGGTGGCGGCGGCGCTCATTCCGTTCCTCGAGAATGATGACGCCAACCGCGCGCTCATGGGCTCCAACATGCAGCGGCAAGCGGTGCCGCTGGTGCATGCCGAGGCACCGTTCGTCGGCACCGGCATGGAAGGCGTGGTCGCCCGCGATTCCGGCGCCGCCATTGCCGCGCGCCGCACCGGCGTGGTCGACCAGGTGGACGCCACCCGTATCGTCATCCGCGCCACCGACGAGCCGGATCCGACCAAGCCGGGCGTCGACATCTATCGGCTGATGAAGTTCCAGCGCTCGAACCAGAACACCTGCATCAACCAGCGGCCGCTGGTGAAGGTCGGCGATCAGGTCAAGAAGGGCGACATCATCGCCGACGGTCCCTCGACCGATCTCGGCGAGCTGGCGCTCGGCCGTAACGTCCTCGTCGCCTTCATGCCGTGGAACGGCTACAACTTCGAGGACTCGATCCTGCTCTCCGAGCGCATCGTCAAGGACGACGTCTTCACTTCGATCCATATCGAGGAATTCGAGGTGATGGCGCGCGACACCAAGCTCGGGCCGGAAGAAATCACCCGCGATATTCCGAACGTCTCGGAAGAGACGCTGAAGAATCTCGACGAGGCCGGCATCGTCTATATCGGCGCCGAAGTGCGTGCCGGCGACATCCTGGTCGGCAAGATCACGCCCAAGGGCGAGAGCCCGATGACGCCGGAGGAAAAGCTGCTGCGCGCCATCTTCGGCGAAAAGGCCTCCGACGTGCGCGACACTTCGCTTGCGGGTGCCGCCCGGCGTTCAGGGTACCGTCGTCGAAGTGCGCGTGTTCAACCGCCACGGCGTCGAGAAGGACGAACGCGCGCTCGCCATCGAGCGCGAAGAGATCGAGCGGCTGGCCAAGGACCGCGACGACGAGCAGGCGATCCTCGACCGCAACGTCTATGGCCGTCTGGCGGAGCTGTTGGAGGGACGGCAAGGCATCGCCGGACCGAAGGGCTTCAAGAAGGACACCAAGATCACCCGCACGATCCTCGACGAGTATCCGCGCTCGCAGTGGTGGCTGTTCGCTTCACCCAACGACAAGGTGATGGCGGAGATCGAAGCCATCCGTAAGCAGTACGACGAGTTGAAGAAAAGGCTCGAGCAGCGCTTCCTCGACAAGGTCGAAAAGCTGCAGCGCGGCGACGAGTTGCCGCCCGGCGTGATGAAGATGGTCAAAGTCTTCGTCGCGGTGAAGCGCAAGATCCAGCCCGGCGACAAGATGGCCGGCCGCCATGGCAATAAGGGCGTGGTGTCGAAGATCGTGCCGCTCGAGGACATGCCGTTCCTTGCCGACGGCACCGCGGTCGATATCGTGCTCAACCCGCTCGGCGTGCCAAGCCGCATGAATGTCGGGCAGATCCTCGAGACCCATCTCGGCTGGGCCTGCGCCGGCTTGGGGCTCAAGATCGGCCACGCGGTCGACCTCTACAACAGCAAGAAGGACAGTAAGCCGCTCAAGGAGTTGCTGCGCAAGGTTTATGGCGACGAAGAGACCATCAAGTCGCTCGACGACAAGGGCTTGATGGAGCTCGGCACCAACCTGCGCCACGGCGTGCCGATCTCGACGCCGGTGTTCGACGGCGCGAAAGAAGCCGACATCGAGCACATGCTCGATCTCGCCGGCCTCGATCATTCCGGCCAGGTGACGCTCTATGACGGGCGCACCGGCGACACGTTCGACCGCAAGGTCACGGTCGGCCACATCTATATGCTCAAGCTGCATCACCTCGTGGACGACAAGATCCACGCCCGCTCGATCGGCCCCTACAGCCTCGTCACCCAGCAGCCGCTGGGCGGCAAGGCCCAGTTCGGCGGCCAGCGCTTCGGCGAAATGGAGGTGTGGGCGCTCGAAGCCTATGGCGCCGCGTACACGCTGCAGGAAATGCTGACGGTGAAGTCGGACGACGTCGCCGGCCGCACCAAGGTGTACGAGGCGATCGTGCGCGGCGACGACACGTTCGAGGCCGGCATTCCGGAATTGTTCAACGTGCTGGTCAAGGAGATGCGCTCGCTCGGCCTCAATGTCGACCTGCACAACTCCAAGCAACAGCGCGGCGACGGTCTACCCGAGGCAGCCGAGTAACACACGCGTCATGCCCGGGCTATTAGGCGCCAAGCGCCGTCTTGTGCCTAACGTCCGCGCATCCCGATCCGAAGGCACCGCCTTCATTGACGAGATGGCCGGGACCAGCCCGGCCATGACGGAAGCCAAAGAATAGCGATTTCAGCGGCCGACATGGTCGGCAAGCGGAGAAGACGATGAACCAAGAGATCATGAATTTTTTCAGCCCGCAGGCGCCGGCTCAGGTCTTCGACCAGATCCGGATTTCGATCGCCAGCCCGGAAAAGATTCTGTCCTGGTCGTACGGCGAGATCAAAAAGCCGGAGACCATCAATTACCGCACCTTCAAGCCGGAGCGCGACGGCCTGTTCTGCGCGCGCATCTTCGGCCCGATCAAGGACTATGAGTGCTTGTGCGGCAAGTATAAGCGCATGAAGTACAAGGGCATCATCTGCGAGAAGTGCTCGGTCGAGGTGACGCTGTCGCCGCGTCCGCCGCGAGCGCATGGGCCATATCGAGCTCGCCGCTCCGGTGGCGCACATCTGGTTCTTCAAATCGCTGCCGTCGCGCATTGGGCTCCTGCTCGACATGACGCTGAAGGATCTCGAGCGCATCCTCTATTTCGAATACTACGTCGTGCTTGAGCCGGGACTGACCGCGCTCAAGGACCGCCAGCTGCTCAGCGAAGAGGAATACACCAAGGCGCAGGACGAATTGGGCCCCGACAGCTTCACCGCCATGATCGGCGCCGAAGCGATCCGGGAGATGCTCAAGGCGCTCGATCTGGAGAAGATGGCCGCCGACCTCCGCCAGGAGATCGCGGAATTGACCTCGGAGCTGAAGCCGAAGAAACTCGCCAAGCGGCTCAAGCTGATCGAGGCGTTCGTCCAATCCGGCAACAAGCCGGAATGGATGATCCTCACCCACGTGCCGGTGATCCCGCCCGATCTGCGCCCGCTGGTGCCGCTCGACGGCGGCCGCTTCGCCACGTCCGACCTCAACGACCTTTATCGGCGCGTCATCAACCGCAACAACCGTCTCAAGCGGCTGATCGAGCTGCGCGCCCCCGACATCATCATCCGCAACGAGAAGCGGATGCTGCAGGAGGCGGTGGACGCGTTGTTCGACAACGGCCGCCGCGGCCGTGTCATCACCGGCGCCAACAAGCGGCCGTTGAAGTCGCTCGCCGACATGCTCAAGGGCAAGCAGGGCCGCTTCCGGCAGAACCTGCTCGGCAAGCGCGTCGACTATTCCGGCCGCTCGGTGATCGTGGTCGGCCCGGAACTCAAGCTGCATCAGTGTGGCTTGCCGAAGAAGATGGCGCTCGAACTGTTCAAGCCGTTCATCTATTCGCGGCTCGACGCCAAGGGCCTGTCGACCACGGTGAAGCAGGCGAAGAAGCTCGTCGAGAAAGAGAAGCCGGAGGTTTGGGACATCCTCGACGAGGTGATCCGTGAGCATCCGGTGCTGCTCAACCGCGCGCCGACGCTGCATCGCCTCGGCATCCAGGCGTTCGAGCCGGTGCTGATCGAAGGCAAGGCGATCCAGCTGCATCCCTTGGTCTGCGCCGCGTTCAACGCCGACTTCGACGGCGACCAGATGGCCGTGCACGTGCCGCTATCGCTCGAAGCGCAGCTCGAAGCGCGCGTGCTGATGATGTCGACCAACAACATCCTGCATCCGGCGAACGGCTCGCCGATCATCGTGCCGTCGCAGGATATCGTGCTCGGTCTCTACTATCTCTCGCTGATGGCCGAGGGCGGTCCCGGGCAATGGAAGTTCGAGCTTCATTCGGAAAAGGAGATCGAGCGCGATAACAAGAAGAAGAATATCGTGCAGGGCTTCTATCACAACCTGAGCGAAGTCGAGCACGCTTTGCAGGAGAAAGCCGTCGGGCTGCACAGCAAGATCAAGTATCGCTGGGCAGGCGTCGACGACGACGGCAATCGTTACCGCAAGGGTACGAGACCACGCCCGGCCGCGCCATCCTCGGCGAAGTGCTGCCGAAGCTGCCGAAGATTTCGTTCGACCTCGTCAACAAGCTGATGACGAAGCGCGAAATCTCCTCGCATGATCGATACCGTCTATCGCCACTGCGGGCAGAAGGAGACCGTGATCTTCTGCGACCGCATCATGGCGCTCGGCTTCCATCATGCCTTCAAGGCCGGCATCTCGTTCGGCAAGGACGACATGGTGGTGCCGCATTCCAAGAGCGCGACCGTCGAGAAGACGCGCGAACTCGTCAAAGAGTTCGAGCAGCAATACAACGACGGCCTGATCACCCAGGGCGAGAAATACAACAAGGTCGTCGACGCCTGGTCGAAGTGCACCGAGACCATCGCCGACGCGATGATGAAGGAAATCTCGACCTCGCGGCCCGCCGCCGAAAAGGGTCAGGAAGCGCAAGTCAACTCGATCTACATGATGGCGCATTCCGGCGCCCGCGGTTCGCCGGCGCAGATGCGTCAGCTCGCCGGCATGCGCGGCCTGATGGCCAAGCCGTCCGGTGAGATCATCGAGAGCCCGATCATCTCCAACTTCAAGGAGGGGCTGTCGGTGATCGAGTACTTCAACTCCACCCACGGCGCCCGCAAGGGCCTTGCCGACACCGCGCTGAAGACGGCGAACTCCGGCTATCTGACCCGGCGTCTGGTCGACGTGGCGCAGGACTGCATCATCACCGAAGAGGATTGCGGCACCACCCGCGGCATCAAGGTGCGCGCCATCATCGATGCCGGCACCGTGGTGGCTTCGCTGGCGAGCCGCATCCTCGGCCGCACTACGGCCGAGGACGTCCGTGACCCGTCGAGCAATGAAATGCTGGTGCCGAACGGCACGCTCCTTGAGGAGCCGGACGTAGAGAAGCTCGTCACCGCCGGCGTGCAGGAGGTGCGCATCCGTTCGGTGCTGACCTGCAACACCCAGCCGGGCGTGTGCGGCAAATGCTACGGGCGCGATCTTGCCCGCGGCACGCCGGTCAACATGGGCGAGGCGGTCGGCGTCATTGCCGCGCAATCGATCGGCGAGCCGGGCACGCAGCTGACCATGCGCACGTTCCACATCGGCGGCGCGGCCCAAATCTCCGAGCAGTCGTTCGTCGAGTCGAACTTCGAGGGCACCGTCAAGATCAAGAATCTGAACGTCGCCCGCAACTCCGACGGCGACGTGATCGCGATGAGTCGCAATCTCATCGTTGCCGTGCTCGATCCGGACGGCACCGAACGGGCCGTGCACCGTATCCAGTATGGCGCGCGGCTGAAGGTCAATGACGGCGAGCACATCAAGCGCGGCCAGCGCATCGCCGAGTGGGATCCGTATACGCGGCCGATCATGACCGAGGTGGAAGGCACGGTCGGTTTCGAGGATCTGGTCGAAGGTCAGTCGATGACCGAGACGCTCGACGAATCCACCGGCATCGCCAAGCGCGTGGTCATCGATTGGCGCTCGGGCTCCGCCCGCGGCCAGCAGGACCTGCGCCCGGCTTTGGTGATCAAGGGCAAGGACGGCAAGATCCTCAAGCTCGCCCGCGGCGGCGACGCCCGCTACATGCTGGCGGTCGATGCCATCATCTCGGTCGATCCCGACGCCAAGATGAAGGCCGGCGACGTCATCGCCCGTATCCCAACCGAAAGCGCCAAGACGCGCGATATCACCGGCGGTCTGCCGCGCGTCGCCGAATTGTTCGAGGCCAGGCGGCCCAAGGAATTGGCGGTCATCGCCGAGATTTCCGGGACGATCCGCTTCGGCCGCGACTATAAGAACAAGCGGCGCATCACCATCGAGCCGACCGACAAGGGTGAGGAGCCGAGGGAATATCTGGTCCCCAAAGGCAAGCACATCCACTTGCAGGATGGCGACGTCATCGAGAAGGGCGACTTCATCGTCGAAGGCAACCCGGCGCCGCACGACATTCTGGCGATCAAAGGGGTCGAGGAGCTGGCCGGCTACCTCGTCAACGAGATCCAGGACGTCTATCGGCTCCAGGGTGTCGCCATCAACGACAAGCACATCGAGGTGATCGTCCGGCAGATGCTACAGAAGGTCGAGATCGACGACTCCGGCGAGACCGACCTGATCCAAGGCGAGCAGGTCGACAAGGTCGAAATGGATGAGGTCAATGCCCGGGCGGTGGCCGAAGGCAAAAAGCCGGCGGCCGGACATCCGGTGCTGCTCGGCATCACCAAGGCCTCGCTGCAGACGCGTTCGTTCATCTCCGCGGCTTCGTTCCAGGAGACGACGCGCGTGCTCACCGAGGCAGCGGTCAGCGGCAAGGCCGACACGCTCGACGGGCTGAAGGAGAACGTCATTGTCGGCCGTCTGATCCCGGCCGGCACCGGCGCGATGATGAACCGGCTGCGCGAAGTCGCCATCAAGCGCGACCAGCTCATTCTCGCCGAGCGCGAAAAGGAAGCGGCGGCGAAGGCCGCCGCAGCCGCCGCCGAGCCGGCAGCTCTTCCGGCCGCCGAGTAAGCGCCGAGCATCACAAGACGACGGAAGGCCGCCTACGGGCGGCCTTTTCGTTTCGTGCGACGTTTATAGTCGTCTGGCAAACGCCCATACGCGGTGGGATGGTTCGGAGTTTGCGCAGCGGAGGCGGTGATGAGCGTCGTTCTGGTCACAGGCGGATCGGGCTTCATCGGCAGTCACTGCATCCTGCAGCTTCTTGGCGCGGGCCACGTGGTCCGCACCACGGTGCGCCACCTCAAGCGTGAAGCCGAGGTGCGCGCTTTGCTCCACCAGGGCGGCGCGGAGGCGGGCGAGGGGCTGTCGTTTTTCGCGGCCGAACTTGAAAATGACGCGGGCTGGGCCGAAGCGGTGAAGGGTTGCGACTACGTCCTGCACGTTGCGTCGCCGCTGCCGCCGCATGTCCCCAAGAACGCGGACGAACTGATCGTGCCCGCGCGCGAGGGTACGCTCCGCGTCCTGCGGGCCGCCCGCGACGCCGGCGTCAAGCGCGTGGTGGTGACTTCTTCGTTCACTGCGATCGGCTATGGCCACGCGCCGCAGAAAACGATGTTCGACGAGACCAGCTGGACTGATCCCAACGCTGCCGGCGTGCTGCCGTATGCGAAATCGAAGACGCTGGCCGAGCGCGCGGCGTGGGATTTCGTCGCACGCGACGGCAGCGCTATCGAGCTCGCTGTCGTCAACCCGGTGATGGTGTTCGGTCCGGTTCTGGGGGCCGACTACTCGGCCTCGATTCTTCTGGTGCAGCGGCTCTTGGACGGCACGGTACCCGGCTGCCCGCGGCTCTATTTTGGCATCGTCGACGTACGCGACATCGCCGATTTGCATTTGCGCGCCATGACCCACCCCGCTGCCAAGGGTGAGCGCTTTCTCGGCGTCGCCGGCGATTTCATGTCGGTCAGCGGGATTGCCAAGGTGCTCAAAGCGCGCCTCGGTGCGGCGGCACGGCGCGTCCCGACACGCGAGGTACCCAACTGGCTGGTGCGCCTGGTCGCGCTCGTTGAGCAGGCAACGCAGCAAATCCTGCCGGAGCTGGGCAGGGTGAAGAATGGCACCGGTGACAAGGCGAGGCGCCTGTTGGGCTGGGCGCCGCGTTCGCGCGAGGACGCCATCGCCGCGACTGGCGAAAGCCTTCTACGGCTCGGGCTTTTGAAGGACAGCGCGAAGAAGGCGGCCTGACGCCGTGGCGCGCCGCCTGCTAGAGAGAAGGAATGTCGGAGCTCGCGGAAATCAAGGTCATTAGCGGCGGCGCCATGCGCCGCTTCTTGACCGAAGCCGTGCCGTTGTTCGAAGCGGCGAGCGGCAGCAAAGTCGCAATCCGGTTTGGTCTGACGCGCGAGATGAAAGCGGCGATCGAGGCCGGTGCTGAGTTCGACATCGCTTTGTTGCCGCGCTCGGCGATCGATGAGCTCATGCACGCGGGTAAGATCGCGGCCGGCACGGCGACAGACATTGTGCGTTCGCTTGTGGGTTTGATGGTGCGCGCCGGCGCGATTGAACCTGACATCGGCAGCGTCGAAGCGTTCAAATCCGTGCTGCGCCGGGCGAAAGCGATCTCCTATAGCAAAGGCCCAAGCGGTCTTTACGTGGCGGAGCTGTTGGAGCGCCTCGGACTTGCTACTGAGATGAAAGACAAGACCGTGTTCGCGATCGGCCGGCCGGTGGGCGAAGTCATTGCCAGCGGCGAAGCCGAGATCGGCATGCAGCAGATCATCGAAAATCAGCCGGTTAAGGGCGCGCATCTCGTCGGCCCGCTGCCGTCTGACCTTACCAACTACGTGATGTATTCGGCCGGATTTGCGCCCAAAGCCACTGACAGCACCGCCGCGCGCGCACTCGTCAAGTTCCTCGCGTCTCCCGAGGCGGTGCGGATCATCGGCGCAAAGGGCATGGAGCCGGCGTAGAACGCGTCATTACTGTGGGGAGCAGAGCCACGAAGCAATCCACGGCCCGCGGCTTCGCCCGCGTCCCGGGATGACAGCAAAAACGCTTGCGGCATCGCGGTTTCGTACCCATATCAACTTGACTTCGCAAGGTAGCGCCGATACATAGCGCGCACTTTACGGCAGGCGGTGAGCTTCGCCCGTCGGAACGGCATGTCCGGGTCCAGCTAAGCTATTGAAAGTCAACTGGTTTTGTTGACGGCTTGGTTCGTTGGATTCGGACGCGACGCCTCGACGAAGGAAGCTCAAACGCTGCCTCTGACGACGCAAAGTCAGGTTGACGAAGGCGCATGACCGCGGGCGAAGGCTTTGCGGTCCTCTGTGAATTTAAAGCGCTCTTTCGCTTTCGAAAGCGGATGGCGCGATTTCGTTTGCGCGAGTGCGTTCGCGCGGCAATCGGGCGCAAGCCCGTCTGGAGCAGAAGGTAACGAATGCCGACGGTCAACCAGCTCATTCGCAAGCCGCGGGTGACGCAGCACGCGAAGAAGAAAGTGCCGGCTTTGCAGCAGAGCCCGCAGAAGCGCGGCGTCTGCACCCGCGTCTATACGACCACGCCGAAGAAGCCGAATTCGGCGTTGCGCAAGGTCGCCAAGGTGCGCTTGACCAACGGTTTCGAGGTGATCGGCTACATCCCCGGCGAGGGCCACAATCTGCAGGAGCACTCGGTGGTGATGATCCGCGGCGGCCGTGTCAAGGACCTGCCGGGCGTGCGCTACCACATCCTGCGCGGCGTGCTCGACACGCAGGGCGTGAAGAACCGTAAGCAGCGCCGGTCGAAGTACGGCGCGAAACGGCCGAAGTAATTGGAGCTGAGACATGTCCCGCCGCCACAGCGCCGAGAAGCGCGAGATCCAGCCGGACCCGAAATTCGGCAACGTCGTGGTCACGAAATTCATGAACTCGGTGATGCACGCCGGCAAGAAGTCGGTGGCGGAAGGTATCGTCTATGGCGCGCTCGAGATGATCGAGGGCAAGACGCGCGGCAACCCGATCAGCGTATTCCAGCAGGCGCTGGACAATGTCATGCCGTCGATCGAAGTGCGCTCGCGGCGCGTCGGCGGCGCCACCTATCAGGTGCCGGTCGAGGTGCGGACGTCGCGGCGTCAGGCGCTCGGCATCCGCTGGATCATTTCCGCGGCGCGCGAACGCAACGAAAAGACGATGACCGAACGGCTCTCCGCGGAGCTGCTCGACGCATCCAATAACAGAGGGAACGCAGTCAAGAAGCGCGAGGACACGCACCGGATGGCGGAAGCCAACCGCGCCTTCTCGCACTATCGCTGGTAAGTCCGGCGACAGCGAAGGAATTTCCCCATGCCCCGCAACCATCCGATCGAGGACTATCGCAACTTCGGCATCATGGCGCACATCGATGCCGGCAAGACCACCACGACCGAGCGCATCCTCTATTACACCGGCAAGAGCCACAAGATCGGCGAGGTGCACGACGGTGCCGCCACCATGGACTTCATGGAGCAGGAGCAGGAGCGCGGCATCACGATCACGTCGGCTGCGACCACCGCGTTCTGGAACGACAAGCGGCTGAACATCATCGATACGCCCGGCCACGTCGATTTCACCATCGAAGTGGAGCGCTCGCTGCGCGTGCTCGACGGCGCGGTATGCGTGCTCGATTCCAACCAGGGCGTGGAGCCCCAGACCGAGACGGTGTGGCGTCAGGGCGACCGCTATAACGTCCCGCGCATCGTGTTCTGCAACAAGATGGACAAGATCGGCGCTGACTTCTTCCAGTGCCTCAAGGACATCGTCGACCGTCTCGGCGCCAAGCCGGTCGCCATTCAGCTGCCGATCGGCGCCGAGAGCCAGTTCAAGGGCATCATCGATCTGGTCCGCATGGTTGGCGTGGTGTGGGACGAAGAGACGCTCGGCGCCGAGTATCACGACATCGAGATACCGGCCGAGCTGCAGGATCAGGCCAAGGAGTATCGCGAGAAGCTGATCGAGGCCGCCGTCGAGCTCGATGACGACGCGATGACTGCGTATCTCGAGGGCAAGGAGCCCGACATCGCGACGCTCAAGCGGCTCATCCGCAAGGCCACCATCTCCAGCGCATTCTTCCCGGTGTTCTGTGGCTCCGCGTTCAAGAACAAGGGCGTGCAGCCTTTGCTCGACGCGGTGGTCGACTATCTGCCGTCGCCGGTCGACGTGCCGGCGGTGAAGGGCGTCGATCCCAAGGGCAACGAGGTTGAGCGCAAGCCGTCGGACACCGAGCCGATGTCGCTCTTGGCCTTCAAGATCATGGACGATCCGTTCGTCGGCACCATCACCTTCTGCCGCATCTATTCGGGCCAGCTCGAAAGCGGCACCGGCGTGCTCAATTCGACCAAGGACCGCAAGGAGCGCGTCGGCCGCATGCTGCTGATGCACGCCAACAACCGCGAGGACATCAAGGAGGCGTTCGCCGGCGACATCGTCGCGCTGGCGGGTCTCAAAGAGGTCCGCACCGGCGACACGCTGTGCGATCCGCAGAAGGCGGTGATCCTGGAAAAGATGGAATTTCCCGATCCGGTCATCGAGATCGCTATCGAGCCGAAGTCGAAAGCCGACCAGGAAAAGCTGGGCGTGGCTTTGGCCAAGCTGGTCGCCGAGGATCCGTCGTTCCGCGTCACCACCGATCAGGAATCTGGCCAGACCATCATCAAGGGGATGGGCGAGCTGCACCTCGACATCAAGGTCGACATCCTCAAGCGCACCTATAAGGTCGACGCCAATATCGGCGCGCCGCAGGTAGCCTATCGCGAAAAGATCACGCGGCCGGCGACCGTCGACTACACCCACAAAAAGCAGACCGGCGGCCACGGCCAGTACGCAAAAATCAAAATCGTCGCTGAGCCTGCTACGCCCGGCGCGGGCTTCGAATTCGAGAACGAAGTCGTCGGTGGCGCGGTGCCGAAGGAATTCATCCCGGCCGTCGAGAAAGGCCTCGAAGGGGTGCTGGGCTCCGGCGTCCTTGCCGGCTTCCCGGTGGTCGACGTCAAAGTCAGTCTCGTCGATGGCGACTCCCACGACGTGGATTCGTCGGCGATGGCGTTCGAGATCTGTGCCCGTGGCGCTATGCGCGAAGCGCTGCAGAAGGGCGGCCCGGTGCTGCTCGAGCCGGTGATGAAGGTCGAGGTGGTGACGCCGGAAGACTATACCGGGTCGGTGATCGGCGATCTCAATTCGCGGCGCGGCCAGATTCAAGGCCAGGACATGCGCGGCAACGCCAACGTCATCACCGCGATGGTGCCGCTCGCCAACATGTTCTCGTACGTCAACAACCTGCGCTCGATGAGCCAGGGGCGGGCGACGTTCACGATGCAATTCGATCACTATGCCGAGGTACCGCGAGCGATCGCGGAAGAGGTTCAGGCGAAGTTCGCCTGACCAACAATTCAAGGGTTAAGCAGGAGCCGGAACGGAGAGCCATATGGCCAAGGAAAAATTCAACCGCACCAAGCCGCATTGCAATATCGGCACGATCGGGCACGTCGATCACGGCAAGACGTCGTTGACGGCGGCGATCACCAAGATTTTGGCTGAAAAAGGCCAGGCAAAGTACACCGCCTACGACCAGATCGACAAGGCGCCGGAAGAGAAAGCGCGCGGCATCACCATTGCGACCGCGCACGTCGAGTATGAGACCGACAAAAGGCATTACGCTCACGTCGACTGCCCCGGGCATGCCGACTACGTCAAGAACATGATCACCGGCGCGGCGCAGATGGACGGCGCCATCCTGGTGGTGAGCGCAGCCGACGGCCCGATGCCGCAGACCCGCGAGCACATCCTGCTCGCCCGTCAGGTCGGCGTGCCGGCGCTGGTCGTCTTCCTCAACAAGGTCGACATGGTCGACGATCCGGAGCTCCTTGAGCTGGTCGAGCTCGAGGTCCGCGAGCTGTTGTCGAAGTACAATTTCCCTGGCGACAAGATTCCGATCGTCAAGGGCTCGGCGCTGATGGCGCTGGAAGACAAGGACGTCAAGCTCGGCAAGGAAGCGATCTTCGAGCTGATGAAGGCGGTCGACGACTATATCCCGCAGCCGGAGCGGCCGAAGGATCAGCCGTTCCTGATGCCGGTCGAAGACGTGTTCTCGATCTCCGGCCGCGGCACTGTCTGCACCGGCCGCATCGAGCGCGGCATCATCAAGGTCGGCGAGGAAGTCGAGATCGTCGGCATCAAGCCGACTACCAAGACCGTGGTCACCGGCGTCGAGATGTTCCGCAAGCTGCTCGACCAGGGCGAGGCCGGCGACAACGTCGGTTGTCTGCTGCGCGGCACGAAACGCGAAGAGGTGGAACGCGGGCAAGTCCTGTGCAAGCCGGGCTCGGTTAAGCCGCACACCAAGTTCAAGGCCGAGGCCTACATCCTCACCAAGGAGGAGGGCGGCCGCCATACGCCGTTCTTCACCAACTACCGCCCGCAATTCTATTTCCGCACCACCGACGTGACCGGCGTGGTGACGCTGCCGGAAGGCACCGAGATGGTGATGCCCGGCGACAACATCGCCATGGAAGTGACGCTGATCGTGCCGATCGCCATGGAGGAGAAGCTGCGTTTCGCCATTCGCGAAGGCGGCCGCACCGTCGGCGCCGGCGTGGTGGCGAGCATTATCGAGTAGGAATCACTCCGTCGTCATGCCCGGCATTGTGCCGGGCATCCGCGACTTAGGTTGGACGCAAGACGTGGTTGGCCGGGCATAGGCAAGCGAAGCGACGCCGTTCTTCGAACGGCTAGGCCCGGCCATGACGAGGCAGAGAGACGAAAATGAACGGCCAGAACATACGCATCCGGCTCAAGGCGTTCGATCACCGCATCCTCGATGCGTCGACGCGCGAGATCGTCAACACGGCCAAGCGCACCGGCGCGCAGGTGCGTGGCCCGATCCCGCTGCCGACGCGGATCGAGAAATTCACGGTCAATCGCTCGCCGCACATCGACAAGAAGAGCCGCGAACAGTTTGAGATGCGCACGCACAAGCGCCTGCTCGATATCGTCGATCCGACGCCGCAGACGGTGGACGCGCTGATGAAGCTCGACCTCGCCGCCGGCGTCGACGTCGAGATCAAGCTCTAGGTCGAAGGCGCGAAGGGGATTTCGAAAATGCGCTCCGGGGTGCTGGCACAGAAAGTCGGGATGACCCGCCTCTTCACCGATGCCGGCGAGCATGTGCCGGTCACGGTGCTGCGGCTGGCCAATTGCCAGGTGGTCGGTCATCGCACCAAAGAGAAGAACGGTTATGTGGCGTTGCAGCTTGGCGCCGGCATGCGCAAAGTGCAGCGCACCACCAAGGCCGACCGCGGCAACTTCGCCGTCGCCAAGGTCGAGCCCAAGCGCAAGCTCGCCGAATTCCGCGTCGACGCCGACGCGCTCATTCCGGTCGGCGCCGAGATCACGGCGGACCACTTCCTGGTCGGCCAATATGTCGATGTCACCGGCACCTCGACCGGCAAGGGCTGGGCCGGCGGCATGAAGCGCTGGAATTTCGGCGGACTGCGCGCCAGTCACGGCGTCTCGATCTCGCACCGCTCGATCGGCTCGACCGGCGGCCGCCAGGATCCTGGCAAGACCTTCAAGAACAAGAAAATGTCCGGCCATCTCGGCGTCGACCGCGTCACCACCCTCAATCTCAAAGTCATGCAGACCGACGTCGAGCGCGGCCTCATCCTGGTCGAAGGCGCGGTGCCGGGCGTCAAGGGTGGCTGGATCACCGTGCGCGACGCGGTGAAGAAGAAGCTGCCGGACGGCGTGCCAAAGCCCGGCAAGTTCAAGCTCTCCGAAACCGCGTCTGCCATCAAGGAAGAGCCGGCCGCGACGGCAGAGCCGGCGGCAGCCGAAGCGAAGGAGGGCACGTGACATGGAACTGAAAGTCACCTCCCTCGACGGCAAGAAATCCGGCTCGGTCACGGTCTCGGACGCGATTTTCGGGCTGGAGCCGCGCTCCGACATTATTCACCGCTGCGTGGTGTGGCAGCTGGCCAAACGCCAGGCCGGCACGCATGCCGTCAAAAACCGCGCCGACATCGCCCGTACCGGCAAGAAGATGTACCGCCAGAAGGGCACCGGCTCGGCCCGCCATGGCTCGGCGCGTGTCAATCTGTTCCGCGGCGGCGGCCGTTCGTTCGGTCCGCATCCGCGCAGCCACGAAATCGGCCTGCCGAAGAAGGTCCGCGCGCTGGCGCTCAGGCACGCGCTCTCGGCCAAGGCCAAGGACGACGGCATCGTCGTCATCGAGGCGCTGGAACTGAAGGACGCCAAGACCAAAGCGCTGCGCAGTCAGTTCGAAAAGCTCGGCCTGTCGAACGCGCTGATCATCGACGGCGCCGAAGTCGCGCCGAGCGTGCGCACCGCGGCCCGCAACATCCCGAATATCGACGTGCTGCCGATCGCCGGCATCAACGTCTACGACATCCTGCGGCGGCAGAAGCTGGTTCTCACCCGCGCCGCCGTCGATGCGTTGGAGGCGCGATTCAAATGAGCACCAGCGATCCGCGCCATTACGACGTGATTTTGTCGCCGGTCATCACCGAGAAGGCGACGAATGCATCGGAGCATTCGAAGGTCATTTTCAAGGTGGCGCCGCATGCGACCAAGCCGCAAATCAAGGAGGCGGTGGAGAAGCTGTTCGACGTCAAAGTCAAAAGCGTCAACACCCTGCATCGGCGCGGCAAGTGGAAGGCGTTCCGCGGCCGCTATGGGCTACAGCCGACCACCAAGCGCGCGATCGTGACCCTCGAAGAGGGCCAGAAGATCGACGTCACGACGGGTCTGTAAGGGAACGGCGCGATGGCACTCAAGAGCTATAACCCGACCACGCCCGGCCAGCGACAGCTGGTGCTGGTCGACCGTTCCGGTCTGTATACCGGCGCACCGGTCAAGGCGCTGACCGAGGGCAAGAACTCGACCGGCGGCCGCAACAATTCCGGTTCGATCACCAGCCGTTATCGCGGCGGCGGCCACAAAAAAGCCTATCGGGAGATCGACTTCAAGCGCCGCCGGTTCGATGTGCCGGCCAAGGTCGAGCGGCTCGAATATGATCCGAACCGCACCGGCTTCATCGCGCTGATTAAATACGACGACGGCGAACTGGCTTACATCCTGGCGCCGCAGCGGCTCGCGGTCGGCGATACCGTGGTGTCCGGCGAGTATGTCGACGTCAAGCCTGGCAATGCCATGCCGCTGGCCAACATTCCGGTCGGAACCATCGTCCACAATATCGAGCTCAAGATCGGCAAGGGCGGGCAGATCGCGCGCTCGGCCGGTACGTACGCGCAGCTCGTCGGCCGCGATGGTGCCTATGTGATCGTGCGGCTCAATTCCGGCGAGCAGCGCCTGGTTCACGGCCGCTGCCTCGCCACGGTCGGCGCGGTGTCGAACCCGGACAACATGAACATCTCGATCGGCAAGG
Source organism: uncultured Alphaproteobacteria bacterium (assembly GCA_963806465.1). GTDB lineage: Bacteria > Pseudomonadota > Alphaproteobacteria > Rhizobiales > Xanthobacteraceae > BOG-931. Next base: position 91,677 of record CAWDZD010000041.1, on the reverse strand, counting down.
CCGGGCGCACCCGATGGAAGGGCCGTCGCGGCCACGTCCGCGGCGAGACGATGAACCCGGTCGATCATCCGCTTGGCGGCCGCACCCGCGGCGGCCGGCATCCGGTGACGCCGTGGGGCAAGCCGACCAAGGGCATGAAGACCCGCAAGAACAAGAGCACCGGCAAATTCATCATGGTCAGCCGCCACGCGCGGAAGAAGAAATAGGATCGCTGAGGAAACAATCATGACGCGTTCGGTCTGGAAGGGTCCGTTTGTCGACGGCTATCTGCTGAAAAAGGCGGATGCTGCGCGTTCGTCCGGACGCCATGAGATGATCCGCATCTGGTCGCGCCGTTCGACCATTCTGCCGCAATTCGTTGGACTCACCTTCGGCGTCTATAACGGCCAGAAGCACGTTCCAGTCATCGTCACCGAGGAAATGGTCGGCCACAAGTTCGGCGAGTTCGCGCCGACGCGTTCGTTCTATGGCCATTCGTCGGACCGCAAGGCCAAGCGCACCGGCGGTGCGGGCGCGGCCGGTGGCGGTGGTGCCGCGCCTGCGGAAGGCGCAGCGCCGGCGGCTCCGGCAAGCGGGTCGTAGGAGAGCGTCGATGAGCAAGAAAAAGCGCGACCGCGCGCTCTCCGATACCGAGGCCATGGCGGTGGCTCGCAATTTGCGGGTCAGCCCGCAGAAGCTGAACCTTCTGGCGCAGCTCATTCGCGGCAAGAAGGTTGCGACGGCTTTGGCCGATCTCGAATTTTCGCGCAAGCGCATCGCCCGCGACGTGCGCAAGTGTCTGGAATCGGCGATCGCCAATGCCGAGAATAATCACGATCTCGACGTCGACGATCTCATGGTCGTCCAGGCCCATGTCGGCAAGGGCTTGGTGATGAAGCGGCACGCGCCGCGGGCGCGCGGCCGGGTTGGTCGGATTTTCAAGCCGTTCTCGCACCTCACCATCATCGTGCGTGAGGTCGAGGCGCAGCAGGCGCAGTAGGGAGCGGCAGGAGAGCAAGATGGGTCAGAAGGTCAATCCGGTCGGGCTTCGGCTTGGCATCAACCGTACCTGGGATTCGCGCTGGTATGCCGGCAAGACCAGTTACGGCTCGCTGCTGCACGAGGACATGAAGATCCGCGAAGCGCTGATGAAGGAACTCAAGCAGGCCGCGGTGTCGAAGATCGTGATCGAGCGCCCGCACAAGAAGTGCCGCGTCACCATCCATTCGGCCCGTCCCGGCGTGGTCATCGGCAAGAAGGGCGCCGACATCGAAAAACTGCGCCGCAAGGTCGCGGCGCTGACCGACAGCGACGTCGTGATCAACATCGTCGAAATCCGCAAACCCGAACTCGACGCGCAGCTGGTCGCCGAATCGATCGCGCAACAGCTCGAACGCCGCGTCGCCTTCCGCCGCGCCATGAAGCGCGCGGTGCAGTCGGCGATGCGGCTTGGCGCCGGCGGCATCCGCATCAATTGCTCGGGCCGTCTCGGCGGCGCCGAGATCGCGCGCATGGAATGGTACCGCGAGGGCCGCGTGCCGTTGCACACGCTGCGCGCCGACGTCGACTACGGCGTCGCCACCGCCTTCACCACCTACGGCACCTGCGGCGTCAAGGTCTGGATCTTCAAGGGCGAGATCATGGAGCACGACCCGATGGCGCAGGATAAGCGCATGGCCGAAGTCGATGCCGGCCGGCCGCGGCGGGATGCGGCGTGAGCGAGCAACAGAAAATCTGAGAAAAGGCGTCCGCCATGCTGCAACCGATGCGAACCAAATTTCGCAAGGCCCACAAGGGCCGTATTCACGGCGTCGCCACCAGCGCCGCCACGCTGGCGTTCGGCCAGTTTGGCTTGAAGGCGATGGAGCCGGAGCGGATCACGGCGCGCCAGATCGAAGCCGCCCGCCGCGCGCTCACCCGCAATATGAAGCGCTCCGGCCGGGTCTGGATCCGGGTGTTTCCCGACGTGCCAGTGTCGAAGAAGCCCTTGGAAGTGCGCATGGGCTCCGGCAAGGGCACGCCGGAATTGTGGGTGGCGCGGGTCAAGCCGGGCCGCATCCTGTTCGAGATCGACGGCGTGCCGGTCGCGGTGGCGAGGGAGTCGCTGGCGCTGGCCGCCGCCAAGCTGCCGATCAAGACGCGCTTCGTCGAGCGCATCAGCGAGTAGGCGTGCCATGAAAGTAGCCGATGTCAGGACGATGACGGTCGATCAGATCGACGATGAGGTGCTCAAGCTGAAGAAGGAGCAGTTTAACCTGCGCTTCCAGCGCGCCACCGGCCAATTAGAGAACACGTCGCGGGTTCGCGAAGTGCGGCGCGATATCGCGCGGCTCAAGACTGTCGCGCGGCAGAAGCGCGCGCCTAAGACCGCGGCCAAAAGCGCGGCCAAGAGTTAAGAGGTTTAGAAGATGCCCAAGCGCAGCCTGCAAGGCGTGGTGGTGAGCGACAAACAGAGCAAGACGGTGGTGGTGCGCGTCGAGCGCCGTTTCACGCATCCGATCTTCGGCAAGACCATCCGCCGGTCGAAGAAGTACCACGCCCACGACGAGAGCAACGAGTTCAAGGTGGGCGACACCGTGTGGATCGAGGAGCACCGGCCGATTTCCAAGCTCAAGCGCTGGGCGGTGGTGCGCGGCGAGAAGAAGAAAGCGTCGTAAGGCCGGCGCCGGATATAGGAAATAAGTGGGTAGCCCATGATTCAGATGCAAACCAATCTCGACGTGGCGGACAATTCCGGCGCGCGCCGCGTCATGTGCATCAAGGTGCTGGGCGGCTCCAAGCGCAAATACGCCACCATCGGCGACGTCATCGTCGTCTCGGTAAAGGAGGCGATCCCGCGCGGCCGGGTGAAGAAGGGCGACGTGATGAAGGCGGTGATCGTGCGCGTCGCCAAGGACATCAAGCGGCCGGATGGCTCGATCATCCGCTTCGATCGCAACGCCGCGGTGCTGATCAATCCGCAGATGGAGCCGGTCGGCACCCGCATTTTCGGCCCGGTGCCGCGCGAATTGCGGGCGAAGAACCACATGAAGATCATCTCGCTCGCGCCCGAGGTGCTGTGATGGCGGCGAAGATCAAAAAAGGCGACACGGTGATCGTGATCGCCGGGCGGGACAAGGGCCGCAGCGGCGAGGTGATCGAGGTGCGCCGCGACGACGCCCGCGCCTTGGTGCGCGGCGTCAACATGGTCAAGCGCCACCAGCGCCAGGATGCGACCCATGAGGGCGGCATCATCTCCAAGGAGGCGCCGATCCATTTGTCGAATATCGCGCTGGCCGATCCCAAGGACAAAAAGCCGACGCGGGTCGGTTTCAAGTTCGTCGGCAAGGGCGACGATCGCAAGAAGGTGCGGGTGGCCAAGCGTTCGGGAGCAGAGATCGATGGCTGATACGGAAGAAAAGAAGGCCAAGAAAGGCGACCAGAAGGCCGACAAGAAGCCGGACAAGCAGCCGCGCCCGGAGGCCGCCGAGCAGGCGGCCAAGCCTAAGGGTGACAAGGCGCCGAAAGCCGCCAAAGGCGAAAAGCCCGAGAAAGGCGACAAGGCCGAGAAGCCGAAAACGCCACGCGAGCCCGAGCCGAAAGTACCGGCGCGGCTGAAAGTCGAGTTCGACCAGGTGATCCGCCAGCGGCTGGCCGAGCAGTTCAGCTACAAGAATCGGATGCAAGTTCCGGCGCTCGACAAGGTCGTCATCAATATGGGCATCGGCGAAGGCGTCGCCGACCGCAAGAAGGTCGATGCCGCCGCCGCCGATCTGGCGCTGATCTCCGGGCAGAAGGCGGTGATCACCAAGGCGCGCAAATCGATCGCAAACTACAAGCTGCGCGACGGCCAGGCGATCGGCTGCAAGGTGACGCTGCGCAAGGCGCGGATGTACGAGTTTCTCGACCGGCTGATCAATATCGCGCTGCCACGGGTGCGCGACTTCCGCGGCCTCAACCCGAAGAGCTTCGACGGCCGCGGCAACTACACCCTCGGCATCAAGGAGCACATCGTGTTCCCGGAGATCGACTACGACAAGACCGCCGAGGTCTGGGGCATGGATATCACCGTCTGCACGACGGCGCACAGCGACGACGAGGCGCGCGCCCTGCTGACGGCCTTCAATTTTCCGTTCCGGCAGTGAGGCGAGAAAGGCCTCAGACGCGGAACAGCGAGGAGCACTAGATGGCGAAGAAGAGTTCGATCGAGAAGAACAATCGGCGCCGCCGCATGGCGAAGAAGTTCTCGGGCCGCCGGTCGCGGCTCAAAGCGATCGTGGAGGACAAGACCAAGCCGGTCGAGGAGCGCTTCGCCGCTACGCTCAAGCTTGCCGAATTGCCGCGCAACTCGTCCGCCACCCGCATCCGCAACCGCTGCGAGGTGACCGGGCGGCCGCGCGGCTTCTACCGCAAGCACAAGCTGTCGCGGATCGCGCTGCGGGAGCTCGGCTCGAAGGGGCTGATCCCGGGCCTGTTGAAGTCGAGCTGGTAAGGAGGATCGCACCATGTCGATGAACGATCCGCTCGGCGATCTGTTGTCCCGCATCCGCAATGCGCAGATGCGCAACAAGAGCAAGGTTTCGAGCCCGGGCTCGAAGCTGCGCGAAAGCGTGCTCGAAGTGCTCAAGACCGAAGGCTATATCCGCGGCTACACCGTCACCGAGCGCGAAGGCCGTGCCGAGCTCGACATCGAGCTGAAATATTTCGAAGGTGAGCCGGTGATCCGCGAGATCGAGCGGATTTCCAAGCCCGGACGCCGTGTCTATGCCTCGGTCAAGAATCTGCCGCGCATCAATAACGGCCTCGGTGTTGCCATCGTCTCGACGCCGAAAGGCGTCATGGCCGATCACGCCGCCCGCGACGCCAATGTCGGCGGCGAAGTCCTCTGCACGGTGTTCTGATGTCTCGTATCGGTAAGAAGGCAGTCGCGGTTCCGTCCGGTATAACCGCCAATGTCGAAGGCCAGACCGTCAAGGTGAAGGGCCCGAAGGGCGCGTTGTCCGTCGTGCTGCCCGACGAAGTGTCGGTCAAGCTCGATCAAGGCCAGATCCAGGTCGATCCGCGGTCCGAAACCAAGCGGGCGCGGGCGCAATGGGGCACCTCGCGCACGCTGGTCGCCAATCTAATCGCCGGCGTCACCAAGGGCTTCGAGCAGCGGCTGGAGATCAACGGCGTCGGCTATCGCGCGGCGGTGCAGGGCAAAAACCTGCAGCTGGCACTGGGCTACAGCCACGACGTGGTCTATCCGATCCCGGAAGGCATCACGATAGCGACGCCGAAGCCGGTGGAGATCGTCATCACCGGCATCGACCGCCAGAAGGTCGGGCAGGTAGCGGCGGAAATCCGCGAATTCCGGCCGCCGGAGCCCTACAAGGGCAAGGGTGTCAAATACGCAACCGAGCGCATCTTCCGCAAGGAAGGCAAGAAGAAGTAACGGAGCCGCCGATGACCAAGCTCAGAGACCGGACCGAGCGGCGCAAGGGGCGCGTGCGCGGTACATTGCGGCTCGCCGCCGGCGAGCGCAAAAGGCTGTCGGTTTTTCGCTCGTCGAAGCACATCTATGCGCAACTGATCGATGACGATCACGGCGCGACGCTGGTTTCCGCTTCTTCGCTGGAGAAGACCGCTTTGGAGCCGGAAGGCCTGAAAACCGGCGCCAGCGTCGCCGCAGCGAAAGCGGTCGGCAAGCTGATCGCGCAGCGCGCGAAGGAAAAGGGCGTCAAGGACGTGATCTTCGATCGCGGCGCCTATCTCTATCACGGCCGCGTCAAGGCGCTGGCCGACGCCGCGCGCGAGGCGGGACTCAATTTCTAAAGGACGACGCATGAACATCACCAACAAGACTTCGGCGGATCAACATGGCACGTGAACCACGCGAGCGGCGGCGAGACCGGGACGATGAGCGCGACAGCGAATTCGTCGACAAGCTCGTCCACATCAACCGCGTCGCCAAAGTGGTCAAAGGCGGCCGGCGCTTCGGCTTTGCCGCTTTGGTCGTTGTCGGCGATCAGAAGGGCCGGGTCGGCTTCGGCCACGGCAAAGCGCGTGAAGTCCCCGAAGCGATCCGCAAGGCAACCGACGCCGCCAAGCGCGGGCTGACGCGGGTGCCGCTGCGCGAAGGGCGCACGCTGCATCACGACGTCTCCGGACGCCACGGCGCCGGCAAGGTGTTTCTGCGCGCCGCTCCGCCCGGCACCGGCATCATCGCCGGCGGCCCGATGCGCGCGGTGTTCGAGACGCTCGGCATGCAGGACGTGGTGGCGAAATCGCTCGGCACCTCGAATCCCTACAACGTGGTGCGGGCGACGTTCGATGCGCTCAAGCGCCAGGATTCGCCGCGCACGGTCGCGGCGCGGCGTAACGTCAAGGTTTCGGCGCTGCAGGCTCGCCGCCGCGATGTCGAGGCCACCGAACAGGCGGCCGATTAAGGCCGCGGGAGCATGCAATGAATACCGGGACTGCGAACAAGCACGCCGGCAAGGCTTCCACTAAGACGACCGTCAAGGTCAAGCAGATCGGCAGTCCGATGCGCCGGGATCATACCCAGCGCGAGACGCTGGTGGGCCTCAAGCTCAACAAGATCGGTCGCGTCGCCGAGCTCGCCGACACCCCGGCGACTCGCGGCATGATCGCCAAGGTCGCGCATCTCGTGCGCGTGGTGGAGTGACAGTTATGCCCGTCACCCTGAGGTGCCCGCGCGTCAGCGCGGGCCTCAAAGGGCCGGGGCCGTCGTCCTTCGAGGCTCGCTACGCTCGCACCTCAGGATGACGGTGAACAGAAGGGACGAGGTTATGAAGCTTCACGAACTCGCCGGCCGTGCCGGTTCGCGCAAGGTGCGAAAGCGCATCGGCCGCGGCATCGGCTCGGGCAAAGGTAAGACTGGCGGCCGCGGCGGCAAAGGCCAGACCGCGCGCTCGGGCGTGCGCATCAAGGGCTTCGAGGGCGGCCAGATGCCGCTGCATCGCCGTCTGCCCAAGCGCGGCTTCAGCAATGTGAACTTCGCGGTCAAGCTTAATGAGGTTAATCTCGGCCGCGTCCAGCAGGCGATCGACGCCGGCAAGCTCGACACGGCGGGCAAGGTTGACGCAGACGCCATGGTCAAAGCCGGGATTTTGCGCCGCGCCAAGGACGGCGTGCGGCTTCTCGGTAGTGGCGAGCTCAAGGCCAAGATCGCCGTTTCGGTCTATGGCGCGTCGAAATCGGCGGTCGCGGCGGTCGAGAAGGCCGGCGGTACTGTCGAAATCCTCGCGCCCAAGCGTGAGGCGGGCGAACAGGCGGCCTGATGGTGCGTCATGCCCGGCCTTGTGCCGGGCATCCACGACTTCTACCTGTCATGAGGCGTGGATGGCCGGGGCTTAGGCGAGCGAAGCGACACCGTTCTTCGAACGGCTACGCCCGGCCATGACGAGCAAGGAGGGGGGCTCGGAGTAGGATATGGTCTCTGCAGCTGAACAACTGGCAGCCAATCTCAATTTCGGGGCGTTGGCCAAGGCCGAAGAGCTCAAGAAGCGCATCTGGTTCACGCTCGGTGCGCTGCTGGTCTACCGGCTCGGCACCTACATTCCGCTGCCCGGTATCGATCCGAACGCCTGGAATACGATTTTCAATTCCCAATCCACCGGCATTCTCGGCATGTTCAACATGTTCGCCGGCGGCGGCATTCACCGCATGGCGATCTTCGCGCTGAATATCATGCCGTACATCTCTGCCTCGATCATCATCCAGCTGATGACGACGGTGTCGCCGACGCTCGAAGCCCTCAAGAAGGAGGGCGAGTCGGGCCGCAAGATCATCAATCAGTACACGCGCTATCTCACCGTGCTGCTGGCGGCATTCCAGGCCTACGGCATCGCCGTCGGGCTCGAAGGCGCGCGCAACGTCGTCACCGACCCGGGCATGTTCTTTGTCATCTCGACCGTGATCACGCTCACCGGCGGCACCATGTTCCTGATGTGGCTCGGCGAGCAGATCACCCAGCGCGGCATCGGTAACGGCACCTCGCTGATCATCATGTCGGGCATCGTGGCGCAGCTGCCGTCTGCCCTCGTCAACACCCTCGAACTCGGCCGGCAGGGCGCGCTGTCGACCGGCCTCATTCTGATCGTCCTGGTGATGGCGGTCGCCGTCGTCGCCTTTATTGTCTTCATGGAGCGCGCGCAGCGGCGGTTGTTGATCCAGTATCCGAAACGCCAGGTCGGCAACCGCATGTTCGAGGGGCAGTCGTCGCATCTGCCGCTCAAGCTCAACACCTCGGGCGTCATTCCGCCGATCTTCGCCTCATCGCTGTTGCTGTTGCCGACTACGGTCGCCAACTTCACCGCCGGCCAGGGGCCGGATTGGCTCTCGTTCATCACCTCGCACTTGTCGCACGGCCAGCCGCTGTTCCTGGCGCTTTATGTGGCGCTGATCGTGTTCTTTGCCTTCTTCTATACCGCGATCGTGTTCAATCCGACCGAGACCGCCGACAATCTGAAAAAGCACGGCGGCTTCATTCCCGGGATCCGGCCCGGCGAACGGACGGCCGAATACATCGACTATGTATTGTCGCGCATCACCGTGATCGGGGCGGCGTATCTCGCGGTCGTCTGCCTGTTCCCGGAAATGCTGATCTCGTACGCGGCGGTGCCGTTCTATTTCGGCGGCACCTCGCTCTTGATCGTCGTCAGCGTCACCATGGATACGGTGGCGCAGGTGCAAGGCTACCTGCTGGCGCACCAGTATGAAGGCCTGATAAAAAGATCAAAATTGAGGGGACGCCGTAGATGAGATTGATCCTGCTGGGCCCGCCGGGGGCGGGCAAGGGTACTCAGGCCCAGCACCTCGTCGCTAAATACGGAATTGTTCAACTTTCTACCGGCGACATGCTGCGCGCCGCCGTCAAAGCCGGAAGCCCGCTGGGCCAGCGGGTGGCAGACGTCATGGCGCGCGGCGCGCTTTGTCCCGATGACGTTGTCATTACCATCGTCGAGCAACGTATCGCCGAGCCGGACGCCCGCAAGGGGTTCATCCTCGACGGCTTCCCACGCACCGTGGCGCAGGCCGAGGCGCTCGACCGCATGCTGGCGAGCCACGGCATTGCGCTCGATGCGGTGATCGAGCTGCGGGTCGACGAGGCGGCTTTGCTCGAGCGGATCGAGAACCGCGTCGCCGAGATGCGAACCCGCGGCGAGGCGCTGCGGCCCGACGATAATCCTGATGTGCTGCACCGTCGGCTGCAGGCCTACCGTGAGCAGACCGCGCCGTTGATCGCCTATTACCGCGGCCACGGCATTCTGCGCTGGGTCGACGGCATGGCGCCCATCGCCAACGTTGCGGCGGCGATCGAAAAGGTCTTGGCAGAGCCGTCGCTGGAACCGAACCCCGCCCGCATCCCTGCGGCCAAAAGGGCGGTGCCGGCGGGGAAAGCCAGGATAGGAAAAAAATCCAAGACGCGTGCGGTCACACGGAAGCCGGTCGGGACTGCCCGTAAGCGCACCGGAACCAAGGCCAAGGCCCGGAGCCGAACCAAGCCCGCTACCAGGGCCAAATCGGCCAAGCGACGCCGCTGAACAGGCGGCCGGACCGGCCGTTAAATCAAGTTGTACACGAAGTCGTTCGCCGGGTTGACGAAAGCGCAAGGAGTCCATTAATAAGCACCAACATCCGGTTCGAAGAACAGCAGCGATGCCCGGCCGCGGCGGCAGGCATGCGCTGGCTTTTTACGTTTGTGGCCTTCTCAGGTGACATTCGAATCGATAGATAGCGGCCGGGCGGCGCGGGAACACCAGCGCTGGCCTGCCATAAGGAGCAACTGACGTGGCCCGTATCGCTGGCGTCAATATACCAACCAACAAACGCGTCGTGGTCGGGTTGCAATATATCCACGGCATTGGCCCGGCTAAGGCCAAGGAAATCATGGAGAAAGTCTCGATACCCGACGCGCGCCGGGTGTCGCAATTGACCGATCAAGAGGTTCTGCAGCTGCGCGAAGTGATCGACCGCGACTATGTCGTCGAGGGCGATCTGCGGCGCGAAGTGGCGATGAACATCAAGCGGCTGATGGATCTCGGCTGTTACCGCGGGCTGCGTCACCGCCGTGGCCTGCCGGTTCGCGGGCAGCGGACCCACACCAACGCCCGGACCCGCAAAGGACCGGCCAAGCCGATCGCCGGCAAGAAGAAATAGCGCGTCAAACGGACAGGATGTGTCGGCAACCGGTGCGGCCGGTTCCGATCCGAAAGGGTTCAGAATGGGTAAGGAAGCCACGCGCGTCCGCCGTCGCGAACGCAAGAACATCGCCTCCGGCGTCGCGCACGTGAGCGCGTCGTTCAACAATACCATGATCACCATCACCGACGTACAGGGCAACACCATTGCCTGGTCGTCCGCCGGGACGATGGGTTTCAAGGGCTCGCGCAAGTCGACCCCGTACGCGGCGCAGGTCGCCGCCGAGGATGCCGCCAAGAAGGCGCAGGAACACGGCATGCGCACGCTCGAAGTCGAAGTGGCTGGCCCGGGTTCGGGCCGGGAATCGGCGCTGCGTTCGCTGCAGGCCGCCGGTTTCACCATCACTTCGATCCGCGACGTAACTCCGATCCCGCATAACGGATGCCGGCCGCGCAAGCGGCGGCGTGTATAGGACATCCGGCCTATGGAAATTGAACATTCGCCGCCGCTCGATCATGGCACCGATTTTGGCTCCACTGAGCGGAGTGGGGCGCGCGACGCGTTGGCGCCGCGCAACGCGATGGGTGATAACGTGACGATCCAGAAGAATTGGCAGGAACTGATCAGGCCGGGCAAGCTCCAGGTCAGCGCCGGCACCGATGCACGACGCGTGGCGACCGTGGTCGCCGAGCCGCTCGAGCGCGGTTTCGGCGTAACCCTCGGCAACGCGCTTCGCCGCATCCTGTTGTCGTCGCTGCAGGGCGCCGCGGTGCAGTCGGTGCACATCGACGGCGTGTTGCACGAATTCTCCTCGATCGCCGGCGTGCGCGAGGACGTGACCGACATCGTGCTCAACATCAAGGACATCGCCATCAAGATGCAGGGCGACGGGCCCAAGCGCATGGTGGTGAAGAAGCAGGGCCCGGGCGCGGTGACCGCGGCCGACATTCAGACCGTCGGCGACATCGTCGTGCTCAATCCGGACCTGGTGCTGTGCACGCTCGACGAGGGCGCCGAAATCCGCATGGAATTCACCGTCAATACCGGCAAGGGCTATGTGCCGGCCGAGCGCAACCGTCCCGAGGATGCGCCGATCGGCTTGATCCCGGTCGACAGCCTGTATTCGCCGGTGCGCAAGGTCTCCTACAAGGTCGAGAACACCCGCGAAGGCCAGAATCCTCGACTACGACAAGCTGACGCTGTCGCTCGAGACCAACGGCGCCGTGAGCCCGGAGGATTCGCTCGCCTACGCGGCGCGCATCCTGCAGGACCAGCTCAACGTGTTCGTCAATTTCGAAGAGCCCAAGCGCGAAACGGCGCAGGAGGCGATCCCCGACCTCGCCTTCAATCCGGCGTTCCTCAAGAAGGTCGACGAGCTCGAACTGTCGGTGCGTTCGGCCAACTGCCTGAAGAACGACAACATCGTCTATATCGGCGACCTGGTGCAGAAGACCGAAGCCGAAATGCTGCGCACGCCGAACTTCGGCAGGAAGTCGCTGAACGAGATCAAGGAAGTGCTGGTGCAGATGGGCCTGCATCTGGGCATGGAAGTGCCCGGCTGGCCGCCGGAGAACATCGAAGAGCTGGCCAAGCGCTTCGAGGACCATTACTGAGCAGGAGGCGGTAATCAGTAATCGGTAATCAGAAGGCGATTCTGATTACCGGCCACTGAACACTGAATATCTGGATGCGTCACGCAAAGACCCACCGCAAGTTCAGCCGGCGCTCGGATCACCGCCGTTCGATGCTGGCAAACCTTGCCGCGTCGCTGATCAAGCACGAGCAGATCACGACGACGCTGCCGAAAGCCAAGGACTTGCGTCCGGTGGTGGAGAAGCTGGTCACGCTCGGCAAGCGCGGCGGTCTGCACGCCCGCCGCCAGGCGATCGCGCAGATGCGCGACCTCGCCATGGTCAAGAAGCTCTTCGAGGTCATCGGCCCGCGCTATAAGGAGCGCAACGGCGGCTATACCCGGGTGATGAAGGCCGGCTTCCGCTATGGCGATTCCGCGCCGGTCGCGGTGATCGAGTTCGTCGATCGCGACGTCGAGGCCAAGGGCAAGGATTCCGGGCCGGTGCAGATCCATGCCGAGGAGCCCGCTCCTCCCGCCGCGGCATAGCGCGAGCGGACGCCTAGCCGCCTTCTAAAGGCCGGCCTGCGCGCTTATACGTGGCAGCATTGATTTGGGGTCTTGCCATGCCGCACCTGCGCACGCCCGCCGTCAGCTTTATCGCCGCGGTTTTTGCCCTTTGCGCGGTCGGGATGGCGGATGCGCAAGACCGCCGCGTACCATCCTCACCCGCCGAGCTGCAGTTATCCTTCGCGCCGGTGGTCAAACGGGTGACGCCCGCGGTGGTCAACGTCTATGCGGCCCGCGTCATCGAGAACCGCAACCCCTTCATGAACGATCCGCTGTTCCGCCGGTTTTTCGGCACTATGCCGCGCGAGCAGGTGATGCGCTCGCTCGGCTCCGGCGTCATTGTCGATCCCTCGGGTCTCGTGGTCACCAACTACCACGTCATCGAGGGCGCGAGCGAAGTGAAGGTGGCGCTGTCCGACAAACGCGAGTTCGACGCCGAGATCGTGCTCAAGGACGAGCACAGCGATCTCACAATCCTGCGTCTCAAGGACGCCAACGAGAAATTCCCGGTGCTCGATTTTGCCAATTCCGATGATCTGCAGGTCGGCGACGTGGTGCTGGCGATCGGCGATCCGTTCGGCGTCGGCCAGACGGTCACCCACGGCATCGTCTCGGCGCTGGCGCGTACGCAAGTCGGCATCAGCGACTATCAATTCTTCATCCAGACCGATGCCGCCATCAATCCCGGCAATTCCGGCGGTGCGCTGGTCGACCTCAACGGCCGGCTGGTCGGCATCAACACCGCGATCTACTCGCGCTCCGGCGGCTCGCAGGGCATCGGCTTCGCCATTCCGGCCAACATGGTGCGCGTCGTGGTCTCTTCCGCCAAGGGCGGCAGCGCGGCGGTCAAGCGGCCGTGGCTCGGCGCCAAGCTGCAGGAAGTGACGGCCGAGATCGCCGATAGTCTGGGCTTGAAACGCCCGGCTGGCGCCCTGGTGGCGAGCGTGGCGGCCGGCGGCCCGGCCGCTCGCGCCGGCATCAAGACCGGCGACGTGATCGCGGCGGTCGACGGCACCGTCGTCGACGATCCCAACTCGTTCGATTATCGCTTCGCCACCAAGCCGCTCGGCGGTAGCGCGCAGGTTACGCTGTTGCGCCAAGGTCGCGAAATGACGGTCGCCGTTGGCCTGCAGACCGCGCCGGAATCACCGCGCGACGAGGTCGAGATCCAGGCCCGCTCGCCATTTACCGGCGCCAAGGTCGCCAACCTGTCGCCGGCGCTCGCCGACGAGCTGCGGCTCGACACGGCGGCCCACGGCGTCGTGATCACCGGCGTTGCCGACGGCTCGACGGCGCAGACCATCGGCTTCCGCAAGGGTGACATCGTGCTCTCGGTCAACAATCAGAAAATAGAAAAATCGGCCGACCTCGACCGCGTCACCCGCGCCGGCGGCCGGTCGTGGCGCGTCACCATCAATCGCGGCGGCCAGGAAATTTCGGTCATGTTCAGCGGATGAGCGCTGACGCCACTTTGCCCGTCATGGCCTACCCCATCGGGATGCCTGGCACTTAGGCAGGGCATGACGATGCCTTATATACTCGTGCGATGACTTCGCGCCCAAAATCCAAACCGCCGACGCTGTTCGCCGCCGCCGGGCTCGAACGCGCAGCGCCGCGCCCGCTTGCCGATAAGCTCCGTCCCGACCAGCTTGCTGATGTCGTCGGCCAGGATCACCTCCTCGGGCCCGACGGCATTCTTACCCGCATGCTGGAGACGCGCTCGCTCGGTTCGCTGATCTTCTGGGGCCCGCCGGGTACCGGCAAGACCACGGTGGCACGGCTCCTGGCGCAGGCGACCGATCTGCACTTCGAGCAGATCTCCGCGATCTTTTCCGGCGTCGCCGATCTGAAAAAGGTGTTCGACGCGGCGCGCGCGCGTCGCGAAACCGGGCAGGGGACGCTCTTGTTCGTCGACGAGATCCATCGCTTCAACCGCGCGCAGCAGGATTCCTTCCTGCCGGTGGTCGAGGACGGCACCATCGTGCTGGTCGGCGCGACCACGGAGAATCCGTCGTTCGAACTGATCGCGCCGTTATTGTCGCGTTCCCGTGTGCTGGTTTTCAAGCCGCTCGACGCCGCGGCGGTCGAGAAGCTTCTCGAGCGCGCCGAGACGATCGAAGGCAAGCCGCTGCCGCTCGACGCCGAAGCGCGCGCGTCGCTGATCCGCATGGCCGACGGCGACGGCCGCGCCGCGTTGACGCTGAGCGAAGAAGTCTGGCGCGCGGCCCGCGCCGGCGAAATCTTCGCCGCCGCTGCTTTGCAGGAGGTGGTGCAGCGCCGCGCGCCGATCTACGACAAGAAGCAGGACGGCCACTACAATCTGATCAGCGCCTTGCACAAGTCGGTGCGCGGCTCCGATGCCGACGCGGCGCTGTATTATCTCGCCCGCATGCTCGATGCCGGCGAGGATCCGCTTTATCTGGCGCGAAGGATCGTGCGCATGGCGATCGAGGACATCGGGCTTGCCGATCCGCAGGCCTTGGTGGTCGCCAATGCGGCCAAGGACGCCTACGACTTTCTCGGCTCGCCCGAGGGTGAGCTGGCGCTGGCCGAGGCCGTCATCTATGTCGCCACCGCGCCGAAATCGAACGCCACCTATGCCGCGTTCGGCGCCGCGATGCGCACCGCCAAAGAGGCGGGCTCGCTGTTGCCGCCCAAGCACATCCTCAATGCGCCGACCAAACTCATGAAAAGCGAAGGCTACGGCTCAGGCTACGAATACGATCACGAGGCGGAGGACGCGTTCTCGGGGCAGGACTATTTCCCGGAAGCGCTCGGCCGGCAGCAATTCTACGATCCGCCCGAGCGCGGCTTCGAGCGTGAGATCAAAAAGCGACTGGAATATTGGGCCAAGTTGCGCCGCGAGCGGAGCGGACGTTGAAAAAGCCCTTTAATTACTTTGTTGGTATTGATTGGTCCGGCGATAAGAAGAGATGGCAGCGGGGCCTCAAGATCGCGTGTGCACGCCCCGGATCATCTGCTCCGGAGCTGGTTAGTGGGCAGGGTGTGAATGGAAGGTGGTCTCGAACGGAAGCCGTGCGCTGGATCGGAGAACTCGTTGAGAAAGAGCGAGCACTAATTGGTTTGGATTTTGCGTTCGGTTTTCCGGTGAGCGAATTCTCCTTGAATTGGGAATATGTTGAAAAACTATGCAGCGCTGACTTCGAATTTCTATGGAGGGCAATTTTTTCGTGCGGCAAGTGCGCGGCATGCTCACCTGATAAATAGTCGATGGTTGTCGGGTCGTGCCTATTCCTCGGCTAATCTCAGGGCAACCGAACGCGCCGCGCGATTGACCACTGGTGCAACGCCACAATCAATCTTTAATGCGGTTGGCGCGGCACAAGTTGGTCCATCGTCAACTTCCGGTATGCGAGTTTTATTGCATCTGCGACAGACCCATGGGGATAAAATTTCAATTTGGCCATTCGATCATTTGGACGATGATCGGTCGCTTATCGTGGAGATCTTTCCACGTTATTTTCCCCTGTCTAGGGGACTGAGTCCAAAATTGTCGGACCACGTGCTCCTAAACGCTGCGCTAAAGGAATTTGGTAGCCAGCCGGTCGAAACGGCGCCGAAATCGGAAGATGAAGGCGATGCGCTGTTGTCTGCGGCGGCGCTACGGTCATTATCTGCCGATTACAATTTGTTCAAGGTAGCTTCGGAGTATGTAGCGACTGAAGGATGGATTTTTGGGATACCCTACAATCATAACTCATTCGACGAGGTATTGACGTCGGAGCAAATCGTTGAAATCGAGCGGCGCCTAGCCTCCGATGATGCAATTGCTACAGACGACGAAGTGAATGCGCTATTCGATCGTTTTAGAGCTTCACGAATTGACCGATGAGATTGCAAAGTGCGGAAACGTCGTGAGACGAAGTAGCCACGGACCCCGCCAGCCGGGCGGCGGCAGGCAGATCGCAGGGCCGCGGCATCGCCACGTTTCCCGTCACCCTGAGGCGCGAGCGGAGCGAGCCTCGAAGGGCGACGGCCGCGGCGCTCGGGCCGTTCATCCTTCGAGGGCCGCTTCGCGGCCACCTCAGGATGACGGGGAACATCGGCGGGCGCCGGCGCCTGACTTCCGCGCTGCCCGCAACGCTTCGCAGGCCGAAGGAAAACCAACCGCCGTCCAGAACGTCGCAGTAACCGGCGACGAATCCGGCATGCGCGTCGACCGCTTCCTCGAGGCGCGGTTTCCGGGCTTGAGCTTTTCCCATATCCAGCGCGTCATCCGTAAGGGCGAAGTGCGGGTCAACGGCAAGCGCACCCAGCCGAAGAACCGGTTGGAGGCCGGGCAGACGGTGCGGATTCCGCCGCTCCGGCTCGAGGCGCCAAAGCCGCGCGCGGCGGGCAGCGCTGCCGACGAGAAGACCCGGGCGTTTCTCAAATCGATCACGCTGCATGAAGACGCCGACGTGCTGGTGCTCAATAAGCCGATGGGATTGGCGGTGCAGGGCGGTTCCGGCACCACGCGCCATATCGACGGCATGCTCGAGGTGCTGCGCGACGCCCACGGCCAACGGCCGCGGCTGGTGCATCGGCTCGACAAGGATACGGCCGGCTGCCTCCTGGTCGCCAAAACCCGCTTCGCCGCGTCGGCCCTGGCGAAGACGTTCCGCTCGCGCTCGGCGCGCAAAATTTATTGGGCGCTGGTCGCCGGTGTGCCCAAGGTGCAGCAGGGCCGCATCTCGACTTACCTCGTCAAGCAGGAACGCGAAGACGAGTCGCTGATGCGCATCGCGCGCCATGGCGAGAAGGGAGCCAGCCACGCCGTGACTTATTACGCCGTGGTGGAGACCTCGGGGCCGCTGCTGTCGTGGCTTTCGCTCAAACCGGTCACCGGCCGCACCCATCAACTGCGGGCCCACATGGCGCACATCAATCATCCGATCATCGGCGATCCGAAATATTTTTCGCGGGAGAATTGGGAGCTGCCCGGCGGCATGCAGAACAAACTGCATCTGCTCGCCCGCCGCATCGTCGTGCCGCACCCGCGCGGCGGCGTGATCGACGCCACCGCGCCGCTGCCGCCGCACATGCAGCAATCGTGGAATCTGCTCGGCCTCGACGCCGCGCGCTACGACCCGATCATCGAAGCGCCGGAGGAGTGACTGCGGCGCGCCTTCCAGTGGTCATGCCCGTGCTCGTCACGGGCATCCCTGTTTTGGGCAATGTGCCTCGCTAAGCGAGATGGCCGGGACAAGCCCGGCCATGACGACGCTTGACCGTATTGGCTTCCCGGCCGTGCTGATCAGCGCAAACTGGCGTTGAATTTATCGAGCGCCGCCGAACCGGGGCACAGCTCCTTCTCGGCCAGCGAATTGAGCGGCGCCTCGACCGTGGCGAGATGGCCGTGCAAATCCTGGCTCTCTGCCGCGACATAGAGCAGCCCAGTGACGATCTGCCCCTTGGCAGCGTGATGGTGCAGGAAGCCCATCGCGGCGTTGCGATCGTGCACGTCATAGTCGGCGTCGAGCTTGCGTAACGCAATCGTCGAGCCGTCGTGCTGCATCACGAGTTCAACGCTGCCCGGCTCGTAGTCGACCTTGATCGGCGCCCGGCCGGTGATGAAGTCGAGCCGGTTCACCGTCTCGTTGTGCTCGCGCACATAGTCGAAGCTCTTGGTCGAGCCGGCGTGATTGTTGAAGGCGACGCAGGGCGAGATCACGTCGATGAAGGCTGAGCCGCGATGCTCGATGGCGGCCTTGATCAGCGGCGTGAGCTGTTTCTTGTCGCCGGAGAACGAGCGGGCGACGAAGCTGGCGCCGACCGAAAGCGCAATGCCGACGAGGTCGATGGCGCTGTCGGTGTTGACCACGCCGCGCTTCGATTTCGAGCCGGCGTCGGCGGTGGCCGAGAACTGGCCCTTGGTCAGGCCGTAAACGCCGTTGTTCTCGACGATATAGACCATGTCGACGCCGCGGCGGATGGCGTGGGCGAACTGGCCGAAGCCGATCGAGGCGGAATCGCCGTCGCCGGAAACGCCGAGATAGATCAGATCGCGGTTGGCGAGATTGGCGCCGGTCAGCACTGACGGCATACGGCCGTGCACCGAATTGAAGCCGTGGGAATTGCCGAGGAAATAAGTCGGCGTCTTCGACGAGCAGCCGATGCCCGACAGCTTGGCGACCCGGTGCGGCGCGATCGAGAGCTCGAAGCAG
This sequence comes from uncultured Alphaproteobacteria bacterium, assembly GCA_963806465.1. Lineage (GTDB taxonomy): Bacteria > Pseudomonadota > Alphaproteobacteria > Rhizobiales > Xanthobacteraceae > BOG-931. Next base: position 73,266 of record CAWDZD010000041.1, on the reverse strand, counting down.
GCTTCGATGATCGACGCCGAGATCGAAGTCATGGCCGCAGCCGGCGCACAGCGTCGACACCGCGCCTTCGTAATCGCGGTGGGTGAAGCCGAGCTCGTTCTTCGGCAGCTCGGGGTGGTGGAATTTCGGCTTGACGACGTAAGTCATGAGACAACTTTCCGTAGCGGCGTGACCTTGAGCGCGTCGAGATGATCGGCGATGGCGCGGGCGATGAAGCGCGCGGTGATCGGCGTGCCGTCATAATGCAGAATCGGCACCAGCCGCACCGGATCGATATTGCATTCGTTGACGACCAGCGAGCGGAGCTGCGCGTCGCGGTTCTGTTCGACGACGAACACGAAGTCGTGCTCGCCGATAAAGCTCGTGACGCTGGAATGGAACGGAAAGGCGCGGACGCGAAGCCGGTCGAGTGCGTGGCCGCCCGCCTCCAATATTTCGATCGCCTCGTCCATCGCCGGCGAGGTCGAGCCGAAATAGATGACGCCGTATTTGGTCGGCTGGTCGGCATTGGCCTGCAACGGCCGCGGCACCAAATCTTTCGCGGTCTCGAACTTGCGCAACAGCCGCTGCATGTTGTCCGCATAGGCCGGGCCTTCCTCGGTATAGCGCGCATAGCGGTCGCGCGAGGTGCCGCGGGTGAAGAACGAGCCCTTGGTCGGATGCGTGCCCGGATAGGTGCGATAGGGAATGCCGTCGCCGTCGACGTCCAGATAGCGGCCGAAATCCATGCCGGCTTCCAGCGCGGTCGCGGTCATGACTTTGCCGCGGTCGAATTTGCGGCCGTCGTCCCAGGTCAGCGGCCGCGACAGCCGGTGGTTCATGCCGATGTCGAGATCGAGCATGACAAAGATCGGGGTTTGCAGCCGGTCGGCGAGGTCGAACGCCGCGGCGCCGAACTCGAACGCCTCCGCCGGATCTTCGGGGAACAGCAGCACGTGCTTGGTGTCGCCATGCGAGGCGTAGGCGCAGGAGATGATATCGGTCTGCTGCGTTCGTGTCGGCATGCCGGTCGACGGGCCGGCGCGCTGGACGTCGAAAATCACGGCGGGGATTTCGGCGAAATAGGCGAGACCCAAGAATTCCTGCATCAGCGAAATGCCGGGGCCCGAGGTCGCGGTGAAGGCGCGGGCGCCGTTCCAGGCGGCGCCGATCACCATGCCGATGGACGCAAGCTCATCCTCGGCCTGGACGATGGCGAACTTGTTTTTCTTGGTCGCCGCATCGACGCGCAGGCGCTGGCAGTGGCGCGTGAACGCCTCGGCCAGCGACGACGACGGCGTGATCGGATACCAGGCGCAGACCGTGGCGCCGCCATAGACCGCGCCGAGCGCGGCGGCCGAGTTGCCTTCGATGAAGATGCGATCGCCGACCGCGTCGGCGCGCTTGAGACGCAGCCCGATCGGGTGCTCGAGATTCATCATCACCCAGTCGCGGCCGAGATGCAGCGCATGCTTGTTGGCGTCGAACAGCTTCTCCTTGCCTTTGAACTGCTCGCCGATCAGCTTCTCCATCTCGGCGACGTCCATGTCGAGCAGCGCGGAGAGCGCGCCGACATAGACGATGTTCTTGAACAACTGGCGCTGCCGCGCGTCCTGGTATTCGCGATTGCAGATCGCGGTGAGCGGCACGCCGATCACCGTGATGTCGTCGCGGAATTTCGACTTCGGCATCGGCTTGGTGGAATCGTACAGCAGATAGCCGCCGGGCTCGATGCCGGCGACGTCCTTGTCCCAAGTCTGCGGATTCATCGCCACCATGAAATCGGTGCCGCCGCGGGCGCCGAGATGGCCGCCGTAGGAAATGCGTACCTCGTACCAGGTCGGCAAGCCCTGGATGTTGGAGGGGAAGATGTTGCGCGGCGCGACCGGAATGCCCATGCGCAGCACCGAACGGGCGAACAGCTCGTTGGCGCTCGCCGAACCGGAGCCGTTGACGTTGGCGAACCGGATGACGAAGTCGTTTACGCTCTGGATTGGCATGCTTGTTCTGCGTGAGTCATATTGATCAGATATTTCTGCATGTCCCAGGCGCCGGTCGGGCAACGCTCGGCGCACAGCCCGCAGTGCAGGCACACATCCTCGTCCTTGACCATGACGCGGCCGGTCTTGAGGCTGTTGCCGATATAGAGGTCCTGGGTCAGGTTCGGCGCCGGCGCCTGCAGCCGCACGCGCAAATCCGCCTCTTCGCCGTTGTCGGTGAAGGTGATGCAGTCCATCGGACAGATGTCGACGCAGGCATCGCACTCGATGCAAAGCTGACCGGTGAACACGGTCTGCACGTCGCAATTGAGACAGCGCTCGGCTTCTTTCAGCGCCAGTTCGACGTCATAGCCGAGCTCGACTTCGGCCTTGATGTCGCGCAGCGCCACGACCTTCTCGCGATGCGGCACCCGATAGCGTTTGTCGAGCGCGATCTCGTTGTCGTAGCTCCACTCATGGATGCCCATCTTCTGGCTGGAGATGAGCATCTCGGGCGCCGGCCGCACGTTGACGTCCTCGCCGCGGCAGAATCGGTCGATCGAGATCGCAGCCTCGTGGCCGTGCGCCACTGCCCAGATGATGTTCTTCGGGCCGAACGCGGCATCGCCGCCGAAGAACACTTTCGGATTGGTCGATGCCATGGTCTTGGCGTCGACCGTGGGCATGTACCATTTGTCGAACTCGATGCCGCAATCGCGCTCGATCCAGGGGAACGCGTTTTCCTGGCCGACCGCGACCAGCACGTCGTCGCAGGGGAAGTGCTGGTCAGGCTCGCCGGTCGGCACCAGATCGCGGCGGCCCTTGGCGTCACGCACCGCTTTGACCTTCTGGAATACGATGCCGGTAAGCTTGCCGTTGTCGTGGGTGAATTCCTTCGGCACCAGATAATTGAAGATCGGAATGTCCTCGTGCATGGCGTCCTCCTTTTCCCAGGGGGACGCTTTCATCTCCTCGAAGCCGGAGCGCACGATGACCTTGACGTCCTCGCCGCCCAGCCGGCGCGAGGAGCGGCAGCAATCCATCGCCGTGTTGCCGCCGCCGAGCACGATGACGCGCTTGCCGATGCTGCCGATGTGACCGAACGACACGCTGGAGAGCCAGTCGATGCCGATATGGATATTCTTGGCCGCTTCCTTGCGGCCGGGAATGTCGAGATCGCGGCCGCGCGGTGCGCCGCAGCCGACGAAAACCGCGTCGTAGTCTTCGGCGAGCAGCGTCTTCATGCTGTCGATGCGCCTGCCGCCGATGAACTCGACGCCGAGATCGAGAATGTAGCCGCACTCCTCGTCGATCACGCTTTCCGGCAGGCGGAACTTCGGAATCTGGGTGCGCATCATGCCGCCGGACAATGGGTCCTGGTCGAACACGACGCACTCGTAACCCATCGGCGCGAGGTTGCGCGCCACGGTTAGCGAGGCGGGGCCGCCGCCGATGAGCGCGATGCGCTTGCCGTTCTTCTGCGCCGCGGGTTTCGGCAGGCGGTCGCGGATGTCGTCCTTGAAGTCGGCGGCAACGCGCTTCAATCGGCAGATCGCGACCGGCTCTTTCTCAACGCGGCCGCGGCGGCAGGCGGGCTCGCACGGACGATCGCAGGTGCGGCCGAGCACGCCGGGAAATACATTCAATTCCCAGTTGATCATGTAGGCGTCGCTATAGCGACCCGCCGCGATCAAACGGATGTATTCGGGAACCGGCGTGTGCGCCGGGCAGGCCCACTGACAATCCACGACCTTGTGGAAGTAATCCGGGACCGCAATGTCGGTAGGTTTCATTTATTCCTCTTGCCCGCAGCGCGCTCCGCCAGTCTCACTCAAGGCGGTACCGGACAGAGACCGCTGCGCGGATCGGCGTCCCCCATGTCCGTCCGCCAATTCCGGGCGCGGATACTAGTCGAGCGGGGTGGGGATTTCTACCGCTTGTGCTTGTTATGACAAGGTTTTGTCACTTCCGGTGCTTAACAAAAACGCGACTGTAAATCGCGCTGGACGCATTGCAACCAAAGGCGCCAAAGCTAAGGCCCTGGTTCGATTTAAATCGTTGAATATATTGGTTATTCCGTGTCATGCCGCAGATGCGGCAGCGCGGCGTAGGCGCGGCATGTCCGCGCGGTATAGTTTTCGACCCATGGACTAATGTCTTATGCGCGACCTGTTCGACAATCCCGCCCGGAACAATCCGCTTGAAGCGGCGCGCCGCGGCGCGCGGCCGGTCTTGCGCAAGCGCTTCTACAACCGCGCCGCGACCGTATACGAGGATGGAAACTATGCGGTGCGGCTTGACGACAAGCCGGTGCGCACGCCGGCCGGCCGCTCGCTCGCCGCGCCAACGGCGGCGCTGGCCGAGGCGCTCGTCGCCGAATGGAACGCGCAGCGCGACCTGATCGACCCCGCCCGAATGCCGCTGACGCGGCTCGCCAACGCCATCATCGACGGCGTCGCTGACCGGCCCGGCCCGGTCGCGGACGAGGTGGAGAAATATCTCGCCTCCGACCTTGTCTGCTACCGCGCCAACTCGCCGCGCGGTCTCGCCGAGCGGCAGGCGCGCCATTGGGACCCGATCCTCGCCTTCGCGCGCGATACGCTCGGCGCGCACTTGTTGCTCGGCGAAGGCGTGCTCCATGTCACGCAGCCGGAGCCGGCGCTCGCCGCCGCACGGGCCGCGATCCCCCTCGATCCGTGGCGTCTCGGCGCGGTGCACACGCTGACGACGCTAACCGGCTCAGCTTTGATCGCGCTTGCGCTCGCACGCGGACAGCTCAGCGCGGACGAAGCATGGACCGCGGCCCATGTCGACGAGGACTGGAATATGGAGCAGTGGGGCCGCGATGAGCTGGCGCTCGAGCGACGCGCGTTCCGTTTCGCCGAGCTGCAAGCCGCGGCGACGGTGTTACAGAATTTGTAGCCTGGGTTGAGCGGAGCGAAACCCGGGAGCGGCACCTGGGACCACTCAATCGTCCCCTGGGTTTCGCTCCGCTCAACCCAGGCTACGGGCCGTCTACAAGCCGCCCCGAAATTACCCGCCGGTCACGCTCATATGGCGTGCCAGCGCCGGTCGCTGGTGGCGGCGGTCGATGATGAAATCGTGGCCCTTGGGCTTGCGCGCAATCGCTTCTTCGATGGCGGTGTGCAGAAGATCGTTGCCCTCGGAGGCGCGCAGCGGCTTGCGCAGATCAGCGGCGTCTTCCTGGCCGAGGCACATGTAGAGCGTGCCGGTGCAGGTGACGCGCACGCGATTGCACGACTCGCAGAAATTGTGGGTGAGCGGGGTGATGAAGCCGAGCCGGCCGCCGGTCTCGGCGACGCGCACATAACGGGCCGGTCCGCCGGTGCGATAGTCGAGATCCTCGAGCGTGAACCGCTCGTTGAGCCGCGCCCGAACGAGCGACAGCGGCAGATATTGGTCGAGCCGGCCTTCGCCGATTTCGCCGAGCGGCATCACTTCGATCAGCGTCAGGTCCATGCCGCGGCCGTGCGCCCATTCGACGAGCTGCGGGAGCTCGTCTTCATTGACGCCCTTGAGCGCCACGGCGTTGATCTTGACTTTCAGGCCGGCAGCCTGCGCGGCGTCGATGCCGGTCAGCACATCAGGCAGCGCGCCCCAGCGGGTGATGGCGCGGAATTTGTCGGCGTCCAGCGTATCGAGCGAGACATTGATGCGGCGCACGCCATGCGCAGCCAGCTCGGTCGCATATTTGGCGAGCTGCGATCCGTTGGTGGTGAGCGTGAGCTCGTCGAGGGCGCCGGAGACGAGGTGGCGCGACAGCGTGGCGAACAGCGTCATGATACCGCGGCGGACCAGCGGCTCGCCCCCGGTCAGACGAAGCTTGCGGACGCCCCGCGCGACGAACGCCGAGCACAGGCGGTCCAGTTCCTCGAGCGTCAGGAGGTCGGCCTTGGGCAGGAACGACATGTGTTCCGCCATGCAATAGACACAGCGGAAGTCGCAGCGGTCGGTGACCGAAACGCGCAGATAGGAGATTTCGCGGCCGAACGGATCGACCAGCGCCGGGCGCGCATCGTCAAGGACGTTCGATTGCGGGCCATCCGCCACGCGGTTCATTTCCACGCTGTCCATCGGCAGGCGTTTCCATGACTTATCGAGCAGGATCGCTTCGGAAATCGCCTCATCGCCCCGGATGCGGTCCAGGGCTGATTTCGTCCGGATCATGCTCTCGGCTCCATATGAGCCGACACGGGTCTTCATAGGGACCAATGTAATCAGCTTTCTTGCCCGATAAAGGCCTGATCGTCCATAGCATTCTTCACAGGGGCGAGAGCAGCGATGGCGCCGGGCAGCTCGGCAAACGAACTGATGACCCGGTCTGGTCCAAGGGTCGCGACCGGCACGTCGGTATAGCCAAAATCCACCGCCACCACCGGCACATTCGCCGCTCGCGCGGTGCGGATATCAGTAATGGAATCCCCGACCATGATGGCGCGGGCCGGCTCGCCACCGGCGCGCGCCACGGTCGCACGGAACATCTGTGGGTCGGGTTTTTGGACACCGAAGGTATCCTGGCCGCAAATGGCGGCGAAGCGGCCGCTGAGCTCGAGCGCGTCGAGAAGCTGTTTCGAGAGCCGTTCGAGCTGTTGGTGCAGACCGCCAGCCGATGACCGGCAGCGGCCAAACAGTCGAGCACCGGCAGTAGCCCCGGGAACGGCCGCGAGCGGTCGGCGATGTGCTCGGCATAATGGGCGACGAACGGCGCATAGAGGGCGTCGACGTCGGCGCTCGTTGCGCTCCGTCCTTCCAGGATCAGCGCCTGCTCGATCATGGTTCTCGCCCCGCCGCCGATCAGCGGCCGGGCGTCGTGATACGGAACCGTCGGCAGGCCGTGCTGCTTGAGGGTGAAATTGAGCGTCTCGATCAAGTCGGGGGCGGTGTCGACCAGCGTGCCGTCGAGATCGAACACAATGGTAAGCATGGTCTTTGCGTAGCCCCGTTCCGGCGACAGTCTATTCGCTTTCGCTGGCGATTTGTCATACACAGCCGGCCATGGACGTTGAGGCGCAAAAACGTGCGGCGGCGGCCCGCGCGCTCGATTTCGTCGGCCCTGGGATGCGGCTTGGGCTTGGTACTGGCACGACCGCCAAACACCTGGTCGACCTCCTCGGCGAGCGCGTTGCCGCGGGCCTCGCCGTCGTCGCGGTCCCGACCTCCGAAGCAACGCTGGCACAGGCGCAGGGGCTCGGCATTGCGCTGACAACGCTCGACGAGACGCCGGAGCTCGATCTTACCATCGACGGCGCCGACGAAATCGCGCCCGACCTGACACTGATCAAAGGCGGCGGCGGCGCGCTATTGCGCGAGAAGATCGTGGCGACGGCCTCAGCGCGGATGATCGTCATTGCCGACGAGTCCAAATACGTCGCGGTGCTGGGCCGCTTCCCGCTGCCGATCGAGATCGTGCCGTTTGGAGCGGCGGCGACCCATCGGGCCGTCGACGCCGCCATCGCCGCGACCGGATGCTCGGGGCCGGCGATATTGCGGAAAGGCCAAACCGAGCAAGTCTTTGTGACCGACAGTGGACACTGGATCCTCGATGCCCATTTGCAGCGCATCCCCGATCCGCAACGACTGGCGGACGGGCTCTGTAAAGTGCCGGGCGTCATGGAGCACGGCTTGTTCATCAACGTCGCCCAGACTGTTATCCTCGGCGGTCCAAACGGGGTGCGCCTCATCGAGCGGCGGCCCTGATCCGAAACTCTTTTCAGGAGTGCCTCGGCACCGACACACATGTCCGATTACGATGTCGATCTTTTTGTCATAGGCGGTGGCTCGGGCGGCGTGCGCGCCGCGCGCATTGCCGCGCAGCATGGCGCGCGGGTGATGGTGGCGGAGGAATATCGCGTCGGCGGCACCTGCGTCATCCGCGGCTGCGTGCCGAAGAAGCTTCTGGTCTACGCGTCGCGTTTTCGCGGCGAATTCGAGGACGCCGCCGGTTATGGCTGGACCGTGCCGCAATGGTCGTTCGACTGGCCGACGCTGATCGCCAACAAGGACAAGGAAATCGCCCGGCTCGAAGCCGCCTACACGATGACGCTGGAAAAAGTCGGCGTCACCATTGTCAAGGAGCGCGCCGTTGTCGCCGATCCGCACACCGTGCAACTGGCAAGCGGCCGGCGGGTGCGCGCCGCCTATATTCTAGTGGCGACCGGCGGCGCACCGACTTTTGGCGATCCCATTCCGGGCGTCGAGTACGCGATTTCGTCCAATGAAGCATTCCATCTGGAGCGGTTGCCGCGGCATGTGCTGATCCAGGGCGGCGGCTATATTGCACTTGAGTTCGCCACCATCTTCGCGGGCCTTGGCTCGCACGTCATCGTCATCTATCGCGGCGACAACATTCTGCGCGGCTTCGACGATGAAGTGCGGGCGCACGTGCGCATGGATATGGAGAAACGCGGCATCAAGGTCGTGACCGGATGCAAGGTCGCGGCGATCCAAAAGGACGGCAATCGTTTGTTCGCGCGCTTCTCCAACGGCTTTCAGCAAACCGCCGATTGCGTGATGTTCGCCACCGGCAGGGCGCCGAATATTCACAAGCTTGGTCTCAAGGAGGCGGGCGTCGAGATCGCCAAAAACGGCGGCATCGCCGTCGATGAATATTCCCGCACTGCCGTGCCGTCGATCTACGCGGTCGGCGATGTCACCAATCGGGTCAACCTCACGCCGGTCGCCGTCCGCGAGGGCATGGCGTTCGCCGACACGGTGTTCGGCGGCAAGCCGACCGCGGTCGATCACAGCAAAGTGCCGACTGCGGTGTTTTGCGATCCCGAAGTTGGCGTGGTCGGCCTGACCGAGGCGGAGGCGCGCGTACGGTTCGCGCGAACCGACATTTACCGGGCCATGTTCAAGCCGCTCAAGGCGGCGCTGTCGGGCCGCGACACCACGGTCTTGATCAAGCTCGTGATCGACGGCACCACCGACCGCGTCGCCGGCTGCCACATCGTCGGCGAAGGCGCCGCCGAAATGATCCAAATGGCCGCCATTGCGGTAACGATGGGCGCCACCAAGGCCGATTTCGACGCCACCATGGCGCTGCATCCGACCACGGCCGAGGAGCTGGTGACGCTGCGGACCAAAACCGCCAGCTACGTGCGCGAAGCCGCGGAATAGGCGGCTTTTTCGGCCTGTCGCCGCCCGGCGCGGTTGTGTATAAGACCGCGCGACATACCGTCACCCTGAGGTGCGAGCGGAGCGAGCCTCGAAGGGCGACGGCCCGGGCACCTCGACCGTACATCCTTCGAGGGCCGCCTTTGGCGGCCACCTCAGGATGACGGGCAACAAGAGTAGGTAGGATGCCAAAGCTGGCAAATTCGCAAAAGTGGAGCCCGGACACCTGGCGCCACAAACCGATTGTGCAGGTGCCGGATTACCCCGACGCCAAGGCGCTCGCCGACGTTGAGGCCCAGCTTGCGAGCTTTCCGCCCTTGGTTTTTGCGGGTGAGGCACGCAACCTCAAACGCGCTTTGGCGCAGGTTGCCGCCGGCCAGGCATTCCTCCTCCAGGGTGGTGATTGCGCCGAAAGCTTCGCCGAGCACGGCGCCAACAACATCCGCGATTTCTTTCGGCTGTTCCTGCAAATGGCGGTGGTGCTGACCTATGCCGCGGCGTCGCCGGTGGTGAAGGTCGGCCGCATTGCCGGACAGTTCGCCAAGCCGCGTTCGTCGCCGGTCGAAAAACGCGGCGCTATGGAGCTGCCGGCCTATCGCGGCGACATCATCAACGGCACCGACTTTACGCCGGAAACACGCACTCCCGATCCACGCCGCCAGCTCGAGGCCTACCGGCAATCGGCGGCGACGCTCAATCTGCTGCGCGCTTTCGCGACCGGCGGTTATGCGAACCTTTCGAACGCGCACCAATGGATGCTGTCGTTCGTCAACGACAGCCCGCAATCGAAGCGTTACCAGGAGCTCGCCTATCACCTGACCGCGGCGCTCGAATTCATGCGCGCCTGCGGCATCGATCCGGAAGTGCATCCGGAGATGCGGACCACCGATTTCTTCACCAGCCACGAGGCGCTGCTGCTCGGCTACGAGCAGGCGTTCACGCGCGTCGATTCAACCACTGGCGACTGGTACTGCACCAGCGGGCATATGCTGTGGATCGGCGACCGGACCCGGCAGCCCGACCACGCCCATATCGAGTTCTGCCGCGGCGTCAAAAACCCGCTCGGCCTGAAAACCGGGCCGACGCAAAAACCGGAAGAGCTTCTCAAGCTCATCGACATCCTCGATCCGGACAACGAGCCCGGTCGTCTCACCTTGATTTGCCGCATGGGGGCGGAGAAGGCCGCCGAGCATCTGCCGCGGCTGGTCCGCGCGGTCACCCGCGAAGGCCGCAACGTGGTGTGGTCGTGCGATCCGATGCACGGCAACACCATCACCTCAGTGACGGGCTACAAGACCCGGCCGTTCGATCAGATCCTCAAAGAGGTGCGGACGTTCTTTCAGGTGCATGCGGCCGAAGGCAGCTACGCCGGCGGCGTGCATCTGGAAATGACCGGCCAGAACGTCACCGAATGCACCGGCGGCGCGCGCGCCATCAGCGAAGAGGATCTCAACGACCGCTACCACACGGTCTGCGACCCCCGTCTCAATGCCGAGCAATCGCTTGATCTGGCGTTCCTGCTCGCCGATCTCTTGAAATCGGAGCGCCAAGGCAAGGCCAAACCGGTGCCGGCTGCCGCGGCTTTTTAGCCGAAGCTGTTGGCTGGCGCGTTTTGTCGTGAAGTCACGGCGCCGCGGACGCGGCTCGTACCTGCTGCCCAATTTGATTTCCGCGCCGCGTCCGTTGCGCGACGATGAGGACGGGGGCGGTCCATTGCCGATCTCGGCGCTATTTTGCAATAATCCCAAAATGCAAGGGCACGGGGTTTTGGCGTGCGCATCTTTCTTTCCTTCGCCTCGGAGCAAAAAGAGACCGCTGAGCTCATCGCCGGCGCTTTGCGCGGGCGCGGTTACACGGTCTTTTTCTCGAAGGACACCTTGCCGGCAGCCGAAAGTTATGACGTGCGGATTCAGCAAGCCGTTCACTTGTCCGACCTCTTCATCTTTCTTGTGTCGCCGGAGGCCGTCGCAAAGGGCAAATACACGCTCACCGAGCTCTCATTTGCCCGCGAGAAATGGCTGAGTCCAAGCAGCCACGTGTTGCCGGTCATGATCGCGCCGACGCCAATCGGCTCAATCCTAGCGTTTCTTCGTTCTGTCAGTATTTTTGAACCGGAGGGCAACGTCGCCGCCGATACGGCCGCGGAGGCTGACAAGATTCTGCGGCGCACCAGCCGCCGAACTGTTTGGTGGCTTGCTGTGCTCGGTGTCGCGACCGGCATTCTGTCGCAAGTTGCTTTCAACTATCGAGTATTGGAAGTTCCGCTGGTTTTCAACGTCCGGTACATCGATTCTATCACCGTCGTTCCGGGTGTCGTTTTTGGTGCGCTCATGGCTTATCTGAACTGGGTGTTCGGCGCGCGGGCGAAATTCCAGCTCGGCGTGATCCTATGCGCGACGGTTTTGTCGTGGGTGTTGGCGGTGAATATGACCGCGCTGATAATGGAAAAGCTCAGCCTTTACACCTACTCTGCGCCTGCAGCCGGCAGCGGCTCCGACGCCGCCAAGACGGGTGCACAGGCGGATGGCGATCAGGCGAAGACGGAGGAAGAGCAACTCAAGGACATTGAGCATGTGCCGTTCCGCGATGCATTCTCTGGAATGATCGGAGGCCTCATCGGTGGGGTTGGAACGTTGCTCGGGGCGGCGCTAGCCAATGAGCGGGTGAGGAGGGCGCGCGGATTGCTTCAGATTGTCGTTGCGACCGTGGTGCTCGGCGCGATTCTCGGCCTCCCCGGACAAGGCTGGCTGGGGTTCCTTGTCGGCGTGCTTCTGTTTTCCTCTTGGCAAGGGACTTTTGCTGGCATGCTGGGTCATGCCTTGGCGTGCACGGAGCCCGAGGCGTCTTAGCGGACGTGGCACCCGCCGCCGCCGTGAGGCTGGCTCGCCGTAGGGCGGTGGATCGGAGTCAAGCGCGGGTTTCACTTTGCCGCGTCATGCCTTAGATCAATGTCATGAACAGCCGCCCCGCCGATCGTCTGGCCATCGCCGTCGCGCAGCTCAATCCGGTTGTCGGCGACGTCGCCGGCAATCTGGAGCGGGCGCGTCAGGCGCGCGTACAGGCCGCCCGCGACGGCGCCGACATCGTGGCTTTTTCCGAGTTGTTCATCGCCGGCTATCCGCCGGAAGACCTGGTGCTCAAGCCGGCCTTCCAGGCGGCCTGCCGCACTGCTGTCGAGACACTGGCACGCGAGACTGGCGCCGGCGGGCCGGCCGTCCTGATCGGCACACCCTGGGTCGAGGACGGCAAGCTCCATAACGCCTATGCGCTCCTGGCCGGCGGCCAAATCGAAGCGATCCGCTCCAAGGTCAATCTGCCGAATTACGGCGTGTTCGACGAGAAGCGGGTGTTCGCGTCGGGGCCGGTGCCCGGGCCGGTCAGCTTTCGCGGCGTGCGGCTCGGGCTGCCGATCTGCGAGGATACCTGGACCGACTGGGGCGACTACGAGAATGTCGTCGAAACGCTGGCCGAGACCGGTGCCGAGCTGATCATCGTCCCCAACGGCTCGCCGTATTGGCGCGACAAGGCCGAGGTGCGGCTGAACGTGACGGTGGCGCGGGTCACCGAATTGGGGCTACCGCTGCTCTATGTCAATCAAGTCGGCGGCCAGGATGAACTGGTGTTTGACGGCGCTTCGTTTGCGCTCAATGCCGACCGCTCGATCGCGTTCCAGCTTCCGGCGTTTCGCGAGATGGTCTTCACGACGCATTGGTCGCGCACGCCGTCCGGCTGGCGATGCGCGCCCGGGCCGATGGCGCCGGCTGAGGAACTGGATCAGGCCGACTACACCGCCTGTATGATCGGCTTGCGCGACTATGTCGACAAGAACCGCTTCCGCGGTGTCGTGCTCGGCCTTTCCGGCGGCGTCGATTCGGCGCTGTGCGCCGTGCTCGCGGCTGATGCGATCGGCGCCGACCGCGTGCGCGGCGTGATGCTGCCGTACCGCTTCACTTCGCAGGAATCGCTCGATGACGCGCAAGCCGTCGCGCGCGCGCTCGGCATCCGTTACGACATGGTGCCGATCGAAGAGGCCGTGCACGGCCTTGAGGCGGCACTGACCGGCATCTTTGCCGGCGCGCCGCGCGACGTCACCGAGGAGAATTTGCAGGCGCGCGCGCGCGGCGTCATCCTGATGGCGATTTCCAATAAATTCGGCCTGATGGTGGTCACGACCGGCAACAAATCGGAAATGTCGGTCGGCTACGCCACGCTTTACGGCGACATGAATGGCGGCTTCAACCCGATCAAGGACCTCTACAAGACCGAAGTGTACCGGCTATCGCGACTGCGCAACCGCTGGAAGCCGCACGGCGCGCTTGGCCCGGACGGACGGGTGATCGTCGAGAACGTGCTCACGCGCGCGCCAAGCGCGGAATTGCGCGAGAACCAGACCGATCAGGATACGCTGCCGCCGTACGACGTGCTCGATCAGATACTCGAACGGATGGTCGAGCGTGAGGAGCCGCTGGCGACGATCATCGCCGCCGGGTTTGATCGCGAGACGGTGATGAAGGTCGAGCGCATGCTCAACCTCGCCGAATATAAACGCCGGCAGGCCGCGCCCGGCGTGAAGGTGACGCTGAAGAATTTCGGCCGCGACCGGCGCTATCCGATCACGTCCAGATTCCACGATTCCGGCACCGCGCTGCCGGCGCCCGAGAAGGCGTCGGGCAAAAGCCCGGTCCGGGCCAAAGCCGGCGCAGCGGATTTTTGAACACTTGCCTTTATGCCGGACGCGCGAACGCCTACACTGTGCTTATGACCAAGCTGCTCGAACAGGCCCTTGAATTGGTGCGCCGCTTGCCTGCTGACGCCCAGGACGAAATTGCGCGCGCCATGCTCACGCTGGCCGGTGATGCGGAAGAACACCAGCCGATTGATCCCGCGCATTTGCCGGATGTTCTGGAAAGCCTGGCGCAAGCCAAGCGCCGTCAGTTCGCAACCGACGCTGAAGTCGAGGCCACCTTTCGTCGTTTCGATCGATGAAGCTGCGGTTTACGCCGCGAGCGCTGGAAAATATTGCCGCCATTGCCGATTACATCCAGGCTCGTAACCCTGCAGCAGCGGGGCGTGTTCGCGCTGCGATCTATCAGAGCCTGCAATACCTCATCCTTTTTCCGCATGTCGGCAGGCTTCAGCAGACCGAAGGCGTTCGTAAATTTGTGACGCGGCGTTATGCCTATCTCATCTATTACACGGTGGACGATGCCGCAGACGAGATCATCGTCCTTAGCGTCAAGCATTCGGCGCAGCGGCGGGAGCATAACGATGCATAGCCTCGTCGGGACGCTGCCGATCGCGCGGCCCAGCCGAAGCGACAAGGAAGAAATTAATGCGCCGCGACGAAGGGCGGGCCGACGCTGCGCACTGCGGTTTTCGGCGCGTCGGCAGCGGGAGTCGCAGCAGCCGGCGCGTCGGTCGCCACGGCTGGCGGCGCTCCGGCGCCGCCAGCGGGCGCGGCATTCGCTGCCGTACCCGGCTTGGGTGGCTTCGCCCCTTTCGGCGCCGGCGGCTGCGACAGCGCTTTGGCGTTCTGGTCGGTGACGACGATGTCGCCGCTCTCGAGCGTCGAAGCGTCGTCGGCGCCTTTGAGCGCGTCCGCCCAGCTCTGACCCGGCCGCCGGCACGAGCATGTCGGCGAGAATTCCTTGCGGTACTGAAAAGCGGTCGGCAAAGCCGTGTAGGACTGGCCGCTGAGCGAGACCGCCTGGGCGATGTCTTCGCCGGGATTGCGATAGGTATAGAGCTCGGCCGCGGTCGCCGGGCACTCGCGCTGGCAGGTGCGCGCATCGTCGGCAAACCGGCTCTGCACGGTCGAATAGGAAATCGGGAAATAATAGCCGTCGCAGGCGCGCACGCAGACGGTGCGGAAGGTGCCCGATGGCGCGCCGTCGCCGCCCGGACTGATGATGTTGTGGCCGCCGAACAGCGAGTCGAGGAAGCCGGCCGGGCCCGCAGCCGCCGCGGCGGCGCGGTATTGCGGCCCGCAATTATTTTGCGCGAGCTGGCCGATCAGTTGGCGGCGCTGGCCATCCTGATCGTAATTGTTGCCGCTCTTGAGACGCTCAAGGTCGCTCATGGTGCGATCGAGACCGTCGCGCATCTGCTGGATTTGCGCGTTGATCGGCTGGCATTCCTGCGACTGCCCGGTGAACAGGGAGAAAAATCCGCCGCCCTCGCAGCCTCGACGTTTGCCCTGCGCCAGCATGCGATCGAGATCGGCCTGCTGTTTGGCGACCGAATCCTCGTAGCGTTTGATCTGATCGGCGCGGCCGGGATCGGCGCCGCCGCGGTTGACGATCGCCAACTGGCCCTCGAGGCGCACGCATACCGGATTGGATGCCGGCTGGTCGGGCGCGTTCGAAGCGGCTCCGGGCTGACCGGCAACGGGCGCCGGCGGAACCGGCGATTGGGCGACGACCGCCGCCGACAGGATGCCGGCACCGAGAATGCCCAACACAAAACCGCAGCCGAGACCGCCCCAAGGCTTGATCATTCTACTGGTCCCGACCCGTCCCGCCCATCCGGGCAGGATGAAGCGACGGAATGGTGACTAAAGTGTGAATAACAGAGGCCGGGAAGCACGCCGGGGGGCGGGGTGTTCACTCGGCGTCCGGCTGGTTCTCCGGCCGCGCCCGCTCGAACGCCGGCAGCTTGAGACAGGCGGCGTCGACGGCGACGATTTTGGGGAAATTGTCGAGCGGCACTTTCAGGCGGCGGGCATTATAGACCTGCGGCACCAGGCAGATATCGGCGATCGTTACGTCACTGCCGCAGGAATAAGGGCCGCTGCCCAACAAGGCCTCATAGGCCTCGAATCCGGCGATGACCCAGTGGTGATACCAGGCGTCGATCGCGCTCCGCTCCTGGTGCATCTGGTTTTTGAGGTAGCGGAGCGGGCCGACATTGTTCAACGGATGGATGTCGCAGGCGGTGATCTGCGCCAGCGCCCGAGCGCGCGCCCGGGCAATCGGCTCGGTCGGCAGCAGCGGCGGGTTGGGGTGGGTCTCGTCGAGATATTCGATGATGGCGAGCGACTGGATCAGCACTTCCCCGGTCGGCGCCACCAGGGCTGGCAGGCGCATCTGCGGATTGACCGCGCGGAATTCGGCACGCCGGTTATGGCCGCCGTCTTTGAGCAAATGAACGGACTCGGTCTGGTAGGCGATGCTTTTGAGATTGAGCGCGATGCGCACGCGATAAGCGGCCGACGAGCGGTAGTAGGAATAGAGCTTCATGTCGATCAAACGCCTTCGCGCGGTTTATCCGGGGGCGATCGCGAAAGCCGGTTCGGAGGTTTCGCGATCATGCATTAAGCAAACACCGAATAGACCACCGCCGCCAGCACCAATCCCATGATCGAATATTTGGCGGCGTAGTAGACCCTCTTGTTCCAGGCCTTCATGCGTTTGCCGACCAGCCGCACCTGATAGATATAAGCGAACATCTTGTTGAAGACGCCGACCGGCTCGCCGTCGACGTTTTGCGTCTTGGTCTGCCGGACCACGTGGCGGCAGACCCAGCGGTTGAGTGCGGTCACGAAGTGGGTATGTAACGGCCGTTCGACGTCGCAGAACAAGATGATGCGTGTGTCGCTGGTGGTGTTTTCCGCGTAGTGCACGAAGGTCTCGTCGAACAATAAATCCTCGCCGTCGCGCCAAGTGTAAGGCTCGCCGTCGACAAAGATGCGGCATTCGCCCGGCGACTTCGGCGTCACCAGGCCGAGATGATAGCGCAGCGATCCGGCATAGGGGTCGCGGTGCCGCACCAGTCTGCCGCCGGGCGGCAGCGTGGCGAACATGGCGCCCTCGAGGCCGGGGATCGAGTTGAGCAATTCGACGGTACGCGGGCAGGCCGATTTCGCCGACGGCAGCGGCTCATCGTACCATTTGAGATAGAACCGCTTCCAGCCGGTGCGGAAGAACGAATTGAAGCCGAAGTCGTTGTACTTGTCGGCGGCCTTGATGCCGCCTTGCTCGGACAGCGCCAAGGCTTCGTCGCGGATGATTTCCCAGTTCTCGCGCAGCTTGGCCAGTTGCGGAATGCTCGCCGTCGACAGCACCGGGCGATTGGGCAGCGCCGAGAACCAGTACATCAGCACATTGTAGGGCGCGAGCAGCGTCGAATGGTCGGTAAGTTGCCGGGTCAAGGTCAATCGGTCGCGGCCGCGGAAATGCACGATCATCGCGGTGATCGCGAACCAGTACAGCACCAGAAATTGCGGAGCGAATAGGCGAGCGACCATGAAAGCCCCCCGGCAACGTCCCCGGCGAAACCGTCCTCCAGGCCACCATCTAGCACGGAAATTCCGTGCCTTGAATACCAGACGCCCTACTCGTCATCGTCCTCTTCGAAGCCGGCTTCGGCCACGAGCTCCGCCGACCGCGCGGTCAATTGCTGCAGGGCGCGATTGAAGGCTTCGCGGTCGCTTGGCGAGAGAATCTCGGTCAGTCGCCGCGCGAATTCGAGCGCATGCGGCGCGACTTCCTCGTACATGGACCGGCCGGCGCTGGTCAGCGACAGGAACGTCTCGCGCATATCCTCGCGGTTGGCGCGGCGCGCGATCAGCCGGCGCTTCTCCAGGAGCGCCACTGCGCGCGACACCTTGGTCTTGTGCATGTGGGTGTGCGCGCCGATCGCCTTTGCGGTCATGACGCCATACTGGCCGAGCGTCACCACCACCCGCCATTCCGGCACGCCGATGCCGTAGCGCCGCGCGTAGACGCGGGTGAGGGCCTGGGAGACCAGGCTCGAAACCACGTTGAGCTGGTAGGGCAGGAAATGCTCGAGCTTGAGCGGGGCGTGGTCGCTCAGCTTCGGCTCGTCTGTGGCCGGCTCGCGCCTGATTTCGCCTTCCATTGCCCGCTGACCAGCCATGGCATCAAACCAAGCCATCAATCCCGCACAGCCATAAGCCGGCCCGCCGCGCCGGCGCCGCTTTGCCTGGCCGCGCTGTGACGCGACCATGAACGAAGTCAGGATGCCGCGCAACGACGTGACGGCCTTGCTGGAATTGGGCCGGTCCTCTAGGTGATGGATGTGGTGACCGGGAGGAAATCACGATGAGCGCGGGTTTCGCCTCGACCGGCGATCTGGCCGACAAGACCATCACCTTCGATGCCATCGGGCACGATCTCTACGCCTTCACCGCCGAGGGCGACCCGAATTCGGGGATCATCGTCGGCGACGACGGTGTGATGGTGGTCGACGCCCAGGCCACGCCGGTGATGGCGCGGCAGGTGATCGACCGGGTGAGGAAGGTCACCGACAAGCCGATCAAATACGTCCTGCTGACGCACTATCACGCCGTGCGCGTCCTTGGCGCCTCCGCCTATGTCGGCGCCGAAATCCTGGCCTCGGCGGGCACGCGCGAACTGATCGAAGAGCGCGGCCAGGCCGACATGGATTCGGAAATCGGCCGTTTCCCGCGGCTGTTTCGCGCCGTTGAAAGCATCCCCGGCCTGACCTGGCCGTCGATCACCTTCCCCGACCAGATCTCGGTCTGGCTCGGCCGCCGCGAGGTGCGCATCATGCATATCGGCCGCGGCCACACCGCGGGCGACGTCGTTGCCTTCGTGCCGGACGCCAATGTCGTGTTCTCCGGCGACCTCGTCGAGTACCATTCGGCCTGCTATTGCGGCGACGCGCATTTCACCGACTGGCCGGCGACGCTCGACCGGCTCGCCGAGTTTTCCGCCAGCGCGCTGGTGCCGGGGCGGGGCGCGGCGCTGAAGACCGCCAAGCAGGTGGCCGACGGCATCGCGCTGACCGAGGATTTTCTCACCACGCTTTACGACACCGTCAGCGACAGCGCTGGCAAAGGCCGTTCGCTCAAGCAGGCCTACGATGACGCCCGCCGCGTCATGGATCCGAAATTTGCAAGCTTCGCTATCTACGAACATTGCATGCCGTTCAATGTGTCGCGCGCCTACGACGAGGCCAAAGGCATCGAGCACCCGGTGATTTGGACGGCGGAGCGCGACCGCGCCATGTGGGTGGCGCTGCGCGGCTGATGACTTGTAGGGTGGGCATTGCGCCCGCTCGGAAAGTCCGCGTGGGCAAAATCAAATATGCGCAATGCCCACGCGGTAGTACGGAAGAGATGATTTTGCCCACCCTACGGATTAGCCGATGACCGACATCCACAAATCAATCTACCGCTACGACTATCGCCGCTCGTCCGATCAGGACTCCACCGCGATTGTGCGCCGTCCGGTCGTGGTGGTCGGAGCCGGTCCGGTCGGGCTTGCCACCGCGATCGATCTGGCGCTGCATGACGTACCGGTGGTGCTGATCGACGATGCCGACCGCATCGGCGAAGGTTCGCGCGGCATCTGCTGGTCGAAGCGAACGCTGGAAATTCTCGACCGGCTTGGCATCGGCGAGCATCTGGTGGCGCAGGGCGTGACCTGGAAGCTCGGCAAGGTCTTCCGCGGCGATGAATTGCTGTTCTCGTTCGACCTCCTGCCGGAGGAAGGGCACAAGATGCCCGCCTTCATCAATCTGCAGCAATATTATCTGGAAAAGGCGCTGGTCGACCGCGCGCTTGAGCTTCACCATCTCGAACTGCGGTGGAACGCTCGCTTCACGGGGGTTGATCGCCTCAATGACGGCGTTCGGCTCACCATCGACACGCCGGACGGACCCTATCGTCTCGATGCCGATTGGCTGATCGCCGCCGACGGCGCCCGCTCGACCGCGCGGCGCCTTCTTGGCCTCGACTTCGCCGGCGTCACCTTCGAGGACAAATTCCTGATCGCTGACGTGCGCATGGCGGCGGAGTTTCCGACCGAGCGCCGGTTCTGGTTCATGCCGACCTTCCATTCCGGCCAGTCGGCCTTGATGCATCGCCAGCCCGACAACGTCTGGCGCGTCGATCTACAGCTGGGACCCGACGCCGATCCGGTCGCCGAGCAGGAGCCGGAGCGCGTGCGCGCGCGGCTCGACAAGGTGCTTGCAGGTCACGCCTACGAACTCGAATGGGTCTCGGTCTACACCTTCAATTGCCGGCGCCTTGATCGCTTCGTCCACGACCGGGTGATCTTCATTGGCGATGCCGCGCATCAGGTTTCGCCGTTCGGCGCCCGCGGCGCCAATTCCGGCATCCAGGATGCAGAAAATCTGGCTTGGAAACTTGCTGCTGTGCTCAAGGGGGAGGGCGGTAGCGCGCTGATCGCAAGCTACGATACCGAGCGCATCCAGGCCGCCGACGAAAATATCGGACACTCGACGCGCTCGACCGATTTCATGTCACCGCATTCGACCGCCGAGCGGCGGTTGCGCGACGCCGTGCTGGCGCTCGCGCCCACGGCCGAGTTCGCGCGCCGCATGGTCAATTCCGGGCGGCTGTCGCTGCCTGCGGTCTACGACACGCCGCTGTCTACTCCCAACGCGGCGCCGTTCGCCGGCACAGCGAAGCTCGGCGCGCCGCTCCCCGATGTGCCGCTTGCGCGCGCCGATGGCTCGGCGACGCATCTTCTTGAAAATCTGCGCGGCGATTTCGCGCTCATTCATGTGAAGAATGGCGGCGCCGACGGACCAGCGCCGCGTGGGTTCAACGGCGTCGCGTCCACTGTCATCGGCGAGGATTTGTTCGACCGGGAAGGCAAGTTCACGCAGCGCCTCGACGCGACGCCGGGCGCGACCTATCTGGTCCGGCCCGATCAGCATTTGTGCGCCCGCTGGCGAAGCTTCGACGCCGCTGCGGTGAGGCACGCCCATCAACGCGCGCTGGCAAGGTGACGCCCCGGGTATGCCAATGACCAAGCTCGTCACCGCCTCGCAATTCGCCGATCCCGACGCCGCTTATCTGGCGCTGGTCGAAGCGCGCCGCCACCTGTCGGATACGGAAGCCGCCGAGCTCGACACCAAGCTCGTGCTCATTCTCGCCAACCATGTCGGCGATCTCGAAGTGCTGCGCGAAGCCATCGCGCTGGCGAAGGGGAGCAAGTAAGGCATTTCCCGGACGCGGTGCAGCGCATCAGCGGTGCACCGCAGATCCGGGATCGTTTCAGGCTCGGAGTTTGTGAAGGTCCCGGTTCAGCAGCGCACCATTCCATGCTGCGCTGCGCCCGGGACACACAGCGAAAAAAATTAGAGCGCCGCCAGGGGCGCTCTAATTTCATCCCACATCGTCACGCCCGACAACCGGCCGGGCATGACGAATTCGAGATCAGCGCGAGCACTCGATGGCGACGAAGTCGTCGCAGTGCGCGCCGTGACAGGAGCCTGGGCCGCTCGCCGGGATCGCGCCGGTGATGTCGTCGCGATCGACCTTGCGGAAGGACAAAGCCTGGCCGAATTCGTGGGTGCGGCAATAGGAATTCGCCGCGGCGGTGCCGCAGGCCGCGCCCGAGGCGAGGCAGCGGTCGACGCCATAGCCGTCGCCGTTATTGGCAACGATGAACAGCCGCTTCTCGGCCTGCGCGGCGCCGGCGGCGGTCAACACGGCCGCAAGGACGGCAAGTGCGATCGAACAACGCATATGAAATCCCCACCCCCGGGCGCAGAAGCGCCGCAAAACGCCATTGCAATGATGCTGAAGAATGCGACGATCAAGTTAAGGCCGCGTTAACCCCCACAACCTGACGGGCGCGTCAAGCCGATGAGGTCGCTGATTCGGACGAAGAAGGCGAAGGGATAGAACGCGCAACCCCATTGCGGTCCCAACGCCGCGCGGGCGGCGGACATTCTGCGTTCAAGGGCGCGTGGCGGCTGGGAGCGGCGGTGTTGTATGGTGCGGACGTGGTGGGGCGATCGGTGGAAGAAGGCTCAAGTGATCGCGGAATCGACGCTGACGTGTCCCAGGTGTGGATATCGGGCGACCGAGACCATGCCGACGGACGCGTGCCAGTTTTTCTATGACTGCAAAGGATGTGGCGAGCGGCTAAAGCCTCTCCCAGGCGACTGTTGCGTGTTCTGTTCGTACGGCTCCGTGCCGTGCCCGCCCATTCAAGCGAACGCCGGTTGCTGTTGCTAGAATTCAGGTGCCCTAAAAGGCCCTAACAAGGCCTGACCGCAAGGCGCCGACGGAAGATTACAACTGAGTCACCACCGCCGAGCCAAACCCTTGACGCCATGACTATCCTCGACCATTGTCCGCGCCATGATGGCCCTAAACCTCATCTGCGGCATTTGCCGGGGGATTATTCGCTAGCGACATACGCTGGCTGCGGCCGTCTTTTCTCCTCTTCGAGATTGTGGACACGCCCGGCCAGCAGGCCCGGGTGCACGCATATTTGCGCGTAAAATCGCGACCATGAACACGAAGATGGACCTCAAGCTCTACGATACGCTCACGCGCGAGAAGCGGTTCTTCATCCCGCTCGATGCGGCGAATGTGCGCATGTATGTGTGCGGGCCGACGGTCTACGACTTCGCCCATATCGGCAACGCGCGCCCGGTGATCGTGTTCGACGTGCTGTTTCGCTTGCTGCGCCACATCTATGGCGCCGAGCACGTCACCTACGTGCGCAACATCACCGACGTCGACGACAAGATCAACGCGCGCGCCGCCGAGGAACATCCCGCGCTGCCGCTCAACGAGGCGATCCGCCAGGTCACCGAGCAGACCGACAAGCAATTCCAGGAGGATGTCGCCGCGCTGGGCTCCCTGCCGCCGACATTCGAGCCGCGCGCCACCGAGCACATCGCCGAGATGCGCGCGATGATCAACCAGCTGGTGAAATCCGGCAACGCTTATGTCGCCGAGGACAACGTCCTGTTCAGCGTGCCCTCGATGTCGGACTATGGGCAACTGTCGAAGCGGCCGCTCGACGAGATGATCGCGGGCGCGCGGGTCGAAGTCGCGCCATACAAGCGCGACCCGCAGGACTTCGTGCTGTGGAAGCCATCGAAGCCCGGTGAGCCGGCATGGCCGTCGCCGGCGGGCATCGCCACGCCGGGGCGTCCGGGTTGGCACATCGAATGCTCGGCGATGTCGTGGAAGTATCTCGACGAAGTTTTTGACATCCATGGCGGCGGCATCGATCTTGTCTTCCCGCATCATGAGAACGAGATCGCGCAGTCGCGCTGCGCCTTCAAGACGCCGGCGATGGCGAATTTCTGGATGCATAACGGCTTTCTGCAGGTCGAGGGCGAGAAGATGTCGAAGTCGCTCGGCAACTTCGTCACCATCCGTGACTTGCTGAAAGACTGGCCCGGGGAGGTGATCCGTCTCGCCATGCTGCAGACGCACTATCGCCAGCCGATCAGCTGGACCGTCGCCGGCTTGCGGGAAGCGCAAAAGGCGCTCGACAATTGGTACGGGCTCACCGCCGACGTCGCGCCGGGGTTCCTGTGCGCCGACGCGCTTGACGCGCTGGCCGACGATTTGAATACGCCGAAGGCGATCGCAGCCCTCCACGAGTTGCGAGGCGAGGCGGCCAAGGGCGCCAAGCCCGCTGCGGCGTGCCTCAAGGCGAGCGCCCAGCTCGTCGGCTTGCTGCAACAGACGGCAGCCGAATGGGCAGCCTTTCGGCCGGCATCGGTGGCGATCGATGAAAACCAGGTCGATAGCCTGATCGAGGCGCGCAACGCCGCGCGCAAGGCCAAGGATTTCAAAGAATCCGACCGCATCCGCGACGAGCTAGCCAAAATGGGCGTCGTGCTCAAGGACACCAAAGACGGCACCACCTGGGAGATCGCGCGATGACCGCGCGCCCGCAGACCAAGCTCGCGATGCGGCCGATGCTGCCGACCGACGTGCCGCTGTTGGCCGAAATCTTCCGTGCCAGCATCGAGGAATTGGCGGGTGACGATTATAGCACGGCGCAGCAGGAGGCCTGGGCGTCGGCGGCCGACGATGGGGAGGAGTTCGGCGCGCGTTTGGCTGCCGAGTTGACGCTGGTGGCGACCTATGCCGGCGCCGCGATCGGCTTCGCCTCGCTCAAAGACAACACCCAAATCGACATGCTGTACGTGCATCCGGCGGCAGCCGGGCAGGGTGTCGGCGCCATGCTGTGCGACGCGCTGGAGAAGCTCGCTGCCGCGCGTGGCAGCAAACAACTCAGTGTCGACGCCAGCGATACGGCGCGCGGTTTCTTTGAGCGCCGCGGCTTTATCGCCAAGACCCGCAACACCGTGTCGCTCGCCGGCGAATGGCTCGCCAACACGACGATGGTAAAGCCGCTCTCCGCCGCCACGGCGAGCGAGCCGCGAGGCGCGCCGGGGAGCCTGCAATGAAACGCGACGACCTGCCGTTTCAGCGGCACGTTATCTACTACCTCATCCTGAAATACGCGGTGATTGCGGTTGCAGTCGCCGTCACGCTCTACACCGTCTATCGTTTGATCTAAGGATTGAAAGATCATGGCGCGCGAAACATTCCTCGGCATGCGGACCCATCACGTGGCGATCGCGCTGATCGCGATACTGGTCGCGGTCGCGCTGGCCGCCAACTATTATCTCTGGTGAGGCTATGTCCCGCGAGCGGCTTTATTTGTTCGACACCACGCTGCGCGACGGCGCGCAGACCAACGGCGTCGACTTCACGCTCGCCGACAAGATCGCCATTGCGCGCATGCTCGACGAGCTCGGCGTCGATTATGTCGAAGCCGGCTACCCAGGCGCCAATCCGACCGATACGAGCTTCTTCGCCGAAAAGCGGCCGGCGCAGGCAAAAATCACCGCGTTCGGCATGACGCGGCGGCCGGGCCGCTCGACCTCGAACGATCCGGGGCTAGCTGCGTTACTGGACGCGCAGGCCGACGCCATCTGCTTTGTCGCCAAGTCCTGGGACTATCACGTGCGCGTGGCGCTGGAGACGACAGACGAGGAAAACCTCGCCTCGATCCGCGACAGCGTCCGCGCCGCCAAAGCCAAGGGCAGAGAAGTCCTGCTCGACTGCGAGCATTTCTTCGACGGCTACAAGGCCAATCCGGCTTACGCGCTGGCCTGCGCCAAGGCCGCCTACGACGAAGGCGCGCGTTGGGTCGTGCTGTGCGACACCAACGGCGGCACGCTGCCGCACGAAGTGGAAAAGATCGTCGGCGAGGTCTGCAAACAAATTCCGGGCGATCATGTCGGCATCCACGCCCACAACGACACCGAGCAGGCGGTAGCCAATTCGTTTGCCGCCGTGCGCGCCGGCGCGCGGCAAATCCAGGGCACGCTCAACGGGCTGGGCGAGCGCTGCGGCAACGCAAATCTCGTGTCGATCATCCCGACGCTGAAGCTGAAAGCCGAATACGCCGACAAATTCAACATCGGCGTCTCCGACGAGGCGCTCGGCCACATCGCCCGCGTCTCACACGGGCTCGACGATATCCTCAATCGCGCCGCCGACCGCCACGCGCCTTATGTCGGCGAAAGCGCCTTCGCCACCAAGGCCGGCATTCACGCTTCCGCCATCATCAAGGACCCGGCGACCTATGAGCATGTGGCGCCGGAGCGCGTCGGCAACAAACGCAAGCTCCTGGTCTCCGACCAGTCGGGCCGCTCGAACCTCCTCGCCGAGCTCGACCGTATCGGTTTTGCGATCGACAAGGACGACCCTCGGCTGTCGCGGCTGCTCGATGAAGTGAAAGAGCGCGAAGCGATCGGTTATGCCTATGAGACCGCCGATGCCTCGTTCGAGCTGCTGGCGCGGCGGCTCCTCGGCAAGGTGCCGCGCTATTTCGACGTGGAGAAGTTCGACGTCAGCGTCGAGCAGCGCATCAACGCCAAGGGCGAGCGCGTCACCGTCAGCATGGCGGTGGTGAAAGTCCGCGTCGGCGATGAGTTGCTCATTTCTGCCGCCGAAGGCAACGGCCCGGTCAACGCGCTTGACGTCGCGCTGCGCAAGGACCTCGGCAAATATCAAAGCTACATCACCGGCCTCGAACTGACCGACTATCGCGTGCGTATCCTCAACGCCGGAACGGAGGCGGTCACCCGTGTGCTGATCGAGAGCGCCGACGAAACCGGCGATCACTGGACGACGATCGGGGTCTCCTCCAACATCATCGACGCCTCGTTCCAGGCGCTGATGGATTCGATCGTCTATAAGCTCATCAAATCCGGCGCGCCGGCGTGAGAATTTCCCTCCCCCCTTGTGGGGGAGGGTAGGGAGGGGGTCGGGAGGCGACGTAAGGGCAGCGACGCTCGCGCGTAACCTCGCGACCCCCACCCCTACCCCTCCCCACAAGGGGGAGGGGAATTATGTTGCAGCGAGCGGAAAACATCGATGATCGACCATATCTCGATTTCGGTGCGCGATCTTGCAAAGGGTGAGCAATTTTACGCCGCCGCGCTCGCACCGCTTGGTCTTGCCAAACTGCGCGAATGGCCGAATGCCACGATCGGCTTCGGCAAGAAATATCCGGAGTTCTGGATCAACCGGCGCGACGCCATGGATCGCATCGCCGACGATAGCGGCGTGCATATCTGCCTGCGCGCGCCCGACACTGCCGCGGTCGATGCATTCCATGCCGCAGCCCTCAAGGCTGGCGGCTCTTCCGACGGCGACCCCGGACTGCGGCCGCATTATTACGCAGGCTATTACGCGGCTTTCGTTCGCGATCCGGACGGCAATCGCATCGAGGCGGTGACGTTTTTGCGGGACGCTCAGTCGTCGTCATCCTGAGGTGCCCGCGCGCAGCGCGGGCCTCGAAGGATCAAGCTCAGGCGCAGGGGCCGTCGCCCTTCGAGGGCCGCCATAACGCGTCGAAGACGCGCGTAAACGCGCTTATGGCGGCCACCTCAGGTGACGGTGCGCAATCACAACCGGTCCGCCGGCACCGCCATCTTCTTCTGCGCCTCGCTCACAGCGCGCGCCGCCGCCTGCAGCTTCGGCAGGATGTCTTCGACGCGCTCGACCACCAGCAATTCGACGCCCTTGGTGGGCGGCGGCACGAGGCCGAGCACGCGCATATGCGCGAGCAGCGACAGCAGCGGGTCCCAGAAGCCGTTGATATTGGCGATCAGGATCGGCTTTTTGTGGCGGCCGAGCTGCGCCCAGGTCATCTGCTCGACCAGCTCTTCCAGCGTGCCGATGCCGCCCGGAAGCGCAACGAAGGCGTCGGCGCGATCAAACATCGTGCGTTTGCGCTCGTGCATGTCGTGGGTGATGATTTGCTCTTGCCCAAGCCGCCGCGGTCGTTCCTTGGCGGTGAGGAATTCCGGAATAATTCCGGTGGCGGCGCCGCCATGCTCGATGACCGACGTCGCGAGCTCGCCCATCAGGCCGACCGAGCCGCCGCCATAAACGAGCCGGATGCCGTTCTCGGCAAGGATTTTGCCGAACGTCCGTGCAGTAGTGGCAAAGGCCGGGTCGGTGCCCGGGCTCGATCCGCAATAGACGCAGATCGCATTGATTTTGCTCATAGATCACACTCTCAAAACGGTACATGTGGCGGCGATTCGCAGCTTCCGCAAGCTCTTTAAGCTTTACCGAGCAAGTGCCGTGCCGATGCAGGAGGGGCGGAGAATCTCTATATGACGGGTATCGGGGCGTTGCGTCACGCCCCCCGGTCCCGTCCTCAAGCCGCAGCCGCAATGAGAGAATTCGCCACCGCCCCCGCAAGCCAGAGCCGAGAGGTGCAAGCCGACCGCGGCGGGCTGTTGTCGATGCTGGTCCATCTGTGGCCCTACATCTGGCCGTCCGACCGGGCCGACCTCAAGGCGCGCGTGCTGTTCGCGACCGTGCTGATCTTCGCCGCCAAGCTCGCGACCATCACGGTGCCGTTCACCTTCAAATGGGCGACCGACGCGCTGGCCGGCCACGGCACCGCGCCGATCGGCGCCAACGATTGGCTGGTCTGGGTGCTGGCGACGCCGGTGGCGATGACGGTCGCCTATGGCGGCACCCGCATCCTGATGGGCGTGCTGACGCAATGGCGCGACGGCATCTTCGCCAAGGTGGCGATGAACGCGGTGCGACGGCTGGCGATGCTCACCTTCGAGCACATGCATCTGCTTTCGCTGCGTTTTCATCTCGAGCGCAAGACCGGCGGATTGACCCGCATCCTCGAGCGCGGGCGCAACGCCATCGAGACCATCGTTCGCATGCTGCTGCTGCAGCTGCTGCCGACCATCGTCGAGGTCGCCTTGGTCGCCTGGGTGCTGCTGTTCCACTTCGACTGGCGTTATTTGGTCATCATCCTGCTGACGGTCGCGCTTTATGTCGGCTTCACCTTTTACGCCACCGAATGGCGTATCGGTATTCGCCGCAGCATGAACGAGAGCGACACCGACGCCAACGCCAAGGCGATCGATTTGCTGCTCAACTACGAGACCGTCAAATATTTCTCCGCCGAGGAACGTGAGGCCAAGCGCTACGACCGCTCGATGGAGCGCTACGAGGTGGCGAGCGTCAAGGCTTATACCTCGCTCGCCGTGCTCAATGCCGGTCAGGCGATCGTGTTCACCATCGGGCTTTCGGCGGCGATGGTGCTGTGCGCCTACGGCATTGCCGCCGGCACCAACACGGTCGGTGATTTCGTCATGATCAACGCCATGATGATCCAGCTTTATCAGCCGCTGAATTTCATGGGCCTGGTCTATCGCGAGATCAAACAGGCGATCATCGACATCGAGATCATGTTCTCGATGCTGCAGCGCAAGCCGGAAATCGAGGACCGTCCGGACGCGCAGCCGCTCAAGGTGCGAGCCGGCGCCATCCGCTTCGAGAATGTCTCGTTCGCTTACGAACCGGCGCGGCCGATCCTCAAGGGCTTGAGCTTCGACGTCGCCGCCGGGCGCACCGTGGCCATCGTCGGGCCGTCGGGCGCTGGCAAGTCGACCATCTCGCGGCTGTTGTTCCGCTTCTACGACGTGACCGGCGGCCGCATCCTGATCGACGGCCAGGACATCCGCGACGTCACGCAGAACTCGCTGCGCGCTTCGATCGGTATGGTGCCGCAGGACACCGTGCTGTTCAACGACACCATCCGCTACAACATCCGCTACGGCCGCTGGGATGCGGCCGACGCCGAGGTGGAGGAGGCGGCGCGGATGGCGCAGATCGACGGCTTCATCCGACTGGCGCCGAAAGGTTACGAAACCGAGGTCGGCGAGCGCGGCTTGAAACTTTCCGGCGGCGAGAAGCAGCGCGTCGCCATCGCGCGCACCATCCTCAAGGCGCCGCCGATTCTTCTGCTCGATGAAGCCACCTCGGCGCTCGACAGCCATACCGAGCGCGATATTCAGGATGCGCTCGACCGCGTGTCGCGAAACCGGACTACGTTGGTGATCGCGCATCGGCTCTCCACCATCGTCGGCGCCGATGAGATTTTGGTGCTCGATCAGGGCGTCATCGTCGAGCGCGGCACCCATCAGGAGTTGCTGGCGCATGGCGGCCTCTATGCCAGCATGTGGAACCGCCAGCGCGAGGCGGAAATGGCGCGCGAGATTCTCGCCGAGGTCGAAGAGCCGCCGGCCGCGCCCAACCGCGATCCGCCGACAGTCGAAGAGACCGACGCGACGGAACAAGAGCTGGTTCCCGCCGCTGATGCGGCGGAGTGAGGCTTTCCTCGCGCCCTTGGGGACAAGGGTGACAAGATTACGGGTTGCCCTGAGAGTCATCAGGTTCGCCATGTCCGTCATCAACTCGATCCGCTCGCAGCTGTCGCCGATCCATCCGGAAGGCTATCCGTTCATCGGCGGCTTTGCGGTCGTCGCCATCGTCTTGTTGTGGCTGTGGCCGCCGCTCGGCTGGCTCGCCGTGGTCGCGACGGCCTGGTGCGCCTATTTCTTTCGCGATCCGCTGCGGGTCACACCGACGCGAGACGGCCTCGTGGTCGCGCCGGCCGACGGTACCGTCAGCCGCGTGACCGAAGCAGTGCCGCCGGCCGAGCTCGCGCTCGGCGCCCGGCCGCGCACGCGCATTT
Source organism: uncultured Alphaproteobacteria bacterium (assembly GCA_963806465.1). Taxonomy (GTDB): domain Bacteria; phylum Pseudomonadota; class Alphaproteobacteria; order Rhizobiales; family Xanthobacteraceae; genus BOG-931. Next base: position 43,364 of record CAWDZD010000041.1, on the reverse strand, counting down.
CCATCTTCATGAGCGTGTTCAATTGTCATGTGAACCGCAGCCCGGTCGCCGGGCGCATCGAGCGCATGGTCTATCGCAAAGGCGCTTTCGTCAGCGCCGATCTCGACAAGGCGAGCGAGAGCAATGAGCGCAACATGTTCGTCATCGCCACGGCCGCTGGCGCTCGCATCGCCGTCATCCAGATTGCCGGGCTGGTGGCGCGGCGTATCGTGCCGTTCGCGCGCGAAGGCGAGACGGTCGCGGCCGGCCAGCGCATCGGCATGATCCGCTTCGGCTCGCGCGTCGACGTTTATTTGCCGGAGGGCGCGCGCCCGCTGGTCGGCGAAGGACAGACCGCGATCGCCGGCGAAACCGTGCTGGCGGATTTGCAAGCTGCGGAACCGAACCGCGCATTCAGCATGACGTGAAGCAGCCGGCGCCGCGCGTGGTAAGCCCGGTCCGGAAAGGCTATATTCTCCGCATGGCAATGCGTCCGTCCCCATTCGGCGATCCGCGGCTGCGGCGGCGGCAGTTCCGTCGCATTCCGGTGCGCACGCTGGCGCCCAATCTGGTTACGCTGTTGGCGCTGTGCGCCGGCCTGACCGGCATCCGCATGGCGTTCGAGAACCGCTATGCGCTGGCGCTGGCGGCGATCGTGTTCGCCGCCGTCCTTGACGGCATCGACGGCCGTCTGGCGCGGCTGCTGAAGGGCACCTCGAAGTTCGGCGCCGAACTCGACAGCCTTTCGGATTTCGTCAATTTCGGCGTGGCGCCGGCGCTGATCCTCTATTTCTGGGGCCTGCACGATTTGAAGTCGGCCGGCTGGATCGCCGCTATGGCGTTTGCGATTTGCGCAGGGCTGCGCCTTGCGCGCTTTAACGTCATGAGCGCAGACCCGGACCGGCCCGCCTGGGCTGCCAATTTCTTCGTCGGCGTTCCGGCGCCGGCCGGCGCCATCATTGTGCTGCTGCCGATCTATGCGGCTTTTCTCGGCCTGCCGCGTTCGCAGTTCCTCACTTGGGTGACGCTGGTCTACACGCTCTTGATCGCCTCGCTGATGGTGTCGCGGCTGCCGGTGTTTTCCGGCAAGCGTTTTGGCACGCGGGTGACGCCGGAATTGGTCGGACCGGTGGTCATCGTGGTGGTGCTGTTCGTCGCCATGCTGATCGCCTATCCGTGGATCATCCTTACCGTCGGAACGCTCTGCTATCTGGTGAGCCTGCCGTTCGGGCTGGTGTCGTATCGCGGCTACGAGCGACGCGCGCGCGACAGCAAGGTCGAAGCGCCTGCCGCCGCCGCGTCCCCTGCGCCTGCGCCGGGCGGCATGATGCATCTCTCCGACGAAGACGAAGAACGTCCGTCGCGCCTCAATTGAGCCGCATCGCTACGGTTCTAAAACTCCGATGCGCTTGACCCGCCGCACGCTTCTGACTTCGACCATGGCGTCGATGGCCGCTCCCGCCGTGTTGCGGCTGGCGCGCGCCGATGCGCCGCAAGCGACGTTCAAGCTGCATCATTATTTCTCGGCGGTGTCGGCCGGGCACGAGAAATTCCTGGCGCCATGGGCGCGCAAGATCGAGGCGGAGTTCGAACGAGCGCATCCGCATCGAGCTTTTCCCTTCGATGCAGCTCGGCGGCGCGCCGGCGCAACTGTTCGATCAGGCGCGCGACGGGTTCGCCGATATCGTCTGGGCCGTGCCCGGCAGCACGCCGGGACGCTTTGGCAAAATCGAAGCTTTCGAATTGCCGTTTGTGTTGTCGCATCGCGCGCTGGTCAATTCCAAAGCGATCGAGGATTTTGCCGGCGCCAATCTGCGCGACGAATTCCGTGAAGTTCATCCGCTGTGTTTTTCGTGCCGCGATCCCGGCGTGCTGCATGCCGCGCGCACGATCGCGTCGATCGAGGATCTTAAAGGCTTGCGGCTGCATGTGCCGAACCGGCTCGCCGGCGAGGCGATCCGTGCGCTCGGCGGGCAGGGCGTGACGGTGCCGACGCCGCAGGTGCCGATGGCACTCACCATGCACGCCATCGACGGCTGCCTCGACCCTTGGGACGTGGTGCCGAGCCTGCGGCTCAGTGATGTTCTGAAGAACCACACCGAGTTCGGCGGCTCGCCCTTGAGCACGGCGACGTTCGTGCTGGCGATGAATAAGACAGCCTATGAGCGCTTGCCGCGCGACCTGAAGACGGTGATCGACAACAATTCGGGTCAGGCCGCCGCCGGCATGGCCGGCGCCATGTGGGATCTCGAAGCCAGGGCCGTGGCTGAAGCGGCGCGCGATCGCGGCGAAGCCATGACGCTTCTGACCGCAGACGAGGTCGCGCATTGGCGTAAAGCAACCGAGCCGGTGATCGCGGCCTGGCAGAAGCAACTGAAGGAGCGGCGGCTCGATGGCGGCAAGCTGGTCGCCGCCGTGCGCGAACTGGTGGCGAAATACGCCGACGAACCGGAGCCGCAACCTCCACAAACGCCGCAAACGTCGCAACGCTCGCAGCCGTCCGATCAGAGAGCCGCGACCGAGCCGCCCCGGCGGCCTAAGTCGGCGTCGCAGCCTTCACCCGCGAAAGCCGAGGCCGTCACGGGGCCGAAGGCGGATGCTCCCGCGGTCGAAGTGGCCGCGCCATCGCCGCCGCAAGCGGCCTCGCCGCCGGCCGCACCGTCTGCCGCACCACCGGCGCCCGTTGCGAAACCGGCGCCCGCCGCTGTGACCAAGCCGAAGGAGCTTGATATTCCGCTCTGACGTCGCGTCACGCCGGCAGCGGATACCCCGGCATCAAATCGTAGGGATGGCCCCAGCGCGGCAGCGCCTTCATCCGCCCAAGCCAAGCGCCGATGTTGGCGTATTGCGCCGCGATGTCGAAGCCGAACTCCTCGGACGGGTAATAGAGGTAACTCGTGATCGAGACGTCGGCGATGGTTGGCTCGGCGCCAAGCAGATACGGGCTGTGCGACAATCTTTTGTCGACGATGGCGAGCGCGCCATGGGCCCGGCCTTTGAGAAATTCGAGCACTGCCGGCTCGCCGAGCGGCTTGGCGAAATTGCGAAAGAAGCGGTAGGGACCGAGATTGCCGCCGATTTTCTGATTGTCGAAAATGATCCAGCGCAAAGCCTCAAGCCGCGCCGCCTCGTCCCGCGGCAGGAATTTTCCGGACCGCTCGGCGAGGTAGAAAAGAATCGTGCCGGACTGGCTGAGCTTCTCGCCGCCATGAACGAGCACGGGCGCCTCGCCCATTTCGTTGACGCCGGAACGATATTCGGCGGTGCGCGTTTCGCCGTTGAAGAAGTCGACGAATATCGGCTCCCAGTCGGCGCCGATGAGATCGAGCATCAAGGCTGCGCGATATGCGTTGCCCGATTGGGCGAAGCAATAAAGCTGATATTCGGCCATGGTAATTCCTGTTCACACTTTTCCCGGACGCGATGCACGTCAAACAGTGCATCGCTGATCCGGGATCGTCTCAAACTCGGCGGTCGTTACGATTCCGGGTCGGCAGCGCACCATTTCATGGCGCCGCGCCCGCGAAAAGCTCAAAAACTCACGATCTTGGCATCTGGCGCCTTGGCTGCGGCGTGGAAATCGTTCATGCCGCCAAGCTTGACTCGGCGATCGAGCGACGTCGCGGCGAGCCCGCGCGCTTCGACGCACGGCTTGCAGGCCCAGAGCGTCACGTTGGAATTGCCGGCGATCTCCTCATAGCGGTTCGGCGGCCCGACCGGCACCAGCGTTTTGCCGACGCCGTCCACCGCCATCAGCACGGCATCGTGGAACAGCATCAGCGTGACACTGTCGCCGGCCTGTACCGCTGAGGCGGCGAACAGAAACGGCAGCATCGCTCGCGTCGGATCGGTGGGTCCCCACGTGCCGGAAATCACCCAGTTCATCATCGTCCTCCCATTGCGCGGCGTATCAACGCGCCAACGATACCGCGCCGCCGCCGGTTTGGTGCCCCTCGAAACGCCCGCTGGCGAAGGCAAGCTCGGCCAGCACCTCGCTTTTGTGATCGCGGATGATCAGCGCGCCGTGCTCGAACGTCCACTTGCGGCTGGTGAAGAAGTTGCCGGGGCAGCCGCCTTCCGGTGCGATCGTGCCTTGGGCGGCGGCAGGCATATGGCCGAAATTCATATAGCAGGCGCCACCGGCCGCGGCCGTAAGCCGCCAGCGGCCGGTGAGATCGAGCGGCGGCGGGGTCGGCGGTGGCGGAGGCGGCGGGGCTGCGACCTCCGGCGCCGGCTCGGTCCGGCTGCCGGCACATCCGCCGAGCGCGGCAATGACCAGCAATGCCGCGGCTATTTTCGCGGCGGGCCCGCTCCATCGTCGTGTTTTCGTCACAGCCGGCATGAGCAGTTCAAAAACCCGAATTGCGGCAGCAATCGCGGCGTTCACAACTGCCGGAACGCCCCACTTGCGCCGTTATTCCTAACCGAAATTAACCGATACTCCATGCCGAGGAGGGCATGCCATGATGACGTCATTGCCCGCGATTGTTCAAGCGACCCGCGCCCATATCCCGGTTGTTGCACTAGTAGTGTTGGCGCTTGGCTGGCCGGCGGCTGTCGCCCACGCCGAAGACGCGAACACCGCTGCCAACTCGCCGGTCGAGGAATTCTCGGCGCAGCTCGAAGCCTTCCAGAAGACCGTGCCGGATCTCAACAAGTCGATCGAGGACAGCGCCGGCACCATCGACAGCGCCACCGACGTCGAGAAGGCGCGCGCCGAGATCAACCGGCTGCGCGAAACCGTCTCCACGCTCCTTGGCGCGGTGTCGGACAACGGCCCGGTGTCGCAGCTTGGACACATCCACAACAAGCTCAAAGCGCTGGCGCAGGACAACCGCTTCAAGCCGGAAGAGCGGCAATTCCTGACCGACCAATGGAAGAAGCTCGAGACGCATACCGAAGGCGCCACCAAGGAGCTGGACGACGCGCGCGCCCAATTCGCCGGCTTGCTGCATACCCTGCAGGACAATGAGGATTTCATCGGCGAGCTGATCGAGATCCGGCAGGCTGAGAAAGCGCTGGAAGTCATCCGCCAGCTGACCCACGACATCCGCGACGCCTCAGCTCAGCTCAACAAGCTGATCGGAGGCATCAAGCCGCCGGGAGCCTGATGTTCACTCTGACCAGGCAGCAGCTGCTCGGGGTTGGCGTCAGCGTGCTGGTTGTCGGCGCCGCGATCACCGCTTGGCGGCCGGGCGCCGACGTCGGCTATGTCGAGATCAAGACGGTGCCGGTCGCGCCAGTGACGCAGACCGCGCTCTACATCGATTCCACAAAGATCGCGCCGATCAAAAAGGGCAGCGCGATCCTGCGCCAGCCGATCGGCACGCTCAAGCTGCAGGCCGACGGCATCGCCGGATCGTTGGCGCCGCTGTGCAAGATCGTGGTGAAACGAAACCGTATCACCACGGTGACCATATCGGTTCTCGATCGCCCGCCGCGTTGCCAATGCCGCAACAGCGGCGGCGATGGCGCCCATGCCTGCGTCAGTTGACCAATTTGACCCGTCATTGCCGGGCTTGACCCGGCAATCCATCTTTTCACTGCTCTCAACGCGAAGATGGATCGCCGGGTCGCGGCGCTTTCGCGCCGGCCCGGTGATGACGCCGAGACAAATCACTTCATCGTCGGGATGACGAACTCGGCGCCTTCCTTCACGCCCGAAGGCCAGCGCGCCGTCACCGTCTTGGTCTTGGTGTAGAAGCGCACCGCATCGGGGCCGTGCTGATTGAGGTCGCCGAAGCCGGAGCGCTTCCAGCCGCCGAAGGTGTAATAGGCGAGCGGCACCGGGATGGCGAAATTCACACCGACCATGCCGACCTCGACCCGGCTGACGAAATCGCGGGCGGCATCGCCGTCACGGGTGAAGATTGCGACGCCGTTGCCGTATTCGTGCTCGGACGGCAGCCGCACCGCCTCCTCATAGTCCTTGGCGCGCACCACCGACAGCACCGGGCCGAAAATCTCTTCCTTGTAGATGCGCATGTCCGGCGTGACGTGGTCGAACAGGCAGCCGCCCATGAAGTTGCCATGCTCGTAGCCCTGCAGCTTGAAGCCGCGGCCGTCGACCAGGAGCTTGGCGCCTTCCTTGACGCCGAGATCGACGTAGCTCTTTACCTTTTCCAGATGCGCGCGCGTGATCATCGGCCCGTAGTCGGCCTGGGTGTCGGTCGAGGGTCCGATCTTGAGGCTTTCGACCCGGGGCACGAGCTTCTTGAGCAGAATGTCGGCGGTCTTTTCGCCGACCGGCACGGCGACCGACACCGCCATGCAGCGCTCGCCGGCCGAGCCGTAACCGGCGCCGATCAGGGCGTCGACCGCCTGATCCATGTCGGCGTCCGGCATCACGATCATATGGTTCTTGGCACCGCCGAAACATTGCGCGCGCTTGTTGTTGGCGCAGGCGGTTGAATAGACATATTCGGCGACAGCGGACGAGCCGACAAAGCCGATCGCCCTGATGCGCGGATCGGTGAGCAGCGTGTCGACCGCCTCCTTGTCGCCGTTGACGACGTTGAGCACGCCCGCCGGCAGGCCCGCCTCCAGCAACAACTCGCCGAGCCGCATTGGCACCGACGGATCGCGCTCCGACGGCTTGAGGATGAAAGCGTTGCCGCAGGCCAGTGCGGGAGCGAATTTCCACATCGGGATCATCGCCGGGAAATTGAACGGCGTGATGCCGGCGACCACGCCGAGCGGCTGGCGCATGGAAAAGAGGTCGATGCCGGGACCGGCGCCTTCGGTGTATTCGCCTTTGAGCAAATGCGGAATGCCGCAGGCGAATTCGACGACTTCCAGGCCGCGCTGCACGTCGCCTTTGGCGTCGGCGAACGTCTTGCCGTGCTCGGAGGATAGAAGCCGCGCCAAGTCGTCGAATTCCTTCTGCGCGAGTTCGAGGAATTTCATCAGCACGCGGGCGCGGCGCTGCGGGTTGGTCGCCGCCCAGGCCGGTTGCGCCGCCTCGGCGACGGCGATGGCGTGCTCGACTTCGGCATGCTTGGCCAGCGCGACTTTGGCTTGCACCTCGCCGGTATTGGGATTGAAAACGTCGCCGAAGCGACCCGATTCCCCCTTCACCTCTTTACCGCCGATGAAGTGGCCGATCTCGCGCATGAAGTTTCTCCTTGAACGCTGAGCGGCATTGCAGCCGCCTTGACGATCCTATTGTGCAGTTTTTCGCGTGCCGGTCACGGGGTCAGCTACTTCTTTCTCTTGCAAAGACCGTCCGCCACGGCGCCTTGCGTCGCAACCGGGTGCGAGCCGTACGGGGTATGTTGGGTGGTGCGTCAAGCAGCGCTACAAAGCGCGCGTGCGCGGCATCGTCGAGAAGAAACGCGTGTTGGTCGAGGGGAGTGTCCTGGACCTGGCTACTCTTGCGCGCAGGAAACGAGGACTTTTTCTGGTGGCTCATGGGAGAGGCCCTTGATAATTCGTCTTCTGACAGTAATACAGAACGTATGACCAAGCTCCTCGAAAAAGCGATCGAGCAAGCTCGCGCGCTACCGCCTGAAGGGCAGGATACGCTGGCCGCTGTTCTCCTAGCGACGACTGACGAAGGAGCCGGCGTCGTCCCGCTCGACGACGAAGCGCGCGCAGCAATACGCGAAGGACTTGAACAGGCGCGCCGCGGCGAGTTCGTCCCGGATGCCGAGATCGAAGCGCTTTGGCAGCGCTTCGGTCTATGAGGGTCCGCTACACTCCTCGAGCGCGCGCTGACATTGTTTCCGTTCTGACTTATGTCGAGCGGCGAGCCCACAAGGCGCCTGAAATGTTGCGCGGGCGTTGCGCAAGACGATCGACTGATCGGCCAATTTCCGCAGTCCGGCCGAGCCGCCGGCGAGTTTGATACCCTTGTACTGCCGGTCGGCCGCTATCCCTATTTGGTCTACTGGAGCGTCGAAGGAAACGACGCATGGATTGTTCATATTCGGCACACAGCACGCCAGCCGTGGAATCCAGACGAGTCTTAAGCCTTCGTGACGGAAAGGCGCCCGGCCGACCTTCGCCGGTGCGCCTCCTGTCGCGAGCCCGGTTCCGCAGGTAACCCTCCCTTAAGCGCAATGGCAGTACCGTGGGCTGCGGTCAGAAGAGCGCGTCTCGCACGGGCGGGAGTTAGTAATGGACATTTCAACGGGCCTCGGCCTTCTTGCCGGGGCGGTCGTCGTCCTGACCATGATTTTCATGGGCGGCGACTTGCGCATGTTTATCAGCGATCATGCGATCATCATCATTTTCGGCGGCTCTTTCGCCGCTACCCTGATCCGCTTTCCGCTGTCGTCGATGTTTCACGGGCTGCCGCTGGGCGCCAAATTCGCTTTCACCATGCGGCGCATGACCCAGCGCGAGCTGGTCGACGAGATCGCCGGCCTCGCCGAGATCGCACGAAAGCAGGGGCCGATCGGCCTGGAAAAGGTCGAGGTGGAGGACCCGTTCCTGGCCAAGGGTATCCGCTTCGTCGCCGACGGCTACGACGCCGAGTTCATCCGCGACAATCTCGAGCGCGACCGCGACAACTTCCTCACCCATCTCGACGAGGGCCAGAAAATCTACCGCGCGGTCGGCGATTGCGCGCCGGCGTTCGGCATGGTCGGCACCCTGATCGGCATGGTGCAGATGTTCGCCAACATGACCGATCCGTCCAAGCTTGGCCCGTTCATGGCCACCGCGTTGTTGGCGACGCTCTACGGCGCCGTGCTCGCCAACATCATCTGCCTGCCGATCGCGGACAAGCTGCACGGCAAGCTGGTCGACGAGGAGGTCAACCGTACCCTGATCATCGACGGCGTATTGATGATCCGCGATGCAAAGAGCCCGACGCTGGTGCGCGAAATGCTGATCGCGTATCTGCCGGAGAAGCACCGCTCGCCAGAGCCGGAGCCGGCGCCGGCGTGATCTTCCGCGCTGTAAAGAATTAGCCCGGGACACGAGCAAATGGCACGACGCAAGCAAGCGCACGCCGGCGGCCACGGCTGGTTCGTCACCTTCGCCGATCTCATGGGCCTGTTGGTGAGCTTCTTTGTCATGCTGGTGGCGTTCTCCAATCAGGACCAGAAGAAACTGCAGATCGTCGCCGGCTCGATGCGCGACGCTTTCGGCGTGCAGACCAATGTGCGCTATTCCGGCGTCATCGAGGTCGACGGCCTGCCGACGCGGCCGAAGCTGAAGAACGCCTCGCATGTCGACCCCGAGGATGCGTCGGCGACGCCGACCTCCGACGAACAGGATCACAAGCGTGAGCATGGCGCGGTACTCAAAAACGACCAGGCCTTCGCGCTGGCCGCGGCGTCGCTGCGCCAGGCGCTGCAGGAAATGCCGGAACTGGCGGAAGCGTCCAAGCACATCATGGTCGAGGAGACAAAGGAGGGGCTCAATATCGATCTGGTCGACCAGGAAGGCCGCTCGATGTTCCCGGAGGGCTCCAAAGAGCCCTATGAACGGACCCGCCGCATCATCGAAAAGCTCGCCGGACTGCTCAAGGCGACGCCCTATCGCGTCGCCATCACCGGCCACACCTCGGCTTCGAAAACCGCGCCAGGGCCGGACTATGGTCCCTGGAACCTGTCGGTGGACCGCGCCAACGCGGTGCGGCAGATTTTGGAGGAAGAGGGACTGCCGACCGCCAGTATTTTTGCGGTGGCCGGCAAGGCCGATACTGATCCGCTGTTCCCCGAGGACCCCTACATTGCCGCCAATCGGCGGGTGACCATCACGCTGATGCGGGAGGCGCCACCGGTTCCACCGGATTTGCACCCCTAGAAGTCTCGGCCGCGCCGATAAACGGCTGACACACTTGGTGCTTTTGGCGCATTTGCCGGCGTGCATGGCAGCCGGGGAGCTGCGGGCAACCGGATAGCCGGGTGCTGCGGCGTTCTGCGCTCACCAAGTCCCTTGAAAACCCCCATGGGCAGCTAAATCGGGGCCATGACTCCACGACGGGGACGGTGTATACGCGCGTCCCTGCATCCGTCCCCGATGCGGTATCAGGAGCAGGGCCAGGTCCTGTTTCGCGTTTCATGACAGACAGCGTCACCGCTCCGGTTGGGAGCGACGTGCCGGTCGGCGGCACCGACCAGGCCCGCTCCGGCGCCGGCGTGTGGGGGCTCGCGCTCGGCAGCGTCGGTGTCGTCTATGGCGATATCGGCACCAGCCCGCTCTACGCGCTGCGCGAGGCGGTAGTCGCCGCCGCAGGGCCGAACCACGACGAGCTCACCCGCATCAGCGTGCTCGGGGTCGTGTCGTTGATCCTGTGGGCGCTGATCATCGTCGTCACCCTCAAATACGTGCTGCTGTTGCTGCGCGCCGACAATAACGGCGAGGGCGGCACGCTGACGTTGATGGCGCTCGCCTCACGTGCGGTCGGACGAGTTGGCAGGGCCGCCGCCACCGTGGCGCTCCTCGGCATCATCAGCGCCGCCCTGTTCTACGGCGACGCTGTCATCACGCCGGCGCTGTCGGTGCTGTCCGCGATCGAAGGCATCGACGCGGCGGCGCCGGCGTTTCACGAATTCGTGGTGCCGCTGACAGTCGTCGTTCTGCTTTTGCTGTTTGCGTTCCAGTGGAGCGGCACGGCGAAGGTGGCGGCGCTGTTCGGGCCGATCATGTCGATCTGGTTCGTCGCCATTGCGCTTCCCGGTTTGTTGTGGATTGCACGCGACCCCGAAATCTTGTGGGCGCTTAATCCGTTTTATGGCGTGCATTTCCTGATGCACCACGGGATTATCGGTTTGTTCACGCTCGGCGCCGTGTTTCTTGCCGTTACCGGCGCCGAAGCGCTCTACGCCGACCTCGGTCATTTCGGCCGGCTGCCGATACAGCTCGCCTGGTTCTGCCTGGTCCTGCCGGCGCTGGCGCTCAATTATTTGGGGCAGGGCGCGCTGGTCTATGCGCACCCGGAGACGGTGGCCAGTCCATTCTTTCTGCTCTATCCGCACTGGGCGCGCGTCCCAATGGTGGTGCTGGCGACGGTCGCCACCGTGATTGCGAGCCAGGCGGTCATCACCGGCGCTTATTCGATGACCAGCCAGGCCATTCAGCTCGGGCTATTGCCGCGGTTTGAAATCCGCCACACTTCGGCGCACCAGGCCGGCCAGATCTACATGCCGCGCGTCAACGGCTTGTTGCTGATCGGCGTGCTGCTGCTGGTCGCGATGTTCCGCTCGTCGAGCGCGCTCGCTTCGGCCTACGGCATCGCCGTCACCGGCACCATGGTGGTGACCGGCATGATGGCATTCATCGTCATCTGGCGGATCTGGCGTTGGACCGCGCTCGCCGCCGCGGCGCTGATGCTGCCTTTCCTGGTGATCGACCTGACATTTCTGTCCGCCAACATGCTCAAAGTCGTCGAGGGCGGCTGGGTGCCGCTGGCGCTCGGCGTCGTCGTGATGCTGGTGATGTACACCTGGCGGCGCGGCTCGCGGCTATTGTTCGAGAAAACACGCCGGCTGGAGACACCGCTCGACGATCTGGTGCGCATGCTCGAGCGCAAGCCGCCGCAGCGCGTGCCGGGCACCGCGGTGTTTCTCACCAGCGATCCGAAGAGCGCGCCGACCGCGCTGCTGCACAGCCTCAAGCACTATCGGGTGCTGCACGAAAAGAACATCATCGTGTCGGTCGAGACTACGCACACGCCCCGCGTCGACCCCGGCAAGCGGGTGCAGATCGAGCCGGTCGGCGCGACCTTCATGCGCGTATTGTTGCGCTTCGGCTATATGGAGACGCCGAACATCCCCAAGGCGCTGGGCGTGGCGCGCAAGCTCGGGCTGCAATTCGACATCATGTCAACGTCGTTTTTCCTGTCGCGCCGGGCGCTGCGGCGGGCGCCACGTTCGGGGATGCCGCGCTGGCAGGACCGATTGTTCATCACGCTGGCGCGCTCCGCCAACGACGCCACCGACTATTTCCAGATACCGACCGACCGCGTGGTCGAGGTCGGTACTCAGGTCAATATCTGAGTGGTTGCCGCCGTTGATCGGCACGGCCGTGACAAACACAGCGCTGCAAAAGCTGTTTGGTTGGTCTAGATATGACCCTGGGGCGCAAATGCTGCTGACGGCCGCGGCTCGCGGATAAGGAGGCAAGGAATGTCGGACCAACCTGGTGACGGGCACAAGGTGCGCGATCTGACGCCGGAGGAGGTGGCGCGCGGATTGAAAGACGGCCGCGTGGTGCTGGTCGACGTCCGCGAGCCGAACGAGACGGCGGTGGAGCGTTTTCCCGGAGCGGTGCTGGTGCCGCTCTCGGCCTTCGATCCGGCGACCATCCCGGCGCCGCCGGGAACCGAAGTGGTGTTCGCCTGCCGCTCCGGCCGCCGTTCGGCGACCGCCTCGCTGGCTGCCCAAGACGAAGGCTTCAATTATGACGCCCATCTCGCCGGCGGCATCCTGGCATGGAAGGCGGCGGGGTTGCCGACGGAGACTTGATCTGCCCCCGCCGGATGGCGGCAGATAAACCGCTCATTCCCGCGAAGGCGGGAATCCAGCACTGGGTCCCCGCTTTCCGCCTTCGCGCTGTGCGCTTCGGCGCGACCAAACCGCGCCGCAGCTCGCGGAGCGAGCGTAGGCGGGTCGCGGGGAAGGGCGGGATTGGCCTTTTGATCGCAGCCGCTCTTTGGGCAACAGTTCCGCACGCCGGCGCCGAACCCCAGCGGGTCGTCAATTTCTATAACTGGTCGGACTATATCGACCCGACGGTTCTCGACGACTTCACCAAGGAGACCGGCATCAAGGTCCGCTACGACACTTTCGACTCCAACGATACGCTCGAGGCGAAGCTCCTCGCCGGCAAATCCGGCTACGACGTGGTGGTGCCGACCGCGTATTTCCTGGCGCGCCAGATCCAGGCCGGCGTCTTCCTCAAGCTCGACAAGACAAAGCTGCCGAACCTCGTCAATGCCTGGCCGGAAATCACCGATCGCATGGCGCGTTACGATCCTGGTAATCAGCATGCCGTCAATTACATGTGGGGCACGACCGGCATTGGTTACAGCGTCAAGGCCGCCCGGCAAATCCTTGGCGCCGGCGCCGATCCATTGCTGGATTCCTGGGACGATATCTTCGATCCCGCCCGCATCGCAAAATTCAAGGATTGCGGCGTCCATCTGCTCAATTCTTCCGACGACATCATGTCGGCGGCTTTGCATTATCTGCATCTCGATCCGGATTCGAGTGATCCCGCCGACCTGCAGAAGGCGGCCGATCTCTTGATCAAAATCAGCCCCTATGTCCGCAAATTTCATTCCTCCGAATATCTCAACGCGCTGGCGACCGGCGAAATCTGCCTGGTGGTCGGATTTTCCGGCGACGTCAAGCAGGCGCAAAAGCGCGCCGCCGAGGCGAAGGGCGCCATCGCCATCGGTTATTCGATCCCGAAAGAGGGCGCGCAATTGTGGTTCGACAATCTCGCCATCCCCAAGGATGCGCCGCATCCCGACGAGGCCCACGCGCTGATCAATTATCTGCTCAGGCCGGAGGTGGCGGCGAAAAACACCAATTTTCTGTCCTATGCCAACGGCAATCTGGCGAGCCAGAAATTCGTCGACAAAGCGATCCTCGACGACCGCACCATTTATCCCGACGCCGCCACCATGGCCGGGCTTTATACGATCACAGCGCACGATCAGAAGACCCAGCGGCTGATCAACCGGCTGTGGACGCGGATCAAGACCGGCAGGTGAGCGACGTCAGGCGGCGCCGGAACTTTGCGCTGCCGAGATCGCGCGCCATACCGCTTCCGGCGTCAGCGGCATCCGGATATCGATCACGCCGAGGGGGCTGAGCGCGTCGAGCACCGCGCTGACGATCGCGGCCGGCGCGGCGATCGTCCCGGCTTCGCCGCAGCCTTTGGCGCCCAAAGGATTGTGCGTGCACGGCTGGCTCTCATCGAGCTCGGATTCGATCAACGGCAGATCGCCGGCGCGCGGCAGCGCATAGTCCATGAACGAGCCCGACAGGAGCTGCCCGCTGCGGTCGTAATGACAAAGTTCGCACAACGCTTGGCCCAGACCCTGGGCGACGCCGCCGTGAACCTGTCCGTCGACGATCATGGGATTGATGACGATGCCGACGTCGTCGACGCCCCAATAGCCGATCACGCGCGTTTCGCCGGTTGCCGGATCGACTTCGACCTCGCACACATGGGCACCGTTGCTGAAGGCAAAGGCCGGTGGATCGTAGACGGCGGTTTCCTGCAGGCCCGGTTCGAGCGTCTCCAGCGGGAAATTGTGCGGCACATTGGCCGCATGGGCGATCTCGGCGAACGAGATACGCCGGTCGGTGCCTGCAACAGTGAAGATGCCCGTCGGCGAAATCCATATCGCCGGCGGACGCTTCCAACAGATGCGCGGCGATCAGTTTACCCTTGGCGACGATCTTGCCCGCGGCGCGATCGAGCGCCGAGCCGCCAACGGCGATCGAGCGTGAGCCGAACGTGCCGGTGCCGTAGGGCACGAGATCGGTATCGCCTTCGACAATGTCGATCTTGGCGAGCGGGACGCCGAGCCGTGTGCAGAGGATCTGCGCCAGCGTGGTCGCATGTCCTTGGCCGTGATTGTGGGTGCCAAGGAGCGCTTGGATGCCGCCGTCCGGCTGGACGCGGATGGTTGCGGCCTCGAAAAATCCGGTCCGCGCACCAAGCATGCCGGCAAAGCGCGATGGCGCGACGCCCGACGATTCGACGTAGCAGGCCATGCCGATGCCGCGCAGCCGCTGGATGCGAGCGGCTTGCGCGCGGCGTTTGGCAAAACGCTCATAGTCGGCCAGCTCGAGCACACGGGCGAAGATTTTGGGAAAATCGCCGCAATCATAGGTCGGGCCGATCGGCGTCTTGTACGGCATGGCCGAGGACGGGATGAGATTGCGGTGGCGGATGTCGGCGCGGTCGATGCCAAGCTCGGCGGCGGCGCGATCGGCGAGACGCTCGAGCACGTAACAGGCCTCGGGCCGTCCGGCGCCGCGATAGGCGTCGGTTGGCAGCGTATTGGTGAACACCCCGGTCACCTGCACGAAGATTGCCGGCGTCCGGTACACGCCGGCAAGGAGCGCGCTGTAAATCGCGCTCGGAATCGCGGCGCCGAAGGTCGAGATATAGGCGCCGAGATTGGCGATGGTTTCTACGCGCAGCGCGACAAAGCGGCCGTCGGCATCAAGAGCGAGCTCGGCATGCGTCAGATGATCGCGGCCTTGATTGTCGGCGACGAAGCTTTCGCTCCGGCTCGCCACCCATTTGACCGGTCGGCGCAATCGCCGCGCCGCCCAGGCGACGATGGTCTCCTCCGGATAATGCTTGCCCTTATAACCGAAGCCGCCGCCGACATCGGGCGCGATCACGCGGATGCCGCCTTCGGCGAGGCCAAGCTGCTCGGCGACATAGCGCCGGATGTGATGCGGCACTTGTGTGGAAGAGTAGAGCGTCAGCTTGTCGCTCGCCGCATCGGCGACCGCGAGCACGGCGCGCGGCTCGATCGCGGCGCCGATCAGCCGATTGTTGACAAGATCGAGGCTAGTCACATGGGCCGCGCTCTGCAGCGCTTGCCGTACCGCTGCTTCGTCGCCGCGCGCCCAGTGAAAGCAGATATTACCGGGCGCGGCGTCATGAAGCTGTGACGCTTGCGCGCCGGCCGCCGCGCGGGCATCGATCACGGCCGGCAGCGTCTCATAGTCGATCTCGACCAGTTCAGCCGCATCGAGCGCCTGCTCGCGGGTCTGTGCAATGACGATGGCGACCGGCTCGCCGGCGTGACGCACGCGCTGGCGCGCCAGCGCCCATCGCGGCGGCTCCGCCATCGGTTTGCCGTCGACGCCGCGGATCGCCCACAGCGCGCGCATCGGGCCGACGCGGTCGGCGGCCATGTCGGCGCCAGTGAAAACCGTGGCTATCCCCGGCGCCGCCTGCGCGCGCGAAACATCAATGCTGCGGATGATGGCGTGAGCGTGCGGCGAACGCACGATCGCGCACTGCAATTCACCGGGGACGGCGATATCGGCGACGAAACGTCCACCGCCGCGCAGCAACCGGGCATCCTCGACGCGCCGGACCGAGGCGCCGATCCCTTCGGTCGCGGCCTTGAGCGGAGCGTCTATTGCAGTTCCTCGCGCAGGAGATCGAGCCGCTCATACGCTGACTTGTCGGAGACGACAAATAGGTCGGCGTCGCCGTCGAGCGCCTCGTGGCTCGCCCAGGTCCAATGCGGGATGCTGAACACGTCGTTCTGCGACCATTCAAAACTATGGTCGCCGATCTGCGAACGGCCGGAGCCGGAAGCGACCAGGCAGACCGCGTTGGCGGTCGAGCGCCGCGGCCGCGTCGGCGTCTTTCGCGAAAGCCGCACCGCGTAGCAATCGAGCGCCGCCATGACTGCGCCGCCGGTAAGCGGGTTAGTGTAGCGCACGGTGCGCGCACCATCGGGCCCGGCCGGCAGCGCAGCCAGCAATCGCCGGGTGCCTTCGCCGGAATAGCGGTATTTCGGCGAGTGCGCGGCATCGCGCGGCAGATCGGCGCCAGCAAGCCCGGGCTCGGCCCAGAACCGCTCCTCGCCCTCGTCGACCTGCCAGAATTCGTTGCTGCCCGGATCGCCGGGCTCGAAAAAGTTGGCGTCAAGGGCGCGGATCAGCGGAATGTTGGCGGCGTCGAACCAGACGATGCGGTGATTGCTTTCGTTGACGTGGCCGTGCCAGCACATCGGCGGCGTCAGAATGAGATCGCCCTCGCGCATGTCACAGCGCCGGCCATTGACGATGGTGGCGGCGCCGTCGGCGCGGGTGGCGAAGCGAATGGCTGCGAAGGTATGGCGATGCGGGCGCGCCCGGTCGCCGGGATCGAGCACGGTGAACGCGGCAATCAGGTTCGAGGTCGTCACCGTCTCGCCGGCAAAGGCCGGATTGACCAGAATAAGCGCACGGCGCTCGACGTCGTCGATGGCGATCTCGCCGACCGCGCGCTCGGCATATGGCTCGATGTCCTTCCAGCGCCAGATCAGCGGCGCGTCGCGCGGCTGCGGCCGGATCGGCGTGATCTTCTTGAAGCGGTCCCAGAGCGGATGCAGGTTCGCCGCTTCAAGCTCGGCGACGAAAGAATTCTCGGCCGGATCGGCCGACACGCGCTTTGCCGTTTCAGCGGCCTTGACCAAGGCCGGGCCTCCGTCGCCGTTATTGCTTCAACTCTTTATCAGCGCTTTGTTAGCAGCTTTGTTAACTTTTGGGCGGCGCCATCTTCGCCAGCACCTCGTCGACATTCGAGCTGTCGATGATGACGTGCTTGATGAAGACCCGCGGCTCGACCTTGTCGCCCTTGAGGAAAGTCGCCAGCACGTCGACGCCGAGCCGGCCCCACAGCACCGGGTTGAGCTCGACGGTCATGGCGATGTTGCCGTCCTTCACTGCGTGCAGCGCCGGCGGCACGCCGTTCATGCCAGTGACGATGGTCTGCCCGTTGCGATTAGCCGCCAGCACGGCTTGCATCGCGCCGAGCGCGAGATCGTCGTTGGCGGCGTAGATGGCCTTGAGGTCAGGATTGGCGACCAGCGCATCTTCGGTATTCTTCAAGCCGCGCTCGCGCGTCAGCGGGCCGTCGGTCTTGAACACGATCTGGATGTCCGGATATTTCGCCATCACCTCGGTGTAGCCTTGCGCCAGATTGCGGAAGGTCGGCGCACCGCTCGGGCCTTGCAGCATCGCCACCTTGCCCTTGCCGCCGAGCTTCTTTGCCGTCCATTCGGCGATGTCACGGCCGACTTGCACTTCGTCCATCGCCACATGGATGGTCTGGTTCGGCGACGTCGAGCCGCGGGCCAGCGAGACGATTGGGATTTTCGCCGCCGCCGCCGCGTCGTAGGCGGCGTTGACGCCGACCGCATCGATCGGCGAGATCAGAATGCCTTTGACGCCCTTGGCGACGAGGTCCTGCACGCCGTTGATCTGTTTGAGCTTGTCTTCGTTGGAGGAGACGGTGGCGACGTCCCAGCCAAGCTCGGCGGCGCGGGCGCGGATGCCTTTGAGCATGCCGATGTAGAACGGATTGTCGTCCTGCGGCAGCGACACGCCGATCGTTATTTTGTCGTCGGCGCGCACGGCGGCGGACGACAGCAGCAACGACGCCGGCAGCAAGGTGGCCGCAGCCAGCGCCAACGCGCGGAACTTCAACATCGGCGATCTCCTCGACCCGTTTCCCGGTCAGCGCCGCGAGCGTAGCCGATCTGCGGCGGCGGCCGCAACAATGACCGCCCCGACGGCGACCCGTTGCCAGTACGAATCGACGTTCAAAAGGTTAAGGCCGTTGCCGAGCACGATCATGATGAAGACGCCGATGACACTCTTATAGAGTGTGCCTTCACCGCCGTGCAGCGAGGCGCCGCCGAGCACGACGGCGGCGATCGCGGTGAGTTCGTAGAATTCACCCGCGGTTGGCTGGCCGGACTGCAACCGCGCCGCGAGCATGACGCCGGCGACGCCGGCCAGCGCGCCGCACCAGACATAGGTCGAGGCGACGACACGGTCGACGGCGACGCCCGAGAGATAAGCCGCCTCCTTGTTGCCGCCGGTCGCGTAGACGCGCCGGCCGTAGGGCGTCAGATAGAGCAGCGCCGACAGCGCGGCGAGCAGCAACGCCGGCACCCAGACCAGATAATGGATGCCGAAGAGCCGGGAATTGCCGAAAGCGATGAACGCGCTCGGCAAGCCGTCCTCGCCGGCGACCGGCGCGCCGGCGGTGATGATGTAGACGACGCCGCGAATAAGCACCATGCTGCCGAGCGTGGCGATGAAGGGATTGACCCGCAGCATCGCCACGACAAGCCCGTTGGCCAGACCGACACCCGCGCCGGCGGCGATACCGGCAACGACGCCGGCGAGAATGCCGAATTTCAGCAACACCATGCCGGCGATGCAGCCGGAGAGCGCCACGGTCGAGCCGACCGACAGATCGAAGCCGCCGCCGACAATGACGAACGTCATGCCCATCGCGATCACCGCCATGATCGACGACTGCACCAGGATATTGGTCAGATTGAGCGGCGAGAGGAAACGATTGGTGAGCAAGGCGGTGACGACGCAGAGCACGATGAGCGTGATCAGCGGTGCCTGGCCGGCCCAGTTCAGCTGCGTCGTCTTCCCACTGGCTTTCATGTGGCGATGGCCGCGTGCACGCGCTCTTCGTCGAGACGATCGCCGCGCTCGATGCGGGCGACAATGCTGCCGTGGCGCAGCGCCAGCACCGCGTCGCAAACATTCGCAAGCTCGGACAGATCGCTCGACGACAGCAGCACGGCGCCGCCGCGCGCGGCAAAGTCACGGAGCAGGGCGTGTATCTGCGCCTTGGCGGCGACGTCGATGCCTTGTGTCGGCTCGTCGAGCAGCAGCACTTCGACGCGCCGCGCCAGCCATTTCGCCAGAATGACTTTTTGCTGATTGCCGCCGGACAAAGCAGAGACTTTCAGCTCCGGCCGGCGCGGACGGATGTCGAGGAGGTCCATCAATTCGGCGACCAGGCGGCGGGCGGTACGCCGGCCGCGCAAGCCAGGGCCGTGGCGGCTAAGGCTCGGCAGCAGGATATTGTCCTGTACCGATTGGTTCATCACCAGGCCGAGGCGGCGCGATGGCGGTACCAGCCCGATGCCGCTGTCGATCGCGGCGATCGGATTGTCGAGGCGGCGGAGCCGGCCGTTGACGCGCGCCGTGGTCGTTGCCGCCGCCAGACCGAAGAAGCGTTGCAGCACCTGCGTGGTGCCGCTGCCGAGCAAGCCGGCAAGCCCGACCACCTCGCGTGCGCGCACGGCGATGGCGTCGGCGCGGCTTTCGGCGTCTTCGAGCCGGACATCGCCCGGCGCGGCCGGCTCGACAGTTTGCTGTTCCGCGGCGCGTCCGGTCATGGCCTGCACCAGATCGGCGGAAACAAATTCGCCACGCCGGACCAAAGCGGCGACCCGGCCGTCGCGCAGCACGGTGCAACGATCGGCGAGCGCGACGATCTCTTCCAGCCGATGCGACACATAGACGATGGCGGTGCCTTGATCTTTCAAGCGGCGCAGTACCGCGAACAGCCGGGCGATCTCGCGATTTTCCAGCGCCGCGGTCGGTTCGTCGAGGATCAGCACCCGGCAGCGGCGCCGCAGCGCCTTGGCAATGGCGACGATCTGCTGCTCGGCGAAACCGAGCTGCCGCACCGGCAGATCCGGATCCGGTGCGAAGTCGAACGATGCAAGCTGTGCGCGCGCCTCGTCACGCATCCGCACGCGATCGATGATTGCGACGCCGAACAACCGCCGCACCGGCGGATCGCCCAGCGCCAGGTTCTCGGCGATCGACAAGGCCGGCACGAGCTGGAGCTCTTGCGGGATAGTGACAACGCCGGCTGCGATGGCGTCATGCGGGCTCAAGAGATGGCGTTCCTGCCCGCCGATCGTCACTTGCCCGGCGTCGGGCCGTACGACACCGCCGAGGATGCGCACAAGCGTCGATTTGCCGGCGCCGTTTTCGCCGACCAGCGCGTGAATTTCACCCGCCATCACCTCGAAATTGACGCCATCAAGCGCCGTCGTCGCCCCGAACCGTTTGCGTACGTTCTGGGCGCCGGCCGCTACCTCATTCATAAGCAACCGCTTTCGCCGGAATTGCGCGACCGTATTACGGAGCGGCAAAAGCGGTCAATGTCCGGCAATTCCGCGGCCGCCACTTTGCGCCTGCGTTTTTGCTAGTCTTCCGCATCGGACCGGGAGGTCCTGCCGTTGGTCGAGTTCTAGGAGGAATGAAATGGGCGCGCTGGACGGAAAAGTTGCCATCGTCACCGGTGGCACGAGCGGCATCGGCGAGGGCATCGCCGAGCTTTTTGTCGCCGAGGGCGCCAAGGTCGTGGTCGCCGCGCGCCGGCAGGATGAAGGCGCCGCGCTGGAAAAACGCCTCGGCGTCCGCTTTGTCCGCACCGACGTCGCCAACGAGGCCGACGTCAAAGCGATGATCGATCAGACCGCCGCGGCGTTCGGCCGTGTCGATTGCCTAGTCAATAACGCCGCGCTGCCGGCGCCGATGGTGAGCATCACCGAGATCGAGGTGGCGACCATCGACCAGCTTCTCGCCGTCAATGTCCGCGGTGTCCTGCTCGGCATCAAGCACGTGGCGCCGGTGATGCTCAAGCAGGGCAGCGGCAGCATCATCAATATCGGCAGCATGGCCGGCATTCGCGGCGGCGTCTCGGGTCATATCTACAGCGCCACCAAGGGCGCGGTGCTGGCGCTATCACGCTCGGCCGGTGCCGAGCTCGGCGAAAAGGGCGTCCGCGTCAATTGCCTCTCGCCAGGCGCGATCGTCACCGGCATTTTCGCCAAGGCCGCCGGCGTCGAAGGCTCGAAGGCCGATCGTTTGACCGACGTGATCAAGGCGGCATTTGCCTCGGTGCAGACTATCCCGCGCGCCGGCTTGCCGGCAGACATCGCGCAAGCGGCGGTGTTCCTCGCCAGTGACGGTTCAAGTTTTATCAATGGCCAGGACATCGTGGTCGATGGCGGCCACTCGAGCGTGACCAAAGGCTGGTCCTATGTCGCCGGCATGCGGGGCGAAATGTTGAAGCGCCTCAAGGAAGCCGCGGCGAAGCTTTAGGCGCGGAAGCGTCAGCCAAAGGAACCTCCGCGCCAACCGTTCGGTTCTATCCAAATGACGTGATCGAGTGCATAATAATATTCGGACCGCTGTCGCTTATCCGGAGCCGACCATGCGGACATTGAAGCCGTCTCAACGAGGAACTGTCGGGCGCCGCACCGTGCTTAAGGCCGGCTTGGCGTTGACCGCCTACGGACTGGCGGCGCCCGTGGCAATCGGTGCGCGCGCCGAACAATCGGTGAAAGTGGGCATGGTTGAGCCCCTCACGGGAGCCTACGCCGCGCTCGCCGAAGCCGAGGTGACCGGTGCCCGGCTGGGCATCGAGGAGATCAATCGCGGCGGCGGCATTCTGGGGCGGCCGGTCGAGTTGCTGGTCGCCGATTCCGGCAACGACATCACCACGGGCGTCGAGAAAACCTATGAGCTGGTCGACCACGATCGGGTCGATTTCGTCACCGGCAATGTCAACTCGGCGATCGCGCTGGCGATGACGAAGGTGACCGCAGAAAGGCGCAAGCTGCACATCGTGACCGGTGCGCATATCGACGAAATAACTGGCAGCCTTTGCAGCTGGAATGTGTTTCGCATTTGCAAGAGCATTGCGATGGAGGTCAACGCCGTCGCCGGCACGCTGATCGAGAAGTTCGGCACCAGGTGGTACTTTCTGACGCCCGACTATATTTATGGCCGTTCGCTGCAGGCGGCGTTCGAGCGCAAGCTGTCGCAGTATGGCGGCACCTCGGCGGCTAGCGCGCTTCCGGTCGGTACGGTCGACTTCTCGCGAGCGCTGAGCGACGTCGGGACCTATCGGCCACAGGTCCTGATCAATCTGATGGGCGGCGACGACCAGGCGAAAAGCTTGCGTCAAATCGTGGAGTTCGGGCTGACGAAAGACATGGCGGTTGGCGGTGCGCTGTTCGAGCTAGAGAGCATTTTGGCGCTACCCGAAGAGGCGCGGATTGGGTGGTGGACGATGGAATGGTGGTGGAACCAGCCCAATGTCCCGCAGATCAAGGCGTTTGACGCGGCGATCCGTAGCCGCACCGGCAAGGCAGCCAGCGCGCGCAACTGGTTCGGCTATGCGGCATTGCGCACCGTGGCGCAGGTGGCCAACCAGGAAAAATCACTGGACCCGGTCGTTCTTGCCCGCGCGTTGCAAGGATATACGCTGCCTGCCGACATCGCACTTGACGCCGAGCGCGCGTTCTTCCGCGAACGCGATCACGAGCTCATGAGCACCGTGCTCATTGGCGAGGTGCATCCACCGGGGGGTGACCCCTTCGACGTCTTCACGGTGCGCAAGGCCGTCAAGGCCGAGGATGCGGCCGGTCTGCCCGAGGCAAGCGAATGCAGACTGGCATTTCCGAGCTGACCTGACCGCCCTTAGGAGAGCTGCGCCGGCGGGGCAGGGCGAATCTCCACCTTGTGGCCGTCGGTCAGGTCGACCGGTGGGTTAAGGATCACCTGATCGCCATCTTTGACGCCGGCACTGACCTCAACCGTCGTACCGAAATCGCGCACCACCGTCACCCGATGGATGCGGGCAACGCCGTTCTCGACGACCGCGACGTTAAGACCCTCGCGATTGAACACAATTGCTTCGGATGGGACGATCAGCGACGGCGTCCGGCGCGGGATTTTCAGCTCGACATTGCAGTAGATCCCCGGCGACAAAACGTGATCGGGGTTAGGCACGTCGATCTCGGTTAACAGTGTGCGCGTGCCCGGCTGCAAAGCGGTGGCGATGCGCGTCACCTTGCCGGGGAAATCGCGGCCGGGAATCTCCGGCACGCGGATCACGGCGTCGACCCCAGGCGCCACGCCGAAGGCCTCGTCCTGCGGCACATAGAGCTGGATGCGCAGCACATCGCTTTGCATCAGCGTGAACAGGAATGTGCCGCCGGTGGCGTCCGCCTGCACCAGGCTGCCGATATCGATATTGCGCTGGGTGATGACGCCGTCGAACGGCGCTACGACGCTCTGATAGGCTTTCTGCTGGTTAAGCACCTGCAATTGCGCCTTTTGCGCCACGATATTGGCTTGCGCCACCGAAACCGCGGCGTCTCTGGCCGTCAGGGTCAGCCGATCGGTGTCACCCTGTTGCGCGGTCACCCAGCCTTTCTGCACCAACGGGTTGTCGCGGTCCCAGGTGACGCGGGCGAGGTCCCGGTTGGCTATGGCCTGTTCGAGCGAGGCTTGCATCTGCGCGAGCGTCCCCTCGGCGTTCGCTATCTGGTGATCGAGCTCCGGCGCGGTAATCTCGATCAGCAGTTCGCCGGCCTTGACGCGGCTGCCGATATCCACATTGCGCCTGGAGATGTAGCCGCTGGCCCGCGCATAGATGTTGGCCTGCTCGAAAGCCTCGGTCGTGGCTGGCCAGGTCACGGACATGGTGCTGCCGCTGGCGCGAACCAGCGCTGTCCGCACGCTCGGCACGAACTCACGGCGGGCCTCGGCGGTGGCCATCACTTCGGCGTTGAGGCTGTAGTGCCGCCAGAATCCAAAGCCCAAAGCTGCGATCAACAGCAGCGAGATGCTGATCATGAGAATCCAGCGCCCCGTGCCCGTAGTCTTGGGCGGCGCCGCGGGCAGGTCCGCTTTGCGGTCAGCCGGCGTCTGGCGGTCTTCGACCAGGCCGTCGGACGCCGGGCCCCGCTCGATCTTGTTCATCACAGTTCCTCTTCGAACACGCCGTGCGCCGGCTTGCCGTCGTTGCCCTTGCGCAGCATCGCAAACAGATAGGGCACCACGAAGAGCGTCGTCGGCGTTGCAAACAACAGGCCACCGATCACCGCGCGCGCCAGCGACGCATTCTGCTCCTCGCCGGCGCCGCCGATCGCCATCGGCACCATGCCGACGATCATCGCCGCCGCGGTCATCAGCACCGGCCGGATCCGGGTGCGGCCGGCCGAGATCGCCGCATCGAAAGCCGGCATGCCGGCGAGCTGCTGCTCGCGGGCGAAGGTTACCAGCAGGATCGAGTTCGCCGATGCTACGCCGATGGCCATGATGGCGCCCATGAGCGAAGGGACACTCAACGTCGTCCCGGTAATATAGAGCATCGTGACAATACCGCAGAATGTCGCCGGCAGCGCCAGAATAACCACGAACGGGTCGCCCCAGTTCTGGTAATTGACCACCATCAGCAAATAGACGAACACGGCGGCGAACAGGATGCCGATGGCCAGGTCGCGAAACGCGGCGTTCATGCTGTCGATCTGGCCGATGACCTCGATTCGATTGCCGGGCGTCAATTGCTTCTGGTACTCGCCCACGATCTTGTAGATGTCGTTTGAGATGCTGCCGAGGTCGCGGTCCTCGGCATTGGCATAGACTTCGTAAACCGGCTGGATGTTGGCCTGATTGGCGTTGGTCGGAACCGAATTGCGCTTGAGCGTGGCGACGTTGCTGAGCAGACCCGGGACCGGATTGCGGCCCGGCGCGCCGAACGTGGCGATCGGCGTGTTCTTGAGCTCATTGACCGAGTTCACACGGTGTTCCGGCGTCTGCACCGCCAGATAATACGGCGTGCCGTTGCTCGGATCAGTCCAAAAGTTCGGCGTAACCTGTTCGGACGAGCTCAGACTTGTGTTCAGGTTCAAAGCTATGTTGTTGGCCGTGAGGCCGAATTGCGTGGCGCGGGCGCGGTCGATCTGAGCGAACAGTTCCGGTGCGTCGACTTCCTGCTGCAGGTGCGCGTCGGCGACGCCGGGGACGGCGCCGATTTTCTGCACCAGCTCCTTGGTGATGCGCAGGTTCTTGGCGCGATCATATCCGACCGTGCGGACGTTGATCTGCGCCGGGATGCCGAAGTTGAGTATCTGCGTCACGATGTCGGCGGGCTGGAAGTAAAATACGGTCTCCGGGAACGCGGTCCGCAGCTCACGCCGCAACTTTTTGATATAGGTGGCGGTCGGCACGTGGTCCTCTTTCAGTGCGATCAGAATCACGCCGTCATTGACGCCGATCGCGGTGCCATCGCCGAACGCGTAATTGTAGGAACGGGCTGGCAGGCCGATATTGTCGACGATCAGGTCGCGCTCGTTTTCCGGAATGATCTCGCGGATTTTGTCCTCGACCGCCTGGAAAATTTGCTCGGTCTTCTCGATGCGCGTTCCGGCGGGCGCGCGCACGTGCAGCTGGATCTGGCCGGCGTCGATGATCGGGAAGAAATCGCGGCCGACGAACATGAACAGCGTGCCGCCGAGTGCCAGGATAACGACCGCGACCGCCGGCACGATCAGCCGCCGCGTCAACAGGGTGTGCAAGATTTCCGTGTAGGCGTCGCGCATGGCCGCAAAGCCGCGCTCGAACCGCGCGAAAAGCCGTCCGAACCAGCCGGTTTGCGCGTCCTCGCCATGCCGTTCGTTCTTGAGCAGCAGGCCGATGGTGATCGGCGTCAGCGTTCGCGAGAAGCCGTACGACGCCAGCATCGCGAACACCACCGCGAGCCCGAGCGGTGTGAACAGGTATTTGGCCGGACCGTGCAGAAATACGACCGAGACGAACACGCAGCTGATCGCCAGCGTCGAGACCAGCGTCGGTACGGCGATGCCGGCGGCGCCGTGCAGCGTCGCCTGCGGCAGCGGCATGCGTTCCTCGGTCAGCAGGCGGTGGGTGTTCTCGATCGTAACCGTCGAATCGTCGACCAGGATGCCGATCGCCAGCGCCAGACCGCCGAGCGTCATGGTGTTGATCGTGTCGCCGAGGAAATAAAGAACGATCAGCGAGCTTAAAATCGCGAGCGGGATCGAGATCATCACCACCAGCGTCGAGCGCCACGAGCCGAGGAACAGCACGATCATCAGCGCCGTCAGACAGGCGGCGATCGCCCCTTCTTTGAGCAGTCCCTGGATCGAGGCTTTGACGAACACCGATTGGTCGAACAGCTCCTTGATCTGCATGCCGGGCGGTGCCGCTTTGCGCGAGACGACGAGCGCCTGCTTGACCGCGTTGACGACGGCGAGCGTCGAGGCATTGCCGTTTTTGATGATGCTGAGCAGGACCGCACGGCGCCCGTCGGTGCGCACGATGTTCTGCTGCACGAGGTTGCCGTCGTGCGCCTGGCCGACGTCCTTCACGAACACCGTCTGGCCGTTGACGTATTTGACCGGGATGTTGTTGAGGTCGTCGATGGTGGTCGGCAGCGCGTTGGTGCGGACGGTATATTGCGTATCGCCGATCTTGGCGGTGCCGGACGGCAGCGTCAGGGCCTGGGCATTGACGGCGTTGACGACGTCGAGCGGCGTCAGTCCCTTGGCTTGGAGTTTGAGCGGATCGATGTCGACCATGATCTGGCGGTACTTGCCGCCAGCCGGCGTCGGCAACGTGATGCCGTGGATCGGCGCCAGCTGCTGCCGCAGGCGGTAAATGCCGTAGTCGTAAAGCTGCTGCTCGTTGAGCGTGTCGGAAGAGAGCCCGATCTGCAGCGCCGGCACGCTGGAGGCGTTGTACTGCACCACGATCGGCGCTTGGATGCCGGGCGGTAGCAACGACCGGATCGCGTTGGTGCCTGCGACGATCTGAGCTATGGCGAGGTCGAGATTGACGTCAGGCTGAAAGAAGACCTTCTGGACGGAAATGCCGTTGAGAGTTTGCGCCTCAATGTCCTGGATACCATTCACGCTGGTTGAAAGCACATACTGGCCATACGTCGTGACCCGCTGCTCCATCTCCGGCGTACTTAATCCGGTGTATTGCCAGATGATGGTGACGACCGGGATATTGATCTCCGGAAAGATGTCGGTCGGCATCGCCAGTATGGCGGTGCCGCCGAGGAACAGCACGAGCACCGCAAGCACGTAGAACGTATGAGGCAGCCTCAGCGCAAAACGAACGATGCCCATGATCTACCGACCTGAAGATTCATCCACCTGAAAGACGCAAACACGCTCCGCTACCGGTTCCTTGGCGTTTCTCCCCAGGACGGCAGGGCAGTCGAAACGGCACGACGCCAAAGCGCGGCGTGCTCGGTCAACGCCTTTGAATGCCGGATTCTTGGTAACGTGTTCTATGCAAGGCTTGTTCCGCAGGTCCCACAGCCGACACGTCCCGTGGCGAAAAATCGCGTGGCGAAGAACCTGCAGATGCCCGGCTAGAGCCTTCATCGATCGACTGGAATCGGCGCGTCGCGCAGGGCATGTCGTGCCATATAAGGCACTGGCACAATAAAACCAGTCGTCCGCAAGTATAGCAGCCTCGGCGTAACGCGCGTGTGATCGCTGCCGCCGCCCGCCGCGGGCGCGCCGGCCGCGGGCGGTCATGGCGGGCTTTACCGGGGGCGCCATCAACCTGTCGGCGGCCCGGCGGCCGAATTGCATTTACAACAATTGCCAACTCACCCATAGTTTCGCTGTTGAATGCCGCTGCGGCGCCTGCAGCAACAAGAACGCGCCGTAGATCGAAGCGGAGGAAAACATGAAGACGACGCCTGCCGGCCTTTTGGCCGCGATCCTGGCGGCTGCAACGGCGGTTGCCGCCCCCGCGTATGCGGCCGACAGTGTCAAGATCGGTTTCGTCGGCACCTTCAGCGGTCCGGCCGCGGCGATCGGCAACGACATGCGCGACGGCTTCAGCCTAGGCATCGACAATCTCGGCCGACAGATGGCGGGCCGGCCGGTCGAGGTCATCTACGAGGATGACACGCAGAAGCCGGACGTTGGCAAGCAGAAGACCGACAAGCTGATCGAAGCGGACCACGTCGATTTCCTCACCGGTTACGGCTTCTCCAACGTGCTGTTGGCTTCGCTGTTGCCGGCGGTGAATTCGAAGACGTTCATCATCAGCGCCAATGCCGGTCCTTCGCAGATCGCCGGCGAGCAATGTTCGCCGTACTTTTTCTCGGTGTCGTGGCAGGGCGATCAGGCGGCGCAGGCGACCGGCGAATATCTCAATCAGAAGGGGATCAAGACGCTGTTCATCATCGATCCCAATTATGCAGCGGGCAAGGACGTCGCCGCCGGCGTCAAGGCGAACTTCAGGGGCGAGGTGGTCGACGAGGAATATACCGCCTGGCCGGGCCAGCTCGATTTCTCCGCCGAGTTGACCAAAGCCCGCGCCGCGAAACCGGACGCCGTGTTCGCCTTCTATCCGGGAGCGGCCGGCGCACAGTTTCTGACGCAATACACCCAGGCCGGACTGAAGGGCCAGATTCCGCTTTACACGGCCTATATGATCGACGCGGTGTCGCTGCCGAAGATCGGCGATCTCGCGGTCGGCGTGGCGACCGCCGGCCATTGGGCGATCGATCTGCCGAACGCGGCCAATCAAAAATTCGTCGCCGAATTCCGCGCCGCCTATAAGCGCGATCCGTCGTTCTATGCCGCGCAGGGCTATGATGCAGCGAACTTCATCGCGAGCGCGGTGGCCGCGGTCAAAGGCGACCTCGCCGACAAGGATCGCCTGCGCGCGGTGATGGAAAAGGCTGACTATGCCTCGGTGCGCGGCCCTTACCGCTATGGCAACAACCACTTTCCGATTCAGAACTTCTATCTGCAGGAGGTGGTCAAGAATGCCGACGGCCACTTCGAGATCAAAACCGTGGCAACGATCCTGAAAGACCACCAGGACCGCTACCACGACAAATGCCCGATGAAATAAGCGGCCCGACTTTTTGGTGGAGCATGATCTTTTCGGAAAACCGCTATCCACTTTTCCGGATCATGCTCAAGAGCCGTCAAAATTTCATGTTCAGCCGCGTGACCGCTTTGAAATCGTAGACCGGATAGTCCTTGATGATGGGCACGCTCAGCTCCAGCGACACCGTGAGGTTCTTGGTCAGATCGCGGCCAAACAGGAAATCCATCGGCAGAAACAGCCGTCCGGTCTGTCCGGTGATCGGGTCGCCATAATTGATGCGGATGTCCGGGTTTGGATAGAACGTGACGAACCAGTGTTGCGGCAGATTGATGTTCAGCGTCGGCGCGAGTTGCAGATTGCTGATATTCCGCTTCGACGGATCGCCGGCAAAGCTGACATCGTAGCGCGCGAGTCCGGTGAAGAAGCTGCCCTCGCTCAATTCCGGCAGCATCACCCGCGCGCCGACAATCGGCAGCGCCTGCCATTTGCCGCTGGTTAGGTCCGGGTCGCCGGTCGGGGCGACAATGCGAAGGCCGGCGCCGGCGGCCCAGCGCGCGTTCACGGTGTTGATGATCGCCGCCTGAACGTCGGCGTCGCCGACGCCCTGGACGAACCCGCCGGTCGGATTGTCGGCGGTGATCGGGTTCCGTTCGGCGAACGGCAGGTCGGTGCGTAATGCCAACGTCCATTGCGGGGCGATATCGAACCTCCCATCGGCCCGCAGGATGAGTTGATTGGTCGTCACCGTGCGGGTCGTGCCGGGCTCGCTGCCGGTTCCGGGCGCGGTCCGGTATTCGCCGCGCACCTGAAAGAGATTTTGCGGCCGGGTGAAATCCTCGCCGTTGTTCTCTTCGGTGCCGGCACCGTCGCTTTGTTGGGAAGCCGATTGTTGTTGTTGAGAGTTGGCTTGCTGCGTGTTTGCCGGCTCAGCGTCGGCTTGTTGCGGCGTGACGAAGCCAAGCGCCGCCATGCTCGCAAGGCGGACGACGAATGGAAGGAATTGGTTTTTTGCGCCCACGTCAGTCGTTCAGCTTACGCGCATCCCTGGCCATTTCCAGGCAGGTGATCAGGTCGGTATAGCTGGCGTAGCCGCCGTTCACCGATCCAACACACGTTGCTTTGTCAGCCGGCTTGAACGTTGACCATTCGCCGATCAGCTTCTGCCGCACGGCTTGTTCGCTCTTGACGCACTGAGCAAAGGCCAAATCTGGTCCGCCGCGTTCTCCCGGGTCCTTGGCTTGTTGGGCGATGCCGCGGCACACCGGATCGACATTGAGCTCGGGAACGTCGTCGGCTTGCGCCGCCGAGTTCGCGATCAACAGAATTGCGGCGGACGCAAGCTTCATCAACACAAGGCGCATGGACTTAAACTCCATAACGGCGCAGGCGACCATTTCCGTTTGGCGCCGACGCAAGCTTCAGACACACCCCCAATCGGTCCGTTCGAACTATTCAGCGGGCGGTTTGTCGGCGCGCCCGCCGAGCCGCTGCTAATCGCCGGCGTGCGACTGCATCGCCTTCTCGATCTGCGCTTTAACGGCTTCCAGATTGAAGCTCGCGCCCTTTTGCATCGGCGGAAATTCCAGTGCGGTCCGGGCGAGCTTGCCGACTTCTTGCTGCGCGAACTGAAAGCGCCAGAACTGGTAGACAAAGTAGTTGTAGAACGCCAAGGAGCCCTTGTCGCCGCCACTTGGCAGGCCGGTGCGTTCGAAGGGGTCGAGGCGCAGGTTGGTAATTACCGGCCAGTCGAGCTTGACCGTGCCGCCCAGCCAGCCGCCCGGCTGATCGGTGAAACGATACTTGTAGTCGTCGATCCGCACCGCGCTCAGCGTGCTCTCGGTGAAGTAGAAAATCTCGTGACGGGAGGACGCCCCTTTTCCGGTGATAAGGTCCATCTGGTTGTAGCCGTCGAGATGGACCTTGTAGGTCGTGTCGCCGACCTGCTTGCCGGCTTTGAGCTCGTCGGCGATGTTCGGATTTCCCGCGGCGGCAACGAAGGTCGGGAACCAGTCCAGGCCGGAAACGATGCCGTTCTCCACCTTGCCGGCCGGTACGCGGCCGGGCCAGCGGATCATGCAAGGTACGCGGAAGCCGCCTTCGAGCGCCGTGCCCTTGCCGCCGGCGAACGGAGTTTGGCCGCCATCCGGCCAGGTGAAGTTCTCGGTTCCGTTATCGGTGGTGAACACGACGATGGTGTTGTTGTCGAGGCCCTCGTCGTTGAGCTTCTTCATGACGCCGCCGACGATATCGTCGAGCTGGGCCATCCCTGCTTCGGATTCGGACCAGCCGTTCTCCGAATTGCGCATCTTTTCGTATTTTTCCGAAAGGTGAGTGACGACGTGCATCCGCGTCGGGTTAAGCCAGACGAAGAACGGCTTGTTGTCGCGCTTGGCCTTGTCGATGAATGCCACCGTGCTCGCAAGGATCTCATCGTCCACGGTCTCCATCCGCTTCGGATAGAGCGGGCCGGCGTCCTCAATACGTTGCTTGCCGACCTTACCCCAACGCGGCTGGATGGTCGGGTCGTCGCGACCGGTCGCCCAAGAGTGGATCATGTTTCGGGGGCCGACGCGGTCCAAAAGCGCCTGCGGATAGTTGGGATGCGCCGGGTCCTCCATCGCATCGAGGTGATAGAGGTAGCCGAAAAACTCATCGAAGCCGTGCACGGTCGGCAGGAATTCGTTGAGATCGCCGAGGTGGTTCTTGCCGAACTGGCCGGTGGCGTAGCCCATCGATTTCAGGACGGTGGCGATAGTAATGGCTTGCGCCGGAATGCCGATGGGCGAGCCGGCCTGGCCGACTGTGGTGAGACCGGTGCGCACCGGCAGTTCGCCGGTGATGAAGTTGGCCCGGCCCGCCGTGCAGCTTGCTTCGGCGTAATAGTCGGTGAACAGCATGCCCTCGTTGGCAAGCCTGTCGAGATTCGGCGTCCGGCTGGCCATCATACCGCGGTGATAGGCGCCAATGTTGAACCAACCGATGTCGTCGCCCATGATACAGATGATGTTCGGCTGCCGGCCCGATGCTGACGGCTGCTGTGCTTGCGCCTCGCTGACGCCTGCAGCGCCGAGTGCCGTCGCGGCGGCGAGTGTGGTAGTTCCAAGCAATACGTTACGACGATTGAAAGCGTGGTCGTCTAAGCTCGACTTGTCTGCCTTGGCGTCGTTGGACATCAATCGCTCCCGGTTCTGGTGACACAGCGAAATCCGAAAGTAATACGATTTCCATCGTAATATCAGAGATATCCATGATCTGGCTTGCTTTTGTTATCCGCGAAGTGTACAACATTCCGGACAACATGAGGGCAAGCGTCTATGGCCAACTATCTCACCAAACGTGGCGGTTTTTGGCGCTTCTGTCGGCGTGTCCCTGACGAGTATGCGGCGCTCGATCATCGCGGCATCGTGCAGCAATCGACCAAGATCCGCATCGTAGATGATCCTCGTGGCATCCGTGCCAGAGATGTTGCGCTTAGAATGAATGATGCGCTGGAAAACTATTGGCGAGATTTGGCCAATGCTGGAACTGTGCAAGCGGTTGCAGACTATCACGCCGCGTCCAAGGCGGCGAAACGAATGAACATATCGCCGCCTGACATTTCCGCGCAACGAACCATCACCGAATTGCTCGCACGAATCGAACAGCTTGAGCGTGGCAAGCAAATGGAAGACCGGCCAAGTGTTCTTGCCGTCTACGATCTGGTGGAAAAGCCAGTCATGACATTCAAGCAGTGCGCCGAATTATACATCGAGGCACATAAGGGATCGTGGTCGAGTTCAACGGCATGTGCAGCAATGGCAAACCTCTCTTGCCCAATATGCCTATCCGGTTCTTGGTGATTTGCCGATTGTCGAGATTGACGGCAACAGTAAAGGCACTGAACTGGTAATGCGGGTCATTGAACCACTATGGTCAAGGAAAACGACAACAGCATCACAAGTTAGAGGTCGCATCGAAAGCGTCATCAATTGGGCAGCGGCACGCGGCTATCGGGAAGGTGCCAACCCGGCACGGTGGCGCGGTCACTTGGACAAGCTCCTACCGGCGAAGAGTAAGATCGCGCCCACCAAGCATCACGCGGCGTTACCTTATGCCGACTTGCCAGACTTTATGCGCAAGCTTCGTGCGGCGTCTGGAACGACAGCACAGGCACTTGAATTTGCCATCTTAACTGCCGCCCGAATCTCCGAAGCTCTAGGAGCCAGACGGTCAGAAATTGACCATAAGGGACGGATGTGGATTGTTCCAGCCGAACGGATGAAGGCGAAGAAAGAACATCGTGTGCCATTGTGCGACGCCGCCTTAGCAATCATCGATGCTGCCCCAAAGGGTGATTATCTGTTTCCCGGTCCACGCGGCAAACCGTTGTCAGAAATGGCTGTAAGATTGCTTTGCGAACGTATGGGCATGAAGGGCAAGATCACCAGACATGGATTTAGATCGACCTTCCGAGATTGGGCTGCTGAAGTTGGAAATTACCCAAATGAGTTGCTGGAGCTGGCACTCGCGCATTCAATTGGCGACCGTGTTGAGGCAGCGTACCGGAGGGGCGATATGATTTCAAAAACGATTTGAGTTGATGACAGCATGGTCCAAGTACTGCAACGGTCATGACTAAGTTGAATGAGGAGGATTGTTTCAAGATATTCGCCCACGCAAGTCGCTTTAACGACTGCGACCATCGACTACGAAACATTCTGGCCCGCGAAAGCAGGTCAACGTCGCTCTCATAAAAGGAGAGGGCTCTCATAAAAAAAAAGACAGGGCTCTCATAAAAGGAGAGGGTATAAACGGTCTTCTCCGATCTGCATCGACGGTGGCAATCATTAAACTTTCAAGAAGGCGCGAAATGAATTCGCCTCACACTTTTGTCATCCTCTGGGCGTGTGATCACTGGTAGTCTTGCGGGCGCGATGTAACTGTTCCGAAGTGATACAAGGATTCCCGTGTCTGATCGTGCGTTCGGCACACCGGTGCAAAGTCCGGAACAGTCAACGCCGCCGAACATGGTTTGGATACCCGGTGGCACGTTCCGCATGGGCTCGGACAGGCACTATCCTGAAGAAGCGCCGGTCCACAGAGTCAGCGTCAACGGTTTTTGGATTGATCGGACGCCGGTCACCAACCGGCAGTTCAAAGAATTCGTTCGCTCGACCGGCCACAAAACCTTTGCCGAAGTTCCACCCGATCCGAAAAACTATCCTGGCGCGCTGCCCCACATGCTCTACGCCGGCTCGCTGGTCTTCACTCCGCCTCAGCATGCGGTCGATCTGAAAAACCTTGGCGAGTGGTGGGCGTACACCAAGCGTGCTGACTGGCGGCACCCCTACGGGCCAAGGAGCAACATCAACACGCGCGATAATCATCCTGTGGTGCATGTGGCGTTCAGCGACGCACTCGCCTACGCAAAGTGGGCTGGCAAGGAGCTGCCGACCGAAGCCGAATGGGAACTCGCCGCGCGTGGCGGTCTTGACGGTGCCGAATTCGCTTGGGGCGACGAATTCACGCCTGGCGGCAAACACATGGCCAACACCTGGCAGGGCAACTTTCCGCAGGAAAACCGCTGCGACGACGGCTTTGAGCG
The DNA here is from genome assembly GCA_963806465.1 of uncultured Alphaproteobacteria bacterium. Taxonomy (GTDB): domain Bacteria; phylum Pseudomonadota; class Alphaproteobacteria; order Rhizobiales; family Xanthobacteraceae; genus BOG-931. The sequence continues at coordinate 8,642 of CAWDZD010000041.1, read as the reverse complement.
TACCTCACCGGTGACCGCGTTTCCGCCGAACGGGTACGGACTCCACGACATGATCGGCAACGTTTGGGAATGGACCACCGACTGGTTCTCAGCGGAGCACCAGGCGGACGCTCCGAAGGCGTGCTGCATTCCGGAGAATCCCCGCGGCGGACGGGAGGAGGACAGCTACGATCCTCTTCAGCCGCGGGCAAAAATTCCCCGCAAAGTCATCAAGGGCGGCTCGCATCTGTGCGCGCCTAACTACTGCCGTCGCTACCGCCCAGCGGCGCGCCATGCGGAGGATGTGGACACATCCACAAGCCATCTGGGATTTCGTTGCATCACTCGACAGAGGTTTCACACGATTGACCAGCCCTGAAAAAACCGGAGGAGCGTAATGAAAGTGAAACGAACGTTCTGGCTCAGTCTGCTTGCGGGGGCTGCAGCCGTGGCCGCGGTAAGTTCGCAGGTTTCCGCACAACAGCAGCCGACCAAGCCCAACATCCTCTTCATCATGGGCGACGATATCGGCTGGATGCAGCCGAGCATCTATCACCGCGGATTGATGGTTGGCGAAACGCCTAACATCGACCGCATCGGCAACGAAGGCGCAATCTTCATGGATTACGTCGCAATGCAAAGTTGCACTTCCGGTCGCAACGCGTTCTTCACCGGTATGTATCCGCTGCGCACTGGCATGTCTTTTGCAATGGCTGAAAGAACCAAAACGTGCACTTAACGAGCTAAAACGGGTAACGCGCCCGGGCGGCGTCGTTGTTTCATGCGACTTTGCCAGCTTTGCAATTGAGCACTTTCCGGTCAACGCGAAATTCGAGCGAGAAGTGCGGCGTGTGATGACATCGCTGGTTGATTGCGACATCGGGCGAAAAGTTGGTTCGTTTATGATTTCATTAGGGTTCACAGATGTGCATTTGGAAGTAGAGGCTGATAAAATCTTCACTGTGATCGGACGGATTGACGCCGAAAGACGATGGAATTGGGAAAAGCAATTTCAAGCCGCACGCCCGCACTTGATCCAGATCACCGGGTCTGAGAAGGCTGCTGATCGTTTTGTCGCCGATTTTCTAAGCGTATACGATGATCCAGCGACGAGCAGCATCACGACCTTGCATTTTACAGCGGGATACAAACCCACGACAGGATAGACGGTACGGGCGAGTTTGGATTGTTAGACCCAATCCTCGCTTCAATGACGACCACAAAGAAAAGACGAGCCGACGCGGCTCCTCTTTGGATCAACCCGCGAATTCTTCAGGCACTAGACCCGAGCAATAGGTCCCTGTTCTATTTGCTGTCGGTGGGTGCTGGTGAGGGACTGGGCGAGATAGGAGGAGCATCTATGACACCGGGGCGAGCGACGGCTTCCATAGCTATCTTCCAATTCCCGTTCTCACGCTTTAGGATTCTAAACCAGTTGCCCCGGATGTTATTGCCTTTGACGGTGACTGAGTAGGTTCCCGCCGCCCATACGCCATCGTTGCCGCGTAGCTCTAGGTTCTTGAGTTCTAGGGTGACGCTGGTTGCGCCAGCGTCGATGATGCCTTGATAGTGCTTCTGTATGGCGTCCCGCCCGGGCTTAAATGCGAACTGCGGTGCGAGTGTCACTAACAATCCATCTGATGTGAAAAGTGATGCTATGCCTGCTGCATCTTTTTTGCTCAGCAACTCGTTTTCCCGCGCACTCAGCGCATTGGCAGCGTTCATCACTTCTTGTAAATCTTGCTGCTGGGCAAAAATGGGTAACGAGAAGCAACCGACCGTCAGCAGCGCGACGGCGAACATTGCGCGCTTCATGTAATCCCCCCTCGATTGATAAAAAGTTGGCATTCTTGGCCGTGTTCGACCCCCGGCCAGTTAGTTTGCACCAGATATTTCGCGTTTGGTAGCAGCCGGAACTCACACTGATGAAATTCAGCTGTAGTCCTCGCAATAAGGCCAATATGCGATGTTGCCGAAATATCACGTGCTATCGTGGCTTGGCCGAGCACCTTCAACGATGCGCCTTTGGAAATGAGTAAATTTTAAGTTTGGAAAATAAAACGCGGCACTTGCGCCCAGCTATGCCGCTGCTTGCTGGACGGGTCCACGTCGCGGTGTTGTTAATGTGGCACATTGGAACAAAAATCGCGGAAGCTCCTTGATATTGGAAAAGAATCGATTTAAACAGCCGTTTGAATTTCAGTCGGTGGCGTTTATACACGTAGCGTCTAATGCACAGCCGATTACGGTCTTGAGGTCTTAGGTGTATTGGAGGACGGCATGGAACACCACGCACAAGCCCTTCTTGCGCTTTTTATCTCCTCAGGGCTTTGCCTCGCGGCTTGGATTTGGGCACGCCGCCGATTGACCCGCTTTTCAGGCGAGCGTCGATAGACATGACAGGATGTGAAGTAGATCGCGTCTGAAGCGTCGTGCTGGTCGCCCTGTTCCCGCTCTTCCGTGATGCACGGCAAGGCACGACGAAGGCAGCCAAACCTTTCTTGCTTTCGAATTGAAAAAAAACACTTTCGTGAACCGAACTGATATCTACCGCCACGCCATCAAGCGCGCGTTCGCAGACCTATATGGCGCCTTATCTGACACAGTGGATGTCAGCTGGACGAGCGGCGAGTGCATCGCCGTACAGTGCGCAGGCAAAACGTTCCTTCATCTAATCCTCAGCGATCCCAACGATGACGCGCCGGAGTTCTTTTGCCCCGAGGAAGACCCCGTCATCGTCAACCTGACCGGCGATGAGCGCAGCCAGCTGGGACTCGCTATCTGACTTGCCTTCCCGCTGTGCTAGTCTACTGCGCAGAACTGTTTTTGAGCGGCATAGGAGCACGCCATGAGAAAAGTTCTTCGCGGTTACGCCAAAGACATAACTGGCAATCTCACGCTGATAGGCACAATGCCGGTCGCACATAGCAAGGACAAATCGTCTCCAAGGGAACGTAAGGACAAAAGGCATTTGGTCAGGCAAGGCGCAACAATCTTCAAGAAAGAAACAGTGGCTTAATCCCTCTCATTTTTCGAGTGGCGTATGTGCGCATAGTGCCACTGTCGCGGACGATGGCGTTATCCTGCAGAGCTTAGGGAATGGGTGAGTACAAAGGTTCTACGGCAGCACTTAAATCAGGCTGCAAGTAGAAACAGCACGCTGCCCCACGAAGAGAGAAAGTGACTTCCGTCGTCCGCAATGGTTGAATTGCCCGAAAATTAAAGGCTTGCCGTGAAGCCCCAGCCATTGACCGATGCCGAATTCCAGCGCCTCAGCGGGGTTCTTGGACGCTTTGACAACAAGCACCCGATGAACCTCGAACAGTTGGATGGCTTCTTGGCTGCTTTGATTTGCGGTCCCGAAATTGTGCACCCAAGCGAATATCTACCTGTGATTTGCGGAGACGATATGGTTCTTGAGGACTCCTTCGGTGCACAGTCCGTATTGCAAGATTTTCTATCTCTAATCATGCGTCATTGGAACGTCATTGCCGATACCTTGCATTCGGGCGATGTATTTCTGCCGCTACTTCTCGAAGATGAAAACGGAATAAGTCATGCCAACGATTGGGCAAAGGGCTTCCTCCGTGGAATGGAGTTTCATAAAGAGCAATGGGCTGCTCTCCTGGATGACGAACAGCACGGCGGTTTGCTCGTGCCGATTTTTGCCTTGGCGCACGAACACGACCCCGATCCTGAAATTCGTCCATACAAGGAAGCAATCAGTGCTGAGCAGCGCGAGAGACTGATTGTGGGTGCTGCTGCAGGGGTGACTGGAATTCACCGTTACTTCCAAGCGCGGGGATTGGTCGAGAGGCAGCCGTTTGATATCGCTACGACCTTCCGCCGCACGGTGCCAAAGATTGGGCGCAACGATCCTTGTCCATGTGGATCAGGAAAGAAATTCAAGCAGTGCTGTGGTAGGACCACGCTGCATTAACCGCTTCATTCTATTGTCACCGCCATTTACGCTCATCAGGAAGCAGCGGAAGAGCTGACTAAAAGAGTGCCGCCACGCAAAGCGCCCAAGACGAGATAGTCGACTTCAGAATTCGGTCTGAGACCAAATCAGGGAAATAGCCATGTCCGACGATGAGATGAAAGCCGAACTGGAACGCCTCCGCAACGAAAACGCAGCTCTTAAAAAGGGGTCGTCTTCTGGTATCCGCATGAAAGTGAGCGAAAAGGGCGCAGTCTCGATCTACGGCATGGGGCGATTTCCTGTGACCTTATATAAGGAACAGTGGCTAAAGCTGCTGGACATGGCGAACGACATTCGCGCTTTCATTGCAGCGAACGAAGCCAAATTGAAGGTGAAGGAGTAGAATGCCGGGAGGTCTGTTGATCAGATTGAACGTTTCTATGCGCGCAATCTGCCGCTAGCGGGCCAGATGGCGACCAACCGGCAGAGCTTTGGCGGCCATGTAAATCAGTGCGCGGTCTCTTCGCCCACGTAGCGCAATTTGACATGGCTATTCGGAAACTCTTGCCTGAGCTGCAATCCAGCAGTCAGCGCCTTCACGAAAATCCGATATTCGGCTTTCGCCTGTCCCGTCTACTTCGACGACGTAGCGTTCGTGAGTGTGGTCAGTGGCGAAGTCGTTCCTCATGAGAACACCATCGTTCGCCCCAACAGCCGTCTAACTAATACAAGCTGTTCAGCTTCCGTCGCCATCGTTTAAACATTTAGGTAAATTTTGTGTTAATCTGGGATACCTGGAACGGCAATGACATGCCCGTCGACGGCTACGAAATGCCGTGACGTTATGACTATGACAGCATTGCTTACTTTTTCTCGGGCGGCAAATTTCCTGAATACAAACCTGATCAATTAGGTGCTCGCGTTTTAAATCGGTCAGATGTGCTCGATTTTCATCGTTGGTCAGATTCGCCCCAATTCCTTGGGTCATTACCATGACAAGGCTGCGGTCGTTCATATCCAACCAGTAGCCGCGACGAACGAGCTTGTTCTGAGCGTCACGAGCGAACGGGCTATCTAGTTCAGAGCCAAGATCGGGTTCGTAAAAGCGGGGCATACACGTAACATATCTTGGATATCCTCGGCGTAGCTCAGGTCGCGAACGAATTCTTGAGTGGCGACAATCCGCTTAAGTTTCTTGGCCGTGCAGAGAGAGGAGATACCCTTCGTTAGGGCGGACCTGGTTTCTAGACACCCGTTCAAACACCTCGCTAACTTTTTTTGGTCCGAAACCCTCAACAACTTGGAGCCAGCCGCGTGAATGACGGATATACGCCTGTAATGCCTCATTATAACGTCGATCAAATTCGCCAACCCCCCATTCGCGCACTCGCTTGCAAATCCGGTCGGGCGCGAAAAAACGCACCATTTTTTCATCCTCGACAATGTCCAACGACCGGCGATCCCAATGCGTATAACCGATTAGACAAAAGAACACAGCCCGATTACCCAGGGCATCTTGCAGTTTCCGTATCAGTGCTGAATTACCAGAGAAATCAGCAACAGCGACCGAACCTGAGCTAACAATTTCGCGATCGTCATATGTAGTGGCGCGATCATACACGCCAATGCCGCGAACAAAATCGAGGTTTCGCGCCGATGTCAGTCCAACGATATGGTAAGGACGGACCTTTTGCGTCGACAATGAATGGGCGAGACCAATGGCTGTTTTGCTCGACGCGCTTGTGATTGCTACCGTGTCCGCATCGGCGCCTACGCGTTCCGTAATTAGATCATGTACAAGGAAAGAAGCAAAAAACAGTGGCCGCAGCAACGCGATTTCGCGCTTGCTTCCCGCGTCAAATGCGGCGTTGGCGGAAGTGCGTATGTAATAGTTGTACGCTGAAGACAGGTGTGCGCGGTGCTCGCTGGTGTCGTGCAAGCCATCGCTTCTGATCTTCCGTGGTTTCAGGAGAACGTGCGTCGACATAGGAAAGTAGCCGAATAGCTCTTCCCCAGTTTCCACATGGTCGATCTGCGAAGCGACGACTTTGCCAAACCCCCAAACGGGAATGCGACCCCATCCCCGTGGTGCCGGAAAAAAATCCCAATACCATCCAGTTGCACCGCCTATAAGGGCATAGGTCATGTTGTTCGCAGTGAATGCAAACTGTTCGACTTTCAGCAGAACGTCGCCCTCCGTAGTAGAGCAGTGAGACGAACGTGTCTTCGTGCGATTGACGTCGCTAAGATCGACCAGGAAATCCGTGGATTCTACCTGCATCGCTGGCGTATCCTACAACTCCGCTGCTCGCACTCTAACCGAATTGCCGGAGGGTCGCGCCGACCTTGATGTCAAACAGTCAAACGGAATACGTCAAGCAACTGAACGTAGGTTAGGCTGTTCCATTTCGAAAAAGTCCCTATCCCTGACCGGAGCGGTAGCCTGTTTCGTTCCCTTTTGGAAAACGCGGATCGTTCGCACGCGCGCATCGATCAAATCGATCAGCTTGTTTGCCCGGTCAAACCGCTCACCAGAGGTAGAACGCAGAACTAAAATCAGTTCCTCTTCCAGTGCTCGTAACGCCTTGATCTGCTGATCCGCATCCTCGTGTACGGCAAGCAAGTCATCGATGGCCTTCTCTGCCACAACGACCGGGATGGCGGGGTCGCTGGCGCTCGCCAGCGTGTCCATGAACAGTTGCGGAACGGAGGTCTTTGGACCGTCTATCGGTTCGGACCGCATCTAACAACCCCGGTGATGAAAAGGGCTCAACTGACGTGAGCTTCACGCGCGCTAAAGAGTCTTAGCTCAGATAGCGATTTCCGATAGTAAAACTATAAGACTACAGTTTTATCGGAGCTGTTAACGGAAGGTTGGTGGGGAAGTTAAAGCAGGTTAGCCATACGCTGAACGCCCGCCTCCTCGGGCAGGTTAGCGAAGCGCGCGAACTCAAACTACCGCGAGAACTGGCATCAAGTCAGTGCAAAGCAGTTCTTTGCTGATCGTCCACCTTCATCGACTGAACTTTTATGTCGTGTTTCGGAAACTGATCACGAAGCTGCAAGCCTTCTCTCAGCGCATCCAAGAAACGTCGATGGTGCGATTTTACTCGTCCATCTACTCGGATGACAAAATGCTCATCAGGCAGATGAGCCTCGATGGCGCTTTTCATGCGAATTCCCCACCAAATCGCTGCCGCACATCGAACGAAGACCGAATGCCTCGGCAGCGTTCCCTTGGCCTTCAAGTCTAAGCTGATTCGCGGCTGTAATCGGTTAATTTGACGCAGCGTCGTGACATTTGAGGCGGCTGTTGCAAGGACGCTACGCGCTTATGACAGCATTGCTTACTTTTTCTCGGGCGGCAGAATTTCCTGAATACAAACCTGATCAATTAGGTGCTCGCGTTTTAAATCGGTCAGATGTGCTCGATTTTCATCGTTGGTCAGATTCGCCCCAATTCCTTGGGTCATTACCATGACAAGGCTGCGGTCGTTCATATCCAACCAGTAGCCGCGACGAACGAGCTTGTTCTGAGCGTCACCAGCGAACGGACTGTCTAGTTCAGAGCCAAGATCGGGTTCGTAGAAGCGGGTCATGAACGGTCACTACACAAACAACGGGCTAATCGAGCGAGCTTTTGAACGGCATCTTGACCCCACCTGACGCTTCTTTGGTATACGCCTCGCCGAGACTTGCCGCTTGCTTCCCAAGTGCATTCAGTTGCGAATGCATAAATGCCGTCTGAATTCGAAACGCTTCTTCAAAATCCTTCGCCTGACTCAACCTTTTGACAAGCTCGTGCATAGCAGTGATGTTTTGAACACCCTGATCCTTTAGTTTTTCGCCGAGGTCCGTGCCGCCAGAAGGAAACGCCGAAACGGTCTTCTTGAGAAAATCGAAGTAGGTGTCCAAGGCTTGATGCGCCTGCGCCATTGCCTGCTTGCTAAAGGCGTCCAATTGACCTGCAGATTTTTTGTCTTTTGCCATGGTTTTGCACTCCGATCTAACGTCACCGCATACAATACCGCAAATACTGACCTACGTCATTCCAATTGGCGAAGTGAAGGGCGGATTTCGGTAAAACTATTGAGGCGGAGCGCACGCCTTTTGGAAAGCGCCGAAACCATCAGAAAAACCTGACACATTAATGACCATGTGAGTTGACACTTGAGAACTCGCATCAGGATCGTGCGGGAAAAAGATATGTATAGTTTTTACGCCGTCAGCATCATTTCCTTTTAGGAAAGAAGCTAGCTCATCGATGTCATCTTTCCACTCCGAGAATATATAGTCGGTACCGTTTCTCCAACGCTGTAAAAGATCAGAAGGATCTTGTTGCTTGCTATTTTTCTGAAACAAAACGGGAATCACATTTTGCCGATATTCGAACGTTCCATCAAACGGTATAAGCACTGCGCCGACAATCCCTAATCCGTCTCTTTTATCACAGACAAATCCAAGCTCAGAAGTTGCAAATTTGTCGCCGCGTGGTACCGATTGTTTAAAAGTCAGCGTGAGCACAGAGCTTCGTGGTTGCTCGAACAACCATTCGCCATATCGATCTGCCGCAATTGCAGCAGGTACACTGAAATACCACACCGCTGCCGTGCACAGGAGGAACCGGCACACGTTTCCTCCGACGACACGAGTACTGATTCTCGGGGTCAAATCGTGCGGCAATTGAAAGTGTCTGTTTAGTGCAGCATTGGCATTGGATCATCGACGACGAAAAAAGATA
>CAWDZD010000040.1:0-207319 GCA_963806465.1 uncultured Alphaproteobacteria bacterium | reverse complement strand
GGTCCAAGGTTCGAGTCCTTGTGCGCCCACCACACAACATGCTGATAGACTTTTCATTTCTGTTTCGAGGCCGATAAAAGGCCACAGCGGTCTCGCCGAAAGGTTCCAAAGAGGTTCCAAGAGTGCGCCGTGAGGGTCGATGCCCTTGCCTTTAGCAGCCTTGATCATTTCCGGCAGCAGCCTTGATCAATTCCCGCACGGCGCGACCCTTTCAATTGCCAAGCAGCGGGACGAAAAGAGCACGATGCATTGCGCGGCGATGCAGCCGTCGCTGATCGCTTGGTCCCCGAACTGACAGTCGACGGCTCGCCAGAAGCGAGCGCGATCCGGCCCATGAATCGGCAAATAGGGCCGTTGGCTGAGCAAGATTGCGGGGCGCAAGACCGTGCCTCATAATGACGAGGCACTTACGGTTCTTAGGACCTTATCGCCGCAAGCCCAGCCTGGCTCACACCGCTGGGCGGGGCTTTTTTCATTACGTATAGTTTGGAACCAGCGATGCAGAGACGATCGCGTGAGACGTGGAACAGTCGTGCCCACGCCAGCGCCGCCATAATCTGAACCAGGCTTCTGGTCTACTACGTGTCCTGCCCGCTATGGGATGTCTTTGGATGTTTCTTCCAGGGATATCTCGCGAACGGCGATCTGAAAAAGATGCCATGCCTACAATGCCTAGAATAATGGCGGCTGTCCTGATGGTGTTCATGCTGGCGCTCAGTGTCGCGCCCGCGCGAAGCTCTGAGGCGGCAACTGCCGATGACACGGCGCGGTTCTTGGCCGGATTGCCGCCGTCGTCGAACTCTCCGCTCGCAGCATACACCAAAGATCCGGCCTGGCAGCAGCATGCCCACTATTTCGATTCGATTTTCGCGCGCGAAGAAAGCGCCCAACTCTCCAAGGTCCGCGAATTTTCAAAGAAGTATCTGACGGATCAACACGACACGATGCTCTACATGTTCAGCGGGCCGGATTTTCTCTACGCGACCTCGTTCTTTCCCAACGCCTCAACATACGTCTTGGCCGGTCTCGAGCCGGTGGGCGACGTCCCGGAACTGACCGGCCTCGGCCCTTGGGCCATCAATGGGGAACTGCGAAATCTTGAGCTCTCGATGGGTTCGCTATTCAACTTCAGTTTCTTCATCACCCAAAAGATGAAGACCCAGCTGCACGAGGGGCCGGTCAACGGCACGTTGCCGATCCTTTATGTTTTTCTGGCGCGAACCGGCAAGACCATCCACGAACTTAATCTTGTGAGTCTGGACGAACATGGAAACTTTCAGATTGCGGCTGAGCTGGCGGCCACCAACAGCACCAACAAACCTGTTACAAGCCCACCTCACAGCGCCGCTCCGGGCGTGAAGATTGTCTTTTCGGACGGCGCCGGACCAAAGCAGACGCTTTACTACTTCAGCACCAACCTCGCGGACGGTTCATTTGAGCGGAGCGGCTTTTCGGCCTTCCTGGCCAAGCTTGGTCCTGCCGACAGCTTTATCAAGAGCGCGTCATATCTCTTGCACAAAGGACACTTCGCCGGCGTGCGGAAGCTGTTGCTCGATAGCAGCGCGACTGTCGTTCAGGACGATAGCGGTATCCCGCTTGGCTATTTCGAAGCAAGGAAATGGCGGTTTCAGGCGTTCGGGCATTATGCCGGACCCATCACCATGTTCGCAAACTTCTATCAGCCCCAAATGGCGGAGTTGTTTAAAGGTGCACGTCCGATCGAATTCGGGATTGGATACCGATGGCGCAAGAACGAGTCGAACCTCCTCCTTGCACAAAAGGAGCCATCGCCAAGTAGCGATGCAGAGTTAACGCCGCCTTCACAAGCTGAGGGGAACGCAGCAACAGCCGTCCCATCGCCAAAAAAGACGCGAAAGCGCGTGGAAACCGAAGCGACGCGGTCGCCAGGCTGCCGAACTGCGAGAGTCTTCCCGTTCTGTTGGTAGGAGCAAATTAGCAGGCTTGCGTCAAAATGAAGACATAGTCGCGGTCGAGGCTGACTTGGTCGGGTGGGGAAACTGTGTCAGATACGGTCGGGGGACCAACGCTGCGTGCTATTTGCAGGCCGGCCACGATTGTGGTGCCGCCCGCGGGTGCGTGCTGTTTTGCAGCAGACTCAACACGGCGGCTTAAAAATACCGACTTGGGCGCGGCTCCGTCGCGCAGCCACTTCGAGGCCGGCCGCGTTCGATTTCAGCCAGGTAAAAAACCGGCGCGGTGCCTGGATGGGCTCAAGCGAAAACTTCCTTCCGCATTCTCCGCTATCCTGTTGTTCGTTGGCTCGGTCGGCTGGTGCTGGCCCGTCTTCAGCGAGCTCCGGTCGGCTGTTTTGGTCTCACCGGCCGAAGCATCAATTCACCGACATATTTCCCATTGCCAGCGTTTAAATCGGTGTCGGGGAAAAGCCGATTCGGAAGTTGGAAAACTGGATCCATTCAGAAGCTCAACCTATGCACCGTCAGCCAATCCGCATGCGACAGGTACAGGTCTCGGCCGCGAGAGCCCCGCCAGGATCGTGGCTCGCGAATGGAGTAGCTTGGAGCAGCGGGTCGCCGAGCGCGGCCGCGCACCGGCGAAACACGCGGCGAAAGAGCCGAAGCCGAATTTAAAGCCGCCGGTCCGGCTCGCGTCGCTCGAACGCGCCGCACCGCCCGCGGAAGTCATTCTGTCGCGCATCTCATCCAACGCCGGCGCACTGACAAGTCGCGGCCGCGAGAAGGCCCCCAGGATCGTGGCTCGCGAACGGAGTCGATTGCGGACACTGGTCGCCGAGCACGGTCGCGCATCAGCGAAACACACGGCGAAAGGGCCGAAGCCAAGTCTGAAGCCGGCGGTCCGGCTGGCATCCCTCGAAGGCACCGCACCGCCCGTGCAGGCCATTCCCTCGCGCATTCCATCCAACGCCGGCGCACTGACAAGTCTCGTTGATTTCGAAACGGCGCCCTTCCCATATCACGGCACCATGCCAGAATCGGGCCGACCGTTTTTGAATGCCGGTACTGACGGCCACCGGGGCCACGTCAATTTCCGCGGCCATGTCCTCTGGGAGTCTCAGACTTTCAGTGACGACCGCGTGCTGTTGCACATTCCGCCAGGCTTCGACCCCAAACGTCCCGCGGTCATGGTCGTGTTTTTTCACGGCCACGGTGTGAATCTCGCCCAAGACGTCCGCGACCGCCAACAGGTGCCGGCACAGATCACGGCCGCCGGAATGAACGCGGTGTTGGTGGCGCCGCAATTTGCCGTCGATGCCGCCGAATTCGAGCGCCGGGAAATTCTGGGAGCCGAACGGCTTCACACGCTTCCTTGATGAAGCGGCCGTCAAGCTCGCGCGAATGTATGGCGATCCGCAGAGCGCATTCACATTCGCCAGGATGCCGATCGTCATCGTCGCCTACAGCGGCGGCTTTGGACCGACCTTGTCAGTCCTCGACCAGGGCGGAGTCAGGTCGCGCGTGCGCGGCCTGGTTCTCCTCGATGCGCTGTACGGCGGGATCGGCAAGTTCGCGGACTGGATCACCCGCAACAGATCTACCTTCTTCGTAAGCTCGTACACCCCGCACACGGCGCGTCACAACGCTTATCTCGAACGCCTGCTACGTGAACGATCAGTGCCTTACAGCTCGGAACTGAGGAACAGCCGCCTGCAGGGGATGGTGACGTTCCTCCCCGCCGGAGACATTTCGCACCGTGACTTTGTGACCCACGCATGGGCCGACAATCCAATCAAGGATATCCTGGTACGAATGGATGACGCTGGTCAGAGGATCGAAACCGCCCGAACTACGGGATCGAGTTCCGGCGGCGCGGTCGCATCGAGGCGCAACTAAGCGCTAGCCAAACGCGCGTCAGAAAACCAGTCAGTTCCCCAAGATCTGTCTCCACGGCGTTCAGACCTAATTATTTGACCGGAATGTCTTAATTCGCGGCAGAAAATGACAGATGTAAGTTTCCGATTTGGTAGGCGCACGTTTCATCGCGAGCGGCTGAAAGCAGCTGCGGGAGCGCGACATCTTCTACCGAAAAGGTGTTTATCGCAGCGCCGCTGCTTTGCCGTAACAGTGGCCGGCTGGCGACGATGTCAGCGCCTGCGTGATCGAAAGCGCCGATGCGGTCATCTGATGCGGGCTACGCCCGAAATAGTCCCTTAACACGCTGGCATCGAGGACAGCGGGCGCAACCGGTGCCGCGTTATCGCTTAAGAAATTCACGTCCGATTCCCGAGCGAAAGATGCTCACGAGCACCCGGCGCACGGCGGGCGGACTCAACCAAGCCAATAGCGCGGGCCCGGTCCCCGACGACCCGCTCGATCGGCTGGATTTGCAAGTTTGCATTTGTCGATGGAAAGGCATCCGCATCCGATGCATTGCGTTAGCCCCGCTTTGAGACGTTGGAGCTCAGCGATCCTTTGATCGATGCGTTTTGTCCATGCGCCCGAAAGGCGCGCCCAGTCTTGGCGGGCCGGAATACGATCTGTGGGAAGCTTGGCAAGTTCCGCGGCGATTTCCTCGAGTGCCAACCCGACCCTCTGGGCAAAGACGATAAAGGCAATGCGGCGCAGTACCGATCGGGGATAGCGGCGATGCCCTGAGCCCGCACGCAGCGAGGAAATCAGCCCCCGTTCCTCGTAGAACCGCAGCGCCGACGATGCAACGCCGCTCCGTCGAGAAACTTCGCCAATGGTGAGTACGAGATCCATGCGCCAGAAGAGCACGTTTTGTGCTTGACTTCAAGTTCACTTGAACTTGTAGAGCGATCTGCACAACAAGCGGGAGCACAGACCAAATGCCAATCCACAACGACCTCAAGGAACTTCGCGTGGCTGTCACAGGGGGGACGTCCGGCCTGGGACTGGCCCTCGTTCGGAGCCTGGTGGCGCACGGCGCTCGCGTCGCCTTCGTCGCCCGTAATGCCAGGGCGGTCGAGCAGATCGCCAATGAGACGGACGCTTGTGGGATCGTCGGTGACGTCGGGCGCAAAGACGACACTCACCCGATCGCATTGCAAATTATGGGTAACCTCGGGGGTCTCGATGCGCTCGTTAATAACGCATCGGCCTTAGGACCCACGCCGCTCGCGCTGCTTGCCGACACCGAATGTGAGGAATTGGAGCAGGCGCTCAGTGTGAACCTTTTGGGTCCGTTCCGATTGACCAAAGCACTCTTCGGCGCCCTGGCGGCCTCCGCGCGGAATGGGCGCGGGGCCGTCGTGATCAACATTTCGAGTGACGCCGCCGTCAATCCCTATTCGGGATGGGGCGCTTACGCCGCAAGCAAGGCGGCTCTCCGCCACCTGACAGCAATCTGGGCCGAGGAGGCGAAGGCCGACGGCGTCGCTTTCCTCTCGCTCGATCCCGGCGACATGGACACGCCGCTGCACGCCCTGGCCGTTACCGATGCCGATCCAACGACGTTGAGGCGACCAGAGGATGCTGCCGCGGAAATTGTCGAGAAGCTGCTTAGTGCATTGCCAAAGCCCACAGCTCTTCGCGTCGCGGAACGCTAATGACAACCGCCGATAAGTCCCATGGTCGAGCTGCGAAACTCCTCATCGTCGATGGTGACGGCCGTATACGACACCTGCCGCGCGCCGCGCTCGCCTCTCTGTTCAGTCCTGGCGACCTCGTTATCGCCAACGATGCGGCGACCCTGCCGGCCAGCTTGAAGGGCATCCATTGCGCAAGTGGCAAATCAATCGAGGTTCGGCTTGCGGCATGGTCGTCAATCCGTAATCCGATACAGTTCACCGCAATCGCGTTCGGCGCAGGTGATCATCGCACGCGCACCGAAGATCGAATGTCACCACCGCCCCTTTCGCCGGGCGACCGCCTCGCGCTTGGCCCGCTTGTCGGGATCGTCGAACATCTGCTCGACCATCCCCGCTTGCTGCGACTGCGTTTCCTGGGCGATCACGCAACCGTCTTTGCCGGGTTTGCTCGACACGGCCGACCGATTCAATACGCGCATGAGCCCGAGCCGCTCGCCTTGTGGGACGTCTGGACGAGAATTGCCGCCGACCCAATCGCCTTTGAGCCGCCCTCAGCTGGATTTGCGCTCGACTGGCGCACTCAGTCAGTTTGGCGGCAGCGTGGCATCGGTTTTGCCACACTCACGCACGCCGCCGGTATCTCTTCGACCGGAGATCCGATGCTGGACCTGCGGCTCCCTTTCGACGAGCCCTATTACATCCCTCAGCACACAGCGTCAGCAATCGATAAGGCAAAATCAAACGGGGGATGCATCATCGCCATTGGGACGACCGCCGTCCGTGCGCTCGAGTCGGCGGCAAACGCCAACGGCAGCGTGCGCGCGGGGAACGGAGTCGCGAGCGGACGCATTGGGCGTCAAACCCCGATTCACGTCGTGGACACGATCCTCACCGGCGTGCATCAACCCGGCGAAAGTCACTTTGAGCTTCTTGAGGCTTTCGCAAATGACGCGGTATTAGCCGAGATTTCGGATGCATTCAGCAAGCATCGCTACCGGTCGCACGAGTTTGGTGATTCATTGCTTATCGAACGGCGTCCTCGCATACCACGTCGTTGGCCAAACACGGCGACCTCGCGCAATGCTTGCTTTCCGGCTGCTATTGGGGCCAAGCGGAAATGTCTGCAGCGTGCTCATGACGCGATTGAGCGTCAGCAGTCATTTAGGGGGTCGGCGGCGATGTCAGCGCAGTGACCTTATGTGTTACGAACGGACCGTACGCTAACCATCGCATCAAGATCGCCTCGACAGACTGTCCATATTCCTTCGAGAGTACGGACAGTGCAACTGTGTCGAGAGGCGGAAAACCATGACGAAATCGAACCTTCGTTTGGTCCCCCCAACCAGGGAAATACGAACAGTCATGCCGACGCGGCGTCCGAACAGCGAGCTCAGACCTCGCGAGCATCTGACTGAGCGCGAAGTGGAGAAACTGGTCGAAGCCGCCGAAGGGAATCGTCATAGCGCCAGGGACAGCACCATGGTTCTGATCGGTTTCCGCCATGCATTGCGGGCGAGCGAGCTCTGCGAGCTTCAGTGGTCAGACGTGGAATTTGAAAGTGCGACACTTCACATCAGGCGTGCCAAGGGTGGAACGACCGGCACGCAACCACTGCTGGGGGACGAGATGAGGGCGCTGCGGACACTGAAACGCGAAGCCAAGTCGGCCTTCATTTTCGTTTCAGAGCGGGGCGCGCCGTTCACGGTCGCTGGGCTGGCCAAGCTGATCGAGCGCGCCGGCATCGCGGCCAAGGTTTGCTTCAAGGTGCATCCGCACATGCTGCGCCACGCGGCCGGCTTTGTCTTGGCGAACAAGGGCGTCGATACGCGCACGCTGCAAGCGTACCTCGGTCATCGAAGTATCCAATCGACGGTGCCCTATACCGAGCTCGCGCCAGGCCGCTTCAAGAACCTCTGGCGCTGAAGGCGCGATTGATTTGGACGCCCAGCGGAAACAGTGCGCTGGGCCCCGCCCCGCGCCGGGAAAAACCCCTCCCCCCATGCTGGACAGGCCACGCGTCTCGCGCCATGGTTCGCGCTTCGCGCCTCGCGTTGGTCAGATGCTGGCGAGAACAAGCACACGTCGCGTTAAATCGACCCTCCCCGCATGCTGGACAGGCCTGAGGTGGTCTCGCGCAAAAAGCGCCACCGACAATCGATAGACCGCCAAAACCCACGGCTCTCACGAAAGAGCACAATGACACAGCTTCTGGGTTTTTCCGCAAACTGTTAGAGAGTATTGCAACAGGATTTTTGCCTCCGGGGCTCGCGGTAGTCTGGCCAAGCTTAAATGTTGGCATCATAATTCGGTTGATCGATTTGTGGGCGGCGGCCTGAGTGACGACTTCCATCAACACAGTGTGTGTCCGTGCGCGAAAAATCCGAACGACAAAATATTGAGATCGAGCGAAAGTTCTTGGTCGCCAATGATGAGTGGAGGCAGTTAGCGGTTCGCAGCGTGAACATCCGCGACGGCTTAATCGCTGTATACAAGGACCGCAAGGTGCGGGTTCGCTTATCCGGGGACATCGCGACGATCGCCATCAAGGGACCGCGGATCGGTATTGTGCGCCCGGAGTTTGAGTATGAGATCCCGATCGCCGACGCCGAGAGGATGCTCTCGACGATGTGTCAAGACGATACTCTGGAGAAACAGCGCTTCTTCGTCGAGGATCCCGGGGCAACGTGGCACGTCGACGTTTACGGCGGCATTCTCCAAGGCGTCGTTATTGCCGAGATCGAGCTCAAGCAAAAGAGCCAGGAGGTGATCCTGCCACGTTGGATCGGCAAGGAAGTGACCGGCAATTCGTTCTATAAAAAAATTAATATGCGCGCGCGTGCCTTAACGGCTCGTCGCCAGGGGCGTTAGTGCCGACTGCGGGCGCCAATGCGATGACTGCTTTTGGCAGATAGTGTTGCAAAACTATTTTCGGCTCTAAAGCGAGGATGGCACGGAGCACACGCTCAGTGCGCTCTCCGGTCATTTTGACAAGATGCTTGAGCGATGCGCTCCTCGATCAGGCGCGCTCGAAGAAGATCCGCTTTCAGGCCATTCCAGACATAGAGCGAAGCGGCCGCCAGGCGCATCGGTCGCGATTGACCCCAAAGGCGACGTAGGGCCGGTGTTTTTCACAATACGGAGACAATAGTGGGCTAGACCTTATCCGGGCGTTACGCAGTTGCGGGGCGGCCATGGTAGCTAAATTTCGATCACTATCCCTTTTTGCCGTTGTGCTTGCTGTTGGGTTCGGTTGGATTTCGGTGCCGCCACGGGCCAATGCAGAAGACGGGAAAACCGCTCTGCCCGAGTACCGGACTTGGATTGGCGATTTCGATGAAATGCAGAAACGGCGGCTAATCCGCATCATCGTTCCCTACAGCAAGACGATCTTCTTCATCGACAAAGGCGAGCAGTTAGGCACTGCAGCCGAATTTGGCGACGAGTTTGATAAATGGCTCAACAAGGGCATCAAATCAGAGCTTGAGCGCATACGAATTGCGTTCGTGCCGACGCCCCGCGAACAGCTTCTGACAGCCCTGAACGACGGTCGCGGCGACATTGTTGCCGCCAACCTGACAATCACGCCGAATCGCCTGCAAAAAGTGGATTTCACAATTCCGGTCGTGAAAGACGTTCACGAAATATTGGTGAGCGGCCCGTCCGCGCCAGAAATTGGAAAGCTTGAAGACCTTTCCGGCAAGGAACTCTATATTCGGAAAACCAGCAGCTATTACCAACATCTGCTGGCGATCAACGACAAATTTAAGTCACAGGAGCTCAAACCGATCAAGCTGACCGCCGCCGACGAGAACTTGGAGGATGAAGACATTCTCGAAATGGTCAACGCCGGGATACTACCCCTGACGGTCGTTGACGATCATGTTGCGCAAATCTGGACCAAGGTTTTCAAGTCTATCAAGATACACCCTGACGTCGTCATCAATGATGACGGCGCGATAGCGGCAGCAATTCGAAAAAATAGTCCGTTGCTCAAGGCCAAGCTCGATAGTTTTCTCAAGGAGAAGACTGTGCAGTACGGCTTCGCAAGCTGGTTGCGTAAACGCTATTACAGCGACGATAAAATGGTTCGGCGCGCATATGCGCCCGAAGATATGCAACGATTTAACGAACTCGTCGGATATTTTCGGCGTTACGGCGACCAATATGGCTTTGACTACCTAATGATCACGGCCCAGGGCTATCAGGAATCAGCTCTCAAGCAGTCGGAGCGCAGCAAGTCCGGTGCTGTCGGCATCATGCAGATGAAGCCAAGTTCGGCGCGTGAACCGGACATCGCAATTGAAGGAATTGAGAAAAGTGCGGAACGCAACATCGAGGCCGGTAACAAGTATTTGCGCTTCCTCATCGCCAAATACATCAATGACCCGAATCTCGACGACAGGAACCGGACGCTGTTTGCGTTTGCCGCCTATAACGCCGGACCAACCGGACTCTAGAGGTTCCGAGATAAGGCGCAGGCGATGGGACTTGATCGCAATGTGTGGTTCGGCAATGTAGAAAATGGGGCCGCGGCGATCGCCGGACGTGAAACCGTCCAATATGTGAGCAACGTCTACAAGTACTACATCGCTTACAGGCTCGTGACCCGAGAGATGGATGCAACTGAAGCGGCCCGCAAAAACCATCATGAAATGAACGCGGAGTGATCAGAAGCGTCGCCTCGTTCATTCGGACGATGCCATTGGTTATAAATGAAAATAGGCATTGGACAAGGCGTGTTCTGAGGGGGCACATGCAGCGGCGCGAATTCATCACTTTTCTTGGTGGCGCGGCAGTCGTCTGGCCACGCGCCGCGCGCGCGCAACAGGCCGACCGGGTGCGTCGCGTCGGCGTGCTCATGAGCAGGGCCGCCGGCGATCCCGAAGAACAGGCTCGCTTCGCGGGCTTCCTGCAGGGGTTGCAAAAATTGGGCTGGACCGACGGCCGCAACGTGCGGATCGACTACCGCTGGGCTGCGGCCGATGCCGACCGCTCTCGTACATACGCGGCGGAATTGGTCGCGCTCGCGCCCGACGCCATCGTGGCCTCCGGCAGCACGGGTGTGGCAGCGTTGCTACAAACAACTCGTACCGTGCCGATCGTGTTCGTGAATGTCATCGACCCGGTCGGGGCCGGCTATGTCGCGAGGTTGGCGCGCCCAGGCGGCAACGCCACCGGATTTACCGCGTTCGAATACAGCCTCAGCGGAAAATGGCTGGAACTGCTCAAAGAGATAGCGCCCAACCTGACGCGAATTGCCATCCTTCGCGATCCCGCGCTAGCCGCCGGGATCGGCCAGTTCGCCGCGATCCAGGCTATGGCGCCGTCGTCATTAGGGGTGGAGTTGAGCCCGATCGACGTGCGCGACGGCGGCGAGATCGAGCGCGACGTCGCTACATTCGCGCGCGAGTCAAATGGCGGCCTGATCGTGACGGGGAGTTCGTCGGCGGCGGTTCATCGCGAACTAATCGTCATGCTTGCGGCTCGGCATCGATTGCCTGCGGTCTACCCTTTCCGCTACTTCGTCACCAGCGGCGGCCTTATCTCCTACGGGCCTGATCCGATCGATGTATTTCGGCGAGCGGCGGGCTACGTCGACCGCATCCTCAAAGGCGAGAAGGCGGCCGACCTGCCCGTGCAGGCACCGACCACGTACGAATTGGCGATCAATCTAAAGACCGCCAAGGCGCTTGGCCTCACCCTGCCGCCGTCGCTGCTCGAACGAGCCGATCAGGTGATCGAATAGAGAGGTTGTTTGCTGCAGTGCACGAGTCTGGTTATGGCCCGTTGCGTCATTTCGCGGCGACGCAACAATTCGGTCGCTTTCGGAACGAAGCGGACATTCAGCACTATGCAGCAGAAGGTGCGCTTCATCTTCAAGGCGCGCGAAAGGCGCAACCGTAAGTGCTGTTCCCCCACAAAGCCCAATGCATGTCGTCAAAGGATAAGACTTACCCGATCAGGCTAACTCGGTCGCCCAACAGAACAGCGCGGACTTTTTGAACCTCGTCGCCATCACGTTCCCAACAGTACACACCATCTCTCGGTTTGATTTCTGCTTGACGCAATCGCAGACGCGCGACGGTGCCTGATATCTCGAACTCCTGACAAAGATCTGATAGGGTCACAAGGCCACGCGCCCTCGCGGCGCGCATTGCTTTGACAGTCGCCAAGGTCATGGGAAATCCTCCCTTTCGTCGGTCGATTGACGATAAGGGAGGCGATCGATATGCGTCAAAGGGCGTCAAAATAGCGCCTGAGGAGCCCCGTGAGGCGTTTTTCGCGCCTCACAGGGTCGATACACCGGCGTCAGGGCCTAAAACGACCCGGCGGCGAAGTTCCCTAATTCACAGGCGAGGACCAAGGCACGTCGCGCAAACGCACGGTGAGTTCGAGCGAACGTTGCGTGTCCTCGATTTGTCGAGCCCTGTCGGGTTCGTTCGGGTGAAGCGCGAGCCAATCGAGATGATCCTCAACGCGTTCGATCGCATCTTCGATGATGCACAGCAAATGGTCGCGTTGTTCGGGGGTCATGTCTCGTCTCCGTGTTGACAAGACATGCTGCAAGAGATGCGCGATCTGCAGCGATGAGACATTCCGTCACTTTAGATGACGCGCCCGTCGTCTTTTTTTGTCTTTTTGATTTTTTCAATCAGAAACTATAGGTCAGATTTAAGCCGGTCCCCGGCATGGGGATGGCTGCCTTCCTCTTTTTTTTACCGCCCCCCGCCCGCATTTGTTTGCCGAGCGCCCAGGGAGTCAGACAAGGTTTATTGTTCTATCTTAATGATGATTAGTGCGCTACCTGATTGGAACAATCGTTTAATGTTCGCCGTGATCGTGCCTGTGGATTTATAGCAATCGCTGGAGCATATCCAGGTCGGAAGACGCGCGCAGCCAGGCGGCAAGGTGATTGAGACGTGAGTGAGATAGCGCGCCGTCACCAGGTGAACCTTAAAGTCCCCGTGCCGGCGTAGGTCTGCGAGCCGTTACCGAATTCACCCTCGAATTTGGCGAGCAGCGACCAATTAGCGGAGAAAAAGAGCTCAGCGCCGGCAGTGGTGAGCGCCGAATCATGTGGGATCGGCGCGCCGTTGACGGTGAAGCTCGCGCCGGGCAGGGTTTGGAACCCGGCGCTCAGTGCTGGATTGTTGACGAAGTCGTGCGCCCAGGCGAGGCGGCCGAACAGGATGAGCGCTTTGCCGTAAAGCAGCGTCGGGTCGTCGAAGCGGGCACCAAGCTCGGTCCGCACGTCGGTCGCATTCATCGCCGCGTAGTTCAGGCCAAAGCCGCCATGGCGTCACATCGGTCTCGCTATAAGCCGGCGTGTGGAAATCCTGCGCCTGCAGGGCGCCGTATGGCGTCACGCCGAGCGCCGGGAGCACGAAGTAGCGATAGCCGCCTTCGATCCGGCCACCGTAGCTCTGGCCGTCGAAGTTCGCGGTCAATTGATCGCCAAGCGCGGAGCGGTTGGTCGTGAACCAGTTATTAGTGAAGGCGAGTGCCCCCTTCACGTAGGCCGGGCCAAACCACGAGATAACGCGGGCCCCAACTTGGAACGCATCGCTCCTGCCGGTGCCCAGCCCATTGGCCAATCCCCAATTGGTGCCGGCCCCGGCTAGCGCAAAGCCGGCCAGCAGGTCCGGCGTAAAGCTATAGTCCATGCCGGCGGCAAAGCCGAAGATGTCCGTCGTGACATTGTTCGAGCCGACCGTCGCAACGCCGTTGCTGATGTTGCTGCCGCCATAGGCCGAGCCCCAGGTGCTCCAATGTTGCTCGAAGATCGGCTTCGGTGGCGCTTTGAAAATCGAGGCATAAGCAAGCGCGATGTCAGGCGGGAGGCTCGCCTCCTGTTCCGGTGCAAACGGCAGCGCCGAACGGCCGCGCTCGCACGCGGATGGACTGATCGCCAATAACGCCGACGCATTGATGCCCCCGCACCCGATGGGATCGGTCAACAATGTGAGGAAGGAGTTCGTCAACTGGAATGCCGCGCGCTCGGCACCGGTCGCAACTTCACCGTCCAACTGCGATAGTGCATTGGCCAGAGTGCCACCGGTCAGCCCGAACAGGCTCGCGAAACCGGGCGGCAGCGTGCCACCCCCGTTGACGAAGTTGTTTAGTGCATTAGCGACGTTCTGCTGGTTCTCATTGAGATTGGCCCCCCCACCAAGCGCCGGCTTTCAGTGTTAGAAAAACGTCGGTCCCGGTGTAGGTCAAGCTCGCGCCGAGGTTCGGGTTGCTGATGATGAGCCCATTGAATGTCGTGCCGCCGAGGCCGGACGAGTGCAAGATGTCGTAGGTCTTTATGGTCGTAAAGGCACCGGAGGTGAGATGGGCATCAACGGTACCAGCAAGCGAGGCCGTGCCGGTGACATTGGCGAGCGACGCCGTGCTTGAATTGACCTGGACGAGATAGAGCGCGCCGGACTGGAACGCGAGATTGCCAGCGACTGTCATTGAGGAGCCGGCGATGCCCGATCCCGGCGCGAAAATGCCGCCGCTGTTGATCTGAGTGTTGCCGACTGTACCAGTTCCGCCAAGCGTGCCGCCGGAATTCACCGTCGTCAGGCTCGAAGGCGCAATCGAGCCGTTCACGACCAGCGTGCCCGCATTCACCGTCGTTGGGCCGGTATAGGTATTGATGCCCGACAATGTAAGCGTTGCCGCGTGCCGACTTTCACCAGCGAGCCGCCGGTGCCACCTCCCGCGCCGCCGTCGGCGATGACACCGCTGACCTCCGTCGAGAGATTGTTCAGACCAGTCGTGAGTTCCTTACTACCAAGAAAATAGTTTCCCGCGCCCTCAATCGAGCCAGCAGTCGTTCCGGTGGTGACCAGACGCGAGATATCGACCGTGCCGCCGCTATTTGTAATGAAGCGAGCCGCACCGCCGGTGCTGGAATTAAAGAAAGTCGTGGTGCCGCCACCATTCGTCGCAATCGTCGCGGTGCCACCGGTGCCGTTATTTGTGAAAAATAAGAGACCAGCGTTGTTGATCGTAGCGCTGCCGGCAGTGCTGTTATTTGTGAAATTCACGATCCCAGCGTTGTTGATCGTAGCGCTGCCGGCGGTGGCGGAGGTATTGAACTGGAGCAAAGAGTTATTGTTGATGGCAGCACTGCCTGCCGACGCGGAATTGACGAAAAACAAGCCGGTGCTGCCATTGTTGTTGATGGTAACGCTGACGCCGTTGGTGACGATGCCGGCTCCGCTGAACGCTAGGGTCGTGGGGATGGTGAAGGTATAGGGCTGCACTCCGGGCGTGAAGGTCCAGCCGCCCACCGATGTGTTAGCCGAGAACGATATGTTTGGGCCGTTTGTCGTGCCGAAGGAGCCCGTGCCGCCCAGCCCTGGGGGCCCCGCCCCCGAGTTCCAGTTTGCTGGAGCGTTGTAGTCGAAAGTGCCCGGTATGGGGCCGGCAATGCTAGGAGTTAAGAACCAAGTGGCGTTCTGCGCATGCGCCGCTGTCGCAAAGGCCAAGCTCACCGCGACGAGCACACACACTCGCAGCGCGTGAGCGGATGTGGCTGCAAGCAACGCCACGGTCGCTGTCGTCGCCAATAAATGTACACGCATCTCGCTGCCTCTGCGAGAGTGATTTCACACGCGCTCGCTTAATCGCGAAGACGCAGCGGTATCCGTCGCTGCCTACGCGACGGCCACGCTATCCCGCGTAAGCGGGAACCAAGATATCGACTTTCCCGACGTGTCGACCGGCGTCACTTTTGGACGATAGTCTGAACCGATACTTGTAACCGGCAGCATCCAGTCGACTTACCACACTTTAAATTTATTTGGTGGTCGAAGCCAACTGCTGCGCAGAGGCGCATATCACATTTATCGCGGCCGTGACTTTTCAAACACACATCGGTTGGGCGTCCGACCGCGATTAAACAACAAAGCCAGTTTCCTGCCTTACGCGAGGTCCGACCTCTGGCTGATCTCAACGAGCCTTCTGCTTCTCACTGTCTCAGGTCCGCTTTTGGTGCCAAGCGGAAGTCCACCGGCAGCCCCCGTGCCAAAACAAAGTCTGTTCGCTAGTGAAGGGTGGTGCCCGCTCGCGCCGCGGGTCTTCCGCCATTTCCGCTGTCGATCTGTCCTAACGTCTTCGGACTTAATTGTTTGATCGGAATGTTTTAATTCGCGGCAGATCGTGACAGATGTAAGTTTTCCGACTGCTCGGGGATGAATTTGCGGGCGCCGGAACGAATTGCGGGCGCTGCGGACATTTGAAGCGCGAGGCCAAGTCGTCCTTCATTTTTGTTTTAGAAAAGGGGCGCACTCACTTGCGCCGGGCGCACTTGCCGGCCGGAGCAATCCTGTCGGCTGTTGGCATTTTGCCGTCGCGCTTGTGGGGCTAAATCGACCCCGCCCCCATGTTGGCCAGGCGGGGGTGGTCTCGTGCAAAAAGTAGGGCCCGCTCAGAAATATCTAGGATGCAAAAAACTGCTTCTTTACCTTCGATTCAGGAGTTTGACGTGGCACCAGCACGCACTCTGTGGGTTCTACCGGTCATTTCGACAAAGCCGCTTGGGTGACGCGCACTCCTCTATGAACTTGAGGGGGCCTCGAAGTGCCGTCAGAGTAATCAAGACAAATTTGCCAAGAGGCCAACAATTGGCTGAGATAGCCCGCCGTGGGGTGAGTGACTTTTGGCAGGCGAAAAAGGGAGGAGATACCATGCAGCGCATGTTGCCGCGCTTTGTCCTGCTTGCGCTATCATTCGCGGGTTCGACAGCCTTGGCCGTGCCGGCGATGGCCACAAGCTGTGGAGACTTAGCCAAGATTGCGCCACTCGACGCCACTGTTACCTCGGCGACGGAGGAGACTGGTTCGTTTAAATCGCCAAAGGACGGCCTCGGCAACACCACCAAAGTAACGGTTCCGTTCTGTCGGATTGTTGGCATCGCCAAGTCCGAGCCGACATCGAGCATTGGCTTCGAACTGTGGCTGCCGCCGGAGGATAAGTGGAACGGGCGGATGCTGGCGAGTGGCAATCTGGGTCATTCTGGGGTGCCCATTTATCCGTCGCTGAACGATGCGCTGACACGCGGTTTTGCGGCGCTCGGCGACGATCTCGGCCATCAATCCAATGCTTTCGTGATGGATTGGGCCGTAGGCCATCCGGAACGCATTAAGGATTGGGGCCATCGCGGCAGTCATTTCAGCGCGGTCGCCAGTAAAGCAATCATCGCGGCCTACTATGGCAGCGCGCCGAGATATTCGTATTTCACGGGTTGCTCTCATGGCGGCGGCAGCGGTCTCGCCGAGGCGCAGCGTTACCCTGAGGACTATGACGGCATCATTGCAGGCGCTTTTGGCAGTGACTGGACCGGCGTTTCGGCCGCCTACGTCTTCGAGGCGCAAGCGGCGCTCAACGATCAGGCCAGCAACTTACCGGCGCCAAAACTCACACTGCTGAATAGCGCCGTCATTGCGGCTTGCGACGCACAGGATGGGGTGAAGGACGGGATCATCAACGATCCGCGACAATGCCATTTCGACCCGAACGTCCTGCAATGCAAGGCGGGTGACACCGCTGATTGCCTCACAGCGGCACAGGTAGCGGCGGTGAAGAAGCTCTATGCCGGACCGCGTAACAGCGCTGGCAAGCAGATCTTTCCAGGCCTCGAACCCGGCAGTGAGTTTCTCTGGGGATATCTGGTCAAGGGACCGGACACTTTTTTAGGCGCCGACTTCTTCAGGTATGCAGTCTATGACGGGAAGGACTTCGACTGGCACAGGATGGATCTCGACAGCGACGTTGATGCAGCAAATAAAAAGCTCGCCGCCGATATCAACAATTCAAACCCTGATCTGAGCCAATTCGCAGCTCATGGTGGCAAGCTACTTCTCTATAGCGGTTGGGGTGATGCCCTAATCCAACCGGGAAACGCCATCAAATACTATGAAAGTGTAGTGAAGGCTCAGCCTGACGCGGCCGATAAACTCGTCCGCCTCTATTTGGCGCCCGGCATGGGCCATTGCTCGGGCGGACCCGGACCAAACGCCTTCAGCGGCACGCGCTATCTCAACGCCGGTCAACCCAATCCACCGGTGCTTGATCCGGATCACGATCTGATCTCCGCGGCTGTCGCGTGGGTCGAGCAGGGCCACCCGCCCAACACCATCGTGGCGACAAAGTTCACGGACGATGACGCGACGAAAGCCATCGTGATGCAACGGCCACTATGCCCTTATCCGGCGGTTGCAACTTATAGCGGTAAAGGCGATTCCAATGACGCTGCGAGTTTTTCTTGCGCCAAGCCGTGATCTTCTGACCCAGCCTTTGTAACCACTGGCGCCGGCACGAGAAGGGCGAGTCTCCTCGGCAGCATGTTGATGACGAGCTAAGACCACCGAATGCTTCGCCCGTGACACGATACGGAGGTGGTGCCGTACGTTGCCTCCCCGGACTGTTGCTCCCCATATCTCGCCCATGCCCCGTCCTTTCGCTCGCCCCATCCAGCCATGTCTCCCCCGCTCCGCGACAGAGCCGCCAACGGGTCAAGGCTGGCTGCATGAGATAAAGCATGACGGCTTCCGAATACTGGCGCGAAGGGATGCCAACGGTGTGCGGCTGTTCACAAGGAACGGATACAATTTCGCGGACCGCTTTCCCCGGATCGTCGAAGCCGTCGCAAACCCCCCCGTCCGGTCATGCTTCATCGACGGCGAGGCGATCGTTGTTGACGAAAGCGGACTATCCGTCTTTGAGCTGATCCGCTACCGCCAGCACAACGATGCAGCCGTGCTCTGCGCGTTCGATTTAATCGAGCTAGACGGCAAGGACTTGCGCCACTCGCCTATTGAAGATCGCAAAAGGACATTAGCGGAATTGCTGCGCAGGAAGAGTGATGGCATCGCTCTCAATGCCCATTACGAAGGCGACGGCTCGAACATCTACAAGCATGCTTGCGCGTTGGGCTGTGAGGGCATTTTGTCGAAGCGGCTGGGATTGCCTTATCGGTCTGGCCGGGTCAGCGATTGGCTCAAGATCAAGAACCCAGCGGCGCCAGCGGTTAAGCGCGAGGCGGAAGAGGATTGGGGCGGCAAGCGCAAGGCTTCAGCGCGGCGGAGTGCAGGCGGAAAGGACACGATTGGCCAGGGGCCGTTGGCCAAGGAACCTTAGCAACAGGAGAGCCCGAAAAATAAAAAGATGTTCTGCGGCATCAGCGGCAACCGCGTCACCGGTGACGGCTGTCACATAAGGGCTAACGGACCAGTGGTAATACTTTTCAAGGTTAGCGATGGAGGTAGCCGTGACGTGGATTTTCGTTAGCGCTGCAATAGCGCTGGTAATTGCGATTAGCTCGGCTGCAGACGGAGGCTTTCCCAATCGAAGTGACGCCAACTAGGTGAAGACCCTTCAGGGTCGTTCCGGATGCGACACTATGCGGACCCGATGCGACACCATGCGCAGATATTCTTGCAGCGAAGGTTTGATTTAGTAGGCCATCCGGGCGACGACCCCATCCCCCGACAGTATCGCCGCCCGGACACAAGAGCCTACGAGCTGAGGCAACAACCTTTAGCAGCCCCGAGCATTCGTGCTTCGGGATTCTTTTTTGTGACCGGTCAACACACTTTTCCCCAGCTCTCTCAAATTATGCCGGGCTGTGTCGCGCCGGTCACACTGCTGGGATTTAAGGGCTGCTATCCATAAGAGGCCGGAACAAGCTAGGCGCGACGGACTTACGGGTTTCGGAGGGGGCAAATGAGCATCTCTTACACACGTGACATCGATGCTGAACGTCGGCGCGCAGAGCGGTTGGACATTGCTCACAGGCTGTATCAGGCCTTGATAGCCCAGGACCCTAACCGGGCGATCACGCTGTGCGATGGCGAGGGTCGAGCGGTAGCTCGCCACTATCCGCCACGTCCTGAAATACTTTCTTTTGCGGAACGCGGCCTACCCTGATCTTTGCGCACGCTCTCACGGGGCAACTACCACCCGCTCTCAAAGAATTGCGCGTAGAAACTTTCAACGCGTGTCGTGCCGACTGCTGAGAACGGCGGCTGTGCTAATTCGGCAACAGCCGTTGCCAAACCTGCGTTGTTACAGGAATGTAATTTCAATCAATCCAAAAGCATGAGAAAGGTGCGGGCCTCAGCGCGGTGAACGCTGAGGCCCTATGTGGCCAGGACGCACCTTGCGTTGGGAGCTTGGGGGCATGCCCAGCCACACGAATTAACATTACATTTCCGCTGGGCCTTTTCTTGGCGGCTTTTTGTTCAATCGCCGCCTTCCGTCCTTAAGCCCGGTCTTCCCCAGGCCGGGGCTTTTCATTGTCTGCGGCGATCGCGAATTATCCGCGGCAGCGGTTCACGTTGCGGAATGGGATACTCGTGATACGGCAGTATCCGCGCTGTGAAGGAAGTTTGAAGGAATAACGTCGAGGGCTTGCGAACCCTCAACCCGCGTGCTTTTGCGTGCAGCATCTGCTAGCATGTAATGCACTAGAGTTGGGGGTGGCGTATGGTGTCGAGGGGCCCGGCAGTTCATTTTAACTGCCCGCACTGCAACGCGCTTTATCAGGTCGTCAGAGGCGAAGTCGGACCGGAGACCGTTGACCGGGAGATAACGTGCCGGGCCTGTGGTGCGCCGCTTCCTGGTCGCGAAGGAAGCTTCGTTCTCAAGTACTTTCTGTTACGGAAACCGCTCCCTCCCGATGGACGAGCGCGGCCCGGCTCCCAGCGGGCGAAACCAGTTGCAAGCTTCCGTCCTCGGGCTGACTGACACACAAGCGCCGGATCGCGCGAACATCGCGAAGCTGCCGGTACTGTTACCGACAGAAGGCGATATGACAGTCGATCCCCCCTGCAACACGACAATGGCGTATTGCAAATCCTTGGGCCCTTTCAAAAATGAGGCCATAGCCCCAAGTGTGTACTCCATTAGAACTGCGGGCCAGGCACTGAAATGCCAACGCCGATGTTGAAACCGTTGCGACGACCGTCAATCCAAGAATGGCGGCTGCAATAAAACGCTTCATAGTGCCCTCCCTTTGCGCAATGACCGAATAAAAAGCGAGCCCCAACAAAGTAATGGAAGGGCTCGCTGAGGTAAGCGATGCTACTGATAAACCGCTATTTCGAGATTTGACCCCTACCCTTTTTAGCACCCCGTTCCCCGACGACACATTGTCGCAACGAGATTGCGGCACGAGCGCGGCTCGCCTGAGGAAACCCTGCGGCAAACGCAGAAAACCCCGAGGTGTAAGGCCTCGGGGTTCCAGAGCTTTCGCTCTTATTAGGCATCAGGCTGTGCGGCGGGGTCATCTTTGGGGGATGGGGGCGCCACACAGCCTGCGAATTCGGACGGCAAGCAATCCTGTCGGGGATGGGGGTGCCGCCTTAGCCTAACGGAGGGAGTAAGGATGATCGTGCTGTCGCACTCTATTGTCCGTGAGACCAGCGAACCTGTACTTCGGTATATGCGGGTGGAGAGAGCGCGCTCATGCCTCGAAAGGCCATTCCATGCGGGTCATTGATGGTACGTCAGGCCTCTCCCGACGACTTTAATGTCCGCGCACAACTGTGACGTTTGCAGGACAAGCGGAACAGAAGAACGACGACCCGATTGTTGCCCCCACAGCCAGCTTGGGGCAGCGTTAGAAGCAAGCGACTTCGACTTCATACCAGCGGTACGGATAGCGAAGACGGAAGAGGTGCGCGAACCCTCGGCTAGCTAGAATGATTGCCACGGATGGTATTCCCTGTGCCTACCCGTCATTGACCAGCTCTTTAGCGGTCATCGAGTAGCCATAAGGTGAGCCGCAAGTTTGCATTCATTTGCGGCAAATCCCCACTGCTACTGAATGAACTGCCGATGGTGGGAAGGGTATGGGTGTTTGGATTTTTCACAACTTATGTCCAGCACCTATGCGCGAGCCGAGCCGAGCGAATTTTGCCCCCGCCCCCACCCAAGCCGACCATCCCTGGCAATGCACGCCGCTCCAGCTTCGAGCTACGCGGAGCAACAAATCAGATAGGGCATTAACAAATCAGATAGAGGGTGTGCTGTTTTAGCTTCGAGCGAGCGGCGTTATCTGATAAACTCAGCGGTGCTGAAAAGCGGGCTGGCGAGCGGTGTGCAGCACTCGCCTAGCCCTAACTCCAACCACGGAGAGCAATCACATGGTCGAAGCTATCTCCAGTCTAGCGCCAAGCCGTGCCCAGCGCCAAGCCCAGCGGCAAGCCCAGGCGGTGCGAGTGCTAGCGATGCACACAGCCAAACGCGAGGTGAAGGAGCAGCTACGGAGCCAGGGCATCAAGGTATCGCGGGTGCCAGCTCGGGAGATAACGGCGATGGCAAGAGCCAGGGTGACGGAGGATGGGGAATATCGCGAGCGGCTAATCGCAGAGGCCAGGCCGATTGGGTTCTTTGGAAAGCGAGCTGCCCAGCGTCAGCTTGAACGAAACTCAAAACATCTGAGCAATTCAGAACGCTGCGGATCGCAAGGGCTTTCGTTGAACGAATGTCACGCACAGAATGGAGCGACGAAATGATCGTCGGCTATGCTCGGGTTAGCACAGATGGCCGGACACTCGACGCACAACAAGCGGCGCTGAGGGACACCGAGATCGTTGATGTCTTTGCACCGCCACGTGAGGACTTTCTCGCTTGGGGGCACGCCATCCTATGCGTGGGCCGTAGTCCCGCATCATGTTGAGGGGAGGATGCGCGAGAAGCTGTAATCGTTTTACCTTGGCCCCTTTTCAATCCGACGACGCACACCGAGGGAGGCGTCACACATTCGGAATGCCGAGCGCCGCGTTTAGATGCAGGTTTTCTGTTCTGCGAGCGCGGACGAAATCGCGAAGCTGCCTTTCGCTCCAATCGAGTTCGTCTGCGGTGATTGCGCCTCGGAATAGCTCGTACACAAGCCACACGCGGTAGGTGTTCATAACGTCGCTGCAGGAATACTGGACGCATTAAAACGGGGCTGGACAAAGAACCGCCACCGTCAGTTACTTTCACCTAAATTCTCCCGAGACAATTGCTTCCGCATTTTTCACTAGAACTGCAAGGCTACAGGGTAGAGGTGTCATGTCCAAAACAATTGGCCATGACGCCCTCAGTAAAAACATCGAACGTTTCAAAATTGGATAAGGTCGCATGTCCAAAATGCGACGCGTTGCTTAAGTTTCATAGAAGCAACAATCCCCATATCGACGAGTGCGGCTTTCAGAGCTACAGCTTTAAGTGCAGAGCATGCGGATCGCTGCTTGTCGGTCTCATTGATCCGGCAGACGATACGCTACTTCTGACGATCTCCGCCGTTTGACGGTTTCACTAGCCACTATAAGTGACAATACCAATAGTAACGCCGCCATCAATGGCCAGTCGTTGCATACGCGCCGACACTGGTTTGGAGCAAAAAATCCCTCTCGGCGCTCTCGTACTCGGTCTTGGACGCCGCACGGCACCCCCCAGGGAGGTTCCTGCGTGCTCGGTGCCGCGCAAGAAGAAAGTGCCAATAAGGACATTGTGGTCGCGCAGAGCTAAGGTGTTAACCCAGTGTCATTGGTCTTGTGGAATAAGCTCATGGCGCAGAGGAATTGACCCCATGGTTCTTATGTCGCCAATTCCTCCAGCAGCGCCTTCGCCTCCTTTACATCAAGCGTGTCGAACCCTTCCGTAAACCAGCCGTAGACCGGAGCGAGCAG
This sequence comes from uncultured Alphaproteobacteria bacterium, assembly GCA_963806465.1. Lineage (GTDB taxonomy): Bacteria > Pseudomonadota > Alphaproteobacteria > Rhizobiales > Xanthobacteraceae > BOG-931. Next base: position 184,156 of record CAWDZD010000040.1, on the reverse strand, counting down.
TTCGCGAGCTTGCTGCGGCTTGCCCTGGTTACGCCAAAGCCGCGCCATGCTCATTGCGGCGCGGAGTTCCCAGGACTTTGCTTGCTGTTGACGTGCGACCGCAAGCGCGCGCTCGAAATACGCTTGCGCTTTCGCAGTATCGCGCTCCGGCGACCTGAGCGCGATTTCGCCGGCAATGCGATTGAGTTCAGCTTCACACCATTTTTCCTTGCTCGTTTCGATTGCGGTTATTGTTTCGTATATTTTGCTCCAGGCGTCATCGAGTTTTCCGAGGTCGGCATAGGCCAAACCTAAATACGATGACCAAAACGTTGTAAAGATTGTTGCTCCGATTGAGGAGCGCCAGCCGTCGATCCCGAAGCTGATCGTTTGGATCCCCTCGGCAGACTTACCAACAAGCGCCAACAGGCAACCTTGGTGGGCCATTGCCAGCATCTTCCAGAGCACAATGCCCTTCTCCTCGGCCAGAGCGACGCACTCGTCGATTTGGGTATTGGCTCGCGCGTAGTTTCGGCAGCAGATGTGAGCAAAGGTTGTCATGCCTAGCGTAAACATTAGCGTTGGCGCGTGTGTCGTCTCGCGTGAAGCTTTGAGCGCATAGTCGATTTCCGCTAAGGCAGTTTCAGGATAACCGAGCAACCACAGTGCCAAAGACCGCAAGCTGCGGGTTGCCGCGCCGACATCATGGCCAAAGTGCGTGGTGAGCGAACGATGCGCGGCAGGCTCGTAAAGTGCCAAAGCTTGATCGAGATGCTTGATCCCTTCGGCAGGCTGGCCCAAACAGAGCAACGTCGTGCCCAATAGGCGATGCCCAATCATAATAGGCGCTATCGCCTTTTGCTGCCGGGCGAGTTCGAGGAATTGGCTCGCAAGCGCGCATGCTGCATCGCCCTCGAAGGGGATGAACTTCGCGATGAAGAAGCCGTAGAGGACGGAGTACAGCAGAAGCGGGTCTTCGACGTGCTCGCCCAGTGCCTCGGCTTGCTGGATCATTGCGCGGGCTCGATCAAACGCGGCTTTTGTCTCCGCCGCCGCAAAGCCCTTCGCATGATAGATGCTATACGCTAGCCCGATCTGGAGCTTGATTTGACGTTGCCGCAGCGGCGGCGTTGCCGGTATGGCGGCTATCTGATCGAGGCCGCGAGTGAATTGCTCCACAGCTTCATTGAGCGCCGAGCGTTCCAACGACCGCTGTCCTGCTCTTTCCCAAAGAGCGGTGGCTTTCTCAATCAGGCCAGCTTCTGCACAATGACGCGCCAAGATTTCAGGCTGGTTCTCGGCAATGTCAGCAAACTGACGCTCGAGGGCGTGGGCGATCTGCGCATGCAGCGCGCGTCGCGGCTCACGCAACAAGGTGTCGTACGCCGCGTCCTGCACCAGTGCGTGCTTGAACAAATAAGTCGCGTGCGGGGCCACGCCCTGGCTGAACAGCAAACCTGCCTCAATGAGTTGGTGCAGCGCAGACCGGAGTTCTGGTTCCGCCTTGCCGGCTACCGCAGCAATCAGAGCATGAGGAAACTGTCGCCCAATGACCGCCCCGATCTGTGCCACCACCTTGGCAGAACCGAGCCGATCAAGCCGCGCCATCAGGGAGGCCTGGAGGCTTGCCGGGACCGCCGTCAGTGACCGGCGGACTTTTCTCCGCCTTGCTTTCGCCTCCGGCTTCGAGCATCGCCTTCGTCATCTCCTCAACGAACAGCGGGATGCCGTCCGAGCGTTCGATGATGTCCTTCCGGATGCTTGCTTGCAGCGGCTTGTTGCCGACGATGCGATCGATCATCGTACCGGCTTCGCGCTCGATCAGCCGATTGATGGTGAGCGCGGTAACGTATGGCCGTCCGAGCCAGGGGGGCTGAAATTCAGAACGATACGTCATAATCAGCAGCACGCCGAGGGTTGGTATTCTGTCCACGATGCGACTGAATAGTTCGAGGCTGGTGGGATCGATCCATTGCGCGTCCTCGAAAGCCATCAACACCGGATTTTCGCGCGTTAAAGCGGCGACTTGCAAAACGAGCGCTTCAAGCGTCTTTTGCCTGCGCTGTTGTGGTGTTAGTTCAAGCCCCGGATAGCGTCCGTCATTTGGTAGCGACAGCATCTCCGCGAAGAGTGCGGCGTCGTGAGCCGACGTCGAGCTTTGTGCGAGCAGTGTGTCGAGCTTGTCGAGCTTCGCTTGCGAGGTATCGTCGCGTGTAAATCCAGCGGCACGTTCGAACCGGCCTATGATCGGATAAAGCGCGCTATCGGTGTGCTGCGGCGAGCAGAAATTGCACAGGCGCGTGTGTGGTTCTGTTTCGATGGCTTCGAGCAGCGCCGCAGTCAGTCGCGACTTGCCAATGCCGGCCTCGCCGGAGAGCAACACCACCTGACCTTCACCGGCTTTTGCCCTCGACCAGCGCCGCAGCAACAGTTCAAGTTCTTCTTCGCGACCGACCAGAGCCGTCAGGTTTGTCGCATGCAAAGCCTCGAATCGACCTGCCGCCGGGCTCTGTCGCAATGCCGTCCAAGCGCGCACCGGAGCCGCAATTCCCTTGAGGTCCTTGGTCCCGAGATCGTCGAGTTCAAAAAGGTTGCCGAGAAGCCGTTGTGTGCTCTCGGCGATAATCACGGTGTTGGGCTCGGCGATCGCCTGGAGTTGCGCGACAATGTTTGGGGTCTCGCCGATGATGCCGCGTTCGTGGGCGCCTGTCGCATCGGTGATGTCGCCGACGATAACGAGGCCGGTGGCAATACCGACGCGCGTTTGCGACGACGTGCGCGTCTTCAGTGCCCCTACCGTCGCAATCAGTTCAAGCGCCGCTCGAACCGCACGCTCGGGGTCGTCCTCGTGCGCTTGAGGATAACCAAAATAAGCGACAGCTGTATTGCCGTGCGTGTTGGCGACGAGTCCGTTGTGCCGCCGGATCGTCTCAACGACACTATTGTGATAGCCCTGGATAATCTCGAGTAAATCCTCCGGGTCCATTCCGGCGGCCGCAGCCCCGAGCAACAGCTCGCATGACGCGATGGTGAGCTGGCGGCGTTCTGGCGGCACTGCTTCGTCGTGTGCGGTTTTCTGTTCTGGCGTTTTCGCGTCAACGGCCGCGGCGCCTTCATCTAGGGGCCTTCCTCGTTCCTCCACTACCCCAACAAACCGGACGCCTTTGCGCGGCAGCGTGCGGATCAGCCGCTGCTGGTCGCCATCGTCGCCGACCGCGGTCCGTATCGCATTGATGCGGGTGGTAAGCGCAGATTCCGACACAATGCGCCCGCACCAGACTGCCTGAAGAATATCATCCTTGCTGACGACGCGGCCGCGATTGGTGACAAGATATTCCAGTAAGTCAAAGACCTGAGGCTGCACAGCGATCAGGGCACCTCCGCGACGTAGCTCACGGCGATCCGGGTCGAGCACAAAATCTTCAAAGAAATAAAGCATTTCTGGCCCCGTCGGAGACGGACGGCACTGTGCGTACGCATCTTAGCCCAAGTACCTGAGCGACAAAATCAAGCTCACCGTGAGGAAATATAAAGGTCCGCTTAAAGCCAAACCGCCGGTAAATCAGCATTCTTGCGCTCGTACCGCCCGAATCGAGGCAAGAGCGCTCCCTTATTCCTGGAGGCTGATATGTCGAGCGACCATCAAGCTGCGTCCCATGCCCTTCCACCACACGTCCAATTGATCCAAATGGCAACCGGCGCGTGGGTCGCCAGAACGCTCCACGCCGCCGCTATGCTGGGGCTGGCTGATCAACTAACAGGCAAACCAAAGAGTGCCGCGGAGCTCGCCGGGGCAGTGCGGGCGCATGCACCGTCCTTACACAGGTTGATGCGCACCTTGGCAAGTTTAGGCATTCTAACAGAGCAAAAGGAGCAGCGTTATGCCCTAACCACTTTGGGTGAGGCGCTGAAGATTAACGCACCGGGCTCGGCAAGATCGACTGTTCTCACGTTCGGTAGCCCGTGGGCTCAAAGTGGGTGGGATCACCTGGTCTATTCTGTTCAGACCGGCAAGACCGGTTTTGAGAAAGCGCAGGGAATGCCGCTATTTAACTACCTCGCGAAACATCCCGAGGACGCATCCCTGTTCAACGAGACAATGGCCGGCTTCCATAGCCAAGAGCCACCAGCCGTCGCCGCCGCTTACGATTTTTCGACCTTCAAAACCATTGTCGATATCGGCGGTGGGACGGGAAGTCTGTTAGCCGCCATCCTCACCCGTTGTGCCGGACCGCGCGGCGTGCTGTTCGATTTGCCCCATGTGGTGGCCGAAGCACCGGCGTTACTTAAGGCAAAAGGCGTGAACGATCGTGTGACGATTGAGGCTGGTGATTTCTTCAAGACGGTACCCGCCGGCGGGGATGCCTATGTGCTGTCGCACATCATCCATGACTGGGACGAGGATCAGTGTCTCACGATCCTTAGACATATCCGCAAGGTTATAAACTCGGGTGGTCGTTTGCTGATCGCGGAAATGGTATTGCCTGCGGGCGACACACCTCATCCCGGTAAAATGCTAGATATGGCGATGCTAGTGTGGCCGGGAGGTCAGGAACGGACCCTAGCTGAGTACGACCACCTTCTCAGCAAAGGCGGTTTCCACCTAACTCGGGTGGTACCGACCGCTTCAGCAGTCAACGTTGTGGAAGCCGTCGCGGCTTGAGTAAATTCTCTAAGAGCTGAGTCAATATCGTTCTCGGCAAAACGCTCCGCGTACTCGGACATGCCGAGCTTTTTGAGCCAGTCCGCAATCTGCTGCATCGCGGCCCCCTACGGAGTTAATACCATCCGTTCTGGACCACCAGGGCCGAAGTCTACCACACGCGCCACATATTGTAGCGCCCTCCGGAATGGTCGCGTGTCCGATCGCAGCGGGGGTCAGCTTGACAGACTATGATGCGCGAACGTGAACGGCGCTGCGACGGTCGGCGCGCGTGAGGGCGTGTAAGTTTTCACGTTGTTAGCGGCGGTGTCGTTCCAGTTAGCGACCGGCGTTTTGTAGAGCTTCCCACTGTGCGAATGCGGTCTCCACCGCTAAAAAGTATTCATGTTCGTTGTATTCGGGGTGCTTCTTGACCGCCGCGCGTGCCCTAGCAAGACGTCCGCGACGTGCCGGTCCAACTGCATTCTCCGCGAGAACCTCCGTCAGCGCAGCCGTGAACTCGCTGTAAAATGCCGAAATAACGGTGCTCATGATCTGCCTCCGACTTAGTCGCGTCCGTTCCGCCGCCATTCGCCAGCCCACGGAGCGACTTTTCGGGCCGGTGGGTGTGAAGGTAGCAGGGCCCCCACGCGTCGCTGAACGGCTTATTCAGTTGCGAGCTTATTCAGTTGTTAGGAACTTTTTGTGTCTAAAAGCACTTCGGTTCGTCTCTCCCCACATTGCTGGTCAGGATTGAAGGACCATTATGCTTGATACTAATGCACGCGAACGCGCAGAAGCCTTATTTGATCGCAATCGAAAGCGAGACACCGAGATTGAGGACGCGTTGAAACAGGATGCGGCTCGCCATGAGGCTGCCGTTGCGAATATGAAGCGGTTGAGAGCTTTGCGGCTGTCACGAAGCACACAGCGAAAGTCGAATAAAGCCTAGCGATGGTGCTGCATACGGGCGTGCGACCGAACGAGCGGCTTTTATCTTATCAGTGTTAGTAGGCGAAACCGCGTTAGGACGGACAGGTTTTCACTCGATGGTGCGCGAGCAAGTATGCCGCTTTTACCGTTCCATCCGGTTGCCGCTTTCAAACTTTGGACGGCGAAGCGGCAACCACGTTGTACGCCGCCAAAGGCCGCCGTATCCCCTTTAACTCGAACTCGCCCACCGGCTCGACCGTCACGGCACCTTCGACCTTCGTCAGCACCCGAGGACTGATGAGGATTTGCCCTGGCTTCGCTTCATCGCATAGCCGAGACGCAACATTGGACACCGTCCCGATGGCGGCATAATCGAAGCGACCCTCGAAGCCGATTGTGCCAAGCGTCGCAAAGCCGTGCGCGATGCCGATGCCGAAACCAATGTCGTGCCCCCATCGACGCCACGTCTCAGTCAACGCGCCGATTGCCTCGCGCATTTCCAGAGCCATCAGCACGGCTTGGAGCGACGGGTTGTCTACCGGAACTGGATCGTTGAACACCACCATGACGCCGTCGCCAGCGTAACGCTCAAGTGTTCCGCTATACTTGATGATGCTTGCTCCGAGTGCCTCATGGTACTCACGCAAGACCGTCATCACATCTTCGGGGTCCGCACTTTCCGAAAAGCCAGTAAAGCCGCGCAGATCACAGAAAAGCGCGGTTATCTCTCGACGATGGCTTTCGAGTTGCTTCTCGCTACCAGACGCAACGATCAGATCAGCCACTTGTGGAGGCAGAAAGCGCCGTAACCTGCCCATGCGCTCGATTTCGCCTACTTGGTCGGCGACGCGTTCTTCGAGTTGTTGGTTTAGTTTGACGACCTCGTTTGACTGCGCCTCTACCTGTTGTGTTCTTTCGCGCAGTTCGTTCAGCAGCCGTGCATTTTCGATAGCGATTACAGCCTGGGCTGCGAAGGTGCGCACGAGCTCGATCTGCCGCTCGGTGAACGGCTCGACCCGCGAGCGGGCGAGGAAGAGACCGCCAATTACAGCGTCCTCGCGGAAGAGGGGGACTGACAGGACGGTGCGGAACTGGCCAAGGTCGCGTGCCGTGGTGTCGGTGTAGTCGGGATCGGCTGAGGCGTCCTCGATGTGGATCACCCGGCGCTCCAGTACCATCCGTCCGATGGCTGTGCCGCGGTCTAAGCGGATCGGCGTCCGCGCACGGTAGTACAGGTACTCTTGGGCAAATCCAACGGATGCGCCCATGCGATAGAGGCCGTCGTCCAGATGCCCCAGAACGGCCTTGTCGGCCTCGCACAGCCGCGCTGCCGTTTCGACCAGCGTGTCGAGCACTGGCTGCAGGTCGAAGGTCGAGCGGCTGATGACCTTGAGCACATCACTGGTTGCTGTCTGATATTCGAGCGACTTTTCGAGATCGCCAGTGCGCTGTCGCAATTCGTTGAGGAGCCGCGCGTTCTCGACGGCGATGACAGCTTGAGCGGCGAAGTTCTTGACAAGTTCGATCTGCTTGTCAGTAAAAGGAAGCACTTCGCGACGGTGAATGGCGATAATCCCAATGAGGTCATCATCCTTGAGCATCGGCACGGCCAAGCCGGTGCGAATGCCGGCCAGTTCGACCGCTTCGACCATTCCGGGGTGGCGCTCGATGTAAGACTTCGTTGCTGCAAGATCAGGGATTTGCGCCGGCCGCTTAGTTGTCAGTGCTTCATCAAGACCACCTCCAGGTGCCGGGTCGAAGGCCACGCCTCTGCGGGCAGCGAAGAACTCGGGCACGTCGTAAGCGGCCACAAGACGAAGTCTGCCGTCATCAGGGAGATAGAGGGTGCCGTATTTGGCATCGCAAATGTGAACGGCTTTCTCCAGCATGGTCGTGAAGACTGGGTCAAGGTCCCCTGGGGAGCTTGAGATAACCTGCAGCACGTCTGAGGTAGCCGTTTGCTGCTCTAAAGACTGCTTCAGCTCGTTGAGCAGCCGCGCGTTCTCGATGGCAATGACCGCTTGAGCGGCGAAGTTGGTGACTAGCGCGATCTGTTTGTCGGTGAAGGGGCGAACTTCTCGACGGTGGATAGAAACTATTCCAACGAGCTTGTTTTCTTTAAGCATTGGCACAGCGACGACAGTGCGAATGCCGCCAAGTTCAACTGCTTCAACTACCCTTGGATGACGCTCGGCGTAAGGTTTTGTTGCTGCCATGTCAGGTAAGTGAACCGTTGTGCCTGTCTTTATCACATCGTCAAAGAGGCCACCCGGCGCGGGAGGGATCGGCGCTCCTGCGCGCACCTCCTCAAACGCCGCTGGCACATCATGCGCCGCTATAAGGCGAAGTCCCCCTTCGTCATAAAGATACAAGGTGCCGAATTTAGCGTCGCAGATGCGGACGGCTTTCTCAAGCATGGCAGCAAAAACCGGCTCAAGATCGCCAGGAGAGCTGCTGATAACCTGTAGAACTTCAGACGTTGCCGTCTGCTGCTCTAGCGCTTCGGTGAGGTCGCCGGTGCGCTCAGTAAGGTCGGCGGTCCGCTGCCGCAGCTCATTGAGCAATCGCGCGTTCTCGATGGCGATGACGGCCTGATCGGCGAAGTTCTTTAGGAGATTGATTTGCTCTTCTGAAAATGGCTTCACCTCTTGGCGATAGATGCCAATAGCCCCGAGCAGCTCCTCGTCTTTAAGCATTGGCACAATCAGCAGCGTGCGCGCGCCAGCGAGCCGAAACAATTCCCCGCGTGCTGGCTCCGGTTCAGCCATAACATCTGTGACGTGAACGACCTTTTTGGTGCTGGCTAGTCGCCCTAGCGCCTGCGCCGGATGAGGTTTGACGAAAGGCTCACGCGCCCGAAGGTCCCGGTAAGCTGCAGGCGCACGGTGTAGCGCAACGTGGCGAAACCCGCCGTTCTCGTACAGCGTTAAGGTGCCCAATGAGGCTTGGCAAATACGCGTAGCGTTATCGACCATGGCCTCAAACACAGGCTGCAGATCGCCTTGTGAAGTTGAAATGATCTTTAGGACGTCAGACGAGGCTGTCTGTTGTTCTAGCGACTGCCTTAGCTCGTTGAGCAGCCGCGCGTTCTCGATGGCGATGACTGCTTGAGCGGCGAAGTTCTGCGCCAGAGCAATCTGTTTGTCCCTGAAGGGCCGAACTTCTTGCCGATACACACTGAACGCACCGATCAGTTCGCTCTTCTTCAGCATTGGCACCATCAAAACCGTGCGCACGTCGCCAAGTTCGACGCCCGCGACGATCCACGGATCGCGATCGGCATAGGCTTTCTCCGCACGCAGATCAGCGACATGAACCACCGTTTTGTTCGCAATCATGCGCCCGGTAGGGGTTTTCGGACTTGGACGGAACGATGAGCGCCCGCGTGCCTGGGCGAACGCGGCGGGCGCATTCTGCGTCGCGATCAAGCGTAGGGCGTCGCCATCCCAACGGTAGATATTTCCGAACTTAGCGTCGCAGAGGCGCACGGCGTACTTCAGCATGGCTTGGAACACGGGCTGAAGATCACCCGGTGAGCCGCTGATAACCCGAAGCACCTCGGAAGTCGCGGCCTGTCGCTCCAGCGCTCCGCTCAGTTCGTGCGTGAGCCGAGCGACCTCCGCTTCTGCGGTATTAAGGGAAGAGTTGGAACTTGCTATGGTGTTTGGCGCGTTGCGGCGTTTCGGCTCTGGCGCCTTTCGCCGTCGCCCTTTAATCGGTTGACCGCCTGCTCTGGAGCGCCGTTTCATCGCGTCCCCCATAGGCTGAGGGGCAATCGTAGCCGGTCGAAGGCTTGCAGCGGAAGTGGCTTATTCGTGTGCGTCTAACAAACCGTTATGAAGCCAACTCATCCAGCAGCGCCTTCGCCTCTTTCAGATCACGCGTGTTGTGGCCCTCCGTGAACCACCCGTACACCGGCGCCAACAGTTCGCGCGCTTGCTTCACCTTGCCCTGGCCGCGCCAGAGGCGTGCGAGGCTCATGGAGGCGCGGAGTTCCCATGATTTGGCTTGTTGTTGGCGTGCCACCGCGAGTGCGCGCTCGAAATACGTTTCTGCCTTCACTGTATCGCGCTCGGGCGACATCAGCGCGATTTCGCCGCCAAAGCGTAGGATTTCAGGGTAGGCCCAAACTTCCTTAGATGCATCCACCATCATCATGGCCTCGTCGAGCCGACGCCAAGCGTCCTGAAACTGGCCTAGTTCTGCGTGAGCCTTCGCCAAACACGCTAAACGAAAGGGCACCGACCATGTTCCGCCACTCGTCCGGAATTTTGCGATGGCGGAGGTAAGTGTTTGAACTGCATCTGAGGCCTTGCCCCTCAAAGCCAATACGCACCCGCGTGCCAATTCGGCGTTCGTCTTCCAAAACGGGCCTTTTTCTTGGCCCAAGCTGATTAGTTGGTTCGCCTTTTCGTCGGCGCCCGCGTAGTCCCCGCAAAGGATTAAGGTGAGGATTACGTTATTGAGCGTACCCATAGTCGTTGTAGCGTGACCTAGGTCATGTGCATCAGTGAGAGCCTGCTCAGCGTCTGCCAGCGCGGCGTTTGGATACCCAAGTAACCATAGGGTCCACGAGCGGAAGATCAGAATTCCTGCACGGATATCGACTTGGAAACGCATTGCGAAAGCGCGATGTAGGGCAGGATCGTACATCCCGAGTGCCCGATCATAATATTCCCGAGCCTGTGCGGGGCTTCCCGTGTTGCTCAACGCGCTCCCCATCATCCGATGCCCCATCATAAGTGGGACAGTTGTTCCTTGCTTCTCAGCGAATGCCAGGAACTGTGCCGCAAGATCGAGCAACGCGTCGCCCTTGAATGCAACGTAGTTCACTAACCAAAAGCTGTAGAGGACTGAGAATAACAGAAGTGGGTCTTCGGGCGGCTCTCCGCGCGCCTCAGCTTGCTCGATCAGCAGGCGCGCTTTCTCCATTGCGGATTTGGTCTCCAGTACGGGAGCACCCTTTATATGCAATAAGGCGCCTACCAATGCGACTTGCAGCTTTATCTGCTCGCGAGTTAATGAAGCTGTTGCCGGAAGGGCCTCCATCTGTTCCAACGCGCGTGTAAACTGTTCGGCGGCCTCAAACAGAGCCGAACGCTCCATCGACCGCTGTCCCGCTTTGCCCCAAAAGTTCGCGGCCTTCGCGGTTAATCTGGCCTCGGTGTAATGACGAGCCACAAGTTCGGGCTGGTTGGCGGCAACGTCAGCGAACCGGCTTTCCAGTATCTCGGCGATGCGAGCGTGGAGCGCAAGTCGTGGGTCACGCAGCAAGGTGCCGTAGGCAGCATCCTGCACCAGAGCATGTTTGAACAGATAAGTTACGTGCGGGGGCATCCCCTGCCGGAACAACAAGCCTGCCTTTACGAGGCGATCGAGCGACGACTGAAGTGCTGCTTCCGGTTTGCTTACAACTGCAGCCAATAGTGGATAAGGGAACTCTCTTCCGATGGCTGCCGCTATCTGCGCCACCTCCTTGGCGGGACCGAGCCGGTCGAGCCGCGCCATGAGCGAGGCGTGCAGGCTCGCGGGGACGGCCAGAACCGAGGAAGGGACGGCAGCGGCAGTCCTGCGCGCGTCGCCTTCACTTTCCGCTTCCAGCACAGCCCTCGTCATTTCCTCGACGAAGAGAGGGATGCCATCTGTGCGTTCGATAATGTCCTGCCTAATGCTATCGGGGAGAGCCTTGTTCCCCGTGACGCGGGCAATCATCGCGACCACTTCGCGCTCACCGAAGCGATTGAGACTGAGTACGGTGACGTTGGGCCTACCGATCCAGGGCGGCTCGAACTCCGGTCGATAGGTGATGATCAACAACACGCCGAGCGTTTTCAACCGCTCCACTGTGCGGCCGAGCGCTTCAAGGCTCGTTGGGTCAATCCAATGCACGTCCTCGAAGATCATCAGGATTGGATTGGCACGAGACAGCGCCTCCGTTTGCGCGGTCAGCGCTTCCAGCGTCTTGTGCCGCCGTTGCTGTGGGTCTAGTTCGAGCGTCGGATAACGTCCGTCGTTCGGCAGCGACAACATTTCGGCGAAGAGTGCCGCGTCCTGACGAGGCGTGAAGCTCTGGGCTAAGACGGCGTCCAGCTTATTGAGCTTCGCTCCCACCGCATCGTCATGCACGAAGCCAGCGCTGCGCTCCATTTGGCTGATGATTGGGTAAAGCGCGCTGTCGGTTCGCTGCGGCGAGCAGAAGTACCGCAAGCGAGTGTGTCGCTCTGCAACAATGCGTTCCAGCAGCGCAGCGGTCAATCGAGATTTGCCGATGCCCGGCTCGCCGGATAGCAGCAACACTTGGCCTTCGCCGCTCTTTGCTCGCGACCAGCGGCGCAGCAAGATTTCAAGTTCTTCTTCACGTCCGACAAGCTCGGTCACGCCACTTGCGTGCATGGCCTCAAAGCGGCTCTCGACTGAACTTGGTCGCACTGCGGCCCAGGCTCTGACAGCACCTGCAATACCCTTGAGTTCTTGAGAACCAAGGTCCTCAAGCTCGAACATGTTGCCCACGAGGCTGCGTGTGCTCTCGGCAATCACGACGCTGTTCGGCTCTGCAACGCCTTGCAAGCGTGCTGCAAGGTTCGGCGTTTCGCCAACGATGGCTTGCTCCTGAGAAGCGCCTGAGCCGATCAGGTCGCCGACGACCACCAGTCCAGTCGCAATGCCGACACGCGTTTGCAGGGCCGCGTGGGTCTTCAGGCCGCCGACTGCTGCGATCAACTCCAGCCCCGCGCGCACGGCTCGCTCTGCGTCGTCTTCGTGAGCCTGGGGGTAGCCGAAGTAAACTAGGACACCGTCGCCCATGTACTTCGCTACGAACCCACCGAAGCGCTGCACGGTCTCCGCGACACACTTCTGATAGGCCGAAATGACTTCGCGCAAGTCTTCAGGGTCCATGCGCGCCGACAGGGCCGTTGAGCCGACCAAGTCAGAGAACATCACCGTGACCTGACGGCGCTCGGCGGTGTCTTGGGGCTTCGGCTCGGCTATTGCGACGGCTACGCCTTTTGGCTGGGCCGCATTGGCCAGTTCGGCGATTGCAGCCAGCATTTTGCGCCGATGGCCAAGCGAAACACCGAGTTCTTTGAGGTCCTGATCGGTCAAATGTGGGAGGGCGGAAAGGTCAACGTCGTTCTGAGCGAAGCGCTGCGCGTACTCGGACATTCCGAGCTGGTTGAGCCAGTCCGCAATCTGCTGCATCGGCGGCTCCACGCCGGTTTACCGGCAATCGGCAGAGCCAGGAGCTTAGCAATACGCGTCACAGGGTTGTAGCTGCTTAGTGGCAACATGTCCGTAGTGGCGACATCCACCCAAGCGCTTTTTTCGCTGTGACGCCCATCACCGATGCGATGTCACCGGTGGCTGCCAATACCTTGCAACTTTCATTGCTAGTCTCCGGAGACCCACGCGGCAGGACTTGTGCTCAAGCATCAGGAGACAGCCGATTTTCGTCAAGCGCCCAAGTCTTTTGGTGACAGCAGACGGAATGCCGCTTTCCCGGCAGGCGAAAGCGCCCTCGGGGTCTTCTTGCGAAGGACTTGGGGCATATCGCCCTTGTTTAGCCCCGACCAAAAAAGCTGCGCTTTGTGACAACCATCACTCAGAAAACGGCAGGTTGTGACGACCGTCACCTCAGAAAGGCGGTAAGGAGCGCACCCCTACACGGCGGCAACTTTTAGGTAAGGGTGGCGTTATGGATGCTCACGATGACAGCTCGATTGAACGGAATCGTCAGCCCACCGTCCTAAACAATAGCGTACTGGCGTCAGGACTCATTAGCGTGAGATTGCCCCGCGGTGGGCGTCGTCGCGTATTCACGCCAAGCGCCATCAACACAATCTGTGGGTTGGCTGGCCAAGGAAAATCAGCCTCGGAGATTGCTGAAGTGATCGGTTCGACGACTGGAAGCGTGCGGGTAAAATGCAGCCAGTTAAACATCAAGCTGAGACGGCAAGGACAGCGGGGCCATATACGTCAAATTGCAGGGCAGAGACTAGTCATTTGCTTGAATGATGCCGATTACGCCGCCCTAGAGCGGAAGGCGGCCGACATGCAGAAATCCGCTGTTCAACTCTCGTGCGAGCTTTTGGAGGCGATCATTAGCAGCGACATCTATGAAGCTGTTTTGGACGACGACAAGTAGCGTAGTGGCACGAGTTCACTCGACCTCCGGCTCCATCAGGCGCCGGGCGGTGAAGCCGATCATCTCGCGCAGCAGATCGGCGTCACGGCTTTTTTCCAAAAGCGCGCGAAGGTTCATGATCTCGCCGCCTCTTTCAGATCGCGCCTCAATCCTTCCACTTGATAGAACAGCCCATCGAGGGCAACTGCTCCACGGGGCCGTGGCCGGTTTTGGCTACCTGCTTCATCGCCTCGAACAAGTCGCGGCTAGTATTTGCCACCGGCTGTATGCGCGAGGCATCGAGCCGCCCGCGATACTGCAGCTCGTCTTGGGCGTTGAAGCCGAAAAAGTCCGGCGTGCACTGAGCGTCATAGGCTCTCGCCACTTCCTGCGTCTCATCGATGACGTAGGGAAAGGTGAAGCCGTGCTTCGCAGCGAACGCCTTCATGTTATCGAATGAATCCTCGCGGTAAGTCGCGGTATCGTTGGGCATGATCGCAATCGTGCCGATGCCGATATCGCGCAGGGCCTGAGCTTCCGCCACTATCCGGTCAATGCTCGCCTTCACATAGGGACAGTGATTGCAGATGAAGACGACGAGCGCGCCCTTCGGCCCGCGCACCTCGGCAAGTGTGTAACTTTTGCCATCCACACCTTTGAGCTTAAAGTCGCGCGCCTTCCAGCCAAAGTCGCAAATGCCTGTTTTGGACAATGCCATTCACAAACCTTCCGCACTGGTTGCATCAAGACCGTATCTGCTCGGTCGTTCAAAAGTGTTTTTAGCACCGGCGCGCTAATTCGACAAAATGACAAGGTAATGGACGGCATGCTTGGCCCGGCGCCGGAGGAACTTCGGCAGCACATACGCCCGGTGGCAGGAGTCGCTCCCTGAGGCACTTTGCGAACCACCAATCTGTTGACCGGCGCGGGGTGCCCTCCCACTTAACCGGCCCCGCCGCACTGTGCGTGCGCCTATGCCCTTGAGGTTGGATGTATGCCACGGCGGTCCTGGCTTCCTGAGCGATGCCCAACGACAAACGCCGGCACTGGCGCCCGTGGACCGAGATGCTCTTGGCCCGAGCAGCACGGCGCGTGCTTCGCGGTGAACCGCCAGCGAAAGATATTGCCGACGACGCCTATTGGCTCAAACGCGCCAAGCGGCGTGTCGAGGACAAAACCGAATTCAAGAAGAAGAAGAAGGCGCAATGACGTGCCGCGCGAGGCATCAATGCCTGTCGCGCGGGTTGATGGACCGCACGACCGTCATCGTCGGATCCGCCGGCGTATCCAGCCAGGTGCTCCAGCGAGCGAGATCCTCACGGGTGGCAAAGAACGTCCACGGACGGATACCACCGTGTGGTCCCTCCGCCATCTCGGTCGCGCTGACCAGCATCATCGGCATCGGCGCGTGGGCGTCGACCGCGTTGTCGAAGCGCACGAGATAGAATCCGGGCGTGGGCTCGGCGAGGATTTCACCGGTTTGATAGTGCTCACCGTCTTCAACGATGACGAAACTTCCGACGATGCCCGACTTGTCGTTGCTCATTTTTTCTCCTGTTTGATGGATGCCGTTTGCAGCCCTCTGATCATGCGCGCCTGGCTCGGATCGAGCGCGATCTTGTGGGCGAGCATGGAGAAAGGATCTGCTCGCCTCCGGGCAAAGTCCTACTGACTAAATGCCGCCTTTACTCACCCGTTATTTGAATGTCGGCTGGCGGCGGTCAATAGCACGCGCCACAATTAACTCTAGGACAATGACACAAAGCGGAAAGACAATGCCCCAGCGCTGGGCGCCGGTAACCACGCCCCAGCAGATCAGGTACATGGCTCCTGCGAACAGAGCCAGCGCTACCAGCTTCCACATGGCCGAACTACGCGGAGAATGGCAACGGCGGTGGCCGCAGTCTTCGCAGTGACCTTTTTCTCCACCAAAGCCGCAGGTCGAAGCATATCTCGCTGGTGACAAAGGCGAGCATTATGCCGATCAGTACCGGCAGATAAAGGCTGGTCGTCCACTCCCACACGAGGTTGGACCAGACGATCGGCAGCACGATCGATAGTTGGATTACTTTCCACACTTAGTGGCACTGCCTGTGGCCCTGCAAACAACGCAGGGGCTTGGCGGGGAGTTCCGTGATGCCGGACGAGCCAGTCACCGCTGCCGCTGCCGTTGCCGGATGAGCGCGGCATGGCGCTGGGCGGCGTTGACCAGCGGGGGGTTCGGCAACGGTGGATTAATCAGCGCCTGAGCGAGATCGATTTGGTCGGCGCGGGGGAGCCTTGTCCAGGCAATAGGTCCGCTCCCTACGCGCCGGTAGAAGTCTTCGGTCTCTTCAGTCGTGTATGGCGGTTCGTGGTAGTGGCCGCCGAGGTCGTCCTTTTTTCTAACCATGATAGTCACCGCTTCTGCGTTTTCGCCTTCACGCGGCGGCCCGAACGAAAGGGCCGATCCACTCCAACACACGCGCCACCTGAACTGCCGACCACGTGCCGGTGCCGCGCGCGGTCGGAATGCCCCGACCATTCAGGCCCGCTGCGATGGCCCGCAGCGATGTCGCGCCGGCCGCCTGCAGCTCTGCAATGATCGGCGCCAGATCTGCGGCCCGTGCCTTTGTGCGTTCCCGCACAGCCGCCAAGGCCGCCTTGCGCATCGCCACGGTGACCGTCGTGCCGCGGTAACCGCCGAGCTTCACGCCGCGCTTCTTGGCGCTCGCAAGCGCGGCCCGCGTGCGCTCGCTTATCGCCCGCGCTTCGTGTTCGGCGACGGCCGCCAGGATGTGGATCGTGAGGCGGTTCGCCTGCGGGAAGTCGACGGCGTGAAACTCGACGCCTGCTTCCATCAGGTTCGAGACGAAGGCCACGTTGCGCGCCAGGCGATCCAGCTTTGCGATGATCAAGGTCGCGCCGTGCAGGCGACACAGCTTCAGGGCCTCGACCAGTTTCGGTCGATCGCTGCGCTTGCCGCTCTCGACTTCCGTCAGCTCGGCGACCAGGCGCCAGTCGCCACCGTCGAGGTAATCGCGGACGGCGGTCTGCTGAGCCTCCAGGCCGAGGCCAGATCGCCCCTGCCGCTGTGTACTGACCCGATAGTACGCGACAAACTTGCCGGTATGTGCCGCGGGCATAGCGTTACGCTCCCCTCTTCCGACGTTGAAAGAAACGTAACATCAAATCGAGGCGCTGTAAAGCGCTAAATTAGGCACCTAGAGGCGACCTTGCTCTCGAATTGTTCTTCTGGCATTGCGGCCTAATGGGCAACACGCGCGAAAGACTATACCTGGCGCTGCGATCTCTCGTTGGCGCAGCACCAATGCGCAGGCGACTCGCCGACGCTGCGCTCACCCTTAGCCCGCTTCGAGCCGAAGATTTTCCGGATCACGACGCTCGGATACGTTCGGTCGTCCCGTTTTGTTCCTGTTTAATCTCTGTTTTTCGCGCTGTTCCACGTCGCGCCCCAAGGGTGCCACCTGCGGAAAAGCCGGGCAAAGGGTGCCAGAGAGAGAGTTGGCACTCTTGGGGCCGGGAGCGGGCCCCCCCCCATCAAAGCCTTGGCCTATATATATATTTGGCAACGAGGCCAAGGGGGCCAACTTTCCCTCTGGCACCCTTCGCCCGCCCCCCGGTGGCACCCTTGAGCTGGTGGCACCCTTGAGGGCTAGAAGGCCGGCTCAGGAGCGACCTCCTCCGGCAGCCTCCAGGTCCAGCCGCCATCGAGGCCATCCTTGGCGGTGATCACACCCAGCTCCGACTTTGCCCGCTTGAGGGTCCGCTTCGAGATGTCGTTGGCCTCGGCCATCTCGGTCAGCTCCTTCGCCGCCCGCGGGCCCGCTGCCAGCTCGTTCTGCAAGAACTTGATCGCCTTGTCCCTGGCGCCAGGCGCACGGCCCTCGTTTGCCGCAGTCATAGCCTCCGTCGCGGTAACGTCGACGTGCTCGGACTGCCAGACAATGTAGGGGGCGATGATCGGAGCGCCGGTCTCGGGATCGGTAGCCACCTCCTTCGTCGCAAACGTGTAGGCGAGCGCCTTCTGATCGCGGGGCGCGTTGTTGTTCTTACCCTTCACCATCACCGTGCGGTTGTTCTCGTTGTCGGCGACGACCGCATACACGTGGCGTGCGGCGGCGCCGAAAGCCAAGCTATCCGAGATGCGTAGCAGCGCATTCGTAACGTCGGTCTTCTTGTTGAAGTGCAGGATGCCGATGAAGGCGACCTCCAGCTCGCGGGCAAGGTCCATGACCGGGGCAAGCACAGCGCGTACATCGGTGGTGCGGAAGCTGTCGACCTTGCCGACGCCGAGGTACGCCGAGATAGGGTCCACCAGCACCATCCGCACATCGCCAACCGCGGCGATCTTCTGCCGCAGCAGGTCCAGGTCGTCGACCAAGCTGAACATGCGCTCGCCGTCCTTGCCGCGCGCGCGACCATCTGCACAACATGGACACGCGCCAGATCGGCGCCGGCGGCCTTGAGCCGGGGTACGACGGTTGTCGCGAGGTCGTCTTCGGCGGTGAGGATGATGACGTTGCCCTTCGGCGCCGTTCCCTCATCACACGGCCATGCACCGCCGCGGGTGACGGTCGCGGTCATGAATGCAAAGACCTGGCCCTTACCCTCATCCGGCAAGCCGGCGAGGATGCCGAGCTCGCCGATTGCGAACCGGTTGGGCCACAGCCAGGTCATGATGCGCATAACGACGTTTGCCGCGCACACGCTCTGCAATCGCGGCGGCGCCCACCTGACCCAGGGCCGCACCAGAAGATCCGTCTTGGTGTGACCCATCGCCAGCCAGTCGGACACATCCGTTTTCTCTGGCATGTCCCGGAACGGAATGACCCGAACCTCGCAGCCAAGATCGGAGAGCGTGCGGCCGATGTCGTCGACGTGCTGGCGCCCCTTGGCGTCGTTGTCCTCGGGCGCATACACAACAGTCCGGCCCCTGAACCAGCGATCGAGCTGCTCGCGGGTGAAGTCGCGCGAGAACTTGCCGGCGCCGTTCGGATTGGTGACCGCGATCAGCCCCGACCCTGCAAGCGTGTCGCGATCCTTCTCGCCTTCGGTCACATAGACCGGCACGTCGAGCGGCGCTCTAAGCAGCTCGCGAAGGCCATAGGGATAGTAGACCTTCGACGGCGGTCCGCCGCCGACCCAGCGCCGACCGTCCCAGTGCTGCTGCGGGAATTGGTGCGTGCTCGTCCTGAATTTGCGGTGATAGTTCTCGCCCGCTTCGTTCGGGTATTCGTAGGTGGCGATCCGCTGGCCGCTGTCGCGCTCGCCACGAGCGTAGTCCCAGTCGGCCGAAGGCCGCGGTGCCTCGACCTTGGCCGCCGGTGCCGGCTCGGCGTTCCGCGGCGCCGCTTCATCGGGCGCACCCGCAATCGGCGGCGCGTCGTCCGCCCAGGGCGGAGAATTTGGCTCGCCATCATCTTCAGTCGGCGGCGGCTCCTCGACCTTCGCCGAAGACGCCTCCACCTCGACGAACCGCGGCCCGGAGCGAACCTTCGCGCCGACCGGCAATCCGTCGGCCCAGGGCGGCAATTCGGTGATGATGCGAACGAATTCTTCCTCGCTGCCGAAGCCGTCCAGCGCCTCGGCGACGATTTCGTCGTGCACGTGAAGCACGATCGAAGAGCCCAATCGCAGCATCGCCGCCGCGAGCAGATCGCGTGCGACCGCCTGCACCACGTTCTCGGCCCACAAACCGGGCCATGCGCCCTGGCCGCCGCGCGCGTCGGTCCACTTGCCGCCAGCATTGTCCATGAAGTGCACGACCGTCGCCGGCCGATCAAACTTGTCGGTGCCAGCTTCGTTCCGCGCAAACGGGTAGGCGATGCAGCGGCCCGAGGGCAGCCGCATCCGAAGGAACGTGCCATCGGCGCAGAAGGCAATCTTGCCGTTGACCTTTGCAACGACCCCCGGCTTGGCGACCGCGCACTTCGCCGTACGATCGAGCGCGTACCAGAGCTCGACGGTGCGCCGATGCGCGTCACGCCATGCCTTCTGGAGCCGCTTGATGGCGTCTTCCGGGGCATCAGCATCGCCAAATTTCCTGTAAGCGCCGACGCCACCCATGTAGCCGAACGCCAGATCGGCGACCTTGCCGGTCTCGCGCGCCGTGTCCTTCGGGAAGCCCAGGCGAAGCCCGAGGGCCAGGTACGGATCGTCGCCGCCAGCGTCGAAGTCCGCCCAAAGCTTAAGCTTCGAACTCTCGCCGGCGAGCCACGCCAAAACACGGCTCTCGATGCCGCTGAAATCCGCGGCGATGAGGCGATGGCCCGGGGCCGCCACGATTGCCGCGCGGGCGACGCTGCCGACGACCGCGAGCGGATTGTCGTAGTGCTGTTTAATCCGCTCGTAGTCGCCGGCCGCAACGAGCTCGATCGCCGGCGCCAGGTCGAGCCCATTCGGCTTTTTCAGGTTCTGAGGCTGCACGCCGTGGGCAGTCCACCGCCCCGTAGCCGCCCCGTGATATTTGAACGATCCGCAAACACGGTCGCCGTCGCCGGCCTGTGCGAGCATCGCGCTGAATTTCGCGCCGGCAATGTGCGCGCCATCGCGCCGCAATTCGAGAACCCGGCGAACGGCCGGACGCAAGTCGGCGCGCTTCAAGATCTCGTCGACATCATCTACGCGCGCCCGGTCCAGCGCGACGCCCTGGGCGGCGAGCCACGAGAGCAGTTTGGTCACCTGCCGGGCCGATCCGACCTCGCCTTCGGTCAGCTCGTCGATCTCGGCGTCGATGGCGGCCGAAGCTGCGGCGGCAATCTTGGCGCCGCCCTCCGCGAGCGGACGGTCGATGCGGATGCCGCGGTCGTTGATGCGCTGGTCGAGCAACCACACCGCCTGCTCGGCGTCGGGCAGCAATCCGATGCGTGCGTGAAGAGCGCGCGCCGTTGCGACATCCTGCTTGCAATATGCGTAGAGACGCGCGAGCTGCTCCGGCGCGTCATGCCAGTAAAGCCGCGTCGGGTCTTCGTCGAGGCTCGGCCGACGTGGCCGCGCCATCTCGCGCATCAGCCGCTTGCCGGCTTCGTCTTTTTCCTCCGCCAGGCCGAGCGCGCCGGCAACGCCGGCGAGTGAAGCCGGTAGGGCAAGGGCCAAGGCCGAAGCCTGCAGGCACCGGTGCCGCTCAATCGGAATGGTCGGCCAGCCGTAGCGCGGGCCCAGGATGTGGGTTTCGATGGCGCGCTCGAACGCGTCGTTGAAGGCTACGACTTGCCAATTCGAATTTTTAGCCGCCTCGACGAATTCCGGCGGCACCGGATCACCGGATTTCCAAATCTGTAGTGGGCCGTCGTCGATGGCGTAAGCGCAGCACCACACGTCCGTCGACGGATGCTGCGCGTACTTGCGGGCGCCGACCGATTTCAGATCGGCGGCCGATTTCGTTTCGTAATCGCGAAACAGCAGATGCGGCCTGCCGTCGCCGGGATGCGGGCTATCATCGCCCGGGCGCGCGTCGTCGAAATTCGGATCATGTTCCGGTTCGGACGAAGGGCTGTCGACCACCGGATCGTCGATGTGCGGGATCGGATCAGGGGGCGGCGGCTTTTCGGCCGAAGGCGAAGGGGCGTTGTCGCTCGATGCTGATGCGACGGCGTATTCGTCATTCGCGACCGGCAGCGGCTCCTCGCTCGGTTTGAACGAGCCTTTCTTGCCTCCGCTCTCGGAAACTTCGCCGTCTTCCGTTTCGCCGCGCGAGTAGCGGCAAAATTTGTCGAATTCGCACGCGATGTTGCATACATCTGAGAGCGCAATCGGCACTTCGGGGACGTCTTTGCGAATGGCGTGATACAGCGGGACCAACTCGCGCAGCGCTTTCCGCTGGTCAAGCGGCGCCTTGACCGGGCGGCCATGCAGCCGATTGAGGCCGCGGATCGTGCCGGGGCCACATGCAGCCCAACTGTTCACGTCGGACGCATTGCCGAGCAGCGCGCAGTAGCTCGCGTCGACGACGATCTGGTAGCTGATAAAGTCGCCCAGGCCATCGGTCCGCTTCAGCGCGGCGTGCGCCTGCTGCATGGTCGGATTGCCCGCAAGCAGCTCGGAGAATTCCGCCCGCCGCAGCCAAAGATCGCGACCGATGAGCACGGCTGCCGTATCGCGGCTTTCTCCGCGGACGATGGCGGCCCGATACGCATTGCTCCGGTTGGCGAGCCCGCGCTTCGCCCGGTCCTCGAGCACCGCGAGCATGCTGCGCGGATCGAAGTCGTCGGCGGTCGGCCATGCGTCCTTCGCGATCAGCTCGTCGAGGACGTCGATGCGATTGAGAAGCCGGGCGATTGCGAACATAATCCACTGGTGGGGGTGCCCGGCATACTTGCGGCCGATGTTCTCGCGGACCCACAGCGAAACGCGATCGTCGCTGCGACGGACATTGCAGAACCGATGGGATGCGAGGACGGCGTCGTCGGTCCAGGGCGGGGGCAGACCGGCCGCGCGCTTGCGGTGGATGCTTTCCCTTTCGGTGATCCAATGCCGCACTATCGCGTATTGATCGGGACGGCCGTCTGCGTTATATTCAGATGGATACAGCGAAGTCTTTTTCGGGGCGCCCTGGCCGGCGCCCTCATTTTCCGAAAGCATACGTTTCCTCTTAGCCCGCGCAGCAGCGCAGTTTTGCGTTTCCTTTTCGGGTGTGGGGTGGTCTGCTCTTTCAGATCCCCGCGGTTTAGCGGGCGGGTTCGCCGTTTAGGAGCGAAGCGATATCGGCGTCGGCTGGGTCGGCGATGCGGGCGTCACCTTTGCGCATCTCGCCGAAGCACAGGCGCACCGCGGCGATGACGGAGCCGTCCTCGGCCCGGTCGGCGGCCTTCAGTGCGGCCGCCAACAGCACGGCGGCTTCCGCGCCGCAGGCGCTGCAGAAGATGGTCGTCATGCCCGCACCGTCGCGGTTGCGGCAAAGACACTGCCCGGAACGACATCAACCGTGCCAAAGTGCCGGTCGTGAAAATCTGCGCCGGCGCCATCAAGAAGTTCAAGCTGAGCGATGATGTCGCCACGTATGACGTAAAAGACCTCTTCGGGGTCGGCGCTGTCGCGCCCGGGCGGGAAGACCATGGCGACCCAGCGGCGCCCCAGCGCGGCGGCCAGCTGGCGGTGGAGCGACGTGGGCTGGCGCGGAAACTCGAGCACCGGCGGTGCGTCGGGTCCTTTACCCGCCCTGCGGGTCGGGGTATAAGTGTCGCGCATGGTTCATTTCTCCTGAGCTGTGATGCCGGCGTGGTGGCCGGCTGTTGTGGTGACGTGGACAAAAATTCGGCGGCCGCGCCGTGGTGGGTTGGGCCGCAAGCAAACAGAGCCCGGGATCGCAAGGTCCCGGGTTTTCTCTGTCAGGCGGCGACGTCGGCGCTGCGGCCGACGACACGTGCCCGCATCCACTCGTCGATCGCGTCGAGGTCGTAGTACTGACCCCTGTTGATGCGCGTTGGTTGCGGGAAGGCTAGCGCTGGGTCACGCTGCCAGCGCCAAATTGTCATCGTCGTCGTGTTCAGATACCTGGCGAGAGCGGCCGTGCGCGCATAGCGTGGGCGGTCAGACATCGGAGCAGCCTCCTAAAAAGCGTTAAGTGCTGCTCGCGTTATAAACTGGGCCCCCAGGCGAAAACGGGCACTATTTTGCGCCCGTTAATGCCTCCTCCCGAAGTCGGCGCAGCTCGGCCTTTGCTGCGGTCACTTCAGCCTCTAGCCGGTCCAAATCTCTCTCGGCTTGCGCATGTCTACCTGGCAGCTGCTCGCGCAGGGTGCGACATGCGCGGCGCACGTCTGCTGCGTCGTCGCTGCCGTAGAGAATGGCTGCGAGTCCATGCCACCGCCTAGTTGATCGTGGTGGAGGCAGCAGCAAGAGTGCCTCCTCAGCCGCCAGGCGCTTCTCGAAACCGTCGTCTCGCTTGGTGATGGTGCTCGACCGCAGAACTTCTCCACAGAGGTCGTTTAGCGAGTGCAGCATCTCCAGCATCTCTGACGCGGCGATCATATGCCGCAAGCCGATCGGCAGGTTATCGCTTCTCGCGTAGGCCAAGGTCTTGGCAGCCGCGTCAGCAAGCAATCTCACGTGCTGCCTTTCTGCTTTGGTCCCCAGGAAGTCCTGCATGCTGCGGCGCCTGCGCTCACGCACCTTTTTTTCGATCCGATCGAGCGCTGCCTCGACGTCCTCTATCTGCAGGCTGAATTTACCCGCGGCTCGCCGGACCCGCTCCGCCCGTGGCGCGCGCCTACTGGCCATGGTGGACGATCCGCTCGACGTGCGCGGCCCAGCGCTCCAGTGCAGCCTTTTTCTCTGCCGCATACGCCGCGCGGTTGTAGATACCGGCGACGCCCGCGCGGTGGCCGCTGACGTGGTTCAATACCGCCTCCACGATGTGCGGCGCCGCACCTAGCTCCGCCATGCCGGTCGCGCATGTGCGCCTTAGGTCGTGCTCGCGCCAGGACGCAGACGCTTTCATGCGGGCGTCCATTCGCTTCTTGATCTTCGAGCCGATCGCCACCGGGGCGCGGCCACCCGTCGTGCTGAACACGTGCTCGCCTTCGCCGCCCGCGTCGGTGATGAGCTGCTGCGCGAGCGGCGGCAACGGCACGACGTGCGTCCTTCGATTTTTCGTGCGCGCTGCCGGCAGAGTCCAGACGGCGCCGTCCTCGCTCAGCTCCTCGCGCCGCATGCCGCGAACTTCACCCAGTCGCTGGCCGAGCAGCAGCAGCAGTTTCAGAACCGCGGCGAACTCGCTGCGCTCGAGACTCGCTGCCTGCCAGAAGGCCTTGATCTCGGAGTTGGCCAGCACGCGGTCGCGTGACCGCGGCGGTGGTGGCCGGTGAACTCCGACGCAGGGGCTGCCGCCGATGCGACGCTGCTGTACCAGCCACGAGAACATTTTCGACAGCGCCGCGAACATCGCCGCCGCACGTGAGTCGTTAGGGCCCTCGGCGCGGCGCTCAAGACCGGGCACGCCCTTGCGGCTCACTTCCTCGACCAGCGCGTGAACGTCGTCTGCGGTGACTTCGGCGACGGAGCGGTCGTGCCAGCGGTCGGCCAGCCCCTTGGGAATAACCGAGCCGTCGGCGCGAAAGCCGAGCAGCCGCGCCTTCTCCTTCCACGTCCGCGTGTGGCGCTTGGCGTGCTGCTCGACGAAGTCCGCGGCGGAGCGCGCGAACGTGTTCGCGTCGGCGGTCTTCGCGCGGTCTTCGCGTGCTTCGAATCAGCGACGACGTCACGGCCCTGCGCGCGCCGGCGGTTTACCTCGGCCGCCAGCTGGCGCGCCGCCGCCAGCGTCAGCAGGCCACCGATCTTGGGCTCGCCCGGGGGCTCTCGTGATGACGACACGTCGGCCCGCCCTAGTGTCATCTTTGTTTGCGCACCGCTGGGCTTGCGGAAGCGCATGATCCACGACTTGTGACCGCTCGGCTGGACCTGCAGGTAGAGGCCCGGCACGCCGCCGTCGAGAACCTGGCGGCGCTCCCTGCCGGGCTTGAGCTTCGCCACCGCCGCGGCCGTCAGCTGCCTCGCCATCGCCTCCTACCTGCCGGGTAAACCAGGGGTAAACAGACGGGGAGTTATAGCCGCTTATAACACGGGGATAAAGCGTTATAACTTGCCCCGTTTTTGCTTTGTTTCACAGGCTCCGGCGGGGGTAATAAGCTAGTCGGATCAACCCCGGGCTGCTTATTCGTAATGCGTGGGTCGGGGGTTCGAATCCCTTCCGCGGCACCAACTTTTTCTTGAAGGCTTGCTCGGCAAAAACCCGTCGACCCACGCATCCAGCGTGGGTCGAAGGTTGGCACCAATACTCAGTGACGCAGCCCGCCATAGCTCCGCTCCGCCGGAGTCTGCGCGCACGCCGATTCCGGCGCCGGCACGTCTTCGCCCTGGCCGCGGTAGTTGCGGATTCGGTCGCGCAGCGAGCGAATCGAAATCCCCAACAAGTCCGCGGTGCGGGTCCTGTTCCCCCTATGCGATCGTAGCGTTTGCAGGATCAACTCGCGCTCGACAGCTGCGAGCTTGTGCCCGACCAGTTGCCTGATACACGCGCGATCGATGGTCGAAAGTCCGAACAGCGTCGCCGAACCAACGGTCTGACGCTCCAACGGGGCCTCAGTTCTGTAGCCTGGCATCAGCATCTCCATGACTGACTGACTTACCTTGGAGTGATGCCCCCTGCTCCCTATCGGCAAGGTTGAATCGGTATGGTTAAGAATTGGTTACTGTGCACCGGCATTTTTTGCCGAACTATTTGACGACATGGAACTTTTGGGAACTTTATGGAACTTTGTCTCGACAACCTTTGCGGATTTTCCGTCGGGCGCTGCGTGCCGGTTTCACGCGGGCGAATGGACGATGTCGATCGGCATATCGACATAGATTTTGTAGGTCTGCGTCTTCGGCTTCGGCGTGTCTTCCTCGTTGAGGTATTCGACCGAGCTGCGCGCCAGATAAGCCATCGGCAGAATCATGGTGCGGATGAAGCGGGTGGGGCGCCCGGCGGCCGCTTGGGCAAATACCGGATCGGGCCCGCTTTCGAACCAAGCGCCGCCCGGCGCGTACGACGTGGAATGGCCTTTGGTGTCGATGCGAATGCCGCCGTCGATGAGACAGCGAATGCCCGGGCCCTGGTGCCGGTGCAGATAGGCGCAGCCGCCGGGCGGAAAGGCGACGCTGTCGCCGCGCAACAGCACCGCACCCTTGGGGAGGGTGTCGAGCCGCGCCGACAGCCTTTCGCGGGAAACGACGCCCTTTGCGGCTGCCGTGCCATCCTCATCCCCGGAGGTAAGCTCGAAGCGCCAGACTGTAGCGCCCTCCCGCTCGCTCTTGAGGCTGATGGCGCTTTCGCTGCCGATCGCCTCGTCGTCGCGCAGCGGGCCGTGGTCGGCCATGGCAATCGCGCCATGGGCGACGAAAATCATGCGCGGGCGTGCCGGCAGGGTGACCTCGGCGCCGTTGCTGAGCACGTCTTCGTAAAGCCGGAGCACGGGAGGCATGGAACTACTCCTGATGGTGGGCACGCTCTGCGTGGCACGCAGAGTGTCTGTGCAGTTTTGGCGAAGCGCAATGGGATTTACAGGCGCTCACGGCAACTTAAAATCCGCCGCTCGACCCCGCCGTTAGCTTCACCAGCATGACAAACAACAGGGTGGAGCGTGCCCCTTAGGGAGGAACGCATGCAGCGAACCGCGCCGCCATTCCGCGCCGACCAGGTCGGCAGCCTGCTGCGGCCGCCGGCGCTGAAAGAGGCGCGGGTCAAGCGCGCGCGCAACGAGATCACGGCGGACGCGCTGCGCGCAATCGAAGACCGCGAGATCGAAAAGGCGATCAAGAAACAGGAAGACATCGGCCTGAAGCTCGCCACCGATGGCGAGTTCCGCCGCTCCTGGTATCAATTCGACTATATGAGAGAGCTTGACGGCGTCGAGCTTTATCAGGTCGGCGAAGGCATCACCTTTCACGGGGTCAAGACCAAGGCCGAGAGCGTGCGGGTGATCGGCCGCGTGGATTTCACTTCACATCCGCATGTCGAGGATTTTCGCTTCGTCGGGGAGCACACCCGCGTCACGCCGAAAATGACCATACCGGCGCCCGGCATGCTGCATTTTCGTCCGGGCCGGCAATCGATCAGCAAGCAGGTTTATCCCGACCTGGAGCCGTTTTTCGACGACGTGGCAAAAGCGGCGCGCAAGGCGCTGCGCGCCTTCTACGACGCCGGCTGCCGCTATCTTCAGTATGACGACACCACCTGGGCGATGATGTGCGATGCGCGCGAACTCGCCCATTCGCGCGAACGCGGCGACCAGCCGGAAAAGCTTCCGGCCATCTATGCGCGGCTGATCAACCAGGCGCTGGAGGGCAAGCCGGCCGACATGGTGGTCACCCTGCATTCCTGCCGCGGCAATTTCCGCTCTGCCTGGATCGCCGAGGGCGGCTACGAACCGCTGGCGGAGCGACTGTTCAATGAGCTCAATATCGACGGCTATTTTCTCGAATACGACACCGAGCGTTCCGGCGGCTTTGAGCCGCTGCGGTTTTTTCCCAAGGGCAAGAAGCAGCTAGTGCTTGGGCTCGTCACCTCGAAAAGCGGCGCCCTGGAGAAGAAAGACGACATCAAAAGGCGCATCGACGAGGCGACCAAATACGTCGCGCTGGATCAGCTTTGCCTATCGCCGCAATGCGGCTTTGCCTCGACCGAGGAGGGCAACGTTCTTTCCGAGGAAGAGCAGTGGGCGAAACTTCGCATGGTGGTCGAGATCGCCGAGGAAGTATGGGGCTAGCGCCCGTCATCACCGGGCCGGCGCGTCAGCGCCGTGACCCGGTGATCCCGCTTAGCCGGGCACAGAGTTGACAGATCGGGATGGCCGGGACAAGCCCGGCCATGACCGTAAGGAAGAGTAATGATCCAACGCACCAAGCCGCCGTTTCGCGCCGATCATGTCGGCAGTCTGTTGCGGCCGGCAACCCTGAAAGCGGCGCGTGAGCAACGCGCGCGCGGCGAGATTTCGGCCGAGGCCCTTGAGGACGTCGAGGATCGCGAGATCGAAGACGTCATCCGCAGACAGCAAGAGGTCGGGCTCAAGTCGATCACCGATGGCGAGTTTCGCCGCGTTTCCTGGAACTATGACTTCCTCGAACGGCTCGACGGCGTCGAATCCTACGCCGGCGAGCGCAAGATCAAGTTTGCCAGTAGCGGCCCGCAGCCGCGGTCGATCCTGCTGCGCGTCATCGGCAAGCTCGGCGGCTACACGCCGCATCCGATGATCGAGCATTTCAAGTTCCTCAAGGCGCACACCAGACAAACGCCGAAGGTGACGATCCCGTCGCCGTCATCGCTGCATTTTCGCTACGGCCGCGATGCGGTGCCGGAAGCAATCTATCCGGCGATGGGGGATTTTTATCGCGACCTCGGCCAGTCGTACCGCGAGGTGGTGGGCGCCTTCGCCGATGCCGGTTGCCGCTACCTGCAGCTCGACGAGGTCAATCTGGCGTATCTGTGCGATCCCTCGCTCCGCGGCCAGATCGCCGCGCGCGGCGAGGATCCGGCGGCGCTGGCGGACATCTATGCCGGCATGATCAACGCGGCGATCGCCGACATCCCGGCCGACATGACCATCACCATGCATCTGTGCCGCGGCAATTTTCGTTCGAGCTTCGTTGCCTCCGGTGGCTACGAGCCGGTCGCCGACGCGTTGTTCAACGCCATCAAGGTGCACGGCTATTTCATGGAATACGACAGCGAGCGTGCCGGCGGTTTCGAGCCGCTGCGCTTCGTCCCCAAGGGCAAGATGGTCGTGCTCGGCCTCGTCACCAGCAAATCCGGTGCCCTTGAAAGCCGCGATGAACTAAGAAGGCGGATCGAGCAGGCGGCGAAATATGTGGCGCTGGATCAGCTTTGCCTGTCGCCGCAATGCGGCTTTGCTTCGACCGAGGAAGGCAATGTCCTATCCGAGGACGAGCAATGGGCGAAGCTGCGTACCATTGTCGAAATCGCCGAGGAGGTGTGGGGAGCATCATGAAGCGAGCAAAGCCGCCATTCCGCGCCGATCATGTCGGCAGTCTGCTTCGCCCCGCGGCGCTAAAAGCGTCGCGCGAGCGTTATGCCAGGGGCCAGATCACCGCTGTCGCTTTGGGCGACGTCGAGGACCACGAGATCCAGGGCATAATCGCTAAACAGGAATCCCTCGGGCTACAATCGATCAGCGACGGCGAATTCCGCCGCTCGTGGTGGCATCTCGATTTCCTTTGGGGGCTCGACGGGGTCGAACGGCACGTCATGGACGCCGGCATCGCTTTTGCCGCGGTCACCACCCGCAACGAAGGCGTACGCGTCACCGGCAAGCTCGGCTTTTCCGGTCATCCGATGCTCGAGCATTTCAAATTCCTGCAGGCGCATACCAAGCGGACGCCGAAAATGACGATTCCGGCGCCGTCGGCGCTCTACGGCCGCCCGATGCGCACGCCGATCGACGAGACGCTTTATCCGAGTCTCGACGAATTCTTCGACGATCTCGGCCAGGCCTACAAAAAGGCGGTGCGCGCTTTTTACGACGCCGGCTGCCGCTACCTGCAGCTCGACGAAGTGTTCATCGCCATGCTGTGCGACCCGAAATACCGCCAGCAGATGACAGACCGCGGCGACGATCCGGATTTTCTTGGCACCGCGTATGCCGATCTGATCAACGTCGCGATATCCGACATCCCGCCGGACATGACGGTGACGATGCATCTGTGTCGCGGCAACTACAAATCGACGTTCATGGGTTCGGGCGGCTATGACGCGATGCAGGAAGTGTTGTTCGACCGTATCAAGGTGCATGGCTATTTCATGGAATACGACAGCGTTCGCGCCGGCGGCTTCGAACCGTTAAAACGTCTGCAGAAGGGCCGTGTTGCGGTGCTCGGCCTGATAACGTCGAAAACCGGGGCACTGGAATCGCGCGACGTCATCAAGCGCCGCATCGAAGAAGCGGCTAAATCTACCGATCTCGACCAGCTCTGCCTGTCGCCGCAATGCGGCTTCGCCTCGACCGAGGAAGGCAATATCCTGGCCGAGGACGAACAATGGGCGAAGCTGCGTATGATCGTCGAGCTCGCCGAGGAAGTGTGGGGCTAGAGAGGCCGCATGCCAGGGATCGTCGACGGCAAGGTTGCGATCGTCACCGGCGCCGGCCGCGGCATCGGCCGTGGCATTGCGCTGTTGATGGCGGCGGAGGGCGCTCGCGTCGTGGTCTGCGATATCGGCGCAAGCCTTGAAGGCGCCGGCACCGACGCCGGACCGGCGCAGTCGGTCGTCGAGGAGATCAAGAAAGCCGGCGGGCAGGCGATCGCCTCGACCTTGTCGATCGCCGAGCCGGCCAACGCCGACAAGATCGTGCAATCGGCCCTCGATGCCTTCGGCCGCGTCGACATCCTGGTCAACAATGCCGGCATCCTGCGCGACCGCATCTTTCATCGCATGAGCTGGAGCGACTGGTCGGACGTGATCAACGTCCATCTCAACGGCAGCTTCTCCATGAGTCGCGCCTGCGCCACGCCTTTCCGCGAACAGAATTCCGGCGCGTACGTGCACATGACCTCGACCTCCGGGCTGATCGGCAATTTCGGCCAGGCCAATTACATGGCGGCGAAGCTCGGCATCGTCGGGTTGTCGCGCGGCATCGCGCTGGACATGGCGCGGTTCAATGTGCGCTCGAATTGCGTGTCGCCGTTCGGCTGGACCCGCATGGTGCAATCGATCCCGGCCGAGACCGAAGCGGAAAAAGCGCGAGTGGCGCGGGCGAGCCAGATGTCGCCGGACAAAGTCGCGCCGCTCGTGGTCTATCTTGCCTCCGATGCGGCCAGCGGCATCAGCGGCCAGATCCTGTCGGCCCGCAACAACGAAATCTATTTGTTCAACCAGAACCGCCCGATCCGCACCTTGCATCGCTCCGACGGCTGGACGCCGCAAAAGCTCGCCGAGCAGCTCAAGGGCGCCTTCGCCACGTCGTTTACGCCGCTCGAGCGCTCGCCCGATGTGTTTTCATGGGATCCGGTGTGAGCAATGACCATCGTCTACGATAAGCTCATGACGCTTCAAATCGAGCCGGCGGTCCAGGTCTACGAGGCCAGGGATAGCATGCTCTATGCGCTCGGCGTCGGGCTGGGCCACGATCCGATGAATGAGGACGAGCTGGCCTTCGTCTACGAAAAGAACCTGAAAGTGCTGCCGACCATGGCCACCGTCATCGGCCACTCCGGCTCGCTGGCGCGCAATCCCGACAGCGGCATCAATTGGGTCATGGTGGTCAATGGCGAGCAGAGCTTTACCCTGAATCGGCCGCTCAAGGGCGAAGACGCCGTCGTCGGCCGCACCCGCATCGTCGAGGTGATCGACAAAGGCGCCGGCAAGGGCGCGCTGCTGCTGACGGAACGAAAAATCACTGACAAGGCGAGCGGCGCATTGATCGGCACCATCACGCAGACGATTTTCTGCCGCGGTGACGGCGGCTTTGGCGGGCCGCCACGCGAGGCGCCGGCGCCGCATCCGCTGCCAGCGCGCGCGCCCGACACGGTCTGCGATTTCGGCACGCGGCCCGAGGCGGCGCTGATCTATCGCTTGAGCGGTGATTATAATCCGCTGCATGCCGAGCCCGCCTTCGCCAAGGCGGCGGGCTTTCCTCGCCCGATCCTGCACGGCCTCGGCACGTTCGGCGTTTGCGGCCACGCCGTGCTCAAGACCATGTGCGGCTACGATCCCGCGCGCCTGGTTTCGTTCGGCTGCCGGTTTTCCGCTCCGGTCTTTCCCGGCGAGACCATCCGCACCGAGATGTGGCGCGACGGCGATGTCGTCAGCTTTCGCGGCCGCGTCGTCGGACGCGACGTGATCGCCATCAATAACGGCCGCGCCGTGGTGCGGCCGTGACCGAAGCCGCCGACCTCGCGCCGATCCGCGAGGCGGTTCAGGCGCTGTGCGCGGATTTCCCCGGCGAGTATTGGCGGCGGCTCGATCGCGAGCGCGCCTATCCGGAGGAATTCGTCGCCGCCTTGACCAAGGCCGGCTTTCTGGCCGCGCTCATTCCCGAAGAGTACGGCGGCAGTGGGCTTTCGATGACGGCGGCCGCCGCCATCATGGAGGAAATCCAGGCGTCGGGCTGCAACGGCGCCGCCTGCCATGCGCAGATGTACACGATGGGCACGGTGCTGCGGCACGGCAGCGCGGCGCAGAAGCAAAGATATCTGCCCGGCATCGCGCGCGGCGAATTGCGCCTGCAGGCCTTCGGCGTCACCGAGCCGACCTCCGGCACCGACACGCTCAGCCTGCGCACCACGGCGACGCGCGACGGCGATCATTACGTCGTCAACGGCCAGAAGATCTGGACCTCGCGGGCCGAGCATTCCGATCTGATGTTGCTGTTGGCGCGCACCGCGCCGCGGGAGGCGGCGAAATCGCGCACTTCGGGACTCTCGGTCTTCCTGGTCGATATGCGCGCGGCCAAAGGCAACGGACTGACCATCCGCCCGATCCGCACCATGATGAACCACGCCACGACCGAAGTGTTCTTCGAGAATATGCGCGTGCCCGCCGACAATCTGATCGGCGCCGAGGGCGAAGGCTTTCGCTATATCCTGTCCGGCATGAATGCCGAACGTATTCTGATCGCCGCCGAATGCATCGGCGACGCCAAGTGGTTCATCGACAAGGCCGCGTCCTATGCGCGCGAGCGCGTCGTGTTCGGCCGCCCGATCGGGCAGAACCAGGGCGTGCAGTTTCCGATCGCCCGCGCCTATATCGGCATGCGCGCCGCCGAACTGATGGTGCGCGAAGCCGCGGCTCTTTACGAAACCGGCAAGGATTGCGGCGCCGAAGCCAACATGGCGAAACACCTCGCCGCCGAAGCGTCGTGGGCGGCCGCCGACATGTGCGTGCAGACCCACGGCGGCTTTGGCTTCGCCGAAGAATTCGACATCGAGCGCAAGTTTCGTGAGACCCGACTTTATACGGTGGCACCGATCTCGACCAATCTGATCCTGTCGTACATTGCCGAGCATGTGCTCGGGTTGCCGCGGTCGTATTGATGACCCTGCCTCTTTCCGGACTTCTGGTGGTCTCACTCGAACAGGCGGTGGCGGCGCCGATGTGCACCTGTCGGCTCGCCGACGCCGGCGCGCGTGTGCTCAAGATCGAACGGCCGGAGGGCGACTTCGCCCGCCACTACGATCAGTTTGCCCACGGCGAATGCAGCTATTTCGTCTGGCTCAACCGCGGCAAGGAATCCGTAGTCCTCGACCTTGTGAGAGCCGACGACAAGGCTTTGCTGGAGGCGTTGCTCAAGCGCGCCGACATCTTCGTGCAAAACCTCAAGCCGGGCACGGTCGCCAAGCTCGGTTTCCCGATCGCGCGACTGCGCCGCGATTATCCGCGGCTCATTTGTTGTTCGATTTCCGGATTTGGCGAAGACGGCCCCTATGCGGCGCGCAAGGCCTACGACCTGTTGATTCAGGCCGAGGTCGGATTGGCGTCGATTACCGGCACCACGGAACCGTCGCGCGTCGGCGTTTCGGTTGTCGATGTGGCAACCGGCATGGATGCCTATGAGGCCATCCTGGAAGCCTTGATCGCGCGTGGGCGGACCGGCGAAGGCGCCGAGCTTTCAGTATCGATGTTCGACGCCATGGCCGACTGGATGGCGGTGCCGCTGATGCAGCAGGAAGTCGGCAAACCGCCGCAGCGCGTCGGGCTGACCCACGCCGCCATTGCCCCTTATGGCGCGTTTCCGACCCGCGACGGCGGCGTTGTTCTCATCGCCGTACAGAGCGATCGCGAATGGCGTGTGCTGGCGGAGAAAGTCTTAGGCGACGCACCGCTTGGGACCGACCCGCGCTTTGCCACCAACCTTGAGCGCGTCGCGCGCCGCGCCGAGACCGATGGCAAGGTCGCCGCCGTGACCAAAGCACTCGACGCAAATGCGCTGATGCAAAAGCTCGCCGCTGCCGATATCGCCTTTGCCGGCGTCAACGACGTTGCCGCTCTGGCGCGTCATCCGCATCTGCGCCGCATGACAATCGGCACGCCGAGCGGGCCGGTATCGTATCCGGCACCGGCGGAACGCCACGCGTCCACGTCGCGGCGCTATGGTCCGGTCCCGGCGCTCGGCGAGCATACCGAGAAGGTGCGGGCGGAGTTTATGGCCTAGAGTTCGTCACGGCCGGGATTGCCGCGGCCATCTCGATCCGGCGGCGCGGCGTTTCAATGGCAGCCATGACGACAAGAGACTTGGGGAAGGAGACACCAACATGGAAATCGGTTTCATCGGTCTCGGCAACATGGGCGCGCACATGGCGCGGCGGCTGGTCGAGGCCGGACATCGGGTCGTGGTCTATGACACGCGGCAGGAAGCGATCGGCAATCTCGCCGCGCATGGCGCGATCGCCGCGCGCTCGCCGGCGGAAGTCGCTGACGCTGCTGAGACCGTCATGGCGAGCCTGCCGACGCCGGACATCGTGCTCGCCGTCGCGACCGGCCCGAGCGGCGTGATTGAAGGCAAACGCGTCCGCCGCTTCATCGATCTGTCGACGACCGGCGCGGCGACCGCACAACGCATCTTCGATCTCTTGGCTGCGCGCAACATCGTGCAGATCGACAGCCCGGTGAGCGGCGGCGTCCGCGGCGCGGAAAAAGGCACGCTTGCCGTGATGGTGTCCGGTCCGCGCGCCGACATCGCGGCGGTCGAGCCGGCGCTTGCGGTGATCGGCAAAGTGTTCGTCCTTGGCGAGCGTCCCGGTCTCGGTCAGACAATGAAGCTCGTCAACAACGTGCTCTCCGCCACCGCGATGGCGGCGACGTCGGAGGCGATGGTGACGGGCGTGAAAGCCGGGCTCGACCCGCGGCTGATGCTCGAGGTGATCAATGCCGGCACCGGCCGCAACACCGCGACCGAAGACAAATTCACCAAAGCGATTTTGCCTGGCACCTTCGATCTTGGTTTTGCCGCCGCGCTGATGCTCAAGGACATCAAGCTTTTCCTCGCGGAGCGCCAAGCGCTCGGCGTGCCGACCGATGTAATTGAAGCGGTGGCTCGGCTGTTTCAAATCGCTTGCGACGAGTGCGGACCGGATGCCGATCTCTCTGCGGTCGTGCAGCCGATCGAGCAGCGCGCAGGTGTCAAAGTGCGGGCGTCTTGAAGGCGAGTCGGACAATCGCCACAATTTAAAACGAGCGTTTGTAAAATACGCTTGTTTGGTCAAATGGTTATACGAAACAACATTTTCTGTGATGCAGGTCACTTCGGTCGGCCGCGCGGGCCCAGTAGGGTCAAATCAACAACGGACTTGGTTCGCCGCGCAGAGCCGCGCATCCCCCCGACCCCCCGACGGCCGGCGGCGAGTCCAAGGGGTGGAATCTCGGTCCCCAACCCCCACCCAAGACCCCTCGAGGGTCAACTCAACCCGCCCGGACCCGGCGTCCGGGCGGGTTTTTGTTGTCGTCAGCCATTTGCGGCAAAATCCCGCTCATGCTTTTGTGCTATTGGCCGCGCCAAGGGGATGCAGAGGCCTATGCCGAAGACCGCGCGTCCGGTTCCGAGCCTGCTGGCGGGCTTGCCTGGACATCTGTCGACAGACCTTTTTATCGGCGCCAAGCCAGTGCGGCTTGCGGCCGACGAGGTGCTATTTCTTGCCAGCGATCCAGGCGACGGTTGCTATCGCGTTGAAGACGGCTTGCTCAAGGTCACGATGGTGTCGCGCAGCGGCACCGAGCGGATCCTTTCCTTCCTCGGCCGCGGCTCCATCGTCGGCGAATTGTCGATGATCGACGGGTTGCCGCGGTCGGCGGCGGTCGTGGCGGTGCGCCCCTCGGCGCTGAGTTTCTTGAGCCGCGCCGCGTTCGAGGCGTTCGCGCAAAGCCATCCCGAGGTCTACAAGACCCTGGTCAGGCTCCTCGCCATGCGCTTGCGCGAGACCGACACGGTGGTTGCTGCCGGAAGCTTTCTGCCGCTCAAAGGCCGCGTCGCCTCGACCCTGCTCGAGCTCGCGGAGCATTTCGGCCAGGACGTAGGCTCAGGCCGCATTGTCATCCGCCAGAAGATCGGTCAGAGCGACATCGCCGCCATGGCCGGCATCGCTCGCGAAAATGTCAGCCGCATCCTCAACGATTGGAAGCGCCGCAAGCTGGTCAGCCGCTTGTCCGGCTATTATTGCCTTGAGAACAAGGCGCAATTGGAGCACGAAGCGGAGCTGTAGAGCATGGTCCCGAAAAGTGGAAACCGGTTTTCGGAAAAGATCATGCTCCAACGCAAAATCTAGCCACCGCTCGACTTCTCGCTCCGTCTGGCCATGAAGATTCCGACCCTCGCCGATTTCCGCCGCATCGTCGTGAAAGTCGGCTCGTCTCTTCTGGTCGACGCGCGCGCCGGCCGGCTGCGCGAATCCTGGCTGGCGTCGCTGACCGCCGATCTCGCCGATTTCCATCGCGACCGCCGCGACCTGCTCGTCGTCTCCTCGGGCGCCATTGCGCTCGGCCGCGCTGTGCTCAAACTCGCCCCGGGGCCGCTGAAGCTGGAAGACAGCCAAGCGGCGGCGGCGGTCGGCCAGATCGCGCTGGCGCGCACCTGGACCGAAGCGTTATCCCGGCACGGCATCACCGCCGGCCAGGTGCTGGTGACGCTGGGCGATACCGAAGAGCGGCGGCGTTACCTCAATGCTCGTTCCACGATCGACACGCTGCTGCAGTGGCGCGCTGTACCCGTCATCAATGAGAACGATACGGTCGCGACCAGCGAAATCCGTTATGGCGACAACGACCGGCTCGCGGCGCGGGTCGCCACCATGGTGAGCGCCGATCTCCTGATACTGTTGTCCGATGTCGATGGCCTCTACGACGCGCCGCCCGACACCAACGCCGCGGCGCGGCACATCGGTTGCGTTCCGCGCATCACGCCGGAGATCGAGGCGATGGCGGGCAGCGCGGGCTCGGAACTCTCGCGCGGCGGCATGCAAACCAAGATCGAGGCTGCGCAAATCGCGACCAATGCCGGTACGCACATGATCATCGCCTCGGGCAACGTCGAGCACCCGTTGCGTGCCATTGCCGAGGGCGCCCGGTGCACGTGGTTTTTGACCGCAGCGAATCCGGTGACGGCACGCAAAAAATGGATCGCCGGCGCACTCGAGCCGAAAGGCATTCTGACCATCGATGCCGGTGCGGTAGCCGCGCTGCGGCGAGGCAAGAGTCTTCTTCCCGCGGGTGTCGTCAGCATCGACGGCAGTTTCGCCCGCGGCGACGCGGTGATTATCCGTGCGCCCAATGGTGCCGAAGTCGGCCGCGGTCTGATCGCCTACGATTTCGAGGATGCGCTGAAAATCCGTGGCCGGTCGTCGACCGACATTGCTTCGATATTCGGCTTCAGCGGACGCGCCGAAATGGTGCATCGCGACGACCTGGTCGTCAGCCGGGAATAGCCGCAAACAAGGTTCCCAAAATGAGGGAACCCCGGCCGCTGGCGCGGCCGGGGTTCAACGCCGGGTGATTGAGGGTGAGGGGCTGGGGGGCTTCGCCCGGCGCCACTCAATCAACGTGTTCGCCGTCAACCGGTTCCACGCCGCGCGGCGATTTTTTTGCCGTTGGCCGTCGCCTGGTTTTTGGGCGGGGATTGCTTGGCGTTGGACCTCCGCCGGAACGCCAGCGCGCGCGGCGGCGGGCTTGAAATATCGGCGGGAATGTTGATCCGCCGCCCGCCCGGCAAAACCACATAGCGTGCGATGACCCGAAAATTACCTTCGTCGCCGCCATAGCCCTCGACCACATATTTGGCTCCGACCGGGAACCGCCGTGGCAATCGGGTCGACGTGCGATACGTGGACGAACCCATAAAACTCTCCTTCGCCAAATACCGGGGCGAAACTCCCTTCGCGTTCGACAGGTTCCGTTATTTCTATGACCGTGGCGCGAAGCGCTGTGGAGCAGTGTGGACAACCGCACGCCTCAAGCTGCCTCGCCGGGGCTGCCTGAACATGGTAGGAAGCAACAACGTGAGACGGATCAAGGCCATGAATGCCCCGCTCAAAGCGGTCGAAAATGCCGGCACACTGGAAGCCACGATGGGCCAGATTGGGCGCCGGGCCCGCGAGGCCGCGCATACGCTCGCGCTCGCGCCGGCGTCGCGCAAGAACCGCGCGCTGGCCGCCGTCGCCAAGGCCATCCGCGGCTCGCGCGAGGCTATTCTGGCGGCCAACGCCGAGGACGTCGCCGAGGCGAAATCCGCCGGCGCCGCTTCGGCCTTCCTCGACCGTCTGACGCTCGATGCCAAGGGCATCGAGGCCATGGCCGCGGGCGTTGACGTGATCCGCAAGCTTAAGGATCCGGTCGGTGCCGTGATGGCGTCGTGGCGGCGCCCCAACGGCATGCGGATCGAGCGGGTTAGAGTGCCGCTCGGCGTCGTCGGTGTGATCTATGAAAGCCGGCCGAACGTCACCGCGGACGCGGGCTCGCTCTGCCTGAAGGCCGGCAACGCGGTGATCCTGCGCGGTGGCTCGGAAAGTTTCCGCTCCGCCCGCGCCATTCATGCCGCCTTGGTGGAGGGTCTCACCGAAGCCGAGCTGCCGGCCGCGGCGATCTCGCTGGTGCCGACGCGGGAGCGCGCTGCCGTCGGCATGATGCTCTCCGGGCTCAATGGCATGATCGACGTGATGGTACCGCGCGGCGGCAAGGGCCTGGTCGAGCGCGTCCAGACCGAGGCGCGCGTGCCGGTGT
The DNA here is from genome assembly GCA_963806465.1 of uncultured Alphaproteobacteria bacterium. GTDB lineage: Bacteria > Pseudomonadota > Alphaproteobacteria > Rhizobiales > Xanthobacteraceae > BOG-931. Next base: position 145,282 of record CAWDZD010000040.1, on the reverse strand, counting down.
TCGCCCATCTTGAAGGCGTGTGTCACGTGTATGTCGATGGCGCGGCCAAGTTGCCGATGGCGAAAGCGATCGTGCTCAATGCCAAGATGCGCCGCACCGGTGTCTGCGGCGCCGCCGAGACGCTGCTGGTCGATCGCGCCGGAGCGGGCAAATTTCTCAAGCCGCTGGTCACGATGCTGATCGATGCCGGCTGCGAGATCCGCGGCGACGCCGCGGTGCAGGCAATCGATGCCCGCGTCAGCCCCGCGAGCGAAGCGGACTGGAGCACCGAATATCTTGACGCCATCATCACCGCCGGCGTGGTTGACGGTGTCGACGCCGCGATAGCCCATATCGAGCGTTATGGCTCGCATCACACCGACGCGATCGTCACCGAGAACCGCACCGCGGCGGAGAAGTTTTTGCGCGAAGTCGACTCGGCGATCGTGCTGCACAACGCCTCGACCCAGTTTGCCGACGGCGGCGAGTTCGGCTTCGGCGGTGAGATCGGCATTGCCACCGGCAGGCTCCACGCCCGCGGTCCGGTCGGGGTCGAACAGCTGACAAGTTTCAACTACCGGATCCGCGGTAACGGACAAACGCGGCCGTAATATTCGGTTCTTCCACTGCGAGATGGCGCGACGCGGCGGTGGGCGGACAGGGGGAGGGATTGTTTCTCAACGCCATGAACCGCGAGTTCCCGCCGCCGCGTGTGGCTGACGTACCGACCACGCATAAGCCCCGCCTCATTCTGCCGCCGAACGCGCCCGGCATGCGCATCGGGTTGTTTGGCGGAACGTTCGATCCGCCGCATGCGGCGCATCGCGGCGCCTGTCTGTTGGCGATGAAGCGGATCGGCCTCGACCGCGTGTGGTGGCTGGTGACGCCGGGTAATCCGCTGAAGGATACCCACGGCCTTGCGCCGCTCGCCGCTCGCGTCGTGGCCGCCAAAGCGCTGGCCGACGACCCGCGCATCGATGTCACCGATCTCGAGGCCCGGCTGGGCACGCGCTACACCTATGAGACCGTGCGTTATCTGCGCCGGCGTTGCCCGCAGGTGCGTTTCGTCTGGATCATGGGCGCCGACAATCTGCGCAGTTTTCATCGCTGGCAGCGCTGGCGCGACATCGCCAAGCTGGTGCCGATTGCGGTGGTCGACCGGCTTGGTCCGAGCCTTTATGCCTCCGCCGGCGTGGCCGGTCAGGCGTTCGGCTATGCCCGCCTACCGGAGAGCGCGGCGCGGTCGCTGCCGGAACGAAGGCCGCCGGCATGGATTTATTTGCATGGGCTGAAGTCGGCGTTGTCGTCGACCGCATTGCGGGCGGCACGGGCCTTGCACGACAACTGACGGAAGGCATTTGATTGCAAGAAGATGACGGCGGGGCAGTTGAAACTGTTAACTCCGCGTGCCTATCTTAGTGGTGGTTCCGGGCTCGATGGCCGGAGCCGAACAATGGAGCGAAAGGATAAGGGCCCCTGTCCACACCTGTAACTCTTCGGGTCGACCGTCGCGTGCCCGAACCGGTCTCCAGAATGCGTCCTGACGCCGAGGAGATCCTTCGTATGGTCCTCACCCGCCTCGACGATATGAAGGCGGAGGACACCCTCACCATCGATCTGCGAGACAAATCTTCGATCGGCGACTACATGGTCGTGTCTTCCGGCCGGTCGCAACGCCATGTCGGCTCAGTCGCCGACCGGGTGGTCGAGGATTTGCACAAGGCAGGCGTTGCCGCGCGGGTCGAAGGCGTTCCGCATTGCGACTGGGTGCTGATCGACGCGAGCGACGTCATCGTTCACGTCTTCCGCCCCGAAGTCCGGGCCTTCTACAATCTGGAAAAGATGTGGGCGGCTAGCCGGCCGGCGCAGCGCGCGAGCTAGTACGCTCGCGGCGAGGGAATGAGGTTGTGGCTGGTCCAAAGTCGGGCCGGTCGTTGGTACCTGCTCGCGTAAACCTTTCGCCGCCGCGCCATGCGCCTTGTCATCGCTGCCATCGGCCGCCTCAAGCAAGGACCCGAACGCGAGCTCGCGGCGCACTATCTTAAGCGCGCCGAAGCGGCGGGACGCTCGCTCGGTCTGCGCGACTTCGAAATCGTCGAGATTCGCGAAAGCCGCGCGCAAGACGTTGCGCGGCGGCGCGTTGAGGAATCCATCGCGCTCGCCAATGTCATCCCGGATGGAGCGATCGTCGTCGTTCTCGATCAACGGGGCGAAAGCCTCGACAGCCCGGCGCTGGCGAGCCTGCTGCGCGAATGGCGTGCCCAGGATCGCGCGGCCGTGTGCTTCATCGTCGGCGGCGCCGATGGCCTGGCGCCAAGCCTGATCGAGCGCGCCAAGGTGCGGCTGGCCTTCGGCAAGGCGACCTGGCCGCATCAGCTGGTGCGGGTGATGTTGCTGGAGCAGCTTTACCGTGCCGGCACAATTCTCGCCGGTCATCCCTACCATCGGAGCGATCGGCCTTAATTGTTCTAAAATCTTGCCTCACTCTTTCGTGACGGTTTGGCTCGGCCGTGCGTCTTAATCCGGTCAAATCTGGCGGCTTGGTCTTGTCTTCCGGAAGTTGGCGCCTACCCTTGAACAGCATGATTCCCCGTCGCTCGAACCGCATCGATCCGGGCCTTGTGTTGGGTTCGGTATTGGTGGCGGCACTGTCAGTCGGCGCCAGTTGGGCTGCTTTCGGGCAAAACGCCCCGAACCAGGCGCCTGCGGGCGCGACGCAAATGCCGGCAAATCACGGTCCCGCAAGCCAAATTCCGTCGCCATCAGCGCCGGCGCCGGCCGCCCCGCCGCAGGCCGATGCGGAAACGCTCAAAAAGCGCGATCAGGAACTCGACACGGTCCGCGCGCAGGAACGCGCATCGGCGGAGAATCAGGCCAAGCTCCGCCGTGAGATTGAAGCCATCGGCGACGATCGGCGCGCGCTCAGCCAGCAATTGATCGACACCGCGGCACGGGTACGCGACGTCGAGGCCAGCATCGAAGCCACGCGGGCGCGGCTCAAGCCGCTGGACGAGCAGGAAATCTCCATTCGCAAATCACTCGACGAGCGCCGTACCGCCATCGTTGAAATCCTGGCGGCGCTGCAGCGGGTCGGGCACCAGCCGCCGCCCGCGCTGCTGGTGCAGCCAGAAGACGCGCTCAAGGCCGTGCGCACCGCGATTACGCTCGGGGCCGTGCTTCCGGATATGCACGCCCAGGCCGACGCGCTCGCCGGCGACCTCGGCGATCTTCTGGCCGTCCGCAAGACCATCGTCGGCGAAAACGAGCGGTTGTCGCACGATCTTGACGTGCTCGGCCGCGAGCAGTTGCGCATGAACGCGCTGATCGACGAACGGCAGAAGCGGCAAACGGTTACCGAGGAGGCGCTCGATGCCGAACGCGTGCGCGCCGCCGATCTGGCGCGCCAGGCCGACGGCCTCAAGGAGCTCATTGCCAAGCTCGAATCAGGCCTCGATGCCGCGACGCGCACGGCACACGCCGAAGCGCGTTCCATTGAGGAAGATGCTACCCGGCCTGACCTCGCCGCCCTGAAGGATCCGGGGCGGCTGACGCCTGCGGTTGCGTTCGCCGCCACGCGCGGTCACCTGCATCTGCCGGTAAATGGCCTGAAAATCCGGGAGTTTGGCGGGTCCGACGGCGTCGGTGGAACCCAACGGGGCCAGTCCATTGCCACCCACGCCGGCGCGCAGATCACCGCGCCCTGCGACGGTTGGGTAGTTTACGCCGGACCGTTCCGCAGCTATGGCCAACTCTTGATCCTGAATGCCGGCGGCGGGTATCATGTGTTGTTAGCGGGGATGGAGCGGATATCCGTCGATCTCGGCCAGTTCGTGCTAACTGGTGAGCCCGTAGCGGTGATGGGCGGCGGATCGCAGGTATCCGCGGCCGCGGCGACCAGGTCCAAGCAACCTGTACTCTATGTGGAGTTCCGCAAAGACGGCGCTCCCATCGATCCAAGCCCATGGTGGGCAACAAACGAAGGCGAAAAGGTTCGCGGATGATGCGCAAAACTTCCCTTATTTTCCTGGGTGCAATCGCAGGTGCCGGGCTCACACTGCTGGCGACGCAACCCCACAACGTGCTCGTCGGATCGAGCGCAAAGGCCGCCTCTTCGGACACCTACCGACAACTCAATTTGTTCGGCGACGTGTTCGAGCGGGTGCGCGCTGATTACGTCGAGAAACCCGACGACTCAAAGCTCGTCGAATTGGCGATCAACGGCATGCTGGCCGGGCTCGATCCGCATTCGAGCTACATGGACCCGAAAAGCTTCCGCGACATGCAGGTGCAGACCCGCGGTGAGTTCGGCGGGCTCGGCATCGAAGTGACCATGGAAGACGGGCTGGTGAAGGTGGTGGCGCCGATCGACGAGACGCCGGCGGCCAAGGCCGGCGTCATGGCCAATGACATCATCACCAAGCTCGACGACGAGCAGGTGCAGGGCCTGACGCTCAACCAGGCGGTCGAGAAGATGCGCGGCCCGGTGAACACCAAGATCAAGCTCACCATCATGCGCAAGGGGCAAGATAAGCCGATCGACGTGACGATCGTGCGCGACGTCATCCGCGTGAAGTCGGTGCGCTCGCACAGCGAGGGTGACGATGTCGGCTATATCCGTGTCACCCAGTTCAACGAGCAGACCACCGACGGTTTGAAGAAGGCGATCAGCGATCTGACCAGCCAGCTCGGCGCCGACAAGATCAAGGGCTTCGTCATCGATCTGCGCAACAATCCGGGCGGCCTGCTCGATCAGGCAATCTCGGTGTCGGATGCGTTCCTGGACAAGGGTGAGATCGTCTCGACCCGCGGCCGCAATGCCGAGGAGACCCAGCGGTTCAACGCCCGGCCTGGTGATTTGACCAAGGGCAAGCCGGTCATCGTGCTGATCAATGGCGGCTCCGCTTCGGCGTCGGAAATCGTCGCCGGCGCGCTGCAGGACCACAAGCGCGCGACGCTGGTCGGCACGCGCTCGTTCGGCAAGGGCTCGGTGCAGACCATCATCCCGCTCGGCGCCGGCAACGGCGCGCTCCGTCTCACCACGGCGCGCTACTTCACGCCGTCGGGCCGCTCGATCCAGGCCAAGGGCATTACGCCCGACATTGAGGTGCTTCAGGAGGTGCCGGACGAGCTCAAGGCGCGGACCGACACCAAGGGCGAGGCGTCGCTGCGCGGCCATCTCAAGGCCGAAGGCAATGAAGAGTCCGGCTCGCAATCCTACGTCCCGCCGGACGAGAAGGACGACCGCGCGCTCAAGGAGGCGCTCGATCTCCTGCGCGGCACCATTACGGACGCGGCGTTCCCGCCGAATGCGAAGGCCGCCGTTCCGAACTGAGCGGCTCCGTCCTCATGCTTGAAATCGGGGCGGCGATGAGCCGCCCCGATTGCTCTGCGACGACGCCCTTGAGGAACCAGGCCCGTGATAGAATCCGGCGGCATGATTCGCCGGATGGTTATTTGCTACCGATTGCTCCCGGGATTGGCGCATGACCGCCGATGACCTAAGCGCGCCGCTTGGCCAGGGGGCCAAGCGTCGGCGCAGATTCCCCGGCATGGTCAAGCGCGCGCTGCCGCTAACCATCGGCGGAGCGCTCGCGAGCTTTCTTGGCGTTTTCCTGCTGTGGGCGATGTTGAGCGATGATCCGCTTGGCGGCGAACCGATGGCCGCCGTGCCGATCGATCTGCATGCCGCCATGGCGCCCAAGAAATCAACGCCACCAAGCCCGGCGGAAGCCAGCGCCGAGATGCCCGGGCCCAGTCCCGGCCACGACGTTCCTGGCAGCGGTCCGGTAACGATCGCGGTGCCGCCAGCGCAAGCGAATGCGGGTAATACGGGTGCGAACAACGCCCGCAATAACAAGACCATCACCATTATCGACGGCAAGACCGGCGCCCGGCAGGACGTCGTCATCCCAGCGGACGGGAAACCCGGGGGTCCGGACGGCGCCGCTCTTGATCAAAAATTCGTCGAGATGACGCCGCACGGCCCGGTTCCAAAAGTCGCCGCCGATGGCACACGTCCGGCCGAAGCCTTTGCGCAGCCGGTGAAACCGATCCCCGGCAAGCCCGATGCCCCGCGCGTGGCGCTCATCGTCGCCGGCCTCGGCGTCAGCACCAGCGTCACTGCCGAGGCCATCGCCAAGCTGCCGGGCGCCGTGACGCTCGCCTTCATGCCGTACAGCTACGATGTCGACCAACTCGCCGGGCGCGCCCGCCGCGAGGGTCACGAGGTGCTGTTGCAGGCGCCGATGGAGCCGTTCGGCTATCCCGACAACGATTCCGGCCCGCAAACGCTTTTGACCTCGCTGACGCCGGAGCAGAATCTCGAGCGGCTGTATTGGCTGATGAGCCGGCTGCACGGCTATGTCGGCGTCGCCGGCGCCATGGGCGCGCGCTTTACCGCCTCCGAGCAGGCCTTCGCCCCGATCCTGAACGAAATCGGCAAGCGCGGCCTGATCTTTATCGATGACGGCGCCAATCCGCGCAGCGTTGCCGGCCGGATCGCCGGCGCCAACAATTTGCCGTTCGCCAAGGCCGACATCATCATCGACGCGGTGCCGACGCCTGCCGAAATCGACCATGCGCTCGGCCGCCTGGAGATGGCGGCGCGCGAACACGGCGCGGTCGTTGGAATATCGTCGGCGCTGCCGGTCTCGATCGAGCGGATCGCCAAATGGGCGAAGGCGGCGGAAGCCCGCGGCCTGCAGCTGGTGCCGATCACGGCCGTGGCGCCGAAGGGGAAACAGGCGAGTAGCGAATAGCGAATGGCGAGCAGCCAATAGATTGAGTATGTAAGCCACTACTCCCGTTCGCTGCTCGCCATTCGCTACGCGCGGTTCTTCATGTCCCCCAAAGATCGCCCCTATCGTCCCTGCGCCGGCCTGATGGTGCTCAATCGTGCCGGTCGCGCTTTCATCGGCCGCCGCATTGAGGGCCCCGAACACATCGACGCCACCCATGTCTGGCAAATGCCGCAGGGCGGCATCGATAAGGGCGAAGACCCGTGGCCGGCGGCGTTGCGCGAATTGCGCGAGGAAACAAATATTACCTCGGTGCAGCGGCTCGGCGAGATCGCCGAATGGCTCACCTACGACATCCCGCCGGAGATCGCGGGAACGGCCTGGAGCGGCAAATACCGCGGCCAGACGCAGAAATGGTTCGCGCTGCGCTTCACCGGCAAGGAAAGCGAGATCGATATCAAGCATCCGGCAGGCGGGCACAAGCCGGAGTTCGTCGCTTGGCGCTGGGAGAAGCTTGAGAAGCTCCCCGACCTCGTCGTGCCGTTCAAGCGCATGGTCTATGAGCGCGTGGTCGCGGAATTTTCGAAATTCGTCTGAGCTGTCTTGCGCGCGCGCGGCGCTGTCGCGTCGGCCCTCACTTCGGCTCGACGGCAAATGGGCCGATGGCGATCACGCGACAGGAGCGATCCTGCCTGGCACAATCCGCCAACGCGGCGTCGATAGCGGCCCGCTCGTTCGCCGCCTTGAGCGCGACGCCGACATGTTCGCCGGCACCGACGGCGGCCGCACTCCAGCCGCCGCTTGCGTTGCCAAGCCGCTGCGCAAGCTCCTCGCGCAGCGAAGGGGCGATCACCGCTGAACTTGTGGGCCTGAAAAAGCTCACGGCTTTCATCGTCGTCGGTATCGGCACGACAAACGCATCATCGACGCCGACGACCATGCATGGGAGCCCGGCGCGGCCGCCGCACGATTCCAGCGCTCGGCGCGCAGCCTCCTCTATGGTCTCCTGGCTGTAGAAGTGCACGCCGCCCAACGGGCCGATGACCAGCACTTTCGGCTTGTGCAGCTCCCCGTAGCGCTGCGCGATGGTAGCCTTGCCGCTTTCCTTTACCAGCGGAACGTCATCGGCGACCAACGGCTGCTCGATCGACGGATCGCGGATGAACCACGGCGTCGGCGGCATCGGACAAGCCGGCTGTAACCAGCGATGTCGGCGGCGAAGATGGCCGCTATTTTGTGTTTCATGGCGCGCCTACGGCGTGACCAAGGCGCCCGCACCATGCGAGCCGGCCTAGCCGCGCGCAAGGAGCTTACCGCGGCAAAGTAAGCGCCGCGTTATTGCGCCAGCGCCGCCTGCAGGGCTTTGAGCTGATCGAGATGCCGCACGAACTTGTCGCGCGCCGCCTGATCGGTCGCGTCGGCAACGTCTTCTTCGGCGTTCTTGATTTCCATTGCCAGCATCTCGTGGTCGAAATCCGCGCGCGCCACGGCACGGTCGGCCAGGATCGTAAGGCCGGCCGGACCGACCTGGGCGAAACCGCCGGTAATCACGATCGGCTCGCGCGCGCCGCCGCGGAACACCGTGACGATGCCGGGCCGCAGCGTGGTCACCATCGGCGCGTGGTCGGCGAGGATGCCCATGTCGCCTTCGGCGCCGGGCAGGTCGACCTGGTCGACGTCGCCGGAGAACAGCACGCTCTCGGGCGAGACGAATTCAAAGTAAAGGGACGCCATTATGAGCCTTCGTTCTTTTCCAACTCGCCATTCGCCACTTCGCCATTTGCCCTCTTAAGCTTCTTCGGCCAGCTTCTTGCCCTTCTCCACCGCTTCCTCGATGGTACCGACCATGTAGAACGCGGCTTCCGGCAGGTGGTCGTATTTGCCCTCGACCAGGCCTTTGAAGCCCTTGATCGTGTCCTGCAGGTCGACAAGCTTGCCGGGCGAGCCGGTGAAGACTTCGGCGACGTGGAATGGCTGCGACAGGAAGCGCTCGATCTTGCGGGCGCGCGAGACCGTGAGCTTGTCCTCTTCCGACAGTTCGTCCATGCCGAGGATGGCGATGATGTCCTGCAGCGACTTATAGCGCTGCAGTACCTGCTGCACCAAACGCGCCACCGCGTAGTGCTCCTCGCCGACGATCAGTGGCGAAAGCATGCGCGACGTTGAATCCAGCGGGTCCACCGCCGGATAGATGCCTTTGGCGGCGATGTCGCGGGACAGCACGGTGGTGGCGTCGAGATGCGCGAACGAGGTCGCCGGCGCCGGATCGGTGAGGTCGTCGGCCGGCACGTAGATCGCCTGCACCGAGGTCACCGATCCCTTGTTGGTCGTGGTGATGCGCTCCTGCAGCGCGCCCATGTCGGTGGCGAGCGTCGGCTGATAGCCGACCGCCGAGGGAATGCGGCCGAGCAGCGCGGAGACTTCCGAGCCGGCCTGGGTGAAGCGGAAGATGTTGTCGACAAAGAACAGCACGTCCTGGCCCTGATCGCGGAAATATTCGGCGACGGTCAGCCCGGTGAGGCCGACCCGGGCGCGCGCGCCCGGCGGCTCATTCATCTGGCCGTAAACCAGCGCGCATTTGGAGCCTTCGACCGAGCCTTTCTTCGGGTCCTTGTTGACATTCGACTCGATCATTTCGTGATAGAGGTCGTTGCCTTCGCGGGTGCGTTCGCCGACGCCGGCGAACACCGAATAGCCGCCGTGCGCCTTGGCGATGTTGTTGATCAACTCCATGATCAGCACGGTCTTGCCGACGCCGGCGCCGCCGAACAGGCCGACTTTGCCGCCCTTGGCGTAGGGCGCGAGCAAGTCGACCACTTTGATGCCGGTGACCAGGATCGCGGCCTCAGTCGACTGATCGGTATAGGCCGGCGCCTCCTGGTGGATCGCCCGCAGCGTTTCGCCTTTGACCGGGCCGGCTTCGTCAACCGGATCGCCGATCACGTTGATGATGCGCCCAAGCAGCCCGGCTCCGACCGGCACCGAAATCGGTCCGCCGGTATCCTTCACTTCCTGGCCGCGGACAAGGCCTTCGGAACTATCCATGGCGACGGTGCGCACCGTGTTTTCGCCAAGCTGCTGCGCGACTTCCAGCACCAGACGATGGCCCTGATTGGTGGTTTCCAGCGCGTTGAGGATCGCCGGCAGGTTTTCGTCGAAATGCACGTCGACGACAGCGCCGATGACCTGGGTGATATGTCCGACTGATTGAGCCATGGTGTCCTCTTCAAGAAATGCTTCAGAGCGCCTCGGCGCCGGAAATGATCTCAATCAATTCCTTGGTGATCATCGCCTGGCGGGTGCGGTTGTAGGTGAGTGTTTGTTTGCGGATCATTTCGCCGGCGTTGCGGGTGGCGTTGTCCATCGCCGACATCTGCGCGCCGTAGAACGAGGCAGAGTTCTCCAACAGCGCGCGGAAAATCTGCACCGCGACGTTGCGCGGCAACAGATCGTGCAGGATGTCCTCGGCTTCCGGCTCGAACTCGTAGGCGGCGCCGCCCAGCGCCGCGGTGGCGTTGCCGTCGAACACCGGCGGCACGATTTGCCGTGCCGTCGGGATCTGTGCGATCACCGAACGGAACCGCGAGTAGAACAGCGTGCAGACGTCGAATTCGAAATTGTTGAAGCGGGCGATCAGCTTTTCGGCGATGCCCTCGGCATGCTCGAAGCGCAGCGTCCGCGCGGCGCGCAGATCGACCATCTCGACGATCTGGCTGGCATATTGCCGGCGCAGCTGATCGTAGCCTTTGCGGCCGACGCAGAAGAATTTGACTTCCTTGCCTTCTCGGATGAGGCCGGAAGCGTGCTCGCGTGCCAGCCGCACGATCGCGGTGTTGAACGGGCCGCACAAGCCGCGTTCGGCGGTGCAGACCAGGAGCAGATGGACATTGTCGCTGCCGGTGCCGCGCAATAGCGGCGGCGCCGTGTCCGAGCCGGCGACCGACGCGGCGATATTGCCGAGCACCTTGTCCATTTGCGCGGCGTAGGGCCGCGCCGCCTCGGCGGCCGCCTGCGCGCGGCGAAGCTTCGACGCCGCGACCATCTGCATGGCCTTGGTGATCTTCTGCGTCGCCTTGGTGGCAGCGATGCGGTTGCGCAGGTCTTTGAGCGAGGGCATTGCGTCTCAGTCGTCTCTCTTCATCGTCATGCCCGGACGAGCCCGGCGATGACAGCGATCAGGCAAAGGTTTTCGCGTAGCCCTCGACCGCCGCCTTGAGCTTTGCTGTCGTGGCGTCGTCGAGGTCGCGGGAGTCGCGGATGGCGTTGAGGATTTCCGGGTGCTTCTGGCGCAGCACGCCGAGCAGACCGTCTTCGAAGGCGCGAATCCGAGCCACCGGCAGTGGATCAAGATAGCCGTTGACGCCGGCATAGATGACGCAGACCTGCTCCTCCATCTTCAGCGGCGAGAATTGCGACTGCTTGAGCAGCTCGGTGAGCCGCGAGCCGCGATTGAGCAGCCGCTGCGTAGTGGCATCGAGGTCGGAGCCGAACTGCGCGAACGCCGCCATCTCGCGGTATTGCGCCAGCTCGCCCTTGATGCGGCCGGCGACCTTCTTCATCGCCTTGGTCTGCGCCGCGGAGCCGACGCGTGACACCGAGAGGCCGACATTCACCGCCGGACGGATGCCCTGATAGAACAAGTCGGTCTCCAGGAAGATCTGGCCGTCGGTGATCGAGATGACGTTGGTCGGAATGTAGGCCGACACGTCGTTGGCCTGGGTTTCGATCACCGGAAGCGCGGTCAGCGAGCCGCCTTTGTGGTCGTCGTTCATCTTGGCGGCGCGCTCGAGGAGCCGCGAGTGCAGATAGAATACGTCGCCCGGGTAAGCTTCGCGGCCCGGCGGCCGGCGTAACAAGAGCGACATCTGCCGATAGGCGACGGCCTGCTTGGAGAGATCGTCATAGATGATCACCGCGTGCATGCCGTTGTCGCGGAAATATTCGCCCATGGCGCAGCCGGAGAATGGCGCGAGGAACTGCATCGGCGCCGGATCCGACGCCGTCGCCGCCACCACGATGGAATAATCGAGCGCGCCTTGCTCCTCCAGCACCTTGACGAACTGCGCCACCGTCGAGCGCTTCTGCCCGACCGCGACATAGACGCAGTAGAGTTTGATCTTCTCGTCACCCGTGGCGTTGAGCGGCTTCTGGTTGAGGATGGTGTCAAGCGCGATGGCGGTCTTGCCGGTCTGGCGGTCGCCGATGATCAGCTCGCGCTGGCCGCGTCCGATCGGGATCAAGGCATCGATCGCCTTCAGTCCAGTCGCCATCGGTTCGTGCACCGATTTGCGCGGAATGATGCCGGGCGCTTTGACGTCGACGCGCGCCCGGTGATCGGCCTTGATCGGGCCCTTGCCGTCGATCGGCTCGCCGAGCGCGTCGACGACGCGGCCGAGCAGGCCCTTGCCAACCGGCACCTCGACGATGGCGCGGGTGCGCTTGACGGTCTGGCCTTCCTTGATCTCGCGGTCGGTGCCGAAGATGACGATGCCGACATTGTCGATTTCGAGATTCAGCGCCATGCCTTTGACGCCGCTTTCGAACTCGACCATTTCGCCGGACTGCACGTTGTCGAGGCCGTAGACGCGGGCGATGCCGTCGCCGACCGACAGCACCTGGCCGACTTCCGAAACCTCGGCTTCCTGGCCGAAATTCTTGATCTGCTCTTTGAGGATGGCGGAGATTTCCGCGGCGCGGATATCCATTATCGAGCCTCTTTCATCGCGTGCTTGATGGAATTGAGTTTGGTGCGCAAGGAGGTGTCGACCATGCGGCTGCCGATTTTGACCACGAGCCCGCCAATGATCGCGGGATCGACCTTGATCTTGAGCTCGATGTCCTTGCCGCTGACGACGTTGAGCGCGTTGCGCAACGCGGCGACGTGATCGTCCTTGAGCGCTTCGGCGACGGTGACCTCGGCCGTGGCTTGGCCTTTGTGCCGAGCGACCAGCTCGCGAAACCCACGCATCATGTCGCGCACGGCGAACAGCCGGCGGTTGGTGGTCACGAGCTTGACGAAGCGCGCCGCCACGCCGCCGATGCCGGCACGATCGAGCACGGCGCCGACCGCGTGCAATTGCTCGTCGGCGGAGAAGACCGGGCTGCGGACCAGGCGCTCGAGATCAGCACTTTCGGCGACCAGCGCGTCGAAACGCTCGAGGTTGGTCTTGACCGCGTCGATCTCGTCGGCCTCACGCGCCAATTCGAACAGCGCCGTCGCATAACGGCCGGCCATGCCGGACACAAAGTGTTCTTCGCCTGCCAAGGGGGCTCTCTATGCTCGGGTCGTCGTATTCGGATTCTTTTGCAGTTTTCCGCGAACTCGCATCCGGTCAAACGGCCGTTGCAAGCCCTTGGGATCAAAGCGGGACTTGGATTTCGGGGCCCTGGGGAAGTGCCCACGCGCGCGCCCCGCAAAAATCGCAGTTTTGCTAACATAGCGCGGAATGCGGTGCAACAAGCCGGACGGCGGAGCCAAGCCGGCGTCAGGCCTATATCGCGCTCACCGAGCCCGAGGCGGCTTGCGGGCGTCCCGCCGCCCGGTGCCGCCGGATCACATCGAGGAAGACCTCGCCGTATTGCCGCAGCTTTGCCTCGCCGACGCCGTGCACCGCACTCAGCTCGGCCGCCGTCGCAGGCTTTCGCCGCGCCATGTCGATCAGGGTCTTATCGGCGAATACCACGTAGGCCGCGACACGCTGCTCCTTGGCGAGCTCGGACCGCTGCCGCCGCAGCGCTTCGAACAGCTCGGCGTCGCCTTCGGCGCCGTCAGCGAGCGCGGCGGCGTTGGCCACGGCGCGCGCGGCCTTGCGCGTAGCCGGCTTCAAGGTGTCCCGGCGCAACGTGACGTTCGTCGTGCCTTTGAGAACGGAGCGGCCGCTTTCGGTGACCGACCAGGTCCCATAGCCGGTGATGTCGAGCGCAATAATTCCGGCGCCGTGGAGCTGGCGGAAAATCGACCGCCATTCCTGCTTGCCGTATTCCTTGCCGACGCCGAAGGTCGGCAGGCAATCATGGCCGAATTTCTCGACCGCTTCGGAATTCTCGCCGAGGAGAACGTTCGCCAAATGCTCGGTGCCGAAACGTTCCCCGGTACGCACGATCGCTGACAGCGCCTTTTGCGCGGCGATCGTGCCGTCGATCACTTCGGCGCCTTCGCAACAGAAATCGCAGTTGCCACACGGCTGTGCCGCTTCGCCGAAATAAGCGAGCAGCGTCTGCCGCCGGCAGCGCGGTGATTCGCATAATGAGACCAGCGCGTTGAGACGTCGCCGGTCGACGCGCTTTTGTCCGGCCGTGGCCTCGCTGTCGTCGATCTGCAGGCGGCGGAGCCGGATGTCGCCCATGCCATAGAGTGTCAAGGTGTCGGCGGGCATGCCGTCGCGGCCGGCGCGGCCGATCTCCTGGTAATAGCTCTCGATATTGGCCGGCATGTCGGCGTGCAGGACGAAACGCACATCCGGCTTGTCGATACCCATGCCGAACGCCACGGTCGCGACGATCACGACGCCATCCTCTTGCAGGAAAGCGTCCTGGTGGCGCGAGCGTGCCGCGGCCTCCATGCCGGCGTGATAGGGCAAAGCATTGACGCCGTTCTGGCGCAAGAATTCCGCAAGCTCCTCGGTCTTGCGGCGCGAAGCGCAATAAACGATGCCGCTCGCGCCGCGATGGGCCTTGATGAAGTCGGCGATCTGCGCACGTCCGCCGGCCTTGGCCCGCATCGCAAGCCGAAGATTGGGCCGGTCGAAACCGTGCACAAACAAAGCCGGCGGCCGGGCGAACAGCTTTTCCAGAATGTCGGTGCGGGTGGCGGCGTCGGCCGTCGCGGTGAATGCTACCGTTTGGACGCCGCCGAGCTTGGCTTGCACCGCGCCAAGCGCGGCGTATTCCGGCCGGAAGTCGTGACCCCATTGGGAAATGCAATGGGCCTCGTCGACAGCCAGCATGGCAACGCCGGCGCGCTTGAGGTGATCGAGCGTGTCGCTTTTGAGCAAGCGCTCGGGCGCCACATAGACGAGACTTAGCTCGCCCCGCGCGATCCGCTCGAGGATCGTGCGGTTCTCCGCCGGATCGTTTGCCGAATTCAGGCTCGCTGCGGCAATCCCGTTGCCGCACAATTGCGCCACTTGATTACGCATCAGCGCGATCAGCGGCGAGACCACAACGGTCAGCCCGCTGCGCAGCAGCGCCGGAAGCTGGTAGCACAGCGACTTGCCGCTGCCGGTCGGCATCACCGCCAACACGTCGCGGCCCGCGAGAATGGCGGCAACGATCTCGGCTTGACCGGGCCGAAACGCCTCGAACCCGAATACCGTGCGCAGGCGTTGTTGCGCGGCTGTGAGATCGGACATGACCGTGGCGGGCTCCCGGAGCCTTGTTCTATCTTTGTTCCGAACACATCGCAAGCAGATCAGGGCTGCGGCTGCAGCGTGACGGGCTTTCTTGCCGCCTTGCTGCGGCTCATGCAGGGTGAAACTTGGAAACTCTGTTCACGCATGCCTCCCGCCGGGACTCCGGCCGCCGAAAGTTCAGGCGGCTCCGTCATCAAGCTCGTCTGCCTGTTGTGGCTCGCCGGCGTCGCCATGCGCATGACGCTGTTGGTGATGCCGCCGGTGATTCCGCAGGTGCACGACGAGCTGCACTTAAGCGAGACGCAGGTCGGTCTTTTGATCGGCCTGCCGCTCGCGGTCTTTGCGATTGCCGCCATTCCGGGATCGCTGCTGATTTCGCGGATCGGCGCGACCGTCGCGGTGACGCTCGGCATGGCGATTGCGGCCATCGCCGGCGGCGCCCGCGCCGCCGCGATCGACATATGGACGCTTTACGCCGCCGCGATCGTGTCGGCGTTCGGCGTCGCCATCATGCAGCCGGGCATGCCGACGCTGGTGCGCGAGTGGCTGCCGAGCCGCATCGCCGTCGGCACCATCGGCTATTCCGCGGGCATGCTGATGGGCGCCATGCTGCCGGCGGTTTTCACCATCGCGGTTGTCTTGCCGGCGGTCGGCGGCGATTGGCGACTCAACGTCCTATTTTGGGCGGTGCCGGCGCTGTTGATGGCGCCGGTGTTCTTGCTGTTAAGCCCGAGAACCCGCGACAGCCGCGATAAGCTCGTGGCAGGAGGCGGCAGCTGGTGGCCGGACTGGAAGAACCCGCTGGTCTGGCTGCTCGGCTTCACCTTCGCCAGCAACAACAGCACGTATTTCGTCACCAGCGCCTTCATCGGCGACTATCTGGTTAGTCTCGGCAAGCCCGAACTGCTCGGTCCGGCATTGGGCTGGCTCAACGGCTCGCAGATATTCGCGGTTGCGGTTTTGCTCCTGACGGCCAATCGGCTGCAGCTGCGCGCCTGGCCGTTTCTGGTGTTCGGCCCGATCATGCTGGCCGCGTTTGTCGCGCTGCTCGTCACCTCGTCGCCGCTTGCCATCGTCGCCGCCATGGCGGTCGTCGGCGTTGCCGCGGCGGTCACGATGACCGCGATCCTGGCGCTGCCGGCGCTCCTTGCCGCGCCGGCCGACGTGCCGCGCACCGCCGCCGGCATGTTCACCGTGAGCTATACCTGCGCGGTCATCATTCCGACCATCTGTGGCGGGCTGTGGGATTTGACCGGCAAGCCGTGGACCGTCTTCGTGCCGGTGTTGATGTGCTGCGTGGCGCTCACAGTGTTGGGCGCGATCGTGGTGCGGTTTCGCCCGGCGCCGGAGAAGACGCCCGGCCGATAGAGCATGAAAGAAAATCAGGTGCTCATGGGAGGTCCGGTGCATGGCTGTAAATCGCGGCCGAATGTTGACGGTCGTTCCACCGCCCGGCAGGAATAGCCGCGCATGACCACGCGGCCGGGAAAATCCGCGCGCACCAAGGGGAAGTCGACGCAGCCGATGCTGCCGACCGACCGCATCGCCTATTCCGCCATTACCGAACGGCCACAGCTCGTGCTGCCGGATGGCGCGCGCATGGTGGTGTGGGTCATCGTCAATGTCGAGGAATGGGACGCGCGGCAGCCGATGCCGCGCACAGTGCTCACCCCGCCCGCCGGCGGCGCGCCGATGCCCGACGTGCCCAATTGGGCCTGGCATGAATACGGCAACCGGGTCGGCTTCTGGCGCTTTGTCGACGTACTGGATGCGCTGTCGATCCCGGCGGTGCTGTCGATCAACGGCTCGGCGCTTGCCGCTTATCCGCCGATCGTGCGCGCCGCGGTCGAGCGCGAGTGGGAGTTCATCGGCCACGGCTTTACCCAGCGCAACATGCAGAAGGTCGAGAACGAGCGCGCCGATATCCGCAAAACCCGCAAGGTCATCGCCGAGGCGACCGGCACAGCGCCGCGCGGCTGGCTCGGTCCCGGCCTGACCGAGACGTGGGAGACGCCAGACCTGTTGGTCGAGGAAGGCTACGACTATGTCGCCGATTGGGTGCTCGACGATCAGCCGGTCTGGCTCAAGACCCGGGGCAAACCGATCCTCAATGTCCCATACACTCAGGAATGCAATGACGTCGCCATGATGCTGATCCAGCATCACAAGGCTTCGGAGTACAGCGACCGTGCGCTCGATCAGTTCGAGCAGATCTACGCCGATGCCGCGTCCTCGGCGCGCGTCATGGCGTTGGTCGTGCACCCCTACATCATGGGCGCCCCGCATCGGCTGAAATATTTCCGCTGCGTGCTCGAAGTCATCAGCGCCAAGAGCGACGTGAAATTCTGGACCGGCGCGCAGATCGCCGACTGGTATCGCACCGCCGGACCGAAAGCGCCGTGACCGTCTCGCCCAACAGTCAGCGCCGGCCCGTGGCCACGGGCACAGGCGACTTTCGCGCCAAATCTTTGCTGGTCGCGTTGTGCCTGCTCTGGGGCACCACCTGGCCGATGATGAAGATCGCGCTCGAGGATATCCCGCCCTTGAGTATGCGCACCCTGACCGCGGCGTTCGGCATGGTGTGCCTCCTGATTATTTGTCTGGTAACCCGCCGCCCGCTGCGCATTGCCACCGCCAAAGCGTGGGGCCACGTGTTCATCATCTCACTTCTCAACATCGCTGCTTTCAGCTTGCTCACCGCCTTTGCGCAAATCGCTGCGTCGACGTCGCGGGTGACGATCCTGATCTACACCATGCCGATCTGGACCGTGCTGCTCGCCTGGCTGCTGCCGCGGGAGCGGCCGACAGCGCGGCAACTTCTCGCCGTCGTCCTGTGCGCGCTGGGATTGGCAGTCTTGATCTATCCCTTGGCGGCGAAGGGCGTGCCGGTCGGCCTGTTGCTGGCGGTCGCCGCCGGCATGAGCTGGGGCGCCGGCACAATTTACGTCAAATGGGCCTGCGTCGACCTCGATCCGTTGGCGCTCGCATTCTGGCAGCTGCTGATTGCGTTCTTCGTCATCGCCGCGTGCCTTATCGTGTTCGACGGTCGGCTCAACCTCGATCACGCGCATACAAAGTCGCTGCTCGCCACCGCTTACGCCGGAATCATCGGCAGCGGCATCGCTTACGCCATGTGGTTCGAAATCGTGCGATCGCTGCCGGCCGGGACGGCGTCGCTGGGAACGTTGGGGATTCCGGTCGTTGGCGTTATCTCGACCGTGCTGATGATCGGCGAGCGCCCCACCACGACCGACATCATCGGTTTCGCGTTGATTTTTGCTGCGTCCGCCTGCGTGCTGCTTGCTCCACCGGACGCCAAAGCGCGCAGATAATCCCAACATTTCCCGGACGCGGTGCGGCGTGAAACGCTGCACCGCTGATCCGGGATCGTCGGAAGCTCGGCGTGCCTTACGATCCCGGGTCTGCAGCGCATCACTTACGTGCTGCGCTGCGCCCGGGAAACGTAGTCATTCTTAGCCACCGATTCGCCTGCCCAATTCGGCGATGCGCGCCACCATCGGATTTTGCGGATCGGCCAGCGCGTCGATCACGGTGAAATGGTTGCCGGGCATCTCGGTGTAGCGGGTCTCCGCCTTCGCCTGCCGCCAGGCGTCGGCCATGCTACGGCTTTGGCCTTTGAAGGCATTGGATTCCAGGTCGCCGACCGCCGCATCGAGCGTGCGCCCCGGCGGAACCTGCCACGAGATCGGCGAGATACGGCGCGCCTCGTCGTCATCGAGACGGAAGTCCTGGTTCATGCTGGTTTTCACCAGGGGAGCGAGATCGAACACGCCGGAGATGGCATAGCCGGCCGGCACCAGATCGCTCGGGACTTTCGGCCAGAGCTTCTGCCAATCGGTCGCCACCATCGCCGCGGTGAGATGCCCGCCGGCCGAATGTCCGGTCACCAGGAGCCGGCGCTCGAACCGCTGCCATAGAAACGCGCACGCGCGCCGGACCTGCTCGATGATGTCGGCGATGCTGACCATCGGAACGAGGTCGTAGCCCACGACCGCCACCGCAAAGCCGCGCTCATTGAGGCCGCGCGCCATGTGGCTGTGGAACGACGGATCCATGGCGCGCCAATAGCCGCCATGGATGAACATCGCGAGCGGCGCGCTCTCGCCTGCCGCCGGCAGGAACAGATCGATGAATTGCCGCTGCGTGTCGCCATAGCAAAGGCCGAGCTCGGCCTTGCCGCTCTCGAGCATGTCGGCGCGATAATCTTCGGCCGTGCGCGCCCAGCGGGCAAAGATCTGCGCGTGGTCGGGCACGGTGACGCGGGGGCTGTACTCAGTTTCGAGATCGACTGTGGCCATCGGCTTCTCCAAAAGCGGCGCGTCAGATTGCGCTATGAGCGTGCCGCGGGCAACCCGCGCCTTGCTTCGTCATTGCGAGGAGCAAAGCGACGAAGCAATCCAGACGTTGCGGCCGGCTTGGATCGCTTCGCTTCGCTCGCAAAGACGAACGTGGTCCAAAGTCCGTTGAATCTGCTAGGAAGCACCCATGAATGTCGACGGCAAACCCATGCGCAGCATCTGGCTCGAGCCGGACGGCTGGTCGGTCGGCGTCGTCGATCAGACCGCGCTGCCGCATCGCCTCCTGACCGCCCGGCTGACGACGCTCGCCGACGCCGCGCACGCGATCAGCGCCATGGTGATCCGCGGCGCGCCGCTGATCGGCGTCACCGCCGCCTATGGCGTGGCGCTCGCGCTGCGCGAGGATGCGTCCGACGAAGGGCTTGAGCGCGCCTATGCGACGCTCCTTGCCACCCGGCCGACCGCGATCAATCTCAAATGGGCGCTCGACGAGATGATGGCCGTGGTCCGCAACCGGCCACGCGCGGAGCGCACCGCCGCTGCCTACCGGCGCGCCGCCGAGATTTCCGAAGAAGACATCGCCATCAATACCGGCATCGCCAAGAGCGGCCTGCCGCTGATCGAAGCCATCGCGGCGAAAAAGCCGCCGGGCGAGCGGGTCAATGTGCTCACCCATTGCAATGCCGGCTGGCTCGCCGCGGTCGATGTCGGCACCGCCACGGCGCCGATCTATATGGCGTACGACAAGGGCGTTCCAATCCACGTCTTCGCCGACGAGACCCGCCCGCGCAATCAGGGGGCTTCGCTGACCGCCTGGGAGCTTGGCCGGCACGGCGTGCCGCATACGCTGATTGCCGACAATACCGGCGGCCATCTGATGCAGCACGGTCTGGTCGATATCGTCATCGTCGGTACTGACCGTGTCACGGCCAACGGCGATGTCTGCAACAAGATCGGCACTTATTTGAAGGCGCTGGCCGCGCGCGACAACGGCGTGCCGTTCTATGTGGCGCTGCCGTCGCCGACCATCGATTTCACCGTCTCTGACGGCGTCGCCGAAATCCCGATCGAACAGCGCAGCGGCGACGAAGTGGCGACCATGACCGGCCGCGCCGCCGACGGCCGCATCGAGACCGTGCGGATCGCGCCGCCCGATACGCCGGTCGCCAATTACGGCTTCGACGTCACCCCGGCGCGGCTGGTGACCGGCCTGATCACCGAGCGCGGTGTGGTCGCGGCATCCCGCGCCGCTTTGGCGGGGGCTTTTCCCGAGCGCGCCGGCGGCACGGCAAAATGAGTAGTTGATTGAGTTGGTTGCACAGTCGGGGTTGCGTGACATGCGTAAGATCGAAACCGGGCTTTGGTCGAGCCTGCCGCTTCCCGGAATATTATCGATGAGCGTCAACCTATTGCCGGCCGCGCCGCCGGCCGATGGACGGCAATCGCCGACCGCGCTCGCGATCGCGCGCGGCACCGCGCGGTTCCTGCACGCGCTCGGCTATTGCGTGGTGAGCGAGCTGCCGCTGCCGTCCGGCCGCCGCGCCGATCTGGTCGCGCTCGGCGGCGACGGCGAGATCGTGATCGTCGAGATCAAGTCGTCGGTGGCCGATTTCCGCGCCGATCAGAAATGGATGGAATACCGGCTGCACTGCGACCGGCTGTTCTTCGCCACGACTGCCGACGTTCCGAGTGAGATATTTCCCCAAGGCACCGGATTGATCGTCGCCGACGCCTTCGGCGCCTCCATTCTATGCGAGGCGCCCGAGCATCGCCTGCTGCCGGCCCGGCGCAGGGCCATGATGCTGCGCTTTGCGCACGCCGCAGCGCTGCGCCTGCAGTCCCTGGTCGATCCGCAGAGCGCCAACGGTTCGGAGTTCTGAGAGTTGAAACGCGGAGTTGGGTCTGAGAACTATAGTGTTGAAGGTGCCAGCGTGCCGGTTTCAGCCGGCACCGGCGCTTGCTGCGCTTGCGCGATCGGCGGCGCGAACCGCTTCACGCCTTCCTGATCGAGGGCGAACAGCGGCAGCACGTGCGGCATGGCGACGTCCTCGAGCAGCGTGAGGCGGCGGTTGTCGAGGATGATCCATTTTTCATCGACGCGGGCGGCGACGACGGCATGATCGTCGCCGGTGGCGATATCCCGCACGATGATGAGCCGGACGTCGCTCTCGGCGACGCCGGCTTCGAGCAAAGCCACATACTTGGCGATCGCATAGTCTTCGCAATCGCCGCGGCCGCCAGTCAGCGTCGCGAGCGGCGAGCTCCAGCGATCCTCCACGCCCCATTGGGCGAGATCGCTCACCGGCTGGATCGCCAGATTGATGGCGCGGTTGACGATGCCGATGCGGGCGCGGCCTTCATGGGCGCGACCTTCGGCGATGATGGCGAGGAATCTTTGCGCCGCCGCCGGGCAATGCCGTGCGTCGCTGCGGCAGCGATCGAGAATCTCCTTCTCGACGCGAATATCGGCGATCACGCCGTTCCATTTGTCGAGCACGCCGCCCCGGGTCACCGGCAAAAGCTCGAGCGCGAAAGGCTGCCCGGCCGCCGGCGCTTCACTCGAATGCTCCTGCGGCTCGGACGGGATTGCCTGTTGCTCCGCGGGTGCCGGCGTCGGCGCGTCAATCAGCGCCGAGAACCGCTCGGCGAACGTCGCCGTCTCGCCGCCGGTCGCGCCCGGCTGCGATTGGCCGAACGCGCGGTCAAGCAGAACGAACGGTAACAGCGTAAGCAGCACGGCGAGGCCGTGCACGACGCGACTGAACATCTTTGACGTCCCTGACGGCAGAGCGTCGCGCTTTGGAAGCGCTCGCCCGGCTCTTTGCTTTCAGGGACGCGATAACCCGGCCGCTGCTGCTGTGGCGTTAAGGCCGGCGCCCGGCGATGGAACAATCGAAAACAGCGTGCAGGAAGTGTTACGCCGCCGCCAACAGATTTAATGCTTGCTGAAAATCTCCGGCGGGGTGCGGCGCGGCGGCTGCTGTACAGGTCAGCGCTTTTGCGTTTAAATGCAATGGATCAAAATTTAACCAATCAAATCACCTGGAGGAAATCATGCGCGCGCTGCGGCCACTCGTGCTCACTGGAGCGGCGTTTCTCGGCCTTGCGCTCGCGATCGGCGCCGCGTCCGCGGAAGACAAGACCGTCGAGCTCAAGCTGTCGCACTGGGTGCCGCCGACGCATCCGTTGCAGAAGGCGATCGACGATTGGGCCGCCGACGTCGAGAAGGCCTCCGGCGGCACCATCAAGTACAAGATTTTTCCGTCGCAGCAGCTCGGCAAAGCCTTCGACCATTACGACATGGCGCGCGACGGCATCGCCGATATGACCTATGTCAATCCCGGTTACCAGCCCGGCCGCTTCCCGATCATTGCCGCCGGCGAACTACCGTTCCTAGTCGGCGATTCCCATGGCGGTATCCGCGCGATCGACGCCTGGTATCGCAAATACGCCGCCGGCGAGATGAAAGACGTCAAGTACTGCTTCTCCTTCATCCTCGACCCGCTGACCTGGCATTCCAAGAACAAGAAGATCGTGGTGCCGACCGACATCAAGGGCGTGAAGGTCCGGCCGTCGCAGTCGACCGTTGCCGCGTGGGTGACATTGCTCGGCGGCACCAACGTGCAGGCCAGCGCGACCGAAGTCCGTGAGCTGATGGATAGGGGTGTCGCCGACGCGGTGAATTTCCCGTGGGGATCGATCCCGCTGCTCGGCGTCGACAAGGTCACCAAGTACCACATGGACGCGCCGCTCAACACGGTCATGTTTCAGTGGCTGATGAATCCGAAGACCTACGCCGCGATGTCGCCGGCGCAGCAGAAGGTGATCGACGATCACTGCACCACCGAATGGGCGGCGAAGTTTGCCGATCCATGGGCGGACTGGGAGCATGCGGGCCTGGAGAAGATCAAAGCCATGCCTGGCCACGAGGTCTATAAGATCAGTGACGAGCAACTCGACGAGTGGAAGAAATCGGCACAGCCGCTGCACCAGAAATGGGCCGAGGCGGTGCGCGGCGCGGGCGGCGATCCGGACGCGATCATGAAGGCGCTGAAGGATTCATTGGCACAATACAACGCAGCGTACTAAGCATCGATTGCACGTGCATGTCCGCCGGCGGCTGAGGAGCGCAGATGGCTGAGCCGAAAGCCGCCGCAACGGCGCCGGGCCCAACGCCGTCCCGGGCGCCGCGCGGGCCGATGAATTGGTTCATCGACTTCATCGAGCTGATGGCCGCGGGATTCATCGGCATCGTCGCCGCCGACATCTTCATCTCGGTCATGCTGCGCAAATTTTTCGACGTGCAGATCCCCGACGCCTACGATTTCGGCCGCCTGCTGCTTGGCATTCTGATCTTCTGGGGCATTGCGGCGACCAGCTATCGTGGCACCCACATCACCGTCGATCTGCTCTATGCCAACGTCGGTCCGCGGCTGCAGCGCTTGATCGACGTCTTCGCCACACTGGTGCTGCTGTTCGTTGTCACGGTGCAGACCTACACCCTCTACGACAAGGTCTGGACCACCCGCGCCGACCACGTGCTGACCTTCGATCTGCGCCTGCCGGTCTGGCCGTTCTTTCTGGTGGCGTGGCTGGGCGACGTCTCGGCGGTGCTGCTGATCGCGATCCGAACCTATCGGCTGATCTTCCAGCCGAGTGAGTTCGGCGTCCAATATCAGATCAAGCCGGTCGAGTGAGC
This sequence comes from uncultured Alphaproteobacteria bacterium, assembly GCA_963806465.1. Classification (GTDB taxonomy): domain Bacteria; phylum Pseudomonadota; class Alphaproteobacteria; order Rhizobiales; family Xanthobacteraceae; genus BOG-931. The sequence continues at coordinate 121,197 of CAWDZD010000040.1, read as the reverse complement.
GCGGTGAGCAGCGACCTCGTCGCCCTGATTGGATTTGTCGCGCTGTTCGCGCTGATGCTGCTGCGCGTGCCGGTCGGCATGGCGATGGGCCTGGTCGGCGTCAGCGGCTTTGCCTACCTGGTCAACGGCGATGCCGCGCTCAAGATCATCGGTCACACCTCGATGCGGACGGTGACCGATTACACCTTCGGCATCATCCCGATGTTCCTGTTGATGGGCGCGTTCGTGTCCAATTCCGGCATGAGCCGCGAATTGTTCCGCGCCGCCAATTCGTTTGTCGGCCATTTCCGCGGCGGGCTTGGTATCGCCACCATCGCCGCCTGCGCCGGCTTCGCCGCGATCTCCGGCTCCTCGGTTGCGACCGCCGCGACCTTCGCCACCGTCGCCTATCCGGAAATGCGGCGGTACAACTATCCGCAATCCTTCGCCACCGGCGTCATTGCCGCCGGCGGCACGCTCGGCGCCATGCTGCCGCCGTCGACCGTGCTCGCGGTCTACGGCATCATCACCGAGCAGGATATCGGCAAGCTGTTCATCGCCGGCATCATTCCGGGCCTGCTCGCCGCCACCATGGACATGCTGACAGTGGTGGCGATCGGCCGCCTGCGGCCGGATTTCTTGCCGGTGGCGCCGCGCCATTCCTGGAAGGAAAGGCTCATCGGCCTGCGCGATGTCTGGGCGATGTTGTTGCTGTTCATCTTCGTCATCGGCGGTCTCTATGGCGGCCTGTTCACGCCGACCGAAGCCGGCGGCGTCGGCGCCATCGGCGCGCTCCTGATCGGCGTCGCCCGCCGCAAGCTCACCGGCGTCGAAATCCGCCGCTCGCTGCTGCAGGCGGTGCGCACCGCCGCCGCGGTGCTCACCGTGCTGATCGGCGCGCTCCTGTTCGGCTATTTTCTCACCGTCACGCAAACGCCGCAGAAGGTGACGGCCTTCCTCACCGCGCTCGGGCTGGGCCGCTACGGCGTGCTGGCTCTGATCATGCTGATGTACATCGTGCTGGGCTGCCTGATGGACTCGCTGGCGATGATCATCCTGACGATCCCGATCATCTTCCCGGTGATCCTGCAGCTTGGCTTCGATCCGATCTGGTTCGGCGTCATTATCGTCATGACGGTCGAGCTTGGGCTCATTCATCCGCCGGTCGGCATGAACGTGTTCGTGATCAAGAGCGTGGTGCAGGAAGTGACGTTCTCGACCATCTTCCGCGGCGTGCTGCCGTTCATCGTCACCGATCTGATCCGGCTGGTGATCCTGATCGCATTCCCGATTTTGGCGCTCTGGCTGCCGTCGCATATGTATTAGGCTTCTGGATTGCTTCGGACATACTCCGCTCATTCCTGCGAAGGCGGGTATAAGCCGGGAATCCAGAAGGGCCTCGCGAACTACTTGGGAAAATAGCCGGGCCCCGCCGACGCGGGGACGAGCGGATTGCGAGCCAACAAAACAGGAGGACGCCATGCTTCGCCTCATCCTCGCCGCCGCCATGATTGCGCTGGCGCCGGCCGCTTACGCCGCCGACGCCGCGCAAATGGAAGCAAACAAGAAGGTCGTGTTGCAGCTCTACGAGGCGGCCATCAATCAAAAAGACTTCGATGCCGCCTCGAAATTCCTCGGCTCGCATTACACCCAGCATAATCCGAGGGCCGCCGACGGACCGGAAGGGCTAAAGGCGTTCCTGGCGTTCCTGCGCGAGAAATTTCCCGACTATCACAGCGATATCAAGCGGGTGTTCGCCGACGGCGACTACGTGATCCTACACGTTCACAACATTCCGACGCCAGGCAGCCGCGGCAACGCCATCATCGATATTTTCCGGCTGGAAAACGGCAAGGTCGTCGAGCACTGGGACGTGCGCCAGGAAATCCCGGAGCAGGCGGCCAATTCGAACACGATGTTCTAGAAACCGATGAAGTGGTTCGTCATGGCCGGACTTGTTCCGGCCATCCACGTCTTCGTTTGACGCCCTGAACACGTGGATGCCCGCAATAGGCTAGTGAAGCGACGCCGTTCTTCGAACGGCTATGTGCGGGCATGACGATTCGATTAAGGCCGCGCCCTAGCTACGGCCGCCGCCGGCCAGCACCGCCCGCGTCGCCCGATCCGGTCCGAAGTCGTCGACGCTGTCGATGGCAAGGAGATCGGCAAGCCGCGTGCGCGCGCGATTGACACGGCTCTTGATGGTGCCGACCGCGCAGCCGCAGATCGTCGCCGCGTCCTCGTAAGAGAAGCCGGACGCACCGACCAGGATCAGCGCCTCGCGCTGATCTGACGGCAATTTGCCGAGCGCCGCGCGGAATTCGCTGAACTCGACCCGGCCAGTCTGCTCCGGGTGCGACTTGAGCGTCTCGGCATAACGGCCATCAGCGTCTTCGACCTCGCGCCGCCGCTTGCGGTATTCCGAGCGGAACAGGTTGCGCAAAATCGTGAACAGCCAAGCCGGCATGTTGGTGCCGGGCTGGAAGGAATCGATGTGTGCCAGTGCGCGCAGCAACGTCTCTTGCACCAGATCGTCAGCGCGGTCGATATTGCCACACAGCGAGATGGCGAAAGCCCGCAGGCTCGGCACCGTCGCCAGCACTTGATCGCGTATCGCTGGATCGAGCTTCATGCTGCCCCATCATCTTGCTCGCTGAGCCGACGCACCAGTTCGTCAATGTGCGGCGGCACCCCTTGGCTTACGACGTCGTCGTACATCGCTCGCAGTTGCTGGCCGATACGCGCTTGCACTTCGCGTCCCAGCCGCACCTCGCTTCTGCGATGGGTTCCTGATTTTCCCATCTCATCCCGGGTCTCCGCCTTGTCCGCGTTCGCGGCCGGCGGCTGAAGGTTAACTGGTTTGCTGGTCGTCATTTTTCATCACGCCCCCATGACCGCGTGTTCCCATAATCATGCATGGCTTTGCCCCGTTTCTGCCTCACCAACGCGCGGTTTTGCAGTTGGTTCCTGGCTTCGGAACTAATTTTGGAACTTTGTTTGCCAGGCGACGTTTTAGCAACTAGCCTTGGGACAGTGGAGCGGGAGGAAGACTTTTGTCGACTTCACAAGCCGTTGTGCAACATCTGCCCTTCCTGCGCCGGTACGCCCGCGCGCTGACCGGCAACCAAGCGTCCGGCGACGCTTATGTGGCCGCAACGCTCGAATCCTTGATCGCCGAGCCAAAAACGCTTGAATCCAGCCCTAATCCGCGGGTTGCGCTGTACCGTCTGTTCACCAAGATCTGGAACTCGGTGGCGGTGAATGGTGCAGCCGACGCCACGGTGCCACACTTGGCGCCAGAACAGCACATCACGCAAATCACGCCGCGGCCGCGGCAGGCCTTCTTGTTGGTAGCTTTGGAAGGTTTCTCGGAGGATGACGCGGCCAAAATCCTCGACTGCGACTTGGCGACCTTGCGGGGCTTGGTCGAAGAATTGGGCCGGGAACTCGCCGCCGAGATCGCGACCGACGTCCTTATTATTGAGGATGAAACCTTTATCGCCATGGACATCGAGGCTCTGGTCGAAAGCCTCGGCCACCGGGTCATCGGTGTTGCCCGCACCCACAGCGAAGCCGTTGCGCTCGCCCGCCAGAAGCGGCCGGGACTGATCCTCGCCGACATCCAGCTGGCGGACGGCAGTTCCGGGCTCGACGCCGTCAACGAGTTGCTCGCGTCGTTCGAAGTTCCGGTGATTTTCATCACCGCTTATCCGGAACGTTTCCTCACCGGCCAGCGGCCGGAACCGGCGTTCCTGATCGCCAAGCCGTTCCAGCTCGCAGTCGTCTCCGCGGTCGCGAGCCAGGCGCTGTTCTTCGGCCGCAAGGCGCGGCCGCGCGAGCGGCAGCCGACGGCGTAGCATTCGCGGCGGCTCAACCACTGAATTTCTCGAGTGATAGTCGACTTGACCGGAACGAACGCCGGTCTGTTATGATTCGCGCGCTCGTGGCCGCGGCGCGTCGTCACAAACAAAAAAGTTAGGGCGCAGCCGATCGGTCCATCGGCTGCGCCCGCAATAACCGACCAAGCACGGGGGGAGGGGGGAAAGGATGGCCGGTCGCCATGACAAGCCGCCGTCGCCACATTTGTTCCTCCCCAATTCGTTGTTGGCTCGGCATCACGCGACTGTGAGCATCATCATGATCATCAGCTGAAGAGCGCGCGCGCGGTGGAACCGCGGCATTGGCTGCACGTTCTCATCGCGCGCAGCCCGACAGGGCGCGTGTCGGGGACATCGGGGATGGTCGTGAATCGTTGGAGTGTACTTCGATGCGCCCTATCTTTGTTGTCCGCGCCGCCGCAGTGGCGGCGCTGCTCGCCGTGAGTTTTATTTCATTTCCGTCATTTCCCGGCGCGGGATTGTTTGCGGTAAATTCGCCGGTGGTGGACCGCACGTTCAAAGGCGATCGCCTGCCGTTAACCGCACCGTCGGGCTCGCCAGTGAGCGGCGCGCCGGTCTCGTCACGCCGGCAGTCGCGCGAAAAAGTCCTACTCGGTTGCGACGGCGCCTTCAGTCCGATCGCCACGCCGCTTCTGGCCAACGTCTTGCGGCGCTGCACGGTCTAAATGAATTTCGCACAGTTTGATCAAAAAACGCCGCGTCGGCCCGACCTGAAGTTTTACTTCCATCTGGCATGACGGCACGCGGGATTGATCACGGAGTTTATCATGTCGGTGGTCACATTGCCGCGGCGTGCCTGCGCCGTGGCTCTCGGTGCGGCATTGGCCGCGAGCTTGGCCGGAACCGCCGCCGCGCAGCTGTTTTCCGCCAATTGGACCGATCGCGGCAGCGCGGCACTTGGTCAAGCCGCGCCGCAGACGGAACCGCAGAGCACGAACCCCGACGGCGACGAGCTTCCCGCGGTGCTGCGGCGTCAGCTCGTGTTCTATCCGAGCAACCAGCCGGCCGGCACGATCATCATCGATACCGCGCACACCTTCCTTTATCTGACGCTGGGCCGCGGTAAGGCGTTGCGCTACGGCATCGGCGTCGGGCGCAAAGGCTTTACCTGGTCAGGCGTCGAAAAAATCTCGCGCAAAACCGCTTGGCCCGATTGGATCCCGCCGGCGGAAATGATCGCCCGCCAGCCCTATCTGCCGCGCTGGGTCGGCGGTGGACCGGGAAATCCACTCGGCGCGCGCGCGCTTTATCTTGGCAGTACGGACTATCGTATCCACGGCACCAACAATCCGGCCTCGATCGGCACACAAGTCTCCAGCGGATGCATCCGCATGCGCAACGCCGACGTGATCGACCTCTATGACCGGGTCGCTGTCGGCACCAAGGTCGTCGTCTTGGCGAATGACCATCGTAACGTCGCCATCGATGATCAAATCAACGATCGGCCGGTCGCGGTCACTCCAGCGCGCGGCAACCGGAACAGCAATTCCACGCCGTTCGGCATCTATTGACGCATGCGATCGGCCGCGCCTGCGGCCATCGGCAATTGTGCGGCGCGGGATCGGCAAAGTCGGCCGAAACCGAATGTGCCGACGCGCTTTGTCCGCCTTGTTGGTGCACAGGCGCGGCCCTTGACCCCACGAGCGATGAGGTCGAACTGTAAGGGTATGGACAGGCGTGAGGTCGAAACCATCAAGGATGCGGAGCCGGTGCGGGCGCCGAACAACACCAGTGCGGCGTTTTTTCCAGACTTTGCCATGGTCCCCGCGGCGCTCGAAGCCGGACAAATCGGCATCTGGTCGTGGGACATTGCCACCAATGCGGTGATGTGGTCGAGCAACATGGAGGCGATCCACGGTCTGCCGCCGGGGTCGTTCGACGGCACCTATGCGTTCTTCGAGCGCGATATCCACGAGGGCGATCGCCCGAGCGTCAAGGCCGCGTTCTGCGAGGCGCTGCGCACCGGAAACCCGTACTGGGTGCGCTACCGCGTAGTGCCGCGCGGCAACCGCGAGGAGTGTTGGATCGAAGCGTCCGGCAAGGTGATCTTCAAGAACGGCGCGCCGGTCGGGATGCTCGGCATCTGCCACGACGTCACCGAGCGGATCAAGCTGCAGGAGGAGCTGCGCAGCCGCGCCAAACAACAGGAAGCGCTCGCCCAGCTCGGCGAGCGGGCGCTTGCGGAAACCGACATCGAGCGGCTCCTCAACGACGTGGTCTCGACCGTAGCGCTGACGCTACCGGTCGATTTTGTCAAAGTCCTCGAGCTGATGCCCGGCGATACCGACCTGTTGCTGCGCGCCGGGTTCGGCTGGAAGCAGGGGTCGATCGGGTCCGTCGTCATGTCGAAAGAACGTGACGATTGTGCCCGTTACATATTGGGTGCTGCCCTTCCGGTTGTGACCGAAGACTTTGGCGTTGAAACCCGTTTTGCGGTCCCGGAATACCTGCGCGTTCACCGCTGTGTCAGCGGCATGAGCACCATCATCGCCGGCCCCGACGGTCGCGCCTATGGTGTGCTCGGGGTCTGCACCAGCCGCCGCCGGCAGTTCAGTGCGCAGGACTGCTCGTTTCTTGCCGCCGTCGCCAACCTGGTCGCCGGCGCCATTCAACGTCGGCAATTGGAGCAGCGCCATGAGCTGATGATCCGCGAGCTGCGCCATCGCTCCGGCAATCTTTTCTCTCAGCTGCTGGCGCTGTTTTCGCAGACCGCCAGGAATTCGCGCACCATGGCCGAGCTGACGAGCAATTATCAGGCGCGCGTCATGGCGTTGGCGAACGCGCATCGCTTGATCACCGAAGCCGGCTGGAAATCAACGTCGCTCAACGACCTGCTGCGCGTGGTGCTGGGGCCGTTTCTCGACCGCACCTCGTTTCACGGGCCGCATGTCGACCTCGAGCCGGATCCGACCTTCAGCTTGAGCGCGGCGTTGCACGAGCTGGCCTCCAACGCGGTCAAGCATGGCAGCCTGTCGGTCCCGCAGGGCAGGCTCGAGCTGAACTGGTCGGTCGCGCCGTCGCACCGCGGCATGACTTTGACCTTCGACTGGATCGAGCGTGATGGTCCGCCGACGCGCCGGCCGCGGCGCACTGGATTCGGCTCGCGGTTGATCGGTCTCGTCATCGAGCGGCAAATGAACGGTGAGGTGCATTCCACCTACACGCGCGACGGCTTTTCGATTCGCATGATCGTGCCGCTCACGCACGAACGCTGGCCGACCCGGGCAATGGACGCAGCGACCCAGCAAGAAAGCCCTTAGAGCGCGGGAACGCGCCTGCATGCGAGGCGTTGTTTTGGACGCGCGGGGCCGCCCGATTTGGCGAAAAATCAATGCGGGAGTGAAGCGCTGCATCCTCCTCGTCACCGCAAGCCGGCACGGTGGGCGGCCGCGCCGCTGACGCTCGCGCGGCGCGGTCTGCCGGCTGTGATCGCCTTGCTCGCCGCCGTCTCGGTGGCTTTTGCCACCGAGCCCCACTCCGGTGCTTCCGAGGCCGTCTTTTTCGGCGCGCTCGCCATTCTGCTGCTGGTCGGCCGCGGGCTCGGCGAAGTCATGCAGAAGCTCGGCCAGCCGGCGGTGATGGGCCAATTGCTCGGCGGCGTTTTGCTCGGGCCTTCGGTGCTCGGTCTCTTGTGGCCTGGTGCTTTCCACACGCTGTTTCCGCAAACCGTCGAACAGCAGAGCATGATCAATGCCGTCTCCCAGCTCGGCATCCTGATGCTGTTGCTCTTGACCGGGATGGAGACCGATCTACGGCTGGTGCGGCGCGTCGGGCGGGCGGCGGTAGCCGTCGCCGCGGCCGGCGTGGCGTTGCCGTTCATCTGCGGCTTCGCGCTCGGCGAAATGCTGCCGGATTCGATCCTGCCCGATCCGAAGTCGCGCTTCGTCACCGCATTATTCCTCGCCACCGCACTATCGATCTCGTCGATCAAGATCGTCGCCATGGTGGTGCGCCAAATGAACTTTATGCGCCGCGACATCGGCCAGATCATTGTCGCGTCTGCCATCCTCGAGGATTCGAGCGGCTGGATCATCATCGCGGTTTCGTTCGGGCTGGCGTCGTCCGGCACTGTCGACTTGCGGTCGGTTAGCTTTGCGATTCTTGGCACGCTGCTGTTCTTGGGTGTAAGCCTCACCGTCGGCCGGCGCATCGTCTCCGGCCTGATCCGCTGGACCAACGATAATTTCACCAGCGAATACGCTGTCATCACCGTGATCCTTTTGATCATGATGGTGATGGCGCTGATCACTTATCTGATCGGCGTGCAGACCGTGCTCGGCGCCTTCGTCGCCGGCGTCCTGATCGGGGAATCGCCGATCCTGACCCGCCATATCGACGAGCAATTGCGGGGCCTGATCGCGGCGTTGTTCATGCCGGTCTTCTTCGGGCTCGCCGGCCTGAGCGCAGACCTCACCATCCTGCGCGATCCCAATCTCTTGGTGCTGGCCGCCGGCCTCATCGTTATCGCCAGCGTCGGCAAATTTGCCGGCGCGTTTGTCGGCGGCAAGCTCGGCGGGCTCAACCGCGCCGAATCGCTGGCGCTGGCCTGCGCCATGAACGCGCGCGGCTCGACCGAAGTCATCGTCGCCTCGATCGGCCTGTCGGCCGGCGTCTTCAGCCGCAACCTCTATACGCTGATCGTCGGCATGGCGGTAATCACCACACTGGCGATGCCGCCGATGCTGCGTTGGGCGCTGCGCCGGCTGCCATACCGCAAGGGGGAACTTCAGCGCCTCGAGCGCGAAGAGCTCGATGCCCGCGGTTTCGTGCCCAACCTCGAACGCTTGCTGCTTGCGGTCGATGGCGGTGCCAATGGCACCTTCGCGTCGCGGCTTGCCGGCGCCATTGCCGGGTCCGGCGACAAGCCGACCACTATTATCGAGCTTGGAGCGGGCAAATGGCCGCGCCGACGCGGCGGTGAAGACAAGGAAGAGCTGCAAGACAAAGTACGCGCCGCTGCCGAAAGCACCGTGACGCTGGCGACCAATCCGGACGAACAGACCCGCGGCACGGTCGATGTGATTGCGCGCACGCGGCGGGTGGCGAGCGCGCAAGCCGTCGCCGACGAAGCGCAGAAGGGCTACGACCTCCTGATTGTCGGTATCGAAAAGACGCGGGGCTCGCGCGGCGGCTTCAGCCCCGAGATTACGCGCATCGTCGATGGCTTCGAAGGACCGCTTGCCGTGGCCATCGCCGGCGGCGGCCTGGCAAACGGCAACGAGCCGATCGGCAAAATCCTGATCCCGATCAACGGCACCGACATGTCGCGCCGCGCCGCCGAGACCGGCTTTGCGCTGGCGCGGTCCGGCGGATCGCGGGTCAGCGCGCTCTATGTCGCCAGCGGCCGGTCCGACGGCGAACGGCGCGGCCGTACGCGCCGCGGCGCGGCGATGCGGCGCAATGAGGAGGCGGTGCTCAAGGACATCGCCGAGCTCGCCGATCGCTACGACGCGCGCCTGCGCACCGCGCTGCGCGTCGATGTCGCCGCCGAAGACGCGATCCTCAAGGAAGCGAGCCGCGGCGGCTATGATCTGATCGTGCTCGGGGTTAGCCGGCGACCGGGCGAGACGCTGTTTTTCGGCAATATGGCCGCTGCGGTGCTCGAGCGCTGCGACACCGCGATCCTGTTCGTCGCAAGCTGATAAAGCGTTGGTGCTGAGGCCTCCCTCGAAGGACGCGGCCGATACGTACGGGCCGTCTCCTTCGAGGCTCGCCATAGCGCGTCGAAGACGCGCGTAAGCGCGCTATGGCTCGCACCTCAGTGTGACGGTACAAAGTGCCCATGAACGAAGAGACCGTCAGCATTCCATCGGCCGGCCTGCGTTTGCATGGCGCGGTCGGTACACCCGCGGATCTGCAGCCCAGGGAACGGCGCGCGGCATTCCTGGTGTTGCACGGCTTCGGCGGCAACAGCAACTCGGCCGGCGTGCTGCAGCCGACACGGGTGCTGAGCGAATTCGGCTATGTGACGCTGCGCTTCGACATGCGCGGCTGCGGCAAGAGCGAAGGCGAGTTCGGCCGGGTGATCTGCCTCGAACAAGTCGAGGACCTCGGCAACGCTCTCAGCTTTCTTGCCGGGCATGCCGCGGTCGACCCGGATCGCATCGGCGTGATCGGCTCGAGCTTCGGCGGCGCGGTCGCAGTCTATGCCGGCGGCATCAATCCGCGCGTTGCCGCGGTCATTTCCAACGGCGGCTGGGGGCATGGCGAGCGCAAGTTTCGCGGCCAGCATCCGACGCCGGAAGCCTGGGCGAAATTCACCGCCATGCTGGCGGAGGGGCGGGCGCATCGTGCCCGCACCGGGAAATCGCTGATGGTGCCGCGCGACGACATTGTGCCGATCCCGAAGCATGTCCGCGAGCGCCTCGACCGCCAGAACGTGGAGATGCTCGCGACCAACTCGGTCGAGATGTTTCCGGCCGAGACGGCGCAGAGCATGTTCGACTTTCGTGCCGAGGAGGTGGTCGGCAAGATCGCGCCGCGGCCGCTCCTGCTCATCCATTCCGCCAACGACTCGGTGACGCCGACCGAGCAGTCGATCGAGATGTTCAAGCGCGCCGGCCAGCCGGCCGAGCTGCATCTGTTCAGCGGCGTCGATCACTTCCTGTTCAACGAGAATTCGGTGCGCGTCTGGAACGTGCTGCGCAACTGGCTCGACGTTTATTTTCCGGCGCGCGCATGACGCAGAGCAAAATCCTGGTTAATCAGGCGGAGCTTGCCTGCTTCATCCGCGACGCGCTCGCGGCGAAAGGCGCGCGTGCCGAGGATGCTGCCGTCGTCGCCGACGGATTGGTCTGGGCCAATCTGCGCGGCGTCGACGGACACGGCGTCTCCCGGCTGCCGTTCTATCTACGGATGATCGAACGCGGCGATATCGATGTGAAGACCAAGCCGCAATTGGTGCACGACCGCGCCGCGACGTTCGTCGTCGATGGCGGCCGCGGCTTTGGCCCAGTGGCGATGATGCAGGCCATCGCCATCGCCGCCGAGCGGGCGGGCAAAGCCGGGGTTTGCTTTGGTCTGGTGCGCGACACGACGCACACCGGCGCAATCGGCCGCTATGTGCAATGGATGGCGCAACGTGGCTGCGCCGGGCTGATCATGGGCGCCGGTCCGGCATTCGTGGCGTATCACGGCGCGCGCGTCGCGAGCCTCGGAACCAGCCCAATCGCGATCGCCGTGCCGAGTGGTGACCGTCCGATCGTGCTCGACATGGCGACCAGCACCATCTCCAACGGTACCATTCTGCAGGCCAAGGCAATCGGCGCGGCGCTGCCGCCGGACGCCGTGCTTACGGCGCAGGGTGAGCCGACCACCGATCCGAACCGCGCGGAGATCCTTCTGCCGCTCGGCGGCGCCAAGGGCTCCGGCCTCGGCTTCATGTTCGAAATGCTGGCGAGCGTGCTTGCAGCGGCGCCGATTCAGGCGCGCGCGCTCGGTCCGCAAAAGCGCAAATCGCTTTCGCAGAACATCGCCGTCCTGGCGATCGACGTCGCCACGTTCCGGCCGCTAGTGGATTTCGCGGAGGACGCCGATGCGCTTTCGGCGATCATCAAATTGCTGCCGCGTCGGGACGGCTTCGACGAAATTCGGCTCCCCGGGGAACGCGCCGAACGCACCGAAGCCGCGCGCCGCACATCGGGCATTCCGATCCCGGCGAAGCTGTGGGAGGAGCTTGTGGTGATCGCAAAGGCGAATGCGGTTACGCTTCCGCCAGCCGCAACCCGATGAGCCGGTCGAGCGCAGCGTGGTCGGCGAGCAAATCCGCCGAACCGCCGCTATAGACGACGCGTCCGCGCTCCAGCACGAGCGCATTCTGCGTCAGCGCGAGTGCAATGTCGGCGTGTTGCTCGACCAGAATGAACGCTGCTGAATCTTCGCTCGCCATGCGCCGGATCGCGGCGGCGAGCTCCTCGACCACGATCGGCGCCAGGCCTTCGAGCGGCTCGTCGAGCAACAACAGCGCCGGGTTGGTCATCAGCGCGCGGGCGATCGCCAGCATCTGCTGCTCGCCGCCGGACAATTGGTTGCCGAAATTGCGGCGCCGCTCGGCGAGCCGCGGAAAAAGATCGTAAACTGCCGGCAAGTCCCAGCGCCCGGCGCGGGCGGCGACGGTGAGATTTTCCTCGACCGTCAAGGTGGCGAAAATCTCGCGCTCCTGCGCCACCCAGCCGATGCCGGCGAGCGCGCGGCGATGCGGCGGGCGCCGTGTGATGTCTTCGCCGCGCCAGATGACGCGGCCGCGGCCGATTTGCGTGTAGCCCATGATGGTGAGCATCAGCGTCGATTTGCCGACGCCGTTCCGGCCGAGCACGGCGAGGCTGCCGCGTTCCGGCAGCGCAAATGCGACATTGTCGAGCACGACGGCGGAGCCATAGCCGGCGCGTACGTTGTTGAAGGCGAGGAGCGGCTCAGCCATGGTGCGGCTCATGACGGGGCTCTCCGGCCCGGCCGAGATAGACCGCGCGCACCTGCGGATCGGCGGCGATCTCGTGCGGCGGGCCTTCGAGCAGCACACGGCCGCTGACCATGACGATGACGCGGGTGGCGAAGCGGAACACCAGCTCCATGTCGTGCTCGATAAACAGCACCGTGATCTCGTCCGACAGGCCGGCGATGGCGGCGAACAATTCGGCGCTCTCCTCGCGCGGCACGCCGGCGGCCGGCTCGTCGAGCAACAGCACCTTTGGGCGGGTCGCCAGGGCCAGTGCGATCTCAAGCAGGCGCTGCTGGCCATAGGCGAGTTCGCGGGTTGGACGATGGCATACCGACGCGAGCGTCAGCGTCGTGAGGATCTCGTAAGCCTCGTCGATCTCGTGCCGATAGGCGGGGAGTTCCCTCCACCAGGTTTGCGCGGCGCGGGTGCGCTCGCACACCGCGAGCGTCACCGATTCGAGTGCCGTGAGATGCGGAAACAGCGAATTGATCTGATAGGTGCGAACGAGTCCGCGGCGCACCCGCTGGTCCGGCGGCAGCGTCGTTATATCCGCATCGTCGAGCAGGATTTGGCCGGCGTCGGGCCGCAGCATGCCGGTGATCAGATTGATCAGCGTCGTCTTGCCGGCGCCGTTCGGGCCGATCAAGGCGTAGCGCACACCCTTGGGCAATTCGATCGCGATGTCGCGGGCGACGACGAGAGAACCGAAATTTTTGACGAGACCGCGGGTCGCCAGAGCCGGTACGCTCAAGATCGGCTCCACCGCGCGGTCAGTCGGGCGAGGCCGCCGAGAATGCCGTTGGGCAGGAAGATCACGACGGCGACCAGCAGAATGCCGATCCAGAAATACCAGTATTGCGGCTGGATGCCGGAGAATTGGTCGCGGGCGATCATGAAGACCGCGGCTCCGACCAGCCCGCCATAGAGCCGGCCGGCGCCGCCGAGGACCAGCATCACCACCACCTCAGCCGAGCGCTCGAAGCCGAGCGAATCCAGCGACACCGTTTCCGTCGTCTGCGCCAATACGGCGCCGGCGATTCCGGCGAGCGTGGCGGCGATCGTGTAGATGGTGCGGATATGGGCGCGGGACGGCGCGCCGATGGCCGGCATGCGGACTAGGTTCTCGCGAATGCCGCGCAGCGACAGGCCGAACGGCGAATGGATGACCCGCCGGGCGAACAGGAACAGCACGAACAGCACGGCGAGCGCGTAACCGTAGGCGGTGGAGCCGTACAAATCGAAATGGAAATAACCGAGAACCTTCCAGGTGTGGATGCCTTGGAGGCCATCCATGCCGCCGGTCAGCCAGCCCGCGGTGTTGGCGAGTTCCGCCAGCAACAATCCAAAGCCGGTGGTCAGCATGATCAAAGCGAGATGACGGAAGCGGCAGATGACGAAGCTCGTCGCGTAGCCGACGATGGCGGCGGCGAGCGCCGCCAGTGCTAGACCGCTCAACGGTTCGCCCCAGCCATATTTGGAAACGAGACCGGCAGTGTAAGCGCCGACGCCGAAATAGGCCGCGTGGCCGAGCGAGACGATGCCGGCATAGCCAAGGATCAGGTCGAGCGACAGCGCGAACAAGGCCGCCACCGCGATCTGGCTGGCGAGCGAGAGATAATTTGGAAAAAATACATAAGGCAACAGCGTCGCCAGCCAGAATACGATTTCGATCGGCCGCCACCGCGTCTGGGCGCGAAGATAGAGCTGCGGACTTTCGATCTTCCCGGCCAGCGCCATCGCTCAGCGTCTCCCGAGCAGGCCGAGAGGGCGCCACATCAACAGGCTGATCATCACCAGATAAATCAGGAACGCGCCGAGTTGCGGGATGTAGTATTTGCCGGCGACGTCGCTGATGCCGAGCACGATGGCGGCGGCGAAAGAGCCGGCGATCGAGCCGAGGCCGCCGACCGACACAACGATCAGGACGTAGATCAGATAAGTCAGCGCGAAAGAGGGATCGAGACCAATGATCTCGACGGCGAGCGCGCCGCCCAGCCCGGCAAGCCCGCTGCCGAGCGCGAAGGTGACGGCGAAGGTGCGATCGACGTCGATGCCGAGGCCGCGCGCCATGCGCTGATTGTCGACTGCGGCGCGCACGCGGGCGCCGAACCGGGTGTATTCGATCCCCAGCACCAGCGCGATGGTAATCGCTAGCGCCAAGCCGATCAGGATCAGCCGGTACACCGCAAAGCGGATGCCCATGAAGGTGAGCGAGGTGCGCAAATAAGCGGGAAGCTGCAGCGGCTGCTGGTCGGTACCGAACACATAAGCCGCGACCGCGACCGAAATGAAGACAAGGCCGATGGTCAGCAGCACCTGGTCGAGCTCGCTCGCCCGATAGAGGCGGCGGAACAGGGTCCGTTCAAACACGACGCTGGTCGCCGCGGCCACGACAAAAGCGCAGGGCAGCGTGGCGAAAAATGGCACGTCGTAACGGCTCATCAACGAGGCGGTGACGTAGCCGCCGAGCATGGCAAAGCTGCAGTGCGCCAGATTGATGAAATTCATCATGCCGAGCGTCACCGACTGCCCGACCGACAGCAGGAACAGCAGCATGCCGTAGGCAAGGCCGTCGAACACGACGCCAAAAACCGGAGGAAGCATGACCGAACGGTCCCGATAAATCGAACCGACAACCTAGAGCACAATCGCTTCAGATTGAAGCGATTGGCGCTCTAACTTTTTGGCGGAGCATGATGTTTTCGAGAAACCTGTTTCCACCCCGGACCATGCTTTGGCGGGCGCGGGGCGCGGCCTCGATCTTTCGGCGGCCATGTCCAGCCCACCGCGAATATCGTCAAGGTGCGGGGTTGCGCCCCAACAAAGCCGTTGCCTCACGGCTTCATCGCCGCCTTGAAAGGATCTTTGACATTGGCGATTTCGGCAATCTCGACGTTGACGAGGCGGCCGTCCACCTTCTCGACCCGCCGGATATAGACGTTCTGCACGATATCGCGCGTTTCCGGGTCGATGCCGATCGGGCCGCGCGGGCTTTCCCAGCTTGCGCCCTTGGCCGCAGCCACCAGCGAATCGGCCTCGGTCTTGCCGCCGGATTTTTGCAGCGCCAGGTCGATCAAGTGCATGCCGTCATAGCCGCCGACCGAGAAGAAGTCGGGATTGCGACCGAATTCGGCGTTGTAGGCTTTGACGAACTCCTCGTTCAGTTTGGAATAGTGATTGTAGTCGTAGTGGCCGGCGGTGATGATGCCGACCGCAACGTCGCCCATGCTCGCCAATGCGTGCTCGTCGGTGATTTCAAGTTGCCCCATGACCCGGGTCCTCTGTGGATCGATGCCGCGTTCGGCCAACGCCTTGCCGAAAGCGGGCGACTGCGCGCCGCCCGGGATCATGATGAAGATGCCTTGCGGATCGAGATCCTTGGCGCGCTGCACATAGGCGGAAAAGTCGGGATTCTGCACCGCCATCCGCACCGATCCGACAATGTCGCCACCCGCTTCCTTGAAGCCTTTTTGGAAAGCCGCTTCGGCGTCGATGCCCGGACCGTAATCGGTCACCATGGTGTAGGCGTTCTTCAGTCCCTGCTGGCGCGCCCAGGTGCCGAGCGTCTGGTTCAGTTGCGGGACCGTGAACGAGACACGCACCATGTAAGGCGACTTGGTGGTGACGATCGCGGTTGCCGCGTTCAACACCACCATGAACTTCTTGGCTTCGACGGAAACGTCGGCGCCGGCCAGCGCGTTCGGCGTCAGCGAAAAACCGGTCAGAATGTCGACGCCGTCGCGCGTGACCAGTTCCTGCGCCAGACGTTTGGCGACCGGCGGGTTGATGCCGCCGACGTCTTTGCGGATCAGTTCGACGCTCTTGCCGCCGAGCTTGTCGCCGTGCTGCTTGAGATAGAGCTTGATGCCGTTGTCGATTTGCGCCGTCGGGTCCGCGAACTGGCCCGAATAGCTCAGAATGACGCCGATCTTGATCGTGTCCTGAGCGTCGGCGGCGGTTGCCGCCAGCAAACCAACCGCCAGGGCGGCGGCGCCGAGCAAAACATGCCCCAGCAAAACATGCCCCAGCAAAAGACGCCCCAGCAAAAGACGCCTCATCGTTTCCTCCCAGTTGTTTGCTCCGCAGGATGCCTCAGTGTGCCGGCAAAGAAAAGCGCCGCGCACGCAACTGCTCGCGGCGCAATCCGTTTCTTAGTCCTTGCCCGCACGCCTTTTCCCGCAAATGGTCCGGCGGCGCGGTGCGCGCTATTGCCGCATCAGAGCATGATCCCGAAAAGTGGAAACCGGTCTTCGGAAAAGTTCACGCTCCAACGTCTAATGCTTCATCCGCTCCTTCACCGGGTCTTTGACGTTCTCGACCTTGTCGAATTCGACATTGACCAGCTCGTTGCCGACCTTCTCGACGCGGCGGATGTAGACGGTCTGGATGATGTCGCGCGTTTCCGGATCGATGCTGATCGGGCCGCGCGGGCTTTCCCAGCTCATGCCTTTGGCGGCCGCGATCAGAGCGTCACCGTCGGCGTTGCCGCCGGTCTTCTTCAGCGCCTCATAGATCAGGTGCATGCCGTCATAACCGCCGATCGAATAGATGTCCGGATTGCGGTGAAACTCCTCGTTATAGGCTTTGACGAACTCATGATTGAGCGGCGAGTTGTGATTGTAGTCGTAGTCGGCGGCGGTGATGATGCCGAGCGACGCGTCGCCCATGCTCTTGAGCGCGCTCTCGAAGGTGAGCGCGTCCTGGCCCAGCACTTTGGTCTTGGTCAAGTCGATGCCGCGCTCGGCGATAGCTTTGCCGACCGCGCCGGGCTGCGCGCCGCCGGGTATCCAGATGTAGATCGCGTCCGGATTGACGTCCTTGGCGCGCTGCACGAAAGCGGAGAAATCCGGATTGGCGACCGGGAAGCGGACCGAGCCGGCGACTTCGCCGCCAGCCTCCTTGAAGCCGATATGGAAGGCGGTTTCGGCATCGATGCCGGGGCCGTAATCCGACACCATGGTGTAGACCGTCTTCATGCCGTGCTTCGCCGCCCAGGTCCCCAGCGTCTGATTGAGCTGCGGCGTCGTCACCGAGGTGCGGGCGATGTATGGCGATTTGGTCGTGATGATCGAGGTCGCCGCATTCATCACCACCATGAATTTCTTCGCTTCGGCGGAGACGTCGGCGGCGGCGAGCGCATTCGGCGTCAGCGCGAAGCCGGCGAGGATGTCGGCGTGATCGCGCACGATGAGCTCTTGGGCGAGCCGTTTGGCGACGTCCGGCGCAATGCCACCGGTATCCTTGCGGACAAATTCGATTTTCTTGCCGGCAACCGTGTCGCCGTGCTGTTTGACGTAAAGCTTGATGCCGTTGTCGAGCTGGGCCGCGGTGTCGGCGAACTGGCCGGAATAGGACAGAATTATTCCGATTTTCACCGTGTCCTGCGCATGGCTCGCGGTCGCCGTGACGCCGGCGGCGAAAGCGAAGACACCCGCGAGCAAAAGACGCTGCATTTTGGTCCTCCCGTACTTGTTGGCTGCACGTGAGGCTAACTGCTGCACGTGACACTGTTTGCTGCGGCGGAGCATGCCCGACGCCGCGAACAAAGAAAAGCGTTGACGTTGCCGCATCAATTCTTCATGCGCTCCTTCACCGGGTCCTTGACGTTCTCGACCTTGTCGAACTCGACATTGACCAGTTCATTGCCGACTTTCTCGACGCGGCGGATGTAGACCGTCTGGATGATGTCGCGGGTTTCCGGATCGATGCGGATTGGGCCGCGCGGGCTTTGCCAGCTCATGCCCTTGGCGGCAGCAATCAGCGCGTCACCGTCGGCTTTGCCGCCGGTCTTCTTCAGCGCCTCATAGATCAGATGCATGCCGTCATAGCCGCCGATCGAGAAGAAATCAGGGTTGCGTTTGTAGTCGTCGTTGAACGCCTTGACGAACGCATGATTGAGCGGCGAATCGAGATTGTAGTCGTACTCGCCGCAAGTGATGATGCCGAGCGCCACGTCGCCCATGCTTTTGACGGCGCTTTCGCCGGCCAGCGCGTCCTGGCCCAGCACCTTCACCTTGGCGGTGTCGATGCCGCGCTCGGCCAGCGCCTTGCCGATGGCGGCGGGCTGGGCGCCGCCGGGAATCCAGATATAGATGCCGTCCGGATTGGAGTCCTTGGCGCGCTGCACGAAGGCGGAGAAGTCCGGGTTGGCGACCGGGAAGCGGACCGAGCCGACGATCGCGCCGCCGGCTTCCTTGAAGCCGAGCTGGAAGGCGCTTTCCGCATCGATGCCCGGGCCGTAATCGGACACCATGGTGAAGATGCGCTTGATGCCGTTCTTCGCCGCCCAGGTGCCGAGCGTTTGATTGAGCTGCGGCGTGGTCGTCGAGGTGCGGGCGAGATACGGCGACTTGGTGGTGATGATCGAGGTCGCCGCGTTCATCACTACCATGAATTTTTTTGCTTCCGCGGAAACGTCGGCGGCGGCCAACGCGTTCGGCGTCAAGACGAAGCCGGTGAGAATGTCGGCGTGATCGCGCACGATCAATTCCTGCGCCAGCCGCTTGGCGACGTCGGGCGCGACGCCGCCGGTATCCTTGCGGATCAGCTCAATCTTTCGGCCGGCGACCGTGTCGCCGTGCTGTTTGATGTAAAGCTTGATGGCATTGTCCATCTGCGCCGCGGTATCGGCGAACTGACCGGAATACGGCATGATGATGCCGATTTTCACCGCGTCCTGCGCGCTCGCCGAACCGGTGTTGCTTAGCGCCAGCGCCAATCCAGCCAGACCGCACCAAAATCGATGCATCGCTTTTCCTCCCCGGATTTTTGTAGAAGGCTTTTTCCGCGATCCTCGTTCAAGCTGCGGAAGAGCGCAACCGGCGCGCTTGTCGCGGGCTTGAGTGGGCAAAGGCCCGCAGAGGTCATTGGCCGGCGCGCGGCAACGTTCTAGTGTCGCGTCCGCGCCTTTTGCGAACAACCGGGCGACGCAAAAAGAGTTAACAGAGAAAATGGACCAGGAATCGACATCAGCTGGCACCGTCGATCGCGACGAAGTCGCGCGCTTCTCGCGGCTGGCCGGCCAATGGTGGGACCCGCATGGGCCGATGGCGGCCCTGCACAAGTTCAACCCGGTCCGCCTCGCTTATGTCCGCGACCGCGCCGCCAAGCATTTCGGCCGTGACGCCAAGCGGCTCGACAGCCTCAAAGGCTTGCGCATCCTCGATATCGGCTGCGGCGGCGGCATTCTCGCCGAGCCGCTGGCACGCCTTGGCGCCGGCGTGGTCGGCGCCGATCCGTCAGCCAGCAACATCGCAGTGGCGCGACGCCATGCCGCGCAGTCGGCTCTTACTGTCGATTACCGCGAAGCGACCGCGGAAGGGCTGGCGGACGCCGGCGAAGTGTTCGACATCGTGCTCGCCATGGAAGTGGTCGAGCACGTCGCCGACGTCGCTCTGTTCGTCGATCGCGCCGCGGCCATGGTCAAACCCGGCGGGCTGTTGTTTGTTGCCACGCTCAACCGCACCGCCAAAAGCTTTGCGCTGGCGATTGTCGGCGCCGAATACATTTTGCGCTGGCTGCCGCGCGGCACCCATCAATGGGACAAGTTCGTGACGCCGAACGAGCTCGAGATCGCGATCGAGCAAGCGGGCTTGCGCATCACCGGCGAGACCGGCGTGATCTATGATTTGTTCGCCGACCGCTGGCGGCAGTCGCGCGACATGGACGTCAACTACATGGTGGTCGCGGAGCGGGCGGCGTGATGTCCGTTCGTCATGCCCGGCTTCATGCCGGGCATCCCGACTTTGATCTTACAGCCGAGCCAATCTATTCGGGATGGCCGGGACGAGCCCGGCCATGACGCAGGAATCCTAATCGCAATGCCATCACCGTGGCTGTGGGCCGTCTTCACCGTCATTGCCGCGTTTGCGCAGACGCTGCGCAACGCCATGCAGCGTGAATTGACGACCAAGCTCGGCACCGTCGGCGCCACCCATGTCCGCTTTCTGTTCGGCTTGCCGTTCGTGCTGGTGTTCCTCGTCGGTGTGATGCTGGCGACTGGAACGCCGCTGCCACGGCCGGGTTGGAGTTTCTGGCCGTGGGTCGTGCTCGGCGCCGGCGCGCAGGTTGCCGCCACTGCGCTGATGCTCGTCGCCATGGGCGAACGCTCGTTCGTCGTCACCATCGCCTATATCAAGACCGAGCCGATCCAGGTTGCAGTGTTCGGCCTGATTTTTCTTGGCGACATGCTGACGTGGCCGATGATGACGGCGATCATCGTCGCCACTGCCGGCGTCGTGATCATGTCCACCAAGAACGCCCTCCCGTCCCTCCCCCCCAAGTGGGGCAAGGTGGGGTGGGGGCCCGGCGGGATACGGCCAACGCTGATCGGGCTTGCCTCGGGCGGCATGTTCGCGTTGTCGGCGGTCGGCTTTCGCGGCGCCATCCTCGATCTCAAATTGTCGAATTTCATGATGGCGGCGACCTTCACGCTCGCGGTCGGCATCGCCATGCAGGCAGTGCTGCTTTCGCTTTATCTGGCGCTGCGCAGCCCGGCCGTGTTGTTTGCCATTGCCCGTTCCTGGAAACCGTCACTGTCCGCCGGCCTTGCCGGCGCGGTCGCCTCGCAGTTCTGGTTCCTGGCGTTCGCGCTCGCGACCGCTGCCAGCGTACGCACGCTGGCTTTGATCGAGGTGCTGTTCGCGCAGCTGATCGCGCGCTTCGCCTTCGGCCAGCGCACCTCCGCGCGCGAAGCTTTCGGCATGGTGCTGGTCGTCCTCGGCGTCGGACTGTTGCTCTGGGCTTATTAGGGCCGCCGCACCCGGCGATCAGGAGCCAACTGGAATGCGGGTTTTCATTGTCCACGCGCACCCCGAACCGAAGAGCTTCAACGGCGCCATGACGCGCGAGGCGGTGCAGGCGCTGACCGCGGCTGGTCACGACGTCATCGTCTCCGATCTCTACGCCATGGGATTCAATCCGGTCTCGGACCGCCGCAATTTCGTGACCGTCAAGGATGCCGACTATTACCGGCAGCAGAACGAAGAGGCCTACGCCGCCGCGCACAACGGATTTGCCCCAGACATCCAGGCCGAGATGGACAAGCTGTTCTGGTGCGACGCGCTGATCCTGCAATTTCCGCTGTGGTGGTTCTCGCTGCCGGCGATGCTCAAAGGCTGGGTCGATCGGGTGTTCGCTTCAGGCGGCCGCATCTATGGCGGCGGCAAGTGGTACGACCGCGGCGTCTTTGCCGGCAAGCGGGCGATTTGCTCGCTCACCATCGGCGGTCCGTCGCCGATGTATTCCGAGCACGGCCTCAACGGCCCCATTGCCGCGATTCTTTTTCCGATCAACCACGGCATCCTCTATTTCACCGGCTTCACCGTGATCGAGCCGTTCCTGGTGCACGCGCCGGCGCGCATGAGTGACGCGGAGCGCACGGCTTATCTTTCACGCTATCGCGAACGCGTGCTCGCGCTCGAAGCGGCGCCGGCAATAACTTATCCGAAGCTCGCCGATTACGACGAGAAGCTCGTCTTGCGCAGCGGGCCTTCGCGTGCCGGCGAGCGATAAAGGGGCGATCGGCTGGAGACGCATGAGCGTGCGGCGGTGCGTGCCGCTGGCATAGACAGCTGACAGCGGCGATCACCGGTTTCGCCACTATCCGCTAGTTTGGAAAGTCGATATGGTCGGCGGCAATTTCGAACCTCGCCGGCAAATCCCGCGACATGGTAAGTACGCTTGTTTCTTTCATGACGGAGGTCAGTACGTTGATGCGCAATGTTCGTTGCCAATCAATTTTTACTTCCGCACTCAAGCCATCGACCATAGCCAGAAAGACATTGACGAACTTGACGCGCTGGTTGCCGTCGTCGCTTGCCGTAGTCGGCGCGGCGTTGCTCGGCGTTGTGTCTTTCGGTGCGGTCGCCGCGAACGCAGCGGCGGCTTTTCAGACCGCTACGCCCCGAAATCCCGAGCAGATTTTTGTGCTCGGAGCCGACGGCAACCTGTGGCTCGAGCGCGGCCCGTTCGGCACCGTTCCGCCGGCCCGGGCCCAGGTCGACGCGACCGTGCAAGCCTTTCAGGCGCTCAGCGAGCAGACGGCCCTGGTGCTCGGCACCGACCGCAAGCTGTGGCTTGAGCACGGCCCATTCGGCACCGTTCCTCCCACCCGCGAATTGGTCGACGCCACTGTGCAGGCCTTCGAAGTCGTCGACGATCAGAACGTCTTGGTCCTCGGCACCGACGGCAATCTGTGGTTTGAGCACGGTCCGTTCGGCAGCGTGCCGCCGGCCCGCACGCAAGTCGACGCCACGGTGCGATCCTTCAAGTGGATCGACGGGCAGAACGTTTTGGTGCTCGGCACCGACGGCAAATTGTGGCTCGAACACGGCCCCTTCGGCACTGTTCCGCCGAGCCGTGTCCAGGTCGACGCCACCGTGCTCGCCTTCCAGCCGCTCGGTGAAGCGACCGCACTGGTGCTCGGCTCTGATCGAAAGTTGTGGCTTGAAAAAGCGCCGTTCGGCACGGTGCCGCCGGCCCGAGCCCAGGTCGACGCCACCGTGCAGGCGTTTCAGGGGCTCGATGAGCAGCTGGTTCTTGTGCTGGGAACGGATTGCAAGTTGTGGCTCGAACGCGCCCCGTTTGGCTCTTCGGTCCCACCCGACCGCGATCAGGTCGATGCCACCGTGCACGCCTTTGACGGTCTCGATCCGGGAACTGTGCTGGTTCTCGGAACCGACGGCAAGCTATGGCTCGAAAACGAGCCGTTCGGAACGGTGCCGCCGGCGCGCACGCTGATCGACACGGACCTGATGATGGGGCCTGGCTGCACCACCGCGCCGGCGGTCGCGCAAGGCGGTGACGACAGCTATGTCGCCGATGGCCAGGCTTACGGGTGGTATGACGACGGCTGGGATGGTCCCGGCTGGTACATTGTCGGTTATGAATTCCGTCGCGGCTTCGGCTTCGGCGGCCGTGAAGGCTGGCACGGCTGGAAACATCACGGCAGCCACGCTCATACGCCACAGGCCGGCGGGCATGCCGGTGGTGGCGGTCCGGGCGGCGGCCACGGGCACCACGTGGGCAGCGGCTTACCTGGGCCCGGTCATCGTTATGGTGCGGTTCACGCCGGCAGTGCACGCCGCGCCGTGGTGTTTCGCGGCGGTGGTGGTGGCAGCCATGGCGGCGGAGGAGGCGGAGGTCACGGCGGTGGTGGCGGCGGAGGTCACGGTGGCGGTGGCGGCGGCA
This sequence comes from uncultured Alphaproteobacteria bacterium, assembly GCA_963806465.1. Lineage (GTDB taxonomy): Bacteria > Pseudomonadota > Alphaproteobacteria > Rhizobiales > Xanthobacteraceae > BOG-931. Next base: position 97,692 of record CAWDZD010000040.1, on the reverse strand, counting down.
GGCATCGCTGACTTACGCTCGGCGCGTGCCATGTGAATTGGAGGTCAGCTGAAAGTGACCTCCAATCCTCGCAGCAATCGATGATCCTAGTTGAACTCGTCCGGCAGGATCGGCAGCGGATGAAAGGCGATGCCTTCCTCGTGCAATTCCTTGGCCTCGTCGGGTGAGGCTTCGCCATAGATCGAGCGGTGCTCGACCTCGCCGTAGTGGATTTTGCGCGCCTGCTCGGGGAAACGCGGCCCGACATAGTCGGCGTTCTTGGTGAGGTGGTCGCGCAGCTCTTTGAGCTTTTTTCGCAACTCGCGCTCCGGCGGTGACATCACCGCCACCGGTCCTGGCGCCGCTCCCGGTGCAGGTGGCGTCGGCGGCGCCGGCATCGGAAGCTTATTCGGCTCCGGCGCGTCCGCCGCGTCGGAGCGGCCGAGCCGCGGCGCCATGATCGCTTTCTCCACCTTGGTGGAGTCGCAAACCGGACAGGCGATCAGCGCGCGCTTGGCTTGCCGGTCGTAGGCGGCCGAGTTGGCGAACCAGCTCTCGAACGTATGGCCGTGATCGCAATTGAGCGCGTAGCGGATCATGACGGCACTCGCACGGCGCGCAGATGCGTCGGTTCCGCCATCGGTTCGATCACTTCAAAACGCCGGCCATTGAGCAGCGACGGTATCCGCGAGCGCGCCGCCGCGACCTGCGCGGGATCGACTTCGGCGACAATGACGTCGGGCTCGGTGCCGGCTTCGGCGATGATTTGCCCCAAGGGATCGACCACCAGCGAATGGCCGAAGGTCTCGCGGCCATTCTCATGCGTGCCGCCCTGCGCGGCGGCGAACACGAAACATCCGTTCTCGATGGCGCGCGCCCGCATCAACACGTGCCAATGCGCCTCGCCGGTCTGTTTGGTGAAGGCGGCGGGAATGGACAAAAATGACGCGCCGGCCTCGGCGAGCGCGCGGTAAAGCGCCGGAAAGCGCAAGTCGTAGCAGACAGTGACGCCGAGCCGGCCCCATGGCAGATCGGCGACGACCGCCAGGTCGCCGGCGCGATAGCTGCGCGATTCCCGGTAGCTTTCGCCATTCGCCAAGTCGACGTCGAACATATGGATCTTGTCGTAACGCGCCACCACGTCGCCGCGGCGGTCGATCAGAAACGAGCGGTTCGCCGCCTTGTCGGCCGAAACCTTCACCGCCAGCGAGCCGATATGCACAAAGATCGAAAGCTTGCGGGCGGCCGCGCGCAGCGCCGCCAGCGTCGGATCGTGTTCTTCGTCGGCGATCGCGGCGAACAGCTTCTCGCGCTTGATCTCCATGATGTTGGTCATTTCCGGCGTCAGCACGTAATCGGCGCCGGCGTCCGCCGCCGCCTCGACCGACGCAAGCGCCGCGGCAAGATTGGCTGGCGGATCGACACCCGAGCGCATTTGCACGAGGCCGACCTTGAAAGCCGAACTGGGCGCCGCGCTCATGCCGGCCGATCCGCGTTTTGCTTGAGCAGCGGATCGAGCTTGCCGGCATCCTCGAGCGCATAGAGTTCGTCGCAGCCGCCGACATGGGTCGCGCCGATGAAAATCTGCGGCAGCGTCGATTGGCCGCCGGCGCGGGCCATCATCTCGTCGCGCATCTCTTGGCTCCCCGTGACGTCGATCTCACGGAAGTCGACTCCCTTGCGCGAAAGCAGCTCCTTCGCGTAGTGGCAATACGAGCAATATTTCCTCGTATAGATTTCGACAGAAGTCATAACGCGCCGTTAACCCCAGTAGATCGCTTTTTATATCAAGCCTTTATATGGAGGTTCGCCCGGCCTCGGCAACCCTGGCGAAGACCAGGACATCGACGTTCCGCGCGCCCGCCCGCAGCAGCGCTTTGGCACAGCCTTCGACCGTAGCGCCGGAGGTCAAAACATCGTCGATCAGAAGGAGCCGGCGGCCGGCGACTGCCGCCTTGCCCTCCGCGGGCACCCGGAAGGCGCCCTGCACATTGGCGGCGCGCTGCGACCGCGACAGCCCAACCTGCTGCGCGGTGAATTTGACCCGCTTAAGCGCGCCGGCGGCAATCGGCACACCGCTTGCGGCGGAGACCTCGGCCGCCAGCACGGCCGATTGATTGAAGCGGCGGGCCCAGCGCCGGCGCCAGTGCAGCGGCACCGGCACCAGCGCGTCGGCGTCACTCAAAAGCTCGCGCCCGGCTTGGCTGAGCCAGCGGCCCATCATCGGCGCAAGATCGAGCCGGTCGCCATATTTGAGGGCATGCACCAGCGCGCGCGAGATTTCGTCGAAGCGCACGGCGGCGCGGGCGTGCTGATAAGCCGGCGGGTCGGCGATCGCCTCCATCGATAGAATGCCGGGACCGGGATCGTAGACGAAAGGTATGCCAAGCCGTTCGCAATAGGGCCGGGTGATGAAAGACAGCTTCGACCAGCACGCCGCGCAGAGGCCTTGGCCTTCGACCGGCTCACGGCAGACCGCGCACAGGCGCGGCAGCGCTAGATCGAGCCCAGCGCGCAGTACGGCGCGCGCGGTGTCCGCGGCGCGTTTGAAGCGCGGAATCGCTGCAACGCTGGCAGGCTCTACCGCCGGGCTCCCCATGCCATCAGGCTATCGCTCCGTGCCGGAATTGTCACCGCCGTGCGCGGGACATGCAGGATGAGGCGTGAGACAATTACGCATGGCTGATAGCCCGCTGATCTTTGATCGCATGTTGCTCCGCGCCGGCCGCCGGCGTGCGGCGGCGCTCGGAGCGGCGACCTTTTTGCTCGATCGCGTCGCCGACGATCTCGCCGATCGGCTGGCTGCCGTGTTGCGGCGTTTTGATCAGGCGCTCGATCTCGGCACGCCAGGCGATGCGGTATGCACAGCGCTGGCGCGCCTGGGCTCCGTTGGCGGCATCGTGGCCATGGACACGGTGCTGGAAGGGAAGGGAGCGACCGCACGGTCTGTTATCGCCGACGAGGAGGCGTTGCCGTTTGCCGACGCCGTCTTCGATCTCGTGGTCTCGGCGCTGTCGCTGCAGTTCGTCAACGATCTGCCAGGTGCGCTCGTGCAAATCCGGCGTGCGCTCAAGCCTGACGGATTGTTCGTTGCCGCCTTGATCGGCGGCGAGACCCTGACCGAGCTGCGGCAAGCGTTCGCCGGCGCCGAAAGCGAAATCGAAGGCGGCGTCTCGCCCCGCGTCGCGCCATTCGCCGATCTGCGCGATCTCGGCGCGCTGTTGCAGCGCGCCGGCTTTGCGCTCCCGGTGACCGATGTGGATCGCCTCACGGCGCGCTACGATTCCGCGTTCGCGCTGATGCACGACCTGCGCCGCATGGGCGCGACCAACGCGCTCTTCGATCGTCGCCGCACGCCGCTCAAGCGCGCGACGCTGATGCGGATGGCGGAAATCTATGCCGAGCGCTTTGCCGATGCCGACGGCCGCCTGCGCGCCACGTTCGAGATCGTCTGGCTCTCCGGCTGGGCGCCGCATCCGAGCCAGCAACAGCCGCTACGTCCCGGCTCGGCGAAAACCCGGCTCGCCGATGCGCTCGGCACGCGCGAGATATCAACGGGCGAAAAGGCGGAAAGATAGCGTTCGCTTGATCACTTCAGCGCCGAGGACACGCTGGTAAACATCCCCTGGACGCTCGAGCCCACGGCAACGACGCTGGCGGCGATCACGATGGAAACGCCGGACGCAATCAGCGCATATTCGATCGCCGTGGTGCCGCGCTCGTCGGCCAGGAACGGACGAAGCGCCCTGCCGGCTGTCTCTGTACAAGACTTGAACCTCTCAGACTTGAACATAACGGTTCTGCCTCTCGTTCGCTTCATAGCAGCGTCGTCAGGTGCGGAATCAGCGGTTCGTCGGCCGGAGGCATCGGGTAATTGCGCAGCTCGTTCGGCCGTACCCATTTGAGCGTCTGCGCCTCCCGCCCCTGCACGATCCCATCCCAGCGCCGGCAGACATAGAGCGGCATCAGCAGGTGAAAGTCGGGATAGAGATGACTCGCGAATGTCAGCGGCGCGAGGCACTCTTCCTTGACGTCGATTCCGAGCTCCTCCTTCAGTTCGCGGATCAGCGTTGTCTCCGGCCGCTCGCCCGGCTCGACCTTGCCGCCGGGAAATTCCCACAAGCCCGCCATCGCTTTTCCCTGCGGGCGCTGCGCGATGAGCACACGTCCGTCGGGATCGATCAGCGCGCAGGCGGCGACGAGGACAAGTTTGACGCTCACGGCGCGCTCACAGCCTAGGCAAGGCATGGTAAAGGCGGGCTTCAGGCGATCTCGCACTGTGTTCGCATTCGCCACGGTGGTTAAGGAGTCGTAGTCCCGCATATCTACGATCGATAATCACCGTTGATGGCGACGTATTCCTTGGTGAGATCGCAGGTCAGCACGCGGTCGCGGCCCTTGCCCAAGCCGAGCGCGACTTTCAGCGCGATTTCCGATTGCTTCATCGCCGCCGACACCGCCGCTTCGTCGTAGCCGGGATCGCGCGCGCCCTTATGGGCGACGCGGATGCCGCCGAACCAGATCGCAAGCCGGTCGCGATCGGCCGGCTCGCCGGCTTTGCCGACCGCCATGACCACGCGGCCCCAATTGGCGTCCTCGCCGGCGATCGCGGTTTTCACGAGAGGCGAATTAGCGATCGACAGCGCGATCCGCCGCGCCGATTTCTTCGATACCGCGCCTTCGACCACGATCTCGACCAGCTTGCGCGCGCCTTCGCCGTCGCGCGCCACCTGCTCGGACAGATCGGCGAGCACGGCATTGAAGCCCTTGCGGAACGCGGCAAGCCGCGGATCGGACAGCCGCGCGATTTTCTCGACGCCGCGGGCGGCCGCGGCGCCGGTGGCGAAAGCAAGAAGCGTATCGGACGTCGAGGTGTCGCCGTCGATGGTTACCGCGTTGAAGGTATTCTCGACGCCGTCGCGCAACAGCGCCTTGAGCACCACAGGCGCGATCGGCGCGTCGGTGAAAACGAACGACAGCATCGTGCCCATGTCGGGGGCGATCATGCCGGCGCCTTTGGCGATGCCGCAGATGGTCACGGCGGTCCGGTTCATGCCGACCATCGCGGCTGAGCCTTTCGGGAACGTGTCGGTGGTCATGATCGCCTTGGCGGCGGTGTGCCAGTCGCCGGGCTTGGCCTCGGCGGCGAGACGATCCATGACACCGGCGAACTTGGTCGCGTCGAGCGGCTCGCCGATCACGCCGGTCGAGGCGAGAAACACGTCGGCCGGCATGCAGCCGATGGCTTTGGCGGCAATCTCGGCGGTGAGCTTGGTCGCGGAGCGGCCGGATTTGCCGGTGAAGGCGTTGGCGTTGCCGGAATTGACCACGAGCGCGCTAGCGCGGCCTTTGCCAATCCGCTCGCGGCACCAATCGACCGCGGCCGACGGACACTTCGAGCGTGTGAAGACCCCCGACACGGTGGTGCCGGAATCGAACCGGGCGAGCAAGACGTCGGTGCGTCCGGGATAGCGGATACCGGCCGCGGCAGTCGCAAGCCGCACGCCGTCGACCGGCGGCATGTCGGGAAACGAGGGGGGAGCGAGCGGAGAGATGGTGGTGGACATGGGCGACACCCATTCATCCGTCATGGCGGGGCTTGTCCCGGCCATCTACGTCTTGGCGGAGAGGTACGCTGTATAAAGACGTGGATGCCCGGCACAAGGCCGGGCATGACGACACTGGGTCAATCCGGTGTCGTTACTTCTTCGTCGGCGCGGGGGGATTGAGCGACGCGTCCGGCGTCGGTGGCTTGTCGAGGCGCTCGACATTGGCGCTCTTGCGCAGGTTCTCCACCAGCTCGGCCTGCGCGCGATGGGCGATGTAGTTCTCGATCTGCGGCTTGACCTGCTCGAAGGTCGGCGTCGGCTTGGTACGCCGATCCTCGACCTTGATGATGTGCCAGCCGAACTGGGTCTTCACCGGGTCCGACAGTTCTCCCTTGCCGAGCTTGAACGCCACTTCGGCGAATTCCGGCACCATCTGTTCTTTGGTAAAATAGCCGAGATCGCCGCCGGATTCCGCCGAGCCCGGATCTTTGGACTTTTCCTTCGCCAGCACGATGAAGTCGGCGCCGCCTTTGAGTTGGGCCAGGATTGCCTTGGCCTCATCTTCGCTGACGACGAGGATGTGCCGGGCGTGCACTTCTTCCTCGGCCTTCACCTGCTTGATGGCCTCGTCATAGAGTTTGTGCTCGGCCTCGTCCGACAGCGCGGCCTTGCCGGCATCCTGCAGCAAAGCTTCCATCAACAGCCGGTTGTGATCGAAGGCCAGCCGGTGCTTGACGTCGGGCCGGTCCTCAAGCTTCTGCTTCTCGGCGGCCTGCGACAGCACGATCACGTCGACCAGATAATTGACCAGGTAGTCGCGCTTCTGTTCGGGCGGAATCGAGGGCATGTTGCCGCCGATTTCTTCCTCGGCGAAGGCGATGTCGCTCTCGCGGATCTCGACGCCGTTGACGCGGGCGACCACCGGGTCCTTGTCCTGCGCCCAGGCGACGCTGCACAGGACGTTGCCGCCAACGACGATCGGCGCGGACAACAAAACGGCGCAAGCGAGCACGGCAAGCGCGCGGACGACGAACGGGCGACGAGAGGCCATGGAACACGATCCTTGAGGTGGCTTGCCTTTCGGGTAGCTTGGCAAAGCGCCTTACGAGCGCGGGGTTTTGCTGGGCGCGGACACTCGCCGAATCATGTTCACTTGGCAATGGCAGAATTGGGCCGCTCGCCTAACGAGGGCGTGAAGAGCGACCTAACGCGGGCGCGCAGAAAAGCCTCACATTGACAATAAAACCACCCCCTCTTATCTCTCGGCGAGCATCGACAGTCGTCCCATTCACCTTGCAAAGTGGCCTTGCAGAAGCCCGAATAGCCCTGCATTTTCCGCCGCTTGAACGCGCGGTGCTGGCGAGGAACTTCCGCGCATGATCCGCCAAAGTGGAAAGCCGGTTTCCGGACCAGATCATGTTCATTCGCAACCTATAGCGCGCTCCCGGATTGGAAGGATGAAGTCGCGATGATCGGCGCAGTCGCTCGCAAGCTGTTCGGCTCCTCCAACGACCGGCGCATCCGCTCGTACCGGCCGCGCGTCGACGCCATCAACGCGCTGGAGCAGGAGCTGGAACAGCTCTCCGACCAAGCGCTGCGGGCGCGGACCGAGGAATTCAAGAAGCAACTCTCCGAGGGTGCGACACTCGACGACATCCTGGTGCCGGCATTCGCCACCGTGCGCGAAGCCGGCAAGCGCACGCTCGGCCAGCGCCATTTCGACGTCCAGCTGATCGGCGGCATGGTGCTGCACGAGGGGCGGATTTCCGAGATGAAGACCGGCGAAGGCAAGACGCTGGTCGCGACGCTGCCGGTCTATCTCAACGCGCTCGCCGGCCGTGGCGTCCACGTCGTCACCGTCAACGATTATCTCGCCAAGCGCGATGCCGAGTGGATGGGGCAGATCTACAATTTCCTCGGGCTGACGGTCGGCGTCATCGTGCACGGCCTCGATGACCAGGAGCGCAAAAAGCAATACGACTGCGACGTCACCTACGGCACCAACAACGAGCTCGGCTTCGACTATCTGCGCGACAACATGAAGTACCGGCTCGAGGACATGGTGCAGCGCGGACACATCTACGCCATCGTCGACGAAGTCGACTCGATCCTGATCGACGAAGCGCGCACGCCGTTGATCATCTCCGGCCCGCTCGACGACCGCTCTGACTTCTACAACACCATCGACACCTTCATCCCGTCGCTCGACAAGTCCGACTACGAGGTCGACGAGAAGCAGCGCACCGTGACGCTGACCGAGGTCGGGATGGAAAAGCTCGAGCAAGGCCTGCACGCCGCCAAGCTGCTCAAGTCGGATTCGCTCTACGACGTCGAGAACGTCTCGGTCGTGCATCACGTCAACCAGGCGCTGCGCGCCCACAAGCTGTTCCAGCGCGACAAGGACTACATCGTCCGCAACGGCGAAGTCATCATCATCGACGAATTCACCGGCCGCATGATGCCGGGCCGGCGCTATTCCGAGGGCCTGCACCAGGCGCTCGAAGCCAAGGAACGGCAGCCGATCCAGCCGGAAAACCAGACGCTCGCCTCGATCACGTTCCAGAACTACTTCCGCATGTACGAAAAGCTTGCCGGCATGACCGGCACGGCCGCCACCGAGGCCGACGAGTTCATGGACATCTACAATCTCGAAGTGTTGGAAATCCCGACCAACATGCCGATGGTGCGGCTCGACGATGACGACGAGGTCTATCGCACGGCGGCGGAGAAGTTCCGCGCCATTCTCACCCTGATCGAGGATTGCAAGGTGCGCGGCCAGCCGGTGCTGGTCGGCACCACCTCGATCGAAAAGTCCGAGCAGCTCGCCGAAATGCTGCGCCAGAAGGGCTGGGAGCAGCACGACTTCTCCGATCCCAATGCGTTCGCCGCGCTCTATTCCGGCGACGAAGGCGCGTCGAAGGCCAAGGTGTTCGCCATCCTCAATGCCCGCTATCACGAGCAGGAAGCCTATATCGTCTCCCAGGCCGGCGTGCCCGGCGCCATCACCATCGCCACCAACATGGCCGGCCGCGGCACCGACATTCAGCTCGGCGGCAATGCCGACATGCGCATCCGCCAGGAAATGCCCGACGTCGAGGACTGGCAGACGCGCGACAAGAGCCCGCAGGCGGCGGAGATTCGCGCCCAGGTCAGCCGCCTGAAGGAGAAGGCGCTGGCCGCCGGCGGACTCTTCGTGCTCGGCACCGAACGGCACGAGAGCCGCCGCATCGACAACCAGTTGCGCGGCCGTTCCGGGCGCCAGGGCGATCCCGGCCACTCGAAATTCTTTCTGTCGCTTGAAGACGATCTGATGCGCATCTTCGGCACCGACAAGCTCGACGGCATGTTGACGCGGTTGGGGCTCAAGGAGAACGAGGCGATCGTCCACCCCTGGATCAACAAGGCGCTGGAAAAAGCGCAACAGAAGGTCGAGGCGCGCAACTTCGATATCCGCAAGAACATCCTCAAGTTCGACAACGTGATGAACGATCAGCGCAAGGTGATCTTCGACCAGCGCATCGAATGGATGGACGATGCGGCGTCGGCGGATGTCGTTGCCGACATGCGCCACAACGCCATCGACGATCTGGTCGCCAAGCACGTGCCGGAGAACGCTTATCCGGAGCAGTGGGACACGCCCGGGCTCAAGGAAGAGCTCAAGCGGGTGCTCAGCCTCGATCTGCCGGTCGAGGACTGGGCCAAGGAGGAGGGTATCGCCGACGAGGAGATTTTCAGCCGCGTCGAGCGCCGCGCCGACGAGCACATGGCGGCGAAGGTGGCGCAGTGGGGCTCCGACGTCATCCGTTACGTGGAAAAGTCGATCCTGCTGCAGACGCTCGACCATCTGTGGCGCGAGCATCTGGTGATGCTCGACCATCTGCGGCAGGTGATCGGGCTGCGCGGCTACGGCCAGCGCGATCCGCTCAACGAATACAAGGCCGAAGCTTTCAGCCTGTTCGAGGCGATGAGCCAGAGTCTGCGCGAGGCGGTGACGGCGCAGCTGATGCGGGTGGAGATCATGCCGCAGCCGGTCGAGCAGCAGGCGCTGCCGGCCATGGAAGCGCACAAGATCGATCCGACCACCGGCGAGGACGAGATGGCGCTGGCGATGGCCGGCGCCGAAACGCTGGCGCGCCATGGCATCGGTGGTGGCGCTGCCGCGGCGGCAGCGGTCGCGCCGCGCACCGTGCCGGCGGCCGAACGCAATCCGACAGATCCGACCAGTTGGGGCAAGGTCGGCCGCAACGAGCCATGCCCCTGCGGCTCAGGCAAGAAATTCAAGCACTGCCACGGCAAGTATCAGTAGTCAGTGATCCGTAGTCAGTAATCAGATTACGCGCTTCCGCGCATCGCTTCTGATTACCGATTGCTGATTACTGGAGACCGCCCCAGCGGCTGTCGAAGTTGCCGGACGGTACCACCGGCTGCGCGCCGCTCATGGTGGCGCTTGCGGACGGCGCTGCGGCGTTGGCTTCTTGTTGCGCGGGAGCCGGTTTCGGCTTGGCGGCGAGCTGTTGCGGTTGCGGCTCGCTCTTGGCCCTCTCGGCCTTGGCCGTATCGGTCTTGCGCAGCCCAAGCCCGTTGGCCTTCGCCTCGGCGACCGCGGTCGGCTCGGCATGCGGCTTCGCCTTCGGCGTTGCCGTCGCGCCGGTTGTCGACGGCCCGGGGCCACGCTCCTGCGTTCCCACATCGGTCGCGGCGACTTGCGTCTTCGGTCCGAGGAAGCCGCCAAAAATCTTGTTCGCCAGCGACGGCTCCGAGCCGCCATTGTTGTCGGCGACGGCGGTCCCGACCGGCTGCGGCTGCGGCGGCAGCGCATTTGCTGTCGGCGGCGGCACGCGCGCCGGCGGGATGTTGCCGCCGACCTGCGCCAGGAAGACGCGGTTCATGCCGCCATCGAGGCCGGAATGCACCGGGGCCGTCCAGGTATTGGCTTTGACCAAAGCGGCATACTGCACTTCGTCGGCGTGCGATTTTTCCATCGCCGGCCCGGCGATTTCCGGATTCACCACATAGGCCGGGCAGTGGCCGGCCGGATTGAAAATGGTCGACTTGTTCGACCCCGGCGGCTGTGCCGCGTCAAACACATAGTGGCGGTCGCAGACGTCGACCTTCGGCTCCAGACGGGTCGCCTCGAAGTGGTCGTTGCCGACCTTGATCATCTTCCAGAAGGCCATGTTCGGATTGGTGCGGTGGCGCGCCAGGTTCGCCGGCGTCATGCGGAACGGATAGGCCTGGATCTGGAACGACTGCTGGCCGCCGAGGAACGACTCGCGCGCCAGCGAATAGATTTCGCCGATCTGCTCGTCGGTCATGGCGTAGCAGCCGCGCGACGAGCAATCGCCGTGGATCATCAGGAAGCCGCCGTGGCGGTCGTTGGCTTTATCGAAGGCGTTGGGGAAACCGATATTGATTGCGAGGTAGTAGTTGGAATTCGGATTCATCAGCGCGGGCGTGATCGTATAGAAGCCCTCGGGTGCCTGGCGGTCGCCTTCGTTCACCTTCGGTCCGAGATCGCCCGACCAGCGGCAGATCGGATACACTTTCAGTATCGCGAAGTGGCCGGTGGTATCCTGCTTCCAGACCTCAAGCTCGGATTCTTCCTTGAAGATCCGAACGAGGACCGGCGACTCCTTCGGCATGTTTTTCTGTTCGAGCAGCGACAGCATCTGCGGCGAAAGCTCTTTCATCGCCTTGGTCGGCAGCTGGTAGCCGTCCTCGCCATAGCATCCGGCAAGCGTCAGCGAACCGGCGACAATCGCCGACGCTGTCAGCGCGCGGACCAAGCGGGCGCGGATCAATGCGATACTCCCCCGACCGGCAGACGGTCCCCGAACCATCCGCCACATAATGGTTATCCCCACAAAATGGCTTTCGCAAGCCAACCGAAGTGCCGGCAGCAAGCAGGATCATGCCGGCTCTGAACGAATGGTAAATATTGTGGTAAATTTTATCGGCAGGCCAACATCTTAGGCGTGGCCAGGGGCCGAGGCCGTAAATGCGATTTGAGGGGGCTAGGCCAGAGGACGAATCCGGGCGCGATTGTGGCGGCGAGACGGCGATTTTCACTTTAGCTCAGCCAAGAGTCCGCCCGAAGCTCAGCCAAGCGTCCGCCCGATCGCCATGAACTTTTCCCGCCGCAGGCGGACGATGGTCGCCGGATCGAGCCCGTGCAGCGCGGACAACGCGGTGTCGATCGCCTCACCCGTGGCGGTTACAGCCGCGGCCGGATCGCGGTGCGCGCCGCCGGTCGGCTCCGGCACGACCGTGTCGACGACGCCGAAACGCACCAGATCCTGGGCGGTGATCTTCATGCTCGACGCCGCCTCCTGCGCCTTCGCGGTATCGCGCCACAGGATCGATGCGGCGCCTTCCGGTGAAATGACGCTGTAGATCGAGTGCTCCAGCATGATCACCCGGTTGGCGGTCGCGATCGCGATCGCGCCGCCCGAGCCGCCTTCGCCGATGATCACCGCGACGTTGGGAACACCGATGCGCAGGCAGGCGTCGGTCGAGCGCGCGATCGCTTCAGCCTGGCCGCGCTCCTCGGCGCCGATGCCCGGATAGGCGCCCGCCGTATCGATCAGCGCGATGACCGGAATGTCGAAGTGATCGGCCATGTCCATGAGCCGCGCCGCCTTGCGATAGCCTTCCGGCCGCGCCATGCCGAAATTGTGCTTGAGGCGGTTGTCGGTGTCGGAGCCCTTTTCCTGGCCGATGACGCAGACGCTTGCGCCGCGGAACCGGCCGACGCCGCCGACGATCGCGGCGTCCTCGCCATAGCTGCGGTCGCCGGCGAGCGGCACGAAGTCGGTGATCAGCTCCCGAACGTAGTCGAGGCAATGCGGCCGCTGCGGATGGCGGGCGACTTGCGTCTTCTGCCAAGGCGTCAAGGTGGCGTAGAGTTCCTTGAGCGCCTGATCCGCCTTGCTCTCGATGCGGCTGATCTCCTCGCCGATGGCGATCGCATCGCCGCCGGCCTGCATTGCGCGCATTTCCTCGACCTTGGCCTCGAGCTCGGCCACCGGTTTTTCGAAATCGAGGTAGGAGCGCATCACGCAATACTTACTCTTAAGGTCATCTTCTTTCTTGACGTCATTGTCTTAGGGTTGTCGCGGATGGGGCGAAGCAATCTGGTGCTGCCCCTCATAAATCCTTGGCCGCGAATTTCCAGCCTTCAATTATTGACGTCCGCCAACGGATGCAAATCGCGCACCAGGCTCTTGAGCCGCTCCTCGAGCACATGGGTATAAATCTGCGTCGTCGAGATATCGGCGTGGCCGAGGAGCGTCTGCACCACGCGCAAATCGGCGCCGTTATGCAAGAGATGGCTGGCGAAGGCGTGGCGCAGCACGTGCGGGCTCAGTTGCGCGGCGCGCAGACCGGCCGCACCGGCAAGCGCCTTGAGCTCGCGGGCGAAGTGCTGGCGGGTGAGATGGCCGGCCTCGCCGAACGACGGGAACAGCCATTTCGAGCCGGCATCGCGAGCGCCGCCGGCTTCGGCGAGCCGCGCCAGATAGTCCGCCATCGCCTGCTTGGCCGCATCGTTGAGCGGCACCATGCGTTCTTTGTTGCCTTTGCCGCGCACGACGATGACCCGCGCATCGCGGCGCGCGGCGGAGGCCGGCAGCGCCACGAGTTCGGAGACGCGAAGTCCGGTGGCGTACAGCAGCTCGACCAGACAAGCGAGCCGCGCCGCGCGCAGCCGTACCGCCGGCGGCGCTTGCCCGTCGCATTCGCCGGCCGCGCGCAGCAGACGATCGACTTCGGCGAGCGTCAGCGTTTTCGGCAAGGCGCGCCCGCGCTTTGGTCCCTCGAGCACCGCGGCCGGATCGTCCTTGCGCTGCCCTTCGGCATAGAGAAAGCGATAGAGCTGGCGGATGGCCGAGAGCCGGCGTGCCACCGTTGCCGGCGACATGCCGCGTTTTGCCAGCTCGCCGAGATAGCCGCGGATATCGTCGGTGGCCGCCGTCGCCACCGATCGGCCGCCGGCGAGGTACCCGGTGAAATCGGCGAGGTCGCGGCCGTAAGCGCCCAGCGTATTTTTCCCGGCGCCGCGCTCGGCAGCGAGCATGTCGAGAAACAACGCCACCATCCGCTCGTCGGAGCGTTTGGCAGCACGCGCCGCACCGCCAGACGTTTTCCGCGCGACTTTGCGATTCATCGGTGCTTCAGCGGTTCTTGAAAAATTTCTCGGGTGGGATCGAGACGCTGATCTCGCGCGGCCGCGGTTCGACGAAATGCGCCAGCGCATAGATGCCGCCATAGACGATCGCCGCAAGGATCGCGACAACCGAGAGGAAGCGAAGCAGGCTGGGCATAGCGTGGTGCTCGCGCTCATCCCATTGGTGCCGGCGGACCGGAGCGAGTACGATCATGTTCGGCTCGGCCTGGCAAGTCGTCCGACCGGGCGAGCGCTGTATATGTCGGCCGCGGAGCGGGGTTTTTGCGCGGGCATTCGCCGACGATTGCGAGCTTAGTATAAATGTCTGATTTTGCAATAAAAAATGAAGCTGAGACAGCGGATTTGACCGCCACGATCCTGGCCGGCCTCGGGCCCCGCTCGATCGTGTTGGTCGGCATGATGGGGGTCGGCAAATCATCGGTCGGCCGCCGGCTGGCGGCACGGCTCGCCATCCCGTTTACCGATGCCGACAGCGAGATCGAAAAGGCTGCCGGCATGACGATCGCCGAGATTTTCGCCCGCCACGGCGAGCCATATTTCCGCAGCGGCGAAGCGCGCGTGATCGCGCGCCTCCTTGAAGGCGGCCCACAGGTGCTGGCAACCGGCGGCGGCGCGTTTATGAATTCGGATACGCGGGCTCTCATCAAGCTGAAAGGCATCTCGATCTGGTTGCACGCCGAATTCGACGTGTTGCTGCGGCGGACCAGCAAGCGCCGGGGCGACCGGCCGCTGTTACACACCGACGATCCGGCGGAGACGCTGCGCAAGCTGCTTGCCGAACGCGAGCCGACTTATGCGTTGGCCGATCTCACCGTGCAGTCGCGCGAGGTCGCGCATGACGCCATTGTCGCCGACCTGATGACGGTGCTCGCCGCGTTTCTGAAGGAGCCGGCGTCGCCGACGCGGGAGGCCGGCGCATGACCGCGCCGGTTCGCATCGATCCGACCATCGTGCGAGTCGCGCTCGACGCCCGCGGCTACGATATCGTCATCGGGCGCGGGCTGATCGCGTCGCTCGGCGCCCGCATCGAAGCGTTGCGGCCGCGCGCCAAGGCCTTCATCGTCACCGACGCGAATGTCGAACTTCAACACCTCGATGCGGTGGAAGCCGCATTGGCAGAGTCCGGCATCGCCTACAGCCGCCTCGTCGTTCCGCCGGGCGAAAGCGCCAAGAGCTTTCACGTGTTCGAAGAAGTCTGTGAAGCGATCGTTGCCGCGCGCATCGAACGCGGCGATCTCGTGATCGCGCTCGGCGGCGGCGTGATCGGCGATCTCGCCGGCTTTGCCGCGTCGGCGGTGCGGCGCGGTCTCGATTATGTCCAGCTACCGACCACGCTGTTGGCGCAAGTCGATTCATCGGTCGGCGGCAAGACCGCGATCAATTCCGCCCACGGCAAGAACTTGATCGGCGCGTTCCATCAGCCGATCCTGGTGGTCGCCGACACCGCTCTGCTCGACACCTTGCCGCCGCGCCAATTCCGCGCCGGTTACGCCGAAGTCGCCAAATACGGTCTCCTCGGCGACGCCGCCTTCTTCGCCTGGCTGGAAACCAACTGGCGCGACGTGTTCGCGGCCGGTAATTCCGGAAATTTTGCCCGCGAGCACGCCATCGCGGTGAGTTGCCGCGCCAAGGCGGCGATCGTGGCGCGCGACGAGCGCGAGACCGGCGAGCGGGCGCTCCTTAATCTCGGCCACACCTTCGGTCACGCGCTGGAAGCAGCCTGCGGCTTTTCCGACCGGCTGCTGCATGGCGAGGCGGTTGCCGCCGGCATCGCGCTGGCGTTCGGCTTCTCGGCGCGGCTCGGACTCATTCCGGCGGGCGAGGCGGAACGCGCCGTCCGCCATCTCGCCGATGTCGGCCTGCCGATCGGGCCGCAGGACATCCCCGGCGGTCTGCCCGACGCCGACGCGCTGATGGATTTGATGGCGCAAGACAAGAAAGTGAAACGAGGAATGCTTACATTCATCCTCGTGCGCGGGATCGGCTCAGCTTTCGTCGAGCAAGGCGTCGATGCCGCGCAGGTGCGCGCATTCTTGAGCGAGAAGCTTGCCGAGAAATGAACATTTACGATTGGTTGACCATCGCCGCGGTGGTGATCTGCCTCCTGGTCTCGGCGTTTTATTCCGGCAGCGAGACGGCGCTGACCGCGTCCTCGCGCGCCGCGATGCTGCGGCTGGAGAAACACGGCAATATTGACGCCACCATTGTCGGCCGCTTGCTGGCGCAGCGCGAGCGTTTTCTCGGCGCGGTCCTGTTGGCCAACAACGCGACCAACATTGCCGCCTCGACGCTCGCCACCGGCCTGCTGCTTACGTTTTTCGGCCAGGCCGGCGTGATCTACGCCACCATCGTGATGACGGCGCTGATTTTCGTACTGTGCGAGGTGCTGCCGAAGACCGCCGCGTTCAACGCGCCCGATCGCTGGGCGTTGGTGGTCGCCCAGCCGATCGCACGGACGGTCTCGCTGATGCTGCCGATCCTCAAAGCGGTCGAGTGGGTGGTGCGGATGATCCTGCGCGGCGTCGGCATGCAGGTCGGCAAGATTTAATCGATCCTGTCGCCGCGCGAAGAGCTGCGCGGCGCCGTCGATCTGCTGCATCGCGCCGGCGTCGTCGAAAAGCTCGACCGCGACATGATGGGCGGCGTGCTCGATCTGCGCGAGCTCACCGTGTCCGACGTCATGGTCCACCGCACCAAGATGGTGATGCTCGACGCCGACGAACCGCCGCACGAGATCGTCGACACGGTGCTCGGCGCCGCCGTCAGCCGGCTGCCGGTGTGGCGCGGCTCGCAGGACAACATTCTCGGCGTGCTGCATGTCAAAGATCTAATCCGCGCCCTGCACGCGGTCGCCGGCGACGCCACCAAGATCGACATCGAGGCGCTGGCGCGGCCGCCATGGTTCGTGCCGGACACCACGCCGTTGCCCGAGCAATTCAAGGCGTTCCGTGATCGCAAGACGCCGTTTGCGCTCGTGGTCGACGAATACGGCGAGCTGGAAGGGCTGGTGACGATCAAGGACATCATCGCCGAAATCGTCGGCGACATCAGCGACGAGCACGAGATCGCGGTCGCCGGCGTGCGCATGCTGCCGGACGGCTCGGCCAATGTCGACGGCGCGGTGCCGATCCGCGATCTCAACCGGGCGATGGATTGGAACATCCCCGACGACGAGGCGACCACCATCGCCGGCGTCGTGATCCATGAGGCGCGCTCGATCCCGGAGCCCGGCCAAAGCTTCACCTTCCACGGCTACCGGTTTCAGGTGCTGCGCAGGAATCGCAACCG
The DNA here is from genome assembly GCA_963806465.1 of uncultured Alphaproteobacteria bacterium. Taxonomy (GTDB): domain Bacteria; phylum Pseudomonadota; class Alphaproteobacteria; order Rhizobiales; family Xanthobacteraceae; genus BOG-931. The sequence continues at coordinate 80,691 of CAWDZD010000040.1, read as the reverse complement.
CATCACCGCGCTGCGCGTGACGCCGCTGACGCGCAAGCTGGCGACCGCGAAGGCGAGCTAGCTAATTCACGCTACATATTCTCCCCCGGCGCTGCGGCGTGGATAGCGAGCGCATGCACGCCGCCGGCGAGCTCGGGAGCGAGCGTCGCGTTGACCATGCGATGGCGTTCGAGCCGGCTCTTTCCGCGAAACGCTTCCGACACGATATAGAGTTGGAAATGGGTCTCGCCGCCGGGCCGGTGTCCGGCATGGCCCTCATGGCGATGGGATTCGTCCTCGACATGCAGGCTTTCGGGTGCGAAAGCATTGCGCAACTTTTCCGTGATGAGATCGCGTGTTTGCATGGCTACTGCCTTGGAGCTTGACCGCGAAAAGCGACAACCGGTTTTTGGACGTGGTTATTCGCAAAAAGCCATCGCCGGGCATCGCGGTCAATGCCGGGCGTATGCGTTTTTGCCGCTGTCAAGTCTTGAAGGTGCCATCGACGCACCCGCATAATCGAAACGATGAGTAGCGACTCGCCTCTTTTTGATCGCATCCGGGTCAAGCCTGATCAGGATCGCCGGCTGCGCGCCGAGCTTCCGGCCTGCGAATGGCCGCGCTGCGACGCGCCGGCAACGCACCGCGCGCCGAAGGGCCGGCTGCGCGCCAACGAGTATTGGCGATTTTGTCTCGAACATGTGCGCGAATATAACAATTCCTACAACTTCTTCGCAGGCATGAGCGACGACGCGATCGCGAAGTATCAGAAGGAAGACCTCACCGGTCATCGCCCGACCTGGAAGATGGGTTCGATCGGCAGCCACCGCAGCGACGCCAGGCGCGGTGCGCGCGACCGTCGCGGCCAAGACTCTCGTGGGTCAGGCTGGGCCGCCGACGATCCGTTCGGTCTGTTCGGCGATGCCGGTTCGGGGCCTGCCGGCCATGCGCGGCCCGCCGGCGAGGGCCGCAAAATCCTCAATGCCCAGCGCCGCGCGCTCGACGTGCTCGGCCTTGAACCCGACGCCAAGCGCGCCGATATCAAGGCCAAGTTCAAGGTGTTGGTAAAGCGCCATCATCCCGACGCCAATGGCGGCGATCGCACCTCCGAAGACCGGCTGCGGGAGATCATCGCGGCGTACAATTACTTGAAATCGGCCGGTTTTTGCTGAGCGCAAGCGGCCGGTGAGCATGGTCCGGAAAAGCGGTAAGCGGTTTTCCGAAAAGATCACGCTCCGCCCAAAAGTTGGAGCATCAATCGTTTCAATCTGACGCTCCAGGGGTGGTTGTCGCGGGTGGCTTTCGCGGCCTTGCGCGTTTCTGCTAAATATATGGCAGCATCCGACCGCCGGTGACGCCGATTCCGCGCCTCGGACGTTCCCGAGGTCATGGAGGTATAATGACTCTCGCAACTGAAGCCGTATCCGGCTTGCCCGATATGAAGGTTTCGATCCGGCAATTGTTCGGTATCGACTCTGACCTCGAAGTGCCGGCTTATTCCGAGCCGGACGAGCACGTGCCCGACGTCGATCCCGATTACCGGTTCGACAAGCCGACCACGCTCGCCATCCTCGCCGGCTTCGCCAAGAACCGCCGCGTCATCGTCACCGGCTATCACGGCACCGGCAAGTCGACGCACATCGAGCAGGTGGCGGCGCGGCTCAACTGGCCGTGCGTGCGCGTCAATCTCGACAGCCACATCAGCCGCGTCGATCTGATCGGCAAGGACGCGATCGTGATCCGCGAAGGCATGCAGGTGACGGAATTCCGCGACGGCATCCTGCCATGGGCGCTGCAGCACAATGTCGCGATCTGCTTCGACGAATATGACGCCGGCCGGCCGGACGTGATGTTCGTGATTCAGCGGGTGCTGGAATCGTCCGGCCGCTTGACACTCCTTGACCAGAACAAGGTGATCAAGCCGCATCCCTCGTTCCGGCTGTTCGCCACCGCCAATACGGTGGGGCTGGGCGATACGTCCGGGCTCTACCACGGCACCCAGCAAATCAACCAGGGCCAGATGGACCGCTGGTCGATCGTCACCACGCTGAATTACCTGCCGCACGACAACGAAGTCGACATCGTGCTCGCCAAGGCCAAGCACTATCGCGACGCCGAGGGCCGCGACATCGTCTCAAAGATGGTGCGGGTCGCCGACCTCACCCGCAACGCCTTCATGAACGGCGACATCTCCACGGTGATGTCGCCGCGCACCGTGATCACCTGGGCGGAGAACGCCGAGATCTTCAACGATGTCGGCTTCGCCTTCCGGCTCACCTTCGTCAACAAGTGCGACGAGCTGGAGCGTCCGCTGGTGGCGGAATTCTATCAGCGCTGCTTCGGCCAGGAATTGCCGGAATCCGCGGTGAACGTGGCGCTCTCCTAACGTCGTCCCCGCGAAAGCAGGCCCCATAGCACTGGTCATGAGATTGATCTGCGAGTGTTGTGAATTTGGATTCCGGGTTCGCGGCCGACGGGCCGCGCCCCGAAATGACTGCTGAGATGAGCTCCAACATCAAGCCCAAGAATCCGGCCAAGGAATCGCCGACCGAGCCGTTCAAGCGTGCGGTCGGCATCTGCCTGCGCGCCATCGCCGGCAAGGGCGACATCGAAGTGGCGTTCGCCGCCGAGCGTCCGGGGCTTGCCGCCGACAAGGTGCGGCTGCCGGAGCCCGCGCGCCGGCTCAACGAACGGGAAGCGGCGATCGTGCGCGGTCATGCCGAACTCGATCGCGCTGCGGATCGCCTGTCACGATCCGGCGGTGCATCGCAAGCTCGTACCCGGCGGCCAGCAGGCCCGTGCGGTCTTCGAAGCCGTCGAGCAGGCCCGCGTCGAAGCGATCGGCTCGCGGCGCATGGGCGGCGTCAAGACCAATCTCGCCGCCATGCTCGACGATCGTTTCCATCGCGGCAAATTCGACGAGATCACCGACCGCGCCGATGCGCCGATCGAGGAGGCGCTCGCGATGATCGTGCGCGAACGGCTGACCGGCGAGTTGCCGCCGCAAGCCGCGCGCAAGCTGGTCGATCTATGGCGACCGATCGTCGAAGAGCGCGCCGGCCGCAATCTCGACCGCCTGGAACGCGTGCTCACCGACCAGCGCCGGTTCGGCGATGTCGTGCACGACCTGCTCGACTCGCTCGACATGGGCGAGGATCGCAACAGCGATGCCGACGAGGAGGAAGGCGAGCAGGGCGACGAGGAGAACCGCAGCGACGAGTCCGGCCAGGACGGCGATGCCGCCGACTCCGCCGACAGCGAGCGCCTGAGCCTGGAAGAAGCCGACGCCTCGACCGACGATCTGCCGGAAAGCGCCGCCGAGGCGGTCGATGCGCCGGCCGCCGACATGGCCGACGACACCGAGATGGGAGATTCGGAAACCGCCGCCGAGCCGTGGCGGCCGCGGCACAATCGCAACGAGCCGCGCGGTCCCGACTACAAGCCTTTCACCTCGAAGTTCGACGAGATCATCGGCGCCGAGCATCTGTGCGATCCGGAAGAGCTCGAGCGGTTGCGCGGCTATCTCGACAAGCAGCTGTCGCATCTCCAAGGGGTGGTGGCGCGGCTCGCCAATCGCCTGCAGCGGCTTCTCCTGGCGCAGCAGAACCGCGCCTGGGAATTCGATCTCGAGGAGGGCCTGCTCGATCCGGCCCGGCTGCCGCGGGTGATCGTCGATCCGCTGCATCCGCTGTCGTTCAAGCGCGAGAAGGATACTGACTTCCGCGACACCGTGGTGGCGCTCCTGCTCGACAATTCCGGCTCGATGCGCGGACGGCCGATCACGGTGGCGGCGACCTGCGCCGACATCCTGGCGCGCACGCTCGAGCGCTGCGGCGTCAAGGTCGAGATTTTGGGTTTCACCACGCGAGCTTGGAAAGGCGGCCAGTCGCGCGAGAGCTGGCTTGCGCAGGGCAAGCCGGCCAATCCGGGGCGGCTCAACGACCTGCGCCACATCATCTACAAATCGGCCGACGCGCCGTGGCGGCGGGCGCGCAAGAATCTCGGCCTGATGATGCGCGAGGGGCTGCTCAAGGAGAATATCGACGGCGAGGCGCTCGATTGGGCGCACAAGCGTCTCCTTGGCCGCACCGAGAGTCGCAAGATCCTGATGATGATCTCCGACGGCGCGCCGGTCGACGATTCGACGCTGTCGGTCAATCCCGGCAATTATCTCGAGCGCCATCTGCGCTGGGTGATCGAGGATATCGAGACCCGCTCGCCGGTCGAATTGATCGCCATCGGCATCGGCCACGATGTCACCCGCTACTACCGGCGCGCGGTGACCATCGTTGATGCCGAGGAACTCGGCGGCGTCATGACCGAGAAGCTGGCGGAGCTGTTCGCCGAGGATTCGCGCGAAGAGCGCACGCCGCGCCCGGTTCGGCAGCGGCCGGATGCACGGCCGGCGGGCGCTAGTGCTTCCCGGGAAACCCGCCGAGCCCGTTGAACGTCATGTAGAGCGAATAGCCGCTGACCGCGACGGCGATCGCGATTTCGAACAGCAGCACGGCCACGCCGTATTTGTACCAGGGCTCGTGCGGCGCGGTGCGACCTTCAACGGGGCTCATTGCGTCTCCTGCGAAGGATTGTCTGCGCGCTTTCTCACGATGGCTTTAGGTTCGAATTCAGGCCCGCTGTCCGGCCGGACCGCGGCCGAGGAAGCCGTGTTCCTGCGGCCGCCGCTCGTAGCGCGCGGCCCAGAAGTAGAACAGGATGAACGGCACGAACATGTAGAGCGCGACGTAGAGATATCCGACATGGATATCGGCGCTGCCGGCGAAGATCAGCGGATAGACGATGCCGCCGACCGTTGAAATGCCGCCGACGAAGCCGGCGGCGATGCCGGGGCGATCGGGAAAGAGCAGCGGCACCAGCGCGAAGGTGCCGCCGGTGCCGAAGGAGATGAAAATGCCGAGCCCCATCAGCACCGCGACCGATGACGGCAGCGAGCCGTAAAGGCCGGCGACGGCGAGCCCGATCATCGACAGCGTGATCAGGATCAGCGCGATGCCGAGCCAGTGCAGGCGCGGCGCATACGGCAATTCCTTGGCGATGAAAGGCAGCGGCGTCCAGCCTTTGCGCTGAAACAGATCGGACATGAAGCCGGCGAACGGCCTGAACAAGGAGGCGTTGAACGACTCCACGGCCGCGAAAGTGCCGGCGGCGATCTGCAGGCCGGCGACGCCGGTGAAGCCGAGCGCGACGATCTCATCCGCAAAGCCACGCGCGAAGTAGCCGGGCAGCCAGGCGTTCAGCGCGATTTCCAGGCCGAACGACATCGCATAGGCCAGCATCAAGGCGATGGCGATATAGCGGGTCCACACGAACACCATGCCGCGCAGGTCGCCGCCGCGCCGCGCGGCATCGCGGCGCTCCGTGGTCTTGGCGGCGCTGCCGCGAACGAGATACCAGGCGGCGACCAGAAGCGCGATCACGCCCAGCCACAGAAACGCGCTCCGATAGTCGGTGCCGAAAATGCGCGGCAACAGCAACGCGCCGACACCGGCACCGACGTTGCCGGTCCCCGCGTACAGTCCCTCGGCGGTGCCGATCTCGTGCGAGTCGAACCATTGCGCCACATGCTGAATGCCGACCACGAACGACACGCCGGCCAGGGCGACAATGACTCGCTCGGCGAACAGGAGCTGGTAGCTGGTGGTGAACGCCGACGCGATCGAAACCAGTCCGCAGACCGCAAGGATGGTAGCGAAGGTGCGCGGCGCGCCAAATCGGTCCGATGCCCAGCCGGCGACAATGCGCCCGACCGGCGCCATCCAGATCGCCGAGCTGGCGAGCAGGCCGAGGTCTTTGATGGTGAGGTGATAGGTCGCGGCAATGCTCGGGCTGAATGCGGCGGTCGAGAACCACATCAGGAAGCACCAAAAAAAGCCGACCGTCGCTATCGAAAGCTGTTCGACCTTGTGACCCCGCATCAGCCGTTGCCCCGCTGGACGATCTGGAGAGCGGCTTTCGCCGCACGGTGATCGTCCCGGCTCAGCGAGGCGTGTGCCAATGACGCGGATTATGTGCTGCGGACATTTTCATCGTGAAGCGCGTTTGTTGGGCATGGGGTGTTGTGCAACGTGCCCACGGCTTCGGCATTTAGCGACGATGTCCGGCTTCGTAATGCAGAAGCGTTGCCGGCATGCCGTACTGACAGCAAGGCGCGGACGCAAACAACAATCTGAAACGCGCGCCTCGTGATTCGACGCATTGCTCAGATTTGCTGCAAGTTGTGGCTTCGATGTGCAAACAACGTCCATCGCTCACGGCATGACATTTTCATTAGTCGTTGCCGCGCAATCAGTTCGACCGCCGACCCGGACTGGCACGATGCTTGAATTGTTGCCCCAATGCTGCGGCGTCGGGTGCTTGCGCAAAACGCGCCTTCGCCGGGGCAGGTGCGGCGCCGGGAAGAAAGGTAAGACGTCAGTGACGCCCGATCAGGTCAAAGCCATTCAGGACAGTTTCAAGCTGGTTGCACCGATATCCGACCAGGCCGCCGCCATATTCTATGGGCGCCTGTTCGAAATTGCGCCGGCGGTCAAACCGCTATTCCGCGGCGATATGACGGAGCAGGGCCGCAAGCTGATGGCGACGCTCGGTGTCGTCGTCAACAGCCTGGGCAATCTCGAGGCTGTGCTGCCGGCGGCGAGCGCTCTGGCCAAGCGCCACGTCGACTACGGCGTGAAGGCGGAAGATTACACGCCGGTCGGCGCGGCCTTGTTGTGGACGCTGCAGCAGGGGCTCGGCGAGCACTGGACGCCGCAGCTCGCGGAGGCGTGGGGCGCCGCCTACACGCTGTTGTCCGGCTACATGATCGGCGAGGCCTATGGTCGCCGTGCCGCCGCCGAATGAGCCTTTGACATGAGCGAACCGCTCGTCGTCGTCGGCAACGGCATGGCGGCGGCGCGTCTGTGCGAGGAGCTGTCCGCGTGCGCGCTTGGTCGTTACGCGGTCGCGGTGATCGGCGAAGAGCCGCGGCTTGCCTATAACCGCGTGCTGCTGTCGTCGGTGCTGGCCGGCGAGGTACGCGCCAGCGACATTTCGCTCAAGCCGGCAAATTGGTGGAGCGATCGCGGCGTCACCTTGTGCTACGGCGTCGGCGTGACGGCGGCCGATATTGCCGCCCGCACCGTGACGCTCGCCGACGGCAAAGCTCTGCCCTTTGCCAAGCTTGTGTTCGCAACCGGCTCGCGGCCGATGTCGTTGCCCATTGCCGGCGCCGATCTGCCCGGCGTGCTCACCTTCCGCGACATGGATGACGTCGCGTCGATCTCGCGGGCCGCAGGCCGGGGCGCGCAGGTCGTCGTGATCGGCGGCGGGCTTCTCGGCATCGAGGCGGCTTACGGTCTCGCCAAGGCCGGCGCGGCAGTGACACTCGTCCATCTCATGGACCGCCTGATGGAGCGCCAGCTCGACGCGCGCGCCGCGGCGCTGCTCAAGCGCGCGGTCGAGGCCAAAGGCATCCGCGTGCTGCTCGAGGTCGCGACGGCGCAATTCATCGGTCACGGCCGCGTCGAAGGTGTCGAGCTTAAAGACGGGCGCGTCCTTCCAGCCGATGCCGTCGTTGTTGCGGTCGGCATCAAGCCCAACGCCGAAATCGCCGCGCTTGCTGGCATCGCGGTCAATCGCGGCATCGTCGTCGACGATCATCTCGCCACCAGCACGTCCGATGTTTATGCCATCGGCGAATGCGCCGAACATCGCGGCGTTTGTTATGGCCTGGTCGAGCCTGCCAACGAGCAGGCGCGCGCCCTGGCCGAACGGCTCGCGGGCCGTGATGCACGCTATCTCGGCAGCGTCAACGCCACCAATCTCAAGGTTTCCGGCGTTCACGTCTTCTCGGCCGGCGACTTCCTCGGCGCGCCGCGCACCGAGTCGATCGTGTCCAGCGATCAGGGTCTCGGCACCTATCGAAAGCTGGTGATTGCCGGCGGCTGTTTGGTCGGCGCGGTGCTCTACGGCGATACGGCGGACTCGCTGTGGTATCTCGATCTCATTCGTTCCGGTATCGCGATCAATTCCTTCCGCGAGGATCTGATTTTCGGCCGAGCCTTGGCCGAGCGGCAAGCGGCCTGAACAGCCTTTTCGCCTGACGAGACAGCGCGCTCGAAAATGAAAGGTCCGAGGCCGATGCGCGCCATGAGCCGGTCATGAACGCTTTGCCGCCGCAGCCACCTGCCGTGCGCACCACCTGTCCGTATTGCGGCGTCGGCTGCGGCGTCGTCGCGGCGGTCGACCAGCACGGCGGCGCAACCATTTCCGGCGATCCCGCACATCCGGCGAATTTCGGGCGGCTGTGCTCGAAAGGTTCGGCGCTTGGCGAGACGTTGTCGCTCGACGGGCGCTTGCTTCATCCGATGCTTCGCCTGGCCGACGGGTCGCTGGCGCGCACCGACTGGAACGCGGCGCTGGCGAAAGTCGCCGATGGGCTGCGCACCATCGTCGATCGCGACGGGCCTGACGCCATTGCTTTCTATCTGTCCGGCCAATTGCTCACTGAGGACTACTACGTCGCCAACAAGCTGATGAAAGGCTTTCTCGGCTCGGCCAATGTCGACACCAATTCGCGGCTGTGCATGGCATCGTCCGTTGCCGGACATCGCCGCGCTTTCGGCGCCGACGTGGTGCCGGGCACTTACCGCGACCTCGACGAAGCCGATCTCATCGTGCTGGTCGGCTCCAACGCCGCATGGTGCCATCCGGTGCTGTATCAGCGGATGACTGCCGCCAGGACCGAACGCGGCGCCAAATTGGTCGTGATCGATCCGCGGCGCACCGCGACCGCCGAAGCGGCGGATTTGTTTCTGCCGATCGCTTGCGGAATGGACACGGCGCTGTTTTGCGGGCTGCTGGCGCACCTTGCCGACGCGGGTGCGCTCAACGACGGCTACATCGCGCAATACACCACCGGCTTCGCCGATGCGCTTAAGCGCGCCCGTGACATTGCCGGCGACGCGGCAGCGACCGCGCGCACGACCGCGCTCGATGTCGCCGATGTCGCCCGCTTCTTCGCGCTGTTCCAACAAAACGAGCGTGTGGTCACCTGCTACTCGCAAGGCGTCAATCAATCGGCGCAAGGCACCGACAAGGTCAACGCCATCATCAACGTTCACCTCGCCACCGGGCGCATCGGCCGGCCGGGCATGGGACCGTTCTCGCTCACCGGCCAGCCCAACGCCATGGGCGGCCGCGAAGTCGGCGGCCTCGCCAATCAACTCGCCGCCCACATGAGTTTTTCGCCGGCCAACACGGATCGCGTCCGCCGCTTCTGGAATGCGCCGCGGATGGCGACGCGCGACGGCCTCAAAGCCGTCGACATGTTCGAAGCAATCGAGCGTGGCACGATCAAGGCACTGTGGGTGATGGCGACCAATCCGGCGGTATCGCTGCCGCGCGCCGGCGCAATCCGCGCGGCGCTGAAAAAGCTTGAACTGTTCGTTGTCGCCGATACGACGTTGCGCAACGACACCGTCGAAGCCGGCGCGCATGTGCTGTTGCCCGCGGCCGCCTGGGGTGAGAAGGACGGTACCGTGACCAATTCGGAGCGGCGGATTTCGCGCCAGCGCGCGTTCCTGCCGCTGCCGGGCGAGGCGCAGCCCGACTGGTGGATCGTCAACGAAGTGGCGCGGCGCCTCGGCTTTGAGCGTGCGTTCTGCTACCGCACGCCAGCCGAAGTCTTTCGCGAGCACGCCGCGCTGTCGGCATTCGAGAATACGGGTGAGCGCGACTTCGACTTGGGTGGTCTCGCTCATCTCGGCGACCAGGACTATCGCCGGCTCGAGCCGGTGATGTGGCCGGTTCGCGCCGCCGGGGAGCCGGGCGAAACGCGCTTTTTCGGCGCCGGAAAGTTTTTCACCGACGATCGGCGCGCGCGGTTCATCGCAGCGGAGCATCCGCGACTCCGCCTGGTGACGAGCGAGGCTTTTCCATTGCGGCTCAATACCGGGCGCCTGCGCGATCAATGGCACACCATGACGCGCACCGGTAAGAGTCCGCGGCTGAGCGCTCACGCTCCCGAACCGCTGGTCGACATCCATCCCGATGATGCAGCCGGAAGTGGCGTCGCCGGCGGCGGCTTCGCCAGGGTCACGACCGCGCACGGCAGCGCGGTGTTTCGGGTTTGTATCCAATCTAGTCAGCAACGCGGATCGATTTTCGCTCCGATCCACTGGAGCGACGCGACTTCGGCCGATTCGCGCGTCGGCGCCATGGCGATGGCGGAAAACGACCCGTTTTCCGGCCAGCCCGAGCTTAAGGCCACGCCTGCGCGTATCGAACCGCTCGCGTTTGCCTATCGCGGCTTTGCGCTGACGCGGGATTTGATCGCGCTGCCCGAGGGAACATGGTTCGCACGTGTCGCGGTCGGCGGCGGTCACGGACTTTTGTTCGCGACCAACGAACTGCCGGAGCGTTGGCACGGGCTCGCCGGCAAACTGATACCGGACGGTGCCGAGCGCGCCGAGTATGTCGATCTGCCGCGCGGGATCGTGCGTGTCGCCGCACTTCGCGCCGGCAGGATCGAAGCCTGCATTTTCTCCGGGCCGTCCGAGAATCCGCTGCGTTGGGACGTCGTGCGCGCCCTGTTCAATTCAGAAAATTTGGCCGAACGCGACCGCCGTTTGCTGCTTTCCGGGCGCAGCGCCGAGGGAATGGTCGAGACCGGGCCGATCGTCTGCGCCTGCCACGGCGTCGGGCTTGAAACCATCCGCCGCGCGCTCGTTGAAGGATCGGCCGCAACCGTCGCCGAGATCGGGCGAACATTACGCGCCGGCACCAATTGCGGCTCGTGCGTTCCCGAATTGCAGGGAATTATCGAGCGGACCAGTGCGCCCCGGCGGTTGCAGGCATAGTCCGGCTCATTCCCGCGGAAGCGGGAATCCAGAAAGCGATTGTGGCCTGTCTAGTTGCTGGGTCCCAGCCTTCCGCCTTCGCGCTGTGCGGGGGGCGCGACCAAACCGCGCCGAAGCTCGCGAAGCGAGCGTAGGCGGGTAGCGGGGACAAGCGGATGGGTGGGCTAAGCCGCGGCGCGCTTCTTGGTGACCGCCCGCTTGAGATCGAGCGCGCGTGCCGACAATTCTGCGTCCTTGGCGGCCATCAGGAAAGCATCGAGCCCGCCACGATGATCGACGGTCCTGAGCGCGTTGGCGGAAATGCGCAGACGCACCGAGCGCCCGAGCGCGTCGGAAATCAGCGTGACATTGAGCAGGTTGGGCAAGAACCGGCGTTTGGTCTTGCGGTTCGAGTGGCTCACCTTGTGCCCGATCTGCCGGGTCTTGCCGGTAAGCTCGCAACGCCGTGACATGGCTGCAATTCCTCTAGTAGCGTCCGCTTGAAACTTCCGCGCGTCAGGCGCCAAAAACGGGCGTATTACCGGGCGAGAAGGCTGCGGACCTATAGTGAGCGTCCGCCAAAGCGTCAAGCGCGTGGGCTGGAAAGCGCCGCCCGGCGCCCGAAAACACAGAAACGACGCATTCTCTGCCGAGACAATAACAACGATCTACGCTATCGCTTGCGGCGCTTAGTCCCGGCATTCCGCCCATTTCGGGCCTGCCGAAAGCCGCTTCCGCGGTGACCAAGGAACTGCTGCCGCCGTGAATATTCTGCCGAAACGATTTGTTCGGAGCGCCGGACCCGCGGTCGGCGCCGCCGCGACATTTATCATCACCGCCTTCGCAATCGATTCCACCAGTGTGGCCGCCGCCCAGGGCCGGCTCGAGGCCGAATATACCGCGAGCTTGGCCGGCATTCCGATCGGCCGAGGCAACTGGGTGATCGAGATTTCCGAGGACCAGTTCACCGCCACCGCCAGCGGCGGCACCTTCGGCATCATGCGCGCCATCAGCGCCGGCCGTGGCAACAGCATCGCGCAGGGCACGCTCAATGGCGGACAGTTGGTGCCGATGACCTATGCCGCCACCATCACCAACGAAAAACGCATCGATGACGTGCGCATGGTGTTTGTCGGCGGCAGCGTCAAGGACCTGTCGGTCGAGCCGCCGCTTGGTCCGAGCGCCGATCGCATTCCCGTCACCGACGCGGATCGCCGCAACGTGTACGATCCGATGACGGCGACGCTCGACGCCGTCGGCGGCACCGGCGATCCGGTGTCGCCGCAAGCCTGCCACAACAAGGTGGCGGTGTTCGACGGCCGCATGCGCTACGACCTGCGCGCCGAGTTCAAGCGCATGGTAATGGTGAAGGCCGAGAAGGGCTATCAAGGACCGGCAGTGGTGTGCGCGGTGTATTTCGTGCCGATTTCCGGTTACATCCCGGAGCGCTACGCGATCAAATATCTGGCCGCGCTGCGCGATGCCGAGGTGTGGATGGCGCCGATCCTTGGCACCCGCGTGTTGGCGCCGTATCGGTTCTCGATCCCGACGCCGGTCGGCACCGGCGTGCTGCAAGCGACGCAATTCGTCTCGGTGGCCAAGCCGCCGCGCGCTGCGGCGAACGCCAAATAACTTGCAAACCCAGATAACTTGCAAACCCAAATAACTTGCAAACCCAAATAACTTGCAAACCACTGACGCGAAACCGCGTTAGAACATGATCCCGAAAGCGAATGCCGATTTTCGCAAAAGATCATGTCCCCGTTATCCACAGGAGTACCGCTCTTGACTCGCCGGAAGAATCTCATCGCGTGCGCCGTTAACCTTTTTGCGCCGGAAATTCGGGCGAAAGGTCGCTGCAAATACCCGATCTGGTATTGTTCAATATCGGCCGCGCCATATGTCGCGGTGAACGAAGTCGAACATCCGCCGAGTCGCCGATTCGGCCGCGATTCGTTCCAGACTCGTTCCACACCTTAAGCACAGGACTTTGCAGCGTGTTGTTGTGATACAGATGCTGCTCCTCACGCTGACCCTCCGCCGCAAAGCGGGGAGGGAAGGGGCCAGCCCGGGCCTGTAATGCCGATTTCCTTTTCACCCACGACTGATCGCAATGCGCGCGCCCGCGGCGCCGGCGTCACCGCCGTGCTTGGGCCCACCAATACCGGCAAGACCCATCTGGCGATCGAGCGGATGCTGGCGCATTCGTCCGGGCTGATCGGTCTGCCGCTCCGGCTGCTCGCGCGCGAGGTCTACAACCGCTGCATCGAGCGGGTCGGCGCCGATGCCGTTGCGCTCGTTACCGGCGAGGAGAAGATCAAGCCGCCGAGCCCGCGCTTCTGGGTTGCCACCGTTGAGGCCATGCCGCGCGACCTCGACGTAGCGTTCCTTGCTGTCGATGAAATTCAGCTCGCCGCCGATTTCGAGCGCGGCCACGTCTTCACCGATCGGATGCTGCACCGGCGCGGCCGCGAGGAGACGCTGGTGCTCGGCGCCGCGACCATGCGGCCGATCGTCGAGCGGCTCCTTCCCGGCGTCAGTATCGTCAGCCGCCCGCGCCTGTCGCAGCTGACGTTCGCCGGCGAGAAAAAACTCACGCGCCTGCCGCGGCGCTCGGCCATCGTCTGTTTCTCGACCGACGAAGTGTACGCCATCGCCGAGCTGATCCGCCGCCAGCGCGGCGGCGCCGCCGTCGTGCTCGGCGCGCTTTCGCCGCGCACCCGCAACGCCCAGGTCGCGCTCTATCAGGCCGGCGAGGTCGACTACTTGGTGGCGACCGATGCCATCGGCATGGGTCTCAATCTCGATGTCGATCACATCGCTTTCGCCGCCGACCGCAAGTTCGACGGCTATCAGTTTCGCAAGCTCGGCCCCGCCGAGCTCGCGCAGATCGCCGGCCGCGCCGGCCGCGCGACCCGCGACGGCACGTTCGGCACGACTGGACGCTGCCCGCCGTTCGAAACCGAGCTTGCCCAGGCGCTGGAGTCGCACACCTTCGAGCCGGTGAAGATCGTGCAGTGGCGCAATACCGATCTCGACTTCTCCTCGATCGGCGCCTTGCAGGCGACGCTGGCGACGGCGCCGACCGAGAACACGATGACGCGGGCACCGGTCGCCGAAGATATTCTGGTGCTCGACCACGCCTCACGCGACGACGACGTGCGCGCGATGACGCGTAGCCGTGCTGACGTCGAGCGGTTGTGGGACGTCTGCCAGGTCCCCGATTACCGCAAGATCGCGCCGGCGACGCATGCCGAGCTGGTGGTCACGCTCTACGGGCACCTGATCCGCGACGGCGCCATACCGACCGACTGGTTCGCCCAGCAGGTGGCGCAAGCCGATCGCGCCGACGGCGATATCGACACGCTCTCCAATCGCATCGCCCACATCCGCACCTGGACATTCGCCGCCAATCGGCCGGATTGGCTGGCCGATCCGGAGCACTGGCAAGGCGTCACCCGCGCGGTCGAAGACAAACTGTCCGACGCGTTGCACGAACGGCTGACCGAGCGCTTTATCGATCGCCGCACCAGCGTGCTGATGCGGCGCTTGCGCGAGAATGCGCAGCTCGAGCCGGAGATGAGCAAGACCGGCGAGGTCGTGGTCGAGGGCCACGCCATCGGCCGCCTCGACGGCTTCGTCTTCGTACCGGAGGCTTCATCCGGCGGCTCCGAAGCCAAGGCGTTGGCGAACGCGGCGCAGAAGGCGCTTGCCGGCGAGATTGCTAACCGCGCGACACGTTTGGCCGAAGCGCCGGACGACCAATTCGTGCTGGCCGCCGACGGCACCGTGCGCTGGACCGGCGCCGCGGTCGGCAAGCTCACCGCCGGCGACGAGGTCTTGCGGCCGCGCGTGCGTCTCATCGCCGACGAGCATCTGAGCGGCGCTCCGCGCGAAGCCGTCGATGCGCGGCTCGACCGCTGGATCAAAGCCCACATCGAGAAACTGCTCGGCCCGCTGTTCGGATTGTCGGCCGCCGCCGATATCAGCGGCATCGCCCGCGGCGTGGCGTTTCAGTTGGTTGAGGCGCTGGGTGTGCTCGACCGCGCGCGGGTCGCCGACGACGTGAAGGGCCTGGAGCAGCCCGAGCGCGCGAACTTGCGCAAATACGGCGTCCGCTTCGGCGCCTATCACATCTATCTGCCGCTGTTGCTCAAGCCGGCGCCGCGCGCGCTTGCCGTGCAATTGTGGGCATTGGCGCATGAAGGTCCGCAGAGCAAAGGCCTCGACGATTTGTTGCATCTCGCCGGCAGTGGGCGAACGTCGATCCCGGTCGATCGCGAAATCGATGCCGCGCTCTATCGCACCGCCGGCTACCGGGTGTGCGGCGAGCGCGCGGTTCGGGTCGACATTCTCGAACGGCTTGCGGATCTGATCCGGCCGGCGCTGGCGTGGCGCGAAGGCGCCGCCGGAACAAAGCCGCCGGGCGCGATCGCCGGCGGCGGCTTCATTGTCGTCAACACCATGACCTCGCTCACTGGCGCGTCCGGCGAGGATTTCGCCTCGATCCTGCGCTCGCTGGGCTACCGGCTGGAGCGGCGGCCGAAGCCAGTGGAGCCGGCCGAGCCGGTAGAAAAGGCGGCGGAGGCGACGGCGACAAGCAGCGAAACAGCGATGGCCGATCGGGCAGCAGAGACAGCCGAGCCACCGGCTGATGCAGCGCCGGTGACGGACGACGCGGTAACCGAAGTGGCGGCGGTTTCCGTCGCGCCGTCTGAGGCGCCGGAGGCGGCCGCGGACATCGTCGCCGAGCCAACAACATCTGCGGGCGAAGCAGCGTCGGATGCATCGCCGCCCGATGTCGCTGCCGCTGCGATCGAGCCCGTCGCCGAAGCCGTCGCTCCGGACGAGCAGAAGGAGCGGGAGGCGGCCACCGCGGCGGCCGAACCCGAGATGATCGAGGTCTGGCGCCCGGGCCGGTCCGAAGGCCGCCGGCGGCCGCAAGGCAGGCATCGCCACGCCGGCAAGTATGACGCGCCGCGCGTCGAGCCTGGCATTGCCGCTCCCGCGGTCGCTGCGGATGGTCAGTCTATCGCGCCGGCCGAGCCGGCGGCGGCGACGGAACAATCGGCTCACGCCGATCAGGCCAGATCAGCCGAAGCCGACAAGCCTGGTCGGCGTGAGCGTCACCGCCGGCGGCGCGGCGACGATCAGCGTTTCGACCGCCCGCGCGGCGACCGTGAACGGCCGCCGGCGCACGCAGCGCGGCACGAGCGGCGCCAAGATCGTCATCAAGAGCGCCGCGAGAAAGCGCCGGACCCGAACTCGCCGTTTGCCAAACTTGCGGCGCTGAAGGCCCAGCTCGAGGCCGAAGCGAAAGAGCGCCGCTAACGCGCAAGATCCCGAAAAGTGGCGGCCGTTTTTCGAAAAAAAGATCATGCGCCAGCAAAAATCCACGATCCTCTCCAACTTGATCGGATCGGTAGGCGGCTAGAAGTGGAGACGGTGCCAGACCGCCAGCGCATCGACCGATGGCTATGGCATGCGCGTCTGGTGCGCACCCGTTCCGCCGCGGCGGCGCTGGCGGAAGCCGGTTACGTGCGCGTCAACGGCGCGCGCATCGATGCGCCCGGCCGCATGGTGCGCACCGGCGACGTGGTCACCGTGGCACTCGATCGCGTGGTGCGCGTGCTCAAAGTCAGAGGATTTAGCGAGCGGCGGGGTCCCGCCGCGGCCGGGCATGACCTATATGACGACCTGACCTAAAGCGTTGATGAGCGGGAACGGCCGCGCTTGGCATGTGGCTGGCGTTGCAACTTGCGCCCCCCAAGACCATGCGGTAGGAGCAAAGCCCGCGAAAAGCCGACGTTCAGAGTGGATAGATGACCTACATCGTCAACGATAATTGCATCAAATGCAAATACATGGACTGCGTCGAAGTCTGCCCCGTGGATTGCTTCTACGAGGGCGAGAACATGCTGGTGATCCACCCGGACGAATGCATCGACTGCGGCGTATGTGAGCCGGAATGCCCGGTCGACGCCATCAAGCCCGACACCGAGCCTGGGGTCGAAAAGTGGCTTACCGTGAATGCCGAATTTGCCAAGCGGTGGCCGAATATTACGGCCAAGAAGGAACCGCCGGCCGACGCAAAGGATTTTGAAGGCCTCTCCGGCAAGTTCGAGCAGTATTTTTCGTCGAATCCGGGAACCGGGGACTAGGGCGTGGTCCCGAAAAGCCTGCCCCGGACTCGATCCGGGGTAGAAGCTGGTTTTCGGGAAAAGATTATGCTCCGCCAAACATCTAGGACCATGATCCGATCGGATCGTGGCCCGGAACGCCTCTAATTTGAGGCTTTAACCTTTCCCCGGGTGCGACCCTTTTGCGTCGCCATAAGGCTTTGATTTTGGCCGAAAATGTGTTATAAAGGCGTTACATAATGAAACGCACCCCCGATATGCCGCTCCCTCAGTCGGGGAGCTTCTTTTTCCGGGGCGTTTTCGAGGAACCGTCAGAAGAGGCGTGAGACCCACGCGAGAGCTGTGGCAGAGAAAACTCGTCGTCATCGTACGAAAAAGAGCGCGGCCGGCATGAGCCGGAAGGCCAGAAAACCCACCTCCGGCGCAAGCCGGCGGCCATCACAGTCCACGCGGCGAACGGCCCGGACCCGGGTCAGCGTGGCGAAGCCCGTCCAACGGCGCAAGCCGGAGGCGGAAGGAGCAAATTTGGGAATGAATGCGAAGAAGACTACACAGCGACAAGGCTTCAAGACCGGCGAGTTCATCGTTTATCCGGCCCATGGCGTGGGCCAGATCGTGACGATCGAGGAGCAGGAAGTCGCTGGGGCGCGGCTCGAACTGTTCGTCATCAACTTCGTGAAGGACAAGATGACGCTGCGGGTGCCGACCTCGAAGGTCGCGTCGGTCGGCATGCGCAAGCTCGCCGAGACGGCGATGGTGAAGCGGGCTCTCGATACGCTCAAGGGGCGGGCACGCATCAAGCGGACCATGTGGTCGCGCCGGGCGCAGGAATACGAGGCCAAGATCAATTCCGGCGACATCGTCGCCATCGCCGAGGTCGTGCGCGACCTGTTTCGGTCGGAATCGCAGCCGGAGCAGTCCTATTCCGAGCGGCAGCTTTACGAGGCGGCGCTCGACCGGCTGTCGCGGGAAGTGGCGGCGGTCCAGCGGCTGACTGAGACCGAGGCGATCAAGGAGATCGAGGCGGCTTTGGCCAAGGGCCCGCATCGCGGGCCGAAGCCGGAAGCCGCGGCGGAAGACGATGCCGTTGTCGAGGAAGAGGCGGCGTAGAGCACGATCCGGAAAAGCCTGCCCCGGACTTGATCCGGGGTGGACCCCGGATTTCCGAAAAGATCGTGCCCCACTAGAATTTGCAGCCAAATTCTTCAGGCGGCGTAAAGTGATAAGGCCCGGCAGCGATGCTGGGCCTTTTTCGTTTTGCCGCGCCGATGCCCGACCCTTCGTTCTGCCGCATGTGGGGGAGGGTTAGGGTGGGGGCAGCCTGCCGATAAAAGTCCACGGGTTAGTCATAAATTAAGCCTCATTTGAAATGACATAGATACCGTCGGACGTGGGATCGGGGGAGTGGGATGCGACGCAGTCGGGCGTTGAAGCGCGGCCATTTTCATTTTCTTTCTCTCCTTGTTGCCGGCATGATCGGCTACCTCATGGGCGACTGGCACGCTCTTGCCGTCCACACCGCAGGGCTCACCGCTTCCCAGAGTGTGGCGCTGCGTTTCCCCGAGGCGAAGCCCGACTCCGCAATTCTTGACAGCGGCCTTGCGACGCTCGCCGGGCCGGGCGGCTCGATCGCGCTCAACGATGCCAGCTCGGTCTTGCTGAGCCCCGCCCCGATGGTCGGCCGCTCGCAGCGAGTAGCGGTCGCCCAAACCGCTCAAATCCCGCCGGCCCCGTTACGCGTGGCGACGGCGGAGGACGCCGTGCCGCTGCCAGCTCAGGTGGCGCCTGCCGCGCGCGTCGCGCCCGCGCCATCGCCGCGCAAGGCGGATCCAAAGCCTGCCGCCGTCCAGCCGAAGTCGGAACTGAAATCCGCGGCGGCGGACGCCACGCGCAACGGCAACCGGCCGGGCTTCGTGCTCAACGACGCGCAGATCGCCAGCATCAAGACACGGCTGCATCTGTCGCCCGATCAGGAGCAGATGTGGCCGGCGGTCGAGGCGGCGTTGCGCAATATCGCCTACGCCAAGGGGCGCGACGGACGCCGGCATAACGGCGCCGAGACCGCCGACGTCGCCTCGCTCGATCCTTACGGCCCCGAAGTGCAGGGCCTGAAGTCCGCGGCCGTGCCGCTGATCATGAGCTTCTCCGAAGAACAGCGCAGCGAAGTGCGCAGCCTCGCCCATGTGATGGGACTGGATCAGCTCGCCACGCAGTTTTGATGCGTCATTCCGGGGCGCCATAAAGCGGCGAACTCGGAATCCATAACCACCGTCAACGCATATGGATTCCGGACTGGTGGCGGAGCTTGTCATCCGGCCGACCGGTTCGGGTCGGCCCCGTGGCCAATCCCGATGACGATCCCGAGGCCGGGCGACCTCCCGCGCTTGCGCCGCCGGATGCGCTATGGCAAGGATCGCCGCGATTTCATTTGCCCTTCACGCCGCGTCTAGGCCCGCTGCCGTAGCTCAGTGGTAGAGCACTCCCTTGGTAAGGGAGAGGTCCTCAGTTCAATCCTGAGCGGCAGCACCAGTTAAATCAGCAACAAACAAGCTGTTTTAGCCAAATCGCCGCGCGCACCTCGGTCCGTCCCGATACGGAACGGAACGAGAGGGCGAAAATTCAATCCGCGGAAAATCGGGTGGACTTCGTTCGCGCGACGAACCAGCTACAAAAGCTTTCCCCGCCTCCTTCGCGCGGCCTGATAGCGTCGACGGATATCAGGGCTGCGTTTGATTTGGTCCGCGACAAACAAACGAAAAGCTTCGGCGAGGACGGCCCCGTCATCAACAGAACTTCACTCCGCGCCGGCCGAGAAAAATACTCATCGATAAGCGCGATTTGAGTAAACGGCGAACAGGCTCTTCACAATTTCCTCTCTAAGCCTCCAATCGCCATTCCGCACAATTTCGACAAAACGCTTGCGGCGTTGTTCCTCGCCCTCGCTAGGGAATTGATCGTGTATCCTCAACATCAGCGCATCGGCCAAAGGGGTGTTTGTCTTCATCGCAAATCCTCATTGCTTCGCATCGGTGACCCAAGCGCCCTGCTTTCCAGGGCTCACAAAGCACACCATTTTGGCCACTCGAAGGCTGGCGGCCCGGGGTCTCGGGGCAGTTCGGAGCTGGCATGCCCCCTGAAAGAAAAAGGGGCGGCCGGAGCCGCCCGCCCTAGTTTGCCATGGGAGTTGCGCGAGCTGCGCCCTAATAAGGCGCCACGTCATCAAAGTAGGTCCCACGTAAGGGGTCATACTCGTTGTTGCTGCTGTAGGGCGCCACGTTTCGTATGCCCCTCCAGTAGGTTCCATTGTAGTATGAGTTGCGGTAGGGGGTGTGGTGGTAGCGGCTGTAGGTCGGCCCAGTTCTGCCGTTCTGCGCCGATGCAACGCCGGCCGAACTGAGCAGTATTGCCGCGACCACTGCGGCAGTGATCTTACCAATCATACTGATCTCCGTTTTGTGCTTCCCACGCCCTTCACTATTCCCGGACGACGAAAGGGTGTGTTCACGCCCAACGAACAATCAAAGATTGGTTTTAATACATACTTCAAAAAGGCGACCGAAGCCGCCCCTGTAGAGATCGGATCGCGCCGCTTATGCGGCGATCTTTGATAGTGTTTCTGGCGGGCCATGAATGCTGCCTCGCGCGGCTGCGAATTATTGGTCCCTGTGGACCTCGGTCGACCGAGGAACAAGACTGCCCGCGGCCGCTGCACTTAATGCCAATATCGCAGCAACCAACATGACTGATCGAATACTCTCCGCAAGCGACCCCTTGAGGATCAGCTCTGCCATGGGTCTGTCGGCGCCTTGAATGTTTGCGAGTGCTGGCTCGATCACCAGTTGGCCCCGCGCAGCTTGGATAGAGTGTTTTGCGACTTCGGAAAGGCCGCTGCCTTGTAAATGCCGATCAAGCGCGTGATCGAGGGTCGCCACCGCAACGCCGCCAAGGATAGCGACTGCAAAGAGATTCGCTACAGACGAAACCGCATTGTTGATTCCGGACGCGACGCCGACTTGATGCGCCGGTACCGCATTGATCACGGTCGTTGTGAGAGGTGCGACGCTTACCACCATGCCGAAGCCAAGGATCACGATCGAAACGAGAAACTGCCAGTACGATCCATTGGGAACCGTTACGGCCATCAGTCCAATGCCCGCCGCGGCAATTGCGGGGCCGACGACGAGGGGCAAGCGGGCACCGAAGCGATCGAGCAATCCGCCCGCCCAGCGCGATAGAGCGGCCATGATGATCGTGAAAGGCAGAAAAGCGGCACCTGCAAGTGTGGCCGGATAGCCATGCACCTGGATCAACGCAAACGGCAGAAAGAACAATACGCCGCCGAGGGCCGCATAAAGAAGCAGCGTCAGCAAATTGACGGCGCTGAAAGTGCGCGATCTGAACAGGGTGAGCGGCAACATCGGTGCGCGGCTCCAATGCTCGGCGCACACTAACCCAATAAGCGATACCGGGCCTCCAGTGAGTGATGCGAACACGATCGGATCACGCCAGCCGGAAATCGGCGCCGCAATCAGCCCATAGGCGAGACCGCCCAGACCGAGCAGCACAAGGACGGTTCCGCGCCAATCAAGGCCCGGCTTGGCGTCCGGATCGCGACTTTCCGGGACGTGACGATAGGCGATCCAGATTGTCGGAAGTGCGAGCAGCGGATTGATGAGGAAAATCCAACGCCAACTGAAATGATCCACGATCCATCCGCCTAGCAATGGAGCAATTGCGGTCGCCACGGCCGAGGAACCGGCCCATGTCCCGATCGCTTTGCCGCGCTCACTTTCGTCGAAAGTTGCACCGATCAGCGCGAGCGAACAGGGAATGAGGAGCGCAGCGCCAACTCCCTGAGCTGCGCGTGCCGAAATTAATTGTGTCAGGCTGGGAGCGATTCCACACCACAGCGACGCTGCGGCAAAGATACTGACCCCGATGATGAAAAATCGTCGGCGGCCAAACTGATCAGCCGATGCACCGCCTATCAGGAGGAACGCCGAGAGACATAGCGTATAGGCGGCGCATCCGACGATCGACAGGCACACTCGAAGGTTGGATAACGTATGCCTCCATCCCATGCCTCATAATCCACCGCGCCAGCCAGAAGCCCGACCATCCCGCCTCGTACACCGTAATCACCCGCTCCACGCTGTGGCCGGAAGCGGTAGCGCGGGCGCGATATCCAGCAATCGCCGCCATCAATGACTCGGCGTCTGGATTGATCGTACGCTTCGCTTTCGTATGTGGCAGGCCAGGAACTTGAGCTGCGAGCACCCAACTTTCGTTACTCACCTCAATCGCGAGGACGAGCGTCCTTTCATAGTCCACGGCGGCAGCTAGAAGAGCGGCGACTGTCTGCGTCATCAGATCCTCCAGTTTGACGTGGCTCGCAGCCTAGCCTGCTCGTGCCACCATCATAGGATCTGTTGATGCGGCATGGACGGCCGCTGGCCCTAATGCTCTGCGCGGATCAGGTCCCAATCCATCGCGTGCATTCGATGATGCGATGACCCAAGCGGGCTCTCCCGATCCCCGGAACGACCGTATCTGCATTACGTCGTCATGCCCTCGCCAATTCGTTGAAGCTGCTGTCCTCTGTCGGCTGACTAGGCCGCTACCGGCAATAATCTTGGTTCCTTGAAGCGTTCACCGTGCACCATTATGGCCCAGGCAATACGCGCGATCTTGTTTGCCAGTGCGACGGCCGCGACCTTGATCGGCCGACGTTCCATGATGCGCACGAGCCAAAGCCGTTTCGTGCCGTGCTGCCGCGCATATCGGATAACAGCCATCGCTCCAGCGACCAGCAGCCATCGCAAATATCGATTGCCCTGTTTTGAGATCCCGCCGAGACGGTCCTTGCCGCCCGTCGAATGCTGCTTGGGAACTAGCCCGATCCAGGCCGCCAAGTTGCGTCCGGACGAGAATGCTTTCCAGTCACCTACTTCCGCAACCAGAGCTGTCGCAACGATCGGGCCGATGCCCGGGATCTCCTCAAGCCGCTGGCTTTCTTCACACGAACGGTGCCAGGCATGGATACGTTTCTCGATGACGCCGATCTCTGCCGTGGTCGCTGCGTATTGGCGGGCAAGAACATCGAGGCTGAACTGCGCTGCGGCGGGAATGCAATCGTTAGTCTTATTAGCAATGATCTTGAGCAATTCGGCCGTGCCATTGCGTCCCTTCGCCGAGATAACGCCGAGTTCAGCCATATGACCGCGGATCGTATTCGACAGCATCGTCCGTTGGCGAACCAGAAGTTGACGGCTGCGATGCAACATCAAGCCAGATTGCTGCTGTTCAGATTTCATGGGTACAAAACGCATCGACGGCCGCGTTACCGCCTCGCAGATTGCGGCAGCGTCATTGGCGTCGTTCTTGCTGCGCTTGAGGTAGGCCTTCACATAACTTGGAGGCATCAGCCTTGCCGTGTGGCCGAGCGCGTGAAGCTGCCGGCTCCAATGATGAGCGGTCGGGCACGCCTCAATGCCAACCAGGCATGATGGCAGACTGGCGAAAAACTCCAATACCTTGGCCCGGCTGACACGCTTGCGGATCACCACCTCGCCATCGCTACTCACGCCATGAACCTGAAATACTGACTTCGCTATATCGAGACCAATTGTGCTAACTTCGCCCATGGACGGCTCCCCTCATAGTGGTTCGCTTTAACGCAACCACCCTTTGGCACATCGATGCCGTAGAGTGGGCGCCGTCCACAGCATCAATCGCGTCGGTTTAAGCGGCTGCGCGGGACTTCCGCTTGATCTCAAGAGGCAGACGTACGCTCATCAAAAAGCGGACATGGGAAATATCTGGGAAGCAAATCGTCTCCGCCGCGCGCCATGCCTCGAAATTCCCTCGCAAAAATTCTGAGCGCACTTAAAGCAGCTCGATGCGCTTCGATGGCTCACCGCACGAGGGTGAACAGGCGGTGCTAGCGCACGGTCAATGGCCAGCGCGACACCTCACCGCCCCGGATGGAGAAGAAGATGATCCGCGCCTTGCCGATGATGTTCTCATACGGGACATAGCCGACGGCGCCGAGCATGCGGCTGTCAGTTGAATTGTCGCGATTGTCGCCCATCATAAAATAGTGGCCGGGCGGCACGGTATAGACCTGAGTGTTGTCGTAGAAGCCGTTCTCGATGAGATCAAGGGTGGCGTAGGTCACGCCGTTCGGCAGCGTTTCGCGATATTGCTTAATCGGCTGCGGCGCGCCGTCCTCGTCGCTCTTGAAGTCTTCTGATGCGCTCTCGCTTGACCGGCTGTCCGTTGATGTTGAGCACTCCGCCGATCATTTGGATACGATCGCCGGGAAGCCCAACCACCCGCTTGAGGTAGTCGGTCGTATCATCCTTCGGCAGGCGGAAGACGACGACATCGCCGCGATCGACCGGCCGGCTGAGGATGCGGCCGGTAAAGATCGGCCGCGAGAAGGGCAACGAATAATGGCTGTAGCCATATGAGTATTTGGCGACGAACAGGTAGTCGCCGATCAACACTGTCGGTATGTTTGAGCCGGATGGAATATTGAAGGGCTGAAACAAAACGACCCGAATAACGAGAAGCAGAAAGACGCCTACCGCAAGCAAGGTCCAAATGATCGGCGACTTGTCAAACCGGTGTGTCGAATCGCGAATTTGTGTCTTTGTTTCCATGTCGGCGACGGGTGATCTCTGCATCACCTTGGAAATCACATCTGCTCGCAACCAATCGAACGGGCGATATAGGTGCATCCGGGATAGGGCGGCGTCAACGTCGGATTACTACCACCTCCGGTCGACCGCCGCCGAGACGCAAACTCATCCGCGACTAACGGCCTCGGAATATCGGGGCGCGAGCGTGCCGGTCTCGGCAGGAATCGCCGGCGATTGTCGGATGAGTCCAAGGTCGCCCGCCGGAAAATCACCGCGCCAGATTTTTGGAAATGATCGAATAGGATATCCTGCGCTTTCACGACGAAGCGCGGCTTCGCTCCCACAGTTCGCGCAGATATTCTTCAACGAAAACATCGCCGACTGTGTCACCGCCGCGCCGGCCGAGCGCCTCCATGACACGCTTTGACCAGCGCTCTACATGGGCATTCAGTAGCGGCCGGGGGGCGAGAATGAGCTTCATCGCCTCTCGTTCGTTGTTGCCGTCCGGCCAAGGAAAATCGGTAAGATTCTTGCCTGACGTCATCCATTGATCGGGGTCGAGGAGATCGGCGAGTGACGTCATGGGTAATCCTTCATCAGGACCGTCGGCGCTCGATCACTTTGCCTTCGCGACTATTCAAAATTTGAGACCGTCACAGGCCATTTCGTTGTCCGCTGCAAAGGCGAAGGCCGGAAGCAGCCATCCCGGCGACTCCGTCCACTTTCCGGAGCCGGCCGCATCCCGCCATGCCCAACGTACGACGTTCTCCTTCACCGGGTTCTTCCTCACGCCGATATCCAATGGATAGATTTGGATAACCTTGGCGACGATCAGCTTGCCGCCAATGGTCATTCCGTAGCACCGGCCAGCTTTTATGCGGTCTTCGATCAGCGGCATGTTGGGCATTTCACTTCTTTGGCACGTCCCACAATTCCCCGGGATGCGCCTTTTCCCACAGTTGATGTTCTAGAAATAACGCCAGTGCGTCTTTTACATTCTTGTCCCGCACGGCTGCATCCGATTGAGGGTCATTGATCAAAGTGTGCAGGCGAGACCGCTCCTTCGGGCTGAGATCAAGAACCGGAGCGTCATATCGTTCAAGACGCTGGGTCATTCGGAGATAGTCATAGTCCTCATCCGAAAGTCCCCAGGCAAATGCGGAAGATGTTACGGCTAAGAGCAACCCGACCGCAGCGGCGAACGCCGGCGCGCAATTGCGGTGCTCATTGCGCATTTTGTCTCTCTGTCGAAAATTGCTTCAGAGCAAGGTTTCCGGCCTGGCTGGCTTCCTCCCACGATGTGAATCGAACCCGCGATTCTTCCACGGCAAGCCCTGTCGCCGGCCGAAGCTCCCAACCGTACCGGTCGGGCGCCGGGAATCGATGGGTCACTACGACATGCAGTTGAGAAACCGGACGCTGCGGCGGTGCTCTTAATCGCGTCTGCCACCGGCGCTCGAAATCACGCGCTCGGTATCGCGAATAGTTCTGGTACAAGGCGATCTCCGTTCTTTAAGGCGATACACACCGCAGTGCCGGCGCTTCGATACATGCGCACGGGGCCGTCCATGTGCTCGGCGGCAGGAGATCGAGAAGCGACGCCTGCCCGAGATCAGAAGCGAACGGGCCGCGCCGGGCCGCTTCGTCCCGCGGTTCCCGGGGCCACGCGTGGCTTCATCGGCAGCAGGCCCTCACGCTGCAACTTTTTGCGGGCGAGCTTTCGGGCACGGCGAATGGCTTCGGCTTTCTCTCTGATTCTCCGTTCGGACGGTTTTTCGTAGTGACCGCGCAGCTTCATCTCGCGAAAGACGCCCTCGCGCTGCATCTTCTTCTTCAACACCTTAAGGGCTTGGTCGACATTGTTGTCGCGCACGAGAACTTGCACTCGGTATTCCTCTTTGATCGAGCGATTGCCAGGACCGATGCCAGGGCGCTCGGGGCACTGGCATATGGGTATGCACGTACCGCGACCGATGGCGGCCAGGATACGCCTCGATATTGAATTTCCGCCTGCTGACGGACACAGCTGGCTGCCATTGCCAGACAAAGGCGACCTTGTGAGGTCGCTGTCTTAGAGCAGCCCTTCGAAAGCGTGAGCGCTGCCTCTATACACCATATTCGGCACACCCGATATCCAAATAACGACCGGCGTCACTGTTTTGTGCCTTTTGGGTTCTGTCGTTTGGACGAAGTTGACGATTCCCGTGCAAACCCCACTTTAAGGCCGTGGGTTTAACTGTTTTGAGGGCGCCGGCAAGCGCGGCGACGGCGATTGCGACGCTGGCTCGAGGAAATTTTGATTATTTCCACCGGCCACGCTATCGCTGACGGCCACGCCAGTACAACAACCTCGGTCGGGGGCGATTGCCGTCAGCGATCGCAGCGAGGCTTTATGGTCGGCTCCGAGGCTCCACGAGCGAGCGAGGCGCCTGTGACAAGCCATCGGGTCTAATAGCTCGCACACGCTCACCGTTTCCGAATGTGCGAGCCGCCATTGTGTGTTTAACGTTCGGACAGAGCATTACTCGCAATTTTCAAGGAGTAAACGATGAAAGACGCGCCAAGGCCGGTCATCAATAAGCGTCGATCCAGACCAGCAGGGGCATTTGATGCCCACTCGAAGCGATGGACTACCGGCGCCGCCCGCACCGAGCCGAAGAAGTCTCAAAACGCCCGAACAAATTATGAGCGCTATCTGGCTCTGGCACGCGCTGAAACCCAAATCGGCAATACGGTTGGGGCCGAGAACTACTATCAGTACGCTGAACATTATCTTCGGTTGCTGTCCTCAGAGCGGGAAGGAACCTGAGTGCGGTGACGACACCGCAGCTCGCGGGCAGCGTAATTCACATTGACCTTAACGCGGCACTAAAGAGGCGTGCGCTGCGCTAGCTGGCTCGCCGCGATGAACCGCCGCAACTGTATTTCAGGCGTAACGACAGAATGTCCCCGACCGTGGTACGACCTCGAACGCCGGTCCGGCTTGAAACGACGGCATCCATGGCTTATATACCGGTTTGTAGCCTTGTAGCCTTGTCGGCTCTGCGAGCCGCGTGTACGGATTCCCGTTAAACGGTTTCTGGCTCGCCCTTTTTATCGAACGGACTCCTTAGGTCGCGCGGGGTGTCTTGGTGCCCGCAATGGACCGCTGCGCATGCGCGTAGCGGCCGCGTTGGCGCGCAAACAGAAAGCTTATTCATTGACCTCTTTCGATGGCTTCGGCCTTAACGAAGCGATTACGCGTGCAATCGCAGAAGAAAAGTACGCTTCCCCGACCCCGATCCAAGTGCAGACCATCCCGATCGTCATGTCGCGCCGCGACGTCATCGGGATCGCCCAGACCGGCACTGGCAAGACTGCGGCGTTCGCGCTGCCGATCCTGCACCAGCTTGCGGCGCAGGCGCGGCCGCCCGAGCGCAAAAGCTGCCGCATCCTTGTGCTCAGCCCGACACGCGAGCTGTCCGGCCAAATCCTCGCGAGCTTTCGCGCCTATGGGCGCCATCTGCGTATTCGATCTGCGCTGGCAATCGGCGGCGTGCCGATGGGCGGACAAGTGCGTGCGCTGCTCGACGGCGTCGATGTTCTCGTCGCGACGCCGGGACGGCTCCTCGATCTCGTCAAGAGCAACGCGCTCCGCCTCGGCGGTGTCGAGTTGTTGGTGCTCGACGAAGCCGACCGGATGCTCGACATGGGCTTCATCCACGATATCCGCAAAATCGTCAGCAAGCTTCCGGCGAAGCGACAGACGCTGTTGTTCTCAGCGACAATGCCCGGCGCGATCGCTGAACTCGCCGCACAGCTGTTGCGCGACCCGATCCGGGTTGCGGTGACGCCGGTTGCCTCGACGGTTGAGCGTGTCGAGCAGCGCGTCGTTCATGTCAACCGCGCCGCCAAGCCGGACATCCTCGTCGAGGTCTTGCGACGCGAGCCGATCGACCGTGCTCTCATTTTCACCCGGACGAAGCGGGGCGCCGACAAGGTCGTCCGCGGGTTGATCAAAGCCGGCATAACCGCCCACGCTATCCACGGCAACAAGTCGCAATCGCAGCGCGAGCGCGTGCTCGCCGCATTCCGCCGGGGCGATGTCACAACCCTGGTTGCCACCGATATCGCTGCGCGCGGCATCGATGTGGACGGCATCAGCCACGTGGTGAATTTCGATCTGCCGGATGTGCCGGAAACCTACGTGCACCGCATCGGCCGCACCGCGCGCGCGGGCGCCGATGGTATAGCAATTTCGTTGTGCGATCCCGAAGAGCGGGCGTTGCTGCGCAGCATCGAGAAGCTGATCGGCAAATCCATTTCGGGGAGCGATAGCCGCGCTCACCCAAATCGGAATGCGGCGTCGAACACTCACGGCCGTGCTGGCCAGCGGGATACCCGCTCGGCAGAAAAGCAGAAGCGACGGCGCGAGACCAATGTCGCGCGCACGCCTGGGCGGCAGGAGCAAGCCGGGGAATCCACGGACGGGATCGCCTCCGTCGCCTTCCTGCGTCGCAGCGCTCGACCGCCGCACCAAGAAGCGCCGCGCGCGCGGCGTTGGAGCGCCCAGCCAAAAGGATCACGGCATGGCCAAGGAAGAACTCCTGCAATTTGACGGTCTCGTGACCGAGATATTGCCGGACGCCCGCTACCGCGTTCAGCTCGATGGCGGCCACGAAGTCGTCGCCTATACCGCCGGACGGATGAAAAAGAACAGGATTAAAACTCTTGCCGGTGATAGAGTGACGATCGAGATCTCGCCTTACGATCTGGAGAAGGGGCGACTGATCTTTCGCCATAAGGACGAGCGAGCCGCGTCCGGCACTCGTCCAGCGCAGCGCAATCATTTCCGGCGGCGGTGATCAGCGATGCTCAGCGAGCCGGCCGATAACGACAACAACGTCACGTTGGAGCGGGCCACGGCCATGCGCCTATTCATTTTCAAGTCCGAACCAAAGCCTGAGCTGCGTGCGTTCGGCGGCGATTTGACCGGTAGCCAGCTGCCGAAGCAATTCGGCCCGTGGCATGCAATCGGCGCCGTCGCGCCCGATCGGGACCCGCCGCACGAACTGTCCCGTGAAGTGATCGAAACCGCCATCAAAACCCAAGGTTTTCAGCTTTGGCGGATGAGCAAGAAGGACTAACCGGCGCAATCCGGCGCGAGGTGCGATGACAGTTGCACGTGGCGCTGCCGAGGGAGCTTCTGGATGAATGACCGCACGCACAAGTTCAAAGTCGGACAATCCGTCGATCTCATCCAATCGGTGTCGCGATCTGCAGCGAGCGGACACTATGAGATTCTCAGCTTGCGGCCGGCCGAGGGGGGAAGCCCTCAATATCGGATCAAGAGCAGAAGCGAGTCATACGAGCGGGTAGTTGCGGAGAGCGATCTCATATTGTCGGCGCATCGGATTTTCGGTGACTGAAAATCGCGATGGCGTGACTTCGCGGTGCCTGCGCCGGCGTAATGAACCCGCTGGATATCGGAAGGAAGCCGACGACAATGTTCAAGATTTCTTGAGCTCAAGGGAGTGGGTTCAGCTCCCGCCACGCAAGTCGGTCGCGGCTACTCCACCCGCGAGGAGGCCTTGGCTGCAGTCAAGACTTATCTGAAGACATTCGAGGCATCCGGACATAATTCGGAAGGAATTTATTGGTGGGCACGGGACGCCGAAGGCCTGCGAAAATGTTGGATTGCCAATTGAAGAACGACGGTGAACGGTCGTGCTCAATTTCCCTAATCAAAGCCGATTTTTTGACCCGACGCGCCGCGCGGTGCGGTTTTGGGGTCACGACAGTGCGATGGAGTGGTCGTTCTTTGTGACCGAAGACGCACTCAAGCGGCTGCAACCGAAAATGGCGCGTGATGAGGCGAGCTTGCTTCTCGCCTTTGATGCCAATCGGGTGGCGATCTACACGGCGGCGATGAAGGTGTATAAGCGCGGACGGAAAGGGTCCTATGAACTCTTGGCGACGGACTTTTGACGTGGCGTCGAGCGCACTCCAGGCAAACGCTGGGTTGACTTTAAAATGTCGCCGCTAAGTTTCGTTTGAAAGCCGCTTGAAATCCGCAAGCACGGCGGCAATCAGCTTTTGTCGACGCGGATCCTGCGCCGTCAGCGATGCCGAAAACAGATTGAGAAGATAGCGGGCTTTTTCCGCGGCTTCATGCCAATTCGTCGCTGGCGACGCCAGCAGGTGGGTTTCCAGTTCGTCTTGTCGCCGCTGCAGCGCTTGTTGATCAGTCTCCACCTCCGCCAGCAATCGGCGGAGCTCGGTAGCCTTCTGGGCGGCCATTCCCCGGTGCCGATCGAGGTCGATCGTCTTGTCAGTCATGGGGCACGGCGCCGCGCTTTAGCGGATAGTCCGCGCTTTCGTACAAGCGGCGGATGTCATCGCTGCCGTATCTCTGCTCATTCACTTCGAGAAATGCGCCTACAAGAGATGCGCGCGGCATGTCTTCCATCGCGAAACGGATGGCTTGCGCGGCCTTGGGGAATTGCTTGTACCCGAACGATTGACGCCGGGACATTCGGCCGCGATTCGGGAACAACTCGCCTAAGGCGTTATAATTAAACTCAGCCATCGCTTTGACCTCGCGGATTCAGCGTTCTTTGAAACGACATCCATTTGACCGGTAAGACCAATGTAAGATCGAAACGCCCCAATACCAGCCCCCAAAAAGACACCGTTGTGAAAGTTCGATCAAGTTTAGCGATGTCCCTCGGTCGATCCGGCATTCCGCGGTGGACGTGGAGGGCTGCATGCTGTACGATGCTCCTAATAAACAACAGAAATCGATCTGGCGCGTACGCCGATAAGGCCCGTCAGTCGCGCTGGTTTGTCTGTTCAAACGCGCGGCGCGGCTTAGCAACGGGCGCTTCCCATAAAATGATCCTGCGTCGATCATTGCGCGTTGGAGAATGAGCGGCACTGCCCGGTAAGACGCCGGCCATCGAAAGATCGGCTGGGAAAAAGAAGCTTTTGATGGCGAACATCGACGCCCACGTGGTCAAATTTCAATGCCCAAGCTGCGGTTACGACCTTGAACAAAGCATCGCGCGATTGAAGTCCGCCGACCACATGCAGTGTCCGAGTTGCGGTGTTGGCATCAACATCGACACCGACCGCCTGGCCGACGCCGCAGAGGAAATACACAAGGCGCTTGAGAAAGTTCCTTCGGAGATCACGATCAAGTTCTATCGGTGACGTCGTACCAAACCGCGGCGCGGTCGTTTGTTGGAAAGGGTGAACGTTTTGAGCGATGGACTGAAAGCTGGCGCGAGCGATGCACAGATCGACATGCGCGCCTTGACCCACGGCCTCGCGCGGTATCGCCAGCCAAACCACGGACGCAGCCTCGTCGAAATTCTGATTACGGTTGGACCTTTTATCCTCCTTTGGCTGCTGGCGTGTCTCTCGCTTCGCGTCGGATATGGATTTTATTTGTTGCTGGCCATTCCCGCTGCGGGCTTTCTTGTCCGCTTGTTCATGATCCAGCACGATTGCGGTCATGGCTCGTTGTTTCGTCATCGATTGGCGAACGACTGGGTCGGCCGCGTTATCGGCGTGTTGACATTGACGCCGTATGACTTTTGGCGCCGCGCGCACGGCGTCCATCACGCGACCTCGGGCAACCTCGATCAGCGCGGCATCGGCGACATCGACACGCTGACGGTGCGCGAATATCTTGCGTTGTCGCGCTGGCGCCGGCTCGGCTATCGCCTCTATCGCCATCCGATCATTATGTTTGGCGTCGGTCCCGTCTATTTGTTCATGTTACGCCATCGCCTGCCATTTGGTCTGGCCCGGGAAGGGCTGGTACCCTGGATCAGCACCATGGCGACCAACGGCGCCATTGCGCTTGTCGTGGCGGCCCTGATGTGGTGGGTCGGCGTAAGGCCGTTCCTGCTCGTCCACCTGCCGATTACCTTTGTCGCCGGTGCAGTTGGGATGTGGCTGTTTTTCGTCCAACACCAATTCGAACACACGGTGTGGTCGCAAGACCGGGATTGGAGCTTCTCGAGCACTGCGCTCTATGGCAGCTCGCACTACGATCTGCCGACCGTACTACGTTGGTTCACCGCCAACATAGGCATGCACCACATCCACCACTTGTGCAGTCGAATTCCTTTCTACCGGTTGCCGATTGCTCTTCGTGACCATCCCGGTCTCGCGACTGTCGGCCGGCTCACTCTGGTTCAGAGTTTCTGGGTGCATGCGTCTGGCGCTCTGGGACGAGACAACATGCCGGCTCATCACGTTTCGCGAACTGCAAAACGTGGTCGCCGGCGGTATCACGCCATCGTCTTCCGGCGGTCGGGTGGCGGGCCTGTTGGACGCAACGTCATCAATGCCGACGTAAAACGGCCTGGAAGCGACAATTCAATTTTTTCCGGGCGTTTTTTCTGTTGTTCAACAACCTTACGGAATTGACGCGCCATGATCGGCCATAAAGATTTTTCCATCGTCGTGCGGCACAGCGCGCCACCGCCGCGACCGTGGCGATGGGAGATTTATCGCGCCGGCAGAAAGAGCGCGATTCAATCCTCAAAGACTTTCTTCGAGACCGTGGTCGAAGCGAATCTTGCTGGCAAAGTAGCGCTGGTATCGTTGTTGAGTGAGCATTCGGACTGACAGGCCCCTTGTAGTCCACGCCATAAGCGCTTATCGTCTAACATCGAGCTTCGGCCGAAACGATTTGGCCTCGCCGCGCGCTTTGCGTCGGACTGACGATTTCTCCAAAACTCGAACATAACCAGGCTGCGCCGTGGATCGGCCGGCTTACGCATGCAATCTGAAGGAAGAATTATATGACACAAGGTACCGTGAAGTTCTTCAACGCCCAAAGAGGCTACGGCTTCATTCAACCCGATGACGGCACCAAGGATGTGTTCGTCCATGTCAGCGCCGTCGAACGTTCTGGAATGGGCGGCCTCAACGAGGGACAAAAGGTCTCTTTCGACGTTGTTGCCGATCGCAAGACGGGCAAGTCCTCGGCGGACAACCTGCGCTCCGTTTGATGGGGCGCGCGCCGAACCATGATCTCTGACCACGGAAGTACTGGCAGATAAGTTGGTTCGCGACCCCGCGGCTCCTTCAGGATCGCGGGGTTTTGTCTTTGTGGCGGCTTATCCCCGCGGCCGGTCAACGCCAGTAGCGGGCCGGTATGGCTTACACACGACTTCCCCTTCATCGAAGCCGGGCGGGTTTTTAGTCCGCCCTAGCAATAGTTCGCGACCTTCACCGGAACCGTCGTTCGTTGAAATGCGTATGGTTCGACGCTGTCGATAATGACACGAACCGGTCCATTTTGAGCGGTTGCTGGCTTGACGGGCAGCCCAATCGCGGGCGGCGATCACCGTCAGCGCCACGGCAATGACGGTCAGCACAATCTTGGTATAGCGGTCGTTCATTTCGTCCTCCATCGGAATGCCGATATCCTCGACATTGCCTGCCGAATATTGCTCGACGATGATGGTGGTGACGAATGTCCGCTCGGCCGAACGAAAATGCCGAAGTCTACTGAAGGCACCACAGATTTCAGGCTGGCGCGCGTCAGTGGGTGAGAAGGCGGGCTAGGGGCGAGCGATACCCACCCTCCTTGGCGAAATCGCGGTCACGACATTCCGAGCACTTCCGCCGCGGTGTCGATGTATTCCTGAAAGAACACCATCTTTCCTTGGCTGTATCTGAAAACGTGGACCCATTCGTTCCTTACGGTCTTGCCCGTCTTCTTTACCTGATGGGATGACGTACCGATAACCACGACAGTGTCGCCGCGTTCGATCATGTCGCGCGGCTCAAACTCGGTGAAATGCGAGTTCTGAGCGACTTGCGCAAAGAAATTCGCAATCTCCTGCTTCCCCTTGAAACGACCAGCCCAAGGCAATTTGTCCTGAGGACCGGGGGCTATCCAGATACAGTTGTCATCGACCAGATCCTTTATGAGGGTCGGAACATCCCCTCGTTTGAAAAATTCATAGCCCTTTTTTGTCGTCTCAACATTGGATGCCATTGGAAATTCACCTTGTTGCGGGTAGTTGGCCTTAATGCTCGACCCGAGGTCAAGATTTGCCACCGTGCAGCTTGCCGCCCCGTCCGTGAGTGAAAGCGGACCCGGCAAAATCGGCAAGCAATTTCTATTGCCGGCATCCGATCTCGACCGAACTGAGCCCGCCATGGCTGGTGGTTGTCCGGCAAGCCGGGCAGCCACAAATAAGATAATGAGATAGAATTGCCGGCGGTCATTGCAGGCACCGCGCGCCTAAAGACGCGCGTTGAGAGTTGAGTGCAGGAGGAAGGTATGAGCTACACGGATATTCTCTACGACGTCGACGATTTCATCGCCACCATCACGCTCAATCGACCGGACAAGCTCAATGCCTGGACTGCCGAGATGGACGCCGAGGTGCGCGCGGCAATCGAAAGCGCCGCAGCGGACGATGCCGTGCGCGCCATCGTCATCACCGGCGCCGGACGCGGCTTCTGCGCCGGCGCCGACATGTCGCGCCTGAGCCGGCTGTCGGCCGGCGAGACGCCGCGCACCATCGTCGGAGCGAACGGCGGCAAGGGCGGCAACTTCGAGCAGAAATTCAGCTATTTTCTCGGCGTGCCGAAGCCGATCTTTGCCGCCATCAACGGCCCGGTCGCCGGCATCGCTTTCTGCATGATCCTGTTTTGCGATTTCCGCTACATGGCCGAAGGCGCCAAGCTGACCACCGCCTTCGCCAAGCGCGGACTGATCGCCGAGCACGGCTCGTCCTGGATGCTGCCGCGGCTGATCGGGCCGATGAACGCGCTCGATCTGCTCTATTCGGCGCGCATGGTGGAGGCCGCCGAGGCGGAACGGCTCGGCCTCGTTCGCAAATTGCCGGCGGAGAATTTTCTCGCCGGCGTGCAATCGATCGCGCGCGAGCTCGTCACCGCCTCGTCGCCGCGCTCGATCGGCGTCATCAAGCGACAAGTCTTCCAGTCGTATTTCCAGTCGCTCGCCGAAGCCTGGGCGGAGGCCGACAAGGAGATGCTGGCGTCGTTCGGCTCCGAGGATTTCAAGGAAGGCGTGGCGCATTTCGTCGAGAAGCGCGCCGCCGCCTTCTCCGGCCGCTGAGGCGCGGCAACGCCATTCATTACCAAAGGGATTCATCATCATGGCCATTTCCACCCGTCCCATTGCGCTCATCACCGGCGCGTCGAGCGGCATCGGCGCCGAGCTGGCGCGCGAGGCCGCCAAGGACGGCCACGATCTGGTGCTGGTGGCCCGCCGCCGCGAGCCGATGCAGGCGTTGGCGACGGAGCTTCATGCCACCGGCACCGAGATCACCGTGATTTCCACCGACCTCGGCAAGCCGGGAGGCGCCGCCGAACTGATGAAGCTCGTCGACGAACGCGGCATCGTCATCGACACGCTGATCAACAATGCCGGCCTCGGCGACACCGGGCGGTTCGACGAGGAAGCCCCGGAAAAAATCTCGTCGATGCTGCAGGTCAATATCATGGCGCTCACCGAGCTCACCCGGCTGGTGTTGCCGAAAATGGTGGCGCGCGGCCGCGGCCGGATCATGCTGGTGTCGTCCACCGCCGCCTTTCAGCCCGGCCCGGGCATGGCGGTCTATTACGCCACCAAGTCGTATGTGCTGAGCTTTGGCCGCGCCATCGGTTACGAACTGCGGCGTACCGGCGTCACGGTCACGACCTTGTGCCCCGGCCCCACGACCAGCGAATTCGTCAAGGTTGCTAACATGGAGGGCGTCGCCTTGTTCGACGGCCCGGTGCCGGTGATGAGCGCGGCCGAAGTGGCGCGGCAGGGTTACGCTGCGCTCAAGGCCGGGCGTCCGCAGATCATTACCGGCCTGCTCAACGGCATCATCGCCATGTCGACGCGCTTCACGCCGACGGCGGTGCTGCTGATGATCGCCGGTCATCTGAACAAGCGCAGCGGCCACTAGTCGCACGCCGGTCGGCTTAGAGCGTCACCACGGAATCACCTTGCGGTCGCGCACGAATTTGCCCGTAAGCTTTGCCGGCGCGTCGAGCGCGAGCCATACCGTGGTATCGGCGCCGTCGGCGACGTCGCGCGTGGCGTGCGGACCGCCCATGTCGGTCTTGACCCAGCCGGGGCACACCGAGTTGACCGCTACTGAGCCGCGCAGCTCGGCGGACAAGATCGCCGTCACGGCGTTGATTGCGGTTTTGGACATCCGATAGGCGGCGTAGCCGCCGTCATTGTCGGTGAGAGCGCCCATGCAGCTCGACATATTGACGATGCGCGGCGACGTGCCCTTTTTGAGCAATGGCACGAACGTTTGCGCCAGATGCAACGGCCCAAGCGCATTGGTTTCAAGTGTCTCGCGGACGGCCGCCAGCTCGACCTTCAGCGCCGGCGCGTCGCCTTTGGCGATGATGCCGGCATTGTTGATCAGCACGTCGATGTGGCCGTAAGTCGCTTGCAGAAAATCACGCAGCGCCGCGATGCTGTTGTCGTCGGTCACATCGAGCGGGTGAAACGTCACTGCAGGCTTTTGCGCCGCGAGTTTCTTCACCGCCGCCGCGCCCGCTTCCGCCTTGCGCGCGGTGAGCACGACATTGGCGCCGCGTGCCGCCAATTGTCGGCAAATCTCGAAGCCAATGCCGCGATTGCCGCCGGTCACGACGACGACCGGCTCGCCGCCCGCTCGCGCCACCGCGCTCACCCCTTGTGCAGCAGCTTGAACGCGTGGGTCCACTCGTTCTGGGTAAGGCCGAGGATGCACCACAGCATGCACAGCGGCTCGATGGCGCGCGCGGCTTCGGCCTTGCCCATGTCGGCGGTCTCCCAGCCGAATTGCTCGTTGATGCCGCGCACCGTCGCCTTGGCCTTGTCGTCGTTGCCGCAGATGAACATCGTCGGCTTGCCGCCCGGAAATTGCGGATTGACCATGCGGGCATTGCCGACGGAGTTATAGGCCTTGACGAAATGCACGTCGGGAAACGCCTTCTGCAGGCGCTCCATCAGCGACTGATTGAGATCGGTGAAGAATTTCAACACGCCGCTCTCGGGCGGCGCGTCGGCGATCGGATTGGTGGCGTCGATCACCGGCTTGCCGGCGAGGTTCGAGGCGCCCGCCGCCTTGAGCGCGTCGAGCGCCACGTTGCCCTTGACCGCGAGCACGACGAGTTCGCCGAATTTCGCCGCATCCGCAAAGCTGCCGACTTGCGCGCCCTGATGTTGCCCGACGAAATCCTTGAGCTTGCCGGCGTCCCGCGTGCCGAGCATCACCTGATGGCCGTGCTTGATAAATCCGCCGGCGAGCGACTTCGCCACATCGCCCGAGCCCAAAACGCCGACTTTCATAGGGTCCTCCCGCGCTCTCCCGCGCTCTGCTTTCATATAAAATTTACGTAGTCGCTCGCTGGCGTCCTGCCAGGGCGTGCGGGGCCGGACCACGATCGAACACGGCAAGAGCAGCCTGATTCGGACAATTTGGGCCCACCGGTTTGATCCAGCGCAATGCTGCGCGACGATTTTGCATCGAAAACCGCCTCGACAACCTGACTGGAACCACTCTAATAAAGGGCTGCAGGTCGAGTTCTTCGGCTGCCCAATTGCGGGATCTGCGGGAATCTCATGGATTACAGCGCTTATTTCACTGATGCGCTCGGGCGGCTGCATAGCGAGCGCCGTTACCGGGTCTTTGCCGACCTCGAGCGGATTGCCGGCCGCTTTCCGCACGCCATCTGGCATTCGCCGCAAGGGCCGAAGAACGTCGTCATCTGGTGCTCGAACGACTATCTCGGCATGGGGCAACACCCCAAAGTGGTCGGCGCCATGGTCGAGACGGCGACCCGGATGGGAACCGGCGCCGGCGGCACCCGCAACATCGCCGGCAACAATCATCCGCTGGTCGAGCTCGAGCGCGAGCTCGCCGACCTGCACCGCAAGGAAGCGGCGCTGGTCTTCACCTCGGGCTACATCTCCAACCAGACCGGCATCGCCACGCTCGCCAAGCTGATGCCGAACTGCCTGATCCTCTCCGATGCGCTCAATCACAACTCGATGATCGAGGGCGTGCGCCAGGCCAATTGCGAGAAGCAGATTTTCCGCCACAACGAT
Organism: uncultured Alphaproteobacteria bacterium; assembly: GCA_963806465.1. Lineage (GTDB taxonomy): Bacteria > Pseudomonadota > Alphaproteobacteria > Rhizobiales > Xanthobacteraceae > BOG-931. The sequence goes on along the minus strand of CAWDZD010000040.1, from coordinate 42,020 downwards.
ATGGCGCATCTCGAACAGTTGTTGGCGGCGACCGCTCCCGGCCGTCCGAAGCTGATCGTGTTCGAAAGCCTTTATTCCATGGACGGCGATGTTGCGCCGGTGCATCGCATCTGCGATCTCGCCGAGCGATACGGCGCCATGACCTATATCGACGAGGTGCACGCGGTCGGTATGTACGGCGCGCGCGGCGGCGGCATCAGCGAGCGCGACGGCGCCACAGCGCGCATCGACGTGATCGAGGGCACGCTGGCCAAGGCATTCGGCTGCCTCGGCGGCTATATCGCCGGCTCGCGGATCTTGATCGATAGCGTGCGCTCGTACGCGCCGGGATTTATCTTCACCACCGCCTTGCCGCCGGCGGTCGCCGCGGCGGCGACGGCCGCGATCCGTCATCTGAAAACCTCGCAGTGGGAGCGCGACCGCCATCAGGACCGTGCCGCCCGGACCAAGGCCGTGCTGACGGCGGCGGCGCTACCGGTGATGACCAGCCCGACGCATATCGTTCCGGTCTTTGTCGGGGATCCGGAGCGCTGCAAGGAGGCGAGCGATCTGCTCCTCGCGGATCACGGCATCTACATCCAGCCGATCAACTACCCGACGGTGCCGAAAGGCGCCGAGCGGCTTCGCATCACGCCGAGCCCCTATCACGACGACGGGCTGATCGACGCGCTGGCCGAAGCTTTGGTGGATGTGTGGCAGAAGCTCGGCTTGCCGTTCAAGACGCGCGCGCTCGCGGCGGAGTAGCCCCGTCATTCCGGGGCGCACTGAAAGCGCGCGCCCGGAATCCATAGCCACAGGTAGTTGAGGAAATTCTCAGAGCGGTTTTCTGAGTCGTTGGTGGGTATGGATTCCGGGTTCCCGGCCTTTGGCCGGCCCCGGAATGACGGTTACTGCCGCTTCGCCTTATCCCCCGCCATCCAGCGCGCGGCGACGGCGATGGAAAACGCCGTCACCACAAAACGCGCGACATGATGGGCGGCGACGTAAACCGGGTCGAGATGCAGAGCCAGCGCCAGCACCATCATGGTGTCCTGCGCGCCCGGCGCGAACGCCACCGCGACGTTGGCGATCGGGAACGGAAAGAAGTGCGCGACGATCAGCGCGAATAGAGTGGCGACCGATAGCGACACCGCGAATGAACCGAACGCGGCGCCGAGATAGCCGAGCAGCAGCCGGAACGTGATGGTGGCGAAGCGCGAGCCGACCAGCGCGCCGAGAACCAGCATGCCGGTGCTTGCGACCCACCACGGCAGCACCGCCTGAACGAGGCCAAAGCCGTGCAGCACGCCGGATCCGATCATCGCGCCGAACAAAAGCCCGGCCGGGAACCGCAACCGCCATAGAACAATCGCGGTGACGGTCGATGCCGCAACGACAATGGCGATCGCCGCGAGCGAAGAGCCGCCGGCGCCGCCGCGCGCGACCGGCAACGCCGGCGCGACCAGCCCAAACAGCGCCAGGCCGGCCGGAATTCCGGTGGTCAGCAACAGCACCCGCATGGTCTGCACGATTGCGACCGCCGGCAGATCGGCGCCGAGCTCGGTCGAGAGCGCGATCACCTGCGTCATCGAGCCCGGGCTCGCACCCATCAACGCCGACAACGGGTCCCAGCGATGCACGACACGCAGATAGGTCGTGGTGGCGACGAGCATACCGAGCGCGGCAATCAGCACCAGCGCGATGCTAACCGGCCAGGCGACGATGCCTCGAAGCGTCTGCGGCGTCACCACGGCGCCGAGCAGAATGCCGATCAGCACATAGCAGGCGCGCGCCAACGGCACCGGCACCTTGACCGGCCGCCCCAGCAACGCCGCGGCGGCGACTGCGAGAACCGACCCGGAGATCAACCCGGCGGGAAAACCGATCAGCGTGAACGCCGCCCCGCCGGCCAGCGCGATAATCAACGTCTCAACGGTTTCGACGAATGTCCGGAGCGCGGGGGCAGAGGGCATTTGTCCGGTGAAATGCCTGCTGCCGGTGGCGCCGTCAAATAAACCTTGGCCGGGATCTTTAGTGGAGCATGATCTTTTCGGAAAACCGGCGTCCACTTTTCCGGATGATGCTCAATAGGTCAGTTTCCAAACCATGACAATCAGGTAAAATCAGGGTTCGCGCGCCGGAAAGAGCGCGCCTGGACCGAGCTGGAAACGCCTGTGCTGCAAGGCTGGATCGTCGTCATCATCGCGCTTGGCTACATCGGGTTCTTATTCCTGGTGGCGAGCTATGGCGACCGGCGGCATGAGCTGTTCCGCGGCAGCCGCGCGCGGCTCGTGATCTATCCGCTGTCGCTTGCGATCTATTGCACGTCGTGGACGTTCTTCGGCTCGGTCGGCGTTGCGGCGCGGACCGGTTTTGATTTCCTCACCATCTATATCGGCCCGGTGCTGATGGTGGGTCTCGCCTATCCGCTGATCATCCGCATCGTGCGGCTCGCCAAGGGTCAGAACATCACCTCGATCGCCGACTTCATCGCCGCGCGCTACGGCAAGAGCCAGGCGGTGGCGGCGACGGTGGCGCTGATCGCCATCGTCGGCATGATCCCCTACATCGCGCTGCAGCTCAAAGCCGTGTCGGCGTCGGTCGGCACCATCCTGGCGGAAGTCTCGGCCGGCGGCGCGACGGCGCAGCCGGTGATCGGCGATATCGCGCTGTTCGTCGCGCTGTTGATGGCGGCGTTCGCCGTGCTGTTCGGCACCCGCCACATCGACGCCACCGAGCATCAGGACGGGCTGATGCTGGCGATCGCCACCGAATCGATCGTCAAGCTAGTCGCGTTTCTCGCCGTCGGCATCTTCGTCACCTTCGTGATGTTTCCCGGCCCGCTGACGCTGTTCTCCAATGCGCTGGCCGAGCCGCGGACGGCGGCGGTGCTGACGCGCATGCCGCCGCTCACCGGCGTTTTTGCCACCACGGTATTGTCGCTGTTCGCGATCGTGCTGCTGCCCCGGCAGTTTCATGTCGGCGTCGTGGAGAATCGCGGCGAGGCGGAAATCCGCCGCGCCGCTTGGCTGTTTCCCGCCTATCTCGTGCTGATCAATTTGTTCGTGATGCCGATCGCGATGGCTGGCCTTTTGACTTTTCCATTGGGCCTGACCGACGGCGACATGTTCGTCTTGGCGCTGCCGCTGCGGGCGCATTCCGAGCTGCTCACGCTGGTCGCCTTTGTCGGCGGGCTGTCGGCGGCCACCGCGATGGTGATTGTCGAGTCGGTGGCACTGGCGATCATGGTGTCGAACGACATCGTCATGCCGTTCATCCTCAAGCGCCGCGCGGTTTCGGCCGATGGGCCGAGCGATGCCGGCGCGCAGCTTCTGACGGTGCGCCGCATCGCGATCTTTGCCATTCTGCTGCTGGCTTACATTTATTACCGCTCTGCCGGCCCGGCGCAGCTCGCTTCCATCGGGCTGTTGTCGTTCGCCGCCATCGCGCAACTGACGCCGGCGTTTTTCGGCGGGCTGGTGTGGCGGCGCGGCACTGCCAACGGCGCCATCGGCGGTATGACCGCCGGCATTCTGGTCTGGGCCTATACGCTGCTGCTTCCCAGCATCCTCGATAGCGGGATGATCGGCGATGGCATCCTAAACGACGGTCCGTTCGGACTGACGTGGCTGCGGCCGCAGGCTTTATTCGGCCTCGATCTGCCGCCGCTGGTGCATGGCGTGGTGCTCAGCCTCGTCGTCAACATCGCAGTCTATGTCGGCGGTTCGCTGCCGCGCCGGCCGAGCGCGATCGAGCGCATGCAGGCCGACCTGTTCGTGCCGAGTTCGCTGGCGCCGATCGCGCCGAGTTTTCGGCTGCGCCGCGCCTCGGTCACCGTCGGGGAATTGACCGCCACCATCGCCCGCTATCTCGGCGAGGAGCGCACGCGCGAATCGTTTGCGAGCTTCGCCGCCTCGCGCCGGGTCAGCCTCGAGCCGCAGGCCGAGGCCGATTTTGCACTCTTACAATATGGCGAATATCTACTGGCGTCGGCGATCGGCGCCGCATCCTCGCGGCTGGTGCTGTCGCTATTGCTGCGCAAGCGCACGGTTTCGACCAAGGCGGCGCTGAAACTGCTCGACGATGCCAACGCGGCGCTCCACTACAATCGCGAAATCCTGCAGAGCGCGCTCGACCACGTGCGCCAGGGCATTGCCGTGTTCGACAAGGGGCTGGCTCTGGTCTGCTGGAACCGGCAATTCGGCGAGCTGTTCGACCTGCCGCATGGTCTCACCCGCGTCGGCATCCCGCTCGACGAGATCCTCCGCCATATCGCCGGGCAAGACCCGGATGAGGCCAGGAATGGTGAGAAGGATAGTGGCAACGATATCGACGAGCAGGTCGCCGCGCGCATCCGGAAATACACCTCGGTCGCCGAGCCGTTCCTGGAGCGTTTCGCCGAGCGCGGGCTGGTGATCGAGGTGCGCGCCGACCGCATGCCCGACGGAGGCCTGGTCACGACCTTCACCGACATCACTCCGAGCGTGAAGGCGGCGGAGGCGTTGGAGCGCGCCAACGCCACTTTGGAGCGCCGCGTCCGCGAGCGCACCGGCGAATTGACGCGGCTCAACGCCGAATTGGAGCGCGCCAAGGCGGAAGCCGACGACGCCAATGTTTCGAAGACGCGCTTCATCGCCGCGGCAAGCCACGACATTTTGCAGCCGCTCAACGCCGCGCGGCTCTATGTCACCAGCCTGATCGAGCGCCAGCGCGCCGGCGAGGACGGCGATCTGGTGCAGAATATCGACGCATCGCTGGAGGCGGTCGAAGAGATCTTCGCCGCGCTGTTGGACATTTCGCGGCTCGATACCGGGGCGATGCAGCCGGAAATGAGCGATTTCCGCATCGATGGATTGCTCGCCCGCCTGGAAGTCGAATTCGCGCCGTTGGCGCGCGAGAAGGGGCTCGAGCTTGAATTCATGCCCTGTTCGCTGGCGGTGCATTCCGACCGGCGGCTGCTGCGCCGTCTGCTGCAGAACCTGGTGTCGAACGCGATCAAATATACGCCGAACGGCACGGTGCTGGTCGGCTGCCGCCGCCGCGGCACCAAGCTTCGCATCGAGGTCTACGACACCGGCATCGGCATCCCGCATGCCAAACGCCGCGCGGTGTTCAAGGAATTCCATCGGCTCGACCAAGGCGCGCGGGTCGCGCGCGGCGTCGGTCTCGGCCTGTCGATCGTCGAACGCATCGCGCGCGTGCTCGATTGCGAGGTGACGCTGAAATCGGCGTCCGGCCGCGGCTCGCGCTTTGCGGTCGAAGTGCCGCGCGCCGCCGCAGCTCTCGCGGCGCCGACGCCGCAAACGGCGCGCAAGGCGGTGACCGGACAGCTCGCGGGCACGGTCGTGCTCTGCATCGACAACGAGCCGGCCATTCTCGACGGCATGCAGATGCTGCTCGGCGGCTGGGGCTGCCGCGTGCTCAAGGCCGAAGACCTCGCCGAGGCGCTGGCGGCGATCGAGGGCTCCGGCCTCGAGCCGGACGGACTTCTGGTCGACTATCATCTCGACGGCGCTAATGGCATCGGCGCCATCGCCGAGCTGCGCCGTCGCTACGGCCGCGACCTGCCGGCAATCCTGGTGACCGCCGATCGCTCGTTGCATGTGCGCGAAGAGGCGCGCAGCGCCGGCGCGCACGTTCTCAACAAGCCGGTCAAGCCCGCGTCGCTGCGCGCCTTGATCACGCAATGGCGCGTCCAGCGCGTCGCGGCAGAGTAGCGCGTATCCGCGCTCGCGGAGCGGGGGCAGGGGCACGATGCGAACAATGGTGGAGGGGCGAACGCCGCCCGCCGCGGTAAAACGACGCCAAGCTTATTTTTTGATCGTTTAGAGCCGAGGCAAAATCAGACTTTCGCGTTGCCTGACTTAAATGTCATGAAAGCGACGTCCTTTCCGAGCCCGACATCGCATATCATATTGAGCAAACGGGGCACGCTTAAGGGAGCGCCCAATGTCGCGCACATCGCCGCTGCAAATCTCTTCCGCTTGGTCTGCCGCTTTCTTGCTGGCGGCATCCGCCGCAGCGCTCAGCCCGCAATCAGCCGCGGCGGCGAGCCCTTATTCCAAAGGCAGGCACGCCGCCGGTCGCGCATCGCGGTTACTACGGCTACGCGGCTTATCCTTGGCCTCGGGCCGCACACGGCGCGACGCTGCCGTATGGCCCGGAATACGGCTTCCTCCGCCAGGTCCCGCCGAACGCGATCCAGATGCCGGGCTATACGTTCGTGCCGGGTGTCGGAATTCTCGGCGAGTCGTGCGATCTGCCGACCAGCGCCTGCCCGAACCAGTGTCGCGACGTCAAATAAAAATCGTTAGCGGCGGGCAGAGGTGAAGGACTAGCCGGGCGTCGGCCGCAAATGCGGGGCGCGGGCGATGCCGGCCAACCGCTCCTTGAGCGCCGACACCTGTTGTGCCGGCTGGGCGGGCGTTTGCCTCTCGCTTTCGATCGCATTGAGCTGGGCGAGGACCCAGCGCCACAGCGCTTCGATTTCCTGCGCGGCGCGGCCGTCATGGGCATGCTCGGTGACGCCCAACCCGGCGGCGATCGCGTCCTGATAATCGATTCGCGCCGACAGCATCGGTTCGGCCAGGACGCCGAGCTGCGTCAGGTCCTTGGCCGCTTCGCTGGCGCGCGAGCTGCGCGGGATCGGCGGGCATTGGTTGAGGACAAAGGCGGCGCGGCGTTTGGCCGCCTGGACCGCGGCAAAGGTGGCCGCGGTCGCCTCGAGATCCAACAGCGTCGGGCGCGCCGGCAGCAGGCAAAGGTCGGCGCATTCCGCGACAAGGCCGAGCGCGCCGGTATGAGCGCCGGGGGTATCGAACACCAGAAGCGTGAAGCCGGCGGCGCGCAACCGCTCGATCATCATGCCAAGCCGCGGCAGCCGGTCGTATTCGAGCGGCTCGACCACGACGATGTGTCGTGCATTGGCCGACTCGCGGCGCTTGCCCCAGCGGGCCAGTGACGCCTGCGGATCGAAGTCGAGCGCCACCACCCGTTCGCCGGTGGCCGCGGCGGCAACAGCCAGCGAGGCTGCGAGGGTCGTTTTTCCCGCTCCGCCTTTCTGGGTCAGAAATGCGATCGTGCGCATGCCGAATCAGCTCCCCGACCGGCAGACATTGTCATGGAACTAAGACGCGGCAAAGGCGGCCCGCTTCGCGGCGGCATTTTATGAGCCGCCAGCCGGGTTCCGCGGCCTTGTTTTGATCACGCGCAGCGCCGTCACTCCTCGCGCAGCGGCGTCTGCGGCCAATGGCCGGCTTCGATCTTGCCGGCGGCGATCACCGCTTGCGTGCGGCTTTCGACGCCGAGCTTCTGCAGAATCGCCGAAACGTGGGCCTTCACCGTCGCCTCCGACACGCCGAGCTCGTAGGCGATTTGTTTGTTGAGCAGTCCCGCCGACAGCATCATCAGCACGCGAACCTGCTGCGGGGTCAGCGTCGACAGCCGCGCGATCGCCGCGGTCTCGGCGTCGGATCGGTGCGTCAGATCGACGTCGGGCGGCGTCCAGACTTCGCCTTGCAACACGCGCTTGACCGCCGCGCGCAACGCCTCGATGCCGAGCGTCTTGGGGATGAAGCCCGAGGCGCCGAATTCCATGCAGCGGCGGATCACAGCCGGATCGTCATTGGCCGAGACCACGACCACCGGCAGGCTGGGATATTGCGCGCGCAGATACATCAGCCCGGAAAAGCCGCGCACCCCCGGCATCGACAGATCGAGCAGGATCAGGTCGATGTCGGGCGCATTATGCTCGAGGAATTCGCTGACCTCCTCGAACGTGCCGGCCTCGCTGACGTCGGCGCGGCCGAACACGCCATGCACCGCCTCGCGCAACGCGCCACGAAACAGCGGATGATCGTCGGCGATCAACAAATGATGGGACTGCGCCTCGCTCAAAATTGCCCTTCTTAAGCCAATCGCCAAGCGGTTGTTATCTTAGGGCCGATTGGCCGGCAGGGTCCACTGGCGGCGTTTCCGGGACGCGATGCAGCGCGCCATAAACGCGGTTACGCGCGTCTTCGACGCGCTATGGCTGCACCGCTGATCCGGGATCGTTACGAACGCGGCGTCCGCAACGATCCGGGTCGGCAGCGCATCACTTCGTGCTGCGCCGCGCCCGGGAAACGTTGATTTTGTCAGCCTGCGCAGCTTCCCAAAAACTGCAAGACCACCTCGCGGCGGTGCGGCTGGGCGCGATGCTCGGCGACGTAGATGCCCTGCCAGGTGCCGAGCATCATCCGCCCGCCGCTCACAGGCACATACAGCGACACGCCGTTGAGCATGGCTTTGACATGCGCCGGCATGTCGTCTCGGCCTTCGACATCGTGCACCCAGGGGGCGTCCGCCGGCGCCAGCCGCGACAGCGCGGTGACGAGGTCGGTGCGCACGTCAGGATCGGCGTTCTCCTGAATCACCAAAGAAGCCGAGGTGTGGCGGATGAAAAGCAGCAGCACGCCGTCGCGCGCCTTGACGTGATCGAGGAAACTCGCTGCCTCGCGGGTGATGTCGAAGAAACCTTCGCTGGACGTATCGACCGTCAGCGTTGTGGCGACGATGGTGTCGATCCGGGTCGTGTGAATGCGCGGCGGCACAGGCGGCGAAAGCGTTAGCTCTTGTTGTTCAGCACTTGCCGTTGCGCCCGTGCGATGGCGTCGACGAAGCGGTGCCACAGGCGGCCGGCGGCCTCCACCATGCGGTCGATGTCGTCGCCGGTCTTGTCGCCAACCTTGTCGCCAGCTTTGGGCGCGCCGTTGCCGGCCGCCGGCGGCTCGGCCGCCACCCCGTTCGGTAACGACAGACTGTGAGCGATCAGTTCTTTCTTCAGTGCCGCGTTCTCGGTGCGCAGTCGCCCGATCTCGTTCTCAAGGACGACGCGATCGTCCGGCGCCGCCTGGCAGGCCCAGCCGACCGCGCGCTGGCTGCAGAGCGAAACCTCGCCGGTCTTAAGGTCGAGCCGCAGCAGGCCGTCAGCCACCTTGCTGAAGCTGAAGCGGCCATGATCGCTGTCGGGCGTTTCGTCGTTGGCCAAAGCAGGCGTGAAGACCGGCGCGAAGGCGGGCGCGGCCAAACCAATCAATGCGACGATGATGGCAGCCGTGCTCTTGATCATGGTCATCCCCGCGCTGCGGTCGAGCCCGTCCCCGCTTCGGGCGCCGCGTTGTCGGATACAACGCCCGCATCAAGGCATCATTGTAACGGCATCGGCTTTGCGCCGCACAATGACGGGTCGGGGGCGGCCGACGGTCTTCCGGTTGCGGCCAAGATCATCCGTTATTCCAATGCATTAGAGCCAATGTGCGTTTCTTGACTTGGCGAAACCCAGTCAGTATGGTCCGCGCGGCTTCAAGGGGGCGGGTCCGTCTCGATTGCCGCGAGCCGCGAGTGTCGGACATGAACGACCGCACGCGCGAAAACGGCAACCGCGACAAGGCGCACACCGACGAAGCCGCCCTCTCCGCGAGACTCCAGCGTCTCGGTGAAGGTCTAGGCCAGGCGCATGGGCGGCGCGCCGCGCCGCCTTCCGAAGGTCCTGGTGGAGATCGGGCAGCGACTGCATCGGGCTACGCCAGGGGCTTCCGGCTCTCGAGCGAACTCGTTGGAGGCGTGCTGGTCGGCGCCGGCCTCGGCTGGCTGATCGACCGGGTGCTCGGTATCGCGCCGTGGGGGTTCATTGTGTTTCTTTTGCTCGGCTTCGTCGCGGGCGTGCTCAATGTGATGCGCTCCGCCGGAGTCGTCCCCGGCCCCACGCCTGGCAACGGGCCGTCGGACAGCCGGGAAGAGTGACGTTACACACGGCGCGCCAAACCCCGATGGAACCATGACGGTCGATCCGATCCACCAATTCAAAATCTACGATTGGGTGCCGATCTTCACCATCCATGGTCATCAGATCGCCCTGACCAATTCGGCGGTGTTCATGCTGATCATCGTGGCGCTGGTTTCGGCGCTTCTGATCGGCGCCACCATGCCGCGGGCGATCGTGCCGGGCCGGCTGCAGTCGGTGGCGGAGATGTCCTACGAGTTCGTCGCCAACACCGTGCGCAGCTCGGCCGGCAACGAGGGAATGAAATTCTTTCCCTTCGTGTTCACGCTGTTCATGTTCGTGCTGTTCGCCAACATCATCGGGCTGATCCCGTATTCATTCACGGTGACGAGCCAGCTGATCATCACCGCGTGCCTGGCGATTCTGGTCTTTCTCATCGTCGTGATCTACGGCTTTTGGCGGAATGGGCTCGGCTTCCTCAAGCTGTTCGTTCCCAAGGGTGTGCCGGTCTACATCCTGCCGGCCATCGTGGTGATCGAGATCTTGTCGTTCATGTCGCGGCCGATCTCGCACAGCGTCCGCTTGTTCGCCAACATGCTGGCCGGCCACATCACCCTGCAGGTATTCGCCGGCTTCATCATCATGCTCGCTGGCTTCGGCATCGCCGGCTGGTTCGGCGCGGCGCTGCCGCTGATCCTGGTGATCATGCTCACGGCGCTCGAATTTCTGGTGGCCTTCCTGCAGGCTTACGTGTTCGCCATCCTCACCTGCATCTATCTCAACGATGCGATCCACCCAGGCCATTGACGGCCAAACGCTAAAACGAAAAGGAGCTTTCTCATGGATCCGACCGCCGCAAAATACATTGGAGCCGGCATTGCCTGTATCGGCATGGGCGGCGCCGGCGTCGGCGTGGGCATCATCTTCGGCAATTATCTGGCCGCCGCGTTGCGCAATCCGTCGGCGGCGCAGGGCCAGTTCGGCAATTTGATCTTCGGGTTCGCCATTACCGAGGCGCTCGGCATCTTTTCGCTCTTAATCGCGCTCCTGCTGCTGTTCGGGCTCTGATCGACGCATGGCCGAGACGACTGCCCATACCGAAGCGCCCGGCCAGAAGCACGCCTTCCCGCCGTTCGAGTTCGCAGTACTTTCCCTCGCAGCTGTTCTGGCTCGCGCTGAGCTTTATCCTGCTCTACGTGCTGATGTCGCGGATCGCGTTGCCGCGGATCGGCTCGATCTTCGCCGAGCGAGCTAAGCGCATCAGCGACGATCTGGCGACCGCCAACCGCTTCAAGGAGCAGTCCGAAGCGGCCAACGCGGCTTACCAGAAGTCGCTCGCCGAGGCCCGGGCCCGCGCCCAGGGCATCGCCGCCGAAACCCGCGAACAGCAGGCGACGCAGGCCGCCGCGACCAACAAAAAGCTCGAGGCGCAGCTCAACGAGAAGCTCGCCGCGGCAGAGCAGTCGATTGCCGCTACGCGCAGCGCCGCCATGGGCAATGTCGGCAGCATCGCCGCCGAAACTGCCGCCGCTATCGTCGAGCGGCTGATCGGCACGGCGCCAGCGGCGGGCGACGTCACTGCCGCCGTCGCCGAAGTCTCCAGGAGTTAAGGGTTAAAGGGGCAGTCATGCTCGAAGCCGAAGCCTGGGTCGCCGTCGCCTTTGTCATCTTTCTCGGCCTGCTCGTCTACTTGGGCGCGCATCGCCGGGTGATCACCGGCATCGATCAGCGCCAGGCGCGCATCAAGGCCGAGCTCGACGAGGCCGTGCGGTTGCGCGAGGAGGCGAAGGCCGTGCTTGCCGAATATGAGCGCAAAGGCCGCGAGGCCGAGAACGAAGCCGCCGCCATCATCGCCGGCGCCAAGGCCGAGGCCGAGCGTCTGGCCGTCGAGGCCAAGGCCAAGATGGAAGACTTTGTCGTGCGCCGGACCAAGATGGCGGAGGCCAAGATCGCCCAGGCTGAAGCGCAGGCGCTCGCCGATGTGCGCTCCGCCGCCGCCGACACCGCCGTCGCCGCCGCCGAGAAAATCCTCGCCGCCGCCGCCAAGGGCAAGGTCGCCGAGAATCTGCTCGCGCAAGGCATCGAAGACGTCCGCAAGAAATTCAACTGACGCGCCGCGACCCCTCACGCGGCGGCGTTTGTTGTTCGGCATGCGTTGCCCTTTCCCGCAAGGGGACAGGGCGGGATTAGACGCGCCGCGTCGCCGACGTGCTCTTGAATTGTCGCCAGTCGAGAGGGCTTGCCCTCTCCCCTTGTGGAGAGGGCGGCTCGGCATTCCAACACCAAGAATGGGCGAGGGGGCTCGGCCAGCAAAATCAATTCGCGCCGGCCGGCTTCTTCGGTTTCGGCCGCACTTTCGGCGGTGCCTTGCTCTGCGCGTCGGCCGCGAGCGGATCGAAGCCGACATAGACGATGTAATCGTCGAGCAACGCCGTCGGCGTCGGGATCGGAAAAGCCATTGCCTCTTCGACGTGGGTGAAGAGCGTGTTGCCGGTCGCTTGGACGTCCACCGGCACGATCACGAACTTGGTCGCGATCGGCCGCATCCCCGCTGGCGTTTCCTGAACGACGGCGAAGCGCAGCGGCACATCGACCCGCCCCGGTCCGCCGGCCGGTCCGACAACGATCCGCCCCTCGATCCCGACCTTCATGATCATATTGCCGTCGGCGACGGCGCATTCGCGCGCCGCGCGCACGAAGCTGCCCTGGTATTTCACCGTCATCGCCGAGCGGTCGCCGGGCGGTGCGATGGTCAGCGTCGCGGCGCCGCGGCGAATCTCCACCGTCGGGCAATTGACGTCCGGTTGGGCGTTGGCGGCCGTCTGCACGTCTTTGGCGGTCGAGCCGGTGAAGATTTCGTTCGCTGAGCCTGAGCTGTTATCGCCGCGCGGCGCTTCGGTCGCGACTGCGCTCGGCGCAACCAGGCCGGCGCTCGGCATGCTGATGTTGCTGGAGCAGCCGGCCACCGACAGCGCCAAGGCGAGCGCAAGAAAAGCGCGGCCGCACCTTTGCGTCCCTCGACCGGTCCCCGGCATTGCGCTTGCGGCCCTACCCTACCGAAATGTCCCCGATGCCGTTGTTATATCAGGAGAAAGGTGGCCATCCCAAGGCGTCATCGCGGGCGTGGTTAAGGCTTTGCCTTCAAGGCTTTGCGTTTAAGATTTGGCATCTTTCAAACGCCCGTACAGCAGGTGATCCTGCCAGACGCCGTTGATGCAGAGATAGTCGCGCGCATAGCCCTCGCGGATGAAGCCGGTATTTTCTAGAAGCCGGATCGACGCGGCGTTGGTCGGGATGCAGGCGGCCTCGAGCCGGTGCAGGCGCAACGTGGCGAAAGCGAACGGGATGACGGCGCGCACCGCGGCCGTCATGTAGCCTTGGCGCACAAAGGGCAGCCCCATCCAGTAGCCGAGATTGCCGGCCTGGGCGACGCCACGGCGGATATTGGCCAGAGTCAAACCGCCGACCAGCGTGTTGTCGGCGCTGCGGACGATCAAGAAGGCATAGCTCTGGTCGGTGCGCAGGTCCTCGGCATAACGCCTGATCCGCCGGCGGTAGGCGCTGCGGCTTAAATCATCGGCCGGCCAGGTCGGCTCCCAGGGCGTGAGGAAGTCGCGGCTCAATTCGCGCAGCGCCGCCCATTCGCCATAGTCGGTCACCTGCGGCGTGCGCAGAATGATGCCCTCGCCGACGACCGACGGCACTGGCTCGGAGAAGTTGATGGTGCGGAAGAACGCCATCGGACCTGCTCAGCGCCCAAAATACCCACCGCTCATTCCCGCGAACGCGGGAATCTATCAAGTGCGGGAAACTGGGTCCCCGCCGTCGCGGGGACGAGCGGACGTTTGGATCGGTGCCCCCTTTATGCGGCCTGACGCGCGAGACTTTCGGCAATGGCGGCGGCCCTTTCAAGCCCGGGGCCGAGCCCGATCACGGCCAGCGCCGGCTTGCCGCGGCGGATCAGCGCCCGTCCGGCGCCGCGGGCGCTGTCGACCGTGACTGCTTCGACCTTGGCGACCAGTTCTTCGGTCGGAATCGGGCGCCCCCAGGCGATCAGGTGGCGCGCCAGTTGGCCGATGCGCTCGCCGGAGCTTTCCAAGGCCATCAGCAGGCCGGCCTTCATCTGCGCCTTAGCGCGGGCGATCTCGGTCTCGGAAATGGTCTCGGCGGTATTGGCGATCTCGTCGACGACGAGCTGCATCAGCTGCACGGTGTCGGCGGCATCGGTGCCGGCATAAAGCCCGAACATGCCGACATCGGAATAGGCGGCATGGAACGAATAGATCGAATAGCACAAGCCGCGTTTCTCGCGCGCTTCCTGGAACAGCCGTGACGACATGCCGCCGCCGAGTACGTTGTTGAACACTGACAGGCTGTAGAGCGACGGATCGGTCTGCGGCACGCCGGGTAGCGCAAGCGCGATGTGGACTTGCTCGAGCTCGCGCTTCTCGACGTGCGTGCCGCCGCCAAAGTGCCCCGGCTCCGGCGTCGGGCTCGCCGGCCCACTGAAGCTTGAGAATCTTTTTTCCACTTCGGCGACGATCGCCGCATGGTCGACGGCGCCGGCGGCGGCGACGATGATGTCCGGCGCCCGATAGTGGCGGGCAAGATAGTCGCGCAATTTGGCGCTGTCGAACGAGCGCACGGTCTTCGGCGTGCCGAGAATGGAGCGGCCGAGCGGCTGGTCGGGGAAGGCTTTTGCCTGCAGGTGCTCGAACACCAGATCGTCGGGGGTGTCGGCGACGGCGCCGATCTCCTGGACGATGACATTGTGCTCGCGCAGCAGCTCCTCGCGATCGAACGCCGGCTCGGACAGAATGTCGGACAGCACGTCGAGCGCCAGCGCCACGTCGGCCTTGAGTACGCGCGCGTAATAGGAGGTGGTCTCGGCGCTGGTCGCGGCGTTGAGATCGCCGCCGACCGCCTCGATCTCCTCGGCAATCTGCCGGGCGCTGCGCCGCCGCGTGCCTTTGAACGCCATGTGCTCGAGGAAATGCGAAATGCCATGCTCGTCGCGGCGCTCGTCGCGGCCGCCGGAATTGACCCAGACGCCGAGCGAGGCGGTCTCGAGATGCGGCATCGCGTCGGTCACGACGGTGATGCCGGATGTCAAGGTGGTGACCGCTACGCTCATGCTGCTGCTCCTTCTTGCGCCGCGCGGCTCGTCTGCAGGACGAAACGCTCGACTGCTGATTGATCGACCGGCAGCGATGTGACGCGCTCCGGACGTTGATTGAGATCGCAAAGCCATTCCGGCAGTGGCGGCCGGATACCGCACGCCGCCTGCACGGCTTCGGGAAACTTGGCCGCCTGCGCGGTCGACAGCACCACCATCGGCAATGCCGGATCGCGCAGCTCCTTTTCCGCAACCGCAATGCCGACGGCGGTGTGCGGATCGACGAAATGGCCGGTCTCGCGCTTGACCGTGCGCATGGTGGCGGCGACCTCTTCTTCGTCGGCGCGATCGGCGGTGAATACCGCGCGGATCTGCGACAGCGCCCGCGCCGAAATCGTGAAACGCCGCGATTGCGCCAGCGATCCCATCAGGCTTCGCACCGCGCCGGCGTCGCGATCACAGGCGTCGAACAACAAACGCTCGAAGTTCGACGACACCGCAATGTCCATCGACGGCGACGTCGTCGGTACGACGTCGCGTAATTCGTAAGTGCCGGTGGCGAGCGTCCGCGTCAGGATATCGTTGACATTGGTGGCGATGACCAGCCGGTCGATCGGCAGTCCCATCAGCAGCGCCACATAGCCGGCATAGATGTCGCCGAAATTGCCGGTCGGCACCGTGAACGCGACCTTGCGGTGGGGTGCGCCGAGCGACACCGCGGCGGTGAAGTAATAGACCGCTTGCGCCACGATCCTCGCCCAATTGATCGAATTGACGGCGGACAGCTGCACCCGATCGCGAAACGCGGCGTGATTGAACAAGCCCTTCACGATGGCCTGGCAGTTATCGAAGGTACCCTCGATCGCCAGCGCATGGATGTTGGGGGCGTCCACCGTGGTCATCATGCGCCGCTGCACGTCGGAGATGCGGCCGTGCGGGAACAGGACGATGACATCGACCTGGCTCCGTTCGCGGAACGCCTCGACGGCGGCGCCGCCGGTGTCGCCGGACGTGGCGACCACGATGGTGCGGCGTTCGCCGCGCGCCGCCAGCACGTGATCCATCAGCCGCGCCAGAAGCTGCATCGCCACGTCCTTGAACGCCAAGGTCGGGCCGTGAAACAGTTCGAGCGCGAAGGTGTTGACGCCGAGCTGGGTGAGCGGCGCCACCGCCGGATGGCGGAAGGTGCCATAGGCTTCGCGCGCCATCCGGGCGAGGTCGGCCTCCTTGATGGCGTCGCCGGTGAACAGCCGGATCACCTCGACTGCAACTTCGGCATAGGGTCGGCCGGCGAAACCGGCGATGGTCTCATGCGGGAGCCGCGGCCAGACGTCCGGCACATAGAGGCCGCCGTCGCGGGCGAGACCTGCGAGCATGACCTCGGCGAAGCCGAGGCCTGAGGTTTCGCCCCTGGTGGAGACGTGGCGCACTCACAAACTTCCTGGCCCGGCGCGAACCCCGGGCGACATAAGTTGTTGATTTTCCAGGATGTTCGCTGCGGGCGGCCATCTGCCGCCGCTCCCGGACGTCCGTCACACTAATAGATAAGGCGGCCCGTTCACAAGGAAAGCGAAGCCCCCACCCAACCCTCCGCCCGCAAGCGGGGGAGGGCCCGGGAGGGGGAGGCCGCGCGCGGCTCGGAACCGGAAATCCATACCGCCCGCTTAGGTCAATTTGGCCGGCGCCTCGCCGGGACCTCGCTAGTCTTGGCTCTAGTCTTGGCTATGGATTCCGGACTGGCGGGCTTCACCCGCGCTCCGGAATGACGAGCGCGCCCAGACGATAAAAACCACGACCAAAACCAGCGCCAGGCCGTACCAGGTCACGACATATTGCAGGTGGTTGTTCGGCAGATTGACCACGAGCTTGCCGGGCTGCGGCCAGCCGCCCGGCGGCACCGGCGACTCCTGCTCGACATAGAACGGCGCCACCGCGCCAATCCCCTTTGCCGCCGCCATCGCGCGCGGATCGCGCACGAACCAGAGATTATGCGCAGGATCGTCGGCCGCGGAGAACCAAGTGCGGGCCTCCGGCCAGCGCAGCACGCCGACGATCTCGACCGGCCCCGTAATCTCGCCGGCAGCCCGCGATGCTGCGTCTTTGCGATCCTCAGGCACGAAGCCGCGATTGACCATGACAACGGCGCCGTCGGCGAAGCGGGCCGGCGTGAAAATCCAATAGCCGCGGCCGCTCACGTCGGGGCGGAACGCCGAGGCGGCGGCATAGACCAAGGCTTCCTTGCCGTGGTCGAAGGTGGCGGTAAATTTCACCCGGCGATATTCGTCGCTGGCCTGATCGAGGCTCGGCCACGCGGCCGAGGCCGGTAAAGCCGATGGCGGCGCCGCGAGCCGCTCGGTCAGCGTCGCGATCAAATCCTCTTTCCAGGTTTTGCGTTGCAGCTGCCAGGTGCCGAGCGCGATCAGCGCTGCCAACAGCAACAAGGCCGGGATCAAGAGGCCAGCCCAAGTACCGAGCCAGGTGCGGCGCCGCGCGGGCGGTCTTGCTGCCGGCGCGGGCGCGTTCAATGCTCGCGTCCGCCCGGCCGTCCTTCGGCGGCCTTGTGGAAATATTGCAAGTCGATCAGCAGTCCCTTCATCGGCCGCAACGGACCGAGCGTGACGATCGCGATCAGCGGCAGCCACAATGCCGCATGCACCCAGTACGGCGGCTGATACAGCACTTCCGTCACCAACGCCGCGCCGACCACGATGAAGCCGGCAATGAGGATGATGAAGATGGCGGGCCCGTCGCCGGCATCGGCGAAGCTGTAATCAAGCCCGCAAACGTCGCAGCGCGGCCGCAGCGTGACAAAGCCCTGAAACAGCTTGCCCTTGCCGCAGCGCGGACACGCGCAGGTCAGACCGGCGAGCGCCGCGCCGGAAAGTGTGTCGATCGGTTTGTCCATGGCAGCGATGTCGCAATTCGCGCGCGCTGGCGCAAGCGGGGTGGGTTCACGTTCGTACTAATTTTTGACCTCTCGTTCGAATTTCGACTAAATAGACGGCTGCGGATCGATGCAGCTTGCGATACGGAGCTTTTGCAGTGGGTCAATTGGCGACACTCGACGTCGGCGATGCAGTTGCCGTCCTCACGCTGAATGCACCGCAGCAGTACAACACGTTCGACGAACCGATGTTGCGATGCTTGCTGAGCTTGGTGGGACGCATCGAGTGCGATGCTACGGTGCGAAGCGTCGTCCTCACGGGCGCCGGCTCGGTGTTCTCGGCGGGCGGCCGCCTCGATGGTTTTCAAGAGCCGGCTGATCTGCCGCGACGATTGCGCACGCTGATCGATCTGGCCCATGACTTGGTCCGGCTGATCGCGGCGCTGCCGGTGCCGATTGTCGTCGCCGTCAACGGCGTTACCGCCGGCGGCGCCATCGGGCTGGTGCTGGCCGGCGACTATGTCATCGCCGCCGACACCGCCACATTTCGCACGGCTTACGCGGCGATCGGTTTGGTCGGCGATGTCGGGGTGACGAAGCTCTTGGCCGAGGCGGTGGGCGTGCGCCGGGCGCGCAATCTCCTTCTGACCAACCGCACTTTCACCGCCGCCGAAGCTCGGGATTGGGGCATGGTCGATGAAGTCGTGCCCGCGGCGCGGGTGATGGAGCGGGCGCGCGAAGTGGCGGCGCAGCTCGCTTCCGGTCCGACCGGCGCCTACCGGCGCATGAAAGCTTTGCTCGCCGAGGCCGGCGGCAATTCATACCAGCGCCAGCTCGACCGCGAGCGCGAACTGATGCTTGAGGTTGCGGAAACCGCCGACGCGATGGAGGGAATCAAGGCCTTCATCGAAAAGCGGCGGCCGGTATTCGTTGGGCGCTGAGATTTTGCCGGACCCCTGCGCTCACCTCTAGCGCAACCAGACTGGGCAGGTCGCTAGCGCGAGCGCTTGACGCGCAGAAACATGCGCATGAGGCTGTCCACGATCCCCTCGATTGTCTGCCGCATTTGCGCCGGCGTGCCGCGTACCCAGACGGCGGCGTGGTTCATGGCCCCGTACAGGCAATGCCGTGCCGCCACCGGATCGCCGGGATCGAATGCGCCACTCTCGATGCCGGCCTGGATGGTCTCCCGAAACAGCCGGTCGTGCTTTCCTCGCAGCGCCCGATATTCGGAGCGCAGCGGTTCGGGCAATTCGAATGGACGCATCACCACGCCGCTTATTTCGCGGCAATCGATGACAATCAGAATCAGATTCTCGCGGATGAGCGCTTCGAGGCGCTTGGCGGGATTCTCGTGTGAGGCCGCCACCGCCTCAAGCCGGGCCATCGCCTCTAGCGACGGCTGCTTGACGCAAGCAGATATCAGCTCATCCTTGGAGACGACATAGTGGTAGATGGTCGCCTTAGCGACATCGAGCCGCTCGGCGATTTCGTCGAGGCTGGTTCCCGAATAGCCGCGCTCGGTCAGCACCTCGGCAGCGGTGCGCAAAATCTCGCGATACTTTTTGGCGCGCTTGCGCTGCAGGCGGCTTGACGTCTGATCGTCTTGCCTATCGAGACTCATTTCGCATCGGCTCCTACAACGCCGAATCCGACGGCACTATCCCGCGCCACAACACCCTTGTCGAGCAAGGCACTGTGACGGACCCAATGTCAGCCGACGCGCCGCTCCTGCTCCAGCCAGTAGGTTTCGCGCAGCAGGCGCCGCGAGATCTTGCCGACCGCGGTCTTCGGAATCTGCTCCATAATGTCGAGCGACAGCGGCTTCTTGTAAGGCGCGAGCCCGCGGCCGGCGCAATGATCCTGCAGGTCCTTGAGGCAGAGCGTGGTCTGCGGCCGCAGCACCACGCAGGCCTTGACCGCCTCGCCCCATTTCGCGTCGGGAACGCCGATCACGGCCACCTCGGCGACGGCTGTGTGCTCAGCGATCACGTCCTCGACTTCGTGCGGATAGACGTTGAAGCCACCGGAAATGATCATGTCGTGCTTGCGGTCGAGGATGGTGATGTAACCGTCGGCGTCGCGCTTGGCCATGTCGCCCGTGCGAAACCAGCCGCCGTCATAGCTCTCGGCGGTGGCTTCCGGCCGTCGCCAATAGCCTTGCGATACCGCGTCGCCGCGCACCCAGATTTCGCCCGGCTCGCCGACCGGCGCTGGCGAGCCGTCGGGCTGCCGCAAGTCGACGTCGAAGAACGGCACCGCGCGCCCGCAGCTTGCGAGCCGCTCCGGGTTGTGCGCCAGCGCCTCGACGTGCTCCTCCGGATAGAGAATCGCATTGAACAGCGCACCGGCTTCGGTGCAGCCGTAACCCTGAAGGAAGATCGGTCCGCCGAACGCCGCGATCGCCCGCTTCAGTACCGCAGGCGCGATCGGCGAGCTCGCATAATAGATGCGCCTGAGCATCGACACGTCGCGGGGTTTTTCCTCCAGCGCCATGGTCAGCATATTGATGACCGTCGGCGCCAGAATAGTGTGGGTGATCGCATGGCGCTCGACCGCGTCGAAAAAAGCATCCGGCGTGAACTGCTCGAGCATGATCGACCGGGCGCCGCGAAACAATGCCGGGACGATCAACATGCCGGACATGTGGGTGACCGGGCCGACATGCAGGAGCGCCGCCTCCGGCGTGACATCATCCATGATCAGTGCCAGGACGTTGCGATGCAGGCGGCTCAACCCAGCGTGGCTGTAGACCGCCGCCTTGAGTTTTCCGGTGGTTCCGGAGGTGTGATAGGCCATGCCGGGCAGTTCGGCGTCGAAGGCGGGCAGGGGGCGCGGTTGTGCCGCGGCCAGCGCCCGCTCATACGCCTCGCCGAGCGGGAGTACCTCGAACGGCGTCAACGTCCAGCCGGCGCGGATCTCCGCGAGCGCCGGTGCAAATTCCGGTCCGGCAACCACGACCGCGGGCTCGAGATCGGCCAATGTCCAGCTCCACTCGCGGCGTGAATCCCGGGCGTTGAGCCGGCCGCGGCACGCGCCGGTCAGCGATGCCGCGATCTCGAATTCGGCCCACTCGTTGCGATTGTTCATGATGGCGACGACGGGCGTTCCGGGCTTGACGCCTCGCTCGAGCAGCACCCAAGCCAGCTTGTGGCTGCGCTCCCACAGCTCCGCGAACGACCGCGTCGCGTAGTTGTCGATCAGGGCGACACTGTTGCCGAACCGCTTCGCCGCAGTTTCGACCATGGCATGGACGTACATCGCTTCCTCCCTCAAATCCGCCGCGCCGTTTTTTGTTACGGCTGTAGGGCGCGTTGCGGCATTCAACGATCACGCATCAGAATCATCGCCGAGCCGTCGATCAGTGCGCCGGACGTGACCACGCCGACGTCGTGCCGCGGCGCCTGGCGCTCGCCGCAACGGCCCTGAATTTGCAGCACGGCTTCGGTCACGACGTTCATGCCGTGCAAATAGCCCTCGGCCAACAGGCCGCCGCTGGTATTGGTTGGCAGCCGGCCGTCGATCGCGGTGGCGCCCGAGCGGATGAAATCGCCGGCCTCGCCGCGCTTGCACAAGCCGAGCCCTTCCAGCCCGAACAGCACGGTACTGGTGAAGCAATCGTAGATCTCGGCGAAACACACATCGGCGGCGCTGACGCCGGCGCGCCCGTAGAGTTCGTCGCGCAGGAGGTTGGTGAAATTGCGCGAATAGTCGTCGCACTGGAACTGGTCGCCGACATCGAGGCCGGGGCGTGCACCGGCGCGGTAGGCGGTCGACCCAATCACCGCCGGCGGCTGTTTGAGATCGCGGGCGCGTTCGAGGCTTGTCACCAAGACGGCGCAGGCGCCGTCAACTTCCGAAGTGCAATCGGCAACGCGGAACGGGTCGCAGACCAGCGGCGAACGATAATAAGTCTCGATATCGAGCGGCTCGCGAACGACGGCACGGCTGTTTCGTTGTGCGTACCAGCGTTGCGCCACGGCGACCGCGCCAAGTTCTGCCGCGGTCGCGCCGGTTTCGATCATGTAACGGCGCGCCCACATCGCGATGTACATCAAATAGGAGCTGTAGCCGATCGGATAGCGATAGGCGCCGGCGCCGCCTGGGATCGCGCCATGGCCGATGCGTACGCCCGACCTGCCGTTGAGAGCGCGGAAAATCACAATCGCGTCGGCGTAGCCGCTGCGAATCGCCGATGCGGCCATCTGTATTGCGTGGCACGGCGATTGTCCGGCCGCGTTCAGATCGAGCGTGTAGCGCAGCGTCGGTAATGCCAGCGCGGTGGCAACCGCCGAGCACGGCACCGAATCGTTGAACACCGAGAAACTGCCGACGCCGTCAATCTCGCGCAAAGCCAGGCCGGCGTCCGCCGCGGCATTGCGGCACGCCTCGGCAGCGAGATCAAGCACGCTGCGGCCCGATTTCCGCGTGAACGACGTGTAGCCGACCCCGGCGATCGCGACATCGGTCATGTTCGGCCTCGTCGATCCCCGCCGTTCCGCTAATTCCGCCGATCGGTCGGCGCGAATTGCGGCTCGGCCCAATCGCCGTGCTGATGAATGCGCAATGAAAGATTCATTCCGACTGCCAAGCTCGGCGCGTCCACGATGCGCGCGACCAGGCGGCCGCCGCCGTCAAGATCGACGGTGCCGAGCGTGTACGGCACCTGATCGGCAAAGCCAGGGTCGAACGCGCGATGTATGACGATCCAGGAGTACAAGCTCGCGCCGCCGGAAACTTGCTCCACGACCGCGGCGGTCGCGGCGCAATATGGGCAACTTGGCATCGGCGGAAAGCGGCGACGCTCGCAGGCGCTGCAGCGCTGGATCAAGAACCGATTGTGCCGCAGGCCTTCAAAGTAGAAGGCATTGGTCTCGTCGACCTCAGGCTTCGTGCGGACCGCCGCTCCCATCCCTCAAGCCCTCTCCCTTCGCGCGGCCCCTTTCGCGGGTGCCTCGGCGAATCGCGTTACCGGCCGACAAACCTCGGCCGCCTTTTGTCGGCGAACGCCACCAGCCCTTCGGGAGCGTCTTCGCTGGTCAGGCAATAGCGAAGCGTGACCTCCCGCTCCAATCGCAGGCTCTCATGCAGCCCGGTGCCGTGCCAAAAACCGTCGTTGATGACGCCTTTGGCGTTGGCGAGCGCCAGCGGCGACTTCTTGGCTATCTCGGTCGCGACCGCGATACCGGCCGACAACAACTGGTCGTCGGGAACCAAGCGATTGACCAGGCCCCAATCGAGCGCTTCGGCCGCGCTCAACAGACGGCCGGTGAAGATGAGTTCGCGCGCGCGCGCGATCCCGATTGCGTGCGGCAGCATCGCCAGCACGCCGCCGCCGCCCATCTGGCCGAAATTGAGATGCGCGTCGCCGATCCGCGCCGACTCCGCGGCGATGGCGAAATCGCAGGCCAGCAGCGTTTCCAGACCGCCGGCGACCGTGATGCCGTTGATCAAGGCGATGATGGGCTTGGGTCCGGCCGTCATGGCCGCGACCGTCGTATGCCAATCGTCGAGAAAAACCGGGAACGCCACCGGATCGCGCTGCAGCGCCATGTACTTCTTCATGTCGCCGCCGGCACTGAACGCCTTGCCGCGGCCGGTAATCGCCAGCACGCGCACAGCCGCATCGCGGCAAAGATCATCGATGGCGGCGCGCATTTCCCCGATCGCCTCGTGATCGATCGGATTCATCTGCTCCGGCCGATCGAACGTGATCAAGCCGAGCAAGGCGCCGTGATCGCCAATCGGCAGTCGCTCGCATCGAACCGATTGGGTTTGTTCTGCCATCGAAAAATCGACCATCAATTCGATTTTCGACTTATTGGACGATTTTCCGATGCTGTCAAGCCCGTGACGCGGGCGCGCTAGCGCGCGCCGCGCGGATCGGGACGCGGCAGTGCTTTGTCAGGCTTGAGGAGAGCTGAAGCGCAGAACGCGAGGCGGCATGCAGCAGCCTGCGGCCCGCTTCGATGAGCGGGCGCGCAATTCGGTAAGCTTGCCGGCTACCGCTGCGGTCGCGGTTGCAAGTTGCCTGCGAGCAAGCGCCGTCGCTTACTCCGGCACCGGCATGCCGGCGCCCCAGACATAAATACAGGCGAACAGGAACAGCCACACCACGTCGACGAAATGCCAGTACCAGGCGGCGAACTCGAAGCCGAGATGCTGCGTCGGCGTGAACTGTCCGGCGAGCGCGCGGCCCAAACAGACGATCAGGAAGATCGTGCCGATAATGACATGGGCGCCGTGGAAGCCGGTCGCCATGAAGAAGGTGGCGCCGTAGATGTTGCCCGAATAGTGGAACGCCGCGTGCGCGTACTCGTAAGCCTGCACGCAGGTGAAGGTCATCCCGAGCAGGATCGTGAGCACGAGGCCCCAGACCAGGCCTTTGCGGTCGTTTTCCAGAAGCGAGTGATGCGCCCAGGTCACCGTCGTGCCCGAGGTGAGCAGGATAAGGGTGTTGAGGAGCGGCAGGTGCCAGGGATCGAAGGTGTGGATGTCGTGGGGCGGCCATACGCCGCCGGTGACCGCGATCCGCGCAAAATCCCTCAGCTCGTCCGGAAACAGCGCGGTGTTGAAATAAGCCCAGAACCAGGCGACGAAGAACATCACTTCCGAGGCGATGAATAGAATCATTCCATAGCGGTGCGAGATCTGCACCACCGAAGTGTGGTCGTGCTCGACCTCAGCTTCATGGATGACATCGCGCCACCAGCCGATCATAGTGTAGGCAACGCCGATGCCGCCGATGCCGAATATGACCGGGGCCCAGGCGACGATATGGTGCATCCACAGGATCAGGCCGAAGGCGGTGACGAATGCCGACGTCGCGCCGATGGCCGGCCAGGGGCTTGGATTCACCAGGTGGTAGTCGTGGTGCGGTTTAGCGTGTGCTGCTACATCGGCCATCTATCGTCTCCACCTTGGCGCCGCCCGCTTGCCCGACCGCGCCGCTGCTGTTTCCTTGATCAGATACGTCCGGATTTCGCCGGCGTTGCTCCCTCCGCCGCCGCCTGATCCGGCACGCGTATAGGGTAGAACGTGTAAGAGAGGGTGATGAGATCGAGATTGCCCTCTTCGGAATCCTCGGCGAGCTTGGGATCGACATAGAAAACGACCGCCATCTTGCGCGTTTCGCCCGGCTTCATCGTCTGCTCGGTGAAGCAGAAGCAATTGATCTTTTCGAAGTAGCCGCCGATCGTCGGCGGGCTGACATTATAGCCGGCCTGTCCGGCGGTGACGCGGGCGACGAGGTTGGTGACGGAATAGTAGACGGTGACGACCTCGCCGAGCTTGACGTCGATGGTGCGTTGCTCGGGCTCGAACCGCCACGGCAGCCCGGCGGCGACGTTGGAATCGAACCGCACGGTGATGGTGCGGTCGGAGATTTGGGTCGGCCGCGCCTTGGCGACCTGGGTGGTGCCGCCATAGCCGGTGGTGCGGCAAAACCAGGAATAGAGCGGCACCGCGGCGAACGACAGGCCGACCATCGACGCCACCAGGCCGCCGCACAGAAACGCGACCAACAGGTCGCGGCGCGGGGTCGGGGCGTTGTCGGGCTTGGTGCTCACTTGGTGCTCATGGATTTTTCACAGCGGGCGATTGAGGACGCCCGGGCCTTTGACTAGGGTCACGATGTAAAACAGGATCACCAGGAGGCCAAGCGCCACGGCGATGGCGATCGAGCGCGCGCGGCGGGCGCGCAGCTGCTGTTGCGTCAGCCGAATACCGGGCTCGGGCTTGTCTTCGCTCATCAACCACACTCATCGTCATGCGGCGAAATGGCCGAACCACGCCGCGGCAAAGCGGTCGACCAGCAGGGTCGCAAACAACAGGAACAGATAGAGGATCGAGAAACCGAACATCCGCTTGCTCGCCGCATGATCGGCGTGTTGGGCGCCTTCGCGGTGGATGCGCAGCGCCAGAACGACCATCGCGATGCCGGCGATGACCGCGACGATGCCGTAGAGCGCGCCGGCATAGCCCAATAGCCACGGCGCGGCGCCGAGCGGCGCCAGAATCAGCGAGTAGAGCAGAATCTGCCGGCGCGTTTCGGCAATGCCCGCGACCACCGGCAGCATCGGCACGCCGGCGCGGGCGTAATCTTCCGCCCGGTACAGCGACAGCGCCCAGAAATGCGGCGGCGTCCAGAAGAAGATGATGAGGAACAGCACCGCCGGCTCGACGGCGAAGCCGCCGGTCACGGCCGCCCAGCCGATCATCGGCGGCAGCGCGCCGGCGGCGCCGCCGATCACGATGTTCTGCGGCGTCCGGCGTTTGAGCCAGACGGTATAGACGAGGACGTAGAAGGCGATGGTGGCGGCAAGGAGCGCCGCCGCGACGACATTGACCAGAAGGCCGAGCACGACGACGGAAAATCCCGCCAGCGTCACGCCGAACGCCAGCGCCTCGCCCGGCGCGACGCGGCCGGCCGGAATCGGCCGCGCTTGCGTGCGCGCCATCCGCGCGTCGATGTCGGCGTCGTACCACATGTTCAGCGCGCCGGCGGCGCCGGCCCCGACCGCGATGCAAATCAGCGCGGTCAGCGCGATCACCGGATGCAGATGGCCGGGCGCGATGGCGAGACCCACGAACGCCGTGAACACCACGAGCGACATCACCCGTGGCTTCATCAGCTCGATATAGTCGCCGACGCCCGCGATGCTGGGTTCGGCGTGCGAGACCGTGACGCTCATTTGATCAGCGGCAGCGTGTCGAACTGGTGGAACGGCGGCGGCGACGGCAGCGTCCATTCGAGTGTGGTGGCGCCGGGGCCCCAGGGGTTATTGCCGGCCGGCACCTTGCGCATGAAGGCCTGCGCCAGGCCGAACAGGAAGACCAGCACACCGACGCCGGAAACGTAGGAGCCGATCGATGAGATCCAGTTCCAATCGGCGAAGGCGTCGGGATAATCGGCGATGCGGCGCGGCATGCCGTTGAGCCCGAGGAAGTGCTGCGGGAAGAACACCAGGTTGACGCCGACGAAGGTCAGCCAGAAGTGCAGCTTGCCGACGAACTCGTTGTACATATAGCCGGTCATCTTCGGGAACCAGTAATACCAGCCGCCGAAAATGGCGAACACGGCGCCGAGCGACAGCACATAGTGGAAGTGGGCGACCACGTAGTAGGTGTCCTGCAGCACGCGGTCGACGCCGGCATTGGCCAGCACCACGCCGGTGACGCCGCCGACGGTGAACAAAAAGATGAAGCCGATCGCCCACAGCATCGGCGTCTTGAAGTCGATCGAGCCGCCCCACATGGTGGCGATCCAGGAGAAGATCTTCACGCCGGTCGGCACCGCGATCACCATGGTGGCGGCGATGAAATAAGCCTGCACGCTCGCCGACATGCCGACCGTGTACATGTGGTGGGCCCAGACGACGAAGCCGATGCCGCCGATCGCCACCATGGCATAGGCCATGCCCAGATAGCCGAACACCGGCTTCTTCGAGAACGTCGCCACGATCTGGCTGACCATGCCGAAGCCCGGCAGGATCAGGATGTAGACCTCCGGGTGGCCGAAGAACCAGAACAGGTGCTGGAACAATAGCGGATCGCCGCCGCCATGCGGATCGAAGAAGGTGGTGCCGAAATTCCGGTCGGTCAGCAGCATGGTGATGGCGCCGGCCAACACCGGCAGCGCCAACAGCAACAGAAACACCGTCACCAGCTGCGACCACACGAACAGCGGCATTTTGTGCAGGGTCATGCCGGGGGCGCGCATGTTGAAGATGGTGGTGATGAAGTTGATGGCGCCGAGGATCGACGAGGCGCCGGCGAGATGCAGCGCCAGGATCACGAAATCCATTGCCGGGCCGGGGTGGCCGTAGGTCGATAACGGCGCGTAGATGGTCCAGCCGGTGCCGGCGCCGTTGGCGCCGGGCTCGCCCTCGAAGAACATCGACGCCACGAACAACCCAAACGACGCCGGCAACAGCCAGAACGAGATGTTGTTCATGCGCGGGAACGCCATGTCCGGCGCGCCGATCATCAACGGCACCATCCAATTGCCGAAGCCGCCGATCATCGCCGGCATGACCATGAAGAAGATCATGATCAGGCCGTGGGCGGTGACGATGACGTCGAAATAATGGGTCTCGTGGAAAATCTGCAGGCCGGGATACATCAGCTCGGCGCGGATCAACAGCGAGAACACGCCGCCGATCAGGCCGGCGATCAGCGCGAACACCAGGTACATCGTGCCGATGTCCTTGTGGTTCGTCGAATAGACGTAGCGGCGCCAGCCGTGCGGAATGGCGTGTCCGTTATCGTCGCCGTGGGCTGCCGCGTGTGCCATCGTATCCATTGTCGGTCCTTACATTAGCGCGAGTTCTTGGTCGCCCCGGCCGCCGCCAGCGTGGTCGGCGACGCGCCGTCGAGGCCGGCGTTCTTTTTCTGCGTGTCAATCCACGAAGCGAACTCGGCGTCATTCACCACCCGCACCGTGATTGGCATGAAAGCGTGATCTTTGCCGCACAGTTCGGAGCATTGGCCGTAATAGCGTCCCTCGGCGGTCGCCTTGAACCAGGTATCGTTGAGGCGGCCGGGCACGGCATCGATCTTGATGCCGAATGACGGCACGGCAAACGAATGGATCACGTCGGCGCCGGTCACCAGGACGTGCACGACCTTGTTCACCGGCACGACCATCTCATTGTCGACGGTCAGGAGCCGCGGCTGGCCGGGCTTGAGATCCTTCTCCTCGACGATCTGCGATATGAACTCGAAGTCGCCGTTATCGGGATAGTTGTAGCTCCATTCCCATTGGTGGCCGGTGGCCTTCACCGTCAAATCGGGCTTGGGAACGTCGAGCTGCACGAACAACAGGCGAAACGAGGGAACGGCGATCGCCACCAGGATGATGACCGGAGCGATTGTCCAGATCACTTCGATCAGCGCATTATGTGTCCGCCGCGACGGCGTCGGATTGGCGCGCGCATTGAAACGGATCATGACGGTCAGCAGCAGGATCAAGACGAAAGCCACGATCACGGTGATGATCACCATGAGGCCGAAATGAAACTTGGCGATATCGTCCATGACCGGGGTCGCCGCCGGCTGCAGGCCGAGCGCCCAAGGCGTCGGCTGCCCGATATTCTCGGCCAGGGCGGTTCCGGCGCCGGCGAATAGGGTGCCGAGCATCGACATGGCACCAAGCGTCAGCGCATATGTGCTCGAGCGTGAGAACACCGGCATCTGCATCACCGCTCCTGTTTCCCAAGTATCGTCGTCGTCATGACTGCCGTTGCTCGGCGGCAAAACCGGCGCGACTGCGACAGCTTGACGCCGCCTGCTGCCGATGAGCTTTGCGCCACGGATCGGGTCCTTGGATCAGGTCCTTGGCAGGCCTTGACGGGATGGGGGAATCCCAGCCCCTCAAACCACAAATCGCGCGCTACCGCAATGCGGTCGTCGCCACGCCGAGGCGCGGTTTTGCGCACCGGTTTCAACCCTGCGCACAGCGGCTTTCGCGTCCTTCGCGCGGCCACAATGGCTTGATGTTGATGCGACCTTGACACGGTGGGCTCACCATGTAGGCAGGCTCGCCCGGTGACGGACCAGCGCGACGGTGATTCGTGCCGGTGAACCTTGCCGGCCGGCGCCGGTGTGAGGCGGCCAAAGGAAGCGACCATGGGAATTTTTGCAGCCGGGAGGATGCTGCGGCCGTTAGCCTCGGCGCTCGGCGCCGCCGCCCTCGTGCTCGCCGCGATGTCGACCTTCGGTGGCGAAGCGTACGCCCAGGGCGCGGTGCGCTCGGTGCACGGCGATTGGCAGATCCGCTGCGACACGCCGCCTGGCGCGCAGAACGAGCAATGCGCGCTGATGCAGAGCGTGACTGCGGAGGACCGGCCCAATGTTGGGCTGACCGTGATCGTGCTGAAAACTTCCGACCAGAAGGCCCGCCTGATGCGGGTCGTCGCCCCGCTCGGCGTGTTGCTGCCGTCGGGCCTCGGCTTAAAGATCGACAACAACGATGTTGGCCGGGCCGGCTTTGTGCGCTGCCTGCCCAATGGCTGCGTGGCCGAAGTGGTGATGGAAGACAAATTGATCGAGCAGATGCGCAACGGCCAGACCTCGACCTTCATCATTTTCCAGACGCCCGAGGAAGGCATTGGCTTTCCGATGAGTTTGAAGGGCTTCGGCGAAGGTTTCGACAAACTGCCATGACAGATCGGCGTCGCGTTGTGGTCGGCGCTACCTCGCGCTAGTCCCCGCCGCCGCCGTTGCCACCACCACCGTTTCCGCCGCCGTTGCCGCCGCCGTTCCCGCCGTCGCCGCCGCCGGCTTCCCCAGCATGTCCACTGTGGCTGCTATGTCCGCCGGCGTCGCCGCTGCCGCCGTTGCCAAACCCTCCGTCGCCTCCCGAGTCCCGGCCGGCTGTCGGCTTTGATCTCTGTGCGCGGAACAGCCGGACGAGCACGATCACGCCCAGCACCAGGCCGAGAACGATCCAAGCGGTCGGGTTCGACGAGAGGGACATGGCGCCAAGACTTGGGAAGCAGCGGGGTGCAGGCGATAGCTTCGGCAGAATGTGTAGATACCGCGGCGGAGAATTTCAGGCGTCAGTCGCCGGATAAAGATCGGCGACCGCAAGAGCCATGCCGGGAGGATCGAGCACGATGGCTCCCTGGCTGACGATCTGCGTCAGGATCGAGCCGTCGCTCTTACGCGCGTGATGGATGACCAGCGCCTTGTCGGGGTCGATGACCAGATAGTGCGCGACGCTCGTCAGCTGGAAATAGCCGGCAAGCTTCGTCTGCGCATCGAGATGGCGCGTCGATGGCGAAAGTATTTCGACGATAACGACCGGGTTCGGCACTTCCAGCGCGGACGGCGGCAGCCGCGGGCCGCAATAGACCAGGGCGTCGGGCTCGTACGCCGTTGCGTCGTCGATGCGCACGGTCATTCCGTCCGGCAACATGCGGCAGGGCAAGCCCTTGGCTTTGATGGCGTTGGCCAACGCCGTCTGGACGGCGAACTTCACCTCGGCATGGACCGCACGCTCCGGTGTCGTGGCGAAGACCGAGCCGCGAAACAGCTCGTGCCGTCCGGGCCGGCCTTCCGCCCAAACCAGAAATTCATCCACATTCATGCGCTTTTGCGGCAAAGCCGACATAGACAAATTATATGGCAGGCCCGATCTAGAGCGAAGACTTAAGTTTCACGCGATTGCGCGTTGCCTTTTATCCGCGGCGCCAGTGATTATCTTAGGGGCACTACCTTACCGGCATCCCATCGTCATTGAGACAGGCGGCACGGGCCAGGAAACCAAGCCATGAGCACCAACTTGGACACCAAACAATATCCGGTTCATCATACCGACGCCGAATGGCGCAAGATTTCTCACTCCGGAACAGTTCCGGGTGATGCGCGGCCACGGCACCGAAGCGCCGGGCAGCTGCGCGCTCAATTACGAGAAGCGCGCCGGCGCCTTCAGTTGCGCCGGCTGCGGCCAGCCGCTGTTCATGTCGAAGAAGAAATTCGAGAGCGGCACCGGCTGGCCGAGCTTCAACGATCCGGAGCAGGGCGCGGTCGAGACCTCGACCGACTCGAGCTACGGCATGGTGCGCACCGAAGTGCATTGCAGCCGCTGCGGCAGCCATCTCGGCCACGTCTTCGAGGACGGCCCGCCGCCGACCCATCTGCGCTACTGCATCAACGGCGTGGCTATGGACTTCAAGCCGGAGGCGTCGTGAACTTTTCCCGGGCGCGGCGCAACATGAAATGTTGCGACGCAGACCCGGGATCGTAACGAACCCATCTCTTCAGAGTTTGTAACGACCCCGGATCAGCGGCGCATCGCTTCGCGCTGCGCCGCGCCCGGGGAACGTTGCAGGCTACGCGCCTCAATTCGCCACCAGCTCCCGCCCGCGCGTCTCCGGCAGCACCAGCGCGGCGAGAATGACGATGGCGTAGGAGATCGCGGCAAAGATGCCGATCGCGGTGCCGAGCAGCACCTTCGCCGACAACACTCCGACCAGCGTCGGAAAGAATGCGCCGATGCCGCGGCCGAAATTGTAGCAGAAGCCCTGGCCGGCACCGCGCACGCTGGTTGGAAACAATTCGGTCAGCACCGGCCCCATGCCGCTATAGATGCCCGAGGCGAAGAAGCCGAGCGGAAAGCCCAGCACCAGCATCATCGCGTCGGAAATCTCGGTCTGCGTATAGGCGATGGCGATCAACAGCGAGCCGACGGCATAGATGAAGAAATTCTTGCGCCGGCCGATGGCGTCGGCGAGATAGGCGCCGACGATGTAGCCGCACCACGAGCCGATGATGATGACGGCGAGATAGCCACCAGTGCCGAGCACCGTCAGATGGCGCTCGTTACGCAGGAAGGTCGGCAGAAACGTCGTAATCGCGTAATAGCCGCCTTGGGCGCCGGTCGCGAGCGCGGCGGCGAGGATCGTGGTCGGCAGCAGCTCGCGGCCGAAAATGTCGAACGCGCCGCGCCGCTTCTGCGCCTGCGCCGCGGCTTTGAAGATCGCCGGCTCGGGCACCTTGGTGCGGATATAGAACACCAGCAACGCCGGCAAAATGCCGACGAAGAACAGCACGCGCCAGGCGGTCTCCTGCGGGAGCAACTGGAAAATGATGGTGGCGAGGATCGCGGCCGCACCCCAGCCCCACGCCCAGGCGCTCTGCACCGTGCCGACCACCTTGCCGCGATCGGCGCCGCGAACCACTTCGCCGATCAGCACCGAGCCCGCCGCCCATTCGCCGCCGAAGCCGAAGCCCTGGAAGCCGCGCACCACCAGCAATTGCTCGAAATTTTGAGTGAACCCGGACAGGAAGGTGAAGAACGCGAACCACGCCACCATGATCATCAACAGCCGGGCGCGGCCGACGCGATCGGCGAACATGCCGGCGATCCAGCCGCCAAATGCCGAGATCACCAGCGCGCTGGTCGCCAGCAATCCGGCTTGCGCATTGGTGATGTGCCAGACCGCGATCAAAGCCGGCACCACGAAGGTGTAGATTTGCACGTCGAGCGCATCGAGCGCCCAGCCACCGAAGCAGGCCCAGAATGTGCGCCGCTCGGCCGTGCCGAGTTCGCGATACCAATCGAGCATGAGGGCAATTTAACGTGTAGCCCGGATTGAGCAACGCGAAATCCGGGGCGGCGCGCCAGGCGGATAGATTATTTCCCGGGTTTCGCTGCGCTCAACCCGGGCTACACTGCATGCAGTGTGATGCGGGAGGAACACAATGAACGTGAAGATCGGCGAGACGGAGATGGAGAAGAAGATCCTGTTCCAGCTCCGCGAGGATTGGCTGGCGCTGCATCGCGAGGACGCCATCGACCCGGCGATGCCGATCATCGATCCGCATCATCATTTGTGGGACCGTGGCGGCGCGCGCTATCTGCTCCACGATATCAAGAACGATATCGATGCCGCCGGCCACAATATCCGCGCGACGGTCTTCCTGCAGTGTGATTCCATGTATCGCGCCGACGGCGATCCGAAATTCGCACCGGTCGGCGAGACCGAATTCGTCAACGGCATCGCGGCGATGTCGGCGAGCGGCACCTACGGCCCGGCGCGCATCTGCGCCGGCATTGTCGGTTTCGCCGATCTGCTCCTCGGCACCGACGTCGATGCCGTGCTGGAGGCTCACGTACGTGCCGGCGGCGGACCCGGCGGCCGCTTCAAGGGCGTGCGTTACTGCTCGGTGTGGGACGCCGATCCGACGATCAAGTCGACGCCGTTCGATTATCCCAAAGGGCTGTTGCTCGACGCCAAATTCCGCTCCGGCTTCGCCCGCCTGTCGCGCTTCGGACTGTCGTTCGATTTGCTGATTTATCACAGCCAAATCCCGGAATTGACCGACATCGCCCGCGCGTTCCCCGACACCACCGTCGTGCTCAATCACATCGGCATGCCGCTCGGTATCGGCGCCGCTTATGTCGGCCGCCGCGACGAGGTGTTCGCCGATTGGAAGCGCAATATCGTCGAACTCGGCAAATGCCCGAATGCGCGGGTCAAGCTCGGCGGCATGGGCATGCACATGTTCGGTTTCGACTTCGAGAAGCAGCCGGTGCCGCCGTCGTCGGAACAGCTGGCCAAGACCTGGAGGCCCTTCGTTGAGACTTGCCTCGAGGCTTTCGGCCCGAAGCGGGCGATGTTCGAGAGCAATTTCCCGGTCGACAAGCGCTATTACAGCTACGGCGTGATGTGGAACGCCTTCAAGCGGCTGGCGGCGCCGTTGAGCGCCGGCGAGAAGGCCGACCTGTTCTTCAATATCGCGCGCGACACTTACCAGCTGCCGATTGCCGCGTAACTGAGCCGGCAAACTATCGTGTGACGCTCGTCACTGAATGGTTGACATTGGTCCCCATCGTGGTTACATAGAGGCATCTCGCTCACCAAGGGCGCCTTTCGCGAGGGCACTTTCGGTAGGCGGAGCGAGGTGCGGTGCCCGCGCGCGGATGAATGCGATCCGCACCTTTTGCTTTTTCGTTCTTTGTCAATCAAGATGTTATTGTAAATCTTGGCCTTTTGGCGAGCCCGTGCTACAAATGGCGCTACAAAACGCGTTTGTGGAATCACCACGATGCCTCGTGTGGCAACCAAGCTCGCTCCTGCCGATAATGGCGGGTTCATCGCGCGCAAAGTTATCCCTTTCGACGTGCGTGACGATTACGCCAAGCTGTACCGCCAGCGGACAGAAGAACGCCTGAATACCGGTCCGATGCCGATCTCCCTTGCGCGAGCAAAACATCGGGAATGGTCCAGTGAGATCGAGGCTCGGATCGCCAATATTCGGGCCGAGCGAAGGGGTGCAGGTCGCACGCTTACTCCACAGGAAGCGCGAGCCTTAGCGGGCGAGTGGTACGGGTGGTTCACCGCGCGCATGGCAGCAAACAATTGGCCCGCCAGCGTATGGGGGGACTATGACGCACAGGTACGCTCCGAACTGTGTGGCCCGGCTATGGCTGGGGGTGTGTTCTCGGGTGATCCGCTAGACTTCTGGGAACGTGATAGCGGCATGCGCGAGCGCGTGCGGCCGATCATCGCAGATGAGGCTAAGTCGCACCAATTCTTGGCACACAAGCGGCTGGTCTTGGACCAAGCCGCGCGTGACATGTTTCTCGACTACGTGACGCGCGATTTCTTTGCCGCTTTGGTGCTGCTCGCTCGTCGTGCGCGGGGCGACCATAGTCCCGATCAATGGGCGGAACAGTTTCCGCATAACGAAGGGGCAGGGGATCCGGGCTTGACGCCATGGACGCTGTTCGAGCGCTGGATTGCCAAAGCCCAGCCGGCCAACTCGACCGTCGACCGATGGCGCGCGGTGTTTCTGCAGTTGCAAAACGATTTCCCGAACGTTGGGGCCGCAGCGTTGTTGCCGGAGCAAATGCACCATTGGGCAAACGGACTTATTAGTTCTGATAGAACCGCTGCGACAGTCGCCAACGTTTGGGTTCCTGCGGCTCGGACGGTATTCGGTTGGGCGATCGATGAGAGGCTAATCTTACGAAACCCATTTATCGGCTGGCGCGTGAAGGTGCCAAAGAGAATCAGGACGCGTGAGACGAAAGCGTTCACTGACGACGAAATGAAAACGATATTGGACGCGGCAAAGACGATTGAAGTGCGCAGCAAGAGCGATGCCGCCAAGCGTTGGTGTCCATGGCTCGCGGCCTATAGCGGGGCGCGTATGGGTGAACTTACCCAATTGCGGGGTGTCGACATCATTCAACATGATGGTATCCACGCAATGAAGATTTCACCAGAAGCTGGCACCACGAAGACCGGAAAGACACGCACCGTGCCACTCCATGAGCACCTGATCGGACAGGGCTTCCTTGCGTTCGTTGAAATCAACGGAAAAGGACCGCTCTTCTACAATCAGCCCGAGCAGACAAACGCTCCTAGCGATCCAACAAACCCCCGCAAGCCGCGCTATGTGAAGGCCAGGGAGCAGGTGGCAAGCTGGGTTCGCAGCCTCGGCGTCAATGATCCTGAATTGTCGCCGAACCACGCGTGGCGCCATGCCTTCAAGGCTATCGCCTTTCGCTCTAGCATTTCCGAGAAAGTGCTTGACGCAATCGTGGGGCACGCGCCGGCCACAGTCGGGCGCGCGTATGGGGAACCCACACTCGCCGACAAAGCAAACGAGATTCGGAAATTTCCCCGGTACAAATGAAGCCGCTCGCACCGCCGGCTTCGTGTTCGAGGCTATATATAGCTATCTAGAACCTACGTGCGTGGTGGGGTAGGCGGCCGACCGGTTGACGTGATTAACGCGTTGTCCCGATTTGCGAGCGGACCATACCCTTTCGCGACGAGCGCCGCGATTTTAGCGGCCGACCAGCCAGCAGCGCAGCCCCGCCGGCGCGCAAGTAGTCGGCGAAGGCCGAATTGGCTTCCGGGCAACTTGGTTAAATCGCGTAAGAGGGCCGCGTCATCCGATGAAGCGGTATAGTCGGTATTAGCAAGCCGTCGGTCGTGTTAGCCCGCCCTCGATCTGTCGATGCAGCGCGCGTTTAATCTGCTTTAGCTGCGGGTCGCCAATTTCCTCCCAAGCAAGCGTGCGAAGCGCTGTTTCTCTCGCGGTCCTAAACAACAGAATTTGACCAAGAAAGCCCAGCGTTCGGAGGCGGGTGTCTTGATCCTCATGACGCCCTAGAAGCTTGGCGATGAGGTTGTTACACACGCTGATAATGCGTTTTAAGATGCCATCGTAGATCACGGCAAACGCCGCGGTCGGATGTGCCTGCTCGCGCATGATGAAAAGCGCCCAATGTTCAGCATCCTCTGATCCCACGAGTAGATCGCAGCATTCGTCGAGTATGACGAAAAGCATCTTCAGGAGTTCCGCGCGTTCGATCTTGTCGGCCTTTATCGCTGTTTCGATTTGAGTTAGTGCGGGATCGGTCAACGTCGTCATCCGCTCCGCAATGTACTCGGCGCATGCCATGTACAGTCCCTGCTTGCCAGCAAAATAGTATTGGAACGCA
This sequence comes from uncultured Alphaproteobacteria bacterium, assembly GCA_963806465.1. Classification (GTDB taxonomy): domain Bacteria; phylum Pseudomonadota; class Alphaproteobacteria; order Rhizobiales; family Xanthobacteraceae; genus BOG-931. Next base: position 5,314 of record CAWDZD010000040.1, on the reverse strand, counting down.
GGCAGGGTAACGCCAGTTTGCTTCGCAATCAGCCTCGTCGAAGCCGCCTCATAGCCGCGGGCGCCAAATACTTCGAGCGCCGCCTCGACGATCCTTTGGCGCGTCTCTTCTCCGCGCGCGTATCTTCGTAGCGCTGGGAGCCGTCTTCTCCGTTTTTTTTTCATTTTCATCGTCCGCCTCAGTTGCCTGACTTCCCCTTAGCACGGCGTTTCAATCCCAAATCTACGCCCTGGGCTCTTGACATGTCTATCGATTGACATATGTCTATCGAGCGATAGCTATTTGGCAAAGCGCCGCGCACGAGTTGAACCGACGGTGTAAGAGAGACGGACGTCCTCATTGTTGGCGCTGGCCCTACCGGCCTGACGGCGGCTTCGGTCCTGGCAAGCCATGGTGTGCGTGCGTGCATAATAGATAAGCGTCTGGAAAGATCCCCGTTGTCGAAGGCGCTGGTAGTGCAAGCTCGAACACTCGAGCTTTTGGACCTGATGGGTCTCGCGGATGTGTTTTTGCAGCACGGCTACCCTGCGCCGGGCCTCAATGTCAGCTTGGGTTTTGGCAGTTCGGCCTCTATCGGGTTGCAGCGCCTTGACACGCGCTTTCCGTATTTGCTCGTCCTGCCTCAAGAGCAGACTGAAGCAATTTTAGAAAGCCACTTGCACTCGCAGGGCGTGAGCGTTGAACGCGGCGTAGAACTGACCAATGTCGCTCAGCAAGATGGCGGACTTGTTATAGCCAGCCTGCGACGCGAGGATGGACGCGAAGAGTGTATCCTTGCTCGTTATGTGCTTGGTTGTGACGGTGCACACAGCACTGTACGAGAAAAATCAGGCATGCCCTTTCAGGGCACGAGTTAGATATCACCTTCTTTTTGGGTGACGTTAAGATCAACAAAGACTTCATCAAATCTCGCATCACGAACTTTACTTCGAAAAACGGGTTCATATCGATCCTGCCGTTCCTGGGGGAATATGTCCGGGTTTTTGCGGTCGACTTCACTAAGCAGCATCCCACTGCCGGCGACGAACTAACCTTGGATGAACTGCAGGATACCGTCGATTTAGTTATCCCGGGAAAATTTAAGCTTGCCGATCCGAGATGGATCACGCGATTTCACTCGCCTAGTCGCCAAGTCCCGTCAAATCGTATCGGGCGAGTGTTTTTTGCTGGTGACTCTGCGCATTCCCACAGTCCAGCCGGCGGTCAGGGAATGAATACGGGAATGCAAGACGCGGTCAATATCGCGTGGAAGCTCGCGATGGTGCTGCGGGCCGAAGCGCCTGAGGATCTACTGAATACCGTGAATGCCGAGCGGCGCGTGATAGGTGCTTACGTGCAGCACCAGACCGATCGCATGCTGAAGAGCTTTTTACTGCGCAATACGGTACTCCGAGCGTTGCGCGATTTCATGCTGAGCGGGGCGGTAAAAGTGCCTCGCGTTGAGAATAAATTGGCCGGAACACTTTCTGGTCTCGGCGTAGACTACTCGTTCACAGAGCAATCACGCCGGGATCGGAAGCGAGGCTTGGCGAAACATGCCGTCCAAGCAGGGGATCGTGTACCCGACCCCGTGCTGTGGGGTGCAAATCAGCCGAACTCTCGGCTTTATGAATTGTTGCGGAGAAGCGGTTACGGATTTCTCGTCTTCGCAACCGCAACCGCACTTGGCGCCGATCAAGACAGTCTCGCGCGACTGCTTCACGCCGTCGAAGAGCAATGCGGGAGCGTCGTATCGCCCTTCGTCGTAATCGATGAAGGCGTACCTGATATCATCGGATTGGAGGCGCCGATTTTTATCGATGTTAGGGGTGACTTCCAGCGCAAATTCGGCGCGAAGCACGGCAGTGTCTTTCTCACGAGGCCGGACGGCTTCATCGCTTTTCGTCGTCAGGGCTTCGAAGTCGGGCCAATTCTTGAGGCGTTCAAACCTTGGGCGTGCCTTACCGCCTCGGCGGCGGCTAACGATCAAGCGATCCGGCACGCTGTTACGCAAAGTCCAAAATCTAAACCATAGCTCTCAAGGCATTCGATGCGCGTAGAGGCACATGTTGCTGCACCAGACAAGTTGCAAGCGGATACAAGTTGCAAGCGGATACAAGTTGCAAGCGGATATTCGCGCCCTCGGCCACTACTCCGACAATCCGGGTCTTTAGCCCCATCGCGTCGCGCGTGCCGATCACTCCGCAGATGCCAAAGCCCAGTCCGATCGGGACATAGACGGTTTCGATTTCGCCAACCGCGGTGAATAGCTCATGGGCGTAAGTCGCAACGCCGACGACAAAATCACGGTGGAAGGAGGGTGCATATCCGAGGCCGCGCTCTATGGCGAGTCGGACCGCTTGCTCCTTCGCCTCGTCGAAGTCGCGGCCGTGCTCGATCAGCTCGGCGCCCAACGAACGCATCGCCGCGTTCTTCTCGGTCGAATTGCCGTGCGGGACCACGATGGTCACGGCAACACCGGCCCGTGCCCCGGCGAGAGCCAGCGACTGACCATGATTGCCACGCGTCGCGCTGACAACTCCTCGTACATGCGGACACTCACGTTTCAGCCGATCGAAATAGACGATCCCGCCGCGCACCTTGAAGAGCCGATCGCCGTGTGGTTTTCGTGCTTCACCACGATCTCCACACCGGTGCGCGACTTGAGCAGTGGCCAAGCATATTGCGGAGTAGGCGGTACGCTCGCGCCCACAAGCGCAATCACGCTTTCAAGTTCAGAAAGGGCAAACATCCAAGTTGACCGTCATTCGATCCGTCAATTTGAACGCATAGCACGATAGCAGGCTGAGACAGTCGCACGACAATCCGCCGACAACGCCGGGCGGCGATCCAAATCGTTCGAAGAAGCCAATGTGAGCAGCTCGGCTTGGCGGTGGCACGGTGTACACGCCCTGTGCGCTCCACGGTCAAACGATTCGCGGAAAGTCACGCTCGTCTTGAGCGCCCGTCTGCTCGCCTCCGCGTCTGGTTCATGGCGCTTTTTGCTATGCTGCGACGATTCGCTATAGTGATATCGCTTCGCAACTGTCGCGGGCAAATGGCATAGCGGCGTTTGGACGGGCTTGCGGCCGTTCGGCGAACCAGCGTCCCGCCTTTCGGATAAGTAGTTCGTCGGTGATTTCGGACTTCTGTATGACTGAAGAACCTCGCACAGCACTTTTCATCAGTCATGCAAACCCTCTAGGGGGGGGGGGGGGGTTGGGAAGGGCGGCTTTTACAACAATGAGTTTGCACTTTGGCTTGGCGCGAAGCTGGGTGCGATGGGCTATGAAGTTTGGGCGGACGTTTTGCGTCTTAAGGGCGGTCACGACTGGCAGCGGGAGCTAGAACATGCCCTTCGTCACCGTTCGCACAAAGTGCTGTTGGTAGGAACAACAGAAGGAGTAGAAAAGCAAGGCGTACGAAACGAGTTGCAGATTGCAACAGATGTTGGTCGCCGCATAAATGATCATAATTTTATAGTGCCGCTGAAGTTATCGGATTTCGAGAAACCGTTCGTAATCGCCCACGCTCAATACATCGATTTTGAGATGAGTTGGGCAAGGGGTTTGGCAGAGCTGGCAAGGTTGTTAGAGGAAGAAAATGTCCCTCGTCGAGACAATCCCATCACGGAGACGTGGATGGACTTGCAGCTTCGTCTTTCTGGAACAGTCGTACAAAGTCCAGAACTGCTATTGTCAAATTGGCTAGAGGTCGATGGGCTACCCGCTGAAATTGTCTGCTATGATTTCAAGGCCGGTATCTCGATTGGATATGCGGAGTCTAAAAAAGGCTTCTCTCGATATTCCGCTCGTATCCCACAATCGTGGATTTATCACCTTTGCGGGCTATTCAGAGCTGGAGCATGCATTCGGCGGTCGGGATCCACCAAGCCCAGCGATCGCCAGACATCAAATAGCCTTGTAGCCCCCGCGATCGAAAAAAGAGGTCTAACGCTTGACGGGAAATGTAAGCAAACTTTCTTCTCGCATCAACGCGACTAATATTCTCAACCGTCCATCCTTCTAGCAAGAATTTCTCAGTTGGAATTGATCCTATCCGCGCCAACGGTAGGCCTTCGTGATATAATTCGCTTTTGGAAGACGCTGTGTCTAAATTACGAACATAGACGCAATCAGAAAGACGAGGCACGCAAAATAAAGCAGAAAATACGGAACTTTAAATTGAGTTACAGCCGACTTATGACGTGTTTTGCCACTGTGGCGCTGCTTTCGAGCTATAACAATATTACCAGAGAGGCGCTTGAGCCGATTTGCAAAATACCGCCGATTGATCGGCTATTGTTGCTTGCCGAACGGCGTCCTGATGTCATCGCATCTATAAAAAGTGCATTGATGCTTTATCATTGGTTTTTGGAACGGACTTCGGCCTCGACGGACGACTTGGAACGATACTTTGCAGACAGAGACAATCGGCGGGTCGCTTTCGAAAAAGCGAAAACTTTCGGCGACGAAATGTATCGGATTGTTCAATTGGCATCGGAAAGCACGGGAACACTTCGCTACTTGGTCGTTTGATGAAATACTTCTATGGAATCTGACTTGAAAAATTCGTCGCTGAGTTCAGCGCTCGATGTCATCCGCTTTTTGAGCGAGCCAAGCGGAATGCGTTTCTCCCACATAACGCTTCGAGGGCCATACGCGAAGAAATTGCCGACTGCTTGGCTGCACGAAAAGAATAAAGCCATTCGCGGAGAACGGTCTGTTCTGCTGCGTCATCCCGGTAATTTTTTTTCCTTCGGACAATGCACGGTGTTTTTTGAGATCGACCTTCGATCCCTAACGCGCCTTTGGAACAAGCCCGATTTTCCAGGGGCGTTCCGCATCTCACTGTCTACGACGGAAAAGATCGGGCGTTGGCCGAACAGCTCTTTTCTATGCTGCAACAATACAGCTGGAACATCGAAGTCGAAGTGTCTGATTTTCGTTTGATAGAGCCTAAATTCAAACCGGACGAGGTTCTAATTGAATTGTTCGTCGGCTTTTTCGAGCAATTTCAACAACACGTTGGCGTAATGAAGGATGTCAGTTCAGTCCATTTAATGGGGACAGATCAACGATTGAGATTAATTCGCAAGGTGCTGGATGGGATGTTCAGAGCTATCACGCGGACGAGACGGTCAGCATATCGACCGTACTAAAGCGCGCGATTTGGCGTTCCCATGCGGTTGCCGGTAGCATCTGACCAGCTCGGGCGGAAATTGGTGATGTGCCGACACGCTGGCAAACTACGACGCGCGAAAGCGCCAGATGTGGGGAAGCGTCGAAAGCACTCGGCGATGGTGCTGAGCGCGACTTTCGTATTGTCGAGAGAT
>CAWDZD010000039.1:0-49789 GCA_963806465.1 uncultured Alphaproteobacteria bacterium | reverse complement strand
CCCAACCCCCGGTTTTGGAGACCGGTGCTCTAGCCATTGAGCTACACTCCTAGGCGCCGTTTCACCCGCCGCAATTCACATGCCTCCGGGCGATCCGCAAAGCAAGGCCTCGGCGGCGAAGCCGATGGACGCGGCCACCTAATCTTGCGGAAATTTGCCCCCATTGCCAATCAGATCATGAACCTAGAAAGCGGCCCCACCTGGTACTTGGCGCAAGGGCGGAAACCGGTTTTCCGACAAAATCGTGCTTTAACGAACGCTGTCCCGCCCGCCCTTTCCCAACAGGCCCAATACATTCATGCTGACACGACGCTTTTTCAGTGCTTGGCGCGGCCGGCGCCGCTACCGCCATCGGCATCCCGGCCCGGCGGCCGACGCGTCGGCGCTGCCTTTCGTCACCGACATATATAATGGCTACAAGGGCAACGACTTCCCCGGCCATGCGCTGGACAGCGATCCGGTGATCCGGCGCTATTTCGAACCGTCGCTGGCGGCGCTTGATGGTCAAGGACCAGAAGCTCGCCGCCAAACGCGGCGAAGTCGGCATCGCTCGACTTCGATCCGTTCGTCGACGCTCAGGAATGGGACATTTCCGCGTTCGACATCGCGATCAGCGACACGGCCCCGGGCAAGGCCATCGCGACGGTCAAGTTCACCAACCTCGGCAAGCCGACTGATCGTCACCCTCGATCTCGTCGCCATCAAGAACGAGTGGCGCATTCGCGACATCACCTGGCAGATCGACGGGAAGTCGCAAACCTTGCGCGGGATTTACGGGCACTGAGGGCTGGTTGGCTTGCCAACCGAAGCGCCGAAGGCGCGAAGGTTGGAGCGGGTGAAGGGAATTGAACCCTCGTCATAAGCTTGGAAGAATTCTGTTAACGGAATGCTTGATAGATCAAAGGCCCGTACCATCGGCACAAGTCGCTATTTGCCCGGTAGCGGCGGGAGGGCTTCCGCCTTGCCGATCGTTGCCGCGTGCATCCTCGCGTTGACGCTCACGGCCTGCGCTGCGTCTAAGCCGCCATCACCTGAAATTTCAAGCTCCGTTCGCGACGAACTAAAGGAACTTGTCCCACGATAAGAGTTCCTAGCGGTGCTTTTTCCGCGAGAGGCTCAAGACAAATCTCTCAATTAGGTGGACATCAACACGGCAGCACTAGCGGTGCAAGTCCGTTGTGTCAAAGAGACAGCGCGGTTCAAAGCGTTTGCAGCACAACACACAATCGACCCTGTCAACGGCGGCATTGAGGGTTACGAAAACCGAATGCGACAGGACGATGCGGACGACCTTCAATATATCCGACAAGTGCTTGCGCTGGTTCGCACGTCTAAGTAGGCCACACGGCTGGTAGTGTCTTTGTTTGAGTTAGCTGCTCAGGTCTCAAGCAATGACGCAAAAGTATTTCGTCCAGATGATCGTAAATTCAGGTCCCGCGATGCGAGCCACCCAACGCAAGATCAGCGCCGACATTGTGAAGCGGCTCGGCATTGGCATTTGATCGCTCGGCGGCCTGATTCCCGGTGCCGACGCCCCCCGAAGCTCATGCCCGAGGGGCGCGACAAAGAAACACAAAGGAATCAACGGTTGCCGCCCCCCGCAACTTATGCTTGTCTCCGCAGCTACCGCATACCAGATTCTCCTCGTCAGCCCGACCATCGGAGGACATCGCGATGGGCGAAATCTTTGCGCACTATGCATCAGAAATTTGGAGCTTCGTCGCCGGCTTGGCCGGTGGCGGTACTGTCGGGTCGTGCTCACAATCCGCTACATGCGGAAGCAGGTGAAGGCCAGTGGCGGAGCGACGGTGACGGACCAGTCTGGCGCAAGAGCAGGGGGAGGTATGGTCGGCCGGGACAAAATTTCAGGCTCAATCCGCGACGCTGATATGAGCCTCGGAGTCGACCAAAGGCGGGCTTCAGCCCAAGGCGATGTGGTCGGCGGCGACAAGATTACTGAGCTTCATATACACGAATCCACCGCAAGCTCCGGCGGCGTGGTCGAGCAGCTTCTAAGAAAGCTCGAAGCTGAGATCGCCGACAACGCGCAGACACAAGAAACCATTCAAGCGTTGAAACGATTTACAACCGGCGCTCAGACGATGGCATCGAGGGACTCGAAGCGAAGTTAGATGCGAGCGGCAGGCAAGGCGAACTACGTGCCGCGATGGAAAAGAAGAGATGTTCGCCAAACTGCTTGAGCGTTGGTCACTGTACGCGTCCGCACAGCAGATATTCGTATATCTGCTGGCGCGCGCGGACATGAATTCAACTACAACATTTACCCGAAAATCGAATCCCTTCAGCCAGTCCAAGTAAACGAGTTGGTGACTGATAGAATCGTGTCGCCCATCGTGAACGAATGCGGCTCCACTATCTTTGCTGTGGATCACGGCACCGCACTGGGAATGCTCTATTGGTTAACCTCAACGCGGCGCTTTGGCAATCCAGTCGACGATTGACACCGCGGGATGCGAATGCGTCGGCCCGGACCTTGATGCGCCTGCGCAATATGGGAGCGTCCGCGCCTTTAAGGGACGCGAATTCGACCGGGATGGTTACCGGAAATCACATGGAAAGATTTTATGGATTATCGGCTAAGTGTTGGAGCGGGTGAAGGGAATCGAACCCTCGTCATAAGCTTGGAAGGCATTCCGTTAAGCTGATTTTCACGGAGTTTGCTTAGATTTCTGACCTTTGCTACCGTGAACACAGCGAAAACCTGCACTCTCCATTGCGGGAAACTTACGGGAAAGAATGCCGGTTACAAAGGACGGGCTCCTCAAAGACGACGATCACATAAGAGCGCTGGTAGAGCTCTCCGAAAAAGCAAAGGCTTTTGGCAGCGTCTATCGCGACACCGGCCGAAGGAATTTGTTGCTACGGATAGGCAAGCGCCACGTGTCGTTTTATTTCTTTGCCGAGCGCATGGTGCGTGGCAAACGCACCACAACGTCGAAACTGTTAGGCCATTGGCCGTCGCTCTCTGCCACTGCCGCCGGCCGCGAAGCTGATAAGATCGCGGGCCGCGTTTCCGCCGGGCGCGTCGAGCCCGGCCGCAAGAACGCGACTAAATTTGCCGAAGCCTTCCAGCGCTACGTTTTACATCTCCGGAAGAAGGCCGCCGACAAAGGCAAGCCGGACACATGGGCCAAGCTTGTAGAAGGTAAAGGCGCAAAGCATTTGCTGCCTGAGTGGGGCCGCTGGACGCTCGCCGAAATGAGCGGTGTGCCGAACGCCGTAGCTGACTTCCATGCCAAGTTGACCATTGAAGTCGGACCCGTGGCCGCCAACCATTGCGCGCGAGTTATCCGCGCTGTGTATCGCTATGCCATGCGGACTAATCGCGGGCTTCCGCTCGCACTGCCGACTAGTGGCGTTGATTTCAATATGGAGCAGAGGCGCGAAGTCGCCACCCGCGACTTCAAGGCATGGGCCAAGGCATGGCGTGCGATACCGAACGGCAGTCGGCGCGCGTTTCACTTGCTGAATTTGCTCGGCGGCTTCCGCCCTGGGGAGCTTGCGCGGCTCAAGTGGGTCGATGTGCTGCCGCGCGAGCGTGTGGCGATCATCCGCAACGCGAAGGCCGGTCCAGATATTAGGGTGCCGATGTCCGCGGCGATTGCGCGAGTGCTCAAGATGGCGCGCGACAGCGTGACCGAGCCGGACGAGTTTGTTTTCCCGGCCCGAGGCCCGCGCGGCCATATTGTTCGCTTCGACTCGGACGCCCTTCCCTTTTATGCTAACGCCTTGCGCCATACATGGCGGACCATCGCGACCGACTGCGGCGTCGACGACACCCTCGCGCACTTGATGCTAGGCCATGCACCGCGAGGGGTCAGTCAAGGCTATCTGTCGCGGATGGTCCTATCGTCCTGGCCGGCCATGCGAGCGGCACAGCGCAGGGTTAGCCGGCGGATCGTTTCGCTCCTTGCCGAGATCGAAGAAAAAGCGCCCACGCCCCAGCGGATAAAAACTCCGATCTCGCCGGCCTGACATTTAAGAGAGAAAGCACGATATAGTCCACAAGACGCAGTCACAATAGAACGAGCAATGGGCCGGCGAACAAGCTAGCGCCGCGGATCACCAAGGTTCGACCGCGTTATGTCGCTAAGGATTTAGGTGACCCATTCGCTGCATCGACCACGTGGGAGCGGTGGTACGAACCAGAGTTGCTTCGCTTCACGGCTGAGATGTTGCTCATCCAACCAAAACAACGCGCGACTGAGAGAACAGTGCCTCAAAGAGGCCATCGCTCTCGCACAGCAGCAGGAGGCGAAGTTCTGGGAACTGCGAGCCACCGCCACGCTCGCCAAACTTCGGGCCGACCGACGGCGAACTATTTCCGGCAGGTGCGCCGAATCGCCGCCGGCTAGTTACGCCGCTGGCGGGGAGGAGTGGCAGCGCTTAAGAGTGCAAGTTATAGCTCTTGCTTTCTCGTTGAATCGCGTGATCGACGCGATTTTCATGCGGCACCCGGCCTTGTCGCCCTAATGTACGCCAAGCTTTTCGGCTGCCATTTTCGTTCCTGCAACACGGTTTGCTATCTTTTGGAAAGCGATATCGCGCGCATAGTCGGGGCTGCCGTGATTGGGCTTCTTGTCGATGCTAAAGGGGGAGAAGCCGCAATCGTCTGTGGAGCCTATGCGCTGTTTGTCGATATACTTGGCAGCAGCCACCAACTGATCGCAAACTTCCTGCACCGATTCAGCTCGCGGACTCTGGGTGACGATGCAGCCGATGTACGCCATTTGCGCGACCCCTTTGGCGTCATCCCGCAGGTACTTGCCGACCAGCTTGTAGGCAAATTCCCGATCACGCTCGCTGGCCATCTGTAGCTGGAAATAGCCGGCATTGAGCTTAAACAGATGCTTCAGCAGCTCTTCATACGGGACATCGGCGCTGTGGACTGAATCGACGTCTCCGCCAGGACAGACGTGAACGCCGATTTTCTCGCGTTCCTCGGCCGAGAAACGATCGAAGACGCGATTGTCGAGCTCTATAAAGTACGGCAAGAGGTTGCGCGTGGTCCAAGGATTGCGTGGATCGTTGCGGGGTGCTAGGCGCCCTTCGGTGAAATCCATGACGACGTGCGCGGCGCCGGCATCGAAGCACGAGCGGACATCTTTCTCACATTCATTGACGATATCGTTTTCAAACTGCTTGCGTGAATAGCCCGGCAGATCGCCCTCGAGTGGATACAAGAGATACATCATGGACGGCGCAATCACCGCCTGATGAAGCGGCCTGTTGGTCATTTTGACGGCCTTTTTCACCAGCTCGCCGGCATAGAAGTTATAATGGAACGGTCCGCCGGTGACCTTGGGTAGCTGCCGATTGTGCCCGTCGGCAAAGATGGCAAAATATTGCCCTCCGGGTGCAAGGTGTGGTGCCAGCCCGGAGCCGGCGAGTGTGTCGGCAATGGGATAGGTAGCAAAGCTTGAGACCCGCTGCTCACCATCGGTGATAATTGGCGAGCCGGTGGCTTCGAAGCGTTTGAGGGTATCGACGACCGCTGCATTTTGCTCCTCCTCCAACTGCCCCTTCGAAATTTTCTTTGCGTCGTAGTCCGCGTAGGCCTGCTGCAGCTTTAATGGCCGCGGGATCGAACCGACTGGCTCCGTGGGGATACCCGTGGCGGTCCTTGGATTGTAGTCCATGAATTCCTCCCGATTTTCGTCGTTTGTTTCCCGCTCCACGGTGATGCGAGGCGGGCTAGACGAGACAGACCCGTCTGTCTATATCGGACTGCCAAACGTGTGGCCGGTCAAGTAAAATCCGGTAATCGACTCCGGATTAAGGCGGTGGCCTCCGTTTGCGTTTTTCATGCCGCGAATGGTACGAAGGACCGGAAGATAATTAAGGGGACTAGTCGGTTAGGTCCCTTGTCATCGGGAACACAGTTTGAGAATCAGAAAAGCCGATATCAGTGCCAAGCCTCGCGAACGTTTGATCGACGCGGCCTATGACCTTTTCTCCAAAAATGGCGTCAACCAAGTTGGCATCGATACGATCCTTGCCAAGTCAGGTTGCGCAAAGGCCAGCCTTTACAGCAATTTCAACAACAAAGTTGAGCTGGCGATTGCGTTCCTGGATCGAAGGGAGGCCGTATGGACGCGCGATTGGCTGGAGTCCGAGGTCAACCGGCGTACGAGAAGTCCAGAAGCTCGATTGCTGGCGATTTTTGACGTGTTCGACGGCTGGTTTCGCAAAAAGTCCTTTGAAGGCTGCTCTTTTATCAACGTGCTGCTGGAGACAAAACCTGGTAGCCCGGTCCGCCAAGCTGCCGCGGTTCATCTTGCCAAAATCCGCGCCATCGTCCGTCGTTTCGCCGAAGAGGCAAATCTGCAAGAGCCAGAAAAATTTTCGCAGGTCTGGCACATGTTGATGAAGGGATCCATCGTCTCAGCGGGCGAAGGAAATCGCAATGCGGCGCGTGAAGCGAAATGTGCGGCGCGACTAATTCTCGACGGCTGGAAACGTAAGGACAAATCTAGGACAGCGAGCTAGGAACGCTTGTTTCATAGTGCGTGCACGTCGTCCTGGCATTGATAGCAATTGCGGCTAAAAATAGCGCAAATGTCGCGTGGGGCACCCCCGGGGTGGCACTTAGCTGCAGCGGGCCGTTGCCGTAGTCGCGATGTCTCCCAGGGCCCTTCTCGGACCTCAGGCGAGGTCCGAGTTGAGTCCGCAAAGCGTGGAATAGCAGACATTGCAAGCGACCTTCGACCAAACCGGTTTATGAGAACACGCCCTTCTGTAATGGCACCATCGCCAGGAAAGCGCGCGACCGAAAGTTCCTCTCGACACAGCGGGCAGAACCAGGCCGTTGACCCATCTCTCCGCTAGCACGATCACCAGGAGCTTCCCTTTCCAGGGAGGACCGCTCGCTCCGACGTATGACCGGGCATTTCACAACAATGTGGCTGTTAGGTCCGATCCGTTTGCCTCCGCCAAGTCGCACTTCTTTGATACGAGCAGCTGGGGTGCCTTTTGCGACGTCACCCTAACCCTGAAGCAAACTCGCCAGTCCGACAGCGGTGCTTGTGTAAAGATCGATGACTATCGGTGCCGACAAGCCTTTCGGCACTTCACGAGCCTACTCAACAGAGCAGTGTACGGAGCTGCATTTCGTCGGTACGGCAAACGTCTTCGTGTATTACCGGTACTTGAAAGAGGCGAGGTCCACGCCCGCGCGTTGCGTTCATGGGAGCGTGGTACGTCCGGTCGATGGCATATTCATTGCGCAATTGAATTGCCCTCGCACTTCGATGCTGTTGCCCTTGAAAGGCTAATCCGCGACTGCTGGGCTAAGGTCGAGTGGAGTAGCGGCCGCATTCTTGTCCGCGACGGTGCGAACGCGGGCTGGATCAACTACATGTTGAAAAACCGCCAGAAATCAGAGTTCGACGGTTTCCTTGACTGCATCATCATAGAGTTTTTGCACAATCCAATTGCTGACGCTTAGACGTTCTTTTGGAATTGGACTCTTCGTAAAGCTTGAGACAGGGCGATTGATTAGCAGTCGCCTTGTTTTCCTTCATTGGCCGCGCGCCGTTCGGCGACCGCACGCGCACGGATCAAGAGCCCGATCACCCAGCCTGAAATGCCAGAGCGCACACACGCCACAGCTAACCGTCGGTCAGCGGTTTCGATCGGCTCGCGCCGAACAGTCCCCCATAGCTGCGCGCCGGCGCCGCCGGATCGAAACCGCTGACCGAGGCGCCGCCCTCGCGCGCGCGAGGAAACGGCGCGCAAATGGGTAACGCGGCCACCTTTTCCGAGGAGATTGAAGGAGCGGTCGCGCTCGGCCGATTCCAAAATCCAACAGAGTGCGCGTACATCCGAAGGCTGCCCCGCGGCCAGCTGCTGCGAGCGGCGGTTGGCGAAGAGCTCGGCCACCGCCGATCTCCAAGTCCCAAACAGAAGCTCGGCCGCGCCGGGCACCAGCCGATAACGCCAAACAGGAATTGGCGGCGCCGTGGCCGCACGCTCGGGCCTGATCCGGCGCGGCGTCGGCAGCCCCGCGCCAACGGATAAAGACCGCGATCGCGCCAGCCTGAAATCCGAGAGAGAAAGCACGGCGTAGACACCCTCACCGCGGTGTTGCCAGCCCGCCGTCGGCGAAGCCGACCCGATAGCTCGGCCGCGCCGGGCACCAGCCGATAACGCCAAACAGGAATTGGCGGCGCCGTGGCCGCACGCTCGGGCCTGATCCGGCGCGGCGTCGGCAGCCCCGCGCCAACGGATAAAGACCGCGATCGCGCCAGCCTGAAATCCGAGAGAGAAAGCACGGCGTAGACACTGTGGCGCCTGCCGTTTACCGCTCCGCGCGCTGACGTTGCTTACGCGTAGCCGCAGCCTTACGCGCAGATTTTTTACGGTCCTTCGCCGTCCGGCCGGTATGGGGACTTCTGCCCAATTGGGTCCAATCCGTCTCCGTCATGTCGATGCCATAATAATTCGCGGCCTTCCTAATGTTGGCAAAGGCTAGCTCGCGATCTTCGTCTGAAACGTCGATTGTTTGATCAAAACGCGCAATGGCGTCTCTGACGTGGTTTGCGTCCGTAAGCGGCTCCTTTCGTTGCTTAGGAAAAGCGAAGACGCTATCAGGCAGGTCGCTCCGTTTTGTGAGCTTGCCGTGCTTCTCGTGCGGTTGCCAAGTTGCTTTCATTTTTATCTCCAATATGTTGCCGCCTTCGCGCCGTTCGGGCGGCCTGGGGAGTGGAGCTTAGCGTTGCTATCGCGGCTTGCGATCGAGCGCGGCACGAACACAGCTCGCCAGCAGTGCCTGCGATACGGGTTTTTGTAAAAGGTCCACACCCTCATCCAATCGTCCCTGATGGACCACAGCATTTCGGGAATAGCCGGTCATGAAGAGTACCTGCATTCCTGGCCGTAGACGCTCCGCTTCCTTCGCCAAATCGCGGCCGTTCCAGCCGGGCATGATGATGTCGGTGAGCAATAGGTCGATTGTTCCATTGTTTTGCCGGAGGATTTCGAGCGCCGCTTCCGCATGCGGCGCCGCAAGGACCCGGTAGTCAAGACCGCGCAAGACATCCCCCAGATAGGCCCGTACGTCAGAATCGTCTTCGACTACCAAAATCGTCTCACTTTTCTCCGCGCCGAGTGGGGCCTCCTTTAGTTCAGCGTCCTCGTTAGCCGCCGCTCCGCGCAGCCGGGGCAGATAAATTTTCACGGTCGTGCCCTGATCAACCTCGCTGTAGATTTTGATGTGGCCGCCTGATTGCTTTACAAAGCCGTAGACTTGACTCAGACCCAAGCCTGTTCCCTGGCCAAGCTCTTTGGTCGTGAAAAAGGGTTCGAATGCGCGATTTAGCACGTCGGCAGGCATCCCCGCGCCGGTGTCCGAGACACAAATAGCAACATACTGGCCCGGTTTCAGTTCGGGGTTCTGCTGGATGTAGTTCTCATCGACGAATACATTAGCTCCCTCGATGGTCAATTTTCCGCCGTTCGGCATGGCGTCGCGCGCATTGATGGCAAGGTTGACCAACGCGGATTCCAGCTGGTTGTGATCGACTTCCACATTCCAAAGACCGGCCGCCCCCACCGTCTCGATTTGGATTTTCTCGCCGAGCGAGCGCTGTAGAAAATCACTAGCGCCGCTCAAGAATTTATTGACGTCCATCGGCTTCGGATCAAGCGCCTGCCGCCGGGAAAAGGCGAGCAACCGGCCGGTCAGCGCAGCCGCCCGTTGGGCGCCGCGCATGGCGTTGCTCAGGGCACGGGTCAGGCGGGTGTTAAGCGGCGGCTTCATCGCCTGATGCTGGGCGGTTTCCAGATTTCCGATCACAATCATGAGCAGGTTGTTGAAGTCGTGCGCGATACCACCGCTCAGTTGGCCAACCGCCTCCATTTTCTGCGAAACGGCGAGCTGTTCCTGCGCGGCCTTCAGCTTGCGCTGCGTCTCGTGTCGTTCGGTGATGTCGCGTGTAACTTTGGCAAAGCCGATTAGCTTTCCCGCCTCATCGCGGATAGCGTCAATGACGACAGCGGCCCAAAACTTCGAGCCGTCCTTGCGAACGCGCCATCCCTCGGCTTCGAATTTGCCCACCTTGCTTGCCGTTTCAAGCGCCAGCTGCGGCACCCCAGCCTTCCGGTCTTCTTCCGTGTAGAACGCGCTAAAATGTTGGCCGATGATCTCCGATTGCCCGTACCCCTTGATCCGTTGTGCTCCGCTGTTCCACGTCGCGATGCGCCCATCCGTATCGAGCTGGAAGATCGCGTAATCCACGACAGCTTCAACGAGACGGCGGTAACGGCGCTCGCTTTCAAGTAGCGTCTGCTGCGCAAGGTGCCGCTCGGTGATGTCGCGGGTGACTTTGGCAAAGCCGAGAAGTTCGCCCCGCTCGTCGCGAACGGCATCAATCACCACCATCGCCCAGAAGCACGTGCCGTCTTTTCGAACCCGCCATCCTTCAGCGTGGAAGCGACCGGTCTCCCCGGCAATGCGCAGCGCTTTTTCGGGAAGTCCTGCTTGCTGATCTTCGGGAGTGTAGAAACGGCTAAACCGCTCACCAATGATTTCGTCGGCCGTATAGCCTTTCAGACGCACACCCCCAGAATTCCAACTGACTACGCGGCCTTCCAGGTCGAGCATGTAGATCGCATAATCGACCACGCTGTCGATGAGAAGCTGAAGACGATTAGCTTCCCCAAATCCGTAAGTTTTGTCCGCGTCCGACACCGGCCCTCCCGGCGTTCCAAAGTGCCCTGAACGGCGGGCGCTAACGAACGTTGTAAATATAACAGACGGCCCGCCTGTTCGTTCCAAAACGATGAGGCTAAGTACCGGTTTTTGCTCAAGAAGCGACTGGTGCGTGCTGAAACTTAGCGGACGCAAAGTGCGAAAGCACGCTTCCATTATAGGTGGACCGGGTCCGCATATGACGAAATCCGGCGGCGTTTAACACGTGCCGAGCGTTGAGATCACCAAGAATTAAAAGTCTATTCGGTCTCAGGATCGCGCACTCGCCTGAACCACCAAGTGTCCAGGACTGAACACGCGCGAGCTCGGTGTCGGCACCGCTTAGCACGCCCAAGCATCATCATATGCCGGGCCTCGTTTCGTTCGAGGGCAACCAAATGCCGCGCGCGGAAGTCTGTCGGCGCCGTATGCGAGATGCCATCGCCTTCGCTCATGACTCTCGGCCCCCTGTCGTGCGGCAACTCCCCGGCAACCACCCTGAATGTGCGCCAGCTAGCGTCAAATGGCCCGTCGCGCGCATAAGCGGCACGCTCGTTCCCACGGAACGTGCCACGAAGACTATCAGCCCTAGGGACTATGGGCCGAGCGAGCGCGAGCGGCGCCATTTCGTCCAGTCAGGCATATATACTTTAGAAGCAGCTGAAGAAGGTCTTGCAAGTCATGCCTATCGAAAACAAACTGCGTAGAGCGTCTTCACGCGCGAGCAGCCCATCATGATGGGCTACTCGACGAAGCGCTCGAACAGACATTTCCGGCGAGCGATGCTGTTGCGATCGATTTCGAGCGTGAATCACACAACCGTGAAGCACGTCGATACTTCTCCCTGGCAATCGGAAAAATGAGCGAGAGGACTGCACGGAAACACCAACGCGTGCCAACCGGCGCTCGAGCGCGTACTTACCGCGGAGATGGAACTTCAGATCGGCTTGACGTTTGTAAAGGTAGGGACGTGCACTCTCCCCAGTGCCATTATGCCTGCAGCGAGTAGTTCCGACGCGTTGATACGCGCCATTCGGGCGCGTCCCGCGGTCCCGGAGACTGATCGTGGATGCAAAAACCGAACAGCTCGGCGACACTGATAGGCTTTGGCACAAGGACGCGATCATCTATCAGCTGCACGTGAAGTCGTTTTTCGACAGCAACGACGACGGCGTCGGCGACTTTCCAGGATTAATCTCCAAGCTTGATTACATTGCCGATCTTGGGGTTAACGCGATTTGGCTTTTGCCGTTTTATCCTTCGCCACGACTGGACGATGGCTACGACATCAGCGCCTATCGAACCGTTCACCCCGACTACGGCACGCTCTCCGACTTCCGCCAGTTGGTCCGCGCCGCGCACGCTCGCAAAATCCGCGTCATAACCGACCTTGTGGTCAATCACACGTCGGATCAGCACCCGTGGTTTCAGCGCGCCCGTAGGGCAAAGCCGGGATCTTCTTGGCGCAATTTCTATGTCTGGGCTGACAGTGATCAGCGATTCGCGGGCACGCGCGTCATCTTCGTCGATACCGAGCGTTCAAATTGGACATGGGACGCGGTTGCCGGCGCCTACTATTGGCACCGTTTCTACTCGCATCAGCCCGATTTGAATTTCGATAACCCGCAGGTGCTCAAAGCCGTCCTGGCTGTGATGCGCTTTTGGTTACAGCTTGGTGTTGACGGTTTCCGACTTGGTTCAGTGCCTTACCTCGTCGAACGGGAAGGCACCAGCAACGAGAACCTTCCGGAAACGCACGAAATCCTTAAGCGCTTCCGAGCCGAGCTCGACGCCAACTTTCCCGACCGCGTGTTGCTCGCCGAGGTCAATCAGTGGCCTGAAGACGTCAAGGAATATTTCGGCGAAGGCGACGAATGCCACATGGCATTTCACTTTCCGCTGATGCCGCGCATGTATATGGCCATTGCGCGCGAAGATCGTTTTCCGATCAGCGACATCATGCGGCAGACGCCGCCAATCCCGGAAACCTGCCAGTGGGCTGTCTTTCTGCGCAACCACGACGAATTGACGCTGGAGACGGTAACCGACAGCGAGCGCGATTATTTGTGGCAGACCTACGCTGCCGACCGTCGCGCACGCCTCAACCTTGGCATACGCCGACGGCTGGCGCCCTTACTCGAGGGCGACCGGCGCCGGGTCGAACTGATGAACAGCCTTTTGTTGTCGATGCCCGGCACGCCAGTCATCTATTACGGCGACGAAATCGCCATGGGCGACAACATCCATCTGGGCGACCGCAACGGTGTGCGCACGCCGATGCAATGGTCACCGGATCGCAACGGCGGATTTTCCCGCGCCGATCCGACCGCGTTGGTGCTACCGGCCATCATGAATCCGCTCTACGGTCACGACGCCGTGAACGTGGAAGCGCAAAGCCGTGATCCCCATTCGATGCTCAACTGGACCCGGCGCATGCTCGCGGTACGAGGTCGCCAACCCGCGTTCGGCCGCGGCACACTGAAATTGCTCTACCCTAAGAACCGCAAGGTGCTGGCTTATCTGCGGGAGTTAGACGGCGACGCGCTGTTATGCGTTGCCAATCTAGCGCGCAGTCCGCAAGCGGTGGAGCTTGACTTGTCAGAATTCGCCGGCCGTGTTCCCGTGGAGCTCAGCGCCGGATCTTTGTTCCCTCCCATTGGCGAACTAAATTATCTCCTCACGTTACCGCCATACGGCTTCTACTGGTTCGCCTTGGCGACGACAAGCGATTATCCGTCTTGGCACACGCCTGCGCCTGAGCCGCTGCCGGAATTCGTCACCATCGTTATTCGGGACGGCTTGGCCAAGGCGCTCGCTTCTACGGCCAAACTTGTCGAAGAGGAGGTGCTGCCGCAATACGTTGCCAAGCGTCGCTGGTTTGGCCCCAAGGATCAAACAATCAAATCGATTGGCATCTCCTGCCTCGTCGATATCGGCGATGATGCGCGGGAAGTTCTCCTCACCGAGATTGAAGTCAAAACCGCCAGCAGAACGACGCGATGGCTCCTACCTTTGGCCGTCCTTTGGGAGGACGAGGCCTCAGCCTCGCTGCCGAGCCGGCTGGCGCTGGCGCGCGTGCGTCGCGGCCGGCGGCTGGGCCTACTTACCGATGCTTTTGCTCTCCCGTCATTCGCGCAACGATTTGTTACCGCCATGATCGCTGCTCAAGAGTTCCGGTGCGCCGATGGCATAGTGCGTTTCCGGCCGACCCAACGCGGTCTCGAAAAGCTCCAGACCGTTCCGGACGCGGAAATCAATTGGCTTGCCGCCGAGCTATCCAATAGTTCGCTGACGGTGGGCGATAAGGCCATGTTGAAAGTTTTTCGTCGCATTTCCGGTGGAGTACATCCAGAAACCGAGATGGGCCGGCATCTCACGGCGCAAGGCTTCACGCATGCACCGGAGCTCTTGGGTGACGTCGTACGAATTGCCCCGGATGGGACACCTTTCACACTTGCCATCGTCTTTGGCTTTGTCCGCAACGAAGGCAACGCGTGGTCCTGGATCTCGGACCACCTGACCCGCACCATTGATGCTCACACGCCCGCGGTACCTTCCGAGGCTTCGGAATCCGACCTGCTGTCAGATTGCGAGGCGGTGGTGGCGGCGATCGGCCGGCGCCTTGGCGAAATGCACGCCATATTGGTGCAAGAAAGTTCCGACCCCGCCTTCGCACCCAAAGTTGCGGACGGCGACGATGCCGAAAATTGGGCGCGGAAGACGGAAGAGCGCATCCACCTGGCTTTTGAGGGTATCGCAAGGCTGCAAACTTGGGAGCGCGAGCAGGATCGCGACCGCGCCGAAATGCTTCAAGGTCAGCTCAACAGCATTCTCGATGCCGTCCGCATGCTCGCGAGTTTCGGCGTGGGCACGATCATGACTCGTGTGCATGGGGATTTTCATCTTGGCCAAGTTCTGGTTGCCGACGGCGACGCCTACATCATCGATTTCGAAGGTGAGCCGGCCGCACCGATTGCGGAACGGCGCGCAAAGACCAGTCCACTCCGTGACGTCGCTGGTCTTCTTCGATCGATCGACTATGTCGGCGCAACGTTGAGTGACCGGAAAGGCGTGGGCGCCATGCCGATGGACGAAGGACGGCGGGACCAGCTTGTCTCTCAGTTCCGCACGCGGGTTTCGACAGCATTCCTCCGCGCTTATAGGGACGCCACGCGCATGCGCGCTAATGCTGCCGGCCGCGCGCTCCTTGACCTCTTTTTGATCGAAAAAGCGGCCTACGAGATTGCCTACGAGGCCGCCAACCGGCCGAGCTGGATCGGCGTGCCGCTGGCAGGCCTCGCGAGGTTGGCGGGACGTATCCTCCAAAGAAATCGGGCTTGATCTGTGCAGCGGGCGTCTCATTGACGAAGGATTGAGCGTGATTCCATAGCGTTAGTTAGTAGTGCTGAAGCCCGCAGGCCGCGCGCAGCAAGAGTGGCGGCGGGAAGATCGGGCGCTAGCCGGCGAACAGCTGGCCCCACCGGGCGTTTTAAGTTTTTGTTAACCATAGAGGCTTTTCATATGAGCTCGACAAACCAACGCAGGTGATCCCATGGATCAGATTTTGATGCTTCGTATTCGTGAGCGCGCTTATCACATCTGGGCTGCAAACGGCGGGAATGCCGACGCGAACTGGCTACGGGCCGAGACGGAAATTCTCAATACTTCGGCGGCTCAACCGGCGGAGGCTCCGGCCCGCAAAAAGCAACCCCCCGCGTCCAGGCGGAAGACGCAAAAAGGAGCGTCGGCTGTTAGCCGACAACAGGACTGCCGTGGGTAGTGTGCGGCGGTTCGATTAATTCCAAAACGGGGTGCAGATGACGGGGGCGGTTTTAGAGGGATGTTGCCTCATCGCCGCCGGCCTGGCTCATATCGGCGATAGGTGTGAGCGAGATACCGATGCCCTCACTGGTCCTTTTGCTGCTCGGCGCCGGGCGGTTTTTTTACCCCACCCACTTGCTGCGCCAGGTCGTTCGGCACCGATTTGAAAACCTCAAGCTGCCGTGGTCATCCTGCTTGCGAAGCAGCACGTCCGATGCCTAATCCAGTGGAAAAAAGCAGACACACTGGAACTAACACCGGCCCCCCTGCGTTGAAGGAACGTGTCGGGGGACGCATGATTAAAGCTCAAATCTTCATTGCCGTGTTGGGCCTAGTCGTCGAGTTCGCCGGTACGTTAGCGATGCTCGCCTAAGACCTGCAGGTCGGCCCCGGAACCGGAGAAAAACCGGCAGGGGCCGGGGCGAGCATTGCGGGCCCTTCCGGTGAAATGGGCCGATGCCGTCTCTCTTTATCTCTGCGCCCAGGCATGCGTGCGCGCGTGCCTAGGGATGTTCTTTTTTCAAGCCGCTTTGCTTTTGATGGAGACGTGGTTTGATGGAGACTGGATGTCGAAGTTGGCGCCGGCCGACCTGCTCGTTCAGGACGAAGCGTCCCGGTTCGCTCCCACAATTCACGGAGATATTCTTCGATAATAAAAGGGTCATCGACTTTTTCAGGCCCGTGCCGACCGAACCTCCCTCACCCGCTTACACCATCGCTCGACGTG
The DNA here is from genome assembly GCA_963806465.1 of uncultured Alphaproteobacteria bacterium. Taxonomy (GTDB): domain Bacteria; phylum Pseudomonadota; class Alphaproteobacteria; order Rhizobiales; family Xanthobacteraceae; genus BOG-931. Next base: position 33,530 of record CAWDZD010000039.1, on the reverse strand, counting down.
AGCTTTAAGTAGAAGTCGCGTGGAAAGAATGAACTTATGGCTTCTCGTTCATTTTTTTTGCGGGCTGGCCAAGGAAAATCCGAGAGATTTTGCCCGACACGATCCATTGATCTGGGTCTAGAGATCGGCAAGTGATGTAATTAATCGGCCGCCGACAACACCCTGATCGCAAAACCGCATGCCTACTGACGTACCGTTGCTTCAAATTTCTCACACTGCCCCTTGAAGGCATCAAATCGAAGGCAAACCCAATTCCGCTCCAAAAAATTCGAACTGAGACAATGGTCATCTTGACGGCCTGCGTGAAAGTTGTAGTGGCCGCGGAGAAAGCCGAGCCGAGACGACAACGACTTGTCCTGAACTCCGCATGCCACAAAAAAGGAAAATATCCACTTCGGGAACTTTTCTCGCCAAACCGGCTTGGTCAAAGAGGACTGCACTCCTACTTGTAAGCGGGGCGGCATTACGATGGCGCCTGCAGAGAGCCGTTCGAATGCGTTGATGCAAGCACCGCGCGAGCACTTTGCCCCCAAGATCTATTACTTCCATCCCCTCCTGGCTGGTCCTCTGAGCTCGTGGCCGCTGCATCTGCGGCGCATCCGGAAGATGGGCTTCGACACCGTCCTTAGCGCTCCCGTTTTCGCTCCGGGCGAGAACAATGATCTTTTCCTCACCGCGGATCACGAGCACGCCCATTCAGCGATTGGCAGCACGCTGAACACTGACGATGCGGTGCGCGAGTTTGCCGAAGCCTGCAAGCAGCACGATCTCAGATTGTTTGTCGACGTCGTGCTCGGTCGGGTCGCGACCGACGCAAAACTTGCCACATCGGTGCCCGAATGGTTTCACCCGATCACCCCATCCGACCAGCGGATCGACCCACGCGCCTCGCTCCGCGACGGCGGCGCTTCCTACGCGCGCTTCGATGATCCACCCGTGGCGAAGGAACTTGCCGGCTGGTGGATCGAACGTCTCACTCGCTTAGCACTCGCTGGCGCTAGCGGTTTCGGCTGCGAAGGCCCGCACCTAGTGCCGCCGCACATCTGGCGGTACGTCATATCTGCCCTCCGCCAAACGTTTCCCGACTGCCGATTTCTCGCGTGGACGCCCGGGGTGAATTGGTCGCATATCGCCGACCTGCGCAGCGCCGGCTTCGACGCAGCCTTTTCTTCTGCTGCGTGGTGGGATGGCCGCGCCGGCTGGTTCGTCGAAGAGCATGAGCTCTTGCGCGGGATCGGCTCGGTCGTCGGCAGTCCCGAGGCCCCCTTTGGTCCGCGACTGGCGCGGCGGCTGGAAGGCGCTACGGAGCGGCAACCAAGTTATCGGCACATGTTGCTGCGCGCCGCTGCGACCGGTAACGGACTGCTCGTTCCGATGGGATTCGAATTCGCGGCGGATCGCGATATGGACCGGCGCGGCGGTGTGCCTGACGATCTTCGCGGCGCCGAAATCGGGGTGTACTAGCGCGCTTGCTACCGACATCCATGAAGCAAACACGCTAGCAGATCGCTTAGCCAAGTTGGGCGTAGGCGGTGAAATGCGTAGACTCACCGATCCTGCACAACCAATCACAGTGCTCCTACGCTCCGACACCATTGATGTCCGACGAGCGCGTAACGCGATCGTCGTGACGATCAACCCGGATCTGCAGCACACGCATGTCCTGCCTATTTCGCTCCACCCGCTTCCGCCCGCGGCTGGGGCCGGTCTCGTCCCGCATGAGGTCATATATTGCGCGCGCGACGCGACCGATACGCTAGATCCTGGCGAAATCCGCGTTATTCAGGCGCGACGTGCAGGCCAAATGGAACTACGCCAAACCGAGATCCCTCCGAACCAACTGTGGCCTCGCATTGTGATCGAGCACGTCACTCCGGCAGTCGACGGCGGGCGTTTTGCCGCAAAACGAGTCATTGGTGAGGCTGTGCCGATCGAGGCCGACATTTTCACCGACGGACACGAGTTGCTCGCGGCCGAACTGCTGTGGCGTGCCGCGGACGAAGACGATTGGCAGCGTGTGCCGATGCGGCCTCTCGGCAATGATCGCTGGCAGGCGGCGATCGTTCCGGACCGCATTGGCCGTTATGCGTTCACGATTGAAGCCTGGTGGGACAGGTACGGCACGTTTTGCCGCGACCTCGACCTGAAGCGATCGGCAGGCGCCGATCTCAGCCTCGAAATCGCCGAAGGCCGGGCAATTCTCGAAAGCGCGAAAGACCGGGCGCAGAGCGCCGCTAGTAAAGTCATTGCCTCGGCCCTCAATTGGCTTCGCGATGCTTCCGTCGAAACGAGCGTCGATATTCTTGTCAGTTTCGGTTTGCGCGACGTTATTCGCGAAGCCGAGGAGCACCACTTTCGCTTTCGCCAGCAGCCCCCGCTTTTGCTCGACGTCGAACGCCCGCAGGCGGCGTTCGGCGCCTGGTACGAGCTGTTTCCACGGTCGGCAACCGACACGGCCGCCCGTCACGGCACTTTCGACGGCGTGATCCGCCTCCTCCCGCACATTCGTGATATGGGCTTTGACGTTCTTTATCTCACGCCAATTCACCCGATCGGACTGACAAATCGCAAGGGTAAGAACAACAACTTGCGCAGCGAGCCGACCGATGTCGGGAGTCCATACGCCATCGGAAGCAGCGAAGGCGGCCACGACACGATCCATCGTAAACTCGGTACGATCAGCGATTTTCGGCGGCTGCGCGAAGCAGCCGCCATGAGCGGCCTGGAGCTCGCGCTTGATTTCGCGATCCAGTGCTCGCCGGATCATCCGTGGCTCAATGACCATCCTAGGTGGTTCAACTGGCGCCCTGACGGTTCGGTACGCTATGCCGAAAACCCTCCGAAGAAGTACGAGGACATCGTCAACGTCGAATTTTATGCAGCAGACGCTATCCCCAACCTTTGGTTCGCGTTGCGTGACACGGTCCTCTATTGGGCCGGCGAAGGCGTTCGCATCTTTCGCGTCGACAATCCGCACACTAAGCCGCTCCCTTTCTGGGAATGGCTGATCGCTGAAGTGCGTGCGCGCCATGCCGACGTGATTTTCCTGTCGGAAGCCTTCACACGCCCGAAGATGATGTACCGCCTGGCAAAGGTCGGCTTTTCGCAGTCCTACACTTATTTCACCTGGCGCAACGCAAAGCAGGAAATAACCGATTATTTCGTCGAGCTGACCGCCACCGAGGTGAAGGATTATTTCCGTCCGCACCTTTTCGTGAACACGCCCGACATCAATCCGCATTTTTTGCAGACGTCGGGCCGGCCTGGATTCCTAATTCGCGCGGCACTGGCGGCGACGCTCTCCGGTCTGTGGGGCATGTATTCGGGATTTGAGATTTGCGAGGCGGCCGCTTTGCCTGGCCGGGAAGAATATCTGGATTCGGAAAAATACGAAATCCGGGTGCGCGACTACGACGCGCCGGGCAACATCGTTTCCGAGATATCCAAACTCAATCGCATCCGTAAAAGCCATCCGGCGCTACAAACCCATCTAGGCTTGCGCTTCTACACCGCCCATAACGACCAGATCATACTTTACGGCAAGCCACTACCCGCCCGCGGCGACGTGATTTTGGTTGCGGTGAGCCTCGATCCGTTTCACGCCCAGGAGGCGACCATCGAGGTACCGCTGTGGGAATGGAATCTGCCTGACATCGCCTCGGTGACCGTCCAGGATTTGATGCGCGATGTCACGTCCGCGTGGCACGGCAAGCTGCAGCGCATCCGTCTCGACCCCACCGACCTTCCTTTTGCCATTTGGAGCATCACACCGCATTCGGGAGACTGACAGTGGATGCGCAAGCCAAATCCGCCGCGGCCGCCACGGCGGACCGGCTCTGGTACAAGGATGCGATCATCTATCAGCTGCACGTAAAATCTTTTTTTGACAGCAACGATGATGGCATCGGCGATTTCCCGGGCTTGATCTCAAAGCTCGATTACATCGCCGGACTCGGCATCAATGCCATCTGGCTTCTGCCGTTCTATCCGTCGCCGCGGTTGGACGACGGCTACGACATCAGCGCCTATCGCGACGTCCACCCGGATTACGGCACGCTTGCCGACTTCCGTCAGTTCGTGCGTGCGGCCCATGCCCGCGGCATCCGCGTCATTACCGAGCTCGTGATCAATCATACGTCGGACCAACATCCGTGGTTTCAGCGCGCCCGCTACGCCAAGCCTGGATCGCCGTTGCGCAATTTCTATGTGTGGTCGGATAACGATCAAAAATATGCCGGCACGCGCATCATCTTCATCGACACGGAACGCTCCAATTGGACGTGGGATCCGGTTGCTGGCGGCTACTACTGGCATCGCTTCTACTCGCACCAACCCGATTTGAATTTCGACAACCCGCAGGTTCTCCGGTCGGTGTTGAGCGTGATGCGATTTTGGCTGCAGATCGGAGTCGACGGCCTTCGGCTCGATGCCGTGCCTTACCTGGTCGAGCGCGAGGGCACCAGCAACGAAAACCTGCCGGAGACGCACCAGCTTCTAAAGCGATTTCGTGCCGAGCTCGACGCCACCTTTCCCGACCGCATGCTGCTCGCTGAGGTCAATCAATGGCCGGAAGACGTAAAGGATTATTTTGGCGAGGGCGACGAATGCCACATGGCGTTCCACTTCCCACTGATGCCGCGCATGTATATGGCGATCGCGCGCGAAGATCGTTTTCCGATCAGCGACATCATGCGGCAGACGCCACCGATCCCCGATACGTGCCAATGGGCGGTATTTTTGCGCAATCACGACGAGCTGACGCTCGAAATGGTGACCGACAGCGAACGCGACTATCTGTGGCAGACCTACGCCGCTGACCGGCGGGCGCGCATCAACCTTGGGATTCGGCGGCGGTTGGCGCCCCTGCTCGAACGCGATCGTCGCCGCGTCGAATTAATGAACAGCCTTCTGCTGTCGATGCCGGGCACGCCGGTGATTTATTACGGCGACGAAATCGGCATGGGGGACAATATCCACCTTGGCGACCGTAATGGCGTACGCACGCCGATGCAGTGGTCGCCTGACCGCAACGGCGGATTCTCACGCGCCGATCCCGCCGCGATGGTTTTACCGACCCTCATGGATCCGCTCTACGGCTATGGGGCAGTCAACGTCGAAGCGCAAAGCCGCGACCCGCATTCGATCCTCAACTGGACGCGGCGTATGCTCGCGGTCCGAAGCCGGCATCCGGCCTTCGGCCGCGGGACGGTGACGCTGCTCTATCCCAAGAACCGCAAAGTCCTGGCTTACCTTCGCGAATACGGCGGCGACTCTTTGTTATGCGTCGCCAACGTCGCGCACAGCCCCCAAGCGGTAGAGCTCGACCTGTCGCAGTTCGCTGGGCGCGTTCCGGTGGAGCTCAATGCCGGGTCGGCGTTTCCGCCGATCGGGGAACTAACTTATCTCCTCACCTTGCCGCCTTTTGGCTTCTATTGGTTCGCGTTGGCAACGGCGAGCGATCAGCCGACATGGCACACCCCGGCACCCGAGCCGCTGCCGGAGTTCGTGACAATGGTTATTCGCGACGATCTAGCCAAAGCGCTTTGCACATCCGCAGCTAAGCTCATCGAAGACGAAGCGCTGCCGCAATACATTGCCAAGCGCCGCTGGTTCGGATTGAAAGATCAAAGCATCAGGTCGACCCGCATCACGTATCTCATCGATATTGGCGATGACGCCCACGAAATTCTGCTCACCGAAGTTGAAGTCAAGACACGGGGCACGACCACGCGTTGGTCCCTGCCTTTATCGATCCTATGGGAAGACGAACCGTCCGCCGCGCTCCCCAACCTGCTGGCGGTGGCGCGGGTCCGGCGCGGACGGCGGGTTGGGCTCCTTACAGACGCATTTGCGCTGCCGAACTTTGCGCACCGCGTTGTTGAATGTCTGGCGGCGGGGAAGGAGTTTGCGTGTACTGATGGCGTCGTGCGCTTCCGACCGACCGAATTCGGACAGCTCCGGCTCAAAGCTATCCCCGACGTGGAGGTCATCTGGCTCGCCGCGGAGCAATCCAACAGCTCATTGACGGTCGGCGATGCGGCTATGCTGAAAATTTATCGGCGCATTTCGCCGGGCGAACACCCGGAAGCTGAGATGGGCCGCTATCTCACTGCGGCTGGCTTTATGCATGCCCCCAAGCTTCTGGGCGATGTCGTTCGTGTCGCGCCGGATGGCACTCCGTCCACTCTCGCTGTCGCACTTGGATTTGTCCGCAATGAAGGCGACGCTTGGTCATGGATCCTCGATCACCTGACCCGCGCACTCGATGCACGCGCTCCAGCGGCGCCGTCGGAAGGGGCGGAAGCTGACCTGCTGGCGGACTGCGAAGCCGTGGTCGTGGCGATCGGCCGGCGTCTCGGCGAAATGCACGCAATTCTTGCGCGTGAGACCTCAGACGCGGCATTCATGCCGGCAGTCGCCGATGCAGTCGATGCGGCGGATTGGGCGCGGAAAACTGAGGAGCGAATTCAAACGGCATTCGAAGCGATTGCGCATCTCCAAACTTGGCAGCGCGATCAGGACCGCGAGCGCGCACAGAACATTCTAGATCAGCGCGAACCCATTCTTGCCGCCGTCCGCACTCTCGCCAAATCCGGCGCGGGTACTCTCATGACGCGCATCCATGGGGACTTTCATCTCGGGCAGGTGCTGGTTGCAAGCGGCGACGCCCACATCATCGATTTCGAAGGAGAACCGTCTGCCTCGATCACCGAACGCCGGGCCAAAATGAGCCCGTTGCGCGACGTCGCCGGGTTACTCCGTTCCATCGACTATGCCGGCGCGACCCTGATCGACCGCAGAGGCATCGGGGCCGTGCCGGTCGACGAGGCGCAGCGCGACCAGCTGATCTCACAATTTCGCACCCGAGCCTCGAGCGCGTTCCTACGCGCCTACTGGGACGCGACGGGTTCGCGCAGCAGCCCTGCCGCGCGTGCGCTACTTGATCTCTTCTTGATCGAAAAAGCCGCCTACGAGATTGCTTACGAGGCAGCTAACCGGCCGACATGGATCGGCGTCCCGCTGGCGGGGCTCGCTCGATTGGCGGCGCGGATAACCGAGAAGGAGAGTGGAGGTCGCAATGACTGACGCGCAGCTCCGGCACCCGTGGCAGCTGGATGCCGAATCCGTCCGCGCGCTGGCTCATGGCCTTCACCCCAATCCGTTTGGAGTGCTCGGGCCACATGACGGTCCGGAAGGGCGCGTCATCCGTACTTTCTTGCCTGGCGCCGGCAAAGTCGAAGTGCTGCGGCGATCGGATGGTGCGGTACTGGCGCCGCTCGAGCCGACGCACGAGAGCGGCCTGTTTGAAAACCTTGTCATGGACGCAGCACCTTATCTGTTCCGGATCTATTGGCCGCGGGCGATCCAGGAGACCGAAGACCCATACTCGTTCGGATTGTTGCTCGGGGACGTCGATCTTTTCTTATTCAATGAAGGTCGGCATTTCGAGTTGGCCAAATGCCTTGGCGCGCAAAGCCTGACCATCGACGGCGTCAATGGCGTGCGATTTGCGGTGTGGGCGCCAAATGCCGCCCGCGTTGCTGTCGTCGGCGACTTCAATTCGTGGGACTCCCGGCGGCATCCCATGCGCGTGCGCCATGGAGCAGGAATCTGGGAGCTGTTTCTGCCGCGGGTCGCATCGGGCTCGCGCTACAAATACGACATTGTCGGCACTGGCGGCAGCCGCGTGCCAATGAAAGCCGACCCGGTCGCCCGCCGGACTGAAATGCCGCCAAATACAGCGTCCGTTGTCGCCCAGCCGGACGACCACACCTGGCATGATGAAAGCTGGATGCAATCTCGCGGCAGGCGGCATGCGCCAGACGCACCGATTTCAATTTACGAGGTCCATATCGGATCGTGGCTAAAGCCGAGCCCAAACTATCAAGCGACCCTTTGGGACTTCGCCGTCGAACGGCTCGTGCCCTACCTCGTCGAAATGGGTTTCACGCACGTCGAACTGCTACCGATCACTGAGCACCCGTTCGGCGGGTCTTGGGGTTATCAGCCGCTGAGCCTGTTCGCGCCGAGCGCGCGGTATGGGACGCCGCAAGGGCTATTGCGATTCGTGGACGCACTTCACTCGGCCGGCATCGGCATTATTCTCGATTGGGTGCCGGCGCATTTCCCCACCGATCCGCATGGTCTCGCGCGATTCGATGGAACCGCCCTCTACGAGCATCTCGATCCGCGCGAAGGTTTCCATCACGACTGGAACACGTTCATCTACAATTTGGGGCGCCGTGAAGTTCAAGGCTTTCTGATCGCCAGCGCGCTTTACTGGCTGGAGCATTTTCACATTGACGGATTGCGCGTCGATGCGGTGGCTTCGATGCTTTATCGCGATTACAGCCGCCACGAAGGCGAATGGGTTCCGAACGTCTATGGTGGCCGCGAGAACCTGGAAGCGATTGGATTTCTGCGCCACCTCAATGCGGTCGTCGCCGAGCGTTGCCCGGGCGCGATGATGATCGCCGAGGAGTTGACCGCGTGGCCGGGCGTCAGCAGACCGGTTTCGGCGGGCGGTCTCGGTTTTTCGTACAAGTGGAATATGGGATGGATGCACGACACCCTTCTTTACTTGGAGAAAGCGCCGATCCATCGTCAATATCATCACAACGACTTGACCTTCGGTTTGCTGTATGCATTCACGGAAAACTTTATCCTGCCGCTCTCCCACGACGAGGTGGTCTATGGAAAAGGGTCGTTGATCCGCAAAATGCCCGGCGACCGCTGGCAGCGGTTCGCCAACCTGCGTGCTTATTTCGGCTTGATGTGGGGCCATCCCGGTAAAAAGCTTCTGTTCATGGGCGGCGAGTGGGCTCAGGAGCGCGAATGGAACCACGATCGCGATCTCGACTGGCGCTCGATCGACGACCCCATGCATGCTGGCGTTCAACGCCTGGTGCGCGATCTAAACCGCCTTTACGCCTCCGAGCCCTCGTTGCATCGGCGCGACTGCGAGGCGAGCGGATTCGAGTGGGTCATCGGCGACGACCGGTCCAATTCGGTGTTTGCGTTTCTCCGACTTGCGGCAAATGAGGCGCCGGTGCTCGTCGTCTGCAACATGACGTCAGTACCGCGGCATGGCTACCGCATCGGCGTACCGCGGGCCGGCAACTGGCGCGAGATTTTGAACAGCGATTCTGCGTTCTACGGCGGATCGAATGTCGGCAACGAGGGCGACGTTGCCGCCGCGCCGATTCCGGCACACGGCGTGGCACAATCGCTCGAACTAGTCTTGCCGCCGCTCGCTACGATTTTCTTACGCCCCGATTGATCGTCAAACCTCAATAGTCGATGTCATCGTTCCCAGCAAAACTGGATCGCGGCGCGCCCTACCCGCTCGGCGCCACATGGGATGGGCTCGGCACGAACTTTGCGGTGTTCTCGGCCCATGCCGAACGTATTGAGCTCTGCCTGTTCGACCCGACAGGCCGAAGGGAAATTGCTAGGTTCGACCTTCCGGAATGCACCGACGAAATCTGGCATGGTTACCTCCCCGACGCGCGCCTCGGCCTGATTTACGGGTATCGCGCTTACGGGCCCTATAGTCCCCAGGACGGACACCGGTTCAATCCCCACAAACTGCTGCTGGACCCCTATGCGCGGCGTTTTGCGGGCGCGCTGCGTTGGTCTGACGCACTGTTTGGTTATCGCGTCAATTCCCCGCGCGCGGATCTTTCATTTGACCGGCGTGACAGCGCGCCCGGCGTTCCTAAAGCCGTTGTCAGCGAAGACGTTTTTGACTGGGGCGATGATCGCCCGCCCAACATTCCATGGTCGAAGACGGTCATCTACGAAACCCATGTGCGCGGAATGACGATGCTCTACAACGACATCCGTGCTAACGAACGCGGTACTTTCGCGGCACTCGCCGACGCGAGCGTCATCCGTTATCTGCGGACGCTCGGTGTCACCGCCGTCGAGCTGTTGCCCATCCATGCTTTCGTCCAAGACCGGGCGCTAGTCGAGCGAGGATTGAAGAACTACTGGGGTTACAATTCGATCGGCTTTTTCAGCATCGAGCCGCGCTACTTATCGGACGGATCGCGCAACGAGATGCGCGTGGCGGTGCGCCGACTTCATGCCGCCGGTATCGAGGTGATTATCGACGTCGTCTACAACCACACCGGTGAGGGAAGCGAAATGGGGCCCACGCTTTCGTTCCGAGGCCTCGACAACGCCAGCTACTACCGCCTCGTGCCCGACAATCGCCGCTACTGCATCAACGATACGGGCACCGGCAACACGCTCAATCTGTCGCATCCGCGTGTACTGCAGATGGTGATGGATTCGCTGCGCTACTGGGTGACGTCTTTCCACGTCGACGGCTTTCGTTTCGATCTCGGTGCCACGCTTGGCCGCCAAGTCGACGGCTTCAATCCGGCCTCGGCATTCTTCACTGCGCTGCGGCAGGATCCCGCACTCCAGCGAGCGAAATTGATCTCCGAGCCTTGGGATCTCGGCCCCGGCGGATATCAACTCGGACATCACCCGCCGGGTTTCGCCGAATGGAACGATCGTTTCCGCGACAGCACGCGGCGGTTCTGGCGCGGCGATGCTGGCGAGCGTCCCCAATTTGCAGCGCGGCTGGCTGGATCGGGTGATTTATTCGATCGGCGCGCACGTAGACCATGGGCCTCGATTAATTACGCGGCTTCACATGACGGCTTCACGCTTGCGGACGTTGTGAGTTACACGCAGCGCCACAACGAAGCCAACGGCGAGGATAACAACGACGGAAACGGTGAGAACTATTCCGCCAATTGGGGCGTTGAAGGTCAGACGACTGACAAGACTATCCTGGACACACGGGCCCGCGTCCTACGGGCAATGCTCGCAAGCGTGCTTTTAGCACATGGCACTCCGATGCTTCTGGGTGGCGATGAATTCGGACGCACGCAACGTGGGAACAACAATGCCTATTGCCACGACGACGAGATTTCCTGGTTTGACTGGAGCCTAGCGGACGCGCCAGAGGGCCGCACGCTGCGAGATTTTGTAAACAGGCTTATTGCGCTACGCCAGGAGTATGCAGCGCTTCGCTCCCGCCACTTTCTGTACGGCCAAAGCGAACTTGCGCCGGGTGTTTTCGACATCGCGTGGTTCGAGTTTGGCGGCGAAAGCATTACCGAGGACTCTTGGAAAAATCCGGAAATCCGTCTTCTCTGCCTGCGCCGCGCCATGTTGAACGATGACGGTTCGGTGTCGCTCCTGGCGCTGCTACTCAATCCGACTGGGGAAGACCACCCATTCATTCTGCCCCCGCCGGTCCTGCCCGGCCGTATCCTGATCGACACAGCGAAACCCGAAATGAGGGATGTCGATGTCAAGGACCAAAAAATCGTCGTCCAGGCGCACAGCGCCGTGCTGGTTTTTTCAAGGCTGGAGCGCGGCCCGCAATGAAGTCCACGATATGGCAGCTCTCGTTTGGCGCCAATCTCGTTGAAGCGGGCCGAACCCGATTTCGAATTTGGGCGCCGGCACAGAAAGCAGTCTCAGTGTCGATCGAGGGTCAGCCGCCGCTGCCGATGGCGCGCGACGATGACGGCTGGTTTGACGTTATTGCCGATTGCGGCGCTGGCGCGCGCTATCGATACGTCCTGCAGGACGGCACTGGCATACCCGATCCGGCCTCGCGGGCGCAAAGTGGCGATGTTCATGGGCCGAGCGTTGTGGTCGATCCGTCATCCTACGCATGGCACCATCCGCGGTGGCGCGGGCGGCCTTGGCACGAGGCCATCCTGTACGAATTGCACGTCGGAATATTCGGCGGCTTTGGCGGTGTGGCACGCGAGCTTCCGCGGCTCGCCAACCTCGGTATCACGGCCGTCGAGCTAATGCCGATCGCCGAATTCCCCGGCACGCGCAATTGGGGCTATGACGGCGTTCTGACCTTCGCACCGGAGAGCAGCTACGGGACGCCCGACGATTTGAAGGCATTGATCGACACCGCGCATGGCAACGGCCTGATGATCTTTTTGGACGTCGTCTACAATCATTTTGGACCTGATGGAAATTATTTGCCGGCATGCGCCCCCGAAATGTTTCGCGACGACGTGAGCACGCCGTGGGGGCCGGCAATCGATTTTCGGCGGAAAGAAGTCCGTCGTTTCTTCACCGATAACGCGCTGTACTGGCTCCTTGAATATCACTTCGATGGGCTACGGTTTGACGCCGTCCATGCCATCACCGAATCCGATTGGCTCGACGAAATGGCTGCCGAAGTTCGCAGGCAGGTTTCGCATCGGCAGGTTCATCTGGTGCTCGAAAATGACAATAATACTGCCAGCCATCTTGCGCGCGATTTCGATGCGCAGTGGAATGACGACGGACATCATGTCATCCACGTGCTGCTCACCGGCGAGCATGAGGGCTACTATGAGGATTACGCAAACGAGCCTGCTGCCCGGCTCGCACAATGCCTAAGGGAGGGCTTTATCTATCAAGGCGAGCCGTCCCGCCATCGCGACGGAAAATTGCGCGGCACGCCGAGCGCCTATCTGCCGCCGACCGCCTTTGTGCTGTTTCTGCAAAATCACGATCAAATCGGCAATCGCGCGCTCGGCGAACGGCTGACGAAGCTTGCCGATCCGGCCGCGCTCGAAGCCGCTATCGCTCTGCAGTTATTGTGCCCGCAGATACCACTCCTCTTCATGGGAGAGGAGACCGCGAGCGAAAAGCGCTTTTTGTTCTTTACGGATCATAACGAGGCATTGGCCAAGGCCGTGCGCGACGGCCGGCGACGCGAATTCGCGAGCTTTCGGCAGTTTTCCGATCCAAATCTTCTGAAGCAGATTCCCGATCCCAACGCTGTTGACACGTTCGAGTGTTCGAAACCCACTGATGACGCGCCCCGGGCGGCCGAGCGCGAGGAGCTTTATCGAACGCTTCTGGCGCTGCGCCGAACTGAGATCATTCCACGCCTTTCTGGCGCGCGTGCCCTCGATGCTAACGCCGTCGGCCCCGCGGCGGTGATCGCGCGTTGGCGGATGGGCGACGGCGCGGTGCTCATCCTCGCCAGTAATCTCGGGGCGGAAGCCACGGCCATCCCGCCTCAAGAGAATAAGGTCCTATTTGCTAGTTCACAGACAGCACAACAGGCGGCGCAGAACGGCCAGCTCGAGCTTTATTCGACAATTGCGTTCCTAGCATCAAAATGAGCGACGCGGACATCTATGATTTGGCCCGCCGCGCCGGCGTCGCGGTCGAATGGACCGACTACGCCGACCAGCCGCATCGCGTGTCGCTCGACACAATCCGACGTGTCATGGCGGCGTTGGGACTTCCGTGCGACACTTCTGATGCGCTTGCGCACAGCCGACACGTGTTGAATGACCGCGGATTCCCCCGCTTGATCACGGCGACGACCGGTCAATCGGTCCGAGTGTCAATCGAGGCCGAGGTTCCAGAGTATATCCGTCTCATTCAAGAAGACGGAAGCGTTACGGATTTGCCGGTGCAACGAACAGCAGCCTGCATCACCCTGCCCGGCATTGAAACGCCGGGCTATCACACCATCGAGATCGGACAAACGCAGGCGACGCTTGCCGTGGCACCCGCTAAATGCGTTACGATTTCCGATCTAGCTTCAGGCGAGCGCGTCTGGGGATTGGCCGCGCAGCTGTACGGACTACGTTCGCGCGGCGATTGCGGGATCGGCGACATGGCTGGCGTCATCGCGCTCGCGAAGGCGACGGCGGCATTCAAGGCGGACGCGCTGGCACTGGGTCCGGCTCACGCGCTGTTTGCTGCGGACCCAGAGCACTTCAGTCCTTACTCACCATCGAGCCGGCTATTTTACAATCCGCTTCACGCGGACGCAGCCGCCGTTTTTGGCGAGGCGCGGGTCGCCAAATCACGTTCTGACATCGGAGCGAGCCGCGAGGCTTCCGACCTCGAAGAGTCCGCGTTGATCGATTGGCCGCGCTCCGGCCGGATCAAGATGAGAATCTTGCGTCGACTATTCGACGATTTTCTTGCAACGGATCTTACAACCAAGCCGCCGTCCGCACTTGCAACAGATTTTGCAGCGTTCCGGGCCGCGAATGGATCACTACTTGCCGAGCACGCGCTGTTTGAAGCGCTGCACGCGGCGAAGCTGAAAGCCGATCCAAATGCCTGGAGCTGGCAAGAATGGCCGGAGGAATGGGGCGATCCCTTCGGTGCGGCAGCGCGTGGCTTTGCGGAGAAAAACGAGGGCGAAGTTCTCTTCTACTCTTTCCTCCAATGGATCGCGGATCGGTCTTTTGCGGCGGCCCAGCGCCAAGTGGTAGCAGCCGGAATGCGCGTCGGCCTAATCGCTGATCTTGCCATCGGGATGAGTGGCGGCGGCAGCTATGCCTGGGCCAACCAGAGCGACTTGCTCGGCGGTTTGCAGATCGGCGCACCGCCGGATTTGTTCAACGTCAATGGCCAAAACTGGGGCCTGACAACTTTTTCGCCGCGCGCGCTGGCCAACGGTGGATTTGCGCCCTTCATCGCCACCCTCCGCGCCTGCATGCGGCACGCCGGCGGCGTTCGGATCGACCACATCATGGGCTTTATGCGGCTTTGGGTTATCCCGCACGGCGCCGCCGCGAGCGAAGGAGCTTACCTGGCCTACCCGCTCGACGATCTGTTACGGCTGACTGCGCTTGAATCACACCGGCATCGGGTGATCGTGATCGGCGAAGATCTCGGTACGGTCCCTGTTGGCTTCCGCGATCGACTTGCGGCCGCCGGCATCTACGGCATGGGAGTGCTTTGGTTCGAACGTAACGGAGCCGGTTTCGCGCCGCCGCGAAGCTGGCTGGCCGATGCGGTGGCTATGACCTCGACCCACGACCTTCCCACGATTGCGGGATGGTGGCGGGGCCGAGATATCGAAGTGCGTGTGCGGTGCGGCTTTGTGAGCGATCTGGCAGCCGAGAAAACAGCGCGAAACAGCGACAGGGAAGCGCTCTGGAAGGCATTTCGTGCAGCGAAGGCAAGCGCCGGGAAAGTGCCAACGCCTGACCAAGGTGCAAGCGTCGCCGACGCCGCGGTCAAGTTCATTGCCCACACTTCCTCGCGGCTAGCGCTGTTGCCGCTTGAAGACGCACTCGCCTTGGAAGATCAGCCCAACCTTCCCGGGACAATCAACGAGCATCCAAACTGGCGGCGCCGCTACAGCGGTGACGCCGGACACCTGCTCGATCCGCCTGCTGTCCAGAAACGACTGCACCCGCTAGGAGGGCGAAAGGAGCAATGAATCTGCCGCGCGCGACAATGCGTCTGCAATTCCATCGCCGCTTCACTTTCGGTGATGCAAGCGCGCTCGTCCCCTATTTCGCCGCGCTCGGAGTTTCCCACCTTTACGCGTCGCCGATCCTAACTGCGCGGCCGGGCTCCCTGCACGGCTACGACGTTATCGATCCGACGCGAGTCAATCCCGAACTTGGCGGCGAGGAAGCGCTGCGCCGGCTTGTGTATGAGCTGCGCCGCGAGGAGATGGGATTGATCGTGGACATTGTCCCCAATCACATGGCGATAGGCAGCAACAATCCATGGTGGATGGACGTATTGGCGCACGGCCAAAGCAGCCGCTACGCCAAATTCTTCGATATCGATTGGACACCAGACGATCTGCGTGTATGTGGCAAGATCGTATTGCCGATCCTCGGCCATCCTTACGGCGAGGCGCTCGCCGCCGGCGAGATAACGTTGCAATGGAAAGACGATCGGCAAGCCGTCATTCGCTATTTCGATTACGAATTTCCCGTCGCTGCGGGTACGCTAACCGCCGTCCACGACGATTTCGATCCTGCTTCCTCAGTCGGGCGCGAACGCTTGCATGCTCTTCTGGAAAACCAACATTACCGGCTGGTTTGGTGGCGGTCCGCCAACGACGAAATCAATTGGCGCCGTTTTTTCGATATCAATGAGCTTGCTGCGATACGCGTCGAAGACGAGAAGGTGTTCGAAGCGACCCATGCCACGATCCTTCGTCTTTACGCGCAGGGTCTCATAGACGGCGTACGAGTCGACCACGTCGACGGACTATCGCAGCCGGGCGACTACTGTCGAAGACTACGACGCCGCTTGCGTGCCGTCGAACACCAGCGGCCGGCTGATGCTCCCAAGGGCCCCGCCTATTTCGTCGTGGAAAAAATCTTGGCCCGCGATGAGGCGCTCCCGAAAGATTGGGAGACGGACGGGACCACGGGCTACGATTTCATGGATGATGATCAATGCTCTGCAGCACGATGCGGGCGGCGAGGTTCCGCTCAACGATGTGTGGGAACGTGTTAGCGGCCGCTCAGCCGATTTCACAGTTGAGGAAGAACTGGCGCGGCGCCAGATTTTGCAACGAAGTTTTGCCGCGCAACGCGAGGCGACCGTGCGGGTCCTTTATGAGATCGCCCAAAGCGACCTTAGGACTCGCGACTTTTCTCGATCCGCCATCCGCCGCTGCCTGACGGAAATTCTCGCGCATTTTCCGGTCTATCGGACATACACGCGGCTCGATCACGCTTCGCCGTGGGACCGCAAATTTCTTTCGCGTGCGGTCGCGGGAGCAAAGACCACGTGCCTCCGGAGCGATCAATGGCTGGTGGAAACGCTTGGGGAATGGCTTTCCGAAAACCGTATTCGTTCTGAGCTCGATTCATTGCAGGCCGTTGCGCTCACGCGATTTCAGCAATTGAGCGTGCCTCTGTGTGCGAAGGCGGTTGAGGATACTGCTTTCTACCGCTACGGCCGCCTCATCTCGCGCAACGACGTTGGTTTCGACGCGCGCCACCTTTCCTGCTCGCCCGCAGAATTCCATCGGCGGATGCAAGCGCGGGCCGCCGCGAATTCGCGATCCATGCTGGCGACCGCGACACACGATCACAAACGCGGCGAGGACGTTCGAGCGCGTTTGGCGGTTTTGAGCGAGATTGCGGACGAATGGGCGCGAGCCCTCGGCCATTGGCTGGAGTTTGGCGCGCCGCACTGCGTGGCAACCGCCGGCTTGCGTATACCCACCGCAGGCGATCTCGCCATTCTGTTTCAGACGATCGTAGGAGCCTGGCCGCTTGGACTAACTACCTCCGACAAGGATGGCTTGGCGGCCTACGCTAAGCGAGTCGCGGCGTGGCAACAGAAAGCATTGCGAGAAGCCAAGCTGAACAGCGACTGGTCGGCGCCGAGCCAAACTTATGAACGCGCGGCTGGCGAATTCATCGATTGGCTCTTCTCCGGGCCTTCCGATCTTTTGACGGAAATTGCCGTGTTCGCTAGCCGCATCGCGCCGGCGGGCGCCGCGAATGGTTTGGCGCAAGTTTTGGTCAAGCTCACAGCACCGGGCGTGCCCGACATCTACCAGGGCACCGAATATTGGGACCTCAGCCTCGTTGATCCGGACAATCGTTCTCCAGTCGATTTTGCGGCGAGGCAGCGATCGCTGGATGCGGCATTCCCCGCAGATCTTTCATCGACCTGGGCCGATGGACGGATCAAACAGCTCACCATCGCCAGGCTGCTTGCAGTGCGAAAGAAGATACCCGGCGTTTTATCACAGGGCTCGTACATCCCCCTCGAAGCAGCAGGTCCGCTCGCAGACCACCTTGTCGCGTACGCTCGGATTTTAGGCGGATCAGCCGCCGTCATAGGGTTCTGCCGATTGCCTGCGCGTCTTCTAAGCAAAGAACGCTCTCTCGCGATGCCGTCCGCGCGTTGGGAATCGACTCGCATTATCATCCCAGCACATCTTCAAGGTGTGACATTTTCATCCTCGCTGCACCGCAGCGAAGAATGGCGGATGGAAGGCACTTTAGATTGCGAGCAGATTTTCTCCGCTTTGCCTATCGCTTTTCTGGTCGGGCATCATCATTAATCGGAACGAGATGCCCAGCAAAACGTCCGTGCGTCGTGCACAACCTCATCTCAAGAGAAATTCAGCTTGTACCAGAATCCTTGTCCGCACTTAGATGAGTTTGCAATCGCGGCGGCGTGGAACGCAGACACGTAGCATGGAACGCACGGGAGCCGGGGCTAGCTGACTGAGGAGCACCCAAAAGCGGCAATCCGGGACGCAGCGGCCACTACCTCACGGTGCGTAGGTAGCGAAAAAGTGGCCAGCCGGAGTGGCGCCCGGCCCGCGATTTCTGTCAATCCACGGTTTTTGCAGATGACCGGCGGCTAGTGACTCCAGTTTCAGGACGGTCGCCGAAGAAGGGGCGCGACAGCGGTGCGCGCCGCCGAATTCGGGCGCCTATGCGGGCAGCGATGGGCCTCTCGCCCTCGGACGAGCCGAGTAGTCAAGACCATCCGCCACAACGGCCGATCGACGACAATACCTTCTACGGAAAGATGCTCTCAGGCCTCAACGCCGCGCGCGGAGCGTTAGAGCTCCCACCGGCAGCCGCTCCGTATCTGAACCCGGCGCAAGAGGCACTCGTCCATGCTTTGCTGGCAATACCGCTCCTCCGGGGCGCCAAAAGCGCGAGCGTGAAAATTTGTATGTGGATCGTTGGAACCATCATTGTCACAATTGGTGTCGCCTGGTGCACACCGGCCACGCTATCGGTGATCCGATTGCGGCAGTCGGATCGACATCATATGCTGCTTCGGCTGGTTGGTATCTCATGGGGAGCGTACGAGGGCGAGTAGACGTCGCGCGCCGCCCCGGCCAGACCCAATCCAGCTTGATGAGCCATCAACCGCTGTTGCTGTCCGGCGTAGAATACCCGCCCAAAAGGCATCGGGATGGCTACTCCGGAGCAGGGCCGCTTAGAGCGCAGACTAGCAGCTATCCTGGCGGCTGATGTCGCGGGTTGCGCCGGGCTGATGGCGGCAGATGAGATCGACACAGCACGGGCTTTGCGCGAACATCGGGCCGCCATCGATCCGGTCGCGGCGAGCCGCGGCGGACGCATCACAAGACCATTGGCGACGGCGCCCTCTTGGAGTTTCCCTCCATCGTGGCAGCGGTGAAGTGCGCCGTTGCGATCCAACTCCGCCTGATCCAACCACGGCGATCCTGGACCGATTTCAGAGTCCTAGTTTCTCCATTCCACTTGTTTAAAAGCACGCGCAAAATATGCTGCGCAGACCAAGACGTAGCCGGTCACTCGGCAATTGCCCGTAGCGCGGACTTACACCGATGACCGTGACGCCGCAACCACGTTTCTCCAGACCGCCGCTGCCCGGGAGGCGCACGGCGTGGACACACGGCCGCGCTTCTCTGCGCTAATGGCAAGTCAATACGAATGGCCCCCCGTGCGGCGCGATCGGTGGTTTATTCGACTCCGGCGGGGCTTTTTCATGTCGGGGCAACAGCGCGACAAAACGATCCCGCTGCCGTACCTCGACATCGTAGCTGGTTATAGTTAGCAGCGCCTGTCGGACGGCTTCTTGATCGTCCGCGCACTCGATATCTTTTGCGCCAACTCGGTGACCGTTATAATCAACAGTGTAGATGCGATATTCAGGCATGACATGCTCCCCAAACTCTAAGGGGTTGCGCGGACGCCTTTCGGGGTGCCGGTCGAGAGTTGAAATCTCGGGGGCTTTGAGAGCGCCTTGTAATGACTGTGCGCCTATCGCGAATTAATAGCGAACTTAATTACGATGGGCGAGGTGTCGGCAGGTGCCGGGCGGCGATCTCCATGACAGTCCTGGCGGCGCGCGTCGAGCCTGGCGAGGCCATAAGGCATCCAAGCGCGCTTATGGGTCTCGCGGACATAGATTGGCCCCGGTGCTGTGCAACTCCCGGTTTGTCGGGGGAGCCACTATGCCTACATATCGCATATGTACGGTAGGATCGGACGGTAGCCTTATAGCCGGCGAAGACATCGAATGTGCCGACGATCAAGAGGCTACCGAGAAGGCGTCGCAGGCGGCCAAGGATAACGGCATCGAGCTATGGCAACGTGATCGCTGTGTCATCCAACTGCTGCCTGCTCCGAGCCCGAATTGGAATTTTCCCTCCGTAAACTCCGACGAAGGCTCAGACGAACTGTAGAGCGCTTGGGCGGCCATACGACAAGCCATCGCCTTTTAAGCCCTTGGCGAGAGCGACAGTTTCGGGAGCACACTAGTCCAGTCGGCGATCTACCACTCAATCGGTCGTTCCGGGCAATTCGGCCGTTCGGAGTAACATCCGTTACTTCCATCACCGCGCCCCATTACCAGACTAGCCGCCCCTCCTAGGTCCTCAGGAACGTTTTTTCCTCGGACAACAAACGGATCGTAATGATCCCTGAGGACGTCGTGGCGGCTGCCGGCCCCAACGATCCGGAACGGTTGTTTGCCTGTGAGGTCCGTTGCGGGTCAATCGCGCTGAGTTTCACGATGTCCGCGTTACGTCTGTTTATCCCTCAATTGCAGACATGATGTTGCGGCGCCGCGAACGTCGAAATGGGCCATCATCAGACATCGTGGGTTCAATTTTCGATTTCCGCTTAACCCCCCGAAAGCAGCCATTCGCCAGCACGAGCGGCATGTCTGTTAAGGGCCGTGAACACGGAACTCGTACACCGCAATGAGCGGATGTCAGTACGCTAAATAGCGATGAGGATGCAAATCGATTGCGAGACGGTGCATATGAGAGTCGATTTCACGCCTGAAAAGTGATTTCGCACACAAGCCCTTCCGGCCGCCAATCGAAACGTGTTCTGCCTTTTAGTTGTTCAATCATGCCTCTGATGACCTTCCCGCCGAAGCCCTGGCGGGTAGGTGTCTTCACGGGCGGACCGCCGGTCTCTGTCCAGACGAGCATGAGCCGTCCATCTGTATGCGACCACTTGACTTCTATTTGGCCTTCGGTTGCAGATAGAGCGCCATACTTAGCAGCATTGGTCGCCAGCTCGTGCAAGGTCACGGCAATCGCCTGAGCGGTGTTTGGCTCTAGCAACACCTGTGGACCTTCAATTCGCACCCGCGCTTCGTTCTTCTGTATATAGGGCGTCAGCTCCTGCCTCGCGACGGTGGACAGTTCGGCTCCAATCCAGCGAGACTGGACAAATAGTGAGTGAACATTTGCGAGCGCCTGGATGCGCCCTTCAATTGCATGTTTGAGACCGTCGGAGGTCTCAGACTGAGAAAGGTGTACGGTTGCTTGTACGGTCGCCAACAAATTCTTGCTTCGATGCTCTGCTTCGCGAGCGAGCGTGGCGATTTGCTCTTGGCTTCGCTTCTCCTCGGTGATGTCCCTCGCGATTTTCGACGCTCCTACGATCTTGCCTTCGGCATCTTTGACCGGAGAAACCGTCAATGAGACTGCAACCAGGCTGCCATGCTTGCGACGCCGAACGGTCTCGTAGTTGTCGATCCGCTCTCCACGCCTGATACGCGTCAGAATTTGACGTTCTTCATCGTGGCGGTCTTCCGGAATAACAATCGTGATAGGTTGGCCAATTGCTTCTTCAGCAGTGTAGCCGAAGACACGCTCTGCGCCTTTATTCCAGCTTATGATAAGGCCATCGAGATTCTTGCTTATGATTACGTGATCGCTCGAGTCCACGATAGACGCTAGCCAACGCAATTGCTGTTCACTTTCGCGCAGCGCGTGCTCGAATTGCTTACGCGCTTTGATGAGCGCCTTGGCCTCCGTAACGTCGCGATTGACCTCAAGCACGGTGTCATGGCCGAACAACTGCATCCGGCTGTCCACAATGACTTCGTGGCCATCCTTGCAGATATGTCGTAGCTCCCCGGACCAGTAATGCGCGTTCCGAAGCCGTGAACGCAAATCAATGAATTCGACCGGGAATTTGGTTTGCAACAAAGAGTGGCTGCTTCGCCCGATCGCCTCGTCCGCTGCAAACCCATAAAGTCGTTCGGCACCGGCGTTCCAGAATTCGATCACCCCATCCAGACGCCACACGAGCATCGGTTCATAGGACAATGTCAGCAGATCAGATAAACGCTCTGCGCCCTCGGAAGTTGCCTCTAATACCGCAGACTTGCGTTCCATCTGTAACTCGGTTTCGCGCTATTGGACCGTCAGCCCCGACGCCTGAGCAGAGCCGTTTGACACACCCTCAAGTCGGATAGCGATCTCAAGCCACGCCCAGGCCATTTGTAAGAAAATCCTGCGCTCTCTGTCCGTTCGGGCAGTGCGAGCCCAGTCCAAATGCTCGTCGGCATAAGCCCGAAGTTCCTGCACCGAATACATGGCTGCTGGGCTACTTCGAGGCCGGTTTGGGAGCCAGTCGCGTGATAAAACGAGCTCTTTCCCATAGTTCGATAGCGCGGCCGTCTACGTCCTGTTGGGCTATTCGGATGGCCTCCTGATCGTCAGCGCAGTCGATGTTTTTGCCGCCTATGAAATGGCCGTCGCTGCCAACGGTGTAGAAGCGATATTCTGGCATGGTCACACTCCCAAACTCTTGCCGCAGCGGTCGCCTTTCTGGGTGCCGGTCGGGAGTTGATATCCCCGGAGACTTTGATGTGTCCCCTACATGTAACCAAATAATAGCCTGAGAATTTTCGCGGTGTCGGTGCGGTAACGTACCCAAAGCCCGGCAATTTACATTCGCCGTACCACATCAAGCCTATCCAATAAGCCGCCGATATTCCATTTCGGGCGTGCCGTAGGCCGCCCCCGCCATCCGCTCAATGCCCTTACGGTTGCGTATCACGATTTTGTTTCGGCCGTTCTCGATCAACTTCTGGCGCTTGAGACTTTGCAGCGCCTCGGTGACCCCGGCCCGCCTTACACCCAGCATCAGTGAAAGGAATTCGTGGGATAGCGGAAGTGTGTTGTCACCCGTCCGGTCATGGGCCATCAAAATCCACCGCGCGAGGCGTTGGTCAATATGGGCCCGAGCATTCGCGATGGCAGTGTGCGCCGTCTGCACCATGAAGACTTGGACGAATTTGAGTAGCAAGCTGTGCAGCGTCTGGCTCGCATTCATCGCCTTGCGCAATTCTTTGGCGGTGATCCGCTGCCCTTCACCGGCGACCTGGATGTAGGTGGCATGCGGCGATTGATTGCCACCGAGCACTACGGCCATTCCGCTCATGCCCTCACGGCCGATGAGGCCGACTTCTACTCGCGTCTCGTCGGGTTGGACGGCGACGACCGAGGCGATGCCGGTCTCCATGAAATATACAGTTTCAATCCGTTGATTGGGTTGTTCCATATCCTTGAGAAGTGGCATCGCCAGGGGCTTTAAGTGAGGCTGCAATGATGCGAAGTCAGCGGCCGACATTGCGGCCAGCAGCTGATTACGAGGCTGTGAAGAATTGCGAGTGGCGGAGACCCCGGCCATGGCCCTTTTCCCGTTGTAGGGGGCAAGAGCACATCACGGTCTCTCAAACGCCCGCGCCCGAAGGTCGCTGCTGGCGGTAAGCCGGAGATAAGCCTCCGACAGTCCAATTGATATGGCCAAGCGGATAATACTTTGAAAGTACGGAACCGTACCGCCTACCAAGGTGTTCAACAGTCTAGGCGCTTTAGCACCAACACCAACAAATCCAAGCGCCTTCAGGCTTCAGAAGTCTCTATCATTGAGCCGAGCTGAGTGGCTTGGCAGAAAAGGTTGCGGTCGTGTCTGTATCAGCCGCAAATGGTGCCCATGCTCTCGCGGTTCTGGTCGTCGAAGACGAATTCTTCGTGAGATACGATATCGCAGGTTGCCTGCGGGAGGCTGGCTATGCCGTTGTCGAGACCGCGAGCGCCGAAGAAGCCCTCGCCCTGTGTAAATCCGGCATGTCAATCGACATGATAGTCACCGACATCAATCTTGGTGGGTCGGCAAGCGGTTGGGACGTGGCCAAGCACTTTCGGTCGAAGAAACCCGACATGCCGGTGGTCTACATATCAGGCGAGCTGATCAACCCCGAACACTGTGTCCCCGGTAGCGTGTTCGTCGCCAAGCCGTATCAACACATTGATATTCTGAGCGCGTGTCGGCGGCTGCACAACAGATGATCGTTTAGGGTCTTGGTTGTTTCAAAACATTTTGACGAATTGGGCAGGGAACTAGGCGAACCGGCGACGCCAGCTAATTTTCTGGCTTTTACTATGCCTGGGTCGCAGCCATCAGCGGCTGAATGCCCATGATGTTCATCACCCGGGTGAGATTGTAAGCGAGAACATGGAGTGCCATCTCGGTGGCGACCTTGGGTAGACGCTTCATCAGGAAGTGCGTCGCCCCCATCCTCATCTTCAGCGTGCCAAAGGGATGCTCAGCCGTCTCGCGACGCTGGCGCATAGCGTGCGGGTTCTTATCGAGGCGTTTCTGTACGGCCTCCAGCACATGCTCATGCTCCCAGCGCGTGATCCGTCGCTCCTTGCCAGTGGTGCAGCGCTGTTTGATAGCGCAGCTCTGACAGGCGTTGGTCCAGTAGCGGTGCAGAACTAACCCCTTCTCCTCATTTGTGAAGTGGTAAGCGAGCTTTTGTCCAGCCGGACAGCGATACACATCCTCGTCGCTAAGATAGACAAAGTCCTGCTTGCCGAAGCGACCCTTTGCCTCAACCCCAGAAGTCACCGGCTTTGGCAGCGTAACCGTGATGCCAGCTTCTTCGCACGCTAAAATCTCATCACTGCTGAAGTAGCCACGGTCGGCAACAGCTTCGAGTTTATCGACGCCAAGGGCTTCCTTGGCCTGGCAAGCGATGTTGGCGAGTTGCGCTCGATCTGAGCCATCGTTCGTAACCTCATGAGCGATGATCAGGTGATGTTTGGTATCGACTGCGACTTGTACATTGTAACCGACCACACCGGAGCCGCGGCCACTGGTCGCCATCGAACGGCTGTCGGGATCAGTCAGCGAATCTGCTGATCAGGTGATGCCAACATCAGCTTCTCCATCGCCGCCAGGCGCTGCATCTCGCTTTCCAGCTTGACCAGCTTCTCCTTCAAATGGACTGTCTTCGCCGCTAGTTCCTCGGACGGCTCCTGCAGGTCGGCCGTGTCGAGCTGCGCTAGATAGCGCGCTACACTCTTCTCCAATTGTGCACGCCGTCGCTCCACTTTGCCGCGCGTGTAGTTCTTGTCGCGAGTATTGACGGCTTTGAACTTACTCCCATCGATCGCAACGCTCGCGGTCGTCAGCAGGCCCATCTGGCGGCACAGTTCGACGAATTGCACGCAAACCTGCTTGATCGCTAGCCCATTATCCTTGCGAAAGTCGGCAATCGTCTTGTGATCAGGAATAAGCCGACACGTCAGCCACATCACTTCAACGTTGCGTCCGGCCTCGCGCTCCAGCCGCCGGCTCGACTGAACACGATTGACATAGCCGTAAATGTAAAGCTTCAGCAGCACGGACGGATGATATGAAGGCCGGCCAGTAGCCTCGGGATCAACCCCATCGAACCCCACTCCAGGGAGATCAAGTTTGCCAACGAAGGCATCGATCGCCCGAACCGGAGTGTCCTGATCAATCCAGTCCTCCAGGCATTCCGGAAACAGCGTCGCTTGGCCCCGATCAATCCCCTCCACGAAACGCCTCATCCGATCCCTCCGCAATTCGCGTCGAAATCATACATCGCGAATTAAATAACCAAGTGCGTTTTCACACAGGCTAGGTCATTCAGCGACATGCGGGAATGTGCGGGCGATGTCTGTTCTTGCACCAATAGCCGACAGTGGATGCGATGCGATTATGGGTACGCGCATGTAGGTAGAGCGTGTGAGCCTCAATTCATCGATGACGATCGCCGCGCCGACAGGGGGCTCGGGAGTTCGATCGGACCGCGATCGAGGCGATCGATGAGTTCGGTGCACCGTGCCATCGTGCGCCCGAGCTTGTCGCAGAACTGCTGCAAGCCCACGGCGGTGTGATCAGTTTTCAAGCTTTCGACTTCGCGCTTTAGCTCCGCGATCTGGGGTTCGTGCTCCACTGTCAACCTCTCGCAGAATTCGCGTTCCGCGGCGAGCAATGACGCGTGCTCTGCTTCGAGCCGTTTTTCGATCTTTTGCTCGATATAGGCGGCCAGCGCGGCATCGACCGGGTTTGGCTCGGGCGGCGGCAAGCTCATGGCGCGAGCCTCCATTCAGATCGCCGCGCGCGGGCAAGCGGACATGAGGACAGTGGCGAGCGATGTCCGCTTTCGGCCCGGCGCAGCCGCGCCTTATTGGCATTGGAAGGATCAGGCATATGGCGTGTTGGCTAATTCAAGGCGATTCGTGGTCACAGAACGTCTTGATGCCACTGCCCTTGAAAGCCTAATCTACGAGTGTCGGGCGAGGGCAGAGTGGGGTTACGGCTGCATTCTCGTCCGCGACGTTTGGATCAACTACATGTTGAAGGACCGTCAGAAATCAGAGTTCGACGGTTTGGTTGCATAAGAGTCTTTGCAAATCCAATTGCTGACGCGTAGCCGTTCTTTTGGAATTAGACTCTGCGTCAAAGTTTGGGCCAGGGCGATTGCTTAACAGTCGCCTTGTTTCTTTCCCTTAGTTGGCCGCGCGCCGTTCGGCGCCCGCACGCCAACCGATCAAGAGCCCGATCACCCAGCCTGAAATGCCAGAGCGCACACACGCCGCAGAACCCCTCGGCCAGCGGTTTCGATCGGCTCGCGCCGAACAGTCCCCATAGCTGCGCGCCGGCGCCGCCGGATCGAAACCGCTGGCCGAGGCGCCGCCCTCGCGCGCACGAGGAAACGGGGCGCAAAAGGAAAACGCGGCTCCCTTTCCGAGCAAATTTAGGAGCGGTCGCGCTCGGCCGATGCCAAAATCCAGCAGCGTGCAAGCACATCCGAAGGCTGCCCTGCGGCCAGCTGTTGCGAGCGGCTGTTGCCGAAGAGCTCCGCCACCGCCGAGTCGGCGCTGAAACGCTTCAACGCAATACCGAACGGGCGAGAGAAACTTGGCAGGAGGCGAACGAGGCAGTGAGCCGTATTGCGCAACGCTCGATGGAGCAGTTCTCAAAGGTGTTCGGCCTCGGTGGCGAGACCACGCGAGAAGCCTTTCAGCAAAGCTCCGGCAATTTGCAGGCGGTGATGGAGAGCACGACGGTTATTGCCAGCGGGCTTCACGAAGTTACCGAGGACTGGATGCGTTTTGCCCAAGAACGTGTGGAGCATAACCTGAATCACCTCGATAAGTTGAGGAATTGCCGCAGTCTCCATGATTGCGTGGCACTCCAGACCCAAATGGTTCGCGATAATTTGCAGGCATTTCTTGATAGTGCTCAACGAACATCCGAACGATCCACACGAATTGCCCGTTCCGCCGCGGATCGGATGACTAGCCCGGCTATAGCTCCACGATGAGCAATAGATGTGTAAGCGCCCGGAACCGAGCGTTTTCTAAATGGCAGTCAAGCATCTGAGGACTGCGGTTCGATCGGCTTCGGCGCGCATTCACGGGAACTCTAGAAGGATCCGCGCCGTCGCGCAGCGCATCCTGGATGCTGAATGATCGCGCCCTTATGGCTGCAGGCGGTGCAACTATGCACGGCGAAGGACGAAGGCGTTCAAAACGGTTCTTGCTGCCGAATTGGCAATATCTGACAATAAGCCCCAAGCGTGAAGAAGTTGTCTGGGACCGTGATCAGTTCAACAACCGCTTCGCATCCGAGCGACGTGCTGCGGCGTGCTGTGACGCCGCCAATTGGCTGGGCTTATTCCGGCAGATCGCCTGGCTACCCTGTGACGGTTTGGCTGGACCATCTCACGGCGGTTAGAGGATAAAGATAACTCCGCAAGCGTTGGTGTGGAGTTGGTCACTATCCGGAGTACGCCATGTCAGAGCCTCTGGTTCTGTCTATTCCGCATCGTCTTGGCAAGGACGAAGCGCTTCGTCGCCTAAAAACCGGCCTGGCGCAAGTTGGAACAAGTTTTGGCCATTTATTCAGCGTTAGGGAGCAAATTTGGATAGGTGACCACCTTCGCTTTCAGGTCAGCGCCTTGGGTCAGCCGGCAAGCGGTTCAATCGACGTGGCGGAGGAGTATGTCCGGCTGGAGGTGTTTCTGCCTTGGCTTTTGGCAAGGATCGTCGGGACCATTCTACCGCTGATACGAAAGGAAGGAACGTTGCTGCTTGAGAAGAAGAAGTGACACCTCGACTTTGAGTACCTTAAAGACTTAGCTCGACAGTTTCGGAGGCCGTCCCACTTCGCTCTAGGCTTTTCGCCCAACTCAGACAATTTAGCCCGCTATTCGCTTCCAGCCTTTTTCAATGTCTACTGCTGCGGCACGCAACTGTTGCTTCATGCCGTCCCAGTCGTGGCTTACCACGTCC
The DNA here is from genome assembly GCA_963806465.1 of uncultured Alphaproteobacteria bacterium. Classification (GTDB taxonomy): domain Bacteria; phylum Pseudomonadota; class Alphaproteobacteria; order Rhizobiales; family Xanthobacteraceae; genus BOG-931. The sequence goes on along the minus strand of CAWDZD010000039.1, from coordinate 5,380 downwards.
CAGTTGACCATGGGCGCGTGTCCTTCAGCTGATGCTACTGTCAAACCGTTTGCTGCACGTCCCGTGCTGCTGTCATACACAAATGCAGCGCCAACGGTGATCAAGGCTCCTAAAATCATCCCCAATAAAATCTGCATAGCTGCCGTCTCCCATCGTCCAAAACTCGCACCCCCTTATGGTTCCGTCGAAGCCTACAAGAAAACGGGAGCACTCCGTCCAATGTGCGTTGCCCGTTTTAAGCGTTCCAAAGTTGGGGCCTTGTCTTCGACGGCTATCGGCGCACTTCGTCCGCTTGGACTTCCCGATATGCTTACACAGTGGCGGGAAGCTCTGAGTTCGCGATGCGGAGGCATGGCATTTCCACGAAATGCACCTCACCAGCTTACCGCACTACCTTTATGAAAAAGGCGATCAGGAACCTTTCCAAAGCATTTTCGTTTTTCTAGTCACGAGCACTTTATTGGACAGGGGATGGTCCATGAAACTCAGCTCAACTGTTTTCCTCTCACTGTTTGCTATCGCATTAACGCGAGCAGACAATCAACAAGTCCAGCAATTGTGTGTAAACGCGGCGACATGTTTGCTTGCTGTTAGGTCCGGTTTATCGCCGGGCCGGAAGTCTGATCTCCAGATGCACCGCACACCATCGGCGTTTGGCGATTGCCGTGTCTTGTTCGTGTCAGACACCGGGCGAACGGTTTCCTAACGATGGGGAAAGCTATGCGACGAACGAGGATCGCGCTCTCTTTGGGCCTACTTTTGAGTACGTCCTTAGTTGCCTTGGCGGAGGATCAAACCATCACAGTGGGGCCGTGGACTATTGCCATTTCTTCGAGAGGCGACAAGTTCGACAGTTGCACTATGAGCAGGTCAACCAACGATCTCGATGTAAACTTTATTCGGGATGCAGACGGCTTGGTCCTCCTTCTTGAATCCTCAAAATGGCGACTGGAACGAGGTAAGGCATACCCTGTTACGCTGATTGCAGGCTCCCGCTCGATTGAGGTCAAAGCGGCGGCTGAACCAAAGGGAGTGCGCATACCCCTAACAGACCGACCTCTCAATGAGAGGATGCGAACCGGGAACATCTTAGAAGTAGTAGGTGAGGGTGCGACGTTGAGAGTACCGCTGGATGGAAGCACGGCAGCTTTAACCCGCTTAGAAGCATGCTTTGAAAAGAACAGTCGTCAAAACAGCGATACTAACCCTTTTGTTGCTCCAAACCGCAAGCCGTAAGGATAAATCGAACGGATAACGGATCAAGTCCCGGATACGGGAGAAGCGGCATCGACGGGTACTAGGCCAGTAAACTCTACGCCTATTTCATTACCGCGCCGGATGCCCAGAACCGGACGTCGTCGCAATTCGAGATCAGCGCCGGCGCATTCTCCTGCCTCCCGGTCCGAGCATGCCGCTCGGATCGTGCAACAAGCTGCGCGAGGATGTTTCACCGCCCAGCGAGCAGGATGCTTTGCGGCTCCAATTTCCTGGCCAAAGCCGAGAGGTTGGGGCAGTGTGACCACGATGATCTACCCCGCTCCGATCAAAGAACGGCGTCGGTTATTGCGCCCAAAAATCTCAAGCGCCGCGGAAAAAGGACCGTGACGAGCTCAGGCGGCTGTGGCGTCAATCGAACGGCGTATTACCCGCTGCACCTCGTCATTCGATAGAAACAAATCGTGGTTGATGAGGCCCCAGCCTGCATCGGAGGCATCAATCACGCGCACCCCAAGCCGCTCGATTGCAGCTTTCTCGGCGGCGCCAACCCGCGTCATCCCGCCAGCGATTCGCCCCGACAGCGCCAAAGCGCGATCATTCGTTGAGGTGATGACGGTGATCTTGCCAGCGAGCGGACCGATGCGGCTCACCGCGGACGAGAACACGTCCATGTCGATATCAGGCGAGGCGAACACGACGGCGCCGATCTTGCCCGTAACGGTGTCACCATAGCGTGCATAGAGCTGACGCAGGCTTTCGAGCGCCAGCATAGTTCCCATGCTGTGCGCGACGATGTGGACGCGACCGGCGCCAGGGGCCGACACAATAGAAGAAAGCACGCGCTCGAAGTCGTCCCGGGAGAACGTCGCGCTGTCGCGGTCATAGACGTAGTCGAACAGCTCCGCCCTGGAGGGCCAGGAGAACACCATCGTCCGGCCGCGGAACTTGATTGCATCGGAGAGACGCGCGGCATCGAGCACGGCTGTCTCGAACGTCTGGTTGAAGCCGTGCACGTAGATTAGGACGTCGCCTCCGCCGCCCGCCTGCGCGAGGAGATCGCCGACCTCTCCCGATACCGGATCGACCCTATCCAGACGCCAATCGACAAGTCCGACCGCGGCGAGCGAGAAGCGGCTGTCGTCCGGGGGCAAGAGCTTCGCCCGTGCAACGGTCATAGTTGAAGAACGCTCCGGCCCAAACCAGGGCTTCGCGCGCCCGCCGTTCACTGGCTTGCGTGACGTCGCGACGAGCAACGTAGGATCAAGTGAAAGCGCCGAGGCATCGAAGCGCGCGCCCGCGGCATCCAGGCCGGCGCATCCGCCGAGCGCAAGCACACTGGCGACAGACGCAAATCTGCCGATAAGCGCGCGTCGCGACACAGCAGCCTCGTCTTGCAGCAAACACGGAACCTTTGGGAACATTGCCCGCGACCCACCCCCGCAAGTCTTCATGAATCATTAAATCATAATGGAGGCGAGAAAGGGGCGTGCGGCCTACGTCGGACGTAGCGCGCATTCCATAGTGCCGCATGCGGCTCCCACGCGCCACTTGCCGCCGCCATGGACCGTCGGTAGGGGTCAGCGACATCCCAAAGCGCTCGAAGGACACGCCGCCTTTCGCGGCCGAAACTTGCAATGCTAATGGCTGATCGTGGCGCGCCCTAAACGACGAATTCAATGAGAAGCCGGATCAACTCTCAGAAGTTGTTGATGCCGAGATCGAATTGTTTGCCGATTCTTGTACCAAGACTTTTTCGAATTTGTACCGCAGTTCAAACTCTGGTTGGCGCTGACGATTGGAATTGGTGCGCATCTAACAAACGATGAAAAGAGAGCGCATCTGACCGACTTGAAACGCGATCATCTCATCGACCAAGTGTGGGTTCAGGAAATTTTGCCGCCTGACAAAAAGTAAGCAGTGCTGTCATAACCGCGGCATTTCTGCAACAAAAGCTCAAATTTCACATGATTGCAGGAAATTTAACGAATTTAGGACGCAAATCAGCGTAGAGTCTATGACGTCGGGAACGCTGCCGCGCATTCGGTCTTCGTTCAAGATTGCGGTGGCGATTGATGGGGTAACTCATGAAAAACGTCATCGCGGGTCATAGCCTGCCTGATGAGCACTATGTCATCCGAATCGACGGACGAGTAAGGTCTCACCATCGACGTTTTGTGGATGCGTTGAGAGAAGGCTTACAACTCAAAGATCAGTTTCCGCAGCACGACGTCAAAGTTCGAGCGATGCAAGCGAGCGGCGAGCAAAGAACAGCTCTGCACTGACGCGGCTAAGGTCTCGCGGTAGTTTCAATTCGCGCGCTTCGCTGATCTTGCGTAGCGGGTGATGCGATTGATTGTTTTAATTTGATGTCCGCCTCATTGTGGCAGTGGCGGCGGTCAGGCCGGCTCGTGGATTGACCTGAAAAAGTGTTTGTTCCATGGACCAATTAAACTAGCACACCCGCATTCTGCTACGTCATTAATGCTGCCAGCTCTAAGTGCCGGCGGAACGTCGGCTCTTCTGGCATCACTTCGGATGCGCGCCTCGACACAGCCCAAACGCCAGAAATACTTTTTCATCAGCCTGTTCTTGCGCCTTTTGTTTGCCATTTTCAACGTTAACCATGTTGAACTCGTTGGAAAAGCAGGAGGATGAGCGGCAGCCTGGGGGCCGGGCTTCCGCAGTGTAGAGTTGTGCGAGGGGGTATGCTGAGTTGGTTCGCAAAATTGCCGGACTGGCGAGTGGCATTCGCTTGGCTGGTCACGATTGCCACTGCAACAGCGATTTACTTTCTTCCGATAGCGCGTCTGCTCGATAGCTTGGCGGAATAGACACACCGCCCGGCGGCGGCTGCCATCGCGTAGTGTCTCCGATGGACTTGCGTCCCAACACTCGCAAACCGGGGGGTATGCGATGGTAGAAATCCTAAAATTCGTTCAAACGCAAACTGCCTTCGATCCTGAGCTTATTCAGGTGCTCGGATCTGCTTTGGAGAATGCGTGGGATAGGATTGAAGAATCCGGCAGCCGGTTTGCTCGGCCCGGCTATTCCCGTGCGATGCGGGAAGTAATAGCCAAACGCATAATCGAAACTGCGCAACGGGGTGTAAAGGACCCAAAAGCACTTGCTGATGACGCAGTGCAGTTTCTAACCGTCAATTACAAGGATGACTGCATAGCTAGTTGACCGCGGCCTTGCTGCCATGTCGCAGTGCTGTGTCCCGGGCGTGGGCGAGGGGCAATCAAACGGCGCGAATTCATCACGCTGATTGGCGGTGCCGCAGTAGGCGACCTAGCCAACTCACTGTCCCGCGAACCCGTTTGATAAGAAGTTATTTCTGATAAGAAGAGTTATTTCTGATGCGGAAGCCGTCCCAATGTCAGCGCCGAAACATGGATGTTTCATCGTTTAAAAGAAATGCGGCGTCCGGCCCATTGCGTATTGCACGCGAGACAATGCGGCCCGCGCTTGCAACGGTGAAGCGTCGTGCCGATGACCCGAGCTCCCATCCCCGTTGGCCATCCTAGGCAACGCTCAACGCATCTCCTTGGGGGTCCGACGCCGGCCGCCCGAGTTCATGGCACCGTTCGCGACCAACCGGCATCCGAAGATCTTTAGGGCTGGATCGAGCGGTCACCGGAGTTCCTTCCTAATCGACCGATTGGTCATACACCGCCCTCTCCTCGACCACGGCGCTTTAGCGTCAGCGCATTGAAAATCTCATTTGACGAGCTTCTCGCGGATGGACAGCAGCTCGCGCCGGCCCCCTTCGGAACACGTTTTCGGATAGGTCATCTTGAGTGCTTCGAAGGTATCGAGGGGAATGACCTGGGACACGATCAACCGCGCATTCTCCTTGTCGTCGGCGGGAACGACGTACCAGGGTGCACTTCGGGTGCTGGTGGCGTCGAGGCCGCCTGGTACGCCGGCATGTATCTTTCCAGAATTTTCGCTCCTCGACATCCCCGGCTTGAATTTCCAGTTCTTGTCCGCCTGGTCGATGCGCTGCAGAAAGCGTTTGCGCTGTTCCTCCTTGGAAAGATGGAGGAAGAATTTGATGATGCGGGTTCCGTTCTCATGAAGGTGCCTCTCCAAATTCGCAATCGAGCGATAGCGGTCGTGCCAGACCATCCTTCTCGTCGTGCGGCGCCTCCGGGAGTCC
>CAWDZD010000038.1:0-341231 GCA_963806465.1 uncultured Alphaproteobacteria bacterium | reverse complement strand
GAGTTTCATGGAAATCTCTACGGTTTGCTTCTGCCCCCGCGAAGCGAGGGACCACCAGGGCGCGTACTCATTATTGCGGTGCATAACCGCCATTATGTCCGGCTATGCAGTCGCATTTTGGACTTAGTCGGACATCGCCCCAGGCCCGAGACCAACAACGGAACGCAGCAAGTCGCCCGATTATTCGATTGCCTCATCAGCGACGGCGAGCAGATTCGGTGGAATTGTAGGGTTGAGCGCCTTGGCGGTCGTGAGATTGATCCCAGTTGAACGTGATCGGCTGCTCGACCGGGATGTCGCCCGGCTAAGTGCCACCGTGTTCAAGAGGGATGGTGCAGGCGATCCCTGCGAGTTGGCTGCGCCGGGGTCGTCTCGCCGATAAAGTCCCCCGACTCGCTGAACGCGTAGGGGTAGTACGGCGGCTGCACCAGGCGGCCGAGCTTGGGACGCAGCCGCCCGAATGCACGATAAACGTCACGGTAGTTCTGCCCGTTGAAGTGCTGCAGGAGCTCCTTCCACGACCGCGGCGCGCTGCGGATGAGCGATTCCATCTGCTTTGTGATTTCGTCCTCCGTCATGGGCGACACGCCGGCCGGCGGGTCACCCAGTTCGAAGGGGGCTGAACGCTGGAAGTCGGACTGGACCCACTGATCGCCCCACGGGATGGTGCAGTCGAACCCGATCTTTGAGATCGTCGCGGGCGGATCGCCCTTGGCGATCATGGGATCGACGGTCATCGTGTTCATCGAGGGGATGATCACCGTGTCGCGGATCGGGTCAAACCGGAACGCCATCGCCCATTTGACTTGGTTGTCGTCCCAAATGTCCACGTCCTCGTCGAACACGTACGCAATCTTCGGAATCGCCATCTTGGACGACCCAAGCATTACAGCTAGCGCCTGCTTGGCGTCGCCGGCCCCCTGCTTCCGAATCTTCGCGTAGGCGACGTTGCTGAGACCCGCGGCATCGGCCCGGACTTCGAGGACGTCGAGAGCGGAGTCCTTGAGGGCACCGAACAGATCGGCCTCCATCGCGGGCAACTGCAGCATGTTGTCGGTGTACCAGGGATGGCCGCATCCGATCGTCGCGTACTGGAAGATGCCGTTCTTGCGGTGGGTGACGGCCTTCACCACGGCCCGGACATTGTGCTTGAGCCCACCGCCGTACATCCCGGTGAACTCGCCGAAAGGCGCTTCGTCGTGCACCCAGCCTTCGGTCGCCATCAGCTCGCACTCCAACACGATCTCGGCGTTGGCCGGCACCATGAGGTCGATCGCCTCACACTTAACGAGCTTCGCCGCCTCGCCGTAGAAGCTCCCGAGCACTTCGAAGTCGTCGACGTCCGGCGGAAAGCCCTTGAGTGCAGCCAACTTGTCGACGATGGGCGCTCCGATGACAACTGCAATTTCAAGGTTCTGGCCCTTCGCAGCCGCCTTCTGAGCGTTGATGCGGGCGCGGTGAGATGTGCAGGTCATGTCAAACCCGCGCTCGTTCTTAGCGCGGAACATAGAGCGGTAGAAGCCCCAGTCGTAGACGCCCGTGTCCGGGTCTTTCGAGATCACGAGGTTGTCGTCGGTGTATGACTGCCCGTCGCGTTCGTGATGCAGGAACATCGGCAGGATCGTCATGTCGACGTCGTCCCCGGTTAGGATGACCTCCTTACAGGGCGCCGTCTCGACGACGACGGGCGCGATACGTCCCTGCGAAGCCTCGACCATCTTCATCCCGGTCTCGGCCTTCTTGCAGCCCATTGCCCAAGCGTACTGGTCCTGGTTCGAGTACGCATTAGCAAGGAACGAGAACTCGCAACCGGTCACCTTCTCGACGAGAACAGCGGTTGTCGGATGATCCTCCATTACCCGCGGGAGTTCGTCGACCCGCTTTTCCTCGGAGACGCGGACGAGCATACCTGCGGCCTCCATCGCGGAAACGAAGTCGGACAGCGATTGTTGCGGCATAGTGACCCCTGTGCTGCGGATGGACCTCCAGGGCCTGGAAACGCCACCGCTTTGCCGCGGCCCGAGCCGCACGAAACGCCGACCAGAGTAGTGCACCTGGATGACCGCGGCCACTGTCTGCTCTGCGGCTCATTTGCGGACTAGCGTGTCGCAACAAAGTCGAGCAGATTCAACGGCAAATGTGGCTCGCTATCGCCACCTCTTTGGCGCTCGCCGGCGGCTTGAGCTCGAACGCGAAGTCGTTATCCGCGAAGGTGTAGAGCAGATCGTTGCTCTAGCACTTCACCGGCTTCGCCGCCTGCCAGTAGAAGCTGACCAACACCCCCGCCTCGCTTCCTCCGCTGGCACTCAGCGCCGCCCGCGTTCAGCTGAATTTTTCGGTCAGTGGCCGCGCATTAGATCTTTCAGCATCGCGCCGGTGAAGAACATCCGCAACTGCTGCATCGAGTTCTCATACCCCTCACGGAGAATTTCTAATTAGGCTGTTGAGCGTGCTACCAGCTGCACTTCGTCAGTCGCCCATCCAGCGTTTAACCATGCCGGCATCGAAATCAAACAAATCCAGGCACCTGCCGACCGTTTGATTGACAACATCATCGATAGTTTTCGGTTGGTGGTAAAATGCCGGAACAGGCGGCATAATGATGGCGCCGTTCTCAGTGGCGGCGAGCATGCTACGCAGGTGGCCGGCATGCAGTGGTGCCTCGCGCACAACAAGTACGAGACGGCGCCGTTCCTTCAGAGTGACGTCGGCTGCTCGACTTAAAAGGGTATTGGTCGTGCCGTAGGCAATATCGGACAGCGTACGAATTGAGCATGGAGCAATCACCATGCCTCTCGTCCTAAACGATCCCGAGGCGATTGCCGCGCCGACGTCCGCATTTTGATAGGTCGTTTGCGCGAACGCGCGGATCTGATCGACTGAGACACCTACTTCCTTTTTTAGGGTCAGCGCCGCCGTTTTGGAAACAACCAGATGTGTAGGAATTCTGCCATGAAGAGCCTCCAGTAGTCGGATGCCGTAAATCGCTCCGGAGGCGCCGCTGATACCGACGATAAGTGGAAAGTTCTCCATGAAAACAGGCTTTGCCGCTTAATAGACTGGTGAGGATCTGATCGCGCTCGATGTTTGGAAAGATAGCAGCGCGTGGTGCGCTCACAAGCCATCTTCAATAGCACTTTCCCCCGGGGAGCGAACCAGTAGCCGGCTTGATTGCCGCAACCGGAAGATACGGCTTGCGGGAGAAGTCATTTTGCATGGTCGACGTCGGCCGCACGACAATTTGATGAAAATCGAATGGTGACTGCCGTCGCCCCACGGAACTGCATCCGAGCAGGTTTGAAAACTGCAAGAAACTGAGATATTGTTTCGAACAACTAGCGCAATCTTTTCAGTCGTAACAACCGCTATCGTCGCGAGGGAGCTAAGACCATGCGCGAGGCCGAGCATACGTACGAACCGCTACCGCATGTCGCTACTCAAACCGTGCCGATAGCTGTCGCTCGCTACCTCGATGGTGCTGACCTTTCAAAAAAGACTCAGGCGCTGCGTTTGTCTACGATTGACGCTGCGGGCTGGCCCCACGCGGCGCTACTCAGCGCGGGCGACATGGTCGCGTTGCCGTCCGGGCGCATCCGTTTCGCACTGTTCCCACAGTCCACCACAACCGAAAATTTGGCGCGAGATGGACGATTGACACTTACGCTATCGCTCGACGGTGGAATGTGTGAGCTAAGGTTGCGCGCACGCCGGCTTGCAAATTCTTCCTCGGACGTACCCTTGGCTTTTTTTGAGGCCGAGGTGGATGCAGCGCGTACGCATGTAGCGCCATACGCTAAAGTTACGAATGGAATTGTGTTCTCGCTGAATGAACCGGAGGCAGTGCTACCGCGCTGGAATCGACAGATTGCTGCACTGCGCGCGGCTAGATAAACGTTAATCGCCAGGAAAAGTTGATGCGCGCTTATCAGGATCTTCGTGAATTTCTCACTGTACTTGAACAAGAACGACAGTTGCTGCGCATTACTGACGAAGTTCAATTCGAACCTGATCTTGCCGCTGCTGCCTGTGCGCTGGTGCGAATGGGCGAAGCTGGTCCCGCGATCCTGTTTAACAAGATCGCCGGTTGCACCGACGCCCAGGTAGCGATGAATGTGCACGGCTCGTGGCCGAACCACGCACTCGCGCTTGGTATGGACAAGGACGCGCCGCTGCGTGACCAGTTTTTTGAATTCGTGCGCCGCTTTGAACAATTCCCAGGCCAATTGGAACGCGTTGCGACTGCTCCTTGGCAGGAAGTGGTCGTCGATAAGGGTATCAATCTTTTCGAGCTCATGCCGCTGTTTCGCCTCAACCGCGGCGACGGCGGTTTTTACATCGACAAAGCGTGCATCGTCTCACGCGACCCCGACGACTGGGACAACGACAACGTCGAGAACGTCGGTTGCTATCGGCTGATGGTGAAGGGCCCAAACCGGATTGGGATCCAGCCGATTCCGCAGCACGACATCGCACTTCAGTTGGCCCATGCCGAGGCACGCGGCGAAGATCTACCGGTGGCGATCACCGTCGGCAATGAGCCGATCATCATGCTGATGGCAGCGACGCCTCTGCGTTACGACCAGCTCGAATACAAGATGGCGGCCGTCATGCAGGGTAAGCCGTATCGGGTTGTCAAGACGGCGAAAGGGTTAGATGTCCCTTGGGGATCCGAGTACGTATTGGAAGGTCGTATTCTTGCGCGGCAGCGCGAGATCGAAGGTCCTTTCGGCGAGTTCCCCGGATATTACTCTGGTGGCCATCGCTATCCGGTGATCGAGGTTGATCGAGTCTCCCACCGCAAGAATCCAATCTTCGAGTCCGTCTATGTCGGCAGGCCCTGGACGGAGCTCGATTTCTTGCAAGCGATGACGACAAGCGCACCGGTCTTCATTCAGCTCAACGGTATGTTCCCCGAAGTCGTTGCCGTCAATGCTCTCTACACGCATGGGCTGGTGGTAGTCGTATCCACAAAGGTTCGTTACGGCGGCTTCGCTAAGTCCGTCGGCATGGGCGTGCTGACCACCCCACATGGGCTGGGCTATGCCAAGATCGTTATCGTTGTCGATGCCGATGTTGACCCATTCAACCTCGACCAGGTCATGTGGGCGATGTCGGTGCGAGCCAACCCGGCAGGCGACGTGGTGATCATACCGAACCTTGCCGAAAACCTACTCGATCCAGCCGGTCAGCCCGCCGGAATGGCGCACAAAATGATCATTGACGCCACAACGCCGGTCGCGCCGGATCGCCGCGGTGACTACGGCGAGGTGCTCGACACCCCGGCAAAGACCGATGCGTGGCGGGAGAAACTCACGACGCTGATCAAAACCTTGAAGAAATGAGCCAAGCCATGGCAAGCGCGTCCTCCCCCGTCTGCCCACGCTGCCGATCCCACACGACGCAAGAGCGAGCCAAGTCACCCGTTGCCGATGTTTGGACTGTTTTCGGCTGCGATACCTGCTTCTATACTTGGCGCTCGACAGAGCCGGCAGAGAATACGGACCCGGAGAAATATCCGGAAGTATTTCGTCTCAATCCTGCAGATCTGGCGAAGTTACCAGGCGTGCCGAATATTCCGCCGTTGCGACGGCCAAAACAGAAATAGTATCGAACACGGACCTCGGCCCAAACGTCCTTCAGCCAAGCACCCCGATGCTACTAAAGGGATAAAGACTAAAAAGCTGGCTCGCTGTCCGATATCGCTGCGTCGCACCGCTCGGCGGCCTTCAATCATTTCAAGCGCGAGCCGCCCACTTCCGCTTCTCCCCTCGATTCCGGACACATTGATGCGTCGCACCGATCGGCGACCAAATCGGCTGACGCGCGACGAGGCGCGGCGCATGGCGGCGAACTTCGCCAAGCTGCCGGAGCTGCTGCGTCGGCCGCCGCCGATAAGCGAGGCGTGACAGGGTCGCAGCCGCAGACGCTGCAATGCACTATCTGTCGCGAACGCCAAAAGCCGAAGTTCATTCGGGGGTTCGCTTTAGCCCCGCCCGCCAGTGATAGGCTTCTTCTTGTCATTCAAGTGCCGCACGCGAGCGACAAGAGGAGCGTGGCCCTGCTTTCTTGCCCAATCGATGGCTTCGTGCTGAGTCTTGAAGGTGGCGAGGATGCCGCCGCCGACGCGCACGGCATCGGCTCAGGGGCCCGTGATGGACAAAACGGATGTAGCCGGAGCGTTGCATGAATATGAGGAGGCTATGACGCGTTAGGGCGCGCGATACTCTTGCCGATTTTCCATTAAGGCAGCGGCTGTACGCGGCCGGTATACAAATTGAACGGCTAAAACTGAGGGGCACCCCAGCGTACAATGACGCGGTTTTGCGCGCCGATCGAAATTCATGGCCGCGTTGAGTGCAAAAAGCCGCCGGTTGGTTGCTTCGCATCGTCAGGCTTTGTGGTACTTGATGGGCAGGGCCTCTCGGAGGCATCTTGCGAATGCTATCAGTTGGTCCGCTCGCGTCTCACTTTTCACATTCCCAAGACACGGGTGATAAAGTCGAAATCCCACCGCATGGTAATGTACTTTACCGACAGGTTCCCCTAAACTGACTTAGAATTAGACTTCGCAGGCCGGGTGGCGACAGATGTGGCCTCCAGCAGGATAGCATTCCTGTGTGGAGGGTGAGCCACATCATCAGAGAGTGCGCAGGAACCGGCCGTGTGCAAAGCCAGCCCACTGGATCTCGCCGAGACGGCCCGTGACCGCCTGCTGGTGCTCGATCCCGATCTGACGGTCCGGTTTGCCGACCGTTCCTGTGGCGACGGATTTATAGTTACCCCAAAGGATACCCGTCGCGAACGGGAGGGCCAACAATGAAACGCAAAGCAAAGCTCTCGTTCGATCCCAAAGTGTTTCTCTCGAAGGTAAATGGCGGGCGAGCCGTTCACGATTATCGAAAGGATAAAATTGTGTTCAGGCAGGGCGATCCTGCGGACGCAGTTTTTTACATCCAGATGGGCAAGATCAAGCTCACCGTCGTTTCCGAGCGGGGCAAGGAAGCAGTCGTAGGAATTCTGGAACCTAGTCACTTTTTTGGCGAAGGATGTCTGAATGGCCATCCGCTGCGTGTCACAACGGCTACGGCAATCGAACAATCCCTGATTACACGTATCCCAAAAGCAGAAATGATTGCTACTTTGCATGATGAGCCGGAATTTTCTGAATTGTTCATGGCTGATCTGTTGAGTCGGAACAGTCGAATTGAAGAGGACCTCATCGATCAATTATTCAATTCAAGCGAGAAACGGCTGGCGCGGACCCTTCTGCTTCTGGCGAATTTCGGCAAAGAAGCCACGGTTGAGCCGATTGTTGGAAAGTTTAGTCAGGAAACCCTCGCTGAGATGATCGGGACGACTCGATCACGTGTCAGCCATTTCATGAACAAATTTCGCAAATTGGGCTATATCGAATACAACGGTAAACTGGAAATCCGTAACTCGCTGTTGAACGTGGTCTTGTACGACAAGCCAGAGATCAGGAAGCACGACGGAAGCGAAGAACCGAGATAGCTTCCGCGCTTGATGGCCGGTTTGACGTCATCAACGTCGTTTCAAGCGCAAGCCGCGCACTTCCACTTCTCGCTAGGCGACCAAATCGGCTGACGCGCGACGAGGCGCGGCGGTTGGCGGTGAACTTCACCAAGCTGCCGGAGCTGCTGCGTAACGCTTTTTGATTGACGGTTGGCGGGAGGAAATGGCGGCCGAAACCGAGCATCGAAGGAACGAGCGCATCGCAGCGCAATGGACGGGCCGCCTCGGTTGGTTCAGGGCTGTCTTTAGCGGTTACAAGCGTCGCGCGTGCGGACGCTCGTGAGAGGACAGCGACGTTGATCTCGCTCTAGCCCTCATGCCGCCGGTCAATTCTTGGAGCGGCGATCAACGGATGCTGAGCGGATATGGAGCATCACACTTCCCGGCCCGCTAGTTCCTGAATTGCCGCCTCTACCTCGGATGCGCACACAGACAAACTTTCGTATCGCAACTCACTATTAGGTTCTTGCAGGACCATCGTGTTCCGTTCAACGACGAACTCCCAGCGATCAAGATGGTCAATATAAATTTCCTCTTTTTCCCGCGATGGCGGTTTGTTTCCGCGCAACTTAACTAGCGGTCTGCCGATTTGCGGCCTCACCAACTCATCGCAGAGTTGGATTAGGACATCGTCACTCGAATTAGCAAAGCCTTCGATCACAATTGAAATCGGCGCGTCTTTTGTTCTCTCATAGGCGCGAGTTACCGCCTCAAAGAGGGAAATTTCCTGTTCGACTATTGGTGCGTTGGGATGCTTTGCCGAATCCTCCCAATCCTCAAGATGGAGGATATGATTTTGATCGACGGACAAGCGGCAGTAGACCTCATCAAGGGTCCCACCTTCCAAAGATGAAAACCTTAGATGAAAGGTGTGTGGCATAACCGGTATGGTTGCCTGGCAAACCACTAAATAGATAACCGGCAGGTATCGGTATAAGCAACCGTATCCAAGGGCCGGGTTTAGCTTGTGAAGTGCCTTCATTGTAGGCGGCAATATCAACAAAAATATACCCGTGAGGGCCTATCGTTATGCCATTTTTGAGCAGGAAATCCTTGTGATCCCTGTTTGGAGGATCTAATCCTAACAATTGGAGCATTCCATTCGATATCTCCGCGTCAGTCTCGTTTAGAATTTTCACCCTGACTGTGCGGCTGCGATTAACCCCGGACTGCGCGACAGTTTCAAAGGGGTGCCCTGTTTCGAAGATAATTTTGGCGCGGGACGATGGAGGGCGGCTAGCTATTTGAGTGGTCGGCGCGGGCCCGCTGACTGTCGCCACCGCTGGCATAGCTACCCGTCTTCGCTCCCACCATGCGCCCGCCCGAAAGACCGCATAGACTAAGAGCACCGCAAGCGCGGCGGGTGGTGCCCACGAAACGGCGAAATCGATCACCTGCTGTTGGGAAGGGCTCACAATGCCGTATTTTTCGGCAATCTGATGATTGACCCATTCGGTCGTAGCGGCCTCCCCAAGTCTCCAAATGGCATGGCCGAACACCGTTGCGAGAGTTGCGAGAACCAAACCAATGACCCTGCGAATCCACGCCATGGCAAAATCATAGCGCGTTCGGAGTTCTCATTATTAGTCGGGGGCTGCGCGCGCGGATTCCTCCCCCTGCCGGATCAGCCGCGCTCGGACCGCCGCGGAGCCCGCTGAGTGCGCCGGCGCGCGGCTGGCATGTCCATAGCCCCCTGGGCGCATCCCCAGCGCATCCCCAGAGCCATTCTAGCCGCCAAATAACCGGAAGCGGTGTGATGCCCCATTGATGCACCGACGCTGATGCCCCGAGCGCCGGCGATCGAAGAGTGGCAGCATCATTGCGCCGTTTGCGCGCTCGGAGGCGCCCGCTCGCTGTCTCGCAGCAAACGACGTTCAGTGCCATTAGGCGACAAAACACAGCACCGAATTCGACGCACGCGGCACTGCCTCTGCCGGCTAGCGGAGAGCGGGCGAAGGACCTCAAAAACTATAGCCTTGTGTCCGGTCCCGCGTCTAAGCTTGCGCCTGCGACCTTGAGCGCGAAGGCATAGGCAAGAGCCACTTCCTGCAGCCGGTCGAAGCGGCCTGCGGCGCCGGCATGACCGGCTTCGAGGTTGGTGCGAAAGGCGATCAGTTTGCGGTCGGTGCGGATCCGGCGCAGCCGCGCGATCCATTTCGCCGGCTCCCAATACAGAACCCGCGGGTCGGTCAAACCAGCCAGCGCAAGGATCGCTGGATAATTTTGCGCGCGGACGTTCTCGTAGGGCGAGTACTCAAGTATCGTTCGAAATGCTGCGGCGTCGCGAAGTGGATCGCCCCATTCGGGCCATTCCGGCGGTGTGAGCGGCAGTGTCTCGTCGAGCATGGTGTTGAGTACGTCGACAAAAGGAACTTCGGCGATCAGACCGGCGTAGAGGTCCGGCCGCATGTTGGCGATCGCGCCGATCAGCGTTCCGCCGGCCGACCCGCCGTGTGCAATGATCTTTCCCCTAGCGCTCCAACCATGCTCGATGAGATGTTCGCTAGCCGCGATGAAATCCCTGAACGTGTTCGGTTTCTTGGCCAACTTGCCTTCGCGATACCAGTGCCAGCCCTTCTCGCTGCCGCCGCGCACATGCGCGATGGCGTAAACGACGCCGCGATCGACAAGCGACAGTCGATTGGCGCTGAACGCAGCAGGAACCGAAATACCGTAGGCGCCGTAGCCATACAGCAGGCAGGGCGTCATGCCATCAAGCATAAGATTTTTGCGATGCAGAAGCGAAAGCGGAACAGTCTCGCCGTCCGCGGCCGGTGCAAACAGCCGCCGTGTGCGTGGTCATCGACGAATAGTGACGTAGTCGGCGCTGTCGTGGCCACTTGGGACTTCCTGGCGCTTTCGCAGCGTGCGTTCGCGTGACGCAAGGTCGTAATCCCAGACCTCAGTCGGCGGTTGAAGCGCAGCAGGTTGGTGGCGAACTCGTACCCGCTGTCGACGCCGAGCGAATAGGCTTCTTCGGCAAAAGCAATGACGTGCTCCTCTTCGCTCGTAAGGTGTCGTACGACGATGCGCGGCAAGCTGTCCTCGCGCTCAAGCCGTATGAGCCAATCCATAAGGAGCATGAACGACAGCACATAGACGCCGGGGCGGTGCGCAACGAGATCGCGCCAGCAGGCGCGCCTTGGCGTCGCGAGCGGCGCCCAGGAAATCTTAAAATCTTCCGCACCGTCGGCGTTGGTCCGGATGATTAACGCAGGCCACCGCGAAATGCTGGATGATGCTCTACTTCATACTGGACTCCGGCTTCGCGTGGCGGCCGGGATGTCGCTTCAGGGTCATCAACCTCGTTTCAAGCGCAAGCCGCGCACTTCCGCTTCTTCCCCGATTCCGGACGTATCGTTGCGTCGCATCGCTCCCGCTTCATCAAGACAGATTTCTCGCAAAGCCACGCTTATTCGCAGGCCGTGGTGACCCCAGCCTATGTGAAGCCCTATGTGAAGCGGCACAAGAACGATGCCACAGACGCCGAGGCGATCTGCGAAGCGGTCACCAGGCCAAACATGCGGTTCGTCGCGACCAAGACGCCAGAGCAGCAGAGTTGCCAGACGCTGCACCGAACTCGGCACTTGTTCATCCGCCAGCAGACTTCGGTGATCAATGCCATCCGTGCTCACCTTGCGGAGTTTGGGATCGTCGCGCCGGTCGGACGCCATGGTGTCGAACGACTGCTCGGCGTTGTCTCTGATGCAAGTGACAAACGGTTGCCCGACGTGGCCCGTGCGTGTGTTGCTGCCCTTGGCGCCCAACTGCACACATTGAAGGCTCAGATTTTAGAGTTCGAGCGCATGATTAGAGCTTGGCACCGATCTAGTGAAGCAAGCCTGCGGCTCGACGATATACCGGGCGTGGGTCCGGCATTGGCGACCGCGCTGGTTGCCAGTGTCGCGGATCCGAAGGTGTTCCGGTCAGGGCGGGACTTCTCGGCCTGGATTGGCCTTGTCCCCAAGCAGAACTCGAGCGGAGGCAAGGACCGGCTCGGCAATATCAGCAAACGCGGCGATCGCTATCTGCGCAGTCTATTTACGACCGGCGCGCTCGCCGTCATCCGCTAAGCCAAGATCCACGGCACTAGGCATCGGCCCTGGCGGCGCCGCCGAGGAGAATTTCCCCCCGAAGATGCCGGCCGACGCGTGGTTCGATTTCAAAGGATCCGATCGGTTCGAGGTTACCGAACAGTCCTTCCTGCTTCCCGACGAAGAGATACTGACCATGCTCACGCTGCTGGACGCAGCCGTGGCGTAATCCCCGTTGCAACTAAGACGCCCGCATTCGGGATTACGTGCGGGACGCGCCCATCCGGACTCGCGCGTTCGTTTGGGACTGTAACCCGATGGTCACAGTTAACCATAAACCGCGCCATGACCCATTAAACCATTGAAAAGCCGTCGTGACCCTCCGGAATTGAACGAATCAAAATTAACCATCTCTGGGGGCGGTCATGCATCGGAATATATGTTCGCGGTCAATTGCGTCCGTCGTTGCGCCTTTTCTACGGCTGCAGTTGGCGGCAACGATTGCAATAGCGATTGCCTCACTGACAAGCCTTGGCCAAGCCAACTCCATGGACCGGACAATTTTTCCAGAGGAAACTCCGGATCGGATAGTTTCAGATCAGGAAATGCCGCTCGACGCCCTCGGATATCTTGGTGGTCTGTTTGAAGCCCGCTTCTATCAACCGCATTCGACGACGGATGATCCGCGCGAGGAAATCCGGGAGGCGGCCTCGTTGTACGGGCTTGACTTGGCAATGATGATGTCAATCGCCAAGGTCGAGAGTGACTTCAATCCTCGCGTAAGAACCGGCTCATACAAAGGGCTATTTCAACTTAGCGACTACGAGTTCAAGAGGTATGGTGATGGCGGCATCTGGGATGCGAGGGATAATGCTCGGGCAGCCGCACACATGTTTTTGGTTCAAGCCGAGAAGTTCAGATGGGCGCTTGGCCACTATCCGGATTACGCCGAGAGGTACATGGTGCATCAGCAGGGTATCCAAGGCGCGATCGAACACTACACACACCCCGAGCGTGTTGCGTGGCAGTCCATGTGTGCGACCGACGAGGGGGTGTTAAAGGGTGAGCAATGGTGCAGGAAGTGCATTTGGGGAAATCTTCTTCCCCAATGGAAGCAGACCTTCGGAAGTGTGGAGAAGATATCGAGCGGGGACTTCGTCAGTCTGTGGACCGGACGCATCGATCAGCTCGCCAACAGATTCAGCGTAGTGGGCGGCGGCGTGTCCACAAGTCCACCCCCTAAAAGCCAGGCTCGCCGTCCCGGGACCGTTGCCCGTGCTCACCTTCGAGCGTCTCGACCTCATGCCCGCCAGGTTCGCGGTCCTGTCGCTGTCGCAGGGCGTAAGCTTCCTATTCTTTCAGCCGCCACCATTCCGCTTAAGGGCGGCCGAATAGCGCTAGTGCGAACAAGGTCGGGTCACGCGGTCGCGAAGGCGGCCAGACGAGCGACGGCAAGTTGAGACCGCCCTCAAAGACAGGCGGCTGCAATTCCTCGGTGATCAGCAGATCGCCGTCGGTGAAGGTATTGGTGACCGCGCGCTCCAGCTTAGTCCCGGGCTAGTGCAGCGCTAAGTGCGGGATAGTTGTTGCCAAAGCCGATAGGGCAAATGTCGTATCCCGCCTAATCCCTAAACGCGGGAATCCAGAAACGTAAAGTCAAAAGGGGGATGAACCCTCACCTCGAATTCGAAACCGCGGGCCCGACCGGCAAAGGCGGGCGGGGTGGCGCACCGTCAAGTTGGCCACCGGGACGGCGTGGCTGGGCGGTCGTGAAATGGCCCGTAGGCGGCGGCGCGACTGATTGTGCCGGATAATTCTTGGCGTCGCTCGACTTTATTGTCTCGGGCTTGTTCGCGCCGTTCTTATTCCGGTCTTCTGAATTGTTCTTGCCGGTCGAAACCTTGGGCGGCGTGTCATCGGGAGCTGGTCCCACATTCACAGCGCCGTCGGCGCTAGTATCGGCACGCGGCCAGGAGAAATCGTCGGCGCGACCGGGCGGCGCGACGATCGCGTCGCCGCGCTTGAGCACCCGCGTCGCGAGCGGATTGGCTTCCTGTTCCGGGGGATGGCTTGCCGCACCCAAGAGGTCGCCGCCCTCGCCGCCGCCGATCGCACTGAGAGGAACGACCGGGCCGATGGCCGGGCGCACGACGGCGGCCCCGTTCGCGGGTGACTGTTCCTCCGGCACCGGTAATGCGACGGGCAGCACATGGCTGGTCAACACCCTGCGCAATTCATGCTCTACATAGTGGGCCAGCTTCTCGGCACCGTAGCTGGTGAAATTGACACCATCATAGGTGCGCAGCCGCCGCGTCTGTCCCTGGAAATCCGGCCCCTGCTGCGCATAGTTTCCGTGGTCATCGACGAAGCCGTCCCAGACATCGACATAGGTGATGCCGGCTTTCTCGGCACGTGCGCGATAGAGCTCGTCGAGATAGCTCATGTCGCTTGTCGATTTGGCGCCGCGAATCGCCGGCAGACCAACCCATACAATCGGCACGCCCTTCGTCTTGAGCGTCGCGATCATGTCGTCGATCCGCTTGGAATAGAGCTCACCCCATTTGTCGGTATGAAACTCGTGGTTTTCGCCCGGCCGCTGGTGCTGCGGGTCGGCTGCGGCCGGGGGTGGATGGTCGTTGTCGAGTAGTGTGGTAGTTCCTTTTGTCGCCGGCACGCGGTCGCGCAACGGCAAGCGGTCATTCAGCCCGAGCATCACGACGATCGCGTTGGGCTTCTCCGTCGCCAGCATATCGCTGATGGCTTTCGACCATTCCGGCGCGTCGAGCCGCGCATCGTCGCGCGCCAAACCTAAATCCGGCTTGATTTTGCGTTGGATACCGATTTCCGGCGTTTCGGCGAAAACCTGTTCGAGTCCATACCCGAGCCAATCACCGAGCGAATCGCCGACGACCAAAACGGTCTCGGCAGACGGCTTCTCCACCTTGCGCGGCGCCGGCGCCTTGGTTGATTTCGTAGACCTGCGGCCGCCGATAAGACGGATTGTACGGATCGTAGGAGTTATTCGGATATGATGATCGGCGGTCACCCCAAAACGGATCATAGGAATTATTCGGATAGGACCGTCCGCGGTCGCCCCCAAAAAAATCGCGAAACTGCACCGGCTCGGGGCCCCGACGCTGATCGAAAGCTGAGCGACCACCGGCGAGTTGCGCGGCCGCCGGCACTCCGACCGCCAAGCCCGCCGCCGCGATCGAAAGCGCGAATACAAACCGGTGGCTCGTTGTCGTCATCGACAGTTTGCTAGTTTGACTTCGCCTTGTCCTTGGTCAGGCATGGTCGGCCTGGCCGAGGCGCCAAGCCACACGCTCTACTAGCCAACAATGTCAATCTGAGGATGGTTTGGGGCCGCACGGGCAACCGTTCAATGCCAGCGCAGACAATCCACCACATAATCGAGGGGCTAAGCTCGTCCAGGGAACCGCTGCGTGTGCCGAGCGTTGAGGGTGCTGATGGGATCAGTTCCTGTGGGGGGGAAATCGACATGCGGACATTCGTCGCTGGGGCAACGAAGATCGACGTAATAGCCCATATCAGTCGAGAAGATCTTGAGCTCGATCGGCTGGTGCTTAGCCGATTTGAGGGATCCGAGACGATTGCGAACGCGGCTTTCCAAACTCTCGTCGATCGCTACGGCCGCAGGCCTTTGGCCGAGTATGCGTCGGCGCCACAACAGATCGATCTCGGCTGACCGACTTCATCTTCTCACGTACGCTGCCTTCTGCGTGAAAAACGGAAGTGTTGCGTACTATCGATAGAATATTGATAGTGATAGCCCACGGCAGCCGGTTCGGCCCCACTGCATCGGAGCGCATTGCGCATTCAGCGGTTTTAGCGCGTCGCCCAAGCGTTTGCCGAAATGACCGTAGAGCGCACAGGGCGCGTGCACCGTGCCACCGTCAAACCCTTAAACAGAAGTTAAAAGGGGTTTTTGGTGGTACCCATATTTTTGAAGGGGTGCCTTCCTCGATTTTTTTGATAGGGGGGCCTGGTCAGCCTGGGGGTGGGGTAAGGTCCGACCCGTAGAGAACCAAAACCAGCCTTTGTGCTCTTGTGACGAAACGACTATTCGCCGAAACGGAACTTGGCAGTGGCCCAGTTCATTTGTTGATTTTCAGATAGAATGAAACGCTGTAACTGACCTTGCACAAGATTTGTCTGTTTGCTTCCGGCAGTTGCAGCTTTGGCGGTTAAACATAAAAGACGCCGGTGACTGGGGTATCGGAAAGGATCGCCGTTGGGGCAACTTATCGTAGTCTCAAATCGAGTTGCTGTTCCGGAAAGACGTACAAGCGCGCGCGCCGGCGGCCTTGAAGTAGCGGTCAATGCTGCACTTAAGCAGAAATCCGGCATTTGGTTTGGCTGGAGTGGAAGGGTCGCGGCGCATGGCAGGATTGCAACACAGAAAGTTGTCGACAAAGAAATTACCTACATCACGCTCGATTTGTCGAGAGAGGACCACCTCGAATACTACAGCGGTTTCGCAAATCGCGTACTCTGGCCAATTCTCCATTACCGTATCGATCTCGCCGAGTTCTCGCGCCGTGATCTAGGTGGCTATTTACGGGTCAACGATAACTTTGCGGGTGAGTTGCATAAGGTGCTCGGACCGGAAGACCTGGTGTGGGTGCATGATTATCATCTGATGCCGCTCGCAAAGGCGCTCCGCGAGCGTGGGCACAGAAATCGCATTGGCTTTTTTCTTCATATTCCGTGCCCACCGCCGGAAGTGCTCACCGCGTTGCCCAACCACGAACGTCTCATTCCGTCCCTGTGTGACTATGATCTCGTTGGCTTCCAGACCGGCGATGACGCTTTTAATTTCAGCCGCTATCTCACGCGGGAATGCGGCTTGCACAGCCGCGATTTCAATTTTGTCGTGGCCGACCGCACGATCCGGATTGATGCCTTCCCTGTCGGCATCGAAACTGCCGCATTCGCCAATCTCGCCCGGAATTCGGTGCGGCTGCCCGTTGTTAAGCGGGTGGTGAAAAGCCTCGGCGATCGCGTGCTTATTATTGGGGTTGACAGACTGGATTACTCTAAAGGCATCGCGCAGCGGCTTTCAGCATTCGAGCGGTTTCTTCAAACGCAGCCTGAATGGCGCGGCAAAGTCACTTATCTACAGATCGCGCCAAAGAGCCGAACCGAAATCCCGGAATATGCTGATATCGAGCGGGAGATTGGATCGGCTGCCGGACGCATAAACGGTGCCTATGGCGAAGCAGACTGGACACCGATCCGGTATGTGAACCGCGCCTACAGCCACTCGACGCTGGCCGGGCTTTATCGAACCGCGCGTGTCGCCCTTGTGACTCCACTGCGGGACGGCATGAATCTTGTCGCCAAAGAATATGTTGCTTCGCAAAATCCCGATGATCCGGGTGTGCTTGTTTTATCGCGTTTCGCTGGAGCGGCTCAGGAGTGCAAAGAGGCGCTCTTGGTCAATCCATACGATCCCGACAGCGTCGCGGCAGCTCTGGGTCAAGCCCTTGCGATGTCGCTGGCAGAGCGGCGCGAACGCCACAACTCATTGTTCCGAACACTGTCACACAATGACATAGTACACTGGGCTACTGGCTTTCTTGCCAAGCTGGAACGAGCGCCCAATCCTCCAAGTATCCTTGAGGTAATGCATTCCGCCGAATGACGGCGCCGTATTTATAGTCGACCAAACACGTTGCTACACGCCCATCCGCTCGTCGAGACGCTCAATTTCTTCATCGGTCGCCAGGACATAGTAGATCTCGTAAGGAAACATACCTTCACTCCTGGTGGGAAGGAGGCCAACTGCAAGTTTCTGGATAGACTTGGATACCGGATGCCAATGGCGCGACACGTGGATCTCCTATTTGGGCTGTGACTGGTGCTGTGCTGTGCTTGAGGACACGGCCGATAACCCTTGGTTTGGCGCAAAGGCCGCATGGTCTTGGCGCACCAGTTCGAGCGCGCTCACCGTGCTCTCGGTGACGGCTACGGCACCCTCCGGTCTCGTTCCATGAAATTGTGAACTGAGAAACCCAGGCACAACGATCGCCGCAATTAGCGCCGACAGCAGGTAAGGCAACACCTCCATTAGCTTGAGCATGGAATACCCATCGAATCAGGTCGTCCTTATTTTAAGTGGATATATCATACGTCCGTTTGAATTTCAAACGGCCGTTTGAGGGCGATAAGATGACGGCTGATTGGCGGCGCGATGTCCGAGATTTGTGCCCTAGCGGCAGATTAAGAGCAATCGGTGGCCGTAAGGTTCTGCCGGCCCAATTCCTGCCGTGATCGCTCACCGAGCCGCACTTGCGATGGAATGCATCGCGGATCGTGAAGGGCGCAAGCCACCAATGGCATGGTCGTGGTCGGGCTGCCTTATGCGTTCCAGGGCCTACCCGCACCGACGAGATCACGGGCGGTTCACCTTACGGCGCTTCGACCATTATGCCCTCGGAGAACGAACTCGCCGGCGCGAGATTCCGGGGCGACATGTGGCTCAGATCGCGGCCAATTGAGAGCGCTGCAGGTGACATTCTTTGCTGATGCGTATTCGCCGGCGCATTGTTGGACGATTTCAAAAACAGCAAGGAACATACAGTCGCCCGCCAGTTGCTTCCCCCCTGCTTCCCGGAAGTCGGCGAAAAAGGTCCTCGCCGCTAACGACAACCTAACTAGCTGGTTATTTATGGAATTTTTGGAGCGGGCGAAGGGATTCGAACCCTCGACCCCAACCTTGGCAAGGTGGCGTGGCGCGGTGAACATTCGTCAAGCGGCGCCGGTCTTGCCGACGGGGCTTGCTGCTTGACCGAGCGGCCATTCGTCCGATATCAGGCGCGGCCGATGGGCTGATCGGTCGCGTGGGACGGGCCAGGATGCAGCCACTCTTGCAGCTTCGGCCAACGCCGCTTGCCCGAGACGTTGCGCACCGCGGTGGCGCGGGCCTTCTTCTGCCCGACCAGAACGACAAGCCGCTTGCCGCGGGGCGCCGGAATAGAGCCAGATTGTTCTATGACATGGCGCAGTGCTGCGTCATAACGGAATCACCACAGCCTGTAATCGCAGCACTGGCTCTTGTAGATGCGCCCAGCGTATACCCCCGCGTAAGGCGTGAAGCTCGCCAAAGCCATACGTGATCGAGCGCCCGTCGAAACTGGCGGTCAGCTCCCCAATCCTCAGGCTCAACGTCGGCCACAAAAGCCCGCCAAGCGATGCGGGTTTCCGGTCATGGACCTTGACGCCCGTCCACAAAAGAGCGGAGCCGAGCGACGGAAAGTAACACGGGCATCTATCGTTGCGCGGGGCTGACGGCGACTGGCTTGGCGGCGCCGTGTTGGTGATGCCCGTCATGATGTGCCGCTACCGCTGGCGCCGACCGGGCGTTGCGCAGTTCGACTGGCTGGCCGTGTGGCGTGTTGAGATAGGCCTGTCGCCAGGTCTCCTGTCGCTCGGCGATCTCGGCTGCCGACGCCCCGCCCTTGAGGCAGACCATGGTCTCGAGCGCTGCCAGCCACTGCCGGTAGTAGGTTGCGTCGGAAGTCTCGCCGCGCTGCGCCGGATGGGCCTTGATCTCGGCGCTGAACACCTCGACCCATTCGCTCCAGGTGAAGAGGCCCTGGCGGCTCAGTTGAATCGCGCAAGCGAAGGCCTGGGCCATCCAGGGCTCGGCGAAGCCGCGCCCGTTAGTGTCGCGGAGGAGCGTGTCGACGGCGACGAGGCTGGAAGGAAAGGGCGGAGCGTCAGTCATCGTTCAGGTCGCCCGCTCGATGTAGGGCTCCCATAGGTCGATATAGACCGCGTCATGCGGCGCGGCGTCGGCGCCCCACAGCTCGCGCGCCTCGAAGCGAACGCTATAGACGTGTTGAGGTTGGTCGCCTAACCCGTGCGCGCGGGTATCGGCGAAGGCGAAGCCGCCGTGGTTGCGCTGGACCACGCCGTGTTTGCCGCGGATGTAGCGCGGAAGCCGGGTGTGGGTGGCTGGGTTGATATTGCGCGCCACCACCTTATCGCCGGCCTTAAAGCGCGGCGGCGCCGCGACCTCGGCGCGGGCGGAGGCGCCAGTCTTGATCGCGATCGCGACCATGTCTTTCGGCAAGGCCGGCATTACTTTCCCCCATTCTTTGCGAGCTCGGCCATGCGTTGCTCAAGCTCCGCATGGGTCACCACCCCCTTCTTGTCGAGGAGATCTTCGGCAGCATATAGCCAGTGCTTGTAATAGGGCGTCATTAGATATTCCGCAGATATTCCGCCGGAGGCGTCCGCTCGATCGAATGGCGGATCTCGTCGACATGGTACTGGCCCGCGGCTATCGTCAGATTGAGCAGAGCGAAAATGTGCCGCTCCCAATCGGCGTGGAAAACCGGTTCATTCTCTTCGCGCACCACCGAGCCGAAACCTTGCATCCCACCTAAATCATGTATCCCGTTCATGGCGTCTCCAGCTCTTCTCAGGCCTTCACCTTGGGGACATCGGTGCCGATCATTGCATCACGAGTTACGAGCTCGGCGAGCCTCTCTTCGCTCCAGCCGTCAGTTCCGGCCGGCCGCATCGGCAGCACCATGTAGCGGATCTCAGCATTGCTGTCCCAAACGCGAACCTCAACGTCCGCAGCGACGTCGACGCCAAACTCGGCGAGCACGTTGCGCGGTTCGATGACAATGCGGGCGCGATAGGGCGCCGCTTTGTACCAGTTGGGCGGAAGGCCCATCGTCGGCCACGGGTAGCATGAGCACAGAGTGCACACGACGACGTTGTGAATTTGTGGCGTATTCTCCAGCACCACCATGTCCTCGCCCTGTAGGCCGGTAAAGCCCAACTCAGCGATTGCCTTGCTGCCGTCTTCGAGGAGGCGCTTTTTGTAAGCGGAATCCGCCCAGGCATGCGCCACCACCTTGGCGCCGTTGCGCGGGCCGATGCGCTTCTCGAAGAGGTCAATGATCTCGTCGACCGCGCCGGGGTCGACGAGGCCCTTCTCGACGAGGAGAGATTCCAGCGCCTTGATGCGCAGCGTCGCTACAGAAGGTGGTTCGGTGTGGGAGTGCTCGTCCATCGCAGGTGATCCTTTTGTAAGAAGTTTCAGGATACTAGTCGACAGGGGCGCGGTTGTTCAAATAGCGTTATCGCAGGTGGCGTCCGGTTCGAACATTGATATCGGTATTTTTTGCCATGCAAAGGAAAGACGCTGCGTTCCTTTGTTACGCTTTCGGGCTGCACCATCGTCATTGCGGTTTGATCTCGACCAAGATGTTTCGATACGTCGCATTTCCCACGTTGCGAAGATCGTGGACCTCGCCGGCGTCCCGCCAGATCGGTTCGCCGATCTTTCCTTTGGGCCGCTCGATCTCTCCCGTCAGTGCGGATTCGAGCTCAATGTCGCCGTCGGTCATAGGAATGATCACGTACGGCAGTTCGTGCCGGTGCCACCCTTTGCTCTTACCGGGCTCGACGACAAAGTCCCAGACACGCACTAGGGCGTTCTCGTACATCACGCGATCGCCGATGGGACCAAGTGTGAGCTTGCTGATGTCCCTTCCCGTCATTTCCATCCTCCTGCATTCGCATGTTTAAATGGGAATCGTCATCGGCGCATGGCTAGCGTCGCAGTTCGCGAGCATCACCCGCTTGAGAGCGATGCGAAATGAGCCGTTCTGACGCACCAGATGATGGACATGACGGCCACAATAGAGGCGCTGCTGATCGCCCTGATGTTCGACGCACATAAACGTGGCTTCCGCGACGATCTGATCAGTGGCGTCTTTCGTTATCTCGATATTGCTGATGAGATGGGTGGTCCGCGGCATCGGTGTCAGAACGAGCGCGCGCGCCTCTAGGAGGCGCCGCACGCGAATGGCGAGAATCGCATAATCCTCGTAGATAATGGAAGCAACTCCCTTCGGATCGGTCTGTCCCGGCTGGCTCGGCATCCAATAGATGCCCTCCGGCGCGTAGAGTGCGAGCCAATTCTCAAATTCACCGCTGTCGAGCAACTTTGCTTCGCGCAGCAGGAACAATTCGATTTCGCGCTGGGTTTCGTGGGGCAATGTCATGCTGTTAGTGAGTCAGACAATTGACCCAGGCTTCGAATTGTACCCGCATCGGCAGTTCGCTCGCAGTGCCGCCGAGGCTGCCATCGCTATCCCGGCGGTCATTGTCGAGACCTCGCGCAAAATTCACCCACGGTCCGGCCTGCTTGACAAGCCCCTGCTGACAACGTTCCAGCATTTCCACGTCGTCTGAAAAAATCATCGATGCGGGCGATCCGACGGTCGTCATGAACCTGATCGCCCGATGAAAGATTTCGTCCGGCGCCCCCTTAAGGCGGAAACAGTGAATCCGAATATGGGTCAGGTCGACGGCCAGCGGAATCGTCACCCGCATCTGCTGATATTGCGCGTTGATAAGGAGGTTGGGGTAAATGATGTTGTTGAAACGATTCATTCCGAGAACGGCTGCCGCTCGCTCGCTGCCGAGCCGCGCCAAGAGGGCGGCCCGGTAGCGCCGCATCACCGGGTCCTGCTCCTCGTGGGCCAGGACCCCCTTCTTATAGAAGCTCGTCATGAATGTGTGCCCGCCGGGGAGGCCGTTGAGCTGGATACCTTCCCATTCGTTCGCGCCAAAGCCGTTGGCCAGCAGCATCTCGCGCGTCTGGTCCTGATCGAGAATAGATGCGTTCGCTGGCGCCGCGCGCGCCGGCGCCACAGAAGAACTGTGTACGAAACTCGGGTGGAAAACGTCGTTGGCGTTTTCCATATGCAGCTTCCAATTGCCGTGATACTCGAGGGTGAAGCTAGAGTTGGCGATTTCGATCTCACCCTCCGGGGCGCGATCGATCAGATTGTCGATCGCCTGCGTCATCGGCCCCAGATGGCTGCTGAGCGGCGGCGGATCTTCGGACAGATTCGCGAAAACGAAGCCGCGGTAGTTTTGGACGTGCTTGACCCGCTGCATGTGATTCTGCGGGTCGGCGACATTGAAGCTGGCGGGATAGCTTTTGGGGTGGGGAACGGCCGATAAAGTGCCGTCAGGGCGAAAAGCCCATGCGTGATAGGGGCAGGTCAAAAGACGGCTGGTGCCGTGATCGACCATGCAGAGGCGTGCGCCGCGGTGCGGGCAACGGTTGTGAAGAACGTAGATATTGCCGTCTAGATGACGCGCGACCAGTACTTCATGCTCGGCGAGCCGTGTTCGGATAAAGTCGCCGGGGTTCCGGACCTGACTTTCGTGAGCGACATAAATCCAAAGGCGCCCGAAAATCCGCTCCTGCTCCAGGGAGAATACTTCTGGGTCGGCGTAGGCGCGACGATGCACGGTGTCTTCGCGCACCAAAAGGCGGATATCGTCGCGGCCCAAGGACTGCTCAGTCGCGCCGGTCATCTGGACTCTCCATTTGTTGGCTGCGTGATCAATTCAGCAGCCCTCCGAAAACCTCGGAAAACACCGGCGTCACCTCGAATCCGGCTCCGACCGCGTCGGGCAGCGTCGCTTTGCCGTTGCAAACTGCGACGTGGGACGTCAATTTGCCGAACAGGCTCGTTGAATCCATTGCCACTTCGGCAAGACCGAGACCAAAGCCGACAACCGCACCGAGCGCGAGAAGATGCCCGGCATGTGGCGCACACCGGCGCCGGCTCCACCCTCGCTCGGCGAGTTCATCAAGAATTCGCCGATATTCGACAAGGCCATAACTCAAGGAGATATCGAACTGCAACATGTCGCGATCCCGCCGAAGGCCGCCGTAGCGCAGAAGGTTCCGCGCGTCGTCCATCGAAAAAAGATTCTCGCCGACGGCGAGCGGGATGCTCATTCGCTCGGCAATCTCCCGATGGCTCTCAAAATCAAGCGGATTCACCGGTTCCTCCAGCCACATCAATGGAAAGGCGGAAAGTGCCTCCGCGCAACGCATCGCACTTTGGAGATTGAACGCGCCATTTGCATCGACGGCAAGATGCATGTGCGGATCGAGAATCGACAGTACGGCCTCGATGCGCCTTAGGTCGGCATCGAGATCTGCGCCGCCAATCTTGATCTTAAACCGATGATGTCCCTGCGCGATCGCACGCCTGACATCGTCGCAAACGTCCTCGAGGTCATTATGCGGGCGATAGTGACCGCCGCTCGCGTAAACATCGGCGACGCCGCGGCGGCCGTTGTTTGCTCGCTCGAGGCTCATCAAGTGACTCCATAGCGGCACCTCCTCGGTCTTGGCGGCGAGATCCCACAATGCCGCGTCGATCAGACCCACGGCTCCGCCGCGTTCTCCGTGTCCTCCCGGCTTTTCGTCCTTCATCAAGACGGCCCAAGCTCGGACCGGATCAATGCCACCATATCCATCCGCATATTGCTCGGGATCGGCTGACAAGAGGCGCGGGATAAAACGGTCACGAAGCAATCCGGTGTGGTCGTAACGCCCGACCGAATCGAACGCCAAACCGACGAGCTCCTTACCGTTTCGGCGAGCGTCAGTACGGATTGCGAGCGCCGTCGCCGTCA
This sequence comes from uncultured Alphaproteobacteria bacterium, assembly GCA_963806465.1. Taxonomy (GTDB): domain Bacteria; phylum Pseudomonadota; class Alphaproteobacteria; order Rhizobiales; family Xanthobacteraceae; genus BOG-931. The sequence goes on along the minus strand of CAWDZD010000038.1, from coordinate 317,169 downwards.
TGTCTTCGAAGCTGAGATTGGCGCTTCTTGCCGCCGCTGCCACTCGCACCGTGCGCGCCTCGGCCGCGACGATCCGCATCAGGCGGGTTGCGATTGCCGCCAGTCATGCTCGGCGACATCGAATACGATGCCATCCGGATCCTTGTACTTCTTCTCGGCATCCACCCCTGGGTAACTTGGCAACTGCATGAAGAACGTGCCGCCAAGGCCCGCGATCTTTTCGGCCGTCTTCTTTTCGTCCTCGACAACAAAGCCGATGTGATGGAGCCCAGCCCATTCCGGTCCCCCTTTGCCGCCTTTGGTACCTTCCGGAAAGTGGAGCAGCGTGAGATTCATGATCCCGTCGGAAAGAGAGATCGCATTTCCAACTGGACTCTCAACCTGATTCACGCGTTTTAGGCCGAAGACCCCTTCGTAGAATGTTGCCGCCTTTTCGAGGTCGGGAACTTGGATCGCGATGTGCCGGATCTTGCCCATGACTTTCTCCGTATGCAATTCAGTCACCGATGATAAGTTAGGAGTGTCAGAGACGCCAGTCTCATCCCATGCAATTTTTCCGAATGCGTTTCGGTTTCAGGATTAACCGTCTCGGTTCTGCTCTACAGCCCCTGACTTCCAGTGCACACTTAAAATACTAATACCGTCTTGCCGCGGGCATGCCCGGTTTGCGACATATCCTGCGCCTTGGCGAAATCCGACAGCGGCAACACCTGCTCGACGCTCGGCCTGATCTTTCCGGCAGCGGCCAACTCAACGACCGACTCGAGCGTAGTTCGATCTTCTAAAACCTGGGGCATGATAATCTTGACCCCGAATTGCGCAGTTTGGTCCTCGTATGGCGCAGCCGCGAGGCAAACCATCATCCCATTTGGTCTAAGGACCTGGTAGCTGCGCCGGTGCACATCGCCGCCGATGAGGTCGAACACAACGTCAACATCGCGGACTTGGTCTTCGAAAGCAGTCTTGTCGTAGGCAATGACTTCCTGTGCGCCAAGATGGCGAACAAAATCATGGTTATGCTGCGAGCAAGTTGCGATCACCGTGGCCCCGCGCATGTGAGCGAGCTGCACCGCGATGCCACCAACGCCGCCAGCCGCAGCGTGGATCAGTACGCGCATTCCTGCGTTGACTTTCGCGGTCTGCACGATGCCCACCATGGCACTGATGCCGGCGAGCGGCAGGGCCGCTGCGTGCTCGTAGGAAAGCGTTGACGGAATTGCGACCGTCATCGAAGCAGGGAGAGCAACTCTCTGGCTCCATGTGCCGACGCTGCGCGGTGCTACGAAACAAACTCGCTGTCCGATGAGGGCCATATCAGCGTCGGACCCGGCTGCGACCACTTCACCGGCAGCGTCGCGACCGGTGATTGCCGGAAACGTGATCGAAAAGAACTTTTGCAACAGCCCTGACCGCACCTTCCAATCGACCGGGTTCACGCTGGCGGCATGGACTTTGACAACCACCTCGCCCGGAGCTGGTCGCGGCGCCACGATGCGGCGCAGCCGTAGTACCTCCGGCCCGCCATACCCATCATATTCGACCGCGAGAATACCAGCTTCAGGTTCAGACATTGCTGCTCCAATAGCGGGCGCGTCTGCGCCGCTTGGTTTTGCTCAAATCGATGTACTCGCGCCTATCGCCTTGAGCGCGGGCCATATAACTTCGGGTTCGTCGGGTGGCACCGACGACAGCAGGGCCCGGGTGTGCGGATGTTGCGGATTGGCGAATACGACGTCGATCGCGCCCTGCTCCACGATTTCACCGCGATACATCACCAGCACTCGGCTGCATAGATGACGGACAACCGAAAGATCGTGAGAGATAAATAGCATTGCGAAACCAAGCTCCGCGCGCAGCCGCTCCAGCAAGTTTAGTAGCTGCGCCTGGATCGAAACGTCGAGCCCGGAGACGATCTCATCGGCGACCAAAAGTTTTGGAATGTTACAAAGTGCGCGCCCGATGTTGATCCGCTGGCGCTGGCCGCCTGACAATTGCCCGGGCAGCCGCGCAGCGAAATCGGCAGATAAACCCACTCCCGCCAGCAGCTCCTTGGTGCGCGCCATCCGTTCCCCCCAGCTCGCGTGCCGGTTTCCGGCCTCCATGGCTTGGGTGATGATGCTGGCCACCCGCCGTCGCGGATTGAGTGCCGATTGTGGATCCTGGAACACCATCTGCAAGCTCGCGGCGCTGCGCGCGCGCGCACGCAACGCAGGATCGGTCAAGTCGTCGCCGTTGAATAAAATTCGCCCGCTTGACGGTTGCTCAAGCCCGACGAGCAGTTTGGCGACAGTGCTCTTTCCGCTGCCGCTTTCACCTACCAGAGCGACGAATTCGTTCTCAGCAATGCTGAACGAGACATTCTTCACCGCAGCTACCGTTGAAGGGCCGGTGAAGAACCCCCCGCCGATGGCGTAGCGTTTTTCCAATCTCTCGACCTGCAGGACGATTCGCTCGGAGGAATCCGCCGATGCTGCCGCTTGCTCCGTCGTCGTGATCTTCGGCGCGGCATCGGCGCGGATGCAGGCAACGTCGTGACCAGCCGCGACCCTAATATTCGACGGCTCTTTTTGGCGGCAGGCCGCCACAACGAGCGGACATCGCGGAGCAAAATGACAACCCGGCATATTTTGCAACTGTCGCAGGCTCGGCATCTGCTCCGGCATCGCATAAAGCGTGCGCCGTTCAGCGCCCCCCGACGGATTGGCGAGTTGAAGGCAGCGCGTGTAAGGGTGCGCAGGCATTGCCAGGACCGATCTGGCCGGACCGCTTTCGATCGCGCGGCCGGCGTACATCACCACCACCTCGTCGCACAGTTGCGCGGCCAGGCGGAGGTCGTGGGTGATAAAAATGACAGCGGTGCCATGCGCCCGCTGAGTCTCGGCGATTGTGCGGAGGATTGGCGGGTGCATGGTTACGTCAAGCGCGGTCGTGGGCTCGTCGGCAATGACGAGACGTGGGTTGCTCGAAAAGGCCATGGCAATCAGCACGCGCTGGCACATTCCGCCTGACAATTGATGCGGATATAGTCGCAGCAGGTCGCCAGCGTTCGGCAATCTTGCCGCTGCCAACGCGGCCAATGCGCGCTCGCGACGGCCCCTGCGGCCATCCTCGCCAAGCCGCCCCAGGTGATCGTCAAATTGCGCACCGATCGTCATCACCGGATTGAGTGATGTCATCGGATGCTGCGGGATGAATGCGATCGCTCGCCCGAGCTGAGCGCGGCGGCGAGCGGGCGCCATTTCCAGCAGGTTCTCACCCTCGAACAGCAGCGACCCGGCCGTGATCTTAAAGCCGGGCGGAAGCAGCTGGGCGAGCGCCCGCCCAACCATGGATTTTCCGGCACCGGACTCGCCGACCAAGCCGAGAATCTTGCCCGCTTCAAGGTCAAACGACAGCCCACGGATGGCCGGCACGACTGCGCCTGCAGTTCGCGCGCTGACATCGAGACCCTTAACCTGCAAAGCAAACACGGCTTAGTGCCCTGTTTCCGCAAGGCGCACATCGAGTGTGCGTCGCAGTCCGTCGCCCAATAGGTTGAACGCCGTCACTGTCAGAAAGATAGCCAGTGCCGGAAGCAGCAAATTCCATGGCGACTGATAGATATATTGTCGTGCGTCAGCGATCATCTGACCCCAGGCGGGCTGGTCCGCCCCGACGCCCAAGCCGACAAAGGATAGTATTGCCTCGACTACGACCGCGATCCCCATCTCGAGGCTGATGAGTGTGATCAAGAGCGGCATTGTCGCCGGCATCACCTCCCTCACGATGGCCTGCCAATGGCTGAAGCCCAGAAGCCGCGCGGCGGAAACATAATCGTGCCTGGTCACGACTAGCACTTCGCTGCGTAACACGCGGCAGAAACGCGTCCAGTCGACCAGGATAATAGCAAGGATGACTTTATCGAGACCGACGCCGAGCCCCACCATCAGAATAAGCGAGAGAACGACCGGCGGAAACGACATCCACACATCGACCATGCGGCCTATGACCCAATCGACGGTGCCGCCGAAGTACCCGGAGACGTGAGCAAAGCTCGATCCGATGATCGTGGCGCCGAGCGAAGCACAAAATGCGACCAGCATGGCGGTGCGAGCGCCGTAAATCAGGCGCGACAGTACGCATCGGCCAAGACTATCGGTCCCCAGCGGAAATGCCGGATCGCCTCCGTCGACCCACATGGGCGGTGTCAGAATTGTGAGCAGATTCTGCTCCAAAGGATCGTGAGGCGCCGCCCAAGCGGCGAATACTGCGCAGAAGGCGATGCAAAGGATCATGGCCAGCGCGACCAAAACGCGAGCGGAGCGAAGAAACCGGGGCACGGCGTCAGGCATCAGCGCACCCGCAGCCTGGGGTTCAGCACGACATAGAGGCCGTCGACCACAGTGTTGATGATAAGCACCATTATGCAATAGGTGAGCCCGATCACTTGGATGAGCGGCAGATCGGCGTTGCGCACGGCATCCACCATCAGGTTGCCCATGCCGGGATAAGAATAGATCACCTCGACGAGAAGTGTTCCGCTGAACAAAATCCCAAATTGCACGCCGACGAGGGTTAGCGTCGGCAGCGATGCGTTCTTGAACGCGTGGCGGAGAAGGACTTGTCCTTCGGAGAGTCCTCGCAGACGCACCTGCTGGATGTAGTCTTCGTGATAGATATCGAACAAGCTGGAGCGCAATACACGCATAATGGTTGGCGAGAACGCCAGCCCGAGCGCAACAGCAGGCAGGATCAGATGTTGACAGGCGCTGAGAAAAACGTCGGGGCGGCCAACCAACAACGAGTTCGAGCAAAAGAAAGCCGGTGATGTGCGGCACCGGCAGATCCGGCGAGACTTGTCCCGTGAACGGCAGCAGGCGCAGCGTCACGCCGAACACGAATAACAAGATCAGTCCCCACAGAAACTCTGGAATCGACAGCAGCAGAATCGAGACCATGTCCGCGATTGTCTCGAAAATCGTGCCTCGCATGGCGAATAAGAGAAGACCGCCGCCAATACCTAAGATCCCGGCCAGCACCATGGCAGACACAGCGAGTTCGATGGTCGCCGGCAGAGCGTTTGCGACCAAAGATCCGGCCGCGCTACGAAACTGGATGGAGCGGCCGAAATCACCATGAAGCGCGTCCTGGAGCCAAATCCAATATTGCCGAGGCAGCGGCAAATCGAGGCCCATTTCGTGCCGCTTTGCCTCGATTTCTGCAATTGTTGCGGTCGGCGGCAACGACATCGCCGCAGGATCGACGGGAAGCACGCGCAATACGCAGAACAGAAGCGCTGAGACCACCAGCAAGATCAGCAGTGCCGCGAGCAGACGGCGGGCGATGAGTGTCCCTATGGTTACGATCATTTTCGACGAGGACACGAACGAGGCATTTTGCGGCGAGTATGACGGCCGTCTCGCGCTACGGTGGTCCGAAAAAGTCGCTCAGGTCAATGCCTTCTGCGCTGTCCACGATAAGTTTTGCTTTGCAATATTGCCACACAGAGTTACGTTTGCGCTGGGGAGAAGCCGTCAATCAAGGATTGCGGGAAATGCCTATCGTCGGTCCGTCGACGACTGAGCTTGCGCAGATCGCCGCTGATCTCGGTTTTCATTTCGATACCGCGGATGTCCAAGCGTTTCGGGAAATGATGCGAGGGGCGCTGGACGCTTACGCCACACTTGATCGGCTGCCCGATGCGCTACCCGAGCCGCGCTACGCACGCTTGCCCGGTACCGTGCCGGCTGCTGAGGATAATCCGTTCGGCGCCTTTGCGCGGATCACCGAAATTCCTGGAGCTCCGAACGGACCCCTCTCCGGAAAACGCATTGCCGTGAAGGATTGTGTGTGTGTTGCCGGCGTACCAATGATGAACGGCTCATCGACGTTCGAAGGTTACGTACCGGAGATCGACGCGACTGTCGTCGCGCGGATGCTCGATGCCGGCGGCACGATCGTCGGTAAGGCAGCCAATGAGGACTATTGTTTCTCCGGCGGCAGCCATACCAACGCGCGGGGCCCGGTTGACAACCCGTACCGCGCCGGTTTTACCGCCGGAGGCTCATCGTCCGGATCCGGTGCGCTGGTGGGCGGTGGTATCGTCGACATGGCCATCGGCACCGACCAAGGCGGTTCGGTCCGCATTCCCGCAAGCTGTTGCGGTGTGGTGGGAATGAAGGCGACATTCGGCCTCGTGCCCTGCACCGGTAATCTGGGCATGGAGTATTCGCTTGACCATGTCGGGCCACTGACGCGGACCGTGGCCGACAATGCCTTGTTGCTGGAAGTCATCGCTGGTCCCGACGGCCTCGACAGCCGCCAATCCGCTTGCAAGGTCGATCGCTACACCGCCGACCTCGGTGCCGGCGCGAAGGGGTTGCGCATCGGCATCCTCGACGAGACGTTTGGCCTGCCGCAATCAGATGCTCGTACGGATGCCGCGGTGCGCCAGGCTGTTACTGCCTTTTCCAAACTCGGCGCGGAAATTGATGTCGTGAACGTACCGCTGCATCGCTTTGGCGGAGCCATCTGGATGCCGCGCGCCGCGGAGGGCTGTCTAGCGACTATGTTCCATGGCAATGGCTTTGGTTTCGGCCCGAACGGCGTTTACCTGCCGTCGGCCATGCAACGCCAATCGATGTGGCGGCATCAAAGCAATCAGCTCGCCGACAACGTCAAGCTTGGCATGCTTGTTGGAGAATATATGACTCGCGCTTATGGTGGCCGCTATTACGGCCGTGCGCAAAATTTGGCGCGCCTGCTCGCCGCGAGCTATGACGAAGCTCTAACGCGTGTCGATATTCTCGCATCGCCCACGGTACCATTTCCGACGCCGCGACGGCCGGCCGCGAATGCGACGCGTGAGGAAGCGGTCAATACCGCTTTCGGAATGACGATCAACACGGCGGCATTCAATGTTACGGGTCACCCTTCCATGAGCATGCCGTGCGGCTGGATCGACGGACTGCCCGTAGGTCTGATGCTGACGGGCCGCCGTTTCGAAGAGCGCTTGCTCTATCGTGCCGCGTCGGCGCTGGAAGCGGAGCTGATGCGCGAGGGAATCACCAGCGCCGAAACGCGCGAGCGCACTTTGCCGGCTGAGGCGGCGGCGCGCGCCGCATAGTCACCTTCACCCGAACTACAGGAGCCTTGCCATGAACGGGATTTCACGCCGAGCTTTGTGCCAGGCTCTCGGCATTGGCGCTGCTGGAGCTCCGGCGTTTCTCCAATCCGCCGTGGTGCTCGCCGCCGATACGGACAAAGTTACGATCGGTTGGCCGATAGACGTTCCGTCATGGGACCCACAACAGCGCACAATTCCTGATGCGCAACCAATCTACAAGCTCGTGTTCGATCAGCCGCTCGATCAGGCGCCGGACCTGTCGTTAAGGCCGAAGCTGGTTACTGCCTGGGATCTGGCGCCGGATGCCCTGACCCTGACGCTCGATTTCCGCGACGACGTCAAATTCCACGATGGCACGAAAATGACTTCGGCGGATTTCAAATATTCGTTTTTCGACAGGGTGCAGGCAGGCCACAAGATTGACATTGCTCAAATCTGGGGCGGCGTGACCGGGGTGGACCTGCCGTCACCAACGCGGGCTGTCATGCACTTTAAGATGCCATTTGCCACCTCGCCGCAATGGCTTTCCTTCCTGTGCAGCTACGTAGTGCCGAAAGATTACATGGAGAAGGTCGGCCAGGATGTTTTCGTTAAGGCGCCGGTCGGCACGGGTCCGTACAAATTGACCGATTATCAGCTCAACAGCCGCGTTGTCCTTGAGCGCAATGAAGCCTATTGGGGTCCGAAGCCGGCGATGAGGAATGTCACGATACAAATCATCAAGGATCCGTCAGCTCGCGTCGCTGCTGTTCAGTCGGGACAGGTCGATCTCACCGTGAACGTGCCGGTGCGCGAGGCCGAGCGCTTGATGAAGGATCCCGGATTCAAGGCGGAGCTGGATCCAATTGAGCGTGTGATTATCCTTCAGGCCCGGGGTGATCTCGGCTTCGCTGACAAAAATGTGCGCCTAGCCGCTCATCATGCGATCGACAAGAAGGCACTGTCACAGGCGTTCTACGGTGGTGCCGCCGTGCCTCTGTCGGTCGTCGCCCCGCCGGGTACCCCAGGCGATGTGGCAGGCTATACTTTCTCCTACGACGTGGAGCTGGCGAAAAAGCTGTTAGCCGATTCAGGATACAGCGCGTCCAAGCCTGCAAAGATAAAGATGGCAACGACCAATGGCGAATTTCCTGGTGACTACGACGTCGCCCGCGCCATCGTGCAGATGTGGAGAAAGGTCGGGATCGAATCCGAGATTGAGGTTATCGAGTACTCGAAATATTTCGAGCTCAACCGCGCCAACACCCTTCCTGAAGTGACGCTCTTCAGCTGGGATAACGCGACCGCTGATCCGGAGATGTTTACCGGCTATATGCTCAATCCACATCTACCGTTCTCATCCTGGAAGGAAAAAGAGATCGGCGATCAAGTCGCCGCTCTGTTCGGTGTTGCCGACTACGACAAGCGGATCGCCGGCTACAAGGAAATCAATAAAGCGGCGGTCGAATATGGCGCCATCATTCCGCTGCTGCAGGCTGTGCTGACCGTTGTGAGCAATAAGAATATCGCGTTCGAGCACTATAAGAACGGCTGGGTGCTGGCGAACACGGTCACCAAAGCCTAATGTCGTGGGATCCCATGGTCCGGCCGATAGGCCGGCCGGACTCAATGCTACGGGTGCTGACGAAATAGCATCATGCCGCAAGTCGAGCGGTCCTTTATCAACACGTCATCCGGGCGAATTCACGTTGCCACCGCTGGCGTCGGTGCGCCCGTGTTGCTATTGCACCAGACGCCACGGTCCTGGGACGAGTATCGCGCGGTGCTGCCCCTTTTAGGTCGGCATTATCAAGCTGTTGCGATGGACACGGTCGGGTACGGCGACTCCGATTCGTTGCCTGACGGCGACCCGTCGATCGAAAGGTGGGCGAAAGCTGCGCATGATTTGCTCGCGGCGCTGAAAATAAGCCGGGCAGCGATTGTCGGCCACCATACCGGTGCTGCCATCGCTGTTGAGACCGCCGCCGCCTATCCTGAGCAGGTCGCGGCGCTGGTCCTTTCGGCGTGTCCTTATTCTAATGCCGAACGACGGCAAGCAGCGGCACAGAGTACGCACGTCATCGACCAAGCCGCGCCGCGCGCCGACGGGGGCCACTTGGCCGAACTTTGGTCGATGCGGCAGCCGTTTTATCCGGCCGATCGGATCGATCTTATGGAGCGATTCATTGTCGATGCGCTCAAGGCAGGCCCCCGCGCTGCCGAAGGTCACCGCGTGGTCGATCGCTACGAAATAGACAAACGCCTGCCGCTGGTTCGCTGCCCAACCTTGGTGATCGCACCGACCGCTGATCCGCATGCCCACCCGCACGCTCCAAGTGTTGCCACCGCGATCGCGGGAAGCACGCTGGTCAACATCGAAAACGGCATGGTGCCGCTACCGGATCAGATGCCCGAGGAATTTTCTGAAGTGGTTCACCACTTCCTTTCCTCACAGCCCGTCTGGGGCGGCTGACGACATTCAATTTCCTGCAGCCTTGGCGCGCGCGCTCGCGTGGTTGCACAGTGGGGGCTCGGCTCAGTTACTTCAAAGGCCCAGATAGCTTGTCCTGACCTGATCGGATTGGATCAGTTCCCGTGCTGGGCCTCTTAACACAATGGCGCCGTTCTCAAGCACATACGCGTAATCAGCAATTTCGAGGCTCAAATTTACGTCTTGCTCGACGAGGCAAACCGCGACCCCGCTCTTGGCGATCGCGACGATCGCCTCAAACAATTGGGCAACAACGACCGGCGCCAAACCAAGACTGGGCTCGTCAAGCAGCAACAGGCTGGGTGCCGACATAAGCCCGCGAGCAATCGCCAGCATTTGCTGCTCGCCTCCAGAGAGAGCGCCGGCGGGACTTCGACGACGCTCATAAAGGCGCGGAAAGAGCGCATACATCTGCGCCTTTCGTTCGGCCATGCCGGCACGGGCGCGGGTGCAATACGCACCGACCCGCAGAGTATCCTCGACGGTGAATTCCGGGAAGACAAGTCTTCCTTCAGGCACCAATGCAAGGCCAGCCTCGACGCGCTCGCTCGGCCGCGCATGAGTCAGGTCGCGTCCGGCAAAATCAATTCTCCCTGAGCGTGCCGGCAAAAGTCCGGCAACCGCGCGCATCATGGTGGTCTTTCCGGAACCGTTGCTGCCAATCAACGCTGTGATTGCTCCATCGGTCACGGCGAAGCTTACATCGCGGAGAACCGCAACTTCACCATACCCGGCATGGAGATTGCGCACGTCGAGAAGCATGTTCACCGTTTCGTTGCACCGAGATACGAATCGATCACCCGTTGGTCCGCCAGGATCTCGGCTGGCGAGCCTTCTGTAATTTTCTCTCCATGATGCAGCACGACAATCCGGTTGCACAGTTGCGTCAATGCCCGCATGACATGCTCGATGACGACGAGCGTGAGATTGCGCCGACGATGAATTGCCCGGATCAAGTCGAGAGCCTCCACAACTTCGCTTGCCGTTAGTCCGGCCAGAACCTCATCAAGGAGCAGGAGCCGTGGTCCGGTAGCTATGGCGCGGGCAATTTCCAGGCGCTTTCGACCGGCAAGCGTGAGCGTTTGCGCCAGCCGCGCGGCGTCCCGGGCGAGCCCGACCTCGCCGAGAATTTCCCGCGCGCGGTCCTCGGCGACACCACGCGATCGCTCGCGCGCATGGCCATACAGCGCGGCGACCACCAGATTGTCGATCACCCGCAACCCGCCAAAGGGACGCACGATCTGAAATGTACGGGCAATACCCATTCGCGCCGCCGCATAGGCGGGCTGTCCATCGATGCGTCGGCCGTCGAACCAGATTTCCCCATCGCTCGGCCGTTGGGTACCAGCTATAAGGCTGAATGCGGTGGTCTTTCCTGCGCCGTTGGCGCCCATCAATCCGACGATTTCCCCTGGATCCACTGCAAAACTCAAGCCGCGCAGCGCCGCCACTCCACCATAGGATTTGCCTACGTTTTCGAGTCGCAGCAGGGTCATGACTTGGCCGGCCCGCGAAGACGTTGCGCGCGGCCCAGCAGTCCTTCAGGCAAGAACAAGACGAAGGCAACCAGGAGCACGCCGAGAATGATCATGTAGACTTCAGGCGCGCGGGCCCACAACAGCTCCGACATCAAAACAAGAAGCACGGCCCCCAGCAACGGTCCGGGCACCTCGTCGGTGCCGCCCAGAATGGCAATGGTGACGATGGTGAATGACGTCGTCGGGCTGAAGGCCTGGAGTGGTTCAAAATAGGTTGAACGCAGGATCATCAGGCCGCCGACCATGCCGGGTATGAGGGCTGACAGCGTGAAGGCTAACAGCTTCAACGCGGTGGCGTTCACGCCTACCGCCTCGGCAGCAACCTCGTCTTCGCGGATCGCCAGAAGTCCGGCGCCGAGCTTGGACGACCGAACCACGTACAACACAATCATGCTGACGACAGCCAGCACCAGCATCGCTTCGAATAAGACGGTCAGGCTTGGTGTGCCAATCAACAAACGTCCCTGGCGGCCGAGCGCCGCCTCGGTGCTGATCACGATGTACTTGACGAATTCGGAGACGCCTAAGGTGAGGATGACGAAATAAGGACCGCGGACGCGCAGGCAAGGCCAGCCCAGGCAAACCGCCAGCAGCCCGGCGGCAACGCCGCTCAGCGGAATGGCGAGCCACAATGGCACCACCTGCCACAAGAGCACGGTTGCATACGCGCCGACGCCGTAAAACACCGCGTGCCCGAGGGATATGTAACCGGAAAGGCCGGAGAACATTGCCCAGCTCTCGGCAAGCGCGATCCACATCAACAGGCCAAGCCCGATACCGAGCGCATAAGGCCCGACAACCAGCGGCAGCAGAGCGAAAAGCGCAACGCCTGCTAGCGCTAACGCCACAACGCTCTGCCGGCGTCGCGTCATCGCGCCTTGATCGGCCGGCCCAGCAGGCCCTGCGGGCGCAACAGCAACGCGGCGATAAAAACGCCATACACGAGGATAGAGCGAAAGCTCGGTGAAATCAGCGTCACCCCGTAGACCTCGACAGCGGCCAGGATCGTCGCGCCGAAAATGCTACCCGCGAGATTTCCAAGCCCGCCGAGAATGATGATGACGAATCCGGAAACCGTAAATGGAAAGCCCATAAACGGCGAAATAGTCTGGGTCATGCTGATAAGCGCCCCTGCCAGCGCGGCGAGGGCAAACCCCAGCGCGAAGACTTGAAGGTTGATTCGATCGACGTCTATGCCGACCAGCGCGGCGGCTTCGCGATGCTGAATGATGGCCCGCATCGCCATTCCTGAACGCGCAAAGCGAAAGAACAGCGCACAAGCGAAACAGGCGACGCTGGCGACCGCCAGCGCGGCCAGGCGGTTTGCGGCGATCCGCGCGTCGCCGATCGCGATCACATCGTCCAGGTAGGAATAGCCGCGGTTGTTAGCCGTAAACGCGAGCGCCGTGACGTTTTGAACGATGATCGAGATGCCAAAAAACACCAGCAGCGAATTGGCCTCGACGCGCGCCTGAAATCGGGAGCGAAACAAACGCCGTATGACCGCAATATAGATCAGCGCCCCCGCCGCCGCTGCAACGGCCATGGCGAAGAGCGCTGAAATAAGCGGACTAATACCCCACTGCGCAAATCCCCAGTAGGCAACGTAGCCGCCGAGCATCACCAATTCACCATGCGCCACATTGAGAAGGCGCATGGTGCCGTAGACAAGGTTCAGTCCGATCGCCACCAAGGCATAGAGCGAAGCCAGCACCAGCACGGAGGCCAGAAGCTGGCCCGACAAGATGACGCTCAGGTCCACCGCATCCTCCGCATGCGACCGATCCCTTCGCGTGGACGAGCCGCCCAGATTTCGGCTCGCCGCACGCGTATCATCAACGGCTCATCGGCAGCGACCGAGTGCCGCGTTACTTGGTCCATGCCGGTTTGGGTTCAAAGGCCGCGGTCGCTTCGGACGCCGGCCAGACGATCTGTGCTTGGCCCTTCTGGAATTGCAAGAACATCGTCGGAGTGATGACGTTCTCGACGCCTTTGAATTTCACCGGGCCGTTGATCGTGTCGAACGTCTCGGTCGAGATCGCTTGGCGAATCTTAGCCTTATCAAGACCCGCGGTCTTCACTGCCTGCTCCAGGATCTCGATTGACATCCAGGCCAACGCTGAATCGAGATAGTCCGGTGGCTCGTTGAATTTCTTCACGTACGCGTCATAGAACGGACGCGCCTTCGGCCATTTGGCCTGGAACGGCGACCAGTGGCCCATAGTGACGATGCCGTCGAGGTTCGGCCCGAACGTCTTTTCGAAGAAGGGGTCCGCCGGGCCGACCAAAAGCAACTGGAAGGGCGAGTCGATGCCGAGCTCGCGCGCGCCTTTGAGGTAGAGCACGCCATCCGGCGGATAGCATAGCATCAGCACCGCATCGGGCGCGGCTTGCTTGATCTTGGTCAGCGTCGCCGTCAAATCCTTGACGTCAGGTGCGTATTCGTCATTCACCACGACCTTGAGGCCGGACGATTCCAGTGCCGGCATCAGAAACTTTTTCACTTCCAACGAAAACGGCAACTGCAACGTTGAGATCGCGACGGTCTTGGCCTTTTGCGCCTGGAGGAATTTGACCAGCTCCGCGGCGAGCCGGTCGGGAATCGCAGAGGTCGGGAACCAAATATTGCCCGGTTTGATATCCCGGATCGTGACTGAAGCTGCCGAATTGCCGACCATGGGGAACTGGTATTTCTCCAATATCCCGACGACCGAAAAGTGGAACGGCGTGCCCCACGGGGCGAGCAGAAGATCGACCTTATCGTCGGTGATCAGCTTTTCATAGATTGCCGGCGCCTTGGAGAAATCCGACTGGTCGTCGTAAGAGATGAACTTTACCGGCCGTTTGGTGCCGCCGACGTCAATACCGCCTGCCGCCGCCACTTGATCGGCCCACAGCTCGTAGGTTTGGAGCTGGGTACGGGCGGCCGGCGCAAACGGGCCGGTCTTCGATATCGCATAGCCGATTTTGACCGGCTCCTGCGCCGACGCTGCCGTGATCGTAGTCGCCAGTAGCGTCGCAGCCAATGCCAATGCGATTTTCATCACTCCTACTCCCCTGTTCAACGACGCATGTTCGTCGCTAGCGTACGTGACGGACTTTCCAGTCCCATTGCCCAAAGCAAGGTTGCACCACGGCCGGCGCTCGCCTACCAGCCTGGCGGGCGAGACACGGTGATATGTGGTTGCACTTCCTCTTCAGTCGGTATCCATCCCACCTTCATGTCGCGGGTTTTTGGATGAAGCTGGTGCGATCCGAGACCTTCAACAAAGCCTCTTTGACGAAGCTCGGCCCGAAGTTCCGCGGTCTTTTTCTCGTCGACGCGGTAGTCGAGAGCCTCCGCATCAACAACCTCGACGGCGACACCGTAGTATTCTCTTGCGGTCTCGATCGTCAGCCATTCATCCATGACGTCTGCGAGGACCAGCCGGGTGTCGCGCTCGAGTGGGTTACCAAAACCGCCGCCGCCGGAAGAGGCGTAGAATATCTTGTCGCCCTTTTTGAGCTCGACGCCGGTCGCGTACATCCCGGCATTGTACTCCTTGTCGGTACCTTTGTTGATGATGAGATTGCAGCCGCCGCCATTGAGGCCGCCAGCCATCCCGAACGGCGTAAATTTTTCACGATCGCCGTGGATCGTCATGGTCACATCGCTCAGGACCGTCATTTCGCGTACCAGCGCAAAGCCGCCGCGATACATGCCGTGTCCGCATGAATCGGTGCGCGCCTCGTAGCGGGTGTAGAGCACCGGAAACCAGCGTTCCTCGAGCTCCTGGGGAATCGTTCGCGCATTGCAGAAGCGCATGAAGATCAGCGATTTGCCGTCTTTGAAGGTGCGCGCATTCTCGCCGCCGACCGCGTATGTATATTGCACGAAGGATTTTTTGGTGCGCGGGTTGTAGCCGCCCATGCAGAGGTTGGTGAGGCTGACTGCCGCCGGATAAACGCGCCAAGGCTGCACGCTGCTCAGCGGACCAGCGAGGCACGCAATCGTCACCGCCTCGACCTTGTCGAAAGCACCCGATGCATAGCCCGTTGTCGGTGCCGGCTCGACCACATCCACACATGTCCCTTTCTTTGACAGGATTTCAAGATTGCGAATGATGCCGTCATTGAGCGGGAACAATTGCGGGAAACAGATCATAAAACCGAGGTAATTGCCGCCGGTCAGAGTAGCGTAGCTGCAGCCCCATGAGCCGCGCGGTTGAGCGCCGCTCTGGGTCCAGTCGAAGGTCAGCTTGGTTCCGCGCTTTGTCATCGTGCAATGCACGCGGATCGGCGGCTTTCCCGCCGTCATGACATCTTGATCGCCGAAATCCTCGAATTCCCAGGTGCCGTCCGGCAATTGCTCAAGCTCTGCCAGCATCACCCGTTCGGAATAATTGAACTGCTCTTCGAACGCCGTGAACAGGGTGTTGACGCCATAGCGCTCGCACAATTCACGCACGCGCCGGTCGATCAATTTCGACGCCTCGAATTGCGCCTGAAGGTCAGCGCGGCGTTCGACTGCACCGCGGATATTGATCGCGATCAGGCTGAACAACTCCTCGTCGAGTACATTGGCTTTGAACAATCGGATCGGCGGAATCCGAATGCCTTCGGCGTAGCAGGTTGTCGCTTCCGGGTTGAAGGTACCGGGCATCGGGCCGCCCATGTCGGCCCAATGAATGACCGTGCAAGCGAAGGCGACGATCTTGTCGTCAAAGAAGATCGGGCGGATAAGGCGAGTATCATTGACGTGCGATCCGGTGCGATAAGGATCGGAAAACAGAAAAGTATCGCCCTGCAGCATCGATTCGATCGGGCGGTCTTTGAGGAGCTCGACGACCGAAGGGCCAAATGACGCATAGTGGGCTGCCGCATCGGTATGCCCGTGCGCCACCAGTCGGCCATCCCGCGTGAGCAGGGCATTAGAGCGATCGCGCCCCATGCCGACGACCGGATGATACGCCACCCGCTCGATCGTGGTCGACGCCTCGTAGCAGGCCGCTACGAAGGCATTGCGCATCACCTCGAAGGTAATGAGGTCCATGCCGATTTCGCTGACATGAGTCAGCTTTTCCTTGATGCCGTATTCGGCATCGGAATGTTGCGCGCTCGCGGTTGCCTTTGTTTGCATCGTTTTGTCTACCGTTCGACCTGGATGACCAGATTGCCATATTTGTCAGGCGTGCAAAGAGTTCCGGGCGGCATGACCGTCGTCGTGTCGGGCTGTTCGACGATCGCCGGCCCTTCGAAGGCGATGCCGACGGGGAGCTTGCCCCGTTCGTAGATGGCGGTCTCGACAAAGCCGGAACCGCGAAACCAAACATTGCGGCGGCCTTTGTGCGCCTGCGCCAGCGTGGCGGGACGTTCGATCTCCGGCAAGTTCGGCTTCGGAATGAGCCCGACCGCGATCACCCGCAGATTGACCAGCTCGAGCGGAGCATAACCCGGCGGCAGCGTATAGCCGTAGGCGGTCTGCATCGCCGCCATGAAGTCCTGGGTAATGGCTTCCAGGTCCGTGATGGGCTCGTTCTTGATCGGAACGGTGAAGAAACGGGCCTGGCTGAAATACTTCACATCAACATATCGCTCGATCTCGATTTGGTCGGCGCGCATGCCTTCGCGCAGCAACGTTTCACGCGCCTTGGCCACCAGATCGTCGAATTCGGCATTGAGTTTGGCGTAATCGAGTTCAGCCTCGATCTTGTGCAACGGTATGGTGAATTCGTGCTTCACATCGACGCGGATAGCACCGAAGGCGGATGCGTAACCCGGCAATGGCGGCACGATGACCGTTGATGCGCCGATCTCGCGAGCCAGATCGCAGGCATACATCGCACCGCCGCCGCCATATGGAACGATGGCGAAATCACGCGGGTCCCAGCCGCGGCTGACCGTTTGCAGCCGCATCGCCATCATCAAATTCGTCATCGCGACCATGTACATGTTTGCGGCGGATGTTTCGGCATCCCAGGCGTGATGCTGACCGATCTTGGCCTCGAGCGCGCTTCGCGACAGCTTCGCGTCAACCTCTATCTCGCCGCCCAGATAATAGTTCGGATCGATGCGTCCGAGAATGATCTGCGTATCGGTATTCGTCGGCTCGGTGCCGCCGGCGCCATAGCAAGCCGGCCCTGGCACCGCCCCCATGCTTTGCGGTCCGACATTGAGAATGCCGCCCTTATCGACCCAGCCGATCGATCCACCGCCTGCGCCTATGTAGACGGTGTCGACCGACGGCAGGCAGCAGGGCACGTTCCAGAGAATCTTCCATTCGTGGGTGATCGCCGGCTTGCCGCGATAGATAATCGAGACATTGTTTGTCGTGCCGCCGGTCTCGAACGCAATGACGTTCTCAAAGCCGGCCAGCGAGCCGATGTAACCGGCAAGACCAACCGCGCCCGAAACGGGGGAAGAATGGAATGTGCGTGCCGGAAGCTTCAGCGCCTCGTCCATACCGATAACGCCGCCGCCCGACGTCGTCACCAGGATAGCGCCGTCGTAGCCCCAATCGCTCTTGAGACGGTTTGCCAAGCCCCGCAGATAGTTCTTGAGGATCGGGGAAACGTAGGCATTGAGCACGGTCGTGCAGGTTCGCTCGAATTCGAGCATCTGCGGCAGCACCTCATACGACAGCGTGATGTCGATATCAGGCAGCTCCTGTCGCAGAATTTCGCGGGTGCGCAGTTCGTGCACCGGATTCATGAACGAATCCATGTAAACGACGGCGACCGACTCGATACCGCGCTTCCTGATCATCCGCGCGGCGCGCTGAACGTCGGCTTCCTCGAGCGGCGTCACGATTTCGCCGTAAGGACTGACACGTTCACGCACCACCAGCACGTTGCGCCGCGGTACGATCAGCTCCGGCGGATCCCAATCCAGCTCGAAGGCGGAAATTCGCTCAGCGCGACCGCCGCCAAGAACGTCGCGAAAACCTTCGGTGGTGATCAGTGCGGTCTTGACGCCTTTGCGTTCAAGAATCGCGTTGGTTGATACGGTCGCGCCGTGACGAAACGAAAGGGTTTCTTCGCCGCGCAGGCCGGCGCGTGCCAGCCCGTTAATAACCCCATCAAAAAATGTCGGCGGTGTCGAGGCGACCTTGCCTATACGCTGCTCGCCGGTCTCGAGATTAACGCCGATGACGTCGGTGAACGTACCGCCAATATCAGTGCCGACGACCCAGACGCGTTTACTGCTCATTTCAGATGTTCCGCTCGTTCGTCGTTTTAGAAGTCGGCTGCTCTGCCATTACCGAACAATATTCGGTTTTCAAAGGCAGTCAACCGGACCAGGCGTTTTACGTTCCGGCGCTAACGTAGGCCGTGCGCCCTTTCTCGGCGCGCTTTCCAACATTGCTTCCAGGACACGCTGCGGGGTCAGGGGCAATCGCCGCAGACGAACGCCGAGACTGGCATTCACTGCATTCGTTATCGCTGCGGCGACGCTGTTGATCCCGATCTCGCCGACGCTCTTCGCACCATAAGGTCCACGAGGATCGTTGGATTCCACGATAATGGCGTGAAGCTCGGAGGGCGCTTCCATGAAGGTTGGAATCTTGTAGTCCATGAGTGTTGGGTTGGCGATTTGCGCGCCGTTCCACACCATTTCCTCGAACAATGCGAAGCCCAAGCCTTGGACAAAGGCGCCCTCGATCTGACCTTCGACCATTTGCGGATTGATGGCACGCCCGACGTCGCACGCGGACCACGCGCGGTTGACTCGGCATTTGCCGGTGGTTTCGTCGATTTCTACGTCTGCCACCGTAGCGTTGAAGACGAACGCGCCGATTTGAGGAAATGGGAGGCCGACGACGCTGGCGCGTTTGGGGTCGACCGTTTTTTGGTCGAAGACCCAGCTATGGCTGCCGATGATCGGTCCGCCGGCAGCCCAATGTGCCCGGCCCGAGACCGCGGCGAAGCTGACGTGGCGATGCGGAATGCCCTTCACGGCGACGAGACCGCCGGGAATCAATTCCAGGTCAGCGGGAGCGCATTCAAGGATCTCGGCTGCGTGATCCTTGATCTTGCGCTCCACTTCGGCGGCGGCGCCGACAACCGAGGTTCCGGTCATGTAGGTTACGCGGCTGGCCGTGGTGCCCCAGTTGTAAGGCGAACCGTCGGTGTCCGGACTAGCAATGCTCACCCGGTCAAGCGGTATTGATAGCGCTTCGGCGCAGATTTGGCTCAGCACCGTATTAGAACCCTGACCGATATCGACCGAGCCGGTATTGAGCAACACCGTTCCGTCCTCGAGCAAGCGGACGATGGCACCAGTGGAAAGAAGACCGCTGATATGGGCGCTGCACGAAACTCCAAGGGCGCGACGACTTTCTGCTGCTCCCGGCAGGCGGCGCTCGCCGTTCCATCCGGAAGCCTTGCGCACCTTTTCCAGGCAGTCAGCTAGTCCGTTGGAGGCAATCGGCTGGCCGCCAAGCCAACAATCGCCCTCGCGCTTGAGATTCTTCAGTCGAAAGTCGATCGGGTCCAGGCCGAGCGCATCGGCGATCTCGTCGATTTGGGTCTCGCCGGCAAATGTTACCTGCGGAACGCCGAAGCCGCGGAACGCCCCGAAGCGTATCTTGTTGGTGTAGGCAAGCCGGCCGTGACAATAGGCATGCGGGATGCGGTAGGGGCCGCAGCTCATCAACAACGCGTAACCGAGGACTCCGGGACTGTCGTCGGCAAAGGCTCCGCCATCAAGCAGAACTTCCACCTCGCGCGCGATCAGCGTGCCGTCACGTTTAACCCCGGTCTTGATGCGGATTTCGAATGGGTGGCGGGCGCGCACCATCTCAAAATCCTGTTCGCGCGAGAGGATCAGCTTCACCGGCCGCTTGGCCTTCATCGCCAGTAGCACCGTGATCGGCTGGATGTGCGGTTCCATCTTGTTGCCAAAGCCGGCGCCGATGCGCGGGGTGAGGCAACGCAGCCGCGACATCGGCATGCCGAGAGACTCGAGAGACGTTGGCTTGGACCCGAAAGACCGATTGGTTCGCCGACCACAACGTGACGCGGCCGTTTGCATCCATTTCTGCCAGAGCGCCACAGGGTTCGAGGGAGACGTGCGCCTGCGGCTGCGTCTGATAACGGGCTTCGAAAATGAGATCGCTGTCACGCCAGCCCCGCTCGATGTCGCCTTCACGGAAGCTCGTGCGCGAGCAAAGATTGTCTTTGGTTCCGGCCTCGAAGACCTTTAGATATTCGGCGGCCTCCTCGTGGATAACGGCGGCGCCCGGCGAAAGCGCCGCTTCCGGCGATAGTGCGGCCGGCAATTCTTCATATGTGACGTTGATCGCGGCGGCGGCAGCACGCGCTATGGCTTCAGTGTCGGCGGCAACCGCAGCGACAGGCTCTCCGACATAGCGAACTTTGCCTTTGGCAAGCGCATGCTCGTCCTTGATGAAGGCTCCCATCCGCCAGTTCTGTTGTAGATCGTCGCCGGTCACGATCGCACGGACGCCCGTCATCGCCAGCGCTTGCGACAGGTCGTAGTTCAGGATGCGCGCGTGCGCATGCGGACTCTGCAGTACGGCGCCGAAGAGCATGTTGGGACGGTAAAGGTCGGCGATGAATTGGGCGCTGCCGCAAACCTTTTCCTGCGCCTCGATTTGAGGCGCCGATTTGCCGACCCCGAAATCGACCGCCTTGCTCATGCTACGACCTTGCACGCCAGCGCCTCGGCAGCGCTGAGCACGGCCTCGACGATTTTCTTGTAGCCGGTGCAGCGGCATAGATTTCCAGACAAGCCGCGTCGAATGTCGATTTCCGACGGGCGCTGATTACTCGTCAGCAAGGCGAAGGCCGCGACCAGCATACCGGGCGTACAGAAGCCGCACTGAAACGCCCCGGCCCTAATAAACGCATGCTGCAGCGCCTGCATGGCGGGATCATTGCTGAGACCTTCGATTGTCTCGATGCGCTTATCGTCGCAATCGAGCGGCGAGCGACAGGCAAGATCGCACGGGTTGGCTGTCGGACAGCACCGTGCAAGCGCCACAGACGCCTTGATTGCATCCCCGTTTTGCTCCGGTCAGCAGCAATTGATCACGAATGACGGTGAGCAACGTGTCCGACGCGGCAGCACTCGCCTGCAACGCAGCGCCGTTGATATTCAGAGTGACGGTGTCGGGCCCGCTCATGCCGCAGCCCTCGAGGTAGCTACGGCGTCGTTGAGCGCGCGCGACAGCATGCGTGGGATCAGGAGTTTGCGATATTCGGCCGTCCCGCGAACATCGTCGACCGGATTCGCCAATGATGCCAATAGGTCGCCGGCGCGAGCCGCGGCCGTCGGGGACGTGTCGGAAGACAGAATTCGGTCAGCCTCCGTGGATGCCAGCGGCGTAGGCCCGCAGCCGCCGACGGCCACACGCACTTCGCCGTCATGCGCCAGCGACACCGCAACCGAGACGGTGGCGAAATCACCGGCCACCCGGGCGTGCTTGAGATACAGACCGACGCCCGGCTTCGGCTTGGGAATCTCAAGCGAGACAACGATTTCGCCAGACTGCAGGACTGTCGTGTACCAATCGGTGAAAAACTCGCGGATCGAAACGCGGCGCCGCTCCGACCTCGATGCGATCTCGACCATGGCATCGACTGCGAACAACGCCGGTGGAAAATCGAGGCCTGGATCGGCGTGGGCGATCGCGCCCCCGATAGTGCCCATGTTGCGCACGGCGGTGCCGGCGATTTGCGTCGCGGCCTGCGCAAGCACTGACGCGGTGCCGCCAAGCCGGCTATCGTCGGCAATCGTGTTGTGCCGGGTCGCGGCACCGATGGTGATGTTTCCGTCCGCCGCAATGCGGATACCGGAGAGCTCCGCAATTCGCGTCAGGCTTACGAGCGCGGCCGGTGACACCAGCCCGGCATTCATCATCGCGACCAGCGAAGCACCGCCAGAGAGCGGCCTTGCATCGACCGTCGATGCCAGCAACTCAAGAGCCTCGGCGAGGGTCTGCGGGCGGAACAATGCCGGACTGGAGGCCATGCATGTGATCCCGTATGCCCGGCCACATCGTTCGGCATCAGGGGAAACCAACGACGTCGCCATACCGGAAACCGCAACGAACGCCTTCGCTGCGCCGACGATTACCGAATAGTATTCGGGTATAATGGGGTGTCAAGAATCATCGGCACGCAGCCTCTTTGGAGAATGCACTTTATTTGGCGCGTCCTAACTTATAATAGCTACCGGCAAACTGAGCCCGCCGGAGCGCAGGCTCTTCTCGATTGATTGCGCGAGCGCCGGAACTGAGCTTCGAACGTCCAGGCACCAAGGGAAAGATCAGTCGTGGCACAAATAAAGAAAATCGAGATCAAGCAAGCGATACTTGATGCCGCTTACGAACTGTTCTCGAAACACGGCTATTCCGACACCAATATCACCGACATTGCACGGTCAGCGGGCGTAGCTCCGGCCAATGTTTATGTTTACTTCCGCTCGAAGCTCGCAATTCTCTTTTCGATTTACGAGCCGTGGCTGATCAAGCAATTCGACGACCTGGAAAAATCTTTGCTGCGCATCCGCGAACCGCGGCTGCGTCTGCGAAAGATTCTCGCCACTGTCTGGCGCAACATTCCGTCCGCCGACAACGGCTTTGCCAACAATATGATGCAGGCGATTTCAACGACGACCACGCGTGAAGGCTACAGCCCCGCGCTGCGGCTGGCGATCGAGGAACGATTGGCGAAACTCCTCGATGATTGCCTGCCCAGCCTCGATCATATGAGTTCGCGTGAGCTCGCCAATATCCTGCTCATGGCGTTCGACGGCTATGCTTTGAACTTCCATCTCAGGGGTGGAGCGGTATGCCCAACCAAGCAGCTCACACTGTTTGCCGACATTTTGCTCGGTGGCCCGCAGGTCGCAGCGCGTGGACACAAGACACGGGCCGCGCGAGGACAATCGGCTGATCGGATGGCACCGAGCGCCGCCGCGAGAATAGCGTAATGACGGAGTTTTCGGTCGAGACATTGCCGCGGGTGTTTCCTACCGTGGTTCACATGCTAGCCGACACTTGTGCGCGATTTCCCGACGCCACCGCGCTGGTGTGCGGTCCGCGCAATCTGACCTACGTCGAGTACTTTCGCTGCGTCGCCGGATTTGCCGAAGAATTGGTACAGCACGGCGCGCGAGGCTCGCGCGTTGTGCTGGTCTGCGCGAATTCGCTGGACATGCCGATCGCCATCTTTGGCATACACGCCGCCGGCGCGCAGGCGGTGCCGATCAATCCGACCTATACCGAGCGTGAGCTCGGCTACATCCTCGAGGATGCGGATCCGATTGCAATCGTCTACGACGCTGAACTCGCCAGTAAAATCGAGCCGTTGGTCGCAGCGCTTGGGATATCCCACACCGTACCGATCGGCGGCGAGACTGGGCGCAGTCTCGATATCTGGAGGCATCAAGCCGATCGGCAAGCGCCGCAGCCGTGGCCCACGCCCGACGATCTTGCGACACTGCAATATACCGGCGGCACGACGGGCCGGCCGAAGGGCGTCAATATCAGCCACCGGCAGATGGCGGTTAACGTCAGCCAGCGCGAGGCTGCCCTGCCGACGCGGCCCGGCGATGAAAGCATCCTGTGCATGATGCCGCTGTTCCACGTCTTCGCCGTCGCGATGTGTCTCCACCTTGCCGCCTATTGCGGCGGCCGGCTCGTGATCATGCCGCGCTACCGGCCTGAAGCGGTCCTCGAACTCATTGCGGCACAGAAAATCACTCGTTTGCCGGCCGGCCCGACGGTCTTCATCGGCCTACTCAATCACGAAAAATTCGCCGCAACCGATTTTTCCTCGCTACGCACCGCCTATTCCGGTTCTGCTCCGCTACCGGAGGAGACCTTGCGTCAATGGGCGGCGCAAACAGGGACGGCGATCCTCGAAGGTTTTGGGCAAACAGAGGCCGGTCCCGTCCTGACCTACGTGCGCGAGAATGGTCAACTAAAGGTCGGTTCGGTCGGCCCGGCGCTGCCGCTGACCACGATCGAGATCGTCGATACCGAGACCGGTACGAAGGTGTTCGGCATCGGCGAGATCGGAGAAATTCGCGCCCGCGGCCCGCAGATCATGTCGGGATACCGCAATAGGCCGAAAGACACCGCCGAGGCGCTCCGCGAGGGCTTTCTCTATACCGGCGACATCGGTGAGCTCGACGCCGACGGATATCTTTTTATTCGCGATCGCAAGAAGGACATGGTGATCGTCGGCGGCTATAATGTCTATCCACGCGAGGTCGATGAGGTGCTTTTCACGCACCCTGCCGTCAAGGAAGCGGCGAGCACAGGCGCTCCCGATCCCTATTACGGTGAGACCGTTCGCGCCTTTGTCGTGCTCAACGACGGCGCGCGGATTGGTGCCAACGAACTGATCGATCACTGCAAGAAAAATCTGGCGCCATACAAAGTGCCGTCGCAAATTTATTTGATCGAAGCGTTGCCGCGCACCACGGTGGGCAAGATTGACAAGCTCGCGCTTCGGGAACGGCTTTCTTCGCCGCTTCGAGCATAGGTTTGACCGAATGAGAAAAGCCAAATTACATGTCGTACAAGACTGAGATACCCTACGGCGCCTATTGGAGTACGCCGTTTGCGCGCTGGCAGGGAGCCTTCGCCAACCTGCATTCGCTCGAATTTGCCGCTCATACCGTTCGCAAGGAGCTTGCCCGGCGCAAGATACCGGCGGAAGCGATCGAGCACGGCGTCCTTGGCTTCAGCGTGCCGCAGTCCCACTCGTTCTATGGTTTGCCTTGGGTCGCCGGCCGGGCCGGGCTGGGTCACATCGCCGGTCCAACGATCATGCAAGCCTGCGCCACTGGAGTGCGTGCACTGCTTGCCGCCGTGCAGGAAACAGAAGCGGGGATGTGCCGGGCTTCGCTCGCGCTTACCTGCGACCGCACGTCCAACGGACCGCATCTTTACTATCCGAACCCGAAGGGACCGGGCGGCACCGGTGCCCATGAAGATTGGGTCATGGACAATTTCGGCTGCGATCCGCTCGGCCGGCATTCCATGTTGCAGACCGCCGAAAACGTCGCTGCCAAGCATCAGATTACCACCGAGCAGCAGCACGAGGTCGTTCTCCTGCGCGAAAAGCAATACCGCGACGCGTTGGCTGACGGATGCGCGTTTCAAAAACGCTACATGAATCTGCCTTTCGAGGTGCCAGACCCGGCGTTCAAAAAAACCACCGGCAAACTCGAGTCGGACGAGGGAATTCGCTTCTCGACAGCCGAAGGCTTGGCCAATTTGGCGCCGGTACTTCCCGACGGCACGGTGACCTATGGTGGGCAGACCCATCCAGCCGATGGCAACGCCGCGATCGTCGTCGCGGATGCCGGGCGCGCTGGCGAATTGAGCCGTGACCACAATATCCGCGTGAAGCTGCACGGTTTCGGCAGCGCGCGTGCACAGCTTGCTCATATGCCGGAAGCACCGATTCCCGCCGCACGGAACGCGCTGCAAGCTGCAGGTACGACGATCGACAAGATGGACGCCATCAAGACCCACAGCCCATTCGCCGTAAACGATGTCCTATTCTCGCGCCAGACCGGCGTGGCGCTGGAAAAGATGAACAATTTCGGCTGTTCGCTGGTCTGGGGACATCCACAAGCCCCGATGGGTATCCGCGGGGTGATCGAACTCATCGAAGAGCTGGCACAGCGCGGTGGCGGCTTTGGATTGTTTGCCGGGTGCGCGGCTGGAGATACCGCAATGGCTGTCGTCGTCGAAGTCGCCGATCGCCGCAATTGAGCATGGGAGTCAGCAATGGATAATCGGACGCCGCCCACGAAAGACGCACCTGCCGCGGGCGCCTCGGCGGAAACGCCGGGTGCGAGTTCGTTACGCGACTTTCCCTTTTACGAGGAAGGAAAGGTTCCCCAGTATCACAAATATCATTCGAAAGTTTCCTACCTCGACGAGCTCGAGCTGATTTGGGGGAAACGGTGGGGCGCCCAAGGCATCGGCCGGCTGCGCGAAGTGGCCATGGTGCGGCCAACGGAATCTGAAGTGAGGAAATTGTACGAGGAGGACTCGGCGTTTTTCGTTTTTAACGGCACCACACCGAACCTGCAGCTCATGCAAGAACAGCATCTCAATCTCGCACGCACCTACGAAAAACTCGGGATCAAGGTGCACTATTCATCATGGTCGGAAGAGATCCCACGCTCGGCCTACGGGCCCATGAAGCGCAGCATCTCGGCTGCCGCGGGCTTCGTCATCAATGGTGGCGCGATAATTCCGCGCGAAGCGACGCCCTATTGGCGCGGCCGCTCGCGTTACGTCAGCCAATTCCTCATCGGACTCGGCTGCCCGATCCTCTACACGGTTCACGGCAACGGCGTGTGCGAGATCGGTGCGTCGACGCGAATGAGCGACGACTTCATCGTGTTGATGCTTTCGACCGACTGCAATCGCGACGGCGCCGAACAGGTAACGCCCGTTTTGCAGCGTGCCGGTTACAAAGAGGTACACCTGGCGCACAGCCCAGGCCCGCTCTACGCCTATCACGACGAGGTACCGGGCTGGATGCACGCCGACATGTGGATCCTTCCGCTCGACGCCAAATTGGCGATGATCTATCCGCCGTGGTGCGACTACGAGACCATCCGGCGGCTGGACGCCATCGGCTACGAGCTGATCGAATGCCCGCGCGACGAGATCGAGCTCTATCCGACTAATGCGATCACTATCGAACCCCGCCGGGTGATCATGAACGCCACCGCACAGAAGACCCGGCGGCTTTTGGAAGAGCACGACGTTGAAGTGATCGCCGTGGAATATGACGAGGTCCATAAATACGGCGGTGGCATACGCTGCAATACGATGCAGCTTATGCGCGACAAGGGCCCGACAACCTTTGCTTGAAAGGATCTGGAAAGGCAGCAACTGACTGGAAATTGCGGATGATTGTCGACGTCCACGCCCATGGATTGTCCGAGGATTTCATTGTCGAGGCGGCTGGTGATCCGCGTCGTGGCTGGCGCGTGGAGATAGCCGCGCCGCGCCAGTACATCGCCGCCGACTATGGTCCGCTCGATTCGCTGCTCTACGACGTGGAGGGACGACTCGCGAGCTTGCGGTCGCGAAACGTGGTTCTCCAACTGATCTCTCCGCCCCCACCTCTTGTCGCCGCGCTCGGGCACGCCGCTGACGTGGCGACCGCGCGGCGCCTCAATGCATCGACCGCGAAGCTTGTCGCCGACGGCGAGGGATTGTTGGCGGGGCTCGCTGTGCCGGCAATCGGCGAACCGGATCGGGTAGCCAACGAATTGAGGGCGGCCGTCGAAAGACACGGCTTCGCCGGAGTGATGCTTCCGAGCTCGGCCGGTGATCGTCCGCTCGACACGGCCGCGTTTGCACCGTTGTTTGCTGCGATTGAGGAAATGCAGCTTTTCGCTTTCATGCACCCGACTGGCTCATATCTGAGTGCCGTTCTGCGTGAGTTTACCCTACCGATCATCATCGGCTGGCCGACGGAAACCAGCGTCGCCGTGACGCGGCTGATCTTCAGCGGCATTCTGGAACGCCATCCTGGACTCAAACTCGTGCTCGCCCATGGCGGCGGAACGTTGCCATATCTGCTCGGCAGGCTTGACCAAGCCTTTTTTGCGCCTCACTACGAAGCAAACCCCGCGTGTCGCTCTAACATCTCGCGGCCGCCCAGCCATTATCTGCGACAGATCTATTTCGATACGGCGGTCTTGCACGCGAAGACGCTCCATTTTCTGATCGACGAAATGGGAGCGGATCACGTTCTTTTTGGCAGCGATTTTCCTTACGAAATCGGCGACGCGGATGGAGCTATTGCGCTGGCGTCACTCGACGGCGCAGCTGCGGCGACGCGGACCGCGATACTCTTTGGGAACGCCAGACGGCTGCTCGGCAAAACCGTGCCTGAACGTTGATATCGTCAGCCTGCCGGCGGCCGTTCCACCCGCACCTTGAACGCGTTGGCGAAATCACGGCCGAGACTTTCGGCCTTCTTCTTCATGATGCCGAACCCGAACTTGCCCAGGCGTCCCACGACCACCGCCTCCGAGGAATACCAGACCTCGGTTTCCTGCTCGCTCAATGCGGTCAGGCGCAGTATATTTTCCGCCGACAGCGAGCTGGCCCTGCTGCCTTCCTCACCCCGGGTCCGTGAACGCACCTCTTCCAAGGGCGTTTCCGACACGATTTCGACGTCGACATTGAATTCGGCCTTAATCGGACCGACCTGAAGGCGAATTTTGGCCTTGTACAGGAGCGGGCTGACGACCTCGACACCCTGACAGCCGGGTATGCACGGCGCGACGATTGCGGGGTCCTTGATGGCCACCCAGACCCGCTCACGCGGGGCCGCGACCACAAAACGATCTTCGATGCGCATCGCCCGGACCTTGACCGCTTGGGAAGGTTCTTAAAATATCCAGCTCGGCCATGCCCCGGTAGGCGGCCGCTGTCAACAGCGAACGACGTTCGGTATTTCCAACGAACCAGATTGAATATCGAATGACATTCGGCATAGACTGCGCGGCCGGGGTGGTAAAGAACGCGGGCGGTGAGAGTCCGGGACCCGGCCTGAATGGGGAGATGGAAGATGGACGGTACAGCAAGCCGATTTGTGGCCTGCGTTTGCGCAGCCATACTCGCAGCAACAACTCTTGGCATCACGGGAAGCGGCGCGGTTCTAGCGCAGGACCGGCTGCTTGGCATGGTCGAACCGGTGACGGCCAAAAAGCCCTACCGGATCGCTTACGCGTCGGCTGACATGAATGCCGACTTCTTCCTGGCGTTGGCCTATGGTGTGCTCGACGAGGCGCAACGATCCGGCGTTCAGGTCGTGCGCGTGCTCTCCGCGGGCGGCTACGGCAAGGTCGCCGAGCAGATCGCGCAGCTCGAAGAGCTCAATACGTTGAAGCTCGACGCGGTAATCCTCGTCTCAACCGCATTCGACGGCTTCGACAAGGTCGTCGATCGTCTGGTCGCAAACGGCACCAAAGTCGTCATGGTGGGCACGCCGATCAGCTCGCCCAAGGTGTCGCTGGCGGTCATGCAGAACGAACCCGCCATCGGAAAAATGGAAGCCGACTTTATCTGTAAGGAGAAGCCCGGTGCTACCGTTGTCACTTTGCCGGGGCCCGCGGGGTCGGAATGGAACAAGCTCCGTTTCGAAGGCTTCAAAGCCGCGGCCGAGCAATGCAAACTCAATTTGGTTGGCAATACGTATGCGGGCAATATCTCGATCGATGACGGGCAACGCCAGGCCGGCGATTGGCTTTTGAAAAATCCAGACGCCGATTACATCTACGCCGTTGCCGGGATTTTCGCCGTCGGCGCCGCGCAGCAGGCCAAGCGGATGAACTCGCATGCCAAGGTCGTAACCGGAAACATCACGCGGCGGACGCCCGACCTGCTTAAGGACGGGTCGATGGCCATGGTGGTCAGCGAGCCCGCAATCGTCTTCGGCCGCGCCGGCGTCCAGTACACCATTCGTGTGCTCAACGGCGATCCAATGCCGAAGCTGGTTCCCGGCATCATGCCGTATCCCGTGGCGTTGGTGCCTAACCACGACGTCACGGCAGCGACTCTCGGGCAGTACAATCTGAGTGAATACGATCTGCAGCCCGAAGGTTGGAAACCGCCACAGCTGCAGTGAAGCAACCGGGGCCGGTTCCGCGCCATGCCCGCGGTAAGCGCACCGGCGCTCTCCGCGGCCGGCCTCCATAAAGCTTTTGGTTCGACCCAAGCACTGCAGGGCGCGAGCCTTGACCTTGAGGCCGGCCAGATCCGGGCTCTGCTCGGCGAGAATGGCTCAGGCAAGTCGACGCTGGCGAAAATCATTGCCGGAGCCCAGGAAGCCGACCGCGGCACGATTTGCCGCGAAGGCAGCGAGGTTGAAATCGGCGATCCGGCGGCGGCGCGCGCGCTCGGAATCGCGATGGTGTTCCAGGAGCTCTCGCTCGCTCCCGACCTCGACATTGTCGACAACATGTTCCTCGGACGCGAGCGCCCGGGAAAGGTGCCCGGCTTTGTTGATCGCAAGAGTGAGGAACAGGCTTGCCGGACGATGCTCGATCAGCTCGGGCTTGCGGCAGATCTGCATCAGGCTGTCCGCCTTCTGGGCATGGCGCAGAAGCAGATGTTGGAAATCGGCAAGGCGCTTTCCCAGCAGCCCTCGGTCTTGATCCTCGACGAGCCGACGGCGAGCCTCACCAGGCGCGAAATCGAGCAACTTTTTGCACTTGTCATGCGGTTGCGGGAGGCCGGCACCGCTATCCTCTACGTCACACATCATTTACGCGAGGTTCTGGAAATCGCCGATCACGTCAGCATTATGCGGGACGGCAGGATCGTGGCCAACCGCGAGGTGACGCGGGAGACCACCGAAGCGGAGCTGGTCGAGCTTCTGATCGGGCGGACGCCCAGCATGCAGCCTGCTGCCCCCGTCGCGTCGGCGCGGATACCGTTGCTCAAAGTTTCCGACCTGCGAACGTCCGGCAGCAGCGGGGTCTCCTTCCATGTCGGCGACGGTGAGATCGTGGGGCTATACGGCGTTGTCGGATGCGGGCGGGAAGAGATTGGTCGCGCTCTTGTTGGATTGCATCCGGTGCTTGGCGGCGCCGTCGAACTGACTGGCGAGACCTACAAGGCGCGCGACCCGGCTGATGCTCTTGCGCGAGGCATCGGCTTCCTTTCGTCCGACCGAAAACAGGAAGGAATTCTGCCTAACCGCGCAATTCGCGAGAATCTGACGCTGTCCAATCTGCGAGCCGTGGCTTGCCGCGGCTTTATCCAACAGCGCCGCGAGCGGACGATGGCGGCCGAACAGCTCCGGGCGCTCGGCGTCAAGTTTGCATCCGCGGAGCATTCCATCACGACGCTTTCGGGCGGCAACCAGCAGAAGGTTCTATTTGGTCGCGCCTTAGCGGCGCGGCCCAGCCTTCTTGTCCTCGAAGATCCGACGGCCGGCATCGACATCGGCGCCAAACACGACCTGTATCGTATCATCCGCAGCCATGCCGGCGACGGCATGGGCTTCCTCTGGATGTCAACCGATCTGACCGAAACGCTCACGCTGTGCGATCGCGTTTACGCCATGTATGATGGCCGCATTATCAGTGAGATCGCGGCACCGACCATGGCCGACGAAGAGCATCTCTTGGCTGCCGTGCTCGGCCGCGGCGGAGCGGCATCACGAACATGACGTCGGCCGCAGTGGTGAAGCCGTCCTCTGCTTCAAGACCGTATCGCGTCATCGCGAAGTTCGGGCTACCGCTTTTGGTGGTCGCGATCGGAATAGCCACCGGTTTGCGCGAACCGCATTTCTGGTCGATCGCCAACGCACAGAACTTGGCGCGTCAGCTAGCCCCGCTGCAGATCGTCGTGATCGGCCAGCTCTTCGCGCTTCTGAGCGGCGGACTCGATCTTTCGGTGGCATCAGTGATGGCATGCTCGGGCGTCGTCGGCATCCTCGCCTTACCCTATGCCGGTCTGACTGGCGCGCTCGCCGCCATGATCCTCACCGGCCTGCTGTTTGGGCTTGGCAATGGGGCGCTCATCGTCGGCTTCTCGGTTTCGCCGTTCATCGTCACCCTGGGTATGCTCTCTGTCGCCAAGGGCTTGGCGCTCTTGCTCACTGGCGGCCTGCCGCTCTACGCCGTTCCGGATTCGCTGGTCGACGTTCTCGGATTTGGCGCAGTGTTCGGCGTTCCGGTTTCCAGCATCGTGGCGTTTGCGGCGATGCTGGCCGGCGCCCTTGTGCTGCGCCGCACGATATTCGGCCGTCATGTATACGCCGTCGGATCCAGCGAACTTGCCGCGCGGAATTCCGGTGTTCGTGTCGGCTACGTCCGGCTGGCGGTCTACGCCATCAGCGGTGCCGCCGCCGGTCTCGCGGCGATCGTCATGACCGCCTGGGTGAGCGCGGCCCAGCCTTTGGCCGGTGAAGGTATGGAACTTCAGTCAATCGCGGCGGTCGTTGTCGGCGGCGTCGCACTGGCCGGCGGCTCGGGCAACATGTTGCAGGCCTTCTATGGCGTGCTCGTTCTTGGCTTGTTGTCGAACGCGCTGAACATGGCCGGTGTTTCGTCTTTCCTGCAGGTGCTGGTTGTCGGCGTCGTCATCCTGCTCGCCGTCGTCGTCGATCGGCTTCGCACCCGCACGGCAACTTGAACGAAGAATTGCGCCAGCAATAACGAATCAAGTTCTGTATTGACAACGCCGCAGACGATCAGGTGAAATCGTCTCGCTTCGCAGGTGTGTAGGACGATGTTGCACCGCCCGGAAAGTCTCGGCGAAGCTGTCGGCTTCTTGAGCAGCGACGCGGACGCAAAGCCGCTTGCAGGCGGCGCGAGCCTGGTTGCGATGCTCAACGCGCGGCTGGTCGAGCCGTCGGCACTGATCAGCTTGGCGCGACTTAAAGAGCTACGCGGCGTCACAGTGCTTGCTGATGGTACGGTGCGCATCGGCGCAATGACGCGGCATCGCGAGGTAGCTGAAATCTCCGCACTGGCCGGTCCGCAGGAGGTGCTGCGACAAGCGGCGGCCGCGATCGCCAATCCGACGATCCGCGCCATGGGGACGATCGGCGGATCCGTCGCGCTCAATGACCCGGGCGCGGATTATCCGCCGGTACTCTTGGCATTATCGGCGACGATGGAAATCGTCGGCTCGTCCGGCACGCGCCATGTCGCCGCCGCCGACTATTTCCTCGATTGGTACACGACCGCCCTGGCGCCGGGAGAACTTGTCGCGGCCGTACAATTGCCGCCCGCCAGCGCCAGCGCCGGCGGTGGCGTCTATCACAAGCTCGCCCGGGTGGCCGGCGATTTCGCGATCGTCAGCGTTGCGATTACGGTGCAGACCGACGGCCGCGTCCGCGCCGTGATCGGCGCTTGCGGACCCCGTCCGCTCTCGCTTGAAGAAGCGAACGCCGAACTCGAACGCGGAAACGTAGCGGCGGCGGGCACTTTGTTGGCGGAGGCCGCGGACCCGGTCGACGATAACCGCGCCTCGGCGGCCTACCGGCGCCGTATCATTCCGCGCATGCTGGCGCGCGCCTTCACCGAAGCGCACGCGCAAGAGCGCGCATCATGACGCGCTCGATGGACGTTGCGCTCACGATCAACGGCGAGGAGCGCATGTTGCGTATCGAGCCGTTCGAGACGCTGCTGACCAGCCTGCGCGACCGGCTGCACCTGACCGCGGCCAAGCGCGGCTGCAACCAGGGCGTCTGCGGCGCCTGCTCGGTTCTGATCGGCGGCGAGCCGGCCCGCGCGTGCCTCAGTCTCACGGCCAACTGCGTCGATCGCGACATCACCACCGTCGAGGGGCTCTCGACTCCGCTCGCACTGTCGCCGCTGCAGGCCGCTATGGTAAGGGCCGGCGCCATCCAGTGTGGTTTCTGCACGCCCGGCATGCTCATCACGCTCACGGCGCTCCTGAAAGAACGCCCGCAGCCGACACGGCAAGAGATTCGCCTGGCAGTCAGCAGCAATCTGTGTCGCTGCACCGGCTATCAGAAGATCGTCGAGGCCGTCGTCGAGATGGTCGGCGGAGGCGCCGCATGACCAGCATTCATACTTCCGTCGGCCACAGCATCGAGCGTCTCGACGCCGCCGAAAAAGCCACGGGCGAAGCCCAATATGTCGACGACCTCTATCGCCCCGGCATGCTTCACGGCGCGATCCTCGGCAGCATTCACGCCCATGCGAAAATCGGTGGCTACAAACTGGACGCGGCGCGATCGATCCCGGGCGTCGCCGCGGTTCTGACTGGAGAGGATTTTTCGAGTGGTCGCACCGGCGCTTTCTGCAAGGATGAGCTGCCGCTGGCGCGGGGCAAGACCATTTATATGGGCGAGCCGGTCGCGGTGGTCGCTGCCTCCGACGTGGAGACCGCAAGGCGCGCGGCGCGCGCCATCGAGATCGACTACGAGCCGTTAGCGGCAGTGCTGACGATCGACGAAGCCCTCGCCACAGGCGCGCCGCTGGTACACGAGGATTTGGCGAACTACGCAAAGATCGCGCCGAGCTTCTCCGAGGGCAATGTGCTTTGGCAATGCCGTCTGGAGGAAGGCAAGATCGATTCCGCCTGGTCGCAATGCGATGTCATCGTCGAGGATGTTTTCGAAACTGCGGCGCAGCATCACATGTACATGGAGCCGTGCGGCGCGCTGGCCGAAATCGATCGCGGTGGCCGGCTTACGATATGGTCCTCTTGCCAGTCGGTACATCTCGTCCAGCAGCGCGTCGCAGAATGGCTTTCTATTCCAATGGGAAGGATTCGGGCGCTCGCCCCGAAGATCGGCGGCGGTTTCGGCGCCAAAGGCGGTCTCCACGTCCAGCATCTGGCGGCAGCATTGGCGCTCAAGACCGGGCGGCCGGTCAAGATGGTGCTGTCGCGTGTCGAGGATTTCGAAATCGTCCGCTCACGGCACCCGGCGCGGGTGATCATGAAAACCGGCGCCAAAAAGGACGGCACTCTTCTCGCGCGCGAGGCCAACATCTTTTTGGATGGCGGTGCCTACGCCGACGAGAGTCCAACGGTGCTGAGCTTCGCGGTGCTGATGGCGCGCGGTCCTTATCGCATCCCACATCTGCGCAGCCGCGGCTTGGTCGTCTACACCAACAAGCTCAAAGCCAGCGCTTTCCGCGGTTTCGGCAACCCGCAGGTGACTTTCGCCGGCGAGAGCCAGATCGACCGCATCGCCGAACAGCTCGACATTCATCCCGTCGAGCTGCGCTTGCGGAACGCCGTCGATGCCGGTGATCGTTGGGCGGGCGGTCAAACACTGCCCGCCTGCGGACTGCGCGAGTGTCTTACCAAGTTGCGGGAAGCGGTCGAGGCTGCGCCGGCGCTGCCTGCCGCTCCCCAACATCGCCGTGGTGTCGGCTATTCTGCCTTCGCCCACATTTCCGGCTTGTTGTCCACCGCGTGCAATATCTATTTGCGATCCGACGGATCGGTCGCCGTCAATACCGGTGTGGTCGATATCGGCCAGGGATCCGACACCATCCTCACGCAAATCTGCGCTGACGCGCTTATGCTGACGCCGGAGCGGATCTCATTCGCATCACCTGACAGCGACAGCTCGCCGTATAATTGGAAGACGGCGGCGAGCCGGGTCACCTACATGGCCGGGCGGGTGGTTCTCGCCGCGACGATCGAGGTTCGCGATAAGATCCTTCGTCAAGCGAGCGAGATCATGGAATGCTCCGCCGAGGATCTGGAAATCCGTCCCGGCGGGCTGGTCAGTCTTAAGGGCGTAGCGGCAAAGACTGTCACGTTTGCGCAGGTCGCGTCGCATGCGTTGGCCCGTCTTGGCGGACCGATCATGGGCGCGAGCTCGCTTCTGTTCGATGGTGAACGTCTCGATCCAAAGCGGGCGCTCATCGAAGGTTTCGCTTTCAGCAACCTCGGCGCTTACATTTTTGGCGCACAGGCGGTAGAGGCCGAAGTGGATGAAGTCACCGGCGCCGTGCAGCGTGCTTCGCGCCTGGTCGGCACACGACGTCGGCTGCGCCATCAATCCGCAGATGGTAGAGGGCCAGATCCAGGGTGGCTTCGTCCAGGGCCTGGGCTATGCGCTCACCGAAGAGATGCAGTGGGACGAATCCGGCCGGCTCACCAACCCTACGCTCATGGACTATAAAGTGCCGACGGCGCTCGATACCCCGATCGAGATCAATCCGATCATTGTCGAGCACCCCGAACCGTCGGGCCCGTTCGGCGCCAAAGGTGTGGGTGAACCGGGGCTGATCGGCGCAGCCGCTTCGATCGCCAACGCCGTGGCAAAGGCCACCGGCAAACGACTGCATCGGCTGCCGATGACGCCGGAGCGAGTGCTCGACGCCTTGATCGGCGAGAGTTGAGATGGCGCGCTACGAGCCACCGTCGCCGGAGATTGTCGCCGCGGCGGCGCGGCGCGTCGGCCTGACGCTCACTTCGGAGGCAGCGGCGATGTTCGCGCGCTACGGCGCCGAACTTGCGTTTGCCTATCATCGCGTCGACGACCTGGAGGAATATCTGCCGCAGCCTAATCCGGCGGAGCGCACGTTCACCCATCCGACGGTCGGCGAAAACCAATTCGGCGCTTGGCTGGTCAAGTCATCCATCAGGCGCGGCGTTGTCGGCAAGCTGACTGGCAAGCGCATTGCCATCAAGGACACGGTCGCGGTCGCCGGATTGCCAATGACGGACGGGACCGACTTTCTCGCTCATGTGCCGGCCTTCGATGCGACCATCGTCAGCCGCATCCTTGATGCCGGCGGAGAAATCGCGGGCAAGGCGGTCTGCGAATTTCTGTCCTATTCGAGCGGCAGCCACACCGCCGTCAGCGGTCCCGTGAAAAATCCGGCCAAGCCGGGCTATTCGACCGGCGGCTCCTCGTCCGGCAGCGCGGCCTTGGTTGCGGCGCGTGAAATCGACATGGCAATCGGCGGCGATCAGGCCGGATCGATCCGGATTCCCGCCGCCCATTGCGGGCTGTTCGGATTAAAGCCGACGTTCGGACGCGTGCCTTATGCTGGGGCGGTTTCGAGCGAATTCGTGATCGATCATCTCGGGCCGATCACCGCGACCGTTGAAGACAACGCGCTGCTGCTCGAATGCATCGCCGGATCGGATCCGCTCGATCCGCGGACCGCCGGCACGCCGCCGCCAGACGACTATCGTGCGGCATTGGGAACGCACATCGGCGGATTGTCGATCGGCGTCGTCGCCGAGGGATTCGGTCATCGCGGATCGATGGCGGAAGTGGATGCCACGGTGCGCCGCGCCAGCGCCGAATTCGCGCGACTGGGCGCCAAGGTCGAGACAATTGCGCTGCCGCCACATCGCGACGGTCTGGCAATTTGGCTGGTGTTCGCGATGGAAGGCTATTTCGGCAACCTGATCCGCGGTAACGGATTCGGCGGCAACTACGACGGCCTGCAATGGAGCGGGCTCAACGACGGAATCGCCCGCTGGCGCGACAATCCCGACGGTCTGCCGGCCAACCTGAAGCTCGGCATGCTCATGGGGGAGGATGCAGGATCGCGCTATCGCCACCACTACTTCGTCAAGGCGATGAATTTGGTTCGGCGCTTGCGCGAAGCCTATGACCACGCGCTCTCCGAGCACGATCTTCTCCTGATGCCGACAGTTCCGGCCAAAGCCCGGCCGCTGCCCGCCGCTGACGCCTCGCCGGAGACGGTAATTAATCTTGCCTTTGAGAACATCGATAACACCTGTCCGTTCAATCTGACCCATCATCCAGCGCTGACCGTGCCCTGCGGAATTGCCGATGGTTGCCCGGTCGGTATGATGCTGGTGGCCAAGCCGTTCGCAGAAACGACGCTTTACGCCGCCGCCCACGCGTTCGCGCAATCGACCGATTGGCGGCGCATCGGCGCCGACGGTTGAACACTAGGCAAAGCCTGCCATGCGCATCGCCGCGCTCCGCGCTCATCCGCATGATCGATCCGCAGGCCTGCCGGCGACGACGTTCGTCCGCGTCGTGATCGGCATCGCTGTTGGCGATACTGTTGACCTGGCATTGGCGAACGCAAACAGACGCGCTCCTCGACCTCACGCGGTGGGATGCGAAGAGCGCCGAGGAGTCACACCGAAACAGTCTCGCCGCTTGCCGATCGTGAGAACAATAGCCCGCCGGCGAACGCGCAGAGCACGATAGAGCGCGGCGGCGAACGTGCGATCGAGACTTGGCAATCTGGGTTCCGGTAACGTGCCGAAATCCGACATGTCGAAGTGTGCGTCTGCTAATCGGAGCGGGTCGATTTTCGACCGCGATCGAGTTCGATGCGGCTGCTTCCGGTACGCTTCCGGCACGACGCGGTGCCAAATCCATCGTGGCCTTAAGTTATTGAAATCATTGGTGGAGCCGAGGGGATTTGAACCCCTGACCTCCGCAGTGCGATTGCGGCGCTCTCCCAACTGAGCTACGGCCCCGCCGCTGGCACGAATAGGCCGATGAAGTGCCGGCTTTTTAGCGAGTTGGGCCATTTAGGGCGGAGCGCCAAACCTGTCAATGCCCGTGAAGATGCGCCGGGAAGCCGCTTGCGCATGGCGCTTGTTTGCCGGCGGCAAGCCCGTTAAACGTGCCCGTGGCTCACGTTAGGGCGGGACACTGGAATGGCATCGCTGCTGCTGAGTATCCTGAGCTTCATCGGCTTCCTGCTCAGCCTATACATCTATGTGCTGATCGCCTGGGCGGTGCTGAGCTGGCTGCTCGCTTTCAACGTGGTCAACACCCGCCATCCGGTCGTCAACACGATCGCCGAATTTCTTTACCGGATCACTGAGCCGGTGCTGCGGCCGATCCGCCAACGGCTGCCGAATATGGGCGGCATCGACATTTCGCCGATCATTGCGTGGCTGATCATTCTGTTCATCTTGTGGGTCATTCTGCCGTTTCTCGCCGATCTGATCAGATCGCTGTCGGCGCATGGCTGACATCGGCGCGCATTCGATGCCGCGGCCGCATCTCCACTGACTAGTCGTGTCAGAAGAGCCGTGGACGGCGACGACCGACGGCGTCGTCGTCGATGTGCGGCTGACGCCGCGCGGCGGTCGGGATGCGATTGAAGGTATCGAGCGCCGGGATGACGGTCGCGCCATCGTCAAGGCGAGGGTACGCGCCGCGCCCTTTGACGGCGAGGCCAACGCGGCACTGTGCCGACTGATCGCCAGCACAGTCGGCGTCGCACCGCGCGATGTGTCGATCGCCGGCGGCGCAACCTCGCGGATCAAGCGCGTTCGGATCCAAGGGCAGGCGGCCCCAATCCTGGCGGCGTTGCGCAGCCTGATCACCGAGGACGAATGACGCAGATCAGTGCCAACGGTCAGGCGGCCGGACGCGAGAACGACCGTCTTGCGTCAGCCGACCTCTGTCGTCTGCGTCAGCTATTCCAGCCGAAGGCGATCTTGTCGAGCACGCGGGCGCCGAACTTTTCCGACGAGCGGGCGACGGTCTTGCCGCCGAGCGCGCGATAGAATTCGACGGCGGTGTCATTTTCCGACAACGCCCATACGATCAGCGATTTCAATCCGCTCTGCGCCAGGTCGCGGCGCGCGGCGGTAAACAGCCGGCGGCCGAAGCCCAGCCCCTGGAATTCCGGGCGCAGATAGAGCTCATAGATTTCGCCATCATAATGCAGGCTGCGCGCGCGATTGCGCCCATAATTGGCATAGCCGGCGACCTTGTCGCCGAACTGCAAGAGCGCAATGCGGCTGCCCTTGCGTATCGCGCTGTCCCACCAGGCGGGGCCGCGGCGATTGATCAGCCGTTCGAGCTCGGCGCCGGGAATGATGCCCTGATACGCGGTCCGCCAGGCTTCATCGTGAGCATCCGCGACCGCACCGGCGTCGTACGGCTTGGCGCGACGAATCTCGATGAGGATTGTGCTCATGGCGTAATCAAAGCAAGCGTTGCGGCGATCTTCAAGTCCCAGGATTCACGATCGGTTAACGGTGTGAATTATTAGCGGAACGACGCGAGCCGCGCCATCATTGTGGGAAAAAAAACGCGACTTCGTGCACAATCTGTCCGGCTGTTGCACGCGCGACACGGTCGCGCGATATGGTCGAAAATTCCGCGGTTATTGAAAGTCGTCGCGGCCGGCGATCGGCCGGTTGGTGATGTCTGGGCCATCAGCCCAGGCGCCGTCACGCCCGCTCGGCTTGCGTTACACCCGTTCGGCTTCCTTGCGCCGTTCGTCCTTCTTGCGCTCGTGGGGATCGAGCAGCTTCTTGCGCAGCCGAATCGATTTCGGCGTCACCTCGACCAGTTCGTCGTCCTGGATGTAAGCGAGCGCTTTCTCCAGCGTCATGCGAATTGGTGGCGTCAGCCGGATCGCTTCGTCCTTGGAATGGGTGCGAATATTGGTGAGCTTCTTGCCCTTGAGCACGTTCACTTCAAGGTCGTTGTCGCGGGTATGTTCGCCGACGATCATGCCGCGATAAACCTTCCAGCCCGGCTCGATCATCATCGGGCCGCGGTCTTCCAGGTTCCACATGGCATAAGCGACCGACTCACCCTGATCGGTCGAGATCAGGACGCCGTTGCGCCGCCCGGTAATGTCGCCCCGGTGCGGTCCATAAGCGTGAAACACCCGGTTCATCACCGCGGTTCCGCGGGTGTCGGTCAAGAGATCGCCGTGATAGCCGATCAAGCCGCGCGTCGGCGCGTGGAAGATCAACCGCACGCGGCCGCCGCCCGATGGGCGCATCTCGGCCATTTCGCCTTTGCGCTCGGCCAGCTTTTGCACCACCACGCCAGCATGTTGCTCGTCGACGTCGATGACGACTTCCTCGATCGGCTCGAGCATTTCGCCCGCCGCGTCATTTTGAAACAAAACCTTGGGGCGCGACACCGAAAGCTCGAACCCCTCGCGGCGCATGGTCTCGATCAGAATCCCGAGCTGCAATTCGCCGCGGCCGGCGACCTCCATGGAATCCTTCTCGGTCGATTCGGAAATCCGCAGCGCGACGTTGCCTTCGGCCTCGCGCAGCAGGCGCTCGCGGATGACGCGGCTTTGCACCTTGTCGCCCTCGGTGCCGGCGAGCGGCGAATCATTGATCCGGAACGTCATCGCGAGCGTCGGCGGATCCATCGGCTGCGCCGGCAATGGCTCCGTTACTTCCGGCGCGCACAGCGTATGCGAGACCGTCGCCTCGGGCAGGCCGGCGATCGAGATGATGTCGCCGGCAAAGCCTTCGTCGATCGGCGTGCGTTCCAGGCCGCGGAAGGCCAGCACCTTGGTGACACGGTCTGCCTCGATCAATTCGCCGTTGCGATCGAGCACCTTGATGGTCTGATTCGGTTTCACCGAGCCCGAAGAGATGCGCCCGGTGACGATGCGGCCGAGATAGGAATTGGCTTCGAGGATGGTTCCCAGCATCCGAAACGGGCCGTCCTCGACCACCGGCGGCGGGACATGCCGGACGATGAGGTCGAACAGCGGCACCATGCCCTTGTCGGCCGGACCGGAAGGATCGGATGCCATCCAGCCTTGCTTCGCGGAACCGTACAGGATCGGAAAGTCGAGCTGCTCTTCGCTGGCATCGAGCGCGGCGAACAGATCGAAAACCTCGTTGGCGACTTCGCGCGGCCGGGCGTCGGGCCGGTCGACCTTGTTGATGACGACGATCGGCTTTAAGCCGACCTTGAGCGCCTTGGTGACCACGAACTTGGTCTGCGGCAGCGGGCCTTCGGCGGCGTCGACCAGCACCAGCGCCCCATCCACCATGTTGAGGATGCGCTCGACCTCGCCGCCGAAATCGGCGTGGCCAGGGGTATCGACGATATTGATACGGACGTCGTGCCACAAAATGGACGTCGCTTTTGCCAGGATGGTGATGCCGCGCTCGCGCTCCAGATCGTTGGAATCGAGCGCCCGTTCGGCGACCCGCTGGTTCTCGCGGAAGGCGCCGGACTGTTGCAGCAGCCGATCGACCAGCGT
The DNA here is from genome assembly GCA_963806465.1 of uncultured Alphaproteobacteria bacterium. Classification (GTDB taxonomy): domain Bacteria; phylum Pseudomonadota; class Alphaproteobacteria; order Rhizobiales; family Xanthobacteraceae; genus BOG-931. The sequence goes on along the minus strand of CAWDZD010000038.1, from coordinate 275,624 downwards.
CGTCTTGCCATGGTCGACGTGGGCGATGATGGCGATATTGCGCAGCTTCATCGGGGCGGTGTTAAATCAGGGTGGCTAGGGGCGTTAAATCGTTGCGGGCCCCCAAGGGGGCCCGCGTGCCGGCCCGAATATAGTCAGAAGTGGCCGCTTCGCAATGCGTAAGCTGTGTTACAGTTTGTTGGTTTGATTGCCGTTGCTTTGGTTCCTTGCCGAGACCATTGAGGGGGCGGATCGCGGCGAGGCAGATAGGAGGGGGTCCCTTGCGTTGCTCGCTGCCGACCCGCAATACGCGCCGAATTCTGTGCGTATTCCCTGCCTATGCGCCGTCGTTCGGAACCTTCTCGAATGCCTACCCGCTGTTCGGCCGCGTGCGCGCTTTCATGCCGCCGCAAGGCTTGTTGGTGATCGCAGCCTACATGCCCGCGCACTGGGCGGTGCGGTTCGTCGATGAAAACATCCAGCCGGCCAGTGCCGCGGATCTGGCCTGGGCCGACGCCGTCTTTGTCAGCGGCATGCACATCCAGGCGCCGCAGATTCATGACATCCACCGCCGCGCCAAGGCGGCCGGCAAGGTGACGGCGCTCGGCGGCCCGTCGGTATCCGGCGCGCCGGAAATGTATCCGGACTTCGACTACATCCATGTTGGCGAAATCGGCGACGGCACCGACCGGCTCATTGTCGCCCTCGACGACGATTGCACGCCGCCACCGGCGCAGGTGCGGTTCGACACCGCGGAACGGCTGCCGCTGCCGGACTTTCCAATTCCCGCGTATCACCTGGTCCGGCTCGATCGCTACATGCTCGGATCGCTGCAATTCTCGTCTGGCTGTCCGTATCGCTGCGAGTTCTGCGACATCCCGGCGTTGTACGGTCGGGTGCCGCGGCTGAAAACTCCGGAGCAACTCGCCGCCGAGCTCGACGCCATCGTGGCGCAGAAGGCTTATCCGTCCTTCATCTATTTCGTCGACGACAACTTCATCGGCAATCGCAAGGCGACGCGTGAGATGCTGCCGCATCTCATCGAATGGCAGAAAAAGCGCGGCCATCCGCTGCGTTTTGGCTGCGAGGCCACGCTCAATCTGGCCAAGCAGACCGAGATTCTTTCGCTCATGCGCCAAGCCGAATTCCAGACGGTATTTGTCGGCATCGAAACGCCCGAAGTCGATGCGCTCAAACATATGCGCAAAGAGCAGAATGCGACGCTGCCGATGCTTGAGGCCATCGACACCCTCAACAAATACGGACTGGAAGTGACTTCCGGCATCATCCTCGGGCTCGATACCGACTCCGCCGACACCGAGGACCGGCTCAAAGCCTTTATCGACGCCTCCAACGTGCCGATCCTCACGATCAATCTGTTGCAGGCGCTGCCGAAGACCCCGCTATGGGACCGCCTCAAGCGCGACGGTCGGGTGGTCGCCGACGATACCGGCCTCGAGAGCAACGTGGTGTTCCTGCGGCCCTACGATGAAGTGGTGGCGATGTGGCGGCGTTGCATCGAATATGCTTACGCGCCGGAACGCCTGTTCGGCCGCTTTGCCCATCAAGTCGAGGCCACCTATGCCAACCGGCTGGTCGGCCCGGTACGCGGCAAACTTACGTGGAACAACTTGAGGCTGATGCTGGTGCTGGCATTCAACATCATCCGCCGCATCGGCATCGCCGCCGATTATCGCCGCTGGTTCTGGAAGGCGGTGCTGCCGGCGGTGCGCCGCGGCCAAATCGACGGCGCGGTCGGCATGGGCATCGTCGGCTATCACATGATCACGTTCGCGCGTGAAGCCGTGCGCGGCGAACAGAATGCGTCGTTCTATTCGGCGCAGACGCGCCGCTCCATGGCCGCAACGGCGCCGCCACCGGCGGCCTTCGCCAAGCTCCGAAAGTCCGGGTAGCGGACACGCTGGCGCCGCGATCAAAAACGCGCGACCGCGCTGCCGGCCAGAACGGCTCGGGCAGCGGGGAATACGGCACGAACACCAGGCAATTGCCATCCTGGCCTGACCTAAGCGTCTGACGTCCCGGAGTTTTTCGAAAATGGACACCGCCTTGGGCGGGCCGGTGATCGGCTTGGCATGACGGCAAATATGGCTCCAATTGTCACAAATATGACGCCTGACGAATATTGACATTCGTCAGTCATCAGATCACCTTTGGTGGAGCTAGAGGTGCTCAGATGTCGAATAATCTGAATTTCATTCAAAATAACAAAGGTTTAGTCCGTTTATCCGCCGCTGCGGCGCTGGCTTTGGCCCTCGCCGGCTGCAATGAGATCGCCGCCCAGCATGCGGCGCCAGTTCGGCCGGTCCTGGTCGCCAATGTTCATTACGAAGCGCGGGCCCGCGATCGCACCTTCGTCGGCACCATTCGCCCCAGAACCGAGAGCGAACTCGGCTTCCGGGTTGCCGGCAAGGTCTCCAAGCGTCTCGTCGAGGTCGGCACAATGGTCGACACCGGACAACCGCTGGCGACGCTCGACGAGATCGATCTGAAGCTGCAGGCCGATCAGGCCGACGCCGAATTTAGCGCCGCAACCGGTGTGCTGGCGCAGGCGAGCGCCGCCGAATCGCGCACCAAGGAACTTCATCAGAAGGGCTGGTCGACCGAAGCCCAATTGGACCAGGCCAAGGCGGCCGCCGATGAGGCGCGCGCCAGGCTCAAACGCGGCCAGCGATCGGTCGAGCTGACGAGGAACAGCCTGTCCTATGCGACGCTGCTTGCGGACGCTCCCGGCGTCGTCACCGCGACATTGATCGAGCCCGGTCAGGTGGTGGCGGCCGGTCAGACCGCGATCCGCGTCGCCCGGCTGGCCGAGAAAGAGGTCGTGGTGGCGATCCCGGAAACACTCCTGGCGCGCGCCAAATCCGGCGAGGCGCGGGTCACGGTGTGGTCGCAGCCCGACAAGGTTTACCTCGCCAGGCTCCGCGAGCTCGCCCCCTCGGCCGACGCGATGACGCGCACCTATCTGGCCAAGTTTTCCATGCCCGGCGTCGGTGACGACGTGCAGCTCGGCATGACCGCCACGCTCACCTTGTCCGAGCATGAAAGCGAACGCGTGGCGCGGTTGCCGCTGTCGGCGCTGTTCAACCAGGGCGCCGGGCCGGAACTCTATGTCGCCGACGGCAAGACCGGCGCGGTCACGCTCAAGCCGGTGACGGTAAAAGGCTACGAGAGCAACGACGTCCTGATCAGCGGCGGCGTCGACGAAGGTGCGAGCGTCGTCGCGCTCGGCGTGCAGAAACTCGACCCCGCCGAGAAGGTCAAGATCGTCTCGTCGCTGTCATTCTGATCGCGAAGCCGGGTCTGATTTGGCGCGGAGGGTAACATGAAGCGTTTCAACCTCTCGGCATGGGCCGTTGCGCATCCGGCTTTGATACTGTTCCTGATCGTGATGCTCGGTGTCGCCGGCCTGTTTTCCTATCGAAGCCTGGGACGCGCCGAAGATCCCTCGTTCACCATCAAGCTGGTGGTCGTCACCGCCATCTGGCCCGGCGCAACGGCCACCGAGATGCAGACGCAAGTCGCCGATCCGATCGAGAAGAAGCTTCAGGAGCTGCCGTATTTCGACAAGGTGACCACCTACAACAAGCCGGCATTCACGGCGATGCAGGTCGCTTTCAAGGACAACACACCGGCGCGCGACGTGCCGCAATTGTTCTATCAGCTGCGCAAGAAAATCAGCGACATCAAGGATGACCTTCCGGCCGGCTTGATCGGGCCGTCGATCAACGACGAGTACGGCGACGTCGATTCGATTCTTTACATGCTGACGTCCGACGGCGCCGACTACGCGCAGATGAAGAAGGTCGCCGAGGCGTTCCGTCAGCGTCTGCTCAAGGTCAAGAACGTCACCAAGGTGAACCTTTACGGTACGCAGGACGAGAAGATCTACGTCGAATTCTCGAACGCCAAGCTGGCGACGCTCGGCATTACTACCGATCAATTGTTTCAATCGCTGGCCCGGCAGAACGCGGTCGTGCCGGCGGGCGTCCTTGAGACCACCGCACAGCGCGTACCGCTGCGCGTCACCGGTGCGCTCGATGGCGCCAAGGCGGTTGCCGAGACGCCGGTGGAGGCCAATGGCCGCGTGCTCCGCGTCGGCGACATCGCCACCGTGACGCACGGCTATCCCGATCCGCCGGATTTTCTGGTCCGGCAACGCGGCAAGCCGGCCATCGGCGTCGGCATCGTCATGGCAAAGGGCGCCAATATTCTGGAACTCGGCCCGGCGGTGGCGAGCGCCACAGCCGATTTCGTCGCCGCGGTTCCCCAAGGCTTCGAGTTCGAACAGATCGCCGATCAGCCGGTCGTGGTCGATCACGCGGTCAACGAATTCGTCCATTCGTTCATCGAAGCGCTGGCGATCGTGTTGTTCGTCAGCTTCCTCGCGCTCGGCTGGCGTACCGGCATCGTCGTGGCGCTGTCGGTGCCGCTGGTACTGGCTGTCGTGTTCGTAGTCATGAACGCCATGGGGCTTGACCTGCACCGCATCACGCTCGGCGCGCTGATTATCGCGCTCGGGCTTTTGGTCGACGACGCCATTATCGCCGTCGAGATGATGGTGGTGAAGATCGAGCAGGGTTTCGACCGCGTCCGCGCGGCGTCGTTCGCCTGGGAATCGACGGCGTTTCCGATGTTGACCGGGACGCTGGTGACCGCGGCCGGTTTTCTTCCGATCGGCTTCGCCAACTCGTCGGTCGGTGAATATGCCGGTGGCATTTTCTGGGTGGTCGCGATCGCGCTGTTGGCGTCGTGGGTCGTGGCCGTGGTGTTCACGCCGTATATCGGCGTCAAGCTGCTGCCGAACATCAAGCAGCTTCCGCCCGGCCATGATCCGCACGAAATCTACGAAACGCGGATGTATCGCGGACTACGCCGCATCATCGAATGGTGCGTGAATTGGCGCATCACCGTCGTGCTGGTGACAGTCGGCGTCTTTGTGTTGTCGATCGTGGCCTTCGGCCGGGTTCAGCAGCAGTTCTTCCCGCTGTCGGAGCGGCCGGAGCTGTTCTTCCAGCTGCGCATGCCGGCCGGCACCGCATTCGGCACGACATTGGAATCGGTCAAGAAGGCGGAAGAGTTGCTGAAAGGCGACTCCGACATCGCCACTTACACTGCTTATGTTGGCCGCGGCTCGCCGCGATTCTGGCTCGGCCTCAACCCGCAGCTACCGGACGAATTGTTCGCCGAGATCGTGGTCGTGTCCAAGGACGTCGAGGCGCGCGAGCGCATCAAGGCGCGAATTGAAAAGGCGGTCGCCGACGGCGCGCTTTCGGCGGCGCGGGTGCGCGTCGACCGCTTCAATTTCGGACCGCCGGTCGGCTTCCCGGTGCAGTTCCGGGTCATCGGACCCGACACCAACAAGGTCAGGGACATTGCTTACCAAGTGCGCGAGGTGATGCGCGCCGACAATGCGGTGGTCGACCCGCATCTCGATTGGAACGAGCAGGCGCCGTACCTCAAGCTCGTCGTCGATCAGGATCGCGTCCGGGCGATGGGCCTGACCCCGCAAGACATTTCACAGTCGCTGAGCATGCTGATCTCCGGGGTGCCGATCACCACGGTGCGCGACGGTATCGAGAAGGTCGCCGTCGTGGCGCGTGCCGTGCCCTCGGAGCGGCTTGATCTGGCGCACATCGGCGACCTGTCGCTCTATTCGCGCAACGGCGTCGCTGTGCCGCTGTCGCAGATCGCCCATATCGAATACAGCCACGAGGAGCCGATCCTGTGGCGGCTCAATCGCGACATGGCGATCACGGTGCGCGCAGATGTCGTCGACGGCGTGCAGCCGCCGGACGCGACCAATGCGATCTGGCCGAAGCTGCAGTCGATCCGCGACAACCTCGAACCGGCCTATCGGATCGAAATTGGCGGCGCTATCGAGGAATTCGCAGAAGGGCAATGCCTCGATCTTCGTGCTGTTCCCGGTGATGATCCTTGCCATGCTGACGCTGTTGATGATCCAGCTGCAGAGCATCTCGCGGCTGATCCTGGTGTTCTTGACGGCGCCGCTCGGCATCGTCGGCGCTTCGCTCGGACTCAATGTCGCCAACCAGCCGTTCGGCTTCGTCGCCCTGCTCGGCCTGATCGCGCTGATGGGAATGATCATGCGCAACGCCGTGATCCTGGTCGATCAGATCGAAACCGACGTCAATCACGGCTCGACCCGCCGCGAGGCGATCGTCGAAGCGACCGTGCGGCGGGCGCGACCCGTCATCCTTACGGCGCTGGCGGCGATCCTGGCCATGATTCCACTGTCGCGCTCGGCCTTCTGGGCGCCGATGGCGATCACCATCATGGGCGGCCTGTTCGTGGCGACCTTTTTGACCCTGTTGTTCCTGCCCAGCCTCTATGCATTGTGGTATCGTAAGCGGCTAAGCGAGCGTGGCGACGACGTGAGTGGCATGTTGCCCCAGCCCGACCGCGCGCAACGCCCTGTCCCGGTCGCCATTGCGGCCGAATGAGAACAAACGAAGAGCTTGTTATGACTGACGTCATGGACCACGCCGAAACAGACGTCCGGGAGCGGATTCTCATCACCGCCGAGCGCCTGTTTCGTGAAATCGGCTACCAGAAGACCACGGTCGCCGATATCGCCAAGACGCTGCGCATGAGCCCGGCGAACGTGTACCGCTTCTTTGATTCCAAGAAGTCGATCACCGCGGGCGTCGCACGCCGCCTCATGGGCGAGGTCGAACAGGCGTTGCAGGCGATCGCCAAGCGGCCGGGCAATGCGGTCGAGCGTCTGCGCGAGCTCCTGCAAACCGTACATCGCATGAACTCGGACCGTTATGCCGGCAATTCGAAGATGCATGAGATGGTCGCCGTCGCCATGGAAGAGAATTGGGACGTCTGCCTGGCGCACATCGAATACATTATCGGCGTGACCGGAGAAGTCATCGCCGACGGCGTCGCCTCGGGCGAGTTCCACGCCGCCGACGTCCGCGTTGCCGCGCTGACGACGCTGACGGCGATGCTGCGGTTCATCCATCCGCAATACATTGCTGAATTTGCCGACAAGCCAACCGCGACGCTCGACCAGATGATCGATTTCGTCATCGTGGCGTTGCGCGCGCCGGCCGGTCAGCGGGCGTCGTGACCGCGGCAGCGGCGGCGATCTTGGTCGCCGCAAGCGTCGCTTGGTAATCAACAATAAGCGCTCTTGCAGCACAACCTGCATTGGCCAATGGTTGCCGGCGCGAGCGGTAGTGGCACAGGCTTTGCGCCGCTTGGCGGGCGGATACAATCGGCCGGTAGGTCGGATGACCACGATACTACCGAGACACAGCCAACTGACTGCCGCCGCCCCGATTGATTGCCCGCAATGAAGCGCAGCGCCGACGCCGTAACTCGCGAAGTCATTACCGGAAAGCTCCTGGCGACGGTCGACGAAATGGCGATCGTGCTGGCGCGCGCGTCGATGAGTCCGGTGATCTACGAGGTGCTCGATTTCGCCTGCGGCGTCTGCGATGCGCGGGGCGATCTGATCGCCCAGACAAACGGCATCACGGTCTTTACCGGCACCTTCTCGCGCTAGGTCCACTTCATCATCGAGCGCTTTGGTTCGGACATGGCGCCCGGGGATACCTTCCTCACCAACGATCCGTTCGAGGGCGGCACCCACGCGTGCGATTTCGCCGTCGTCCGGCCGATATTCACCGAGGGCAGAATCATCGCGTTCGCCATCGCGATAGCCCATCTGCTCGACGTCGGCGGTGCCGTGGCGGGCAGTTTGCCGCCGAACGCGACCTCGGTGTTCCAGGAAGGACTCCGACTATCCGGCGTGCGGCTCACGCGCCACGACCGGCTTCTCGACGATTTGGTGCGGATCGTGATGGAGAGTGTGCGGCTGCCGAATTTGGTCCTCGGCGACATCAACGCGGAATTGGCCGCGGTTCGAATCGCCGAACGCAGAATTTCGGAAACCGTCGCGAAGTACGGCTCGGCGACGCTCAATGCAACGTTCGCCTGGTTGATCGCGACCAGCGAGGCCCGGGCACGCGCGGTGATCGAAACGCTGCCGGACGGCGACTTCGCGGCAAGCGACGTCGTCGACGGCGACGGCGAGACCGAGGAAGGTATTCCGATCCAGGTCATGGTCCGCATCCGCGGTAGTGAAATCGAAGTTGATTTCAGCGGATCGAGCCCGGCCCGCAACGCGCCGATCAATTGCAGCCGCGGCGCGCTCATCTCGGCGGTGAAGACCATCATCAAGGCGTTGGTCGCACCCCAAGAGCCCTCCAATGAAGGCTGGTTTCGACCGCTGAAGGTCACGGCGCCGGATGGCACGATCTTTACCGCCGAGAAGCCGTCGCCGACAGGCTGGTATTACGAGGGCGTAGCGCAAGCCTCCGACCTGGTTTGGAAGGCCCTGGCGCCGCTCGTACCGCAGCGCTTTTCCGCGGGCAGTTATTTGAGTCTCTGCGCCTCCTATCTGTCGGGGTCGGGCGCCGACGGGCTGTTCGTTCATATCGAGCCGCAGAACGGCGGCTGGGGCGCGACGCAGCAGCGCGCCTCAGTGGCATGATCGCCGTTACCGATGGCGATACCTATAATTATTCAGTGGAACTGCTGGAAGCGAAGTTCCCGCTTCTGATCCGTCGCTACCAATACAACACCGCGGCCGGCGTCGGCGCCGGACGGCATCGCGGCGGGTTCGGCTTGGTGCGCGAGTACGAAATCGAAAGTGCTGACGTCATGCTGCACGCCAGCTACGGCCGAACCACGACACCGCCGTGGGGAGTTGACGGCGGCTTACAGGGCAGTCTCAACGCCATCGAAGTCGTCCGTTCCGGCAATCGCCAACGGCTCACGCGGCCGCCCAACTTTCCGCTGCAAAGCGGCGATCGCGTCCTCATCATCACGGGCGGTGGCGGAGGATGGGGTGAGCCACGCCTGCGCGATCCCGACGCCGTCGCCTGCGATGTCCGGGATGATCTCGTGACGGTCGCGGATGCGGCGAGGGTGTACGGCGTGGTGATCGATCCGAAGACGCTGGTCGTTGACCACGCGGCAACAGCCGAGCTTCGCGCTGTGACGCTTCAGGACGCTCGGCCGTGATCAAGGTCGCCACCGACGCGGGCGGAACGTTCACCGATCTTGTCGCCTTCGAGGAGGCCTCCAACACGATCTATGTCGGCAAGGCGCTGACCACGCCGGCCGATCCTTCACAGGGCGTCATCGATTCGATCGGCCAAGCTCGCGACGCCCAGATGGCGCCGGATCGCGTGTCGTTCTTCGTTCATGGCGGCACCACCGTCATTAACGCCATCACCGAGCGCAAAGGCGTGCGAACGGCGATCGTCACCACCGCGGGTTTTCGCGACGTGATCGCGATCGGTCGCGGCAATCGTCCGGACCTCTACAACCTTCACTCCAAGATGCCTGAATTTTTTGTGCCGAGGCACTTGCGCTTTGAAGTCGCCGAGCGAATCGACGCCAAGGGCCGGGTGCGGACGCCGCTTGCCATGACCGCGGTCGATGCCGTCGCCAAGGCGGTGGCGGATGCCGGCGTCGAGGCGATCGCCGTCGTCTTCCTCCATTCCTACATCAATCCGTCGCACGAGATCGCCGCCGCCGCGCGATTGCGCGCGCTGCTGCCTCACGTCGCGGTCACCGCAAGCCACGAAATATCCCGCCAATGGCGGGAATACGAGCGATCGAACACGGCTGTGCTATCGGCGTATGTGCAGCCGATCATGGCGCGTTATCTCGCCAATCTCAGCCGAGCGCTCAAGGCACAAGACCTCGCCTGCCCATATTATTGCATGCAGTCAAACGGCGGGCTCGCTGAATTCAGCGCGGCCGAGCGCGCCCCGTTGGTCCTCGTGGAATCCGGCCCGGCCGGCGGGGTCGCGGGGGCCGTGCGCATCGGTGGGGCGATCGGCGAAACCGAGATCCTCTATCTCGATGTCGGGGGCACCACCGCCAAGTGTTCGTTGGTCCGTAATGGCCGGCCGGTGTTGCGGCCCGATTATAAGCTCGAATGGAGCCGACTGAATCCCGGCTATCCGTTGCAAGTTCCGGTCGTTGACATCGTCGAAATCGGCGCGGGCGGAGGGTCGATCGCCCGCATTGACGAGAATAGCGGTCTCAAGGTCGGGCCGCGGAGCGCGGGCTCCGATCCCGGCCCCGCTTGCTACGGCCGCGGCGGCAAGGATCCGACGGTCACCGATGCGGTCGTGCTGACCGGCGTCGTCGATCCGCATCGGTTTGCCGGCGGCCGGATCAAGCTCAATCCCGACTTGTCGGCTGCGGCCTTCGAGCCGATCGCAAAAATTCTCCAACTGCCGATCGTCGATGCGGCGAAGGCGGTCATCAGTCTCGCCGAAGCCAATATGATCAATGCGCTGAAGCTCGTCACCATTCAACGCGGCCACGATCCGCGCGATTTGACCATGGTGGTCAGCGGTGGTGGCGGCCCGATCCATGCCGCAACGCTGGGGCGCGAACTCGGCGTCAAACGCGTGATGATCCCGCGCTACGCCGGTCTGTTCTCGGCGTGGGGCATGCTGACCGCACGACCGCGCGTTGATCTGCACCGCACGCGGCTGTTACCGCTCGATGCGACGGCCTTGGCGACGGCGCGGGAGATATTCATCGAGCTCGAGAAGGAAGCGGCGCAGCGGTTGGAGAACGTGGAAAACAGGATGCTGTTCGATCATGCGATCGACATGCGCTATGTGGGCCAGGAACACACCGTTTCGGCAGGGTTCGAACCAGAAGCAGGGCTCGAAGGGCTGCTAGCGGCGTTTCACGCCGCGCACGAAAAGGCTTACACCTTCCGGCTCGAAGACGCGTCCGTCGAATTGGTGACTTTTCACCTGACAGCCGAGCTCGACACGCCGCGCGTCGGGATGCCGGATATCAGGGTGGATGGTCATGTCGACGATGCGATTGTCGGTCGGCGCGAGCTTCACACCGGTGACGATGCGATTGCGCTGGCGCCGGTCTATGACCGCGAACGTTTGCCGGCTGGCGCTGGCTTCGAAGGACCGGCTCTCGTCGAGGAGGCAACCACCACGACCATGGTGCGCGCCGGACAGCGCGCGGCGATCGACCGTTTTGGTCTTCTTTCGATCGAGGAAGTCGGATGAGTTTGCGGAATGTGGTTCGCCACGAAGCGGCGCGGTGCACAGTGAACCGCGCGCGCGGGGTAGTTTAATCGCGCCGATCAAGGCCGCAGCACGATCTTGCCCATGACCTTGCGGTCGGCGATGGCATGTAGCGCGCTCGCGGTCTCGGCCAGCGGATAGACCGCATGCACGTGTGCGCTGAGCTTGCCCTCGGCGCACCAGCGCACGATGTCGTTCATCAGCGCGCGCTGCCCTTGCGGGTCGCGCTGCGTCCAGCCGCCCCATAGCACGCCGCGGATGTCGCAGCTCTTGAGCAGCACCAGATTGAGTGGAATTTTTGGAATCTCGCCGGCGGCGAAACCGATCACCAGATAGCGCCCCTCCCAGCCGAGTGAGCGCAGCGCCGGCTCCGCATAGGCGCCGCCGACCGGGTCGTACACCACGTCGATGCCATTCGCGCCGCCAAGCCGTTTGAGCGCGTCGCGCAAATCTTCGCTGGCATAGTTCACCGTCTCGTCGGCCCCATGGGCCTTGGCGAATGCCAGCTTTTCCGCCGACGAGGCACAAGCGATCACCCGCGCGCCTAACACTTTTCCGATCTCGATCGCGGCAAGGCCGGTGCCGCCGGAGGCGCCCAGTACCACCAGCGTCTCTCCGGATTTGAGCTTGCCGCGCTCGCGCAGCCCGTAAAGCGTCGTCGCGTAGGTGACTGTCAGCCCGGCGGCGCGGTCGAAATCGAGATTTGCCGGAAGTTTCGCCAGATGGTCCGTGCCGGCGGCGAGGCTTTGGCGCGCCGCACCCCAGCCGGTCCAGCCAATCACGCGATCGCCGGGCGCGAAGTCGGTGACGCCGGCGCCGACGCTTTCGACGACGCCGGAAAATTCCGCGGCCGGCGAGAACGGAAACGGCGGCTTGTGCTGGTATTTGCCGGCGATGATCAGCAGGTCGAAAAAATTGAGCGCAGCGGCTTTGATGCCGACCACCGCCTCGCCAGGGCCGGCAGTCGGCGGCTGGATGTCGGCATAGTCGAGTTCCTCAGGCGGGCCGAAATGGGTGCACAGAATGGCTTTCATGGGAATCCTTCATTGGGGGGCTGAAGGGATGCGCCCATAAGCACGGAATACGCGGAGATTGGAAGTAGGCAGCGTGCCGCGAGAACGGGCCGTCGCCGGAAGGCGATTTCAGGCCAAAACGCACGCGTTGGTCAGGCCGGCATCGGTCAACACGCGCTGCAGGCGCGTGCAGGCGAGCCGCAGCCGCGACTTCACGGTTCCAAGCGGCAAGTTGAGCTGCTGCGCGATGGCGCTGTGCGAGAGACCGTCGAAGAACGCCAGTTGCACCAGCGTGAACTGCTCATGCGGCAAGGCGCGCAGCGCAATGCGTACGCATTGTTGGAGCTGGCTGGCGTCGAGGCAATCGTCGCTGCCGGCGGCAGGATCGGGAATGGCCAAGAAACTCTCCAGCGCGAAGCTGCATTCGCGGCTGCGTCGCCGCAGATCGATGCGACGGTTGCGCGCAACCTGGAACACCCAAGTGACGGCCGCCGACCGGCGCGGATCGTAGAGATGCGCCTTGCGCCAGATCGTCTCCATCACGTCCTGCGTCAGGTCCTCCGCCGCCGCCGGCGCAAGCCCAAGCCGCACGAGCTGCGCGTGAACGCGCGGCTGCAAATGATCGAACAGAATGGCAAACGCCTTGCCGTCTCGCTTGGCGCCGACAGCGATGAGCAGATCGTCCAGTTCGCCTTTTCGCGCCGTCGGATACCTTGGCAAAGAATAGCGAGGCGAACGGCGAATACCGGCTTGCACCCAGTACGGCGGATCCACGGCAGCCCTCCCAGAGCGTCAGAACACGCTGGGAGTATTCAAAAACTGGCCGCAGGTGATGTGCTGCACGTCACAGGTTTGCGGCAGACGACCGACGACCGCGCCGCGGCAGATGTCAGGTCCGCCGTCTGATTGCCGAATTCGTTCCCTACATGCTGGAAATGAGTTAAACTTGAAAGGCTTGGATTTGGCCGGGCGCCGTAACCGTAAGGTCTGATGTTCAGCGATCGACGATGGCGGCTGTTGTTGGTGTTATTTGCTGCGGCGGCTTGCGCTGCTCCGGCGCTGGCGCAGCAGCCTTCGGGTTCGGATTCGACCGCGCCGGGTGCTGCACCCGCGGCCAAGAAATCGACCAAGCACAAACCGACGGCGGCGCCGGCGACGACCGCGGAGGCCGCTTCGGCGGTGGCCGGCGGCGCCAAGCCGACGCTCCTTAAACAGTTCGGCGACTGGGGCGCCTATACGGCCTCTCCAGGCGGCAAGAAGGTCTGCTTTGCCATTGCCAAGCCGGCGAATTCGGAGACCGAACCGCCGGGCAAATCGCGGAACCCGCCCTACATGTTCATCTCTTCGCGGCCGGCGGAGAAGGTGACCGATGAGGTCTCGATCATCATCGGCTATCCGTTCAAGCCCAATTCCGAGGCGACGGTGGCGATCGGAACGACTTCTTTTGCCCTCTATACCCAGCAGGATGGCGCCTGGATCAAAAACTCCGCCGAAGAGGCCAACCTGATTGCGGCGATGCGGGCTGGCCACAACGCGGTGCTCAAGGGCACCTCGGCCAAGGGAACCCGCTCGACCGATGTCTTTTCCCTCAAAGGTCTTGCCGAGGCCATCGATCGCTCCGACCAGGAGTGCAAGTAGCCGGCGATAAATCCTCGCCCTTTGCGGCGGCAGGAATTATCTATACCGCCAAAGGCGTTTGCTTCTCCGATTGACCATGACAGTCCCGCTGAGCGCTACCGAGCCGCACGACATCGCGACCGCCGCCGCCATCGAAAAGCGGCCGCTCGAGCGCTATGTGGCGCCGGCCAAACCGTCGCTGGTCGCACTGTCGCGGGTCGCGCTTGCGGACGCGCTCGGAATTGCCGGTGTGCCGGAGCGGCAACGCCGCATGCGGGTGCAGCAGATTTGGCATTGGCTGTACGTGCGGGGCGTCGAAAGCTTTGATGCCATGACGACCTTGTCGAAGGAACTCCGCGCCGAGCTCTCGGAGCATTACACGCTGGCGCGGCCGGAGATCGCCGCCGAGCAGATCTCGGTCGACGGCACGCGCAAATGGCTGCTGCGGCTCCCGGGCGAAGTGGCGGATCGGCCTAACGACGTCGAATGCGTCTATATCCCGGAGACCGATCGCGGCACGCTGTGCGTGTCGAGCCAGGTCGGCTGCACGCTCAGTTGCTCATTCTGCCATACCGGCACGCAACGCCTGGTGCGCAATCTCACGCCGGGCGAGATCGTCGGCCAGATCGTTCTGGCGCGCGACCGGCTCAACGACTGGCAGCGCGCGGCGGCGCCGGCCGGTACCGAGCCGGAGAAGCGGCTCGTCTCCAATGTCGTCATGATGGGCATGGGCGAGCCGCTCTACAATTTCGAGGCGGTGCGCGACGCGCTCGGCGTGGTCGCCGACGGCGACGGGCTCAGCATTTCCAAGCGGCGGATCACGCTGTCGACCTCGGGCGTGGTGCCCAACATCGTCCGCGCCGGCGAGGAAATCGGCGCCATGCTCGCGGTCTCGCTGCACGCGGTGACCGACGAACTGCGCAACGAGCTGGTGCCGCTGAACCGCAAATATCCGCTGCGCGACCTGCTCGAGGCCTGCCGCAATTATCCCGGACTGTCCAACGCCCGGCGCGTCACGTTCGAGTATGTCATGCTCAAGGGCGTCAACGACTTGCTCGCCGACGCCCGCGCGCTGGTCCGTCTCATCAAAGGCATTCCGGCCAAGATCAACCTCATTCCGTTCAATCCGTGGCCGGGCACCAAGCACGAGTGCTCGGACTGGGACCAGATCGAGAAATTCTCCGAGATTATTTTCAATGCCGGCTACGCTTCGCCGGTGCGCACGCCGCGCGGCCGCGACATCCTCGCCGCCTGCGGCCAGCTTAAGAGCGAGACGGAAAAGCTTTCCGCCCGCGAGCGGCTGGCATTGCGCGCCATGGCGATGACGGACTAGCGCTGTTGCATGTCCATCGTCGCCCGTCTTCTGGTGATGTTCCTCGCCTACGTGCTCGCGTGCGTGGCGGCCGCCGCCGTGTTCACGTTCGGGATGCTCGCCCTGGACTTGGATAACCTTTCATCGGCCGGCCTGCTGCCGGCGCCGGCGGGTTTGGTCATCGTCGTCGTTGTCGCTGCCATCATTGGCGTGATCGCGGCGCTGCCGACGGCGTTGATCGTCGTCATCGCCGAGGCATTCGGCTGGCGCTCGGTGCTGTTCTACGCTGTTCTCGGCGGCGCATTGGCTTTGATCTTGTCGTTCGGTCTTGATGTGCCCAAGAAGATCGACCAGTCCGACAGCTTCTTCCTGCACGAGCTTCAGCTGCTCGCCGCCGCGGGGATAGCCGGCGGGTTCGTCTATTGGCTGTTTGCTGGCCGCCGCGCCGGTTCCTGGAAATGATCGCATGAACCGGACCGGGCTAGTCATCGCGCTGACTATCGCCGTCGTCGTCGGCGTTCTGTTCGGCGTCTATCCACAGCTCGATCTCGACATCGCGGCGCTGTTTTACAATCCGACGACGCACGCATTCGTCGCCTGGTATTCGGACCCGGTCGAATATGCGCGCGATGCGGCGAGCTGGCTGATCACCCTGATCGCGGCGCCAGCGTTTTTTGCCGTCGCCGGCAAGCTCGCGATGCCGCAGCGGCGGATGTTGATCGCGGGCCGCGCCGCGCTGTTCCTGATCGTGACGCTCACGCTTGGGCCAGGCTTGCTCACCAACGTCATCTTGAAGGAGCATTCGGCGCGCATGCGGCCGTCGGACGTGGTTGCGCTCGGCGGTAAGGAGCGCTTTACGCCATGGTGGGATTTCCGCGGGCCGTGTCCGGATAATTGCTCGTTCGTCGCTGGCGAGGCGTCCGGCGCGTTCTGGACTATCGCGCCGGCCGCGCTGACGCCGCCGCCGTGGCGTCCGCTCGCCTATGGCGCGGCGATCGTCTTCGGCATCGCCATGGGTGTGCTGCGGATGGCGGCCGGCGCGCATTTCTTCACCGACGTCGTCTTCGCCGGCGTGCTCACTTTCCTGTTGATCTGGACCTGCCACGGCCTGATCTACCGCTGGCCGGCGACGCGGATCGCCGATGAAACGGTTGAGCGACCGCTGGAACGGACCGGAAGGGCCATCCGCGAAGGGCTCATGGCGCTGGCCCGGCGTCTCTCGGGGCGCAAGCGCCAGCAATCGTGACGAGGCCCAACAACGCTGCTGATCGGCGGCGGAGGAGCGGCAAACCGAGCGGCTTGCGTCGCTGCGGCTCCTGCCTATAGTCCGCGCGGATTTTGGGCGACGGGGTCGCCTTGCTGATTTCCTCGAGTATCAAGGTTCAAATGTCCAAAGCTGACGTGAAAAAAGTCGTGCTGGCCTATTCCGGCGGCCTCGATACGTCGATCATCCTCAAGTGGCTGCAGACCACCTACGGCTGCGAGGTCGTCACCTTTACCGCCGATCTCGGACAGGGCGAGGAGCTCGAGCCGGCGCGGGCCAAGGCGCTGATGCTTGGCATCAAGCCGCAGAACATCTTCATCGAGGACCTGCGCGAGGAATTCGTCCGCGACTACGTGTTCCCGATGTTCCGCGCCAACGCGCTCTATGAGGGCCAGTATCTGCTCGGCACCTCGATCGCCCGGCCGCTGATCGCCAAGAAGCAGATCGAGATCGCCGAGCAAGTCGGCGCCGATGCGGTCGCCCATGGCGCCACCGGCAAGGGCAACGACCAGGTGCGCTTCGAGCTCGCCTATTATGCGCTCAAGCCGGACGTCAAGGTGATCGCGCCATGGCGCGAGTGGGACTTCCGTTCGCGCGAGGCGCTTATTGCCTTCGCCGAAAAGAACCAGATTCCGATCGCCAAGGACAAGCGGGGCGAAGCGCCGTTCTCGACCGACGCCAATCTCCTGCACACCTCGTCCGAGGGTAAAGTGCTGGAAAATCCCGGCGACGAAGTGCCGGATTATGTTTATTCACGCACCGTCGATCCGGCGGACGCGCCCGACGAGCCGGCGCATATCACCATCGATTTCGAGAAGGGTGACCCGGTCGCGGTCGATGGCAAAAAGCTGTCGCCGGCCACGCTGCTCACACACCTCAATGCGCTCGGCCGGGCCCATGGCATCGGCCGGCTCGATCTGGTGGAGAACCGCTTTGTCGGCATGAAGTCGCGCGGCATGTACGAGACGCCGGGCGGCACCATCCTGCTCGCCGCTCATCGCGGCATGGAATCGATCACGCTCGACCGCGGCGCCGCGCATCTCAAAGACGAGCTGATGCCGAAATATGCCGAGCTGATCTATTACGGCTTCTGGTTCTCGCCGGAGCGCGAGATGCTGCAGGCGGCGATCGACAAAAGCCAGGAGTTCGTCACCGGCCGGGTGCGGCTCAAGCTCTACAAGGGCAATGTCGGCGTGGTTGGGCGCGAGAGCAAATATTCGCTATACGATCAGGACCTGGTCACGTTCGAGGACGGCAAGGTCGCCTACGATCAGCGCGACGCTGAGGGCTTCATCCGCCTCAATGCGCTGCGGCTGCGCACGCTGGGCCAGCGCCGGCGGAAACTGAAACTGTAGGCACGGCGCCGGCTGGCGAACTCACGCCGGCGCGTGGCAGACCGCCTCGATATTGTGGCCGTCCGGATCGAGCACGAACGCTCCGTAATAATTCGCATGGTAGTGCGGCCGCAAACCGGGCGCGCCGTTGTCCTTGCCGCCGGCCGCGAGCGCCGCGCGATAGAACGCGTCGACCGCCGCCCGATCGCTGGCGACTATCGCGATATGGATATGGCGATTGAGGCCGCCTTCGCCGCCGATCCAAAAATCGGGCTTGCCGTCCGCCCCGAAGCCGGCAGCCGGACTATCATTCTGGTCCTGCTGCACTTCCATGATCAGCGAATAGCCGAGCGGCGCTAACGCTTTTTCGTAGAACGCCTTCGATCGCGCGTAATCAGCAACTGAAAATCCGGCGTGGTCGAGCATCGCAATCTCCCGGTTGGAGCGTGATCGTTTTCAGAGACATGCTCCAGCAAAATGGCATGATCGCAACAAAGCCCGACCTGGTGAAAGGATTTGCCCCAAGCGGGTGGAGTCAGAAGACCGGACAGTCGGCGAGTCTCACGCCGCTTCGCGCTCGAGCGTGCGCAACAGCTTGCGGAGCGCGTCTTGAACGTCGCCGTCCAGATGCTCCGCCCAACCGGGGGCAAGATCGGTCTGATGCGCAAGCGGCAGCGTTATGGTGCGCTCGCCCGCCTTGTTGGTGCTCAAGACCGGTTCGCGCCGCGCCACCGCGACCTTGGGCGGCCGCGCAAAGATCGATTTCACGATCCGGCGCAACAATATTCCTAAAATCAGGATGGCCGCGGCCAGGGCCAACAGCAGCCCGACCGGTATGTCATCGTTGTCGGATGCCTGCGTCGCGACTGGTTCAATGGCCTGGCGATCGCTCGCGGCGTCGGCTCCTCTGAGCTCGGAGTTTGGCACCGGTGCAGGCGCTTCTTGTCGGTCGTTCGCCAGCGGCGCGGCGGTTTGCTGCGGCGGGTTCGGCGGCTCGGGCACAGCGGCCGCCGCCGCATGCGGAGGCTCGGGCCACGCCGCATTGCCGGCTGGAGCCTGTGAGGGCGGATCCGGCCACGGCGCCGAACGATCGGCGGCTGGGCGACGTGCGGTCGGCTTGTTGGCCAAACCGGCACGCGCCGCCTGCGCCGGTCGAGGTGGCTGCGCCTCTTGCCCGGCCTGATCGGGAGCGGCGGGCGCCGCGGCCGTGGGCGCCGCGCCGGCGGCGTTGGTTTCCGGCTTGTCCTGCGTGGCCGGCTTCGCTGCTGCGTCGCCTGCTGGCCGCAAATACCAGCACTTGGTTTGTGTCGTCGGATCGGTGCGATAGTGCCAGTGGTTACCCGCCGGCGGCTTGCCGGTTGGCGAGGGAAGGCAATCGCGCGGTATCTTGCGCACGCGTGTCTTGAGCGCGTGTATCTTGCGCGCGCGCCTGATTGACGCTCAAGCTCCCCATCGCGAGAGCAAAGAGCGACCCGGCGACAACTGGAATCAATCCGGCTTTTGCCATGATGACCCCCAACCTGCACATCCCCGAAAGCATACTCTACGGTGACCCACAAACGCCGGTGGTGCTCCGGCGGTTCCACAAAGCTCGCAAAAAAACTTGTTGCAACTGGGGTGTTATTGCGGCCGACGTTGCCCGAGTTCCGCGTGCTGCAGACGCGGCAATAGCATGATTCGCAAGAGAGGCCGTGCCCGCTCGCGATTCCAGCGACAACGCGACCCGCTTTCAGCAAGATGCTTTATTGTTCTATGTGCAACTTGCGAACACCACTTCGACGCGGCGGTTATGGACCCGATCTCCTCGCGCGTCGGGGCGGCCGCAATTCGGATGAGCCGAACAGCAGCGGCTCGGGCCGCGTGAGAGTTTCCGGAATATTCGCATCAACGTCGACGAAATGAACGCAAGTTTGCGGCTGTCTGTGGCTGTCGCCCTCGCGCCATGCGGACTGCGCGGTTTCCAGTTCGCGAATGCCGTCGAGATAAAAGCACCGCCATTGCGGGAGCGCGCGACCGCCGCTGGTCTCGCCGGCCACCTGGTAGGCCGACAACGCCTCTCGGCCATTGGCCGAGTAGCCAAGAACAATGGGGCAGGCCGTGCGTGGCTTGCCGGTATAAAGGAATGCAACCGGCTGACGTCGGCGAACTGCTTGCCAGATGAATTTGTAGTTCTGGCTGGGAGGCACTGCACTTCGCCGGCCAACGCGGCGTCTGGAAAGGCGCTCACACCTGCCGCTCGACCATCTTCTGCTTGATCTCGGCGATCGCTTTCGCCGGGTTGAGATGCTTGGGGCAGGCCTTGGCGCAATTCATGATGGTGTGACAGCGGTAGAGCCGGAACGGGTCTTCCAGGTCGTCCAACCGTTTGCCGGTCGCTTCATCGCGCGAGTCGACGATCCAGCGCTGTGCCTGCAGCAGCGCCGCCGGCCCAAGATAGCGGTCCGAATTCCACCAATAGCTCGGACACGACGTCGAACAGCAGGCGCACAGGATGCATTCGTAGAGCCCGTCGAGCTTCTGCCGGTCGTCGTGGCTCTGCTTCCATTCCTTCTGCGGCGTCGGCGATACGGTCTGCAGCCACGGTTCGATCGAGGCGTGCTGGGCGTAGAAATTGGTCAGGTCCGGTACCAGGTCCTTGACCACCGCCATGTGCGGCAGCGGATAGATGCGCACCGCGCCAGAGACCTCGCCCATCGCCTTGGTGCAGGCGAGTGTATTGGTGCCGTCGATATTCATCGCGCACGAGCCGCAGATGCCTTCACGGCAGGAACGGCGGAAGGTCAGCGTCGCGTCGACGTTGTTTTTGATCCAGATCAGCGCGTCGAGCACCATCGGCCCGCAATCGCCGGTATCGACGTAATAGGTATCGATGCGCGGATTGCGGCCGTCGTCGGGGTTCCAGCGATAGACCCGAAACTCGTGCTCGGCTTTCGCCTTGGCCGGATGCGGCCAAGTCTTGCCTTGGCCGATCTTGGAATTTTTTGGCAGCGTGAACTGGACCATGGCAATCCTCAATACACCCGCTTCTTGGGCTCGATGTAGGATACGTCGTTGGTGAGCGTGTAGGTGTGCACCGGCCGGTAGTCGATCCTGACCTTGCCGGTCTCAGTGTCCAGCCACGTCAGCGAGTGCTTCATCCAATCCTTGTCGTCGCGGTTGGGATAATCCTCGCGGGCGTGGGCGCCGCGGCTTTCGGTGCGATTGAGCGCCGCCTCGACGGTGACGACGGCCTGCTCGATCAGATTGACGAATTCGAGCGTCTCGATCAGGTCGGAATTCCAGATCAGCGAGCGGTCGCTGACCCTGATGTCGCGGGCGCCCTCGAACACCTCGTGGATGAGCTTCGAGCCTTCCTGCAGCACCTCGCCGGTGCGGAACACCGCGCAATTGGTCTGCATCACGTGCTGCATCTTGGTGCGCAGCTGCGCGGTTGGGGTGCTGCCGGAGGCGTTGCGGTACTTATCGAGCCGCGACAGGGCCCGCTCGGCGGAGTTCTTGGGCAGTTCGGGCTGCTTGTCGTTCGGGGTGAGCATGTCGGCGCAGCGGAGCGCCGCGGCGCGGCCGAACACGACCAGATCGATCAGCGAGTTGGAGCCGAGCCGGTTGGCGCCATGCACCGACACGCAAGCGGCTTCGCCCAACGCCATCATGCCGGGCACGATGTGGTCGGGATCGCCGTCCTTCTTGATCAACGCCTCGCCGTAATAGTTGGTGGCGATGCCGCCCATATTGTAGTGCACGGTCGGCACGATCGGCACCGGTTCGCGGGTGAGATCGACGCCGGCAAAGATGCGCGCCGACTCGGTGATGCCCGGCAGCCGCTCGGCCAGGACCTTCGGATCGAGATGGTCGAGATGCAAGAAGATGTGGTCCTTCTTCGGCCCGACGCCGCGGCCCTCGCGGATCTCGATGGTCATCGCGCGCGAGACGACATCGCGTGAGGCGAGGTCCTTGGCGGACGGCGCATAGCGCTCCATGAAGCGCTCGCCTTCCGAATTGACCAGATAAGCGCCTTCACCGCGCGCGCCCTCGGTGATGAGGACGCCGGCGCCGTAAACCCCGGTCGGATGGAATTGTACGAATTCCATGTCCTCGAGTGGGAGCCCGGCGCGCAGCACCATGGCGTTGCCGTCGCCGGTCTGGGTGTGGGCGCCGGTGCACGAGGCGTACGCGCGTCCGTAACCGCCGGTCGCCAGCACCGTCATTTGCGCGGAAAAGCGATGGATCGAGCCGTCGTCGAGATTGATGGCAACGACGCCGCGGCAGCGGCCGTCGTCGTCCATGATCAAATCGATGGCGAAATATTCGATGAAAAACTCGGCCGCGTGACGCAGCGCCTGGCCGTACATGGTGTGCAGCATGGCGTGGCCGGTGCGGTCGGCGGCGGCGCAGGTGCGCTGCGCGGTGCCCTTGCCGTAATGCGTGGTCATGCCGCCGAACGGGCGCTGGTAGATCTTGCCATCCTCGCGGCGGGAGAACGGCAGGCCCCAATGCTCGAGCTCGTACACCGCCTGGGGCGCGTTGCGGCACAGATATTCGATCGCATCCTGGTCGCCGAGCCAGTCGGAGCCCTTGACGGTGTCGTACATGTGCCAGCGCCAGTCGTCTTCGCCCATATTGCCGAGCGCCGCGGCGATACCGCCCTGCGCCGCTACCGTGTGCGAGCGGGTCGGGAAGACCTTCGTAATACAGGCGGTCCGCAACCCTGCCTCGCTGCAGCCGACCACGGCGCGCAATCCGGCGCCGCCGGCGCCGATGATGACGACGTCGTAAGCGTGATCCTCGATCGCATAGGCGCGGCCGTTGAAGGCCGGAGCCGCGCTGCCGCCGTTGGTTGCCATGATCACAACCCGAAGGACAGTTTGAGGATGCCGTAGGCCGAGGTCAGCGCCACAGCAATGCAGAAGAACGCATTGGCCATGATCAGCACCAGCTTGGAAATTTCATCGTGCACGTAATCCTCGATGATCACCTGCATGCCGATGCGCATGTGCATGGTGATCGAGCCGATGAACAGCAGCATGATGATGGCGACCGGCGGTGAGCCGAGAATCCGCGCCACGGCGGCCTGGTTGCTGCCAAGCAGCATGACAATGATGACGACTGCGGCGATGGTCAGCGGAATATTGGCGACCGCGGTCAGCCGCTGGCGCCAGAAATGGTCGGTGCCGGAGCGGGCGGCGCCGAGCCCGCGGACGCGCGAGAGCGGCGTGCGGATATGCTTCGGGCTGTCGCTCACAGCGGACCTCCCATCGCCAGCAAGCCGAAAATCCATAGCAGCACGGTGATCGCGATCGAGCCGATCAGGTTGGCGGCGGCGAGCCACTCGCGCTCGGCCGGCCCCATGGCGCGCCCGGTGTCCCAGATCAGATGCCGGATGCCGCCGAGCATGTGGTGGATGAGCGCCCAAGTGTAGCCGAACAGGATCAGCCGGCCGATGATGGAGCTGGCGAACCATTCGAACCGCGCATACGAACCCGGCGAGGCGGCCGCGATCAGCCACCAGGCCATCAGCAGCGTGCCGAAATAGAGACCAAAGCCGGTGATGCGATGGACGATGGACATCATCATCGTCAGCGTCGGTTTGTAGATTTGCAGGTGCGGCGACAGCGGCCGCGCGGCGGGGGCCTTGGTTTCGGCCATTGTGCTCATCCGAATTCGCTCGACGCTGTGTGACTTAACTCCGAAGTGCGAAGCGCGCCAAGCTCAAGCTCAATTTCCTAGCCGTTCCGCCAGCTTGCCGCAATCTCGGCAAAACAAGGCGGCTAGGCCGCGGCCATATCTAGCTTCGCCATAGGCGAAAGATTATCATTGGATCGCTCTTGTACAATGGGCATGATTCATAGTCTGACTTCGCCAAAAACGAAGGTGCATCCAATCGTGCGGTTTGACCTCGCCGATCTCAGCTTGTTCCGCAACGTGGTGGAAGCCGGCAGCATCACCCACGGCGCCCAACGCGCGAACTTGGCGCTGGCCGCCGCCTCGACCCGCATCCGCAATATGGAGGCGGCGCTTGGGGTCGCCTTGCTCACCCGCGGACGCCAGGGCGTAACCCCGACCCAGGCCGGCCGCACTTTGCTGCAGCATGCGCGCGTCATGCTCCGTCAAGCCGAGCGCTTGCATGAAGATCTCGATGCCTACGGCGGCGGCCTCGGCGGCCAGATCCGGGTCTTGTCCAACACCAACGCACTGACCGAGTTTCTTCCCGAGGCGCTGAGCTCCTTCCTCGCCGCCCACCCGAACGTCAGTGTCGATCTGGAAGAGCGTCTAAGCGACGAGATCGTCGGCCTGATAGCGGAAGGCGTTGCCGACCTCGGCATCGTTGCCGGGACGGTCGATGTGCACGCGCTCGAAACCTATCCGTTCCGCCGCGATCGTTTCGTGCTCGTTGTCGCGCATGACCATCCGCTGGCGAAGCGGACCAAGATCGCGTTCGAAGACGTATTGGAGTACGATTTTGTCGGGCTGGATCGCGCCTCCGCGTTACAGCGCTTCCTTGCCAGTAAGGCGATGCGCATCGGCCGGCCGCTGCGCCTGCGCGTTCAGCTGCGCAGCTTCGACGCGGTGTGCCGGCTGGTCGAACGCAACGTCGGCATCGGTATCGTGCCGGAGACCACGGCGCATCGCGTCGCCAAGACCATGGCGATCACGGTCGTGCCGCTCACCGATGCCTGGGCGGTGCGCGAGCTGACAATCTGTATCCGCAGCATGAACGACCTGCCGCTGTACGCGCGGCAACTGGTCGAGCATCTGCGCACGCAAAGCTAGAACGCCGCACCGGCAAAATTGCAACACTCGCAGAAAAGCTGCTGCGGGCGGCCAAAAAGCTGCGCCGCATATCCGCAACTCCGCCTAGGCTGGAGCCGCCGACCGTCTTTGGTCCTAGCGGATCGCGACGGCCGGCTTGTGGTTGCAAGTACGTGTCATTCCATGACAAGCCGGCCCGAGCTTTCATCCGTCGCTCGAAGGCTAGTCAGCGCGGCCGCAATGCCGATCGCGTGCCTGGCGCTTTTGCTTTGGGCAGACGTCTCGCTCGCGCAGACTTTCATCTCCGAGGGGCCCGCGCCGCGCTTTGGACCGGTCTACGCCTCGCAAAGCGCCGATGCTGCGCCGAACGGAACCGAGGCCGGCGCCATACAGGCGATTTTGCCTGACCCGGCGTTGGGTGCGAGCACGATCTTTGCTGCCTCGCCCAACGGCGGAATTTTCGTCACCACTAACAATGGTGCGACCTGGAAGCCCCTGACCGACAATCAAGCGTCGCTGTCGATCGCCAGTCTCGGACTCGATCCGACCGATCCGACCGGCAAAACCATCATTGCTGGTGTCGGCGTCACCGACAACGGTGAATACAGCCAGTTCAATCAGGGCGCCTTTGCCGGCCGCGGTGCCGCGCAAACCGGAATCCTCTACACCACCAACGGCGGCGCGTCTTGGAGTGCGCTCGGCACGACGACGCTGGCAGGCCAGAGCGTGATCGGCGTCGAGGCCCGCGGCAGCACGATATTGGCGGCGACGTTCGAAGTGCAGGACGCCACCGGTCCGACGGCGAGCTATGGGCTTTATCGCAGTACCAACGGCGGCACGACGTTTGCGTTGGTCTCCGGCAGCAACGGCCTGCCCGCCGGAGCAGTGACCTCGCTGGTGGCCGATCCGGGCGATCAGTCGCGCTTTTATGCGGCGGTTAAGACCAGCGGCAACAACGCCGCCACCGCCGTTTATGTCAGCAACGACATGGGCGCTACCTGGTCGCCAATCTTCACCAGCGCGAACAGCAACGGCCAGATAACCAGTGGCCGACAAACATCCATCACGCTCGCGGCCGGGCCGAACGGATCCGTCGCCGTCGCCATCAGCAATCTGAGTACCGCAACGCCGAAGCTGAGCGGCGTTTTTCTCTCCGGCAACGAGGGCGGGACCTGGAATCAGCTTACCGCGGCACCGAACGTCGTCGCTGGTGGCCAGACGCCGGTAAACCTGCACATCGCAATCGATCCAACCAACGCGAATATCGTCTACCTAACCGGTGACGCGCACGAAACCTGCGGCGGCAGCAGCGCGACCTCGGTGTGTTCGGTCCAAGCGTTTCGTCTTAATTACAATCCGAGCAATAATTCTTCGACCGCCACCAGCCTGACCAGCGAAGGCACGTTCGCTCAGAATTTCCTTGACGCCAACACGGTTCACGCGGATTCGCGGGCGATCGCATTCGACTCGTCGGGCAATCTGATCCTCTCGAGTGACGGCGGTATCTATCTGCGAAACAACCCGCAGGGCAACGGCGCCTGGCAAGGGCTGAACGGCAACTTGAGCGTTTTCGAGCCGTACGCGGTTGCGTTCGACGCCAACAGCAAGCGTCTTGCCGTCGCCGCTCAGGACAACGGCGTGTCGCTGCAATCCGCCCCCGGCAGCACGCTCTTCAACGCGGTCAATCTCGGCGACGGCACCAATGTCGCTATCAACGACCGAACGCTGTCCGGTTTGAGCGCGTTCTATAATTCCTACTACAACCTCGGCCAACTGAGCCGGATGATCATCAACGCCCAAGGTCAGGTCGTGAGTCCGTTTCCCGATCCGACTGGCAATCCCGGAGGTGTCCCCGTCACCTGCGACGGCGGCCAGGATTGCGCGACGGTTACCCACGCCGGTGGAAATTTTTCAGCGCCTTTTGTCCTGAACAGAATTGATCCGACGCTCATCGCGATGGGCGGCACCACAGATGTCTTCATCGGCCGCGATTCGCTCACTGGCTCCAACGGCGTGAACGCGAGTTCGGTCGATCTTACCCTCACCAATTTGGGCACGACGCCCGGGCCGAGCGCCATCGCGTACGGGACAGCGAATAACACAAACGCCATTGCCGTCGGCGCAGCTACCGGCGGCCCCAATGCCGGCGGCCCTGGGCAGGTTTGGTTCAGCACCACCAACACTGCCGGATCGCTGACGCAATTGACGAATTACGCGGGAGACACACCCAACGCGATCGTGTTCGATACGCGCAGCCAGTCGCGTCTTTTCGTCGCCGAC
This sequence comes from uncultured Alphaproteobacteria bacterium, assembly GCA_963806465.1. Taxonomy (GTDB): domain Bacteria; phylum Pseudomonadota; class Alphaproteobacteria; order Rhizobiales; family Xanthobacteraceae; genus BOG-931. Next base: position 248,946 of record CAWDZD010000038.1, on the reverse strand, counting down.
AGCATCAACCTGTACTACACCAAGAACGCCGATGGCGCCGCGACCTTTGGCAGTCTGACTTCGAACTTGCCGGCCGGCTTTGTCAGGCCGACCGCGCTGGAATTCATCGCCAATAACGGCGTCAACGCGCTGCTGGTCGGCGGCTTGAACACCCCGCTTTCCTGCACGCCGGGGCTCAATGCCTGCACCATCTCATCGGCGCAAAGCCCGATCACGGTCGCCGACAGCGACATCAGTGGCAATTTGAGCGGCTGGCGCGCCTTCGGTCAGGGCCTGCCCAACGCGCTGGTCTATCAGCTGGTCTATAACGCGACCGTCGATGTGCTCAGCGTCGCCTCGATCGGCCGCGGCGCGTGGGTGCTCTACGACGTCACCAGCAACTTTTCGCAGGCGAGCGTGCTCCAATTCGGCCTCGCCAACAACAGTTCCAATCCGGATCCTTCGCTGCTGACCGACGGCACCGTCGGCTCGCGGCCGCTGATCAAGTACGGGACCGGCACGCTGACGATCACGGGCGACGCGACCTATTCCGGCAGCACGACCGTCAACGGCGGCATTCTGGAAGTCGACGGCATATTGTCGAATACGTCGAGCGTCACGGTGAACTCGACCGGCATGCTGACCGGCGTCGGAACGGTCGATCCGCCGGTCGTGACGATCAATTCCGGCGGCACGCTCGCGCCCGGCGCGGCTGGCGTGCCGGGCACCTCCATGACGATTGTCGGCAGTCTGGCGTTTCAATCCGGCGCGTTCTATCTGGTCCAGCTCAATGGGACGACCTCGACGTTTGCGAACGTCACCGGCAACGCCTCACTCGCCGGCACGACGCTTGCCGTATTCACGTCGGGGACGGCCGCGCCGGCGCGCCAATACACAATTCTGCAGTCGGCTGGGCTCAACGGCACCACATTCTCAGCGCTCGCCGCGCAAAATTTGCCGTCCGGTTTCAACGCCAGCCTGGGCTACACAGCCGACAATGTGCTGCTGAACATCAACGCCACCCTCGGCGCCGGTGCCGGACTTAACAACAATCAGCAAAGCGTCGCCAACACGCTCAACAACTTTTACAACAATGGCGGCACGCTGCCGACGAACTTCGCCAGCGTGTTCGGGTTGAGCGGGCTTACTCTGGCCAATGCGCTGTCGCAATTGTCGGGCGAAGTCGCGGCCGACGCCGAGCACGGCGCGTTCCAGATGATGACCGAATTTTTGAGCCTGATGCTCGATCCGTTTGTCGACGGCCGGCTCGGCGGCGGCAACGCCCAAGCCATGGGTTTCGCGGCCGACGAGCAAGCCTCGCTGCCGCCGGACATCGCGCTGGCCTACGCGTCGATCCTGCGCAAGGCGCCGCCGCAGCCGACTTTCGATCAGCGTTGGACGGCCTGGGGCGCGGCCTATGGCGGCGGCAACACCACGAACGGCAACGCGACCGCAGGCTCGAATACGGTCACCGCCAGCACCTTCGGCTTTGCCGGCGGCATGGACTATCACGTCACGCCGAATACGGTCGTGGGCTTTGCGCTCGCCGGCGGCGGCTTGAGTTGGGGGCTGGCTAACGCCGGCGGCACCGGCCGCAGCGACGCCGTACAGGCCGGCGTCTATGGCATCACCCGCGCCGGCCCGGCCTATCTCGCCGGGGCGCTGGCTTTCACCAACCACTGGTTCTCGACCACGCGCAGCGCGCTCGGTGATCAGCTGACCGCGAACTTCGCCGGTCAGAGCTACGGCGCGCGGCTCGAAGGCGGCTATCGCTACGCAGTGCTGCCGGCGCTCGGCGTGACGCCGTATGCGGCGTTGCAAGCGCAGGATTTCCATACGCCGAGCTTTAGCGAGACGGATGCCGCCGGTGGCGGTCTTGGATTGAACTTTGCCGCCATGAACGCGACCGACGTGCGGAGCGAACTCGGCACGCGGCTCGATCATCCGATGCTGGTCGCCGGCATGCCGCTGATCGTGCGCGGCCGGCTCGCCTGGGCGCACGATTTCGTCAACAATCCTTCGCTCGGCGCGGTGTTCCAATCGCTGCCCGGATCGGGCTTCGTGGTCAATGGCGCGCCGATCCCGCAAAATTCAGCGCTGGCGTCTGCCGGAGCGGAGTTGCTATTGGCGGCCAATTGGACGCTGATCGCAAAATTCGACGGCGAGTTTGCGCCGGGCTCGCAGACTTACGCCGGCACCGGTACTGTGCGCTATACGTGGTAGTGCGAGCCAGTCGTTGAGATGCGCTTAGGGCGATTTGGAAAACGACGACAATGGTCCCGATGTGACCCCGGTCACACGCCGTCGACGCCGACATGCTACTTTGCCATCGCCCGGTGCGTCGCACGCCAGCCGATCTGTATGCTGTGAGAGCGTAACGTTGCGCGTTCTGATCTCGACGATGTCAATTGCTTGCGTGCTGATGTCGGTCGCGCCGGCATTTGCCGCGAGCATGGCGGCACATGACGATTGCGACGCCGACAACAATCCGGATCGCAACATCGCCGGTTGCACACTCATCATCGAAGACGCGAGCGAAGGCCACACCATGCAAGCCGTCGCCCATGTCGCGCGCGGTCTCGCCTGGCAGGCCAAGGGCGATCTGGACCGCGCGTTGGCCGACTATACCGAGGCCATCCGCCTCAACCCGCGCGATGCCCTGGCCTATAACAATCGCGGTCTGCTCTGGCGTGAAAAGGGCGATGTCGATCGCGCCATCGCCGATTTGACCGACGCCATCCGCATCGACCCGCTGCCTTATTCCGATATTGCCCGTAGCCGTCATGTCAATATCTACGCCAACCGCGGCCTCGCCTGGCAGAGCAAGGGCGATCTCGGTCGCGCCATCGCCGACTTCGATCAAGCCGTCAAACTCGATCCAAACGACGCCGACGCCTTAAACCGGCGCGGCGCCGCGCACCGCGCCGCCGGACATCTCGATCAGGCTATGGCTGATTTCAGCGACGCAATTCGCGTCGATCCAGATTATCTCGGCGCCTACTACAATCGCGGTCTGGTGCGTGAGGCCAAAGCCGACCTCGACGGCGCCATCGCCGATTACACCGAGGCGATCCGGCTCGACCCAAAATTCGCCGATGCCTATGACGGCCGCGGCCGTATCTTTCTGGCCAAGCACGACCCCAACCCGGCGATCGCCGATTTCGACCGGGCGCTTCGCCTCGATCCGAACCGCGCTGAGGACTACTTCCTGCGCGGCGTCGTCCGCTACGACCGCTACATGGGCTTCATGGGCGACGGCTGGGTCGAGAAGGACGATCTTCTCCAGGCCATCGCCGATTTCAGCGAAGCGATCCGCCTGGATGCAAAAAACCCCCGCCTGCGCTACGCGCACGCGCTGGCTTCGAACACCAACGGCGATCGCGACCGGGCGATCGCCGACTTGACCGAGGCGCTGCGGCTCGATCCTGACAACGCCACGTTTGCCGCGATGCTCAAGCAGCTCAAGCCGTAAGGCGCGCGCGTCCGCCGTAACCAATGATTCGTCGGCGGGCGCGTCGGCCGACGCTCACCGCGGCATCAGCACCCAGTAGTCGAGGTCGAGTAGGACCGACGGATCGTAGTCCTCGCCGGCTTTGTAGGGAAAATCGTCGCACGGCCGGTCACAGGTGGCGACGGTGCGCAGCCGTAGCGCGCCGACGTCATGCCGGCCCGGCAGCTCCGACTTCGCCAGTACTTCCGACCATGCGAACACGGTGCCGCCGGCGAACAGCGGCGCGACGTGCCGTCCGCCATTGATGGCGGTGATATGGAACGCGTTGGCGAGCCCGTTGAACGACAGCGCGCGCGCCAGCGAGATCACGTGGCCGCCATAGATCAGCCGCCGGCCGAAGCGCCCCTGTTTGGCGCCGAACAGGTCGAAATGAATGCGCGCCGTGTTCTGGTAGAGCCGGGTCGCGATCATGTGCTCGGCTTCTTCGACGGTGATGCCGTCGACATGATCGATCCGCTCGCCGATCTGGTAGTCGCCGAAGCGATAGGGGCTGCCGGCGACGGCGAAATCGTACGCCGACAGATTGATCGGCGGGCAGGCCTCGCTCAGAACCTTCGGATCCAGCACCGTCGGCAATCGCGGCACGTGATCGCCCGGTGCCGGCGCGGCTTCGTCGCGTTTTCGCACCATCACCCAGCGGACATATTCGAGCGCGGCGGTGCCGTCCTGCTTGTAGCCGGTGGTGCGCACATAGACGATGCCGGTCTTGCGGCTGGAATTTTCCTTGAGTCCGATGACTTCGGAGAGCGCCGACAAGGTATCGCCGGGAAAGACCGGGCTGCGAAAATAACAGCCGGCATAACCGAGATTGGCGACGGCATTGAGCGAGACGTCGGGAACGGTCTTGCCGAACACCATATGAAACACCAGGAGATCGTCGATCGGCGAGCGCGGATAGCCGATCGCCTTGGCGAACTCGTCCGACGATTGCACCGCGAACCGCGGCCCAAACAAGCCGTTGTAGAGGGCGACATCGCCGGTCGTGACCGTGCGCGGCGTGGCGTGGCGGATCACCTGGCCGATACGGAAATCTTCAAAACAATTGCCGGGGCTGGTCTTCGACATTGCATCAACCTTTTTCGTCACAAGCCTTTAACAATCCCGGCATTGCTGCGCGCTTCATAGCCGAATGGACTTGGCGCGGAAAGCGTTCACGCAGCCGTGAGGATGGCCGCAGGCAAGGCGCGAAACCCGCTTGTTGAGAGGCCGTATCTCGATCTGCAGACGCAAATACCCCGCGTCTCACCGGCGGCTCGCCGGCAAACCTCGACAGCACCTAATCAACGGCAAATATGGAGCTCCTCATGTCCAAGCGTTTCACTTTGATCGCCGCTGCGGCGGCACTTGCGCTGGCCGCCGGTGCGGTGGCGCCCCTCTCCGCGGAATTGATGCAGGAAAAGACGGTTAATGTCGGCGGCGCGCCGATGTATCCGTCGAAGAACATCATTCAGAATGCGGTCAATTCGAAGGACCACACCACGCTGGTTGCCGCGGTGAAGGCCGCCGGCCTGGTCGATATCCTCTCAGGCCCGGGCCCATTCACCGTGTTCGCGCCGACCAACGAAGCGTTCGCTAAGCTGCCGGCCGGCACGGTCGATACGCTGCTAAAGCCGGAAAACAAGGCGACGCTGGTCAAGATCCTCACCTATCACGTCGTGCCCGGCCGCATGACCGCCGTGAATTTGATGAAAGCGATCAAGGACGGCGAAGGCGAAGCCAAGCTCAAGACCGTCTCCGGCGACTGGATCAGCGTCAAGCAGGCAGGCCCCGGCAAGCTCAGCATCACCGACGCCAAGGGCGACGTCGCCACGGTCACGATCCCCGACGTTCTGCAGTCGAATGGCGTGATCCACGTGATCGACACCGTGCTGCTGCCGATGTGATTGGACGCTTCTCCCGGTCACACTCTTTCCCTCTCCCCATATTACGGGGAGAGGGTTGCTGACAGGAATGTGACGCGCGCGTCCTTAATCGTTTTGCTAGACCTCTGCGCCAGACGGAACCACGACGATGACGATCGAAGCCACAGTGAATTCGCCGCTCGCGCCGAATGCCTCCGCGCGGCCCCTTATTCACCCCGTCTGGGTGCGGGTGACGCACTGGATCAATGCGCTGGCGATGCTGGTGATGATCGGCTCGGGCTGGCAGATCTATGACGCCGCACCGCTGTTTGGTTTCACGTTCCCGCGGCAGATTGCGCTCGGCAACTGGCTGGCCGGTGCGCTGTTGTGGCATTTCGCCGCCATGTGGATCTTGATGATCAACGGCGTCGTCTATCTCATTCTCGGCATTCTCAGCGGCCGTTTCCGCCGCAAGCTCTTCCCGATTTATCCCGGCGAGGTCTTTCACGATCTGTTTGCGGCGTTGCGCGGCAAGCTCGCGCATGACGATCTGTCCGTCTACAACGCGGTGCAGAAGCTGCTTTACCTCGGAATTATCATCGCCGGCATCACCATCGTGCTCTCGGGCTTATCGATCTGGAAGCCGGTGCAGTTTCACCCTTTGACCAGCTTCTTCGGCGGCTACAATACCGCACGCTATGTCCATTTCGCTGCCATGACGGCGATTGTCGCCTTCCTGGTCGTGCATGTGAGTTTTGCGGTCCTCGTGCCCAAAAGCCTGCGCGCGATGATCATCGGCCGGTGAAGGCAGGAAGAAATCTATGGCCCGTCAACGCAAAACCCTACCCGGCGTCGATTCGAAGCTCCTGATCAAGGACGCGGCGAAACTTCTGCCCGAGCCATCGCGGCGCTTCTTCCTGCGCGGCGCCGCAAGCCTCGGCGCGCTCGCCGTGCTCAGCGGCTGCGATATCATCGACGGCGATACCTCGGAGAGCGCGCTCCGCACCATTTCGGAATTCAACGACCGGGTCCAGGCGCTGCTGTTCAATCCCAATATCCTGGCGCCGGAATATCCGGAAAGCATGATCACCCGGCCGTTTCCGTTCAACGCTTATTACAGCGAGGACGAAGCGCCCGATGTCGATGGCGAGCAATACCAGCTCGAGATTGGCGGTCTGGTGACCAACAAGAAGCCGTGGACCCTGCCCGAGCTCTACAAGCTGCCGGAGGTGTCGCAGATTACGCGCCATGTTTGCGTCGAAGGCTGGAGCGCCATCGGTTCCTGGCAGGGCGTCAAGCTGTCGGAGTTCCTCAAGCTGGTCGGCGCCGATCTGCGCGCCAAATATGTCTGGTTCCAATGCGCCGAGGGTTATTCCAATACCATCGATATGCCGACCGCTCTGCATCCGCAGACGCAGCTGACGCTCAAATTCGATCACCAGACTTTGCCGCGCGCCTACGGCTTTCCGATCAAGATCCGCATCCCCACCAAGCTCGGCTTCAAGAATCCGAAATACGTCACCGCGATGTGGGTGCAGAACAACGATGCCGGCGGCTATTGGGAGAACCAGGGCTATAACTGGTTCAGCGGTCTCTGATCGGCTCCCGGCTCATTTGCCGTAGCCATGATCCTTTAGGATTCTGCTGAAGCCTTCGCTGGTCTGCCGCTGCACGTCCTGCAGGCGCGGCACCAACAGCGCGGTCATCTCGCCCATCACCTGCGGGATTTCGTGCAACGCCTTGGCGCCGGTCGGCGTGCGGTAGAACGCCGCCAATTGGTGCAGCTCGTCGGCGGTGAAATGCCGCGCATAGATCGGCGGCGCTTCCTTCATGGCATCGCTGACAAAAGCGACCTGGATGCGCTCGAACTCGGCGCGCAATTCGCCGATGGTGGCTTCGTCGATCTTTTCGGCGCGCGCCTTTTGTTCGACCACGGGCCAGAAGCTTGCGGTGATGCTTCCGGTCAATTGCTTCATCATGTCCGGGGAGAGGATCGCGAGCAGCTCTTTGGCGGCGGCGAGCGCCTCTGGGCTCGGCTCGTCGGCGCGGGCGTAACTGCCCGCTCCGGCAAGTAGCAGCACGAGTGCGATGATACGCAAGCTTCGCATGGTGGCGCCTTTCGTGGCTAAAGCCTGTCTTGTGAGCCTGTTTTGTAAGCCCGTCTTGTAAGCCCGTGTTGGGCGAGAGACTTTGGGCAAGCCCTTGTCGCAATGACTCCGATTCTAGCACTTTGGCCATGAACGCGCTCGGCTTGCCAAGCCGCAAGCCGCGCTTTAGCAATCCTCGCGCAGTTTCCGTGAGGCATCATTCATGGCTACCCACAAACTCCTTCTTCTCGCCGGCGACGGCATCGGTCCCGAAGTCATGGCCGAGGTGAAGCGCCTGCTCGGCTTTCTCGCCAAGGCCGACATTGTCAGTTTCGACATCGAAGAGGGGCTAGTCGGCGGCTGCTGCTACGACCTCCACGAGGTCAGCATTACCGAAGAGACGATGGCCAAGGCGCATGCCGCCGACGCCGTCATTTTCGGCGCTTGCGGCGGGCCGAAATGGGACAATGTGCCTTATGACGTGCGGCCGGAAGCCGGTCTGCTGCGGTTGCGCAAGGAACTCGGCCTGTTCGCCAATATCCGCCCGGCGATCTGCTACCCGGCGCTGGCGGAGTCATCAAGCCTCAAGCGCGACGTGGTCGAAGGGCTCGACATCATCATCCTGCGGGAACTCACCGGCGGCGTTTATTTCGGCGAGCCCAAGACCATCACCGATCTCGGCAACGGCCAGAAGCGCGCCGTCGATACCCAGGTCTACGACACCTACGAGATCGACCGCATCTCCCGCGTCGGCTTCGAGCTGGCGCGCAAGCGGCGCAACAAGGTCACCTCGATGGAGAAGCGCAACGTGATGAAGACCGGCGTGCTGTGGCGCGAGGTCGTCACTGACGTGCATGCGCGCGGCTACCAGGACGTCCAGCTCGAGCACATGCTGGCGGACGCCGGCGGCATGCAGCTGGTGCGCTGGCCGAAGCAGTTCGATGTCATCGTCACCGACAACCTGTTCGGCGACATGCTCTCGGATATCGCGGCGATGCTGACCGGCTCGCTCGGCATGCTGCCGTCGGCCTCGCTCGGCGAAATCGACGCCAAAACCAAGCGGCGCAAAGCGCTCTACGAGCCGGTGCACGGCTCGGCGCCGGATATCGCCGGCAAGGGCATCGCCAACCCGATCGCGATGATCGCCTCTTTCGGCATGGCGTTGCGCTACTCGTTCAATATGAGCAAAGAGGCCGACCTGATCGACGCAGCGGTCGCGGCGGCGCTGGCCAAGGGTCTGCGCACCGCCGACATCAAGTCGGAAGGCACCAAGCTCGTCAGCACCTCGGAAATGGGCGCCGCGATCATCGGCGAACTGGAGCAGCTCACCGCGTGATCGATCCGCGGCTATCTTCCGCTCGGAATGAGCGGAAAATTTCAGCGATTTATCGGATCGCGCCGTTACAGCGCTGACGCAGCGTCAGAACGGATTGCTCTGGTTGATGCCCGGGAGCAGGAACGGCTGCGCCAGCGGCAGGCCGCCGACGCCGCCCAGGTCCGGTCCATAAAACCAATACGGACGGCCGGGATCGCCGCCCGGCGGAAACGCGTAATCCATATGGCTGCCATAGCCGACCGGCACTTCCGTGCCCGGATCGAGATAAGAGCGCCGCTGCACGATAATGGTCGTGGTGCCGTCGGGATGGTGGATGATAGTGCGTGTCGGCTGAATGATAGTGCCGGCTGCGGAACGATAGACCGGCGGATTTTTCTTGGTTTCCGCCCCCGCGGGGCCGGCCACAGCCATGACGACGACGGCAAGACAACACGCAATGACCCGCATGGCCCCTCGCTTTCACGTGCCGGTAATCTATCCGGCTTTGCCGCCACATCCTAGCGATTTGGCCGCCCGCGTTTGTGACAGAACGGTTCCGGCGGAAAAACCGCACGCCGCGCCCCATATAAGCGCCGGCCTGGAAAGGCCGCCGACATTGTATTTACGGCTTTTCTCCCTTAGAAGCCGTTGCGCTCCGGCTGCCGCCAAAGCGGCGCCGGGCCAAATTTCGATGGAGAGTTGCTGATGGGTTACACCGTCGCCGTGGTCGGCGCGACCGGCAATGTGGGCCGCGAAATGCTCGACATTCTCGCCGAGCGGGAGTTTCCCGCCGACGAGGTGGTCGCGCTCGCCTCGCGCAAAAGCCTAGGCGTCGAAGTCTCCTACGGCGATCGCACGCTCAAGGTCAAAGCGCTCGAGCATTTCGATTTCTCGAGCATCGATATCTGCCTGATGTCGGCGGGCTCCGCCGTATCCAAGGAATGGTCGCCGAAGATCGCCGCCGCCGGCGCGGTGGTGATCGATAATTCGTCGTGCTGGCGTTACGATTCCGACGTCCCGCTGATCGTGCCGGAGGTCAATGCCGACGCGATCGCGGGCTTTCGCAAGCGCGGCATCATCGCCAACCCCAATTGCTCGACGGCGCAGCTCGTGGTCGCGCTCAAGCCGCTGCACGATCAAGCCAAGATCAAGCGCGTCGTGGTCGCCACCTATCAGTCGGTGTCGGGCGCCGGCAAGGACGCCATGGACGAGTTGTTCGCGCAGACCAAGTCGGTGTTTCAGCTCAACGAGGTCGAGCCGAAGAAATTTCCCAGGCGCATCGCCTTCAATCTGATCCCCCATATCGACGTGTTCATGGAGGATGGTTACACCAAAGAAGAATGGAAGATGGTGGTTGAGATCAAGAAAATCCTCGACCCGAAGATCAAGCTCACCGCTACCTGCGTGCGCGTGCCGGTCTTCATCAGCCATTCGGAAGCGGTCAATATCGAGTTCGAGAACCCGATTACGGTCGAGGAGGCGCGCGATATCTTGCGCAATGCGCCCGGCTGCATCGTCATCGACAAGCACGAGCCCGGCGGCTACGTCACCCCTTACGACGCGACCGGCGAGGATGCCACCTATATCAGCCGCATCCGCGAGGATGCGACGGTCGAGAACGGCCTGTCGATGTGGATCGTGTCCGACAATCTGCGCAAGGGCGCGGCACTCAACGCCATTCAGATCGCCGAGTGCCTGATCAACCGCAAGCTGATCACGGCGAAGCGGAAGGCGGCGTAAGTTCTTTTCGCTCCGGCCAAGTGACATTTCCTGGGCGTAACGCGGCACTTAGTGCCGCGTTACAGACCCGGGATCGTTTGATACTGCGAGTTTGGGACGATCCCGGATCAGCGGTGCAACGCTAGCGTTGCACCGCGTCCGGGAAATGTGATGCGACCGCCACAAACGCCCCAGTCCGCTCATCGCGCATCAAAAGCTCTCCGGTGGCGACGCCGAAATAGGCGCCGTGGATGCCGACCTGTCCGGTGTCGATCAATTGGCGCAGCCGCGGGAAGGTCTTGAGATTGTCGAGGCTGTTGCCGACGTTGGCCTGCTCGAGGCGAGTGAGATAATCCGGCCAGGACAGATCGCGCCGCGGGCCAGCCTTTGCCGCCGCCGGCGCCATCAGCCGCATCCAGTTGCCGATAAAATCGCCGGGCGACAGCGGCTCGGCGTTTTCGGCAAAAGCTTTGACACCGCCGCAGCGGGCATGGCCGAGCACGACGATGTGCTTGACCTTGAGCGCGGCGACGCCGAATTCCAACGCCGCGGACACGCCGTGGGCGTGGCCGTCGGGCTCGTACGGCGGCACAATGTTGGCAACGTTGCGGACCACGAACAATTCACCCGGCCGAGCATCGAAAATGACCTCGGGCGAAACGCGCGAGTTGCAGCAGCCGATGACCATCACCTCTGGTGACTGTCCGACTTCGGCGAGTTCGCGATAGCGATCCTGCTCGTGCCGCAAGCGGCCGTCGAGAAAGTCGTGATAGCCTTCAATCAGACGTGGCGGAAACGGCATGCGGCGCGTGCCTCAACTGACCATGATATGTTTGCAAAGGGTGAGTAGTGCTTTGAGAATTTCGATCGTTGGCGCGCGGCCTGCAGAACCGCTACCATAACGGTTACGTTTCGTTATTGCATCGTCCGCTCGCTGTAATTTTTTGGTGGAGCATGATCCCGCGGGTCACGCCCGAGGGCATGCTTTTCGGAACACCGGCTTCCATTTTTCCGGATCATGCTCTAATGGAGTGCGCATGAAAATCCGCCCGCGGCGCAGCGTGCTCTACATGCCGGGATCGAACGCGCGCGCCATGGAGAAGGCGCGCGAGCTGCCGGTCGACGCCGTCATTCTCGATCTCGAAGATGCGGTCGCTCCCGACGCCAAAGCGAAGGCGCGCGAGCTGATCGTCGAAGCGCTGCACCAGGGCGGCTTCGGCCGCCGCGAAGTGCTGGTACGGATCAACGGCCTTGACACCGCCTGGTGGCTTGACGATCTCGCGGTTGCCACGGCGGGTCCGGACGCGGTTTTGGTGCCGAAGGTGTCGACGCCGGAGCAGGTTCGGCAAGTGGCCAAGCACCTCACCGGCGTCCGCGCCACGGAGAACGTGCGCATCTGGGCGATGATGGAGACGCCGCTTGCCATGCTCAACGCCCGGGATATCGCCGCGGCGGCACTCGATTCCGGTACCCGGCTCGCGGGCTTTGTCATGGGCACCAACGATCTCGCCAAGGACACGCGGGCCCGCATCCTGCCCGGCCGTACGCCGATGCTGCCGTGGCTGATGAACTGCGTCGCCGCGGCGCGCGCCTTCGGCCTCGACATCCTCGATGGCGTCTATAACGACCTCGGCAATGCCGAGGGCTTTGCCGTCGAATGCGCGCAGGCGCGCGATCTCGGCTTCGACGGCAAGACGCTCATTCATCCGCAGCAGATCGCGCCCTGCAACTCGGCGTTCTCGCCGAACGACGACGAAGTGGCTTGGGCGCGGAAAATCATCGCCGCTTTCGATCAATCTGGCAACGCCGCTAAGGGGGTGATCCAGATCGACGGCCGCATGGTCGAGCGGCTGCATGCCGACATGGCGCGGCGCACGGTGGCGATCGCGGACGCAATTGCGCAGAGCCAGGCGGCTTGATTTGCGTCATTGCGAGCGGAGCGAAGCAATCCGGCCTTGTGCCACCGAGCCTGGATTGCTTCGTCGCCATAGCCCGTCGAAGACGGGCGTAAACGCCCTAATGGCTCCTCGCAATGACGAAAGCGGCCTACGTCTTCAACCGATAGCCGGTCTTGAAGATCCACCACACGATCGCCATGCAGACCGCCGTAAAGAATACGATCACCGCGACGCTGATCTCGATATTGACGTCGGCGAGCTCGAAGAAGCTCCAGCGGAAACCGCTGATCAGATAGACGATCGGGTTGAACAGCGAGACGGTGCGCCAGAACGGCGGCAGCAAGCTGGTCGAATAAAACGTGCCGCCGAGGAAGGTCAGCGGCGTGATGATCAAAAGCGGCGCGACTTGCAGCTTGTCGAAGCCGTCGGCCCAGATGCCGAGAATGAAGCCGAGCAGGCTGAAGCTGACCGAGGTCAGGATCAGGAAGGTGAGCATCCAGAACGGATGCGCGATATGGATCGGCACGAACAGCGCCGACGTGCCGAGGATGATCAACCCCAGCACGATCGATTTGGTCGCTGCGGCGCCGACATAACCGATCACGATCTCGAGCGCCGACGTCGGCGACGACAGGATTTCATAGATCGTGCCGGTGAAGCGCGGGAAGTAAATGCCGATGGCGGCATTGCTGACGCTCTGTGTCAACAGCATCAGCATCATCAGCCCGGGCACGATAAAGGCGCCATAGGCCACGCCCTCGATGGTGGTGATGCGCGAGCCGATAGCGGCGCCGAACACCACGAAATAGAGCGAGGTCGAGATTACCGGCGAGACGACGCTTTGCAGCCAGGTGCGCCGGGTGCGCGCCATTTCGAACCGGTAGATAGCGCCGACGGCATACGGGTTCATGGCTCTCGCCTCACCAGGCTGACAAAGATGTCCTCGAGCGAGGTTTGCGTTGTCGACAGGTCCTTAAAGTGCACGTTCGCGGCGCGCAGATCGTCGAGCAGATCGGTAATGCCGGTGCGCTCGCCACGGGTGTCGTAGGTATAGACCAGCTTGCAGCCGTTATCGGCAAGCGCGAGGCGATGCTCGGCGAGCGCCGCCGGCACCGCGGCCAACGGGTCGCGCAGCTCCAGCGTCATCTGCTTCTGGCCGAGCTTGCGCATCAATTCGGCTTTGTTCTCGACCAGGATCAGCTCGCCCTTGTTGATGACGCCGACGCGATCGGCCATCTGCTCGGCTTCTTCGATATAATGCGTGGTCAGGATGATGGTGACGCCGGACGCGCGCAACGCGCGCACCATGTCCCACATGTCCTTGCGCAGTTCGACGTCGACGCCGGCGCTAGGCTCGTCGAGAAACAGGATCTGCGGCTCGTGCGACAGCGCCTTGGCTATCATCACCCGGCGCTTCATGCCGCCCGACAGGGTGGCGATTTTCGCGTCTTTCCTGTCCCAGAGCGAAAGGTCCTTGAGCACCTTCTGCAGGTAGGCCGGGTAGGCGGACTTGCCGAACAGCCCGCGGCTGAAGGACACCGTCGCCCACACCGACGAGAACATGTCGTTCGCCAGCTCCTGTGGCACGAGACCGATCAGCGAGCGGGTGGTGCGATAGTCCTTGACGATATTGTGACCGTCGACCAGCACGCGGCCGCTGGTCGGATTGACGATGCCGCAGATGATGCTGATCAGCGTCGTCTTGCCGGCGCCGTTCGGGCCGAGCAGCGCGAAGATTTCGCCGTGGCGAATCTCGAGATTGATGTCCTTGAGCGCCCGAAAGCCCGACGCAAAGGTTTTCTCGAGATGCGAGATCGAAATCGCCGGCGCCACGACGGTGCTCGCTTGACGGACAAGCACGGTGTTACACCCAAGGCCGCGCCGCTTTGGCCTTCTCCTCGAAGCTCGTGATCTTCTCGCTCTTGACCATGGTCAGCCCGATATCGTCGAGGCCTTCGAGCAAGACGTGCTTGCGGTGTGCATCGATGTCGAACTTCACCACGCCGCCATCGGGGCCGCGGATTTCCTGCTTGGCGAGATCGATGGTCAGCGTCGCGTTGGCGCCGCGCTCGGCGTCGTCGAATAGCTTCTCCAGGTCTTGCGGCGAAACTTGCACCGGCAGAATGCCGTTCTTGAAGCAGTTATTGTAGAAAATGTCGCCGAACGAGGTCGAGATCACGCACGTGATGCCGAAATCCTTGAGCGCCCAGGGCGCATGCTCGCGCGAGGAGCCGCAGCCGAAATTGTCGCCCGCGACCAGGATTTTCGCTTTGCGATAGGCCGGCTTGTTGAGCACGAAATCGGGATTCTCGCTGCCATCGTCGCGATAGCGCTTTTCCGCGAATAGGCCTTTGCCGAGGCCAGTGCGCTTAATGGTCTTTAAGTACTGCTTGGGGATGATCATGTCGGTGTCGACATTGATCATCTTCAGCGGTGCGGCGACGCCTTCGAGGATCGTGAACTTTTCCATCTCGGCCTTTCCAGCTGGTCTAGATTTTGCGTTGGAGCAGGATCTTTTCCGAAAAACGGTATCCACTTTTCGGGATCATGCTCTGGCTCGCGGCGGCCGAAGCACGGGCGCGCAAACGCTAAATGGCGCGTGGCCGGGCGTGGGTCAACCCTGTGCCGCGGTCGCCGGCTCCTTGGCCTTGAATTTCGACTCGCGGTCGAGCGTGCAGACCTGGACGTGGTATTCGGTATAATACTTCTCCCGCGCCAGCTTTTGCGCCGCAACATGCTCCTTGTTGGTGCGCCAGGCGCGCAAGCCTTCTTCGTGCTCGAACTCGACGATGGTCACGCGCTCGCCGTCGTCGGCGAAAAAGCCCTTGTGCGAGATGTAACCAGGCATGGTCTGCGCCAGCGCGTTCATGCGTTCCACCAGCGCGACATACTCGTCGCGCACCCCCGGCTTCAGGCGCGAGCGGAAAACGGTGACGATCATGGCATCACTCACATCTGCTTCGTGCTTGCCGGAACGGTGGCGAGCTCACTATCGGGAATCGTGCCGAGTCCTGTGACCCAAGGCAATGCCGAGCGGAACCAGATTTGCCGCTTCGGCACAAGCTGTTCGCGCTGGCGCAAAATGCCGACGCGCAGCGTATATGACGGTCGCGGATGTTCACCGGGCGACGTCGAATAGATCGGCGAGCCGCATGTTGGGCAAAAAGCCTGCACCCGCAGATTGCCGCTGTCCGCCGTGGTTTTCAGATAGGCGGTCGGCTGCCCCGTCATCTTGAAAGTTGCGCCCGGCGTCGGGATCGAAACACGAAACGCCGAGCCTGTTCCGGTCTGACAATCGGTGCAATGACAAATCGTGGCTGTATCCGGGTCAACTTCGCCTTCGACCCTGATCGCGCCGCAATGGCAAGCGCCGTCCACCTTCATCACGTGGCTCCCTTGACCTCTTCCACGGATTGCTCGATCGCCTCCATATCGGCGTCGGACAAGCCGAAATGATGGCCGATCTCGTGCACCAGGACGTGTTTGACGACGGCTCCGAGGGTTTCGTCGTGCTCGGCCCAGTAGTCCAGGATCGGGCGGCGGTAGAGCCAGATCATGTTCGGCATCTGCACCGGGGCGCTCTCAGAGCGGAACGGCAGGCCGACGCCCTGGAACAAGCCCAGCAGATCGAACTCGCTTTCGGCGCCCATGTGGTCGAGCACCTCGTCAGTCGGAAAGTCGTCGACCTGAATGACGACATCGGCGCACAACTGGCGAAACCGGCGCGGCAGACGCTGGAAGACGTCGCCGGCGACCACTTCGAGCTCGACCAGCGACGGAGCTTTGACTGGCTGCCAGGCCAGCGGATCGGATGCGAGATCGGCCATGCTTCACTCTAGCGTGGATTGCATCTCACCGCTCGCTTGAATTCCCGCTTACGTGAAAGTGGGCGGATCAGCTAGGATGGCCGATGATGTCAGTCAAACGGTTCACGGCGATCACGAGCCTCGCGGTGCTGCCGCTGGTCAGCGCGGCATCGTCAACGACGGCGCAGTCGCCGCCGCCGGCGTGGAGCCCGCCTTATACGCATCCGCGCATCGAGGTGAACCCGCGGCCGGCTTACCGCCGCTGCGCGAGCTGGTACGTCATTCAATACCGGCCGAGCGGCACGGTGCTCTTCCCGGAGAAGCATTGCTGGTGGCAGCGCTAGCGTGGCGGTCGCCTTAGCCGTCGCCTGGGGCGCGTATCACTACAACGCAGCTAATGGGAATCCTGGTGGCCTCCGCTGAGTGAGCGGAAGAGATCAGGGATATCGGTTTTCTCGGAGACCGGAACAGGGCGACCATGATCGAAAATCTGCAAATCCATGACCACGCCATTCTGGTTGAGCTCGAACGGAACACTGGTGCCTCCATCTGCGAGAGGCGTCGCCAGAATGATTTCGAATTGGTTCTCGCCGGTCTCGCGCACCGAGGTCGGCACCGGGCCGTCGACGCTCCCGAATGCGAGCATTGGTATCGACACATCCGATCGCTTGACGAACACGAAGTGTATTGTGTGGTCTGGGCAGCTCATGTCGGCCATCCGGTGCCACAACTTTCCAGTAGTCGCTTCGCTGACAACCGTCGTGCGGCATCCCGGCAGAGACGGATTGCCGGTAAACACCCAGCCCACGATGAATTTGACTGGCTCGGCGTAAAGGACCCACCCACCGATGATTAGTGCCGCCAGCGCGGCGACAATACCGGTCGCGACCCACCAGCCATAACGACGACGGCGGATTCGCCATCATGCAGCTTCGGGCAACTACCGGTGGTCTTGAAGTCCATAGTGCCGCGCGACTTTGCCGTGGGACGTTACCGCCACTCGCGCACGTCGACAAAATGACCGGCGATCGCCGCGGCGGCGGCCATCGCCGGCGACACCAGATGCGTGCGGCCTTTGTAGCCCTGCCGCCCCTCGAAATTCCGATTCGAGGTGGAGGCGCAGCGCTCGCCGGGGGCGAGCTTGTCCGGATTCATGGCGAGACACATCGAGCACCCGGGCTCGCGCCACTCGAAGCCGGCATCGAGAAATATCTTATCGAGCCCCTCGGCCTCGGCCTGCTCCTTCACCAAGCCGGAGCCCGGCACGATCATGGCGCTGATATTGGCGTTCACTTTCTTGCCGTCGACGACGCGCGCAGCGGCGCGCAAGTCCTCGATCCGGCCGTTGGTGCATGAGCCGATGAACACGCGATCGAGCGCGATATCGGCGATCTTCTCGCCGCCCTTTAGTCCCATGTAGGCCAGCGAACGTTCGGCGGCTTCGCGCTTGTTCGGCTCGGTGATGTCTTCGAGCCGCGGCACGCGGCCTGTTACCGACACGACCTGCTCGGGGCTGGTGCCCCAGGTCACGAGTGGCGGCAGCTTTGCGGCATCGAGCCTGATTTCGCGATCGAAATGGGCGCCGTCGTCGGATTTGAGCGTCTCCCAGTAACGCATTGCTTCGTCCCAGGCCTTGCCCTTGGGCGATTTGGGGCGATCCTTGAGATACGCATAAGCCTTCTCGTCCGGCGCGATGAAGCCAGCCTTGGCGCCGGCCTCGACCGACATGTTGCAGACGGTCATGCGGCCTTCCATCGACAGCGAACGGATCGCTTCGCCGGCATATTCGAGCGCGTAGCCGGTGCCGCCGGCGGTGCCGATCTCGCCAATGATAGCGAGGATGATGTCCTTGGCGGTGACGCCTTGCGGCAGCTTGCCGTCGACCACGGCGCGCATGTTCTTCGATTTGTTCTGGATCAGCGTCTGCGTCGCCAGAACATGCTCGACTTCAGAGGTGCCGATGCCGTAGGCGAGCGCGCCAAACGCGCCGTGGGTGCCGGTGTGGCTGTCGCCGCAGACGATGGTGGTGCCAGGGAGGGTAAAGCCCTGCTCCGGCCCGATGATGTGGACAATGCCCTGGCGTTTGTCGAACTCGTCGAAATATTCAAGGCCGAAGAACTTGGCGTTGTCGGCGAGATAGGCGATCTGCTGCTCGCTCTCCGGGTCGGGATTCTTCGCCCGCCGATCGGTGGTCGGCACGTTGTGATCGACCACGCACAGCGTCTTGTCCGGTGCATGCACCTTGCGGCCGGCGAGCCGGAGGCCCTCGAACGCCTGCGGGCTCGTCACCTCATGCACGAGATGCCGGTCGATATAGATCAGGCAGGTACCGCCCGGCTCCTCGTCGACCAGATGGTCGGTCCAGATCTTGTCGTAGAGCGTACGGGGGCTAGCCATGCCGAATACTCCTCGCCGTTTCATGGCGGCGCAAAGGTATATAATGGTCGGGCCGTCCTTTAGCGCCTTGAGCGCTTGAGGAAAAGAGCGGCCATTCTGTCGCTGGAATCGGCGCTATCAGGGAGGCGTCCATGGCAAAGCCGAAGGCCAAAGCAAGGCCGAAATCTTCCACCCGGTCCGTCAACCGCTCGCGTTCGAACAAACGCCACGCCCGGGCTGCGGTAAAGGCCAAAGCCACGCCGCGGCCGAAGCAGCGGTTCATCGCCAGCCACCACCGCGAGGAGGATTTCCAGGGCGGGCTGCGCCGCTACGCGAAGTACCGCGATCTCGGCATGGCCGACGCCACCGGCGGCATGGTGCAGGCGCACGTGATCCGCTTCGTCCCGCCCTGCCGCCCTGAGGAAGTGTCGAAGCTGCATTACCACGACGTCGACTTCCAGATGGTCTATGTGCTCAAGGGCTGGATCAAGACCGAGTTCGACGGCGAGGGCGCCATCGTCATGCGGACCGGAAGCTCATGGATCCAGCCGCCGCGCATCGAGCACAAGGTGCTCGATTATTCCGACGATTGCGAAGTGCTGGAAATCGTGCTGCCGGCCGACTTCAAGACCGTGGAGCTTGAATAGAGCATGATCCGGAAAAGTGGCGGCCGGTTTTCCGAAAAGATCATGCTCCACAAAAAACTGTTTCGCAGCGGCGCAACGCTCACTTCGTCGCCTTGCCGCCAGCCGCAGCCGCTTCGCCCTGCGCGCTGTGATCCTGCCGCTCGAGGATGCGCGCCGACTTGCCGCGGCGGCCGCGCAGATAATAGAGCTTGGCGCGGCGCACCTGGCCGCGGCGCACCACCTTGATCGAGTCGATCATTGGGGAATACAGCGGGAAGACGCGCTCGACGCCTTCGCCGTACGAAATCTTGCGCACGGTGAAATTCTCGTTGATGCCAGTGCCGGCGCGGCCGATGCAGACGCCCTCATAGGCCTGCACGCGGCTGCGCTCGCCTTCGACGATCTTGACATTGACGATGACCGTATCGCCCGGCTGGAAATCGGGAATCTCCTTGCCGGCGGACAGCTTCGCCACTTGTTCGTTTTCGATTTGCTTGAGCAGGTTCATGGCGAATGTCTCCAACGGCTGCGCGTTCCGCGCTGTTGCCGGCCAAAGTCTGATCGGCCAAAAGTCTGATCGGGTTGCGAGCTTCTACGCTACCGGACGGGCTTTGTCACGCTTTGGTCACGGGCTTGGCCTTCGTCCCGGAATAACGGGCCCATAGATCCGGCCGGCGTTCCCGGGTGAGCCGTTCGGCCTCGGCGCGCCGCCAGGCGGCGATTTTGCCGTGATCGCCAGACAGCAGCACATCGGGGATCGGCTGGCCTTCCCAGACCTGCGGCCGGGTATATTGCGGGTATTCCAATAACCCTTCGGTAAAGCTCTCCTCGTTGCGCGAGGCCGTGGCGCCCATGACGCCCGGCAGGAGGCGCACGCAGGCGTCGATCAGCACCATGGCGGCGACTTCGCCACCGGACAGCACATAGTCGCCGATCGACACTTCCTCCAGGCCGCGTCCGGCGATGACCCGTTCGTCGATGCCTTCGAAACGGCCACAGACCAGCAACATTCCGGCGTCGGCGGCGAGCTGTTCCACCCGCTTTTGGGTTAACGGCGCCCCGCGCGGCGATAGCAGAAGCCGCGGGCGCTTGTCGGTCGCGGTCGCGTCGATGGCGCGGCCGAGCACGTCGGCCTTCATCACCATGCCGGGGCCGCCGCCGGCCGGCGTGTCGTCGACGCTGCGATGCTTGTCGATGGCGAAGCTTCGGATGTCCACGACGTCGAGCGACCAGGCGCCGGCTGCCAGCGCCTTGCCGGCTAGGCTCGCGCCGAGCGGCCCCGGAAAGACATCGGGGAAGATGGTGAGGACGCTTGCCCGCCACATGGTCAGCCCGCCGCCCGCAATTCATCGCGGATTCGGGCGATGATTTTGCCGAGCTTGTTAAGACCGGTACCCTCGCGGCCGACACCCCAATAGGTGTCGGTCGGCGCCGTTTCGATGATCTCCTCGTCGCCGGTCGCAAGCAACAGGGCCTTGAGCTCGGGATGGAGCTCGAACTTGCGCCGCACCGCGCGGTACATGACCTCGTCCTTGATGGCGTCCCAGTCCGGCCGGATCGCGGCCCTGTTCTTGTCGGCGAGATTCTTGGCGATGATCGGTTTCTCCGCCTTGCGGATCGACTTGCACAGATCCGGGTCGGTGAATTTCTGCGCCTGATAATAATTTTCCACGGTCGGCCACCAGGCATCGTCGAGATCAATGCCGAACGGCGCGAAGTTCGAGAATTCGCGATGCGTGTCCGACTTGGAAAAGAAACGGATAGCCATGACAGCGGCGGCCAGTTGCGGCGACTAATTCGCTTTGAACAATCCTGGTGGCGGATCGACGACGATCTTGCCGGCGGCGATGTCGACTGCCGGCACGTGGATGGCATCGAACGGCAGCAATTCCGTTTTGCCGCCTTTCTCGGTCCGCACTTCGATCAGATCGCCGGCGCCGAAGTTATGGATGCCGACGACGGTGCCAAGCCTGTTGCCTGTGCGGTCGACAACGGCGAGGCCGACCAGATCGGCGTGATAAAACTCATCCGGCTCCGCGGTCTGTGGCAGCCGCTCGCGCGGCACATAGAGCTTGGCGTTGGCGAGTGCGCGCGCGGCGTCGCGGTCGCGAATGCCGGACAGCCGGGCGACGAAATGATCCTTCGCCAGCCGCAAGGTTTCGATCTCGAACACCCGTCCGTCATCGGTTTCGAGCGGGCCATAGTCGGCGATCGCCGCCGGATTGGCCGTGAACGAGCGGAGCCGCACCTCGCCGCGCAGGCCATGCGCGGCGCCGATTTGGCCGAGACAGACGCGAGCGTCAGTGTTGCGCGCGTCGCCCGTCATCGCTTTCGCTCTTACGCGGCCGGCGCGGCGCCGGCGGCAGGAGCGGCGCCTTTGGCAGGAGCAGCAGCCGCGGCAGCTTTGGCGGCCTCGGCTTGCGCCTTGCGCTCCTTGCGCGGGACCGCCTTCTCCGGATTGTTGCGCTTCTCGCGCTTGGCGACGCCGGCGGCGTCGAGAAAACGCATCACCCGATCGGAGGGCTGCGCGCCCTTGGTCATCCAGGTCTTGACCTTGTCGAGATCGAGCTTGAGCCGCTCGGTCTTGTCCTTCGGCAACAGCGGATTGAAGTAGCCGAGGCGCTCGATGAAGCGCCCGTCGCGGGGGCTGCGGCTGTCGGCGACGACAATGTGATAGAACGGCCGCTTCTTGGTTCCGGCGCGGGCCATGCGGATCGTCAGCATTTAGTCTTCCTTTCTTCAGGAGGTCGGAGATTTTCGGTGACAAGGACGCGGCCTTTCGCACCTACGGCGGTTTCGCCGGTTTGGTTGCGAATGCGGCCGCGCAAATCGATGATCTCGCCGTCGAGACGAGAATTCTTCTTTACCGAGATGACGAGCCATTCGAGCGTGATCGTCTCGTCGGCGTAGACCGGCCGCCGAAACCGCACCCAGAATTCAAGGCCGAGCATCGCGCCACGCTTGGAAAAGTGCGAAGCGGTCAGCGCCAGAAGATGCGCGGTCGTTTGCGGGCCGCTGGCGAGGAGCCGGCCGAAGCGCGTCGTTGCCGCATAATCGGCGTCGTGATGCATCGGATTGGTGTCGCCGACAGCGTGCGCAAACGCGCTGGTCGCGCTCGGATCGAGCGAGACCACTGCGGAAAAGCGTTCGTGCGGCTGGGTCGAGATCATTTCTTTTTTCCGAGGCCCGGAAATCCCGGCGGCAGTCCGCCAGGCAGCTTCGGACCAAGGCCCGGAAGCCCGCCTGGCAATCCGCCCGGCAGACCTCCCGGCAAACCGGGAAGATTTGGCGGTAGGCCCGGCATGTTTGGCGGCAGACCGCCGGGCATTTTTCCCGCAAGCTTCGCCATCTGCTCCGGGGACGGCATGCCGCCGCCAAGACCGCCGCCGAGCCCAAGCATGTTGGCGAGGCCGGCCATCGGGCCGCGCTTGGCGCCGCCCATCGCCTTCATCACGTCGGCCATGGTGCGGTGCATTTTGAGGAGCTTGTTGATGTCTTCGGGCTTGGTGCCGGAGCCTGCGGCGATGCGCCGCTTGCGGCTCGCCTTGAGGACGTCGGGGTTGCGCCGTTCGGCCGGCGTCATCGAGTCGATGATCGCCATCTGCCGCTTGAGCACTTTTTCGTCCAAGTTGCGCTCGGCGAGTTGATTTTTGATCTTCGCCATGCCGGGCAGCATGGTCATCAGCCCGCTCATGCCGCCCATATTCTGCATCTGCGTGAGCTGCTCGCGCAGGTCGGCCAGATCGAACGCGCCCTTGCGGATCTTCTCCGCGACGCGCGCCGCCTTCTCGGCATCGATGGTGGTGGCGGCCTTTTCGACGAGCGCGACGATGTCGCCCATGCCGAGGATGCGGCCGGCGACGCGCGCCGGGTCGAAGTCTTCGATGGCGTCGAGCTTTTCGCCGGTGCCGAGGAGCTTGATCGGCTTGCCGGTGACGGCGCGCATCGACAATGCGGCGCCGCCGCGGCCGTCGCCGTCGACGCGGGTGAGCACGATGCCGGTCAGTCCGACGCGCTCATTGAAGCTGCGGGCGAGATTGACGGCGTCCTGGCCGGTCAGCGAGTCTGCGACCAGCAAGACTTCGTGCGGCGAAGCGGCGCGACGCACCTCCGCCGCCTCATTCATCATCGCTTCGTCGAGCGTGATGCGGCCGGCGGTATCGAGCAGCACGACGTCATAGCCGCCGAGTCGCGCCGCCTGCAGCGCGCGCGTCGCGATCTGCACCGGCGTCTGGCCGGCGACGATCGGCAGCGTGTCGATGCCGACCTGCTTGCCGAGCACCGCCAGTTGCTCCATCGCCGCCGGGCGGCGGGTGTCGAGCGAGGCCATCAGCGTCTTGCGCTTCATCGTCTCGGCAAGACGCTTGGCGACTTTCGCCGTCGTCGTGGTTTTGCCGGAGCCCTGTAGCCCGACCATCATGATGGCGACCGGCGCCGGCGCGTTCAGATCGATCGGCTGCGCGCTCGCGCCCAGCGTCTCGACCAATTGGTCGTGCACGATCTTCACGACCATCTGGCCGGGGGTGACCGACTTGATGACTTCGATGCCGACGGCGCGCTTCTTCACTTCGTCGGTAAAGGCGCGGGCCACATCCAGCGCGACGTCGGCTTCGACCAGCGCGCGCCGCACTTCCTGCAGCGCCGCGTCGACGTCGCCTTCCGACAGCGCGCCGCGCCGGGTCAGGCGGTCGAGGACTGCATTGAGACGCTCGGAAAGACTGTCAAACATTTTTACCTCTTACCTCTCCCCGCAGGCGGGGAGAGGTCGAGTGAGCGAAGCGAACGAGGGTGAGGGGGTCTCCCCGCGATTCTGAGCCCAGCGGAGGCGCCCCCTCATCCCGGCCTTCTCCCCGCAAGCGGGGAGAAGGAGAAAAACACCAGCACGCCCGAGGGCGCATCGCGCTGTCGGGCGGTTACCTCCGGCCTCCTGGACCGGTCGGCTGGGCTCAAACTTTAGTCTCTTGCGAGAGCGGCCGGAAAATAGGTGCAGACCCCGACGGCGTCAACCGTGGCGTAATGCCCGGCCGCCGGTGCCGACCGGCGATATAATACCGGCCGGATGTCGCGCCATTACCAAGGCCCAATCTCCGATCATTTCGACGGCGAGCGCTTTTTCGACCCAAACGGCGCGCCGCCGCGCAGCCGGCGGGAGCTGCGGCGTTGGATGCTCGACCGCTATTGGCGCGGCACCAAGGCGGCATGGCCGGCCGGGGCGCCGTCGCCTTATGCCGACCGGCCGCCGGCGCGAGTCGAGGGGGCAGGCCTTCGCGTTTCCTTTGTCGGCCATGCCAGCTGGCTCATCCAGACCGCGGGCCTTAATATTTTGCTCGACCCGGTCTGGTCGCAGCGCGCGTCGCCGGTCCGCTTCGCCGGACCGAAGCGCGTTAACGATCCGGGCATCGCGTTCGCCGATCTGCCGCCGATCGACGTCGTCCTGGTTTCGCACGCCCATTACGATCATCTCGATGTCGCGACTTTGTCGCGGCTCGCCGCCGCGCACCGCCCGCGCGTGATCGCGCCGCTCGGCAACGACACCATCATGCGCAACCATGATCCCAAGATCGCGGCCAAAGCCTACGACTGGCACGACCGCCTCGAGATCGGCCCGAGCGTGTCGGTGACGCTCGTCCCGACGCGGCACTGGTCGGCGCGCAGCCTGTCGGATCGCAACATGTCGCTGTGGGCGTCGTTCGTGATCGCGGCGCCGGCGGGACGAATTTATTTCGTTGGAGACTCCAGCTATGGCGACGGCCACCATTTCCGCGACGCGCGCGAGCGGCACGGCCCTTTCCGGCTCGCCATCCTGCCGATCGGGGCCTATGAGCCGCGCTGGTTCATGGCCGACCAGCACATGAATCCGGCGGAGTCAGTGCAGGCTTTCATCGATTGCGGCGCCGAGCTTGCGCTCGCCCATCATTACGGCACGTTTCAACTCACCGACGAAGCGATCGATGCGCCGCTGATCGCGCTGGCCGAGGCACGCAAAGCAGCGGGAATTACCGCCGAACAATTCGGCGCGTTGCGGCCGGGACAGGTTTGGCAGGCCTGATTATTTGATCAGCACATACACATTGACGACCAGATGATCTTCGTTGGTCGTCAGCGGATCGGTCAGATATTGCTCGATGAACAAATCCTTGGCCTCGAGCTTCTTGTCGTCGAGATAATTGGTGATCGCCTCGTAGGTGTTGTCGAGGCCGTCATACGATCCGCGATGGACGAATTTGAGCGCGTGCC
Source organism: uncultured Alphaproteobacteria bacterium (assembly GCA_963806465.1). Taxonomy (GTDB): domain Bacteria; phylum Pseudomonadota; class Alphaproteobacteria; order Rhizobiales; family Xanthobacteraceae; genus BOG-931. Next base: position 223,551 of record CAWDZD010000038.1, on the reverse strand, counting down.
CGGCCGGCGAGTTGCCGACAGCGATCTCGCCCTTGGGCGGATTCTTCGGCGGCTCGGCGATCGGGATTGCCGCCTGATACTGAAAGCCCGCGTCGTCGGTGGCGGTGAAGACCGTCATCGACTGACCGTCGATCTTGAGGCCTTCCTTGGTGATGTAGGTCTTGAGCGTCTTGAACGAGTTGGTGATGGTCTCGAAGGCGTTGTCCCAGGTGCCGGTGCCCTTCAGATAAACGATCGGTTTTGCGATGAGGGTTGTGTCCTCGCCAAACGGGTCGATCGGCTGCGGCGCCGCGGGCTGGGCCGGCGCGGCCTCAGGCTTTGCCTCGGGTTTGGCCGGCGCAGCGGTCGGTGCTTGCGGCTGATTTTGCGCCGGACTTTGCGCCCAAGTGGGCAGCGGCGCGCCGACCGTAATCATGACGGCGGCCATGGCGGCGCAAAGCGCAAGGCGAAGGAACATCCGGGTCTCCGTGATGGATGCTGCAGCTAGGGATGCCAGCACCAGCGCTGGCGGCAACGGCCGCCATCAATGGTCCTACTAGCGCTGGGGATGCAAGTCCTCATATAAGTTGCGCTCGTTTGGGCATATCATGAGCGCATTGGCCAATCGCGATTTCATCAAGATGAACGGTCTCGGCAACGAGATCGTGATCGTCGATCTGCGCGCCGGCGCGGGCCCGATCGCTGCGGACGAAGCGCGCGCAGCCGCCCGCCAGGAGCCTTACGACCAGCTGATGGCACTTTATCCGGGGCGCGGCGGCAACGACGCCTCGATCCGCATCTTCAACAATGACGGGTCGGAAGCCGGCGCTTGTGGCAACGGCATGCGCTGCGTGGCCTCGCTGATCAGCGCCGAGACTGGCCGGGCGGCGTTGAAGTTCGAAACCACGGTCGGCGTCGTCTCGTGCTGGCGCGCCGCAGATGGGCTTTTTACCGTCGATATGGGCGCGCCGCGCTTTCGCTGGGACGAGATTCCGCTGACCGAGGCTATGCCCGATACGCGTGCCATCGACTTGCAATTCGGACCGCCGGGCGCGCCGATCCTGCGTGCGCCGTCGGCGGTGAATATCGGCAATCCGCACGCGATCTTTTGGGTCGACGATCCGCAGGCCTACGACCTGCGCCAGATCGGGCCGGTGCTGGAACACCACCCGCTGTTTCCGGAGCGCGCCAATATCACGTTGGCCGCGACGCCGTCGCGCGACCGTATGGTGATCCGAACCTGGGAGCGCGGCGCCGGCCTGACCAAAGCCTGCGGCTCGGCGGCCTGTGCCGCTGCGGTCGCCGCGGCGCGGTTGTCGCGCACCGGGCGCAACGTCACCGTCACCTTGCCGGGCGGCGACCTGGCGATCGAATGGCGCGAGAGCGACGACCATGTGCTGATGACCGGCCCCGTCGAATTCGAGCATCGCGGTCGCTTCGACGCGGCGCTGCTCGCCGGCGCCAGCGTGGCGTGATCCGATGAGCGTCGATGTCGTCACCTTCGGCTGCCGGCTCAATGCCGCCGAGTCGGAAGTCATCCGCCGCGAGGCCGAGCGTGCCGGTTTGCGCGACACGGTCGTAGTCAATACCTGTGCCGTCACCGCCGAGGCGGTGCGCCAGGCGCGGCAAACGATCCGCGCGCTGCGCCGAGAGCGGCCGCATGCCAAGATCGTGGTCACCGGCTGTGCGGCGCAGACCGAGCCGCAGACTTTCGCAGCGATGGCCGAAGCCGATCGCGTGCTCGGCAATACCGAGAAGCTTAGCGCCGACGTGTGGGCGCGAACCCGCGCGGATTTCGGCATTGCTGACGCGCCGAAAGCGCTGGTCAACGACATCATGGCGGTGAAGGAAACCGCCGCGCATCTGATCGAGGGCTTTGCCGGCCGCGCGCGGGCCTTCGTTCAGGTGCAAAACGGCTGCGACCACCGCTGCACCTTCTGCATCATTCCCTATGGCCGCGGCAATTCACGCTCGGTGCCGATGGGCGCCGTGGTCGCCGATGTGCGGCGCCTGGTCGCCAACGGTTATGGCGAAGTCGTGCTCACCGGCGTCGACATCACGAGCTACGGCGCCGACCTGCCGGGCGCGCCGAAGCTCGGCGTGCTGGTCAAGCAAATCCTCAAGCATGTGCCGGAGCTCAAGCGGCTCCGCCTGTCATCAATCGACTCGGTGGAAGTCGATCACGATCTCATTGATGCGTTCGCCGAGGACGGTCGCCTGATGCCGCATCTGCATCTGTCGCTGCAGGCCGGCGACGACCTGATCCTCAAGCGCATGAAGCGCCGCCATTCGCGGCAGGATGCTATCGTTTTCTGCGACACGTTGCGGCGGCTCCGACCCGATATCGTGTTCGGCGCCGATATCATCGCCGGCTTCCCGACCGAGAGTGAAGCAATGTTTACGAATTCACTCGCTCTGATCGAGGAATGCGGATTGACACATCTGCATGTCTTTCCATTTTCGCCGCGGCCGGGCACGCCGGCGGCGCGGATGCCGCAGTTGTCGCGCCAGATTGTCAAGGAGCGGGCGGCGCGGTTGCGTGCGCGCGGCGCGCTGGCGTTGCGCGCGCATCTTGACGCCGAGGTCGGCGCCTCGCGCCGCGTGCTGGTCGAATCCGAAGAGCAGGGCCGCACCGCGCAGTTCACGCAGGTCCAGCTTGCGTCTCCGGCGCGGCCGGGCGCGATCGTTGAAGTCCAAATCGCCGGGCATGACGGCAAGCAGCTGCTGGCGGCTTGAAATTGTCTCGTCATTGCGAGGAGCCAACGGGTCCGGCCCGAAGTGGCCGGCCCGATGACAAGCTCCGCGACAAAGCAATCCAGTCGCGGGGTCTCCGATAGCTGGATTGCTTCGCTAGGCTCGCAATGACGTGGCTTCTTCCTTCCATCCGCAATGCTCCAGCGCAACGCGCATGTGCTGCGGCACCGGCGCGACGACGCGGATCGGCGTGCGATTCTTGTAAAGCGGAACGACCACCTCGCGCGCGTGCAAATGCAGAATTGGCCCGCCACTGCGAGGCGCTTTCCCGTAGATCGCATCGCCGAGGATCGGCCAGCCCATTTCCGCGCAGTGCACGCGCAATTGATGCGTACGGCCGGTGACGGGCTCGAGCGCGAGCCAACTAAAATTCCCTCCCCCCTTGTGGGGGAGGGTAGGGAGGGGGGTCGAGAGGTGATGCGAGGCGTCGACGCTTAATGTTGCGACCCCCACCCCTGACCCCTCCCCACAAGGGGGAGGGGAAGAGCGCCCCAGCACCTTCCATTTGGTCACCGCCGGCTGGCCTTTCGGATCGTGCTTCATCCACCAGCCGCGGCTTTCGTCGAGCCGGCCGAGCGGAAGCTCGATGACGCCTTCGGCGTTCGGTGGCGCGCCTTCGACCACGGCCCAGTAGGTCTTGTCGATCGAGCCGGATTTGAACAGCCGGCCGAGTTGCGCCAGCGCCTTGCGGTGGCGGCCGAGCACCAAGCAGCCCGAAGTGTCGCGGTCGAGCCGGTGCGCCAGCGCCGGCGCGCGCGGCAGCCCAAAGCGCAGCGCGTCGAAATGATCTTCCAGGCTTTCGCCGCCCTTGGGCCCGCGATGCACCGCGAAACCCGAAGGCTTGTCGATCACCAGCATGAGGCCGTCGCGGTAGAGCAGGCGCGAAACCATCTCTTCGGGGGTCATATTGCCTACCTTGGCGAAACCGCTATCACGGGCGCCGCATGAGCGACAGCGTTTCCAAAATGACCGACAGCGCGACGGACACGAAGGCCAAGTGGTGGCAGCGCCTCACCGGCGGGCTCAAACGCACGTCGTCGGCGTTGGGTGGCGCCATTACCGACCTCGTCTCCAAGCGCAAGCTCGATGCGGCAACGATCGCGGACATCAAAGATGTGCTGGTGCGCGCCGATCTCGGGCTTGATACCGCGGACCGCATCGGCGACGCGCTGGCCGAAGGCCGTCACGACAAAGCGATTTCGCCCGCCGAGGTCAGCGCCGTCGTTGCCGCGGAGGTCGAAAAGGTGCTCGCGCCGGTGGCGCAGCCGCTGGCGATCGACGCGGCGCAAAAACCCTTCGTCATCCTGGTCGCCGGCGTCAACGGTTCCGGCAAGACCACGACCATCGGCAAGCTCGCGGCAAAATTCCGGGGCGAAGGCCGCACCGTGATGCTGGCGGCCGGCGATACGTTTCGCGCCGCCGCCATCGATCAGCTCAAAATCTGGGGCCAGCGCGCCGGCGCCGAGGTGATTGCGCGCGAGGCCGGCGCCGACGCTGCCGGTCTGGTGTTCGACGCGGTGCGTGCGGCGAAAGAACGCGGCGTCGACGTGCTCCTCGTCGACACCGCCGGCCGGCTGCAGAACCGCACCGAATTGATGGACGAGCTGCACAAGGTCGTGCGCGTGATGAAAAAAGTCGACGCCTCGGCGCCGCACGCCGTGCTGCTGGTGCTCGACGCCACCGTCGGTCAGAATGCGCTGTCGCAGGTCGAAATATTCGGCAAGGTCGTCGGCGTCACTGGCCTGGTCATGACCAAGCTCGACGGCACCGCTCGCGGCGGCATCCTGGTCGCCATCGCCGCGAAGTTCAAAGTTCCCGTGCATTTCGTCGGCGTCGGCGAGAGCGTGGATGATCTGGCGCCGTTTTCGGCGCACGATTTTGCCCAGGCGATTGCCGGCATTGATGCGTCATGACCGGGCTTGTCCCGGTCATCCCGATCAATTTTCGCAGGATGTGCCGGCGGAATCGGGATCGCCGGGACATAGGCGAGCTAAGCGACGCCGTTTTCAAACGGCTATGCCCGGCGATGACGGTCGAGGGACGGGTGACGGTTGAGTGGACATGGTCCTCTGCGCTAAACACCACCCGACATGACCGAAACGACCAAGCCGCAACTCAACCCGTTCCTCAAGCTCGCGCTCGATCTCGGGCCGCTGGTGCTGTTTTTCTTCGCCAATTCCCGCTACGGCATTTTCGTCGCCACCGCGACCTTCATGATCGCGGTGTTGGCGGCGTTGGCGGCGTCGTACGTGCTGACGCGGCATTTGCCGATCATGCCGGTGGTCACCGCCATCATCGTCGTGGTGTTCGGCGGCTTGACGCTGATCCTGCACAACGATCTCTTCATCAAGATCAAGCCGACCATTCTCTATGCGCTGTTCGGCGCGGTTTTGCTCGGCGGACTGCTGTTCGGCAAATCGTTCCTCGGCATCGTGTTCGACTCGCTGTTTCACCTCACCGCAGAGGGCTGGCGCAAGCTGACACTGCGCTGGGCGCTGTTCTTTTTCGCCCTTGCGGTGCTCAACGAGATCGTCTGGCGCAACGCCTCGACCGATGCGTGGGTGAACTTCAAGGTGTTCGGCGTCCTGCCGCTGACCTTTTTGTTCGGCGCGCTGCAATATCCGCTGCTGCGGAAGTACGCGGTCGAACCGGCCGAGTGACGTGTCGTCATTCCGGGGCCGAGCGCAGCGAGGAACCCGGAATCCATAACCCCGAATTGTGCAGGTACTGCGCGGACTGTGGTTATGGATTCCGGAACTCGCCGCTTCGCGGCGCTCCGGAATGACGAGCCTTACGAACCTGCCGCCAGCGCCTTCTCGATCTCCGGCTTGATCACCGTATCGAGATTGTCCGGTGTGATCGGCCCGACCAGTTTGTAGGCGATGCGGCCGTCGCGGCCGACGACGAAGGTTTCCGGCACGCCATAGACGCCCCACTCGATCGCGGCGCGGCCGTTCGGATCGGCGCCGGCGGCGGCGAATGGGTTGCCGTAGCGGCCGAGAAAGCGCCGTGCATTCTCCGGCTGGTCCTTGTAGTTGATGCCGATGATGCGAAGCTTTGGATTCTCGGCGAGCTGCATCAACAGCGGCGCTTCGTCGTGGCACGGCACGCACCACGACGCCCAGACATTCACTACCGTCACCGCGCCCACGAAACTCGCCGGCTCGATGCCCGGCAGCGGCTGGCCGTCGCGATCGAGGCCGGCAACCGGCGGCAACGTGGTTTGCGGCGCCGGATGGCCGATCAGCGCGGAGGGAATGCGCGAAGGGTCGCCGGAATAGAGGCGGATGACGAACAGCAGCACCAGGCTAAAAAAGATCACCAGCGGCACCAGGACGAGCAGGCGGCGCCGGCCAACATTGGCGCGCTCGTCGTCGGTCGCGGTCACGCTTCTTCCTTCGCCTGCTGCGCCGCCGGCTCCGGCCGCGCGGGCGCCGAGCGGCGGGTGACGCCGCGTTTTTCGAGGCCGGCGAGGGTGCGCAGCTGCAGGCGGTAGTCGAGCATCACCCAGGCGGTCAGGCCGCCGAACATGACGACGGCGGCAGCATAAGCCGCGATAATGAAACCGGTATGGGTTGCCGCCTGCATCGAGTTTACCGCGCTCGCCTGCATCAGCCGCAGCGTCCGCACCCGCCGGCGCAGGATCTCATTGCGCATAGCCGCCAGCAAAAGCGTGGCGAAAGCGAGCGTGAATGCGACGGCCATGATGAACAGCGGCATCAGGATCGACGCATCGATCGTCGGCCCGCCGACGCGAAACACCGAGGCGGGCTGGTGCAGGGTGTTCCACCAGTCGACGGAGAATTTGATGATCGGCAGATCGACGGCGCCGACCAGGGTGAGGATCGCGGCGGCGCGGGCGGCGCGCGACGGCTCCTCGACCGTGCGCCACAACGCGATGACGCCGAGATAGAGCAGAAACAGGATCAGCACCGACGTCAGCCGCGCATCCCACACCCAATAGGTGCCCCACATCGGCCGGCCCCACAGCGAGCCGGTGACGAGGCACATCAGCGTGAACGCGGCGCCGATCGGCGCCGCCGCCTTGGCGGTGACGTCGGCGAGCGGGTGGCGCCACACCAGCGTGCCGAGCGCGGCGACCGTCATCACCCCCCAGCCGAGCATGCCGAGCCAGGCGGCGGGCACGTGCAGGAACATGATCTTGGCCGTGGCGCCTTGCTGATAGTCGTCGGGAGCGACGATCACCTGGTTGATGCCGAAAGCGAACACGATCACCGCCAAACCGCCGAGCCACGGAATCGTGCGGTTGGCAAATTTGAGGAAACGCGTCGGGTTGGCGAGATCGGTGATGCCCATCGGCAGTTTTCCAGTTCCAGACCATGATCCGATCAAGTCGGATCGAATCATGGTCTGGATTTGCGTTGGAGCGTGATCTTTTCCGAAAAAGCGGTATCCACTTTTCGGGATCATGCTCTACCTTATTCCATTTCCTGCCGCAGCGCCGCCGCCGCGGCGAACGGCCCCACCACCAGGCTCGCCAGTGTCAGTGCGCAGAGGATGGTAAACGGCGTGCCAAACGGTACCGGTCCGGCCACGGCGGCATTAGCCGCGGCCACGCCGAAAATGAGCACCGGCACGGTCAGCGGCAAGACCAGAATGGCGAGGAGCAATCCGCCGCGGCGCAATGTCACCGCAATAGCGGCGCCGATCATGCCGATGAAAGTCAAAGCCGGCGTGCCGACCAGCAGCGTCAGCACCAGGGCGGCCGCGGCCGGCGCATCAAGATTGAGGAACAGCCCGATGAACGGCGCCGCGATGATCACGGGCAAGCCGGTCGTGAGCCAATAGGCAAGACCCTTGACCGCCACGACGACTTCGAGCGGCGCGCGTCCCATGAGGATCAAATCGAGTGAGCCGTCGTCTTGATCGGCGGCAAACAGCCGATCGAGCGCGAGCAGGTTCGCCAGCAATGCCGCGAGCCACAGGATCGCCGGTCCGATGCGCGTGAGCAACGCCAGGTCCGGCCCGAGCGCGAACGGCACCAGCGTAACGACGACCAGAAAGAACAGCACGCCCATCAATGCGCCGCCGCCGACGCGCACGGCGATGCGCATATCGCGCAAAAGGATGGCGGCGAGCGGAGTCATGCCAAGTCTGCGGTCATACCACGTCTTCCGTTTCGCGCTTTGTCGAGGAGACGTGGTCGAGCTGCAGCTCGCGGGCGGCATCGAGCCCGAGCGCGCCATGCGTCGCGGCGAGGATGATGCCGCCGCCGGCCAAATGCGCCTGCATGATCTCGCCGAGCCGCGCCTGCGCCGCAGCGTCGAGCGTCGCGGTCGGCTCGTCGAGAAGCCAGATCGGGCGCTTGACCGCGAGCAGCCGCGCGATCGACAGCCGCCGTCGCTGCCCCGCGGAAAGATAGGCGGCCGGCAAGCCGGCCAGCGTATCGAGCCCGACCTTGGCGAGCGGTTCCTGCGTGTCGGCGGCACGCGAGCAGAGAAAGGCCGACCAGAATTGCAGGTTTTCGGCAACCGACAAGGAAGGCTTCAGCGCATCCTGGTGGCCGAGATAATGCGCCTGCTCGGCGACGGTCAGTTCGGGGTCGCCGCCTTCCAGCGCCAGGTTCCCGGCGGCGGCGCGAACGAGGCCAACCACGATCCGGAGCAAGGACGATTTTCCGGCGCCGTTGCGGCCGCGAATTGTCAGGCTCTCGCCGGACGCGACGGTAAAGCTGACGCCGGCAAAGACGTCGCGGCCGCCGCGCCGGCAAGCCAGATCGGAGGCGGAAAGCCGCATCAACGACGTCCTCAACAACAGACGAATGCCGAATTAGCGCGCCGGCAAGCGGCGAACAACCCGGCGATAAGCGGCATGTTATCGACCATTTCTTGCCGAACTGGCACAAGACTCGAAAAGACCCTATAAGCCAAAAAACACGGTCAGCGGCGCGTTCGCGACGCTTTCCGCGTCCGGCGACAACACTCCGTTGGCGCCTGTTCCGGCAATAAATTATTCACGATTGCGCCGGCGGGCGGGCCGGCATGATGGGAAAATAATCATGACGTCGCTCGACAGCTTCAAATGCTTAAGGCCGCTCAAGGTCGGGTCCAAAACCTACGCCTATTACAGCCTGCCGGTGGCGGAGAAGAACGGCCTCAAGGGCATTTCGCGGCTGCCGTTTTCGCTCAAGGTCCTGCTCGAGAACATGCTGCGCAACGAGGATGGCCGCACCGTCACCAAGGAGGACATCCAGGCGGTGGCGCAATGGCTCAAGACCAAGACCTCCGACCGTGAAATCGCGTTCCGGCCGGCGCGCGTGCTGATGCAGGATTTCACCGGCGTCCCGGCGGTGGTCGATCTCGCCGCGATGCGCGACGCCATGAAGATGCTCGGCGGCGATCCAAAAAAGATCAATCCGCTGGTGCCGGTCGACCTCGTCATCGACCATTCGGTGGTGGTCAATTATTTCGGCAGCAACACCGCGTTCAAAAAGAACGTCGAGGAAGAGTACAAGCAAAATCAGGAACGCTATCGATTCCTGAAATGGGCGCAGCGCTCGTTTGAGGATTTCCGCGTGGTGCCGCCGGGCACCGGCATCTGCCACCAGGTCAATCTCGAATATCTGTCGCAGACCGTCTGGACGGCGAAGACCAAAATCAAGGTCGACAAGGTGATGGCGAGCGAGCTCGCCTATCCGGACACCCTGGTCGGCACCGATTCGCACACCACGATGGTGAACGGGCTCTCGGTCCTCGGCTGGGGCGTCGGCGGCATCGAGGCCGAGGCCGCCATGCTCGGCCAGCCGTATTCGATGCTGCTGCCGGAAGTGATCGGCGTGCGCTTCAACGGCAAGCTCAAGGAGGGCGTCACCGCGACCGACCTGGTGCTGACAGTGACGCAGATGCTGCGCAAGCGCGGCGTGGTCGGCAAATTCGTCGAGTATTTCGGACCGGGCCTGGCGGGTCTGACGATCGCCGACCGCGCCACGCTCGGCAACATGTCGCCGGAATACGGCGCCACCTGCGGCTTCTTTCCGATCGACGACGACACCATCCGCTATCTGAAAGATACCGGTCGTGCCGCGGACCGGGTCGCCTTGGTGCTGGCCTATGCCAAGGCGCAGGGCATGTATCACACCAAGTCGGCGCAGGATCCACTCTTCACCGATATCCTCAAGCTCGAGTTGTCTTCCGTCGAACCGTCGCTGGCCGGGCCGAAGCGGCCGCAGGACCGGGTCGCGCTCAAAGACGTCAAGAGCGGCTTCGCCCAGTCCATGGACAAGGAATTCGGCAAGGCCGGCGAGATGGACAAGCGCGTGCCGGTCGAGGACAGCAAGCACACGCTCGGCCATGGCGACGTCGTGATCGCCGCCATCACGTCGTGCACCAACACCTCGAACCCGAGCGTGATGATCGCGGCCGGACTTGTGGCCCGCAAAGCAGTGGCGAAAGGGCTGACGGTCAAGCCGTGGGTAAAAACCTCGCTGGCGCCGGGCTCGCAAGTGGTCGGCGAATACTTGAGCAAGTCCGGACTGCAAAAAGACCTCGACAAGCTCGGCTTCAATCTGGTCGGCTTCGGCTGCACCACCTGCATCGGCAATTCCGGCCCGCTGCCGGCTGAGATTTCCAAGGCGATCAACGACAACGATCTGGTCGCCGCGGCGGTGCTCTCCGGCAATCGTAATTTCGAGGGCCGCGTCAACGCCGACGTGCGCGCCAATTATCTGGCGTCGCCGCCGCTGGTCGTCGCCTATGCCATCGCCGGCTCGATGCAGATCGATATCGCCAAGACGCCGCTCGGCACCGACCAGAAGGGCCGCAAGGTTTATTTGCGCGACCTCTGGCCGACCAGCCGCGAAGTCAACGAGCTCATTCGCAAGAACATCAACAAGCAGATGTTCACCCGCAAATACGGCGACGTGTTCAAGGGCGACGCCAATTGGCGCAAGATCAGCGTGCAAGGCGCCCTGACTTATCCGTGGGACAATAAATCGACCTACGTGCAGAACCCGCCCTACTTCTCCGGCATGTCGCGGCGGCCGGAAGCACCGACCGACGTGGTCGATGCGCGTGTGCTCGGGCTGTTCCTCGACTCGATCACCACCGACCACATCTCGCCGGCGGGCTCGATCAAGGTGGATTCGCCGGCCGGAAAATATCTGGTCGATCACAAGGTCAAGCCGATCGATTTCAACCAATACGGCACGCGGCGCGGCAATCACCAGGTGATGATGCGCGGCACCTTCGCCAACATCCGCCTCAAGAACCAGATGGTGCCCGGCATCGAGGGCGGCTACACGATCCATTATCCGTCGCGCGAGCGCATGACGATCTACGACGCCGCCATGCGGTACAAGCGCGATCACGTGCCGCTGGTGGTGTTCGCCGGCAAGGAATACGGCACCGGCTCATCGCGCGACTGGGCCGCCAAGGGCACGATCCTGCTCGGCGTGCGCGCGGTGATCGCGCAGTCGTTCGAGCGCATACACCGCTCCAATCTGGTCGGCATGGGCGTCGTGCCGCTGGTGTTCGACGAAAATACCTCGTGGCAAACGCTGGGCTTGAAGGGCGACGAGCAGGTCACCATCCGCGGCCTGCACACCGATCTCAAGCCGCATCAGCGGCTGATTGCCGAAATCGTCGCGGCCGATGGCGGATTGAAGCGCGTGCCGCTGGTCTGCCGCATCGATACCGTCGACGAGCTCGACTATTTCAGGAATGGCGGCATATTGCAGTATGTGCTCCGCCACCTTGCGGCTTAGGTCGTGCGGCGCGGGTCTGATCGTGCGGCGCAACAAGGCAAGTCTCACTGCGAAGTGAGTGGCGGGTGACTGGCGTCCCCGATATCAAGGCGTCATAACCGGGTTCCGACTGCGGGGGCGGTTGGGTGGAGATCGGGATGCTGCGTTGCCGCCTCTCATCGGCGCCTCTCGTCGCCGGATTGCTGATCGCGAGCGCTGCCGTCGCCAATGCCGGCGAACCGCATGCGCTGGTCGAGCTGTTCACCAGTCAAGGATGCTCGTCCTGTCCTCCGGCCGACAAACTACTCGGCGAGCTCGCCGCTGAGCCATCGCTGGTCGCGATCAGCGTGCCGGTCGACTATTGGGACTATCTCGGCTGGAAGGATACGCTCGCCAGCGCCGGGCATTCGGCGCGGCAGCGCGCCTACGCGCGGGTGCGCGGCGACCGGCAGGTCTATACGCCGCAAATCGTCGTCAATGGCTTGACCCATGTTCTCGGCAGCGACCGCACTGCCGTCGATCGCGCCATCGCGGTGACTGATCGTAACGCGGCGGTGATGTCGGTGCCGGTGCTGATGTCCGCCAGCGCCAACAGTTTGAACATCAAAGTCGGCCCCGGGAAGGAACATGTCGGCGGCGAAGTGTGGCTTTGTCCGTTGGCACGCGCGGTGCCGGTCGACATCGGCCGCGGTGAAAATCACGGACGCTCGGTGATCTACCACAATGTGGTGCGGCGCTGGCTCAAGCTCGGCGACTTCGCCGGCACCGAGGCGGTTTGGAATGTTCCGATGGCCGACATCCTGGGCGATGACGTCGATGCCGCCGTGGTTCTGGTGCAGCAGGGCTCGCACGACAAGCCGGGCCTCGTCCTCGGTGCCGCCTTCGCGCCGGTTCCGCGGCAGACTACGCAAGTGAGTGAGCCGGCAGCCGGCGATCGCTGACGGCAATCTCGTTGCCGCGTCGCTGATCGTCGCCGCAACGGCACTGCCGCAAGCAAAACGCGGCGACCCAAAACACGACAAGAAAAAGGCCGGCGATGAGCCGGCCTTAAGCATTACTGGGGATTGAACCGTACGCGGAAACTCTGGCCCGATCCGTCCACACCCCGGGGGGCTGGGGGGCTGAGGAAACCGGAATGCGATCCGGACCGGGCCCTGAGGCAACGATCGTTTAGTTCGCAATTCAGCTTGGCATGTGCTTGACCGAAATAGGGCCGCTTTATGATTGGCCTAACGAATCCGTGATTCTGCTGGTCGAAAATGCCGCACCCTCCGGAGCTTAACAGCGAAGCGCCGCGTCGGGAAAAGACCGCTGTGTTGGTTAAGGAACCGCCGAAAGGCTCTTGCCGCCGCGCGCGTCCGGCGCGATCATGACAAGTGAAGCTTCAATGACACGAGCTTCCATCGCAGAGGAGGAGGCGCCGCATGACATTCGGCGAAATCGAGCCGAGCGCGTGGCGCGGGGGCGAGGTACGCGCGCCCGCCCCCGCAGCTAAGGTAACCTTCAGCAGGCGCGAGCTTGACCGCATTCTCAGTCTCTACGGCCGCAAGGTCGCCGCGGGTGAATGGCGAGACTACGCCATCGATTTCCTGAAAGATCGCGCGGTATTTTCCGTGTTCCGGCGCGCCACCGAATTTCCAATTTACCGTATCGAGAAGAATCCGCGCCTTAGTCGCAAGCAGGGCGCCTACAGCGTGATTTCGGCCACGGGCCATATCCTGCGCCGCGGACATGAGCTGGAGCGGGTTCTCGGCGCGCTCGACCGCTCTATCAGCTTAGTTGCGGGCTGAAATACCGACAGGCGTGGTCGCGTCTCCCGGCCCATATCCCGAGCCAGTGGCCGCGGCGCGGCGCACCATAAAAGACCGCCGATTTGGCTGAAGATCACGACGGTGCCGGGTTCCCGCGGTCACGCGGCTTTGTCGTTGCGACGCTCGGGACCACACAAACGCTCGCTTGGGGCTCGAGCTACTATTTGCCAGCGATTCTCGCCGATCCAATTGCAGTCGGCATCGGCGTCCCGCGCTCCTGGGTTTTTGCGGCGATGTCGGGTGCCCTGCTGATCGCGGCCTTTGCCGGTCCAGCGGTCGGCCGCACGATAGATCGTCATGGCGGGCGCGGAGTGCTGGCGCTGTCGAGCATTGTGCTTGCTGCGGGTCTCGTCGTCCTTGCCGCGGCACACGGTGCGGTCGCTCTGTTCATCGCCTGGGCAATTCTCGGCGTCGGCATGACGCTCGGACTCTATGACGCCGCTTTCGCCGCGCTGACCGGTCTGTACGGGCGCGATGCACGCGGCCCAATCACCGGCATCACGCTCATTGCCGGCTTCGCCTCCACCGCCAGTTGGCCGCTGTCATCTCTTCTAAACGGCACTTTAGGTTGGCGTGAGGCGGTGTTGATTTGGGCGGCGCTCAACCTCGTGCTTGGCTTGCCGCTGAACTTGCTGCTTCCGGCGCCGGCGCACTCGCCGCAGCTCGCGCGTGCGCCCGATCGTTCGGTCGGATGGAAGCCGTATAGAGAGATGCTGCTGCTGGCGTTCGTGTTCGCAGCCGCGTGGTTCGTCACCGGCGCGATGGCGGCGCATCTGCCGCGGCTGCTTGAACTTGCCGGCGCCACGCCGTTGCAGGCGATCACCGCTGCGGCCCTCGTCGGTCCGGCGCAGGTCGCGGCGCGATTGGTGGAATTCTTTCTGCTCGGCCGGAGCCATCCGCTTATTTCCGCGCGGATCGCCACGCTGTTGCATCCTTTGGGCGCCGCAATCTTTGCCGCGGTCGGCCCGCCGGCGGCGGCCGCTTTCGCGATTCTCTACGGCGCCGGCAACGGACTCCTGACCATCGCCCGCGGCACCGTTCCACTCGCCGTCTTCGGCCCGGACGGCTACGGCGAACGCACCGGCTTGCTCGGCGCGCCGGCACGTGCGGCACAGGCTCTCGCGCCGCTGCTGTTTGGTCTCCTGCTCGATCGGATGGGCGCCGCAGCCATCGCTGTGTCCTCGGCGTTGTGTCTGGCCGCGCTGGTGGCGCTGTTGTTGCTGCGCGTTTCTCAGCCCAGGTAATGCTCGGCGCGTAACACGCGCGCGGCTTATGGCGGCGAGGCGTCGGCGCTGCCGAGCGCTCGTTGCATCACGACCGTGTCGAGCCATCGGCCATGCTTGAAGCCGACGGATTTCAGCGTGCCGATGAGGCGAAAGTCCGCGGCAGCATGCAACGCAATCGAGGCCGCATTCGCCGAATCGCCGATTACCGCGATCATCTGCCGGAAGCCGCGGGCCTCGGCGTCGGCGACCAGCCGCGTGATCAGCAGCCGGCCCAGTCCCTGACCGTGGAATTGCGGATCGACATAGATCGAATCCTGGATGCTCCAGCGGTAAGCCGGCCGGGTGTGGAAGTGGCTGGCATAGGCGTAGCCGGCGACCACGCCCGAGCGTTCGGCGACGACATACGGATAATTTTTGGCCAGCAACGCCTTTTGTCGGCGCGCCATTTCAGCCTCGTCCGGCGGCTCGATCTCGAAGGTCGCCGTGCCGTTTTTGACGGCGTGCGCGTAGATGCGGGTGATGGCGGCGATATCGCCGTCGCCGGCCGCGCGGATGATGGCGTCGCTCATCGTTCGACTGTAGCGCAAAAGAAAACGCCCCGGACCGAGGGTCCGGGGCGTTGGCGTGTCTCGCTGCCTGTTGCTTAGCGCCGGTCGCCGAAGATGCGCAGCAGCATCAGGAACAGGTTGATGAAGTCGAGATAGAGCCGAAGCGCGCCCATCACCGCCTTGCGGCCGGAAACGGTGCCGTCGTCGTTGACGTCGTACATCTCCTTGATGCTCTGCGTGTCGTAAGCGGTGAGGCCGACGAACACGAGCACGCCGATCACCGAGATCGCCCAGTACAGCGCGCTCGATTGCAGGAAGATGTTGACCAGGCTGGCAACGATGATGCCGATCAGGCCCATGAACATGAACGAGCCGATGCTGGTGAGGTCACGTTTCGTTGTGTAGCCGTAAAGGCTGGTCGCGCCGAAGGTCGCCGCCGAGATGAAGAACACCCGCGTGATCGACGACCCGGTATAGGCGAGGAAGATCGACGCCAGCGACAGCCCCAGCAGGCCCGAATAGACGAAGAACAGCGTCAGCGCCGTGCCCGCCGACAGCCGGTTGATGCCGAACGAGAGCAGCATCACGAGCCCGAGCGGCGCGAGCACAAACAGCCACAGCAACGGGCTCTGGAAGATTGCTTGCCCGAAGGCCGTCAATCCGGTGATCGAGTGGCCGCTGATCTGGATCGCATCGCCGCCTGCGGCCTGATAGGCGAACCAGGCGACCAACCCGGTCAGCGCCACGCCGGCGGTCATGTAGTTGTAGACGCGGATCATGTACGCGCGCAGACCTGCATCGATCGCTACCTGGTCGGCGCGATAGCCGGTGCGGGCGGCCGCGATATTCCGGTCGAAGTCCGACATGGAAATTACCCCTAGGTTATCCGGCTTGCGCCGGGCCGTTCCGCCCGGGACAACCGGACGTTTGCGTGGCAGGAATCTAGTGCGAAAGCTGTTTCCGCGCCAGATGGCGGCTGGGCGATATTTGCGCTAGGTTACGGTTCGTTCACAATCGCGCTCGGCTACAGGCTCCTTAACACCTCGGCGGGTTTGTGCCCAAGCGCGGTAAACGTGCCGGCAAGCCCTAGCGCCACGGTGACGACTAGCGCCAAAAGCGCAGTTCCGGCCGCCGGCAACGCCATCCAGACGAATGAAAATTCCATGACGCGGGTGATGACGATCTGCGCCGTGATAGAACCGGCGACGACGCCAAAGACGACGGCGGCGAGACCGATCAGCAGGTATTCCAGCGCGTAGGCGACCAGGAGGCGAAGCCGTGTTGCGCCCAAGGTCTTGAGAATGACGGCGTCATAAATGCGAAAGCGCTGACCGGCGGCGAGCGCGCCGCCCAGCACCAAGGCGGCGGCGAGCAGCGTGATAGAGCTGGCGCCGCGCAATCCCAGCACCAGATTGCCGACCAGGTGATCGACGGCATCGAGGGCGTCCTTGACGCGCACGGCGGAGACGGTGGGGAAGCTGTCGGCCAGCGCCTTGATCAGCGCCGTCTCTTCCACGCTGTTGCCGCCGTCGGCGAATGTCAGTGTCGCGATATCGGTGTGCGGAGCGCCGGCGAAGGCGCCTGGCGAGAACACCAGCACGAAATTGATGCCGAGGCTCTGCCAGTCGACCGCACGCAGATTGGCGATGCGGGCGGTAACATTGCGGCCCAGCACATTGACGGTGATGCTGTCGCCGACCTTGAGCTTGAGATCCTCGGCGGTGCGGTTCTCAAGCGAAACCAACGGCGGGCCGGAATAGTCGGCCGGCCACCATTCGCCGGCGACCAGACGCGAGCCGGCCGGAAGCGCCGGCGCGTAGGTGATGCCGCGGTCGCCGCGCAGCACCCACGCCGATCCCTCGCCGGGCTTGAGATCTTCGGCCTTAATCCCGGCGGCGGCGGCAATGCGGCCGCGCAACATCGGCACGCGTTCGAGCGTCGAGCCGGGCACGTGTTCGCGCACGAAGGCGTCGAAGCTCTCGGCGTCGGCGGACGGAATGTCGATGAAGAAAAACGACGGCGCTTTCTCCGGCAGCGCCGCGGCGAACTGGCGATGCAGGTTGCCATCGATCTCGACGACGGTCACCAGCAACGAAAGGCCTAGTCCGAGCGAGAGCACAACGCTCGGCGTCAATGCGCCCGGCCGATAGACGTTGGTGATGGCGAGCCGCATCAGCATCGAGCGCTGGTGCGGCAGGCGGCGCGCCGCCGCCATGGTCAGCGTTGCCACCAGCCGCAGCGCCACAAAAATAACTGCGGCGGAGCCGACGAACATGACGGCAAGCTTGCGGTCATAGGCGGCAAGGATCGCCAGAGCTGCAAGCGCTGCAACAATCAAGACCGCGGCGGCGACATAGCGTCGCCGTGGCCAAGCCCGCTCGGCGGCGACCTGGTCGCGAAACAGCATCGACACCGAAATGTCGTGCGCGCGCCCAAGCGGCCACAGCGCAAAGGCGAGTGCAGTCAGCAGGCCATAGGCGACCGACAGCACCAGCACGCTCGGATAAAGCGCCGGCGCCACCGGAAGCGGAATGATGGTGCCGAACAGCCCGACGATGATGAACGGTAATGCCGCGCCGAGCCCGGCGCCAATCAGCGTTGCAAACAACGCCACCAGCATGATCTGGGCGCAGTAGATGGCGAACACGTCGGCGCCGGCCGCGCCCAGCGCTTTCATGGTGGCGATGGCGTCGCGCTTGCGGGCGAGGTGGCTCGCTACGGCGTTGGCGACACCGACACCGCCGACGAGCAAGGCGGTGAGGGCGACGAGGGTGAGGAATTGGCTGAAACGCTCGACATTGCGTTCGAGCTGCGGCGAGGCCTTGTTGCGCGTGCGGATGTCCCAGCCGGCATTGGGAAAATCGGCGCGGGCCTGCTGCTCGAGCGCGGCGACGGCGCCGTCGCTCGCGTTCACGTCCGGCAGCCGCAGCCGATATTGCCAGCGCACCAGGCTGCCGGGTTGCAGCAGTGCGCTGGCGCGCAGCGCCTCCTGGCTCATCAACAGTTGCGGTCCAAAACTGATCCCGCCGGCCAGCCTGTCGGGCTCGCTTTGCAGCGTCGCGCGCAGCTCGATCACCGCCTTGCCGATCGTGATGCGATCGCCGACTTTGAGATCGAGGCGGGTCAGCAATGCCGGCTCCGCGGCGGCGCCGAAGGCGTCCCCGGTGCGCGCAAGCAAAGCCGCAAGCGGCAAGTCGGGATCGGTGGTGACGGCGCCGAGTAATGGATATGCGTTATCGACCGCCTTGACCTCGACCAGCATCGTTCGCCCGTCGCTGGTGCGCGCCATGGTCGGCATCGTGGCGACGACGGACGTGACGCCGCGCCCGTCGAGAAAGCTGCGCTCGCCGTCGGTCGCTTCGCGCTGAACCAGCCCGAACGCGAGATCGCCGCCGAGGATCAGGCCGCCGGCGCGGGACAGACCGTCGGCCAGGCTTCGCGCCACCGAGCCGACGCCGGCGATCGCCATGACGCCAAGCGCGATGCACGCGATAAAGACACCGAAGCCGCGCAACCCGCCGCGCAGTTCGCGCCAGGCATAACGCAGCGCCAGCGGCGTCATTGCGGCTCCGCCAACTGCGACGCCGGCTCGGACAGCCGCCCTGAATGGATATGCAGGACCCGGTCGCAGCGCGCCGCAAGCTCGGTGTCGTGGGTCACGAGCACAAGCGTGTTGCCGTGATCGCGATGGCCGCGAAACAAAAGCTCGATGATCTCATGGCCGGTCGCCTCGTCGAGATTGCCGGTCGGCTCGTCGGCGACGACGATGGCCGGGTTTGGCGCCAGCGCCCGCGCCAGCGCGACGCGCTGCTGCTCGCCGCCCGAGAGCTGCGCCGGATAGTGCGACAACCGGTCGCCGAGGCCGACCGCGCTCAGCTCGCGCGCGGCGCGCGCGAACGCACCGTCGGCGCCGGCGAGTTCGAGCGGCACGGCGACATTCTCCAGCGCCGTCATGGTGGGAATGAGGTGGAAAGCCTGGAAAACAATGCCGATATGCTTGCCGCGAAAGCGCGCGAGCTCATCCTCGTCGAGCTGGCGCACGTCCTCGCCGGCGACGACGACCGTGCCGGCGTCGGCCCGTTCCAGTCCGGTCATCACCATCAAGAGCGTCGACTTGCCGGATCCCGATGGACCGAGCAGTGCGACAGCTTCGCCGCGCGCTATATTAAGGCCGATATCTCGGAGAATATGAACGCGGGCGGCGCCGCCGCCGAGCGACAAGTTGACCCCACGCAGCGCAATGGCAGAGCCGCCGAAAGGATGCCCCAACGTGTCATGCATGTTTCTGGCTAAGCACCCCGCGCCATCGATTCGTGCCCGAACAACATATGGGAGCGAAACAAGGCTGCGCCACGTCGTGCATGCGGCGGTTTGTAGCGTTGCACTTTTTGTTGCGACAGTCATCGCGCCCGCGCATGCGCAAGCGCCGGTCAAGATCGTGGCGCTCGGTGACTCGCTGACCGCAGGTCTGGGACTGCCGCAAAACGAGGCTTTTGCGCCGCGGCTGCAAGCGGCGCTCGGCGCCAAAGGCATTGCCGCCGAAATCGTCAATGCCGGCGTTTCGGGCGATACCACTTCCGGTGCGCTGGCGCGGCTCGATTGGTCGGTGCCGGAGGGCACGCAAGCGGTCATTCTTGAGGTCGGCGCCAACGATATGCTGCGCGGGATCAAGCCCCAGGTCACCCGCGCGGCGCTCGATACAATTCTGCAACATTTGACTGGGCGCCACATTGCCGTGCTGTTGTGCGGTATGCGGGCGGCGCCAAATCTTGGGGCTGATTATGTTCAATCGTTCGAAACCATCTACCCCGAGCTCGCCGCCAAATATGGCGTGCTGCTCTATCCGTTCTTTCTCGACGGCGTCGCCGCCGATCTCGGCTTGCTGCAGCGGGACGGCAAGCATCCCAATGCCGCCGGCGTCGACTTGATCGTGGCCCATATTCTGCCGAAGGTGGAAGAGTTGATCGCCCAGGCTCGCAGCCAGCATCCATCGTGAGGGTTGCATGGCGCATGCGATCCCCTCATGCTGCCCGGTACTGCGATTCGTGATTTGCCGACGTCGTTCGTGATTTTGGACCGCAGGTGTCATGCCCCGTCTGTTCACAGGTCTTGAAATCCCGCGGCATGTGGCCAACTCGCTGTCGATGATGCGCGGCGGGTTGCCCGGGGCGCGTTGGATCGATCCGGAAAATTATCACCTGACGCTGCGCTTCATCGGCGACATCGACGACGCGCTGGCGCGCGATATCGCCGGCCTGCTCGGGCGCGTGCAGCGCCGGCCGTTCGAGCTGCGGCTCGATGGGCTCACCTCGTTCGGCGGCCGCAAGCCGCGCGCCTTGGTGGCGGCGGTCGCCGCCAAAGCGCCGCTGCTCGAGCTGCAAGCGGACCAAGAACGCCTGTTGCAGCGGGTCGGCCTCGAGCCCGAGGGGCGGAAATATATCCCGCATGTCACCCTGGCGCGGCTGCGCGAGACCTCGAGCCGGCAAGTGGCGGACTATCTCAGCGCCCGCGGGCACTTCCGTTCCGCCTCGTTCGAGGTTTCGCGCTTCGTGCTGTTTTCGTCGCGCGCGTCGGTCGGCGGCGGGCCCTATGTGGTTGAAGCGGCCTATCCGCTTGGCGTGCCTGAGCTCAGATACGCGCAGCCCTGAGGTCATTCCGGATTGCCGTGCAACGGCAAGTCCGCAATCCATAACCACCGACGGAGCAGAACGGGCAAGAATTGTGGTTATGGATTCCGGGCTCCTCGCTTTCGCTCGGTCCCGGAATGACGGCAAAGGACTAAGCCCGCAGCAGCCGCGACTGCAGATCGAGCATCGCAGTGGCAAAGCCATCGCTGTCGGCCATGACCTCTTGCATCACCGACAATGGGTTGGCGCGCCAAGATTCGACTTCGCCGACGACGCTGCCGAAATCAAAGGACAGTTCGGCATCGAACTTGCGAGCAAGCTGCTGCATGCGGCGGTTCTCCGCCAGGCACGCCATGTGCAACAGCCGGTAGCCGCGATTGCGGGCCGTGAGCAAGGTTCGCCGCAGCAGCGCCGAGCCGACGCCATGACTCTGCCAGGGCTTCTCGACGCTGATCGCGGCTTCGGCCTGTCGCGGAAAGCGCACGCCGAGTTGCCGCAGCTCAGCAGCGCCCCGCATCACGCCGTCAACAAAAAATCCATGGATCACCGCGTCGAGCGAAAAAGACAGCTCCACGAAATTACGGATGAATTCGTCGGACACGGCGCCGCCGAACCGGCTGTGCCGGCTCGCCGAGTCGAGCCGCAGCAAATGGTCGCGATATTTATCGGTCTCGCCGATCCACAATTTGCGGATTACGCCGCCGTCGGGAAGGATGTCCTGCATTCCAGAGGTCTCCTGACATTGTCAAAGTCCCTCTTGGTCGCGTCCTCCCATTCGGGCGCGCCGCCACAACGAAGCGTCTTCGTTGTATGCGCGCACGAAGCGCATGCGCCCCCGGATCACAACATCATGTTGGGTGGCGCCGAAGTTTGGCAAGGCAAAGCATTGAGCAACATGCCCGTATTCCGTATACGCATGGCTAATGATTAGGTTCGTGACCATTTAGCGACGCGGCGATGGCACGCGACGTGCAACGCAGCTGAACATCCGCAGATCCCGCCACGTTTCGCCCCAATCGGTTAACAAAGCACCATGGCGAGCTCCATCACCGCGCGATATGCCGCGGGCGTCACTGCCGGCAGAGTCGAGCGCGACGCGGCGCAGGTCGCCGTCGTCGATCAGCTCGCGCGGCTGGAAGAGCGGATCATCGAGCATCGCCTGGCGCGCAAATCCTCCTCGCTCGGTTGGCTGTTCGCTGCTCGCGGCAAAAAGGAAACGCTGCTCAAAGGCCTCTACATCTACGGCGATGTCGGCCGCGGCAAGACCATGCTGATGGATTTGTTCTTCGAGGTCAGTCCGGTGCAGCGAAAGCGCCGCGCGCACTTCCACGAATTCATGATCGACGTGCATGAACGCGTTCACGGCTTGCGGCAAAAAATCAAGGTCGGCGAATATGCCGGCGAAGACCCAATCGCGCTCACCGCCCAGGAGCTGGCGCGCGAAGCCTGGCTGCTCTGCTTCGACGAATTTCATGTCACCGACATTGCCGACGCCATGATCCTCGGCCGGCTGTTCGCGCAACTGTTCGAGCGCGGCGTTGTCGTGGTCGCGACCTCCAACGTATCGCCGGACGAGCTCTACCGGGACGGCTTGAACCGGGCCTTGTTCGTGCCGTTCATCCACATGTTGGAAACGCACATGGATGTCGTGCGGCTTGCCTCACGCACCGACTTCCGCCTGGAGAAGCTCGCCGGCAAGCCGGTGTGGTACGTGCCGGCGGACGGTGCCGCCGACGCCGCCCTCGACAACGCGTGGCTGCGGCTCACGGCGGGAAACGGCGGCGTACCGCAAGAGCTCGCCTTGAAAGGCCGCGCCGTGCACGTGCCGCGCGCCGCCATGGGCGTGGCGCGTTTCGCCTTCCACGATCTATGCGAGCAACCGCTGGCGGCGAGCGATTATCTGCGGATCGCGCGCGAATATCACACCATCATTCTCGATCACGTCCCGGTCATGACGTTCGACAACCGCAACGCGGCGAAGCGCTTCATTAATCTCATCGACACGCTCTACGACATCAACGTGAAGTTGATCGCGTCTGCCGAAGCCGAGCCGGAGATGCTTTATCGCGCCGACGAAGGTTTCGAGGCGCAGGAGTTCAAGCGCACCGCGTCTCGCCTGATCGAGATGCGCTCGCAGGCTTATCTGGCCCGGCCGCACGGCGCCGCCCATTCGCTATTGTCCGGGTCATCGAGCGGCATCGTCGAGACCTGAGGGCACGACCGTCGAGCCGCGCCCCTGATATCCGGCGGCGTTGCGCTCGCGGGGCCACGAAGTCGCTTGTCACGAAACTCACACACGAGTAGGGGATGTTTCCATGGTGTGTTCGCAGTGAAATAACGCGGGTTTTCAGTGAAATGATCAGCCAGGAGACCACAATGCTCTTCAGCCGTGCTGCTTGCGTTCTTGCCGTCTGCACATTCTTTGCGACACCGCTGGCGGCGCAGAGCTTCAATTGCCGCGACGCCGAGAAGCCGGACGAAGTGCTGATCTGCCAGAATCCGCAGCTTGCGGCACTCGACGAGCGGATGGCGAGCATGTATTTCCGGCTGCGCAACAGCCTCGCCGGCGAGGCCCGCGCCAAGCTCGAGGTCGATCAGACGACGTGGCTGCGCGAGCGGTATGGCTGCGGGCGCGACGCTGGCTGTATCCGCGGTCTGTATGAGGGCCGCATCGCCCAACTGGCCAAATATTGATCTGCGCAATTGCGGCCTAGCTGCTGGTGGTCGTCATCAGAAGGGCGGCTGCGGGCGTCGTCATCGCGCCGTCGCCAACCGGCCGAAAGCCGTCGGCGTCCGGGATGCGGCGAATTTTGCCGTGACGCGGTTTCCTGCAATCTGTGGCGGCAAATTGTTTCCGGGACCTGCCAATTGGCGGGCGGCTTGAACGCGCTTGCCGGACGGGCTAAGGACCGAGGCAGTCGGGGTTTTTGCCAATCAAGGAATTTCCTGCGATGGCGCGAAACAAAATTGCATTGATCGGCGCAGGGCAAATCGGCGGCACGCTGGCGCATCTGGTCGGGCTCAAGGAGCTCGGTGATGTCATCCTGTTCGACATCATGGAGGGCATTCCCCAGGGCAAGGCGCTCGATCTGGTGCAGGCGTCGCCGGTCGACGGCTTCGACGCCCGCATCACCGGCACCAATTCCTACGAGTCGATCGAAGGCGCCGCGGTCTGCATTGTCACCGCCGGGGTGCCGCGCAAGGCCGGCATGAGCCGCGACGATCTGCTCAGCATCAATCTCAAAGTGATGGAGCAGGTCGGCGCCGGCATCAAGAAATATGCGCCGAACGCCTTCGTCATCTGCATCACCAATCCACTCGATGCCATGGTGTGGGCGCTGCAGAAATGCTGCGGGCTGCCGAAGCAAATGGTGGTCGGCATGGCCGGCGTGCTCGATTCGGCGCGCTTTCGCTACTTCCTCGCCGACGAATTCAATGTCTCGGTCGAAGATGTCACCGCCTTTGTGCTCGGCGGTCACGGCGACACCATGGTGCCGCTGATCCGCTATTCGGCGGTCGCCGGCATTCCGTTGCCCGATCTGGTCAAAATCGGCTGGACCACGGCGGCGCGGCTCGACGCCATTGTCGATCGCACCCGCAACGGCGGCGGCGAGATCGTCAGCCTGCTCAAGAGCGGCTCGGCGTTCTACGCGCCGGCGACTTCTGCCATTGCGATGGCGGAAAGCTATTTGCGCGACAAGAAGCGCGTGCTGCCGGCGGCGGCGTGGCTCAACGGCGAGTATGGCGTGAAAGATCTTTATGTCGGGGTGCCCGTCGTCATCGGCAGCAAGGGGGTCGAGCGTGTGGTCGAGATCGAGCTCAACAGCGCCGAGCGCGGCATGTTCGAGAAATCGGTTTCGGCGGTCGAAGGCCTGGTTGAGGCGTGCAAGAAGATTGCCCCCAATCTCGGCAAGTGATGTACTGAACGCCCCACCTTCTCGCGTTCCGGGGCTGTCGTCCGGGACCCGTGAGCGAGCCGCATGAACATCCACGAATACCAGGCCAAGGCCGTGCTCCGCGAATTTGGCGTGCCGGTGCCCCGCGGCATTGCGGCGATGAGCGTCGACGAGGCGGTCAAGGCGGCCAACGATCTCGGCGGGCCGGTTTGGGTGGTGAAAGCGCAGATTCATGCCGGCGGCCGCGGCAAGGCCGGCGGGGTCAAAGTGGTCAAATCGGTCGAGGACGTGAAGCGCGAGGCGGAGCGGCTTCTGGGCTCCACCCTCGTGACGCACCAGACCGGACCGCATGGCAAGCAAGTGCATCGCCTCTACATCGAGGAAGGCTCGATCATCGATCGCGAATATTATCTCTCGGCACTGGTCGATCGCGGCTCTTCGCGCATCGCGTTCGTCGCCTCGACCGAGGGCGGCACCGAAATCGAGGAGGTGGCGCGGACGAGTCCGGAAAAAATTCTTTCGTTCTCGGTCGATCCGGCGACCGGCTTCATGGCGCATCACGCCCACGCCGTGGCGCATGCGCTCGGCTTCAACCGCGACGTCACCAAACAGGCCGAGACCGTGCTGCCGAAGCTCTATCAGGCGGTTCTCGCCAAGGACATGAGTTTGCTTGAGATCAATCCGCTGGTCGTCACCAAGGCGGGCGCGCTGGTCTGCCTGGATGCCAAGATCGGCTTTGACGACAGCGCGCTCTATCGGCACCCGGACATTGCCGCGTTGCGCGATCCGAACGAAGAAGACGCCAAAGAGATCGAAGCCTCGCATTACGATCTCAACTATGTCGCGCTCGACGGCACCATCGGCTGCATGGTTAACGGCGCCGGCCTCGCCATGGCGACCATGGACATCATCAAGCTCTATGGCGAGACGCCGGCGAATTTTCTCGACGTTGGCGGCGGCGCCAGCAAGGACAAGGTAACGGCTGCCTTCAAGATCATCACCTCGGATCCGAACGTGAAGGGGATTTTGATCAATATCTTCGGCGGCATCATGCGCTGCGATATCATCGCCGAGGGCGTGGTCGCCGCCGTGAAAGAAGTAGGCTTGCGCGTGCCGCTGGTAGTGCGGCTCGAAGGCACCAACGCCGCGCTCGGCAAGGAGATCATCAACAAATCCGGCCTCGACGTCACTCCGGCCGACGATCTCGACGATGCGGCGCAGAAGATCGTCAAGGCGATCAGAAAGGGTGGGTGAGGTGCTCAGGCTCGTTATTGTTGTTCTCACATCCATGACCCTGGGCTGTACGATCGCCAATGCCAACGAGCGGAGCGCGGCGCTGGTGAACTCCTTTCAGAATTTCTGCACGCCGGGGACGCCGGATTTCGCCGCGCTCGATGCCAAGGCTACGGCCATGAATCTTCCGGTTCGCCGGGACGTGACCGCGCCGCAACAGCAGCCGGGACAAATCACCCATGCCAAATCCTGGGTCATCACCCTCAGCAGCGGCTCGCTTGAACTGGTGGCCTCGGAGGCGCGTGGTCCCAAGGGCGACGCCTCGTCCTGCGGCATCGGCGCGGAGGACGTCGATGGCGAGGACTTTAAGCAGGAGCTGAGCAAGGCCATACCTCTTGGTGCGCCCGCACGCCAAACCTTGACGGCGGACGGCACGCAACGGCTGACGGTATGGAAATACGCCGACGATGAATCGCTGATGCTCGCCGATGCAACGCCGATCCGGCTCCCGGGCATTTACCTGACCTTGATGCGCAAGATCGAGACGAGCCGTTGACCGATGCCGATCCTGATCGATAAGAACACCAAGGTCATCTGCCAGGGCTTCACCGGCAAGAACGGCACCTTCCATTCCGAGCAGGCGATCGCGTACGGCACCAAGATGGTCGGCGGCACCTCGCCCGGCAAAGGCGGCACCACGCATCTCAATCTGCCGGTGTTCGATACCGTGGCCGAAGCGAAAGCGAAGACCGGCTGCGACGCCAGCGTGATCTATGTGCCGCCGGCCGGCGCCGCGGACGCGATCTGCGAGGCGATTGACGCCGAAATTCCGCTGATCGTCTGCATCACCGAAGGCATTCCGGTGCTCGACATGGTGAAAGTCAAACGCTCGCTCTGCGGGTCGAACTCGCGGCTGATCGGGCCGAACTGCCCGGGCGTCATGACCGCCGGCGAATGCAAGATCGGCATCATGCCAGGCAACATCTTCGAGCGCGGCAAGGTCGGCATCGTGTCGCGCTCGGGGACGCTGACCTACGAGGCGGTGTTTCAGACGACGCAAGTCGGGCTTGGGCAGACCAGCGCGGTTGGCATCGGTGGCGATCCGGTGAAGGGCACCGATTTCATCACCATCCTGGAGATGTTTCTCGCCGATGCGGCGACCGAAGCGATTGTCATGATCGGCGAGATCGGCGGCTCGTCGGAGGAAGACGCCGCTCAGTTTCTCGCCGACGAAGCCAAACGCGGCCGCAAGAAGCCGACCGTCGGCTTCATTGCCGGCCGCACTGCGCCGCCGGGCCGGCGCATGGGCCATGCCGGCGCCATCATCGCCGGCGGCAAGGGCGGCGCGGAATCCAAGATCGCCGCGATGGAAGCGGCGGGTATCAAGGTCTCGCCATCTCCGGCGAGGCTGGGAAAGACGCTGGCGGAACTTATGAAATCATGATTTATTCTTTACGTCTTTTGGTTGCCGCATCGCGTGCTTAAATAGGGTACAAGACAAGTCGCCCCGCGCCGGGCCGGGCTGATTTGCCGCTTTGCGTGCTCCGTTTGACTGTCTGCCTACGCACTTCCCTTAAAGCTCGGGACTAGCTCATGACTCGCCAGGACGCGAACGCCGCCTTCGCTCTCACCTCGTTCCTTTCCGGTACCAACGCCTCGTATATCGAAGACCTCTACGCGCGCTACGAAGCCGACCCAAAGTCGGTGGACGCCGAATGGCAGTCGTTCTTCCAAAGCCTCAAGGACGACCCCCGCGACGTCATCGAAAGCGCCGATGGTCCGTCGTGGCGGCGTCCCGACTGGCCGCGGCCGGAGCGAAGCGAACTGATTTCGGCGCTTGATGGCGACTGGACCGAGGTCGGCAGGGCGCTGGGGACGAAAGTCAAAGCGCAGGCCCAGACCAAGGGCGTCGAGCTTTCTACGGCCGAAGTCGAGCGGGCCACCCGCGACTCGATCCGCGCGCTCATGCTGATCCGCGCCTATCGCGCCCGCGGCCATTTCCACGCCAATCTCGATCCGCTCGGCCTGCAGCCGCCGAACGATGAGGAGGAGCTCAATCCGGGCACATACGGTTTCGGCGAAAGCGACTTTGACCGGCCGATTTTCCTCGACAAGGTGCTCGGCCTCGAGTTCGGCACCATCCGCGAGATCGTCGCCATCCTGCGCCGGACCTATTGTCAGACGCTCGGCGTCGAGTTTCTGCACATTTCCGACGGCGCGCAGAAAGGCTGGATTCAGGAACGCATCGAAGGGCCGGACAAGGAGATCACCTTCACCCGCGAGGGCAAGCGCGCGATCCTCAACAAGCTCGTGGAGGCCGAAGGCTTCGAGAAATTCAGCGACCTGAAATTCACCGGCACCAAGCGCTTCGGTCTCGACGGCGCCGAGTTGATGATCCCGGCGCTGGAGCAGATCATCAAGCGCGGCGGTGCGCTCGGCGTTCGCGACATCGTCATCGGCATGGCGCACCGCGGCCGGCTCAACGTGCTCGCCCAGGTCATGGGCAAGCCGCATCGGGCGATTTTCCACGAGTTCAAGGGTGGCTCGTCGACGCCGAACGAGATCGAAGGCTCCGGCGATGTGAAGTACCATCTTGGCGCCTCGTCGGATCGCGAGTTTGACGACAACAAGGTGCACCTGTCGCTCACCGCCAACCCGTCGCATCTCGAAATCGTCGATCCGGTCGTGCTCGGCAAGGTGCGCGCCAAACAGGATCAGCTCGGCGCCACGCGCGACGATCGCACCATGGTGATGCCGCTCCTGATCCACGGCGACGCCTCGTTCGCCGGCCAGGGCGTGGTGGCGGAATGTTTCGGGCTGTCGGGCTTGCGCGGCCATCGCACCGGCGGCTCGGTGCATTTCATCGTCAACAACCAGATCGGCTTCACCACCAATCCGCGCTATTCGCGGTCGTCGCCCTATCCGTCCGACGTCGCCAAGATGATCGAAGCGCCGATCTTCCACGTCAACGGCGACGATCCGGAAGCCGTCGTGTTTGCCGCCAAGGTGGCGACCGAATTCCGGCAAAGATTTCAGAAGCCGGTCGTGATCGACATGTTCTGCTACCGCCGCCACGGCCACAATGAAGGCGACGAGCCGTCGTTCACCCAGCCCTTGATGTACAAGGCGATCGCCAAGCATCCGACCACGCTCGAAATCTACGGCGACAAGCTGATCGGCGAGGGCGTGGTGACGCCGGCCGACATCGAGAAAATGAAAGCCGATTGGCGCGCCCGGCTCGATACCGAGCTCGAGGCGGCGCAGAGCTACCGGGCCAACAAGGCCGACTGGCTCGATGGCCGCTGGTCCGGTTTCAAGACCGGAGGCGACACCGACGATCCGCGCCGCGGCAAGACCGGCGTCGCCATCGCCGAGCTCAAGGAGATCGGCAAGAAGATCACGACGATCGAGCCGGGCTTTCATCTGCATCGTACGCTGCTGCGGTTTTTCGAGAGCCGCCGCAAGGCGATCGACTCCGGGCAAAATATCGACTGGGCGACCGGCGAAGCGCTCGCGTTCTGCTCGCTGCTGCTGGACGGTCATCGCGTGCGGCTGTCAGGCCAGGACAGTGAACGCGGCACCTTCTCGCAACGCCATTCGGTACTGATCGATCAGGAGAACGAGCACCGTTACACGCCGTTCAATCATCTGCGCGAGGGCCAGGCGCGGTACGAGGTGATCAACTCGATGCTGTCGGAAGAGGCCGTGCTTGGTTTCGAATACGGCTATTCCCTCGCCGAGCCCAACGCGCTGACCCTATGGGAGGCGCAGTTCGGCGACTTCGCCAACGGCGCGCAGGTCTTGTTCGACCAGTTCATCTCGTCCGGTGAACGAAAATGGCTGCGGATGTCCGGCCTGGTCTGCCTCTTGCCCCATGGCTACGAGGGGCAGGGGCCCGAGCACTCTTCGGCGCGGCTCGAGCGGTTTCTGCAGATGTGCGCCGAAGACAATATGCAGGTCGCCAGTTGCACGACGCCGGCCAACTATTTCCACATCCTGCGCCGCCAGCTCAAACGCGACTTCCGCAAGCCGCTGATCCTGATGACGCCGAAGTCGCTGTTGCGCCACAAGCGCGCCGTGTCGCGGCTCGACGAAATGGGACCCGAGACGTCGTTTCATCGGCTGCTGTGGGACGACGCGCAGCTGTCGCCGGACGAGAAAACCAAGCTCGTTGCCGACCCCAAGATCCGCCGCGTCGTGCTGTGCTCCGGCAAGGTCTATTACGATCTCTACGACGAGCGCGAGAAACGCGGCATCGACGACATTTATCTGTTACGCATCGAGCAGCTCTATCCGTTCCCGACCAAGGCGCTGATGACCGAGCTGTCGCGGTTCAAGGAAGCCGAGATCGTCTGGTGCCAGGAAGAGCCGCGCAACCAGGGCGGCTGGGTGTTCGTCGACATCTTTTTGGAATGGGTGCTCAACCAGATCGGCGCCAAGCATCGTCGTGCCCGCTATGCCGGGCGGCCGGCTTCGGCCTCGACCGCGGTCGGGCAAATGTCGCTGCATCAGGCGCAGCTGAAGAATTTTCTGGAAGAGGCGCTGGGATAGTTCATCCGCCGTCATGCCCGACCATAGTCGTTCGAAGAACGGCGTCCTTCGGTCGCCTATGTGCCGGGCATCCATGTTTTGACGGCGTAGCGGAAGCAAAGTCGTGGATGGCCGGGACAAGCCCGGCCATGACGAGAGGATGCCAAGAGGATCGCTATGGCTGAGATTCGCGTCCCCACCCTCGGCGAGTTGGTGACCGAAGCGACCATCGGCAAATGGTTCAAGAAAGCCGGCGACGTGGTGGCGGTCGACGAGCCATTGGTGGAATTGGAAACCGACAAGGTCACGATCGAGGTGCCGGCGCCGGCCGCCGGCGTGCTGACTGACGTGGCGGTCAAGGACGGCGATACTGTCGCCGTCGGTGCCCTCCTTGGCGCGATCAAGGAAGGGGCTGGCGCCGCAACGGCGAAATCTCCGGCCAAGTCTGCGGAGGCGGCTCCGCAAGCTGCGCCGCCGCCGAAACCGGCACCGGCCGCGACGCCGGCTCCCGCCAAAGCGGCTGGCGACATGCCGTTAGCGCCGTCGGTGCGCCGCATCGCGGCCGAAACCGGAGTTGATCCATCGGCTGTGCCCGGCACCGGCAAGGATGGCCGTGTCACCAAGGGCGACATGCTCGCCGCCATCGAGCGCGCCGCGGCGCAGCCGACGCCCGTTGCCACGCCGGCAGCGTCCGTGCAGATGCGCGCGCCGTCGCCGCCTGACGACGCCGCGCGCGAAGAGCGCGTCCGCATGACGCGGCTTCGTCAAACCATCGCGCGCCGCCTCAAGGATGCGCAAAACACCGCCGCCATGCTCACGACCTTCAACGAGGTCGACATGACGCATGTCATGGCGCTGCGCAGCCAATACCGCGAATTGTTCGAGAAAAAGCACGGCGTGAAGCTCGGCTTCATGGGCTTTTTCGTCCGCGCCTGCGTGCAAGCGCTCAAGGAGATACCCGCCGTCAACGCCGAGATCGACGGCACCGACATCGTCTACAAAAATTACTACCACATCGGCATCGCGGTCGGCACCGAGCGCGGCCTGGTCGTGCCGGTGGTGCGCGACTGCGACCAGAAATCGATCGCCGAGATCGAGAAGGCGATTGCCGATTTCGGCCATCGCGCGCGCGACGGCTCGCTCAAGATCGAGGAGCTGCAGGGCGGCACCTTCAGCATCACCAATGGCGGCATCTACGGCTCGCTGATGTCGACGCCGATCCTCAACGCGCCGCAGTCCGGCATCCTCGGCATGCACAAGATCCAGGAGCGGCCGATGGTAATCGCCGGCAAGATCGAGGCGCGGCCGATGATGTATCTGGCGCTGTCCTACGATCACCGCGTCGTCGACGGCCGCGAGGCGGTGACGTTTTTGGTGCGGGTGAAAGAGTCATTGGAGGAGCCGGCGCGGCTGGTGCTGGATTTGTAAGTTCTGTCTGTCATGGCCGGACCTGGTCCGGCCATTCTCGCTTAGGCGGGCAATGCGTTGCCGATCTATCGGGATTGCCGGGACAAGCCCGGCAATGACAAATAATAGGTGATTGTGATGCCTTCCTACGATCTCATCGTCATCGGTAGCGGTCCCGGCGGCTATTTCTGCGCCATTCGCGCGGCGCAGCTCGGATTGAAGACCGCGGTCATCGAGAAGAACGCCACCTTCGGCGGCACCTGCCTCAATGTCGGCTGCATCCCCTCGAAGGCGCTGCTGCACGCTTCGGAGCTGTACGAGGAAGCCGGCCATAGCTTCGCGCAAATGGGCATCAAGGTCGGCAAGCCCGCCGTCGAGCTTCCGGCCTTGCTCAAATACAAGGATCAGAATGTCGAGGCCAACGTCAACGGCGTCGCGTTTTTGTTCAAGAAGAACAAGATCGAGACGTTCCGCGGCGCTGCCCGCATCACCGCCCCCGGCCAGGTCGAGGTGAAGGCCGACGATGGCAAGACGCAGACGCTCGAGACCAAGACCATCGTCATCGCCACCGGCTCAGACGTCGCCCGCCTCAACGGCATCGACATCGACGAGAAGCGGATCGTGTCATCGACCGGAGCGCTGGAGCTGCCCAAAGTGCCGCAAAAGCTCCTGGTGGTCGGCGCCGGAATCATCGGCCTCGAGCTCGGCTCGGTCTGGCGCCGGCTCGGCGCGCAAGTGACGATCGTCGAATTTCTCGATCATATTTTGCCCGGCATCGACGGCGAGGTGGCGCGGCAATTCCACCGCATGCTGCAGAAGCAAGGCATCGCCTTTAAGCTTTCCTCCAAGGTCACCGCGATCGATACGTCGGCCAAGGTGCTGAAAGTCAAAGTCGAGCCGGCCGCCGGCGGCGCTGCCGAGACGATCGAAGCCGACGTCGTGCTGGTGGCGATCGGCCGCGTGCCTTTCACCGAAGGTCTTGGCCTCGAAGCGCTCGGCGTGAAGAAGGACAATCGCGGCCGCATCGTCATCGACGAGCATTTCCGCACCAATGTCGCCGGCATTTACGCGATCGGCGACGTCGTCCCCGGCCCGATGCTGGCGCACAAGGCGGAGGACGAGGGCGTTGCGGCCGCCGAAATCATCGCCGGCCAGGCGGGCCACGTGAACTACGAAGTGATCCCCAACGTCGTCTACACCTTCCCCCAAATTGCTTCGGTCGGAAAGACCGAGGAGGAGCTCAAAGCGGCCGGGATCGCCTATCAGGTCGGCAAGTTTCCCTTCACCGCCAACGCCCGCGCCCGCGCCAACCTCGCGACCGAAGGCTTCGTCAAAATCCTCGCCGACGCCAAGTCCGACCGCGTGCTTGGCGTCCACATTCTCGGCGCCGATGCCGAGGCGATGATCGCCGAAGCCGCGATGGCCATGGAGTTCGGCGCTTCATCGGAGGACATCGCGCGCACTTGCCACGCCCATCCGACCTTGAGCGAAGCGGTGCGGGAGGCGGCGCTCGCGGTCAGTAAGCGCGCCATCGATATGTGATTGCGTCATTCCGGGGCCGAGCAACGCGAGGAACCCGGAATCCATAACCACTATTCGTGAATATGGATTTCGGATTCGCCGCTTTGCGGCGATCCGGAATGACAGCGCCGACCGGCGCTACTCCACCACGATCTTGACTTCGCTGCCCGACTTCAGCCGGTCGCCGGGTTCAAGCCCATTGAGCACGCGGAAGCGCTCGACTTGACGGTCGGTAACCGCCATGCGGGTCGCAAGCTTCTCGACCGTATCGCCCGGCCCGACCGTGACAATTTGCAGGCGGAGCGGTTTGGCATCCTCGATCTCGGCGAGACTCTATGCGGCGGAAGGTGCCGACCGACTCGCGGAAGATACGATCGCTTTCGGGAGAGCGATGTTTGGTGGCGAAGATGAAGCGGTACACGTCGCTGCCGAAGCGGATGGCGTAGAGCCGGAAGTCCCACTGATCGCCCTTGGCCGCCGCGGTCGCGCCGGCAAAGCCGTTGATGGTGACGTCTTCTACCGTGCTCGGATCGATATTCTCGATCCAGCCGGACGTCAGATAAGCGGCCAGCGTCTGCTCGGCCGGCACCCGCACGACGTCGAGCCGGACCGCCTGGCCGCCGCCATGCTTGACGCCGAGCACGGCCTGCGCGGTGTTGTCGAGATTGAAGCCCTCGGGTGCGGTGAAGGTGAAGCCGAGCCGCGGATGCAGGAAGCGCCGGCCGCGAACAAAGCCTTCGCTGGGGTCTTCGCCGAACACGATGCCATTGATGCCGCTGAGATAGGCGTTCTTGTCGCGCCCGATGACCGAGCCGGTCGTGGTCGGGCCGCTATATTGGCGGGCATTGGCGGTCGCATTCGAAATCCGCTCGGGCGTTGCCGGGTGCGACGACAGGAAATCCGGCGCGCGCGGGTCGATCGGCGCGCCGTTCTGCTGCGGCTTGAGCTCGGAATTGTGCTCCATCGAGGTGAGGAAGCGCACGGCGCCGTATGGATCGTAGCCGGCGCGCGAAGCAATGCCGATGCCGATGGCGTCGGCCTCGAATTCCTGGGCGCGCGAGAAGCTCGCCAGCGCCAGCTTCGACTTGGCGAGCGCCAGCGCGCCGACTTCCGGATCGCTGATCACGTCGCTGACGACGCGGCCGACCAAAGCGGCCTGCTTCGCCTGCTCTTCGCGAATGGCGGCATGGCGGGCGACGACGTGGCCCATTTCGTGCGCCAGCACCGACGCCAGCTCGGACTTGTCGTTGGCGAGCGCGACCAGCCCGCGGGTCACGTACAGCTGGCCGGTCGGCAGCGCGAAGGCGTTGATCGATTGCGAATTGAGCATCGTGACCTTGTAGTGGAGGTCGGGCCGCTCCGATGACGCCACCAGGCGTTCGACAGTCTGCTCGAGCGTCGCTTGCAGCTTGGGATCGTTGTAGACGCCGCCATAGGCCGAAATGATGCGCTGATGTTCGCGCAACGCCGCGGGCGAAATATCGGACATCTCGGGCGGCTTAGGCGGCGGGGACAACGCGACTTGCGACCCGCCAGATGGCGGAGATGCGGTGCAAGCGGCCAATGCGAGCGCGAGCAGGGCGATACCGGCATGGGCAAGCCGACGCCCCGCGGTGCCCGCAGGTCCCGAATTAAAGGGTCCCGAATTGCTCACACCCGCATCCCAGTCGGTCACCAATACTCGCCGCCCCGCCAGCGCACTCACTTACGATCAGCGAACTCGATCTGCTCCGGTCGGGTCGCTTCGATCCAAGGGCCCCCGCGCTCTTCGATCCAACCGCGAACCCGTATCTGGCGGCCGGCGAGCGTCTTTGGTTCGAGACCGGCAGCCGTAAAATTACGCTCATTTCGCTTCAAGATCGTAACGGTGAAATCCTCGGTCCACCGCCGTCCGAAGTTCACATAGATCGTGGCGCCGCTCTCGCGCACCGAGAGCACCTTACCCTCTACCAGCGCAAAGTGACCTTGTTCGGCCAGCACATCGGTGGGGTTGTCGGCGCGCAGCAAGTCATAATACGAACTGGCCCACAGGCCAAGCTTGGCGGCTCGGGCGGCAAGTTCGCGGCTTAAAAGTTCCGTAGCGCAGGCCAGGTTCCCAACCCTCGCCGCGACGCGCGCATAGCCGGCACCCACCAAATCCGCCTGCACGAGATGCTCCACGTCGCCGTGGCGGACAAAAGCGTAAGCGACCAAGCGGCCATATCGGTCCATCTTCTGCGGTTCGGCTTGCTTGAGCGTGACTAGGGCGCCCAGCAATAAAGCGTCCAGTGCATCGCGCGACGCGGCGCCGCCGGGCGCCGGGTCGGATTCCTGCGGCAGCGGCAGCGGCGGCACTTCGATGGCGGCGAGCCGGACTTCGCGGCCATCGTCCAGGACGAAGCTGCGGCCATCGATGGTGCGGCTTGCGCTCCCTTGCGCGATCGTCTCACCGCTGCAGACCGACGCCGGCCGCGGCTGTTCCTGCGCCGTCGCGCCGAAACATCCGCATGTCACGGCAAAACCGGCGGCAAATGCCGCGGCGAAAACGCCGTCCCACCCGCGCATCGGCCGCTAGCGAAGGGCGGGATTACGGCAGCACTGCGGCGGTATCGCAGGGGCGATGGCTCGCGTCGGCCCCGCCCGCAAAAGCCCTATCCCGCCTTGCGGTGCTTGGCGGCAGCGCGGGTTTTGCCGTTCTCAGCTTTCGCCGTTTCAGCTTGAGCAGCCTTTTTGCCCTGGATCGGCAAAAGCATTTCCTTCTGCCCGCTGGCCTTGCGGCCTTTTTTCGCACGCGTAGCGGCAGGCTCGGGGCGGGCGGTCGCCTTCTCGGCCTGCACCGAGCGTCGCAGCGCATCCATGAGATTGATGACCTTGCCGCTCGGCTCGTGCTTCGGCGCTTCGATCTTCTCGCCCTTGGCCTTCTTCTCGATCAATTCCTTGAGCGCGTGCTCGTAATGATCCTCGAACGCCTCCGGCTTGAAATGCCCGCGCTTGGTCTCGACGATGTGGCGGGCCAAATCCATCATGTCCTTGGTCAGCTTGACGTCGGGGATGTCGTCGAAATATTCGGCCGAGTTGCGCACCTCGTAGGGAAAGCGCAGCAGCGTGCCCATCAAACCCTTGCCGCGCGGCACGATGGCGATGACGTGCTCGCGGCTGGTCAGCACCACGCGGCCGATCGCGACCATCTTCATCTGCTCGATGACGTTGCGGATGACGACAAAGGCGTCCTCGCCGACATTGCCGTCGGGCGCCATGTAATACGGACGGATGTTGTAGAGTTCGTCGATCTCGTCGCGCGGCACGAACTCGTCGATTTCGATGGTCTTGGTGCTGTCCAGCGCCACCGATTTAAGCTCTTGGTCGGAGATCTCGACGTATTCGCCCTTGGCGACCTCGTAGCCCTTGATGATGTTTTCCGACGGCACTTCCTCGCCGGTGTCGGCATCGACCTTGCGGTAGCGGATGCGATTGCCGGTTTCCTTGTTGATCTGGTTGAAGCTGACCTTCTCCCGCTCGGACGTCGCCGGATAGAGCGCGATCGGACAAGTAACCAGCGAAAGCCGCAAATAGCCTTTCCAATACGCGCGTGGGGCCACGAGCTACTCCTGCGAAACCGGTGTTTTGACAACGATATGGATAATACCGCGTTCCGCCTTCTACGTGGAGGCGCGAAGCGTTGTCCGTTTCCGATTTGTTCCGCGCAATGCTTTTTTAGGGTAAAGTAATTGCAACATCGATTCGTATGCCGGGAATTGAAATGTCCGCCGCCGCTCGCAAACTCAAACCGCAGCCGGAGCCGAAGGTTTTCCACGCTACCATGCTGGTGACGCGCGCCGAGCAATGGTGGGTGGAGGCCGAAAGCGCCGACCAAGCGCGCATGCTGTTGGCGTCGGGGCAGGGACATCACGCCGCCCTCGGCGAGCGCGTCCATGTCGAGGTGGAAGGGCTGATCGACGAGAGCGTGGGCTGAAACGCCTGCGCCTTTGGTCTTGTGGCCACGCCGTTGCCGTTTGGCGGGTCGCCGGCGGCGTCACTGCGGCCCGGTCCGATTGCTCGCAGTCAAATCTGCATAAGCCTGCGGCAACAGCCGCGCGAGAATGCCGGCCCATTTTCGCTGCCCGCTGTCGTCGGCGATTAAATCCTGGCGGATTTCGATCAGCGCGTGCGGCAAGCCGCGGCGCTCGCCGTGCACTGGGATGGTGTAGTCGGTCGTGTCGCTGACGAAATATGGCTGGTTATCGCCGACGACGAGATCGGGCACCTCGCGCAGGAGCGCGAGCAGGCGATGGGCCAAGCGCACATCGCGATTGTAAAGGAGCGCAACATGCCACGCGCGCGAGACGCCTTTAAACACGGGCGTAAAGCTGTGCAGTGCGATTAGCGCTGTGGTTCGGCCGGCAACCCGGCGGTGTTCGAGCTCGGCCGCGATGCGGGCGTGATAGGGTCGGAAAATCTCGTGGGCGCGCGCTTCTTTTTGCGCTTCGCTCAGGCCGACATTGCCGGGGATTGGCGTCAGTTCGCTGATTTCCGGGATCGACGTCGGCGCCCCGGGCGGCCGGTTGCAGTCGATCACCAGCCGCGAGTAGTTTTGTTGAATCAGAGTCGCATCGAGCGCGTCGGCCAGTATCCGGCCGACGCCGGCGATGCCGATGTCGAAGGCGATGTGGCGCTGCCATTCCGGCGCGGCGACGCCGAGCCGGCCGAGCGCGCGGGGCGTGGCATTGCCGGCATGATCGGCGACCAGCAAAAGCGGTGATGCGCCGCTGGCGTTGTAAATCGCAACGGGCAACGGCTCGTCAGCCGCCAGCATTGGCTTGGTAATCTCGGTCATCGGGTCTTAAGTACCAACAAATATGTGCAATCTTTGGCCCAATAAATGCATGAAAAAGACGCATGAGCGCGCAACGAGGATGCCACGGCGCCTGAAACCAGCGCACCTCAAAATCGAGTGTTAGATGAAAATCCGCGCCGGCTACGAAATCGCCTATGACTGTCCGCAACCGACGCCGATGATCGTGATGCTGAGCGTGCATCCCTCGCGCACGCCGGATCTGATCACGCCGGACTGGTTGCGGCTTAATCCGGCGATTGCCGCCAACACCTATCACGACGGCTTCGGCAACATCTGTCACGTGCTCCACGCGCCGGCGGGCCGCATCATCCTGTCGACGGATTTTTTGATCAATGATTCGGGGGTACCCGACGAAGTGGCGCCGAATGCCAAACAGCACGCGCTGGAAAAATTGCCGGTCGAAACGCTGGTTTATCTGCTCGGCAGCCGCTATTGCGAAACCGACCGCTTTATCCAGGTCGCGTGGGCCCAGTTCGGCAATGTTCCGAAAGGCTGGCCGCTGGTGCAGGCGATCTGCGATTACGTCTACGATCGCATGGAATTCGGCTATCAGCACGCCAATCCGACCAAGACCGCCTGGGATGCCCATGCCGAGCGCCGCGGCGTCTGCCGCGACTTCGCGCATCTTGCGATCACGCTGTGCCGCTGCATGAACATCCCGGCGCGTTATTGCACCGGCTATCTTGGCGATATCGGCGTGCCGCCCGAGGAGACGCCGATGGATTTTTCCGCCTGGTTCGAGGTTTTTCTCGGCGACCGCTGGTACACGTTCGATGCCCGGCACAACACCCCGCGCATCGGCCGCATCCTGATGGCGCGCGGCCGCGACGCCACCGACGTCGCGATCTCGACTATGTTCGGACCGTGCACACTGGCCGGGTTCAAGGTGGTGACCGACGAAGTGCCGGCCGCTGCCGCGTAGGCGGCGCGTTGAGGCGACGGCGAAAGCATGGCAAGCCTTGAGCGGGCGGACGGGATCACGATAATGTGCCGACGCGAAGCACGCAGTTGGTCCCGTAGCTCAGCCGGATAGAGCAGCGGTTTCCTAAACCGAAGGTCGCAAGTTCGAGTCTTGCCGGGACCGCCACTCAAAAAAATCGCTTGTTTTTATTATTCCTTTTGCTCTGACGCCCTCACCTTACTCGCAGGTGAGGGCATAGAAGTTCCCCGATCGTTCTCAAGTTTACTCATAGCCGCGATCGAGAGCCGCTGCCGATTGGCGGTGCGAGTGTAGAGCGATGCCATGCGCCCGCCAGACCAGCCGAAGATCGCCTCTAGCTCGGCTTCGGTTGCGCCATGCTCTGCGGCTCGTGTCGCAGCAGCTTTGCGCAGTCCGTGCGATGAACGATTGACTAGGCCGGCCTCTCGACAGGCTTGGCGAAATAGGTTGCCGAAGGATTCCTTGGTAAGCGGACGGCCATTCTTGCCGGCTATGAACGTTAGGTCGCCGCAGGGTCCTGCTGATAGAGTTTTAGCAAGCGTCGCCAAGATCGGCAGGATGACCACAACACCGGTCTTCTCCGTTTTGATGGTCGCGAGTCCGTTCCGCACATGTTGGCGGCCAAGGCGCACGGCATCGCCACGGCGTAGACCTGTGTAGGCGAGAAGGTCAAACCAGACTCGCTGTCGCGTCCCAATTGGCCAACGCGACTCGAAAGCGGTCACGTCGTCGTCAGACCAGGGCAAATGACCATCACTTCTTGGCAGAGGCAGATCGGAGACGCCGCCGGTCGGATCAGATTTAATGAGCTTTGCCCGGAACGCCCATCTAAAAAGGCCACGCATCGCGCTCATAAAGTGCTTGGCCTGGATCGGTGTGCGACGATCGCGCGCCGCCATGATTGTGGCACTAGTGATCTTGGCGGCGGGCTGGATGCCGGCGGAATCAACGACGTGTCTGAAGATGTTCTCGCGCAGGCGTCGCGTCGCCAGCGACAATCTGGTCCACTCTCCCGTTTCGCGATAGCGCTCGATCAGCCACGCCAAGCTGCCGGTTATGGCTTGGGCGGGCTTAAAAGTCTGCCGCGCGGGCACACCGGCGATTGCCGCTTGGTACTCCGCATCGAACTCCGGTGTGCCAAACGCGCTGCGGATTCGAATACGGGGGCCTCGGCCGACGCGCACATACCAAGCGGTCTTCCCGTGGCGCGTTATCTGCCTTTGTAAGCGAGGGGGGCGAGGGCGGGGCATGGCCTCCATTAGAGGACAATCTCCTCGCTTTCGGCAACCGGCCGATCGGGCATCAGGGGAATGCGGATCGATACACCGTCGCCCATCTTCACCTCGACCTCGGTGGCGCCGGCTTTCCTCGCAGCGCGGATTGCGCGCTCAATCTCGGCTTGGCTGATCCTTGCGGGACGATTGCTCATATCGCCCTCTTGGTAACCTGTGCCGCAAGCGACATGCGGAGGACAATCAAGTGCTGGTCACCGATCAGCGCGGCAATGTCTGAGGCGGCGCACCAAGCCCGACTACCCTGCGTCGCGTGGCCCTGTGCTTGCGGTAGGCGCACTGCAGCGCGGTCGGTGCAAGCGCTTTTATCGCGAGACCTGCGGCCGCTCATGTCGCCGCTCCCATATCGTTCAGGCTATCGCCCAGCGGGCCTAGTGCCGGCTTGTTTAGCTTGCGATACGCGACGACGGCAGTTGCGCCCTGAATGGCCGCAATCGTTTCCGTCAGGGCGATAACGGGGTGTCCGCGCAGCAGCCAGACCACGCCCGTCTCGTCATAGCGGGAGAGACGACTATAGTTGGCGGCCGGCCGCTCGGGCGGCATATGTAAGCCAAACAGGTCACGCGCGGTCCAGCCGAGCGTATGAGCCTGGGCACCCCATGAAGCGAGAAACTGCCGCCCGTCTTCGACCGCCTCTTGCCATCGTGCTGGCTCGACGTGCTCGGGACATTTGTCGCAGAGGGCCCCAAAAACGTCCCCATAAGGCCCG
The DNA here is from genome assembly GCA_963806465.1 of uncultured Alphaproteobacteria bacterium. GTDB lineage: Bacteria > Pseudomonadota > Alphaproteobacteria > Rhizobiales > Xanthobacteraceae > BOG-931. The sequence goes on along the minus strand of CAWDZD010000038.1, from coordinate 182,543 downwards.
CTTGTCCCAAGCTCCGTCCCAGAAATTTCTGTCTGTCCCGAGGTCCCGTCCCCTAGGGGCTGGGACAGTGGGACAAAGGGGTCATCAGATTGATTTACAACAATATTATCCGTCCCACTGCTATCGGTCCCGCGGGACAGGATTTTGGCGTCTGTCTCGCGCTTGTCCCAAGCGCCGTCCCACGACAATTGGCGGTTTCTTGCGAGCACACCTTTCGCCAGTAAGAGCAGGTCGGGGTCAGTCGGCACGATCGCCCCCCGTCGCTTGGATGGCTTTTTTGATTCTATGGACAGTCGATTTGGGAATGCCGGTTTCGTCGGCAATCTCTCTCACGGTTAGACCGTCATCTAGGAGGGCCTGCACGCGCGAGCGGTTGGCATCCTCAAGCTCGCGTATGGTCCAGGTCGCAGAGCCGTCCCGCATTTCAAGTTTGGCCTCGAACGGCTTCGCCAAATCTCCGGAGAACCCGCGGGTCTTTTCCAGGTGAACCTCGAATTTTGCGCCATCAGTGGGGGAATAGTCTGTTGAACGCCGCAACGAAATGCTGGTGTCGAGTACGTCTTCCCTTCGGCTTGTACCGCGTTGCTGACCATCCTTGCCGGCGTGATGCACGATCAACACCGAAATTCCACGGCGACGTAACTTGAGGAGCCATTCTTGGATAGGTCCCCAGCTCTCAGCATCGTTGTCGCGAATGACGGCGGTAAGGCTCGAAAGATTGTCTTTTAGAAACTCAATTCCTTCAAGCCACGGGTCAAGCTCGCTTTGCACCTCCGGTGCGGCTAGATTGCCAATGCCGCCAGCCTCGATGAGGTCGCCGGCGAGTATCATGATGTTTTCTGATTTAAGATCTGCGTTCGGCGATCCGGCGATGATACTTGCTAGGCGTTCCTGAAGCGCGGCGGCCGGCATTTCGCCGTCGATTAGGAGCACTCGACGCGATCTGGGTGCGCTCCATTTCAAGAACCTTGTCCCTGTGGCGACGGCGAAAGCGATCCCAAGCGCTATGTGAGTTTTACCAGTGCCTCGGGCGGCATAGAGCATCGCCAGCCCTTTCTCCGGGATTATTGGTTCAATTACCATCCCACGCGGTTTGATTGCGAGCTGTAGAAACTTCTTCAAGTCCAGCGGACGAAGACGTGTTGGATAAGCGGACCAATCGGGCGCGGCATCAATTAACGATTTGAGCTTTTCGGCCGTACCGCCGGCTTCAATCCAGTTACTAATATCGCCACCCTTTTCCGGACAGGACGGCCACACGGCTGCGATTTCGAGCACGCGAACCCGTGAAGCAATGCCATGAAGCGCGGCACCGAGTTTGTCGCGATGAGAACGACCGGCATCATCGTTGTGAGGCAACAGAACAACATCGGCTGAGCGAAAGAACTCGTTATATGAAGCTTGCCACTTATTTGCTCCACCTACAGCAGTGGTTGCCGCGAAGCCCAGCGCTCGAACATTGTCGGCGTCTTTCTCACCTTCACACAGCAAAACTGTTCGCTTTTCTCGCACGGAAGTTAGGAGCTCCGGCAAGCAATACGGCACCGGGCGGACGCCATCTAAATTTCAGATCCACTTCCCAGGGCTTTCTCCCATTCGGCGTTGCCTAAAATTCTTGGGTACATAACGGACAACTTCGAACAACGGCGCTCCGCCTTCATCTGTGTACGAGTAGATGCTCAGCAAGTCAGGAGCCACACGCTTTTGAGATGAGACCCTGCTGGAGTAACTTGCGTCGCATGGAGAAAGCCCCTCCGTCTTTAGCCACGCCAACGCTTCGCCTCGGTTTCGGCCAGTCTTGTGTGCGATCAAATCAAGTACACCGCCGCCGATCTGATTTTCATGATCAAACCATTTGCCACTGCGGTAATCGACAGCAGTCGATCCGCGGTTGCCAAACCGAACATCAGCGGGCGGGCTGGATAACCTAGCGTTTGGCTCGCCCAATAATTTGAGCGCAACTGGTTCCATTAAAGTTGCGAAATCAATGCGTTCGCCCGAAATCATTGTGCCGCTCTCGATTGGTGCCCGGTATTCCCCGGTATGGGCGAGCGCGTGGGGCCAAGGTGCTCCGTACTGCCACAAGCTTGATCGCAACAGGCGAGCCGTTCTTGGCGCGGCGCGAGGCCGTCTCCCCGTCAATCACGATGGCAGCAACGGCGCCGAGGCGACCTCGCGTTACCGGCGCTGTACCGACTTCCTCCGCAGCGTCGATGGCGTTGTCCAACAGTTCCTTGAGAATGACGAGCGGCCACCGATCAACGGGATGCCCGATCTGCTTCACCAACTCGCGCTCTGAGCAAAAGTCGAACAAGCGGGAAGTCTGGAACGCCTCCCGCTTTAGTGGGTGTCGTGCGCGCAGGACTTGGTTGATTGGGAGCGGCGCTGGAAGACCACTCATGACACATCCCCGGCTGGGGTGGTGGCCGGAGAACAACTCGGCACCCTATCCTTAGCGCAGCGCGGGGCTGTCTCGCCGTCGATGTCCGCGCCTAGCCGATCGCGCAATGCCCATTCAACGGTGCGTGGCCGCCACATCTCGATCATGGTGTCGGCCGGGTACGTTCGCTTACCCGGCGAACTACAGCAGCCCTTCTTCTAATATTCGTGCCACCCGATCTACTCGGTGCCGAACAACGGTCTTCCACCGATCGGCGGCTTTTTCTTCCGTTTTGACCCTTTGGTGCGATCAAATCCTAACACTCGCTTGGCTGTCGCGATTTCATCGATAACGGACGGATCGATATACCACCGACCATCATCTCTGATAGCGCTACCCAGTACGCCGCAGGATTTTCAGAAGACCCTGCGATGTAAGGTTGGTTTTTCGTGCGCCAGCCGACAATCGAATCCTTTTCCGACCGTGCGTATCTTCCAACTTTCATCCTCTCGGCTCCATTGGTTCGCACCAAAACAGCCGTTACATAGGTCCTCGTTCGATGACCCTAAAAAGTCTTTTCAACGCGATTGGGTCGTGAAGGTTGGTGTGCCGATTTCTGCTCTGATTGTCTTCTCTAGGCCGCGTCGACTTAGGCGAGAGCGCGTGACAATCACGTAAAAGCTTCTGCAAAATTTGGCAAATGGTCCATTGGGGTAAGCTGTTGGTCTCTCACTTGAATATTGTCTAAAAAACCAAGCCGCGTGAGCGACGATATATGATTTGTCGCGCTCAGGTTGGTTTCCTCTTTGCCTCCTGGGTTGTCTCTTGGCGATGTCCAGGCGCAATCTCGCCAGCATCCGAAATCTGCTCATCATAACTACGAATTTATCGTTGATTTCAGTTTGCCTTGATCGTGTTTTCTTGCGCTTCACGGCTTTGCCGGCTGCTCCATCGCTTTTCCCTTTAGCCGTGACAGGAACCTCATGCTCAACTCTCAATGTTTTCCCGAAGATCATTTCTCGGGCCGTTGCCACGTCCACGGCGCCATCCCCAACCTCGCACATATCGTTTCCAATAACCTCGGTACGCGGGTATTTTCGGATTCGCCTCAGGAGCCCTTCTGTTTTTCGAACGCTGGCATCGAGTTGCTTAAAAAGCGCAGCCGGAGCCGCCCTCTTTTCTTCCTGCTCCATGTCACTCTCAAGCCAAGCAAGCTTTAGGTGAATGTTAAGTGCGGATTGGGCCGCGGCTGTCACGGCGATATTGCCTTCTTTCAGCAATCTATCGATGTGGGGTTCAAAATTAGGCGAACCTGGAACTTCGATATCTAGGGCATCGTCGGTGTTTAGCTTTCGCGAAGCCATTGTGATCCACTCAGAAGTGGCAAGCCGGGTGGCAACCGTTAGTCCGATGCATCGCTAAGTGCGTTTTCGCGGTCCAGGGAGATGTATTACCTCGTCGCCCACTAAATAATGTTGAAACAGCGGGGCGGGTCCAAGTAGCACCCTGCGTGGAGTCCTCGGCGAGACGCGGACCAAATGTATTCCTATGCCGAGGCAACCATTTCAGCCTTAAGACGGGCAATGGTAGAGTTGGACAGACCAACTTGCCTCGCGACCTTATTGATGCCCAGTCCCCTTCGCAAGTCCCTGACGGGCTTTGTCGATGGCTTCAGGATCATTCAGGGGCCGCCCTAGCGTCTTGCCATTAGCCACAGCGCGCTGCAGACCCGCATGGATACGCTGGCGCATCAGTGAGCGCTCAAACTCGGCGAAAGCGCCAGTCACCTGAAACATGAGCTTCCCCGCCGGTGTCGTAGTGTCGATCGCCTGCTGATCGAGTACAGATCAACTCCGCACGCCTCTAGATGCTGGATCGTTCCAAGCAGGTCAATCAATGAGCGCCCTATTCGATCAATAGCCCACGCCATCACAACATCAAATCGATGCCGCTGAGCCTGCTTCAGCATTTCATCGAAACCCGGACGCTCTTTTCGGCCCTTACCTCCGCTTATCCCCGCATCGCTAAAGGTCTGGACTATCTCCCACCCTCTACCTTTGGCAATCTCTGTGAGTTGGGCAATTTGATTTTCCACTGTCTGCCGGTCCGTACTGACACGGACGTATAGGGCTGCGCGTTTCATTCGGTGATTTCTCCTCATGGGTGGCAATGTCGCACCCGGCCCATCCGAAATCAATTATTTTCGGATAAGGAGCTAGGGTCAGTTTCGGCTTTTGTTTTCGCGGCAGTTCTTTAGGCAAGGCGCGATACCATTTCGGATGGCCGCCGACCGCTGGGCCGAGTAATCAACCAGGTCCCCTATCTGCTGGAGTTATGACCCGTCATCGACGGCAGGCCGTTTTCTGCTGCGGTCTTAGCGGGCCAAATTTCAGCGCAACCTAGTGGCGCTGGCGCGTGCAGTCTGCCGCGACGGCCTCCTTCTCGTGACTGTAAGCGGAGTAGACTAACAGCCGCCATCCACCAGTGTCAATCAGTGCAAGGGTCGTTCATTCCGGCTGTGCTAAGTTGGCGGTGCCAATCAGTGTCGTGTTGGTTTCGTTTCTTAGCGTCTGGCGACGATTGGGACGGGCGTCGCCGGCGCGGCCGCCGTGAGCGCGGCTGGTCGGTTTCGGCCTCTTGATTAGGTTTTCTAGATTTGCAGCGTGGGGTATTGGAGGGGTTCCAATTGGGGAGGTTCCCGATAAGTCGCCCAAACACTTTGGCGCGGTCACGCAAATATTAGCTGGAAGCTGCAAGCAGAAGTTTTTCGCAACCGACGTACAAGGATGTTTCTTTTATCCGCGCTTTCATGGCAAAAGCTGAATCTCGCGAGCCAAATTGTCCGCCATTTGCCGATTATCTCGGTTGGCTAATATGGGCGCCCTCATTCTGTCGGTCATACAGATGGATGGATCGCCAGCATCACGCCGGTCACAAAACAATTGGTGACCGCGACAGCCGATCAGCGACGAGGCCCCCTTGTGAAAGTTGACCCCCGATTTGTCCTTTGGGTTAGAAAGCATGCTTGGCGCCTCTTGGGGCCTGTTCCTGAGCACTATCTGCGCTCAGTCACCGAGTTTGCACCGGTTAATACCATTGCTCCCCGCCGCACGATGATAGACAACGCTGTTGCTATCGTGCAGCACAACACTCGCGAGGCAATGAAGACGGACCAAATTGGTCGTCCTGGGTCGTTGCTCGGCGATTATCTTGAATTTGGGGTATACCGTGGCGAAACTTTTGTTCACGCATACCGACGAGCAAGTGCGGCTATGCCATTTATGCGATTTTGGGCGTTTGATTCCTTCGAAGGGCTTCCGCAGCTTACGGGTCTGGATTTGGGCGGAGAATTTCATGCTGGACAGTTTGCGTGCGACATGGACACCTTCCAAGAAACGCTGCGGCGCGAAAACGTTGATATGCGCCGCATCGAGATCGTTTCAGGATGGTTCGATAAATCCCTGGTGCCTGAGCTAAAGGACAATCGGCGACTTACCGTTGCGTCCCTGGTTTATGTGGACGCCGATCTCTACGCTTCGACGGTTCCGGTGCTCGATTTTCTAACGGATATCGTCTCAACTGGAACTATTATCATGTTCGATGATTGGTATTGCTTTCGCGGCGATCCCAATAAAGGCGTCCAACGAGCGTGGCGGGAGTGGCTAGTAGAATCGGAATATTATTCCGCAGGACTTGCACGTGTTCGGCCCCTACGGCAAGAGCTTCATTCTGGCGAAAATATGAAATCTGTTTTTTCAGCACGAACCCCTGGGCGGCTAGGGCCATGAGAAGCGAGGGGCGGAGGAATTCCAACGGAAGTGCCAGCCGTTGGATGAGACCTTCCGTGGGACCGAAGCTGGAGGGTCGCAATCGCCGAACCTCGTTCGGCTGAAAGCCGCCGAATGCTTGCGTCACCTGATCTCGATCCGCGGGGACGGTTGCCGTCTTGCGATCAGTACGAGTGGCGGTTATGCGAGTACTCAGTACAGGCCCAACCGGCGCAAAATCCTTCCCCCGTTCGACGTGCGTTCCATTTCAACTGAGCAACGTGGTCTTGAGCAACCAGTGAAATTTCACGAATTGCTTGATCGTTGCTAACATGCAGTTTCCACGATTGAGGGCTTGCATGCCAACCCATACTGACGCACTTGCTAAACTTGAATTTCATTCCTTCGAGCCTCGGATGCTCCGGAATAATCTCGGCGGACAGTGCTAGAGTGTGGATACGAAACCACGTCGCAAATGCAGTTGACGTATTTGCAGCAGCTTTCGTATCTGGGATTAGCATCATGCTGTGGGGCATGTCTTTGTTATACGGAAAACCGCCGTCACTGTTTTGTGTCTTCGATATATAATTCACACATTTACCTAACAAATGTCGTATCTCGGCCCGGCGGTAGTCAAATCGCTTATAAAAATTCACGAGAATATCGACGCAATCAACATCTTCGCAGGCTCCTCCGTTTCCCCAGAGTGCAAAACCACCATCGCGGTGTTGCAGGCCCAATACAGTATCGACGAGACCGCGCGGATTTCTGATCACACGATCCTCGTGGAAATATATCAAAAGCTGGTGGTATCCTCCGTAAACACCCTCATCAGTACCGCTATAACCATTTGTTCCCCACAAGCCGGTCTTGTGCTCGATGTCGGCATCCAGCCAGTCAAATCAAAGGTCCAAGGCGTCCTGCGCTGTCGCGTTCGCCTCGACATCTCTCAACTGTAAAAGCGTTGTCCGACAAATAAGATGTTGTTTCCCTCTATCCAAGCATACCTAAAATTGCGCCGACCCAACCACCCTTCCAGATAAGCTGGTTCGCAAAAGCGATGCGCTGCGCCAATGTCGTAGTTGGTTCGCAAATCAAAATGTTGGCATGCGGCGAGTGCGGCACACGTGAGATGAAGAAGCTGGTGCTCTCTATCGTGGACAGCCCCATCCTCCTCGTACCAGGTTCTCACCTCAGAGCCTATCATCAAGCCAGAGTCGTAAATCTATCGGCATCGGCCTATAAAATCCCGCGTGAACTCCGGAAGAATTACATTTCCGAGAAGGTAATCTTTTCCCAGCGCGGCATAACATGTCCCGTATAAGGTGACATTGCCACCTCGCACTAATAATAGAGCCACCAGAAACGCAGTCGTGAAGTAAATCAAGAAACTTAATCGCTCGAGAGGACCAGCTATTAGTCATGCTTTTTCCGGCATTTTACGTATTGTATTGTTAGATGTTCGACTTGTCGACTGAGGACTTCCTCAACATAAAAGTTGATTGTCAAAAGTTCTTCCAATTCCTCCGGTTGATATTCGTGCACATGAAATTTTTTTTTTTTTTTTTTTTTTTTTTTTTTTTTTTTTTTTTTTTTTTTTTTTTTTTTTTTTTTTTTTTTTTTTTTTTTTTTTCGCTTTTAAAGCCGCTGCCGATTTCGACCGGTCTATGCTCTTTTTTTTTTTTTTTTTTTTTTTTTTTTTTTTTTTTTTTTTTTTTTTTTTTTTTTTTTTTTTTTTTTTTTTTTTTTTTTTTTTTTTTTTTTTTTTTTTTTTTTTTTTTTTTTTTTTTTTTTTTTTTTTTTTTTTTTTTTTTTTTTTTTTTTTTTTTTTTTTTTTTTTTTTTTTTTTTTTTTTTTTTTTTTTTTTTTTTTTTTTTTTTTTTTTTTTTTTTTTTTTTTTTTTTTTTTTTTTTTTTTTTTTTTTTTTTTTTTTTTTTTTTTTTTTTTTTTTTTTTTTTTTTTTTTTTTTTTTTTTTTTTTTTTTTTTTTTTTTTTTTTTTTTTTTTTTTTTTTTTTTTTTTTTTTTTTTTTTTTTTTTTTTTTTTTTTTTTTTTTTTTTTTTTTTTTTTTTTTTTTTTTTTTTTTTTTTTTTTTTTTTTTTTTTTTTTTTTTTTTTTTTTTTTTTTTTTTTTTTTTTTTTTTTTTTTTTTTTTTTTTTTTTTTTTTTTTTTTTTTTTTTTTTTTTTTTTTTTTTTTTTTTTTTTTTTTTTTTTTTTTTTTTTTTTTTTTTTTTTTTTTTTTTTTTTTTTTTTTTTTTTTTTTTTTTTTTTTTTTTTGCATCTACTATATAATCTTGAATGCTTACTATAAAAAGTGTTTTGATCGAAAAACACCCACCGTCATATAGCATACTACAAACGTTTCTCTCAGCACTATACTCCATAGCAGATGTTCTAATACTTTCTCTGCAATGATTAGATCTTATCACTTTCATAGTACATTACTGCAAATATCAAATTCTTCGCAATCCACATACCTATAGTTTTCTAACCTCATATAGCCCCATAATTACCCCTATATTTCTAAAACATTTCTTTCTTTTATTTCTATATATTCTATAAACCTTTCTCATTCAGCTCTCATTACTACTTCTACTCCATTATATATCTTCTTCTCCTTATATCCATTCTTATTTCTCCCTATTTTTACTTTATAAGTTCTCTGCCATTCTTCTATATTCTAAACTTATATGTTTCATCTCTCTTTATCACATATTTTATCTCTTATCTCCCTCTTCCCTTCTCTCTCATATCTTCACATATACCACTCTCTTTCCTCATCCTACTAACTAAACTACTATTTATACTTAAAATATACTTTTAGTTAGCAATCTCAGCCATTTTCTAACCTATTTAACAGTCTTAATCTAAGCTACACTTCTTTTTTTATTCTATTTTCTTTTTTATACAGCTTTCCATTATTAATCTAACTCCTTTTTATTTGCTATCTTATATTTCTCTTCCAATCTAACATCTCTCCAATCTTCTAATTTAGAATTGCTACAAAAAAAACAATATAATCCACTTTTTCTATAATATATCTAAAATTAACACATAATTATCCACTTTCAAACAATATATCAAAGTTACCTCCCTATTTTACATTATTACCCTTATAAATTTTTTCCTCTTCATCTCTTATAAATACTTTTAGTATTTCTTTCTTTAATAATATATCACTCCTTTCTTATTTTATTTTCAATCTTATATCTTCTCCTTCTTTTATCTTATATACTCTTTCTTCTCTTAAGTTTATAAATTACTCTCCTATAAATCTTAATTTCCCTTATTCAAACATCTCCACCCATTGCATCTTAGTAAAATCAACACCGTCCGCACCTGCATTCTACTTAAAAGCACATCCACAATACATCTCCTGCTTAGCAACTCTGCCATCTCTAACATATAACACTTTCTGGCTGTAGCGGCCATCATGTGCATGTTGTGCGAGACGAGCATGAAGGCTGTGCCCTGTCTGCGGAAGCTGGCGAGGGTGTTGAAGCATTTCGCTTGAAAGTTGACGTCGCCCACCGCCAGGACCTCGTCGAGCAGCAGGATGTCGGGCCGCACGGCGACGGCCACCGCGAAACCCAGCCTCACCTGCATCCCCGAGCTGTAGCTCTGCACCGGCGCGTCGATGAATTCGCCGATGTCCGCGAAGTCGACGATCTCGTCGTACTTGGCGTCGATCTCCCGCTTGCTGAGCCCGAGCACCGCGCCGTTGACATAGATGTTCTCGCGGCCGGTCAGCACCGGGTTGAACCCGGCGCCGAGCGCGATCAGTGCGCCCACGCGACCGCGCATCTCGATCCGCCCACGGTCGGGCTTGATCAGGCCGTTCAGCATCTTGAGCAGCGTGGTCTTGCCGGCGCCGTTGCCGCCGATCAGGCCCAGGCATTCGCCGCGCCTGAGCTCGAACGAGACGTCATCGACCGCCCAGAACTCGTCTGCGCCGAAGCGGCGTGCGGCGCTGTCGAGGCCAACGAGATCGCCGAGCGTGTCCTGCACGCCGTACCAGAGCGAACGCTTCAGATCGCGGCAGAACTTCCTGGAGACGCCCTCCGCCCGGATGAGAACGTCGTCGCTCATTGCGCGCCTCAGGAACCGATCCGTGTATTGAGTTCCGGCGATGCAACACTCATGGTCACCAAGCCTAACGGCAACAAACCAGTGTGATGGACGCAATCATGAAATGAACGGCTCGCGCGATTTGAGAACAGCGCGCACCATCCGGTGCAGCAGCATTCTTGGGTGTTAGGCAAGGCGAGCCTATAGACAGTGCAGGAAAGCTCAACACGTCCACAGACACCAATGCTAGAGTACCTACCCCACTTAACATCGCACCGGCTGCACTACAAGAAAGACGAAGTTGCGGCTATTGTGCGCGGGAACCGCAAATCCTTTGTGGGGCCGGATAATTTGGTTACAAGCCCCGCCTTCCCCGCCTTTGAGTCCCCCTTAATCGAGAGAGAAAAGTCCGCCCGTAGACAAAAGTCCGCCCTTGAACATTGGTTCCCGGTGAGTTCTCGCTGTCGGCGGTGCGCTGTAGGCTCAAGGGTCGCGCGGCGGTCGGTGTCCACGGCCAAGATCGTTTGCCAATTGCTCTTCGCTACGCCTTTCCGCCTTCTACACTGTTAGCCGCGACGCTCTAGAGCCAGCCCAGCTTTATTACCTTTTTCGTCGTTCACACTATGTTCCAACTTACTGTGCATCTCTGAACTAACCCCGCGTAAGCCTAATTCCAGGCGCCTCCACAAACGTGAACGTGATCGCTGAAAGTGCGAATTGCCACACTAAGAGCAAACTTCAACGCGCCTGTCTCCATCGCGTCACATCCGTCATACGCAAATCGCGTACTGAACGAAAATTCCGTGCACCATGTACGCCGAATAGCAAGTCACTCCGGCAAATTCGATTGGAGCCAAAATTCGGCTCTGCCAGATTGCTGCACCTTTCAGCGAAATAATAATGGCGCAAAAAGAAAGGGAAAGTACGATGTTGTTACAAGAGGCGATCACTGATCCAAAGAACGTCCGGGGTTCGTAGGCCAGATAAGCCCATGAGTTTCCCACCAACAATAGGCCTATAATCCCCAGAACAGCATAGACCCAGAGAAGTCCCTTCGTTCGAATATCAGCTTTCCGGCGGCCATTCCCACTACGAAATCATCAAGTCGTCCGAGGATGTTGTCTTTTAGCGGATTGAGAAAGGGGTCTTGGAAGTCAGGTGAAGCGCATACCATGCATGTCCCCTAGGATTTGGTAGAAAAAAGCTAACACCACGATAGAGGTAAACACCCGCCAAAACCCCAAAATTGCTCGGCAATCAACAGGAAAGGAGCAGTGCCGAAGCATTCAACACCGCGTACCAAAGCACCCAAAGTATCCATTGTGGTGCCCAGTACGTTGTAATCACATTGTGTATCTCAAATAGCAGAAGCAGATTGCTCTTTACAAACGACGTTACTCCGTAATGTTTGATCAACGTAACGCACAAGATCACGAACATGTAGAGTGGCCAGAGTTGCAGACATCGCGCCACATAAAACGCAGCGATAACTCGAACCAAGTCGCCATCTTTGAGCGGTAGAGCACTAGACCACTAAGAAGAAAAAAGATTCACCCCCAGCCATCCATTATTAAACGCCAATGGCGAAAAACCGAACAAGCTGGTTTCTGCAAATGTCGAAAACTGCGATAAACGCACAAAAAAAAATGGTGAAACATCACTGCCAGAATAGCCATTCCACCAAATGCATCGATATACGAGCTTCTTGCCGAACTGTACTTACACTTCCCCATCGCTTGTCCTACAAAACCATTCGGTCAAAATCATTCCCCGATCTCTACAAAGGGTCAAACAAAATGATTGAAGCAGATTGAACTTTCAACGATCTCGCGGCACTTCACACGTTATCGGCCGCCAGGCAGGCTACTTGCGGCAGAAGTGCCGAAAATCACGTCGGCTGGCTCGCGTATCGCGTGATGTTGGCGGTCCTGGCGGCACTCGCCGCTTCCGCTCGCGAAGGCATTCAAGGCCCGACAATAGAGGCGGTGAGCTTCGCCAACTGTCTTAGTGCCGTTTACGCGGCTTCGCTCATACCGTCGAAAGGGCGACTCACTCCCGCCTCCGCCCGAATGAAGAAATGCTGCTCGAGCATTCGATTACGTACAAACTGTCGAGGACCACATCTGTGTATTTGTCACCGACATGTTTCGCCGCCTCGCGAAGCAATGTGCGGCGATTTTTTCTGTCCAAACTCAGCGCCGTTAACCGTTAGAGGTGTCAGCTTGCTGAAACAGTGCCACTAGTCCGCCACCGGGGCGGGACGGTTTCATACATCGGCTTTGGCACTGATCGACGCCGGCACTGTTTGACACAAACAGATTGCGTTGCGTGGCACCGATTGACACAGTTCGCTAAAAGGATCGTGTACTTAGTCACTCCCCGTTGATGCCTGATTGATCGACGCTGGGTATCGGCTGAGCTATTCTACCCTTCGGGGCCGGCAACGCCTCAAGATCAATCATCCCGGCATCCGTCAGCCGGGCGGTGTGACGCATAACCTCTGCCCGTAACTCCTCCGCCGTCGCATCATCCTTGATTCGCAACGGGCTGTTCGGATCGCCAAAGAAACCGAAGCGTGCTTCATCATACATTTCTGGTCGGAAACTCGGCGACTGGGAAGGTGCCCGCCCTGACTAAGCAGTGGCCGCCAATAAGTCCACAGGGGTGCCGCTGGGGGGGGGAATGATGCGGTACACACAAACCTATCAGCGAGTGGCGCGGAGGCAAACGGGAGCCATCCTTCGCTAGAACGCCCGGCGCGAAAGATGCATCGCTTCAATTTGGCGACCGAGACGGCACAAATCTATCTCTTTGTCTTTCTTGCCGCTGCTGCGGTTGGGGTGTCCATCGGTGGGCCGGTCGGCGATAGGTTCGGTCGAAAGAGGGTAATTTCGGTATCAATCGTTGGAGTCCTGCCTTTTACGCTCGTGCTGCCCTATGTCGGCCTGACGGCTACCCTCATTCTCAGCATTTTCACCGGGTTAGTATTGTCGTCCGCGTTCTCGGCGATTGTTGTCTACGGTCAAGAGCTAATGCCGGGCCGGGTCGGTATGGTCTCGGGGCTTTTCTTTGGGCTTGCCTTCGGGATGGCGGTATCGGTGCCGCCGTGTTGGGTGAGCTTGCCGACTGGACCACCATAGAGTTCGTCTATCGGGTGTGTTCGTTCCTGCCGATGATCGGCTTGCTGACCGTATTCCTTCCCAGCCTGGAGGACTTGCCCGCCGTTACCACGAAGTAGCACCTCGCATAGGTCCGAGCAGTTATCCACTCTCGAATCTCAGTCGTCCATTCCGCCGAAATCGTCACAATGACGCTCGATCGAACAGGCAGCGGGGCAAACCGGGCTAGTTCGACAAAAAGACAATGCAGGGAGGAATAGATGCAGAAAGCTACCAGTCGCTTCGCATTGCTGGTCGGGCTGACCATGGCGTTGCTGAGCGCCGCGCCATCATTCGCGCAGGACAAAGAGATTCACCGCGTCGTCACCACGCTCGACAAGAGCAACAAATCTGCCGCTCTGTACGACGGCAAGGTTCCACTCAAGATTGGAGGGGCCGGTGAGGGCGTGGCCTCGTTATGGGTGACCGAGAAGGGGCCGGCCGACTTCTCGTGGACGCCGATCGCGCCGGGGCGAGGAAGGGCTTTGCGCCCTCGAATGGCGGCACGTACCTGCTGGTCGTCGACTTTCCGCCGGTGGGGCCGGAGGTAGACAGCTCGACATTAACACGATGATGAATGTTGTACGTGCAGATGCACCGAAGCGCGGGATGCCCCCGAGCAACCCGCTGATGCACCGCACCCGTACCGTCGATTATGCGATCATCATGGCGGGCGAGATTGACATGATGCTCGACACGGGCACTGTCCATCTAAAGGCCGGCGACGTAGTGGTCCAGCAGGCGACTAACCACGCCTGGCTCAACCATGGCAAAGAGCCGTGCCGCATCGCCTTTGTATTGATCGATTCACAAGAGCCCTAAGCGCGCAAGTGAACATCCGATATCGGCTCGCCATTGTGGCGATGCTCGCCGCCATCCGGCGGGTTGCCCCAAGCATGACAAAAGAACCCGAGCGGGGAGAACGCGCTCGGGGTTCATAAATCCTCAACTTAGGCTCTTGGGACTGGGCCGCTGGGGACATTGGGGGATGGCGGCCGCCCTGTCGGGCTTTATTCCATAACATGCCGAACGGCGAATGTGCGCGAAGTGACTCACGTCACAAACCGGACGCTCACAGAAGTCGCGTCACCGAGGAGGTGTGGAAGCGCCTTGTCCAGCCGGAGAAGGACCGCGACCCCGAGAAGAAGGGCTTTACCGTTCTCGTCACGGTCGAACGGGCGAAGGCTGGACGGCGCACCGCTCAAGGATTGAGCGGCGAAGAACCCTGTCCACCCTACGACGCTGGCACTGTTTGACACAAACGCATTTGTGCGCGTGGCACTGATTGACACAGTTCGCAATAAGGATCGTGTAAAAGTCACTACCCTACTAACTTCATCTACCGGACATCGCTGTTTCCGCTCGGGCCCGAAGCCGCGAGAAGGTTCGCCTGTGCATTCCCTTTGGCCTTGCTGGAAACGGCTCAAGCAAGTCGGCGCTGCCGCCCAGTCTCATCCTGATCTTCCGCGCCTGTTCTAAGCCGCGATCCAGCGCCGTCTGCTGTTGGCTCGCATAGGACAAGCCATAGCACCGACGACAGGCAAATAGTTCGCCAGCGCAATAAAGGATGGCGGCCCGGCGCCCGCAGTAGCGGCCATTGCAATGGGCCGGACAGACGAACCAAGGGCGTACACCACCGAAGTGGCAAGCCGTCAATCTGATCGGCACCCGTTGCTGAATGGATTTCCACTCGCTAAAGCCCAGACGGCAGGACCGATAACTTAGGACATCATCGGAGTTTCGACACGGACGGTGATGTTCCCGACCGGCTCCCCGCCGCGCGTCCATGACCACGAAAATTGTTGACCAGGTATAGCAGACCTTTGCGCTGCCACTGGCGCACGTCAATCGAAGTACAGAACTTGCACGTCGTGCGACCACCTAGACCTCGGTCGAGCCATCAAGTCTCCCCTTCAGATTGATCGAAATCAATTGGCAAATGCAGGTGCTGCAAATCGCCCTCACAGGCAGAAACTACGGTTTTGCTTGTGTTCTGCTCTTTAGCTGACCCAGTATTTTATTATATTCCCGCGATATTTTTCGGACAGATCGGTTCGGCGCAGGAGTTTTCGGAGCATCACGCCCACTTGCCCTGTTACGCATCGCGTTCACGCACCGAGCGTGGCATCGAGGTGGTCGTACAGAGCCTTGACGACTGCGTTTAAGTCGTTACGCGCATCAGGTCTGAGTAGCTCCCTTTGCGAATAAGAACGTCGACCTCCGTTTCGCGTAACTCGATCCTGATACAGCGGAGTCCTTTTCGCCGCCGATCACGGTGAGCGCGCATGCGTTGAGCCGCGGCGGAGCAGTTGATCGGTGGAGTTGTGGCCTCACCACTCATCGCGGCCACCTCAGCCGTTTCCGGATCGATCTGTTGACCGGCGGCGGTGCGCAAAAGCGCTCAATCGCGCCGTTACCAATTAATTCCTGGTCCACTTTCGGTTCCGTCATGCCTCCTTTTCGATCGGTGAGGGGATGACGCACGATCCCTTTTACACCTCAAACGCAGTTTTAGGCCCTCACCTTCGCTCAAAGCATTGTTCTTAGTAATTTGTTCGAGTTTTGCCGGGACCGCCAAGCCCTTGAGAACTGCGCGCTTCGGCAGCCCGATCGCTGCCTCAGCCAGAACAAGCAAAGGTCGGATCAGGGCCGGAGGGCGTCGCTTCGCTGCCTAGAGACGAGTTTGAGCCACGGCGCCGAATGGAACGCGCTCATCAGCAAGTACATCGGGACCATTCCGCTCAGCAGTGACGTATGCGTCGCGGCGGAGCACAACATTTCGTGTGCGCCACTCTCGAGGATGCCCGTGAGAGCGGCCATGAATGCAAAGCTCGGCGTGGCCGCGAGCGATAGCCAATGGTCGGGGCTTGCCTTGAACCGTTCCTGACACGGGGTGACATCACGGTCGATTGAGACAGTCATATTTGAGATCATTCATATTGGAGGTCATTTCGGCGCGTGGGCAGGCGCCGCGGGGCTGCCGCGATCGCGTCGCCTGCGCGCGTGTGCGCCTTCTGCCGTATCCGCAACGCGTCCACTTCGGCCTGAAAGGTGGCCCGGTCGAGTATTTTGGGGGCGCCTGGTTCATGTCTCATGATGTCTTTCGCCGTTCTCCGCGCCGCGCTTTCGGAAAGCGGCTTCGCCAGCGTCGGACACCTCGACCCACTTCGGGACAGGCGAGGCCTCGGCGGCGTAGTTGTCGTGCCAATTCCACCACTTGTAGGGCGGGCTCTGGGGGTAGCCCTCGGGCGAGTCCTCCCAAACCTCCTGGCGGCCGAGCGGGCTGATGTCGAGGTAGCTCCAGGTAGTCCCGATCGCCTCGTCGCCGCGATTGTTGATGAAGTAGGTTCGGAACACTCGCTCGCCGTCGCGGAAGAACACGTTATGGCCGTGCCACTCATCCACGCCGAAATCCGCGTCAAAGCTATCGGTGATCGTGTACCAGGGCATCTCCCAGCCCATCCGCGCCTTCAGGCGCCTGATGTCCGCCTGCGGCGCACGCGAGGCGTAAGCAAGCGTGCTATCACGGGCGTTCAGATGGGCTAGGTGGGCGACCTGATCGGCGCCGAGCGAGCAGCCTCGGCAGGCGTGCTCGGGCCAGCCGTACACCCCGGGCTCGAAGAACGCCCGGTAGACAATCAACTGCCGACGGCCCTCGAACAGGTCGAGCAGGCTTGCCTTGCCGTTGGGCCCTTCGAATTCGTACCCCTTCTCGACGGCCATCCACGGCATCCGCCGACGTTCGGCGGCCAAGGCGTCGTGGGCCCGCATCAGGGCCTTTTCCTTCATCAGCATCTGTTGGCGCGCCGCCTCCCAGGCTTCCGGCGACACGACCGGCGGCGTGCGCATGACGGGCTGTTCGCCCCTCTTGTCGTCGATCATCGTTGCTCTCCTTTGATCGGGTATGTCGTTACGCTCCTCCGTCGGGCGCCATTCATCGGCTGTTTGGTTCCCACGGAACATCCTTGTTTGGTGGTCGTGCGATGGATTTAGTCGCCGGCCGTCGGAGGTGAGAGTGACAAGTGTGGCGCGATTCCGATGGACTCGCTGATCACGGCGGCGGCGCGGGCGCTTGCGGCGGGTGATCCGCTCGGCGCACTGAATCGGGTCGCGTTGCGCGACGACGCGCCGGCGCTCGCGCTTCGCGGCATCGCGATGGCGCGGCTCGGCGATCTGGTGCGGGCCAAGGCGCTGCTGCGAAAGGCGGAGCGCGCCTTCGGTCCGAAAGAGGCCGTCGCCCGCGCCAGGTGTGTGGTCGCTGAGGCCGAGATCGCGCTGGTCTCACGCGACCTCGGCTGGCCCGCCAAAGCGCTCGACGCAGCGCGGGCGACGCTCGAAGCGCACGGCGACCGGGTGAACGCCGCGCATGCGCGCCATCTCGAAGTCCGGCGCCTCCTCCTGATCGGGCGCCTCGATCATGCCGAGCGTGCACTCGCCGCGCTCGACCCCGCGCCCCTGCCGCCGGCGTTGCGGGCCGTCCACGAGCTTGTCGTTGCGGGGATCGCGATACGGCGGCTGCGGACGAAGACCGCGCGTGCTGCGCTCGCTCGCGCCGAGCGCGCGGCGCACGAGGCAGCTATCCCGGCGCTGATGGCGGAGGTCGAAAGCGCGTCCGTTGTGCTGAACACGCCTGCGGCACGCCTGATCGTACGGGGCGACGAGCGACCGCTCCTGCTCGAGGATGTTGAAGCGTTGCTGGGGTCGAAGGCACTCGTCGTCGACGCGTGCCGTCATGTCGTGCGTGACGCCGGCACGGTCGTGTCGCTCGCGACGCGTCCGGTGTTGTTCGCGCTGGCGCGCGCGCTGGGCGAAGCGTGGCCCGCGGACGTGCCGCGGGCAGCGCTCATCGTCCGCGCATTCGGCGGCAAGCACGCCGATGAATCGCATCGCGCGCGGCTGCGGGTCGAAGTCGGGCGGCTTCGCAGGTTGCTGCGGACGCTGGCCGGCGTGAGCGCCACGAAGCAAGGGTTTGCGCTGGTGCCGCGCCGCGGGCGCGAGGTGGTCGTGCTGGCGCGGCCGGTCGAAGAGGAGCATGCGACGGTGCTCGCTTTTCTCGCCGACGGCGAATCGTGGTCGAGCTCGGCGCTCGCGTTGGCGCTCTCGGCGAGCCAGCGCACCGTGCAGCGCGCGCTCGACGAGCTTTCAGCGCAAGGCAAGGTGCAGTCGTTTGGTCACGGGCGAGCGCGTCGTTGGATGACCCCGCCGGTGCCGGGATTCACGACCACCTTGTTACTCCCGGCGCCGCTGCCGAGCAGCTAGGGTCGGAGCATGAACCGATGACCGAGCGACCGGGACAGAATCATGAAACGATCAAAAGCAGAAATCCTCCGTGAGTACGGACCCTTTCCGGGTGTCGACAGTGTGGGTGGTGTCACCTATGACAATGAGCACGTCTGGTTTGCCTGTGGCGACAAGTTGAACGCGTTCGATCCGGCGAGCGGCAAGGCGGTGCGCTCGATCGATGTCGCCGCGCATGCCGGAACGGCCTTCGACGGCCGGCACCTCTATCAGATCGCCGAGGAGCGCATCCAGAAAATTGATCCGAACACCGGCCGGGTGGTCGCCACCATCCCGGCGCCCGGCGGCGGCGGTGATTCCGGGCTCGCATGGGCCGAAGGGACGCTCTGGGTCGGGCAGTATCGGGACCGCAAGATCCATCAAATCGATCCCGAGACCGGCGCGATTCTCCGCACCATCGAGTCCAACCGCTTCGTCACCGGGGTCACGTGGAGCGATGGCGAGCTCTGGCACGGCACCTGGGAAGGTGACGAGAGCGATGTGCGGCGAGTCGATCCTCAAACCGGAGAGGTTCTGGAGAGCCTCGAAATGCCGCCTGGAACAGCCGTGTCGGGGCTCGAGGCCGATGGCGGCGATCGGTTCTTCTGCGGCGGCGGCGACAGCGCGGTGGTCAGAGCGGTCCGCCGACCCAGGCGAGGCTAGCGCTGCGAAGCGAAGCCGCTCGCCAAGGGCATTTTACTCCGCCTGCAGCATGTACGTTCTGGTCTGGTTGCAGGTGTAACAGACGAAGGTGTGTCGCCGCATCTGCGGGATCAGCGGATGCGGCGTGATGGCCACGTCGACCATGTCGGAACGGCATTTCGGGCAGGGCGTCGGCCGCTCTTTGTCGTTGGCGGCCGTGCTCACGCCAATAGTCGTGCTCATACCAATAAGAGGACGCTGATCGGCATTAATATGCGGTAAAGCCCGCCGGGCTGCCGTCGAAAATTCTCAGATATTGCCAAAAGACGTAAATTGGCGCTTCAATTGGACCAATTGCTAAGAGACCACCGGAGGGAGGCAAGTATGAGACACCTGCAAAGGCGCGAAGTAATGTTCGGTCTTGCCGGCCTGGCGCTGGCTCCTGCGGTTTTCGGACGTGTCAACATGGCGTTTGCCGCCGATAAGATCAAACCGAATGCGTCAAGCGCGCTGATCGTGGTCGACGTGCAGAACTGCTTCCTGCCCGGCGGCAGCCTGGCGGTGAAGGACGGCGATCAGGTGATCCCGGTGATCAACCGCATCGCCAAGAGCTTCGAGAACGTGGTGATGACCCAGGATTGGCACACCGCGCACCACATCTCGTTCGCTTCCAGCCATGAAGGCAAGAAGCCGTTCGAGGTCATCAAGCTGCCCTACGGCAACCAGGTGCTGTGGCCCGACCATTGCGTACAGGGCACCGACGGCGCCCATATCGCCAAGGATATCAATATTCCCCACGCGGAGCTGATCATCCGCAAGGGTTACCATAACGACGTCGACAGCTACTCGGCGTTCCTGGAAGCCGACAAGGAGACACGCACGGGCCTGGCCGGCTATCTGAAGGAGCGCAAGATCGATACGGTGTTCGTCACCGGCCTCGCCACCGACTTCTGCGTCGCCTGGACGGCGATGGACGCCCGCAACGCCGGCCTCAACGTCTATGTCGTCGACGACGCCTGCCGCGGCATCGATATCAACGGCTCGGTCGCCAAGGCGTGGGAAGACATGACCAAGGCCGGCGTCAAGAAGATCGAGTTCGAGTGATATCGCCTGAGAATTCTTTCGTCATTCCGGAAGCCGCGTCAGCGGCTGTCCGGAATCCATAACCCCAGATCGGGCAGAACATGCGCCGGCGGCGGTTATGGATTCCGGGCTCACGCGTATCGGCGTGCCCCGGAATGACTACCGGTTTTTGTCGCGGAAACGATCCATCAACGGCTTGTCCTGGCCGCCGTCGATTTCGATCATGGTGCCGTTGACCATCTGCATCAGCGGCGACGCCAGCATCACCACGAGGTTGGCGACCTCATCGACCTCGGCGATGCGACCCATCGGGATCGAGGCCGGCGCCAGCGTGTCGGCTTCTTCATACGAAATCTTCATGTCGCGCGACATCGCCTTGACCAGGCCGGCCCAGCGCTCGGTGCGCACCGGGCCCGGATTGACGGCGACAAAGCTGATGCCGTTCTTGCCGTATTGGCCGGCGAGCGACATCGTCAGATTTTGTCCGGCGGCATTGGCGGCACCCGGGCAGATTTCCCAATAGGACGGCTTCACGCCGTCATTGCCGATCAGGTTCACCACCCGGCCGCCGCCCTGCTTGACCATGATTGGCAGGGCATAGCGCAGGCAGCGCACATAGCCCATGAATTTGAGCTGCAGGCCTTTCTCCCAGTCGTCCTCGGTCAGATGCTCGATGACGCCGCCGGCGGCCGAGCCGGCATTGTTGACCATGATGTCGACGCGGCCGAGCGCTTTGTGGCTCTCCTCGATGAAATTCTTGGCGTCGGCGTCTTTGCGCAAGTCGGCGGCGATAGCAACGACCTTGCGGTTGGTGGCGCGGGCGATTTCCTTGGCTGCCGCCTCAAGCGGCTCCTTACGGCGCGCGCAGATGGCAAGGTCGACACCTTCCTTGGCCAGCGCCAGCGCAATGCCTTTGCCGATGCCTTCGCTGCCGCCAGTTACGAGTGCCGTCTTGCCTTGCAGCTTGAGGTCCATCCTTCCCTCCCTGTCACCTGGTATTGTTGGGTTGCTGATCGCACGCAATGGCGCGGCGGATCAATCGCCGCAGCCGCTGCGGAGTGATCGGTAGCTCGGTGACGGCGCCGGGCGTGCCGAGCGCGTCATCGATGGCGGCTGAGATCGCGGCGCCGACCGCGTTGGCGCCGCCTTCGCCGGCGCCTTTCAGCCCCAGCGGATTGAGCGGGCTCGGCGCATCCTCGCAGATCAGCACGTCGACCGTCGGCATCTCACGGACGGTCGGCATCAAATAGTCGGCGAACGTCACCGACAGCGGTTCACCGCGTTCGTCGTACAGAAATTCTTCCAACAAAGTGCCGCCGATGCCCTGCGCGCAGCCGCCGACGATCTGCCCCTCGATCAGCATCGGATTGACCGCTTTGCCGACGTCGTAGGCGACCAGATAGCGCTCGATATCGACCGCGCCGGTGTCCTGGTCGATTTTGGTCACGGCAATGTGCACGCCGTAAGGATAGTTCATGTGATTGCTGTGGAACCACCCCTCCGCCGAAAGCCCGGGCGTGCGGCCGTGGCGTAACGGTGAGTTGAGCGTCAGCGCACGCGCAATGGCGCCGAGACCGACCGAGGGGCCCGGCGCCGCATCGCTGCGCACCACTTCACCGTCCACGACTTCGAGCTGCTCGGCCGGCGTCTGCAGCAGTTCGGACGCCACTTCGATCGCTTTGGTCCTGACCGCGGTGGCCGCAAGGCGCGTCGCCTCCCCGGTCATCACTGTGACGCGGGAAGCGAAAGCGCCCATGCCTTTTTCGATTTTGTCCGTCTGCCCATGGGTGACGCGGATCCTGCGGTAGTCGATGCCCAGCGTTTCGGCGCAGATTTGCGCGATCACGGTCTCCATGCCCTGGCCGACTGAAGCCGATCCCGACACCACGTCCACCATGCCGTCGGCATCGACGTCGATTTTCACGAGATCAAAAGGTCCCAGTCCGCTCTTCTCGACGAACAGCGCGAAACCGGCGCCAACCATTTCGCCGGCGGCTCGGCGCGCCGCCAGCGTCGGGCGCAGCTGCGCCCAGTCGACCGCGGCCAACGCCTTGTCGAGCAGGCCGGCATAGTCGCCGGAATCGAGGACGATATGCGTGCCGAGCGTGTCGAGCGGACGCTCGTATGGCATCTCATCGCTGCCGATCAGATTGCGGCGCCGCACCTCGATCGGGTCGAGGCCGAGTTTGGCGGCGATGGCGTCCATGAGCCGCTCGCGCACGAATGTGCTCTCGAACCGGCCCGGCGCGCGGTAAGTGCCGCATGGCGTCTTGTTGGTCAGGCGGATATGCGCATTGGCGCGATAGGCGGGAATGCGATAAGGGCCCGGCAGCATCGCCGCGGCCAGATCAGGGACCGTGGCCGCATGGGTGCGCATATAGGCGCCCTGATCGTGGAACATCTCGTCGGCGAGCGCGAGGATGCGGCCGTCTTTGTCGATCGCGGCGCGCACGTGATGCTGCTGCTGGCGCGAATGATTGGCGGCGATCAGATGCTCGCGGCGGTCCTCAATCCACTTCACCGGCCGCTGCAGGCGCAACGTCGCAGCGCATACCAGCACATCCTCCGGATAAATCTCGCCGCGAATGCCAAAGCCGCCGCCGACATGTCCCTCGTAGAGCTGAACCGACGCGGCCGGGCGTCCGAGCATCCGCGCGATCTGATCCCTGTTCCAGTGTGGCACCTTGGCGGCGCCGTGAAGCTCGAGCACGTCGCGCGCCGCGTCGTAGCGCGCGATCGCGCCGCGGGTTTCGAGCGGCACGCCGGAATGCCGCCCGGTCGACAGCGTCGCCGCGACGACGGCGTGCGCGGCGCGGAAAGCGGCGTCGACGTCGCCATAGCCTTTGCGCACGATCGCAGGTTCGGTCGACCGGCCCGGCTCGAACTCGCCGGGCTCGTCGGCGGCATGCAGGATCGCGGGCAATTCCTCGACGTCGAGCGTCACAAGCTCGGCTGCATCTTCAGCGAGGTACGGATTGTCGGCAAAAACCGCAGCCACCGGTTCGCCGACATAGCGGACGAAACTGGTCGCAAACAGTCGCTGGCGATACGGCTCCAGCCCCTCGATGCGGCTCAAACGAAAATCGATCGGCGGAATGTCGGCGACGTCGGCGGCCGTCCACACCGCGTGCACGCCGGGCAATGCCAGCGCAGCGTCAGCGTTGATCGCGCGCAGCCGCCCATGCGCGAAGCTCGAACGGACGATGCGCATATGCAACTGCTGCGGAAACGAAATATCGGCGGCAAAGCGGCCGCGGCCGGTCAAGAGCGGCCGGTCCTCAAGGCGCGTCAGCGACTGCCCGATATACCGTTTTCTTGGCTTTGCGGCTGAGGGCGCCATCGGTCGGTCGCTACGCTCCGCTCACGCCGTCCGCTGCTGCCGCAACCCGCCGGCAACCGCGCGCGCAGCTTTGACGATGTTCTGATAGCCGGTGCAGCGGCAAAGATTTGACGACAGCACGTCGAGTAGCCCGTCGTCGCTAATGTCGGGCTCGCGCTCCAATACGCCGGTGATCAGCATCAGAAAGCCGGGCGTGCAGAAGCCGCATTGCAGGCCGTGATGGTCCATGAACGCGCGCTGCAACGCGTTGAGTTCGTCGCCCTTCGCCAAACCTTCGACGGTGCGGATTTGCTTGCCGTCCGCCTGCACCGCGAACATCAGGCAGGAGCGCACCGGGGCACCGTCGACCAGCACCGTGCAGGCGCCGCAGACGCCGTGCTCGCAGCCGATATGCGTTCCGGTTTGCCCGCAATCCTCGCGGATGGCGTCGACCAGAGTGCGCCGCGGCTCGACGCGGATCGCGTGCGCCTTCCCGTTGATGGTCAGCGTGATGTCGGTTCGCTCACTCATGTTAGTGCTTTCCGGCCTGCCGCAACGCTGCGCGGATGCGTTGCGGCGAGGCGGGGATTTCGTTGATGCTCACGCCGAAGGGCGTCAGCGCATCATTGATGGCGTTGAGGATCGCCGCCGGCGCGCCGATGGCGCCGCCTTCGCCGAGCCCCTTCGATTTGGTGATGGTCGCGTCGCTGAAGGTTTCGAGATGCAGGAGCTCGATCGGCGGAATCTCGCGGCAGGTCGGCGGCAAGAAATCCGCCAACGTCGCGGTCAGCATGTTGCCCGAGTTGTCGTAGACGATCTCTTCCAGAAGCGCATTGCCAATGCCCTGGGCGACGCCGCCGAGCACTTGGCCGTCGACGATCATAGGATTGACTAGCCGGCCGGCATCTTCGGCGACGACGAAGCGCTCGATCGTCACCCGCCCGGTATCGGCGTCGACTTCAACAATACCGGCATGACAGGCATTCGAGAAGGTGCCGGGCGGATCGTAGGTGGCGCTTTCCGAAAGTCCCGGGTCGAACTCGCCCTTGAACAAGTGGACCTGATGATAGGCCGCGCGCGCCAGATCCTCGATCGGCATCGCGCGATCGGTGCCAGCCACCCGCGCGGCGCCGTTTTCCAGAACGATATCGTCGGCGGCCGCCTCAAGCAGACGGCTGGCGATCTTTTTCAGCTTCGCATGCACCTTGCGCGCCGCCAGCACGCTGGCGCCGCCGGCGATGACCAGCGAGCGGCTAGCGAACGTACCCCAGCCATAGGGCGTACGGTCGGTGTCGCCATGCACCACCTTGATGCGTTCGGGGCAGACGCCAAGCTCGTCGGCGACCAGTTGGGCGAGCGTGGTGCGCAGGCCCTGACCATGGGGGCTCGCGCCGATGCGCAGTTCCAGATACCCGGAGGGGTCCATCGTCAGCTCGACCGTCTCCCAGCCGGGCGTGATGCCCATGCCACGCGCAGCGAAGGCCGGCGTGCCGTAGCCGGTACGCTCGGAGAAGCTCGCAAAGCCAATGCCGAGATAGCGCCGTTCCGCGCGCGCCTGCCTTTGGCGTTGGCGAAATGCCGACACATCGAGCGCATCGCTTGCCATGTCGAGCGTCTGCCGATAGCTCGCTTCGTCGAACACCAGGCCGGTCGCCGAGGTGTAGGGAAATTTCGTGATCAGATTGCGCCGGCGAATTTCGACCGGCTCCAGGCCGAATTGCACGGCGGCGGCGTCCATCAACCGCTCCAGCGCCATGGTGATGACCGGGCGCGACACGCCGCGATAGGGCGCCATCGGGCAGGTATTGGTCAGCACGCCGCGGGCGACGCAGGAATAGGCGCGCAGGTCGTAGGGGCCAGGCAGCTCGGCCATCGCCATCAGCGGCTCGACTGCGCATGTGGTCGGATAGCACGAATAGGCGCCGACATTGGCGATCACTTCGGCCGACAGCGCTACGAGTTTCGCGCCGGCATCGAACCCGCCTTGCAGGCGAATATGCTGATCGCGGCTGTGAAACGACGCCATCAGATTTTCGCGGCGGTCCTCGGTCCAGGCGACCGAGCTTTTGAGCTTTCGCGCCAGCCAGACCAGAACGACATACTCGGGAACGAGCGACATTTTCTGGCCGAAGCCGCCGCCGACATCCGGCGCAATGACGCGCAGCTCGCTTTCCGGCATGCCGATCAGGTCGGCAATTCCGGTGCGCAGCAGATGCGGCATTTGCGTCGCGCAGGTCAGCGTCACCCGTCCCGAAATCGGATCGAACACGGCGTGGCCGGCGCGCGCCTCGAGCGGCGTCGCGTTCTGTCGCCGCGAGCGAATGTCGACGGCGACAAGGCGGGACGCAGAGTCGCGCACGGCCGCAAAGCCCGGCGTCTCGATCTTGCCTTCAACCACGATATTGCGCGCCGCCTGACCGTGAACCTGCGGCGCGCCGTCGGCGAGCGCGGCGCGCGCATCGATCACCGGCTCGAGTTCGCTGATGTCGAGTACGACACCGTCGGCGATGTCTTCGGCTTCCGCTTCGGTCGCAGCGACGGCGGCGGCGATGGGCTCACCGACAAATCTGACAAAGCCGGAGGCCAGGACCGGCTGCGCGATCGGCACGTAGCCGAATTTGTGCAGGGCCGGCGTGATCGGCTTCACCGCCGCGAGATCGGCGGCGGTGAGCACGGTGGCGCCCTCGGGGATGTTGACCTGCTCGATGCGGCCGGCGGCGACGGCGCTGCGCACAAAGCGCACGCGATGCGCGGCCGGAAGGTCAGCCGTGAACCGGCCGCGGCCGGTCAGCAAGGCCGGGTCTTCGACGCGGCGCAGCGAACGGCCCACCCAGGCAAGGCCCGAACCTTTGGTCGGCGCGCTCATGCGGCCGCGCGCTCCAGCGCCCGCCGCGTCACGGCGCGCACCAGATCGAGACGGAATTCGGCGTCGGCATGCACGTCTTCAAGTGGATCGACGGCCGCGGCGGCCGCTTCCGCCGCCGCACGGAAAGTCTCGTCGCCGGGCTTTTGCCCAACCAGCACGGCTTCGGCCTGCGCCATCCGGCGCGGACGTCCTTCGGCGCCGCCGACGCCCAGACGCGGCTCGACAATGACGCCGTCCTGTAGGCGGAAGGTGGCCAGCGCCATGGCGATCGCATAATCGCCGGCGCGGCGGCTGAATTCGTAGAAGCCGAAGCGCGTATCCGGCGCCAGAAGCGGCAGCTGCGCCTCGCTCAGCAACTCGTCCTCGGCGAGCGCGGTCATCATCATGCCTTCGAAAAAATCATCAGCGGCGATGACGCGGCGGCCGCGCGAACTCAGCACCACAATCTCAGCGCCGAGCGTGACGGCGGTCAGGCACCATTCCGACGCCGGATCGGCGTGCGCCAGGCTGCCGCAAAACGTGCCGCGCAGCCGGATCGGGTAATGGGCGATGTTGGCGACGACGTCGCTCAGGAGCGCTCCGGTCGGCCCGGAAACCACCGGGCGATGGAACGCCGCGTGACGGACGCAAGCGGCAATCGACAGCGTATTGCCCTTGGCGGCGAGACGATCGAGGCCGACCACGTTGTTGATGTCGATCAGATGTGCCGGCCGCGCCATGCGAAACGCCATCATCGGCACCAGGCTTTGCCCGCCGGCGAGCACGCGGCCGTCGTGCGGGCTCAATTCGGCGAGCTTCGCGACTGCCTCATCGACAGTCCTCGGCGCGTGATAACGAAACGGCGCAGGTTTCACCGGGTCGGATTCCGTCAGGACGTACGCAGGTTGATCCAGAGCGCGCGCGCCTTCTTGGGGCCGCGATTGACGATGCGGTGCGGCTTCGACGACCAATAGGAGATCAGATCGCCGGCGCGAAGCAGATGCGTTTCGCCGTCGACGGTGACCTCAAGCTCGCCGTCGAGCACGTAGCCATATTCGTAGCCGCCGTGCGTGATCGGCTCCGGGCTGTTGGCGGCGCCGCGCGAATATTGATTGAGCGTCATCTGCAGGCCGCGAGCCTGGTCGTCGGCGACGACGCGGTGCACGACGCCGCGCAACGGCTTGACCACGGTTTGCTTGGCAGCCGGTGTGACCAGGTCCTGATTGCCAGCGGTATTACCAAGGAGCTCGGGAATGTGCAGATTGAGCAGCGAATTGATGGCGACCAGCGTGCCGACCGAAGGCGACGCCTTGCCGCGCTCGACCAGGCTAAGCATCGCGGCGCTAACGCCGGTCCGTTCCGACACCGCCTGCAGCGTGAAGCCGCGCTCGACGCGCCGCAGCCGCAGCTTCTTGCCGACGGCCCGCAGTACCTCGGTCGTTCCGTTGCGGCCGTTTTTCGCGCCTAGCCGAGCCATCGGGTGTTGGTCGCGGTCCTTGCCTTGGGCTTCCGACGATGCCCGTTTTGGTAGATCATGGGGCGATACCTCGCGCCAGTATAAATCGAAAAAGCCGCGCCGCACTTCCCGATCGTCCTTCCAGGGAAATTAATCCCATTAAAAATATTTGAAGCTTTTCAAATTGCAAGTTAGTCTCTTTGCGACAGCCGGCAAGGGTGACGGATGAAAATCGTCGATCTCAGTCATTTGATGAACGTGCATACGCCCGGCTGGGTCGGCTATGCCGGCAACCAAATGTATTACGCGCAGAACCTGCAGACCAAGATGATCGTCGCGCAGCGCATCGACACTGCTTTACACGTCGGCACCCACATCGACGGCGCCATGCACGGCACCGACGGCATGGGCGACATGGCCTCCTATCCGCTGGATTTTCTGGTCGGCGCCGGCGCGGTGGTCGACGTCTCATCGCACATGGACGACTGGGCGGTGATCACGCCGGCCATGATCGAAGCGTCGCCGGTCGAGGTGAGGGACGGCGACATCCTGATCATTCACACCGGCTGGCAGCGTTATTGGGAAGGCCAGCCGCAGCAGGACCTGGTGCGTTATTTCTGCATGCATCCGGGCGGCAAAGTCGAACTGCTCGAATGGATGCTGAAGAAGAAGATCAAATGGTTCGGCATCGATTGCGGCTCCGGCGATCATGCCATGAACACCTCGATCCGACTGATGCGTCCCGACCTCGCCAAGCGTTTCGAGCAGAAGGTCGGCAAAAGCTGCGAAGAATTCTTCGGCGAGTTCAGCTACGTCCACAAAAAATCCGGCCGGCACATCACCGAGAACATCTTTCCGTTCCACAGCTACGCCTTCTCGGAAGGGCTGATCCACGCGGAGAATGTCGGCGGCGATGTCGAGAAGGTGCTGAACCAGCGTTTTCTGATCGGCGCGTTTCCCTGGCGCTACGAGGGATTGGAAGCTTGTCCATGCCGCATCGTCTGCTTCTCGGATTGTGGCGACAGCGTCGAAGCGATCGGCGACGTCGCCAAGGCGATTTTCTCGCGGCGTTCGTAATCCACAACCGTGGGAGGAAGTTGAACGAACAGGACGGCGCGGTTGTTTGTTGCCAGTCTCGATGTTTTTGCCCAATATTTTCTCGACGGGTGACTAAACAATGTGCGCGCCAATTCGGATACTCTTTGCAACTATCACCGGGGCCGGCGAACTTTGCCAACTCACCGAGCAGCAAAGAGGTTCTGTAAGGCACCTGCAAAAGGAAACCTGATATGCGCTGGAAACTCGTTGTTCCATCTGTAATGGCCGTCGCGCTGGCGGGGACAGGTGTCGCCTATGCCGCCGGGTTCACGCTGTCGGCGCCACCGAAAATCGCGATGCTGTACTTCGCCGACAAGACCGACGGCGGCTGGACGCAGGCGTTCGACGAAGCGCGCCCGAAAATGGAAGCGGCTCTCGGCCAGAAGATTCCGTTCGTCGAGAACGTCCCGGAGGTGGCCGGCAAGATCAAACCGGCGGCGGAAACCTTCATCAGCCGCGGCTCCAACATCGTCGTCGGCACTGCGTTCGGTTACTCGGACACGTTCAAGGAATTGTCGGAGAAATATCCGCAAGTGGCGTTCCTCAACGCCTCGGGTACCACTAACGGCCCGAACCTCGAATTGTTCTACGGCCGCACCTATGAGAGCCAATACCTGTGCGGCATGGTCGCCGGCGCGATGTCGAAGACCGGCAAGCTCGGCTTTGTCGCCGCGCATCCGATCGGCGTCGTCAACTGGACCATCAACGCCTATGAGCTCGGCGCCCAGAAAATGAAGCCCAACGCGACGGTAACGGTCATCTTTACCGGCTCGTGGAACGATCCGGTCAAGGAGCGCGCCGCCGCATCTGCGCTGATCGACCAGGGCATCGATGTCATCGGCCAGCACGTCGACACGCCGACCCCGCAGGTGGTCGCGCAGGAGCGCGGCGTTTACGGCACCGGCCACCATCGCGATCTGCGCGAATTCGCGCCCAAGGCCACACTGTGCTCGTCGATTTGGACCTGGGAGAAGTTCCTGATCCCCGAGCTGAAGAAGATCGAGGCCGGCAATTGGCAGCCCAACCCGTATGGCGCCTTCCCCGGCATCAAGGAAGGCGGCACCGATATCGCTTGCTGCAACGCCGTCGTGCCGAAGGACGTCGTCGACAAGGTCATGGCGGAACGTCAGGCCATCATCGACGGCAAGCAAATCTTTGCCGGCCCGCTGAAGGATACGTCGGGCAAGGAGGTGGTCGCCGCCGGCCAGACGCTGCCCGACGGGGGCCTGTGGAAGATGGATTGGTATCTGCCCGGCGTCGTCGCGCAAAAGTAACCGCCGCCGATTTCGTTCATGACGACGAGCCTCGCTCTCAAGGGAATCCGCAAATCCTTTGACGGGGTCGTCGTTCTCGATGATGCGGAATTCAGCGGCAAGGCCGGCGAGGTTCATGCCCTGCTCGGCGAAAACGGAGCGGGCAAGTCCTCGCTGATGAATGTAGCGGCCGGCCTCTATGCACCGGAGGCCGGCCACATCTTTATCAACGGCGCGCCGGTCGCGCTGTCCGGCCCCGCCGAGGCGCGCGCTTACGGCATCGGCATGGTGCACCAGCATTTCAAGCTGGTGATGCCGTTCACGGTCGCCGAAAATATTCTGCTCGCCAATCGGACGTCGGCCTACCGCGCCAGCATCAAGGAAATCCGCGCCGCGATCAAAAAACAATCGGACGAGCTTGGTTTCACGCTCGATCCCGACCGCCGCGTCGATACGCTGTCGGTGGCGCAGCAGCAGCAAGTCGAGATCGTCAAGGTGCTGGTCGGCGGTGCCAAAATCCTGATCCTCGACGAACCGACCGCGGTGCTGACCGACGCCGAGGCGGAGCAATTGCTCGCCACCGCGCGGCGGCTGGCGCGCGCCGGCACTGCGGTGGTCCTGATCACCCACAAGCTCAATGAAGTGAAGCGCTACGCCGACGCCGTCACCATCATGCGCCGCGGCAAGACGGTGGCGACGGTCGATCCGTCGACGACCACCGCCGCCGAACTCACCCAGCTCACGGTCGGCGAGACCGAGACGCTACCGGCGCGGGCGCAGAGCGAGACCACCGGGACGCGCCTCAATGTCGGCGCGCTGACCTGCGCGCGCGCCGACGGCGGCATGGCGCTGCAGGAAGCGACGTTCTTTGTGCGCGCCGGGGAGATTTATGGGATCGCCGGCGTCAGCGGCAACGGCCAGACCGAGCTCGCCGAAGCGCTGATGGGCGCCCGCGAACCGACCAGCGGCGAAATCTGGGTGGAGAATCTCGGCGACATTTCGCGCACGCCGATGTCGCACACCCGCATTGCCGCGGTGGCGGTGATCCCGGCGGATCGATACTCGTTCGCGCTCGCCGGCAGCCTTTCGCTCGCTGACAATTTCGCGGTCGCCGAGATCGGCTCCGGCCGTTACGGGCCGCTTGGCCTCCTTGATCGCTCGGCCATGCAACGCGATACCGCCACGGCGATCGCCGAATACGATGTCCAGGGCGTGCGTAGCGTCAAGCAGAAGGCGGCGTTACTGTCCGGCGGTAACGCGCAGAAGCTGGTTATCGCCCGCGAATTCTCGCGGCATCCAGCCGTGGTCGTAGCCCATAGTCCAAGCCGTGGCCTGGACGCCCGGGCCTGCAACGCCGTGCATCAGCGGCTACTGTCGGCGCGTGAGCGCGGCGCCGCCGTCGTGCTGATCAGCGAGGATCTCGACGAAGTCTTGAGCCTGTCCGACCGGATCGGAGTGATGACGCGCGGCCGCATCGTTGCCGAATTCGAGCGGCCGGCGGACCGTCAGGCTATTGGCCGCGCCATGGTGGATCATGCATGATGTTTCCGCCTTGAGCCCGAAAGCCTACGTCAGCGCCAAAACCAGTCCCAACCGCCTCCGGCTCGTCCTGGACGTGCGGCAAAGCTTGCCGGCGTGGAAGCAGGCGCTGTTTCTTGGCGGCTCGCTCGCGGTCGGCCTGGCGATTTCGATTGCGGTCCTCGCCGTCGCAGGAATTTCGCCGCTCGAGCTCGCCGGCGAGTTGGTCGGCGTCTTCAATGCCGACAGCCTGCGCGCAGTGCTGGTCCAGGCGGCGCCGCTGATGCTGGTCGGCCTGGCGGCGAGCCTCGCGTTCCGTATCGGCTTCTGGAATCTCGGCCTCGAAGGCCAGATGCTGTTCGGCGGCATCTTCGCGACCGGAGTATCGGTCTATGAGATCGGCCCGCCGCAGACGCGGCTGTTGCTCATGGGCGTGGCGGCGGCCGTCGGCGGAGCGCTATGGTGCCTGCTCGCCGGCGTCCTCAAGATCCGCTTCCGGGTCAACGAGATTATCGCCACGTTGTTGCTCAACTATGTCGCCGTCTATTTCCTCTACCATTTGCTGTACGGCGCCTGGCAGGACGCGCGGTCGGCATTTCCGCAGTCGACGCCGTATCGCCCGTTCGAACGGCTCTACGACACCGGCTTCGGCATCAATAGCGGCCTGATCGTCGCCATTGTCACCATCATCGTTGCCGCTTGGCTCGTGCATTTCAGCCGGCTGGGCTTCTATATGCGCCTCATCAGCGCCAACCGGAACATGGCGCGGGTGCTCGGCATTCCAATTCTGACGGTGACGCTATGGACGGTCGGCCTATCCGGCGCCTGCGCCGGCCTCGCCGGCTTCGTCAATGTCACCAGCCAGGAAGGGCGGCTGACGCAGTCGTTTGCAAGCGGCTACGTCTTTTCCGGCGTGCTGATTGCCTTCCTGTCGCGCAACGATCCGATCGTGGTCGCCGTCGTCGGCTTTCTCATCGCCGTCCTGTTCATCATCGGCCAGACCTTGCAGGTGTTCTATCAGATACCCTTCACCATGGTGCAGATGATCGAAGCCATCATCGTCATGTCGGTCGCCTCGTCGGAATTTTTCATCCGTCACCGCATCCACTTGATTCGGTAGGGAGCCGCCGTGATCGCATTCCTGACCAACTGGCTGGCAGGTGCACCATCGAACGCCGTGCCTTACGCGCTCGCGGCGCTCGGGCTTATCATTTCCGAGCGCTCCGGCGTTCTCAACCTGACGGCTGAAGGCTTGATGCTGGTCGGCGCGCTCGCCGGCATCGGCACCTGCCTCACGCTCGGCGGCCACCCTGAAGTGGCGCTCATCGTGGCGATGATATCGGCCAGCGTCGTGTCGCTGTTGTTCGCCGGCCTGGTGGTCATTCTGCGGGTCAATCAGGTCATCGCCGGATTGTCGATCGTGTTCTTCTGCCAGGGCCTCACCGGCCTGATCGGCACCATCACCAACTGGCAGAACAAGCAGGTCGCCGGCCTGGGCAACCTCGTGATCTGGCCGCTTTCCGACATCCCGGTGATCGGCCGCATCTTTTTCACGCAGGATGCGGTGGTCTATCTGACCGTGGTGATTTTCTTTGTCGTCAATTGGTGGCTGTCGTCGACCATGACCGGCCTGCGCATCCGCGCGGTCGGCGAAAACCCGGCGGCGGCCGATGCCGCCGGCATCAGCGTATCGTGGTATCGGCTGATGGCGATCGTGCTGGGGTCATCGCTGATCGGGCTGGCCGGCGGCTATATCTCGGTGGTCAATGTCAAGCTCTGGGTCACCGGGATGACCGGCGGTCGCGGCTGGATCGCGGTGGCGCTGGTCGTGTTCGCGCGCTGGGCGCCATGGCCGGCATTGTTCGGCGCGCTGTTGTTCGGCTGCATCGAGGCGATCATTCCGCACATCGCTGCCGCCGGCATTCGCGTGCCGCAATATCTGATGATGATGACGCCCTATCTGGCTACCATCGCCGTGATGATGTGGGTCGGCATCACCCAGCGCCTGGGCAGCAGTGAGCCTGGAGCGCTCGGCCAGCCCCACGTTCGCGAAGAGCGTAGCTAGAGCATGATCCCGAAAAGTGGAAGCCGGTTTTCGGACAAGATCATGCTCCAACGCAAAATCTCGATCATGATCCGATTCAACTTGATCGGATCATGATCTAGGGAGGGAGCCCATGCGTAACTATGTCTACGGCAAGCCGCACGACACCCGCGACCTGTTCGACGACTATCTCGATCCCGGCAAGACCGCGATCGTGTCGATCGACATGCACCGCGGCCATCTCGACGCATCGCCGGATTGTCCCTGCCCGGCGCCGCGGGCGCGCGACATTGTCGCGCCGATCGATGCGTTCCATGACAGCGCACGGGCGCTCGGCATTCCGATCATTCATGTGCGCTCGGTGCTCCGCCGCGGCGGCGTCGATGATATTGCCGGCATCCCGTCGGCGTGGCGGCGGACCTTTCCGCTCCATGTCGGCGAAATACCGAACAGTGACGAACATGCGATCGAAGGGTCGCCGTGGACGGAGTTTGTGACCCGCGTCGCTCCGAACGACCTGATCGTCGAGACCAAGAAACGGCTCTCGGCGTTTTATCCGACCGATCTGGATTTCCTGCTGCGCAACATGCGCATCGAAGCCATCGTGCTGGATGGCGGCTTCACCGATTGCTGCATTCTCAACACCGCGTTCGACGCCAGCAATCACAATTATCGCGTCATTGTCGCGCGCGATCTGGTGCGCGGCACCGACGACCATCTGGAAAACGCGGCGCTGGCGATGGTGTCGCTGCATCTCGGCCTGGTCGCCGATTCCGCCGACATCCTCGCCGAATGGAAGGGCCGCAGGCTGGGGCGCAACGCCGCCTGAATTGCCTGAAGGGCTAATGCCCGATCGTTTCCAGCGCCTCGCTGAGCATGCGCGGCGTCAGCGGCACGTGGCGGAGCTTGACCGGCCCAAGCGGCTTGAGCGCATCTTCGACGCCTGACGCCACCACGGCGCCCACCGCAATGCAGCCGGCTTCGCCGACGCCCTTGACGCCGAGCGGATTGAGCGGCGACGGCGTTTCCAGATGCAGGATCGACACCGGCGGGATTTCGGTGGCGTAGGGCACCAGAAAATCCATCAGGCTGGCGTTCGCGAGATTGCCGTCGGGCTGATATTCGAGCTTCTCGTACAGCGCGCCGCCGATGCCTTGGGCAATGCCGCCGCAGACCTGGCCTTCGACGATCATCGGATTGATCATGTTGCCGCAATCGTGGATGCAGACATATTTGCGGAGTTTCACCGTGCACAATTGCGGATCGACCTCGACGATGGCGGCATGAACGCCATAGGCCCAGGTCGAGGCCGGGGGGCTGTAATACTCGGTGGCTTCGATGCCGGGCGCCTGGCCCTCCGCGAGCGGCGGCCCGTCGTGCTTGCTGGCAGGCGCAAATTGCGTGGCGGCTTGCGCGGCTTCATTGAAGGCGTAACGCAACGGATTGCTCGCGGTCGCGATCGCGGCCAGCGGGACGAAGCGGTTCGAGCCCTTGATCCAGGCGGCGGAGTCGTGCAGCTCGATGCTGTCGATGTCGACTTCGAGCATATTGGCCGCGGCTTCCAAAATCTTCTGCCGCACCGTCACCGCCGCCTTGTGAATGGCGTTGCCGCTCACCACCGCAGCACGGCTGGCGAACGTCGCGACGCCCCAGTCGAACGCCTTGGTGTCGCCTTCGACGACGATGACATCATCCGGCGCGACACCGACCTGATCGGCGACGATCTGCGCGAAGACCGTGTCGTGCCCCTGGCCCTGGGTCGACAGGCCGGTATTGACATAGACCTTGCCGGTGATCGGATGCACGCGGATATGGCCGCCCTCATAAGGGCCAAGGCCAGTGCCTTCGACATAACAGGCGAGCCCGAGCCCGAGATATTTGCCGTCGGCGCGCGCGCGTTCCTGCTCGACGCGGAATTTTGCGCCGCCGAGTGCCTCGATCGCCATGCCGAGCGCCCGGCCATATTGGCCGCTGTCGAGCGTCACTTTCAGGCCGTCGGCGAACAACAGGCCTTCGCGCGGATAGGGGAATTCTTTTTCAGAAATGAAATTGCGGCGGCGGATTTCGACCCGGTCAATGCCGAGCTCCTCGGCCAGCTGATCCATCACGCGTTCAATGGCAAAGCAGGCCTGCGGCCGGCCGCAGCCGCGATACGGGGTGACCTGCACGGTCGGCGTATAGACCGCCTTGAACTCGACCCAGATGTTGGGGATGCGATACGGCCCGGCGATCGAGGTCGATGCAACTTGCGCCACCGCGATGCCATACGGAATGAACGCGCCGGTGTCGTGCAGGAAGCTGTCGCGCAGGCCGATTACCTCGCCGGTCTTGAGTGCGGCGAGCTCGATGGTGTGGATCTGCGTGCGCTCCTGCGAGGAGCCGATAAAATTCTCGCGGCGGTCCTCGATATATTTCACCGGACGGCCGAGCTGCATCGCCGCCATCGGCACGAGCAGTTCGTCGGGATAGAACAACAGCACCTTCTGGCCGAAGCCGCCGCCGACGTCGGGCGCGATGACCCGGACTTTGTCCTCGTCCAATTGGAAGATCGACGCCAAGCCGCCCCGCACCGAGATCGGCGCCTGCGTGCCGTCCCATACCGTCAATTCGCCGGAGACCGCGTCGAAGCGTGCCGCCACGGCGCGGCATTCCATCGGCGCCGCCGTCGAGCGGTCGACCTGCACCTCGATCTTGGTGAAGTGCTCGGCCCGCGCGAAGGCCCCGTCGGGATCGCCGGAAATCTGGATGAAATGCGCCGCCAGATTGTTCGGCACGTCGGCATGAACCAGCGGCGCGCCGTCTCGCAGCGCGTCTTTCAGATCCATCTCGACCGGGAGCTGTTCAAAATCGACTTCGATCAGCGCGGCTGCGTCCTCGGCTGTATAGCGGTCGACCGCGACCACCATGGCGATGGTTTGGCCGACATAATAGACGGCGTCGCGCGCCAGCGGCCGCTGCGTCTTCGGGTTATTCATCGACGGATGCGGAATCAATAGGGGCATCGCCATATCGAGCGGGCCGATATTGTCGCAGGTATAGACCTCGGCGACGCCCGGATACTTTCGCGCCGCGCTCACATCGATGCTTCTGATCCGGGCGCGGGCGACGGGGCTGCGAAAGAACGCGGCATGCAGCGCGTCGGTCAGCGGAATGTCGTCGACGAACGCGCCTTCGCCGCGCAACAGCTTCGGATCAATGTTGCGTTCAATGCGGGCGCCGAAGGTGCGTGTCGACATGAAGCCTTTCCGTCAGGCTCGGCCGAGCAGCTCGGCGGCGCGCCGAACCGCGGCGATGATGTTGATATAGCCGGTGCAGCGGCACAGGTTGCCCGACAGCATGTCGCGAATGCCGTTCTCGGAAAGGTCGAGCGGCTCGCTCTCCTCGAAGCGGCTCAAGATGTTCATCACCATGCCGGGCGTGCAGAAGCCGCACTGCAGAGCGTGGCATTCCTTGAAGGCCTGCTGGATCGGATGCAGCGCGCCGTCCGCGGCGGCGACGTCTTCGATGGTGCGGATGTCGCAGCCGCTGGCCTGCACCGCCAGCGTTAGGCACGAGCGGCCTGCCTTGCCGTCGATGTGAACGGTGCAGCAGCCGCAAACCCCGTGCTCGCAGCCGACATGGGTGCCGGTCAAGCCGAGCTCATGGCGCAGAAAATCGCTCAGCAGCAGGCGAACGCTGACCGTCCGCCGCACCTCCTGGCCGTTGACGGTGAGCGCCACTTCGACGCGCGGATCGTCCGAGCGTTCGGGTATCGCCGGCCGAATGGCGCGTTTCATTGCCGGCTCCCGCCGCGGGCACGTTGCGCGGCGGTCGCGACCAGCCGCCGGATCAGGCCGCCGAGCACGCGCCGCCGGTACGATGCCGACGTGTTCATGTCGTCGGCCTGCGTTACCGCGTCAGCCGACGCGCGCACCGCCGCGTCCAGATCGACGGTTGCGAGCGCGGTGCCGTTGAGCGCCGCCTCCGCCGCCTTGAGCCGCACCGGCCGATCGGAGATTCCGCAGGCGGCGAGCCGCACGCGCTGCGCGCGGCCGTCGCCATCGAGTTCGAGCACGCAGCCGACGCCGACCAGCGCATAATCGCCGTGCCGCCGCGTCACCTCATCGAACGCGGCACCGGCGCCGGCCGGCAATACCGGCAACCGCGCCTCGACGACGATCTCGTCTTGCTTGCGCGTCGTGGTAAGAAACGACTGGAAAAACTGTGCGGCGGGAATTTCGCGCGTGCCGCTCGGCCCCTTCGCGACCAACGTGCCGTCCAACAGCACAAACAAAAGCGGCATCTCCGCCGACGGGTCGGCGTGGCAGAGGCTGCCGACGACGGTGCCGCGATTGCGGATCGGCACATGAGCGACGTGCGCCATGATTTCCGCGATCAGCGGATTGGCGCGCCGCACGTCCGGATCAAGCTCAAGCTCGCGATGCCGCGTCATCGCCTTGATGACGATGGCGCCGTTGGCGACGGCGATGCCTTTCAGTCCTTCGACGTGCTGAATGTCGACCAGCATGGAAGGGCTGGCGACGCGGAAATTCATCGCCGGCATCAGGCTCTGGCCGCCGGCCAGCACCATCGCGTCGGCGTCGCTGGCCAAAAACTTTATCGCCTCGTCGAGCGTCTTGGGCGCTTGGTACGCAAAGAGCGGTGGCTTCATTGCTGCTCTACAATTCGCCCGGCCAGGCGGAGGAAATCCGACCATAGGAGGCGCCGACAAGGCGTGTCAAATTGCCGGAAGTCCTTTGGCGCCCGGGCGAATCCGCGCGTTCGTCAGATCGCTCTGGCGTTGCGCGCGGCGGCTTGCAGCAGCAGTTCAGCGAGCGCATCCGGCTGCGATAATTGCGGTGCGTGATCGCTTTCGAGCGCGTAGGTGACGAGACAAGGCGTCAATTCCTGCATCTTGCGCTGCAGCGGCAGGTGCACGCTGCGGTCTTGCAGCGCCTCGATATAAACCCGCGGCACGCTGCCGAAGCGATCTTCCGAGAGATGCAGACGCGAGCGGCGAACGCCTTCCGGTTGCGGCGTCAGCCGGCGCGCTGCCGCTTCCGCGACCGAAGGCTCGGACTGGTGATAGAAAACCTCCATGGCGGAGGCGACGTCGATCGACGAACGCAGGCGCTCCGCATCGAAAGTGACCCGCGAAAACGCGCCGCGCATCTCCGGCTGCAGATACTTGCCGTAGAATTCCAGCACCGACATGTTGTGCGGTAATAGAAACGCGCACAGATAGATCGCCAGCGCGATCCGGTGCGGACGCGATTCGGAGGTCTGCGAGGCCACCGTGCCGCCCATGCTGTGGCCGACCAGAACAACCGGTCCGCGCACCGCATCGACAATGCGCGAAACGTGCGCGGCATAGAGGTCGAGCGTGACCTCGTGCGGCGGCGTCAAGTCGAAGCCGTTGCCGGGAAGATCGACGGCGACGGCGTCATGGCCGGCCGCGCGCAGGCGCGGCACAATCGTTTCCCACGCCCAGGCTCCCTGCCAGGCGCCGTGTATAAGAATGAACGTGTAACGGGTTGGGCTTTGCGTCACAGCGCACGCGCGAGCGTCATCAACGGCGACAAACCGACGGCTACTCTAGCCCTTGTAGGTTCGCTGGTACATCGCCCGCATGTGGTCCTCGACCGTGATCGGCGGGTATTTCGGCGTTTCGCCGACCGCGAGGCAGGTCGGGATGCACTCGACCCTATGCGCATAGTTGCCGGTATAGAAGAACGGCACCGAATAGCGCTCGCGGCCCGAGGCATTGACCACGCGGTGCACGGTCGAGCGATAGCGGTCGTTGGTCCAGCGCGCGATCATGTCGCCGAGATTGACTACATAAGTCTCGGGGATCGGATCGGCATGGATCCAGGCGTCCGCCTTTTGATCCCACACCTGCAGGCCGCCGACATTATCCTGCCGCAGCAATGTCAGGCCGCCGAAATCGGTGTGCGCACCGGCGCCTTTCTGTCCCGGCCGCGCCTGCGGCGGCTGCGGTGGGTAATGCAGCAGGCGGACGGTCGCCATCACGTCGTTGGTGTAATGGTCGAAATAATTTTCCGGGAGGTCAACCGACAGCGCGATACCGGTCATCATCCGCGCCGAAAGTTCCAGCATCACCTCCAGATAGGCCATCATCACCGGCCGGAAGTTCGGCCGCTGCGCCGGCCATTGATTGGAGCCATGGTTGAACATGCCGGCCATGACGCGCGGATGATCGGGCCCGTGCTCGGGACCGATATAGTAACCTTCCTTGAGGTCCGGCGGCGCGCCCGGCTCGAGCGTTTGTCCTTGCAGCGGCTCGTAGCCGCGATTGGCTTTGGACTTGGCCTTGTCGACTTCGGTTTTCTGTTCGACCGGCATGGCAAAGAATGCGGCGGCCTCCTTGAACACGTCGTCGACCAGCGCCTCGGAGACGCCGTGATTTTTGATGTAGAAGAATCCCTTGTCGAGGCACGCGGCGCGCAGCTGCACTCCGACCGCCTGCCGGTCGGTGGCGTTCTTACTCGATAATCCGGATACGTCGATCACCGGAAGGGAAGCTGCGGAAACTCTTGCCGCTTCAAGCGCGCTTGGCATCGGCGCTCCTTATCAGTTCATGTTATCAGTCTATGGGGCAGGGGGTTGCCCGCCAGCATGATCGTAATTCGGATACCGCGAAAGCCCAATTTAAGTCCAGCCCTGCGCATTCCGGTGGCAGGTGTTGAAACTGCAATCAGCACGGGGGTTTGCAGGCTCCCGCCGGCGCCTCTATCCTAAAACCAAAGCGCTCATCGACGGCGGAGTGCGCCGCCGCTTTCTGATAAACCGATGGACCACGTGTTTGACATCGCGATCCGGCGTGCCCGCCTGCGAGGCGCTTCGTCCGCGCCCACCGAGATCGGCATCAAGGACGGCCGCATCGCGGCGATCGCTCCCCGGCTCGATGGCAAGGCCGCAACCGAAATCGATGCGCGCGGCAATCTGGTGACGGAGTCCTTCGTCAATCCTCACCTGCATCTCTGCAAGGTCTGGACGCTGCCGATGATGGAGGAGGAAGCGCTCAAGGCCTATCAAGCCGATGGCATGGGCAAGGCGATGTCCGGCATCGAGCTTGCCAGCAAGATCAAGGAGAAATATGCCGAGTCCTGGATTGTCGATAATGCGCGCCGCGCCGTCGCGCTGGCGGCCGTGTATGGCAACCTCCACATCC
Source organism: uncultured Alphaproteobacteria bacterium (assembly GCA_963806465.1). Lineage (GTDB taxonomy): Bacteria > Pseudomonadota > Alphaproteobacteria > Rhizobiales > Xanthobacteraceae > BOG-931. Next base: position 141,465 of record CAWDZD010000038.1, on the reverse strand, counting down.
GCGCCTTCGCCGACGTCGACGGCAAGGCGCGGCTTAAAGGCGTCAAGGCGCTCATCCGCGTGCGCGACGAGTTTCGCGGCGTGGTCGATGTTCAGGTCGTCGCCTTCGCACAGGACGGCATCGTGCGCGAGCCGGGCGCCGCGGACTTGATGCATCAGGCCATGGCGCTCGGCGCCGACGTGGTCGGCGGCATTCCGTGGATCGAGTTCACCAATGCCGACGCCGCCTCTCACGTGCGGACTTGTTTCGACCTGGCGCAGGAATTCGGCAAGGACGTTTCCATGCTGCTCGACGATGCCGGCGACCCGGATCTGCGCACGCTGGAAATGATGGCGGTCGAGGCCATTGCGCGCGGCTGGCACGGCCGCGCGCTGGCGCACCATTGCCGGGCGATGAGCCTTTACCCGATGCCTTACGTGCAGCGCCTTGCGCGCGTGCTGCGGACCGCCGGCGTCGCGGTCGTGACCGACCCGCACACCGGTCCGCTGCATGCCCGCGTCAGGGAATTGCTGGCCGAGGGCGTTCGCGTCTGCCTCGGCCAGGACGACATTTCCGACGCCTATTATCCATTCGGCCGCAACAATATGCTGGAAGTGGCGTTTCTCGCTTCGCACCTGCTCTGGATGATGACCCGGGAGGAGGTCGCCACGCTCTACGACATGATCACCGTGGAAGCGGCGAAGGCGATCAATCTCGATCGTTTCGGCCTGAAAGTCGGCGCCCCGGCCAGCCTGGTCGTGCTCGACCAGCCTGATGAGGTCGAGGCGCTGCGCTATCACGGTCCGCCGGCCCATGTGATCAGCCGCGGCAAACTGGTCGATGCGGCGAAGATGCGGGCGATCGTTGCTGCGCCCGCCGGACCGGCATGATATGGACCAAAGACGATCAGAAGTCGGATAAAAGCGGATAGGAGAAAGTCTTATGCGCGCTCATACCATCGTCATTCTCGCCGGGGCGCTCGCGTTGTCGGTCGCCGCGCCCGCGTCTGCCCAGCAGACCATCAAGATCGGCGAACTCAACAGCTACAAGGCTCAGCCGGCCTTTCTCGATCCCTACAAGAAGGGCTGGGAAATGGCGGTCGACGAAATCAATGCCGCCGGCGGCGTCTTGGGCAAGAAGCTTGAAATCGTCTCGCGCGATGACGGCGCCAATCCGGGCGACGCGGTACGGGTCGCCGAGGAACTGACCACCGGCGGCGACCTGAATATTCTCTGCGGCACCTTCCTCTCCAATGTCGGTCTCGCGGTCACCGAATTCGCCGGCAAGAAAAAGGTCTTTTTCCTCGCTGCCGAGCCGCTGACCGACAAGATCACCTGGGCGAACGGCAACCGCTATACCTTCCGGCTCCGCCCCTCGACCTACATGCAGGTGGCGATGCTGTTGCCGGACGCGCTGGCGGCGAAGAAAAAGCGCTGGGCTTTGGTCTATCCGAATTTCGAATACGGCCAGTCGGCGGCCGCTGCCTTCAAGGAAATGATGAAGGCAAAACAGCCCGACGTCGAATTCGTCACCGAGCAGGCCTCACCGCTCGGCAAGATCGATGCCGGCGCCGTGGCGCAGGCGCTCGACGACGCCAAGCCGGACGCGATCTTCAGCGCGCTATTCGGCGGCGACCTGACCAAGTTCGTCCGCGAAGGCGGCACCCGCGGTATCTTCAAGGATCGCGTGGTGGTCGACCTGCTTGGCGGCGAGCCGGAATATCTCGATCCGCTCAAGGACGAGGCGCCGGTCGGCTGGATCGTCACCGGCTATCCCTGGAACGAGGTCAATACGCCGGAGAACAAGGCTTTCGTTGCCGCCTATCAGAAACGCTACAACGATTATCCGCGGGTCGGTTCGATCGTCGGCTACCTGACGGTGAAGTCGCTGGCCGCCGGCATTGCCAAAGCCGGCTCGACCGAGACCGAGAAACTGGTCGACGCTTTTGCCGACCTGAAAGTCGACGGCCCGTTCGGGCCGTTCGTGTTCCGCGCCAGCGATCACCAGGCGACGCTCGGCGCATTTGTCGGCAAGCTCGCGCTCAGGGACGGCCACGGCACCATGGTGGATTTCAAATATGTCGATGGCTCAAGCGTGCTGCCGTCCGATGCCGAGGTGAAGAAACTGCGGCCGGCGTCGACGAATTAGCGCATGATCCGGAAAAGTGGATACCGGTTTTCCGAAAAGATCATGCGCAAGCAAAAGAAATCGCCTTAGCGCGCTGGAGGCGGGATGAACTGGGCGGGCCTCGCGTTCCAGGCCATCGACGGCCTGGCTTCCGCGTCGGGCCTGTTTTTTGTCGCTGCCGGGCTATCGCTGATCTTCGGCGTCACCCGCATCATCAATATCGCGCACGGCTCGCTCTACATGCTGGGTACCTATATCGCCGTCACGCTGGTGGCGGCGATCGGCGGTCCGCTGGGGTTCTGGGGCGGCATCGTCGCAAGCGCGATTGCGGTCGGCATCATCGGCGCGCTGATCGAGGTTCTGCTTCTTCGCCGCATCTATTCCGCGCCCGAACTGTTTCAGTTGCTCGCCACCTTCGCGCTCCTTCTGGTCATCAATGACGCGGCCTTGTGGATCTGGGGCCCGGAGGATTTGCTCGGGCCGCGCGCTCCAGGCTTGAGCGGCGCCATCGAAATCCTCGGGCGGCGGATGCCGAGCTACGATGCCTTTCTGATTGTCGTCGCGCCCCTGGTGCTCCTGGCATTGCACGCCATCTTCACCCGGACTCGTTTCGGCCGCCTGGTCCGCGCCGCGACTGAAGACCGCGAAATGCTCGGCGCGCTCGGTGTCAATCAATCGGTGCTGTTCACCGCCGTGTTCGCGCTTGGCTCGCTGCTTGCCGGTCTCGGCGGCGCGCTGCAGATCGCGCGTGAGCCGGCCAATCTCGCCATGGATCTGACCGTGATCACCGACGCCTTCGTGGTGGTGGTCATTGGCGGCATGGGCTCGATCGTCGGCTCGTACGTCGCCGCGGTGCTGGTCGCCGAGGTCAAGGCGCTGTGCATCGGCATCGGGCTCGTCACCATCGCCGGTTTCTCGGTGAACTTTTCCAAGTTCACCCTGGTCGCCGAATTCCTGGTGATGGCGGTGGTGCTGATCGCGCGGCCGCAGGGCTTGCTCGGCCGCCCGCAAATCGCCGTGCGCGGCACGGGCGCGCTCGAAGCGCCACTCCGCCCGGCGTCGCGTCCGCTGGTCGTTTTCGGCGTCATCGTGCTGCTCGCGCTGCTGGCGTTGCCGTTATTGGCCCGCTCGCAGCCTTATGCGCTGGTGCTCGGCGTCGATGTCCTGATCGCGGTGCTGTTCGCCACCAGCCTGCATTTCATCATGGGGCCCGGCGGCATGCATTCCTTCGGCCACGCCGCCTATTTCGGCCTCGGCGCCTATGGCGCGGCTTTGGCGGTAAAGTGGCTGGCGGCGCCCATGGGTGTGGGACTGGCGCTGGCGCCGGTCGCCGCCGCGCTTGGCGCGTTGCTGTTCGGCTGGTTTGCGGTCCGGCTCTCCGGCGTCTATCTGGCGATGCTGACTCTTGCCTTCGCTCAGATCGTCTGGTCGATCGTTTTCCAATGGCAGGATTTCACCGGCGGCTCCAACGGCGTGCTCGGCGTCTGGCCGAGCGCGCCATTCGATCGGCTGTCCGCGTTCTTTCTGCTCACGCTTGCGTTCGTCGTCATCGGCGTCCTGCTGCTGCGGCGCATTCTGTTCGCGCCATTCGGTTACGCGATGCGTGCCGGCCGCGACTCGCCGCTGCGCGCGGAAGCGATCGGCATCAACGTCAAGCGCGTGCATTGGCTCGCTTTCGCCATCGCCGGGACGATCTGCGGCGTTGCCGGCGGCGTCTTCGCCTTCGCCAAGGGCTCGATTTCGCCGGAGACCATCAGCATCGGCCGCTCCATCGACGGCTTGGTCATGGTGCTGCTCGGCGGCATCCAGACGCTGGCCGGTCCGATCGTCGGCGCTTCGGTCTTCGCCATCTTGCAGGACTTCGTCATGCAGCAGACCGAATATTGGCACGCGCTGCTCGGCGGCATTATTTTGATCCTGGTGCTGGCTTTTCCCTCCGGCCTGGTCGGCGCGTTCGTGCAGCTTACCGCACGGTGGCGCGCGGCATGACGGAGCTTAAGGTCGCCGCGCTGCGCAAGAGCTTCCGTGCCGTCCGCGCGGTCGACGATGTCAGCTTCTCGGTCCGCGGCGGCGAGTTTCTGGCCCTGATCGGACCGAACGGCGCCGGCAAGTCGACTTGCTTCAACACCATCAACGGACAATTGGCGCCCGACGGCGGCACCATCCGTTTCGACGGCCGCGATATTGCCGGTCTGCCGCCGCGCGAAATCTGCCGCCGCGGCGTCGCCCGCACCTTTCAGATCGCCGCCACCTTCGGCTCGATGACCGTCGCCGAGAACGTGCAGATGGCGCTGATCGTCCACGCCGGCGAGACCTACCGGCTATGGCGCCCGGCCACGTCGTATCACCGCGGCCGCGCGCTGGAGCTTTTGGCGCAAGTCGGCATGCGGGATGCCGCCGACCGTCCGTGCAACGAGCTTGCCTATGGCGACGTCAAGCGCGTCGAGCTTGCCATCGCGCTCGCCAGCGAGCCGCGGCTTCTGCTGATGGACGAGCCGACCGCCGGCATGGCTCCGCGCGAGCGCAACGCGCTCATCGCCCTGGTGAAGAAGCTTGTGGTCGAGCGTGGCGTGTCGGTGCTGTTCACCGAGCACTCGATGGACGTGGTGTTCGCGTTCGCCGACCGCATCGTGGTGATGGCACGCGGCAAGCTGATCGCCGACGGCGACGCCAAGACCATCCGCGAGGATCCGCTGGTCCGGCAGGTGTATTTCGGCAGCGGTCGCACCTTCGCCCGCGCGGGGACCGCGTCGTGACTGCGGCCCCGGCGCTGGCGGTCGAGCGTCTCAACGCTTGGTACGGCGCCGCGCAGGTGCTTTACGACGTCAGTTTGAGCATCGGCCGCGGCGAGGTGGTGGCGCTGATGGGTAGAAACGGCGCCGGCAAATCGACCACCATGAAGGCGATCATGGGACTGATCGGGCGGCGAAGCGGGACGGTTCGCGTCAATGGCCGCGATGTCTCGGCGCTCCGGCCGTTCGAGATCGCCCGCCTCGGCGTCGGGTTTGTGCCGGAGGATCGCCGCATCTTCTCAGACCTGACCGTTGAAGAGAATCTCGATACCGGCCGCCAGGCGCCGCGGTCTTTGGCCGAGGGCACCGCAGCGCCGGTCTGGACGCCGCAAATGCTGTTCAAGCTGTTTCCCAACCTCGCCGAGTTGCGTCATCGGCCGGGCGGCCGCATGAGCGGTGGCGAGCAACAGATGCTGACCATCGCCCGCACGCTGATGGGCAATCCGCTCCTGGTGCTGCTCGATGAGCCGTCGGAAGGCATCGCGCCGGTGATCGTCGAGGCGATCGCCGACACCATCGTCGAATTGAAAAAGCGCGGTCTCTCGATCATGTTGTCCGAGCAGAATGTCGGTTTCGCGCAGCTCGTTTCCGACCGCGCCTACATGCTGGAAAAGGGTCAGATCTGTTGGGCGGGCACCATGGCTGAGCTTGCGGAAAATGCCGACATTCAGCGCGCCTATTTGACGCTGTAGTCGCAGCGCGGTTAAAGCAAGGCGGCGAGGAACTGGCAGGCGCAGGGTCTGCAGCTCCAGGGGGAGGCGACACCTTGCTCACGCTTTATCATTGTCAGGACGCGCGTTCGTTTCGTCCGCTGTGGACGCTGGAAGAGATGGGACTGCCGTATGAGCTAAAGCTGCTGCCGTTCCCGCCGCGGGCGCTGGCGCCGGATTATCTCACCGTCAATCCGCTCGGCACGGTGCCGACGTTTTTCGATGACGCGATGCGGATGACCGAGTCGGCGGCGATCTGCCAGTATCTGGTCACGCGCTACGGCCCAAGCCCGTTGGCGGTCGAGACGTCGGAACCGGATTTCGGTCCTTTTCTGAGCTGGCTGTATTTCGGCGAAGCGACGCTGACCTTTCCGCAAACAATCGTGCTGCGCTATTCGCTGTTCGAGCCGCAGGAGCGCCGATCGGCGCAAGTTGCGGCCGATTATTCGCAATGGTTTTTGTCGCGGCTGCGCGGCATCGACGCGGTGGTCTCGAAGCAGCCGACGCTGTGCGCCGGCCGCTTCACGGTCGCCGACATTTCCGTTGGCTTCGCACTGATGATGGCCGAATTCATCGGTCTCAATGCGAAATTCTCGCCGGCGGTCGCCGCCTATTGGCAATCGCTCAAGGAACGCGACGGCTTCCGCCGCGCCATCGCCAAGCAGGAATCGGATCCAGACGTGCAGAGCGTGCGGAAAATTCTCAAGCAGAAATAACCGAGTTCCGCCGCTCAACGTCTGCCCGGCGCCGCAGCCTTAACCGGCGATTAACCCTACCAAACTCATAAAGAGGCAATCGGGACAACCACGGGGGCCCCTGATGCCTCGCTTTTTGCTGACGCTCGGTTGCGGCGCAATTCTGCTGGCGGGCGGAATGACAATCGCTGCGGCGGCCGATCTCGCGCCCCCGGTTTACGTGCCGGCCGCGCAGGTATTTTCCTGGACCGGCTTCTACATCGGCGCTAATGCCGGTTATGGCTGGAGCAATGCCTCGGGCACGCTGACGACGACGACCGGATCGGAGCCTTTCAACTTCACCGGCAACGGTTTCGTCGGCGGCGCCCAGATGGGCTACAATTGGCAAGTCGGGCCGGCGGTGTTTGGCGCCGAAGCCGACTTCCAGGGCACCACCATCAGCGGGCCGTTCACGGCGAGCGCTGGTCCCGCGATCAGCGCGACGGACAAGGGACCGTGGTTCGGGACGGTTCGCGCGCAGAGTCGGTTACGCCATGGATCGCTTCATGGTCTACGCCACCGGTGGCGGCGCTTACGGCGACATCAGCATGAGCGGTACGGTGACGCCGAGCGGCTCGTTCTCCTCGTCGACGACGTTTTGGACGTGGACGGCGGGCGTCGGCGCGGAAATGGCGTTCTGGGGCTGCTGGAGCGGAAAGCTCGAATATCTCTATATCGGCACCCCGAACCGCAGCCCCGCCATTCCGGCCGTGACTTTGGTGTCGGGGACCGTGAGCAGCAATATCGTTCGCGCCGGCATCAACTATCATTTCTAGAGCGCAATCGTTTCAGCGTGAAACGATTCACGCTTCGACTCTTTGGTGGAGCATGAGCGTTTCGGAAAATCGGCTTCCACCCCGGGTCAAGTCCGCGACAGGCTTTTTCCGGATCATGCTCTAGCCGCGCCGTCGTCACCCAGCTGACGGTGACAACGCGCCGCTGCGGCGTCGTCGCGCGAGCCGTTGACCATTATCGACGGAAGGGGCGCCGGGTTACAGCCGGCTATGGACAAAGTCGGCTTTTCCTGTTCACCGTGCGCGCACATTCGGGAACGGCGGACAATGCGTAAGAAAATTCTGATCATGGGCCTGCCGGGCGCCGGCAAGACCACGCTGGCGCGGCTGCTCGCGCCGCGGCTCAACGCCGTGCACTATAACGCCGACGATGTCCGCGCTCAGATCAACAAGGACCTCGGATTTTCCGAGACCGATCGGGTCGAGCACGCGCGTCGCATGGGCTGGCTCTGCGACCAGGTGGTCAAGGCCGGCTGTTTCGCCATCGCCGATTTCATCTGTCCTACTCCCGCGGCCCGCGACGCGTTCTTCGGCGTCGGCGACGCCTTTGTGATCTGGATCGACCGCATCCAGGCCGGCGCGTTCGAAGACACCAATCGGATGTTCGTCCCGCCCGAGCGCTTTGATCTTCGCGTCACCAAGAATGGCGCGCCGGAATATTGGGCCGAGCAGGCGATGGAGCGGCTACGTCCGGTGTACGACTGGCAGCGGCCGACGGCGCTGTTCATCGGCCGCTATCAGCCGTTTCACGACGGCCATCGGGCGCTGATCGTCGAGGGCTTGCGGCGCGTTGGCCAGGTTTGCATCGCGGTGCGCGACACCCACGGCATCGACGACAAAAATCCGTACGAGTTCGAGTACGTCAAAGCGCGCATCGAGCACGCTTTGCGCGAGTTCGAGGGCCGCTTCACCGTCGTGCCGCTGCCGAACATCACGCATGTGTTCTACGGGCGCGACGTCGGCTACGCCGTCGAGCGCATCGATCTCGATCAGTCGCTGCAGCGCATTTCGGCGACGGAACTGCGCAAGAAGCTTTCGGCCGGCAGTTAGGCCGTCATGGCCGGACTTGTTCCGGCCATCCACGTCTTAAATTTGGTTTAGCGCTGAAGACGTGGATGCCCGCGACGAGCGCGGGCATGACGATCATTCTCAGCTGTCGAAACGCTGATTGAAGGATCCGATTACTCCGCGGCCTTGCGCGTCTCGAAGAAGCGGTTGGTCGGCCGCGGCAGGCCGAGATTTTCGCGCAAGGTCTTGCCTTCATACTCGCGCCGGAACAGGCCGCGGCGTTGCAATTCAGGCACTACCTGCTCGCAGAATTCGTCGAGGCCGCCGGGCAGATACGGAAACATGATGGTGAAGCCGTCGCTGGCGTTGGTATGCAGCCATTCCTCCATCTCGTCGGCGATCGATGTCGGCGTGCCGACCATGGCGAGGCCGGAATAGCCGCCGAGCCGCTGCGCCAGCTGGCGCACGGTCAGCTTTTCCCGCCCGGCCATCTCGACCACGCGCTGGCGCGCGCTTTTGCTGGCGTTGCTCTCGGGGATATCCTTCGGCAGCGGCTTGTCGGGATCGAAGCGCGAGGCATCGTGGCCGAGCGCAATCGACAACGAAGCGATGGCATTGTCGTAGTAGACGAGGCTGTCCAGCTTGGCCCGCTTGGCGCGCGCCTCCTCGACGGTGTCGCCGACCACGACGAAGCAGGCCGGCATGATCTTCATATGCTCCGGCGCGCGGCCGGCTTTCGCCATGCGGCCTTTCACGTCGGCATAGAATTCGCGCCCGGCGGCGATATTGCTCGGCGGCGTGAACACCGCTTCGGCGGTTTCAGCCGCAAGGTCGCGGCCGGAATCCGAGGCGCCTGCTTGCACGATGACCGGCCAGCCCTGCACCGGACGCGCGATATTGAGCGGCCCGCGCACCGACAGATACGGCCCCTTGTGATTGAGCACATGCAGCTTGTCGGGATCGAAATAGAGGCCGCTTGCCGCATCGCGGACGAACGCGTCATCGGCCCACGAATCCCACAGCCCGGTCACCACGTCGTAGAACTCGCGCGCGCGGCGGTAGCGCTCGCTGTGCTCCATGTGATCGTCCATACCGAAATTCAGCGCCGCGTCGGGATTGGACGTCGTCACGATATTCCAGCCGGCGCGGCCGCCGCTGAGATGATCAAGCGACGCGAAACGCCGGGCGACGTGGTAGGGCGCGTCGAAGGTGGTCGAGCCGGTGGCCATGAGGCCGAGATGCTCGGTCACCATCGCCAGCGCCGAGAGCAGCGTGAACGGCTCGAACGAGGTGACGGTGTGGCTGTGCTTGAGCGCATCCAGCGGCATGTTGAGCACGGCCAGATGATCGGCCATGAAGAATGCGTCGAACTTGGCGCGCTCCAGTGTCTGCGCGAAGCGCTTGAGATGGGCGAAATTGAAATTGGCATCGGGAAAAGCGCCGGGATAGCGCCAGGCGCCGGTATGGATGGTGGTAGGGCGCATGAAAGCGCCGAGATGCAGCTGACGTGATCCGCCCATGCCTTCACCCGCTTAGGACCATCCCAAAAGTTGGTGAGGGACCGTCACGGGGTCAATGCTTTATGGCGGGGGCGTTTGATCTTTTGAAGCGACCTTCACGGCCAAACCATGCTCCGGCCATGATCGCTGCGAGAACGCTCGTTCCCTGGACCAACAAGCCCAGCGCCAGCGCCGCAAACAGCCACGTCAACGAGCCGGTCAGGCGCACTGCCAGATATCCGCCGCCGACCGCGATACCCATGCGAAGAAACCCGGCCATCAGCGGCCAGAACAAGCGGCCGGCGCCCTGCGAAGCGAAGTAAAGCGCCAGGCCGAGGCCGTAGAAGCCATAGAACGGGCCGACCACGCGCAGATAGGCGGCGCCCGCTTCAACGACGCGCGGATCACTGCTGAATAGCGATAGCCACGCATGTGGCCACAGCGCTGTCGCGATGCCAATCGCCTCGGTGAGCGCGAATGCGATCGCGCCGCCGGCTAAACCGATGCGCAGCGCGCGCTGGCGCTGTCCGGCGCCGATATTGGTGCCGACCATCGCCACCAGCGGCGCGCCAAGTCCGAACACCAGCGGGATCAACAGATATTCCAGCCGCGCGCCGGTGCCATAGCCGGCGACCGCGTCGGCGCCCGCGATGCTGGCAGCGAGCGCGGTCGCCAGCGCGATGATGACATTGGTCTGGACCGAAGAGATCGAGGACCAGGCGCCGACACTGAAAATGCTGGCAATGTGCGACCAGCGGAGCCGCACGAACCGCAGCCGCGCGGCATTGCGGTCGGACAAGACGTACCAGCCAAGCACGGCCGTTCCCGCGACGTTGAACAGCACCAAGGCCACGCCGCCGCCAGCGATGCCGAGCGCCGGCAAGGGCCCGAAGCCGAAGATCAGGCAGGGCGAGAGCGGGATCAGCACCACGACGCCGACACAGATCACCACAGCCGGCACCAGCATGTTGCCGGTCGCGCGGATCGCGCTGGCAAAGGCGTTCAAGATCCAGAGGAAGACGCTGCCGGCGAAGACGACGTTGGAATAAGCCAGCGCCGCGGTGAGCTCGCCGCCGCGTCCGCCGAGCGCCCGGTAAATCGGCTCGCCGAACGCCAACATGACGGCGGTGAAGAAAACGCCCAGCACCACGTGAATGACGACGCCGTGCAGCACCAGCGCGTCGGCTTCGTCGCGCCGCCCGGCGCCGATAGCGCGGGCGATCGCCGACGAGATGCCGCCGCCCATGGCGCCGGCCGACAGCATCTGCATCAGCATAAAGCCGGGGAACACCAGCGCCATGCCGGCAAGCGCATCGAGGCCAAGGCGGGCGACGAAGTAGGTCTCGATCAATCCGGTCGCGGCCTGCGCCAGCATCACCAGGATGTTCGGCGAGGCCAGCCGCAGCAAGGTCCACACGATCGGCCCGTGCAGCAACAAGTCGGTGCGCGAAGGCGCCGGCGCCCGTTCGTTGGTGGCCGCGCCTCGGATTGGGACATCGGCCGAAATCGTAATCGTGCTCACGCGGTAACCCTCGCTCGCGCGGGCCGCGCCCGCTTGCCCCGCCCGCCTGTCGCCGACAGCCCGAAGCGCCGGCGCGTGCTGGCCGGCGCCGCCGGCCCAGCCGTGAAACGATGCGTGGCCTCGGTGATGGCGTCGCCGGTGACGCGGTCGACGAGGATCGGATCGGCGGGCTTGCCGGTCGCTTGATCGACCAGCAGCACGCTTTCGCCTTGCGGCGCAAAATGCTTGTTGCCCCAGGCCAGGAAGGCGACCAGCACCGGCCGAAAATCGCGGCCGCGCTGCGTCGGGATGTATTCGTCGCGCGGCGGGTGCTGGCTATAGCGGCGGCGCTGCAACAGCCCCGCTTCAACCAGAGCATCGAGCCGCCGCGTCAACATGTTGGGCGCGATGCCGAGACTTTGCTGAAACTGATCGAAGCGCGTGTAGCCGTGAAGCGCGTCGCGCATGATCAGGATCGACCACCATTCGCCGACGCGCTCGAGGCTGCGGGCGATGGGGCACGGCATGCCGGCGAGGCTCTTGTGCTTCATGTTTCCACTGTGGCGTCGTCACTATCATTATGCAAGTAACTAGGCATACGCACAGGCCGCGCCGGTCGCAGATCAGCCCTGCGTCAGGATGATGCGTTACCGATCAGGGAATGAGCGGTGCCCGGCGCGACCTGCGGGTAGGGCGGGGCGCGTTACTTCGCCAGCGCGTCTGCGCCGGCCTTGGCAACCTGTGCATCCTGCGAGGACAGCGCGCCGGACACGCCGATGGCGCCGATGATCTTGCCGTCGATCAGGATCGGCAACCCGCCCTCGAGCGGCGTGATGTCCTTGACTGCAAGCAGCCGCAAGCCGGCGCCGCCGGCGGCGATGGCGTCGTCGAGTGCCTTGCTGGGCCGCTTGAAGGTGAGCGCGGTGCGGGCCTTGCCTTCGGAGGCGCCGATCGAGGCGAGCTGGGTGTTGTCGAACTTGTGGAACATGACCAGGTTGCCGCCGCTGTCGAGGATGGTTACGGCGACCTGCCAGGAATTCTTCGCCGCTTCGAGTTCGGCCGCTGCCATGGCGCGCTTGGCGTCGTCGAGCGTGATCGGAGCACCGTAAGGCGGCGTCGGCGCCTGCTGGGCCAGGGCGGGTGAGACGGGGGAAAAAGCGGGCGCCAAGGCCGATCCGGCTACCACAAACGCGGCCAGTGCGCAGGCGAGCGCAAACATTCGAGACATTGTCATCATCTCCCCCAAGGCTCTCCCCCAAAGGCGTGCCGCGCGGCGCGCGGCGGCAAACAATAAGCGGCAAAAGCGGCGGGTGGAAGCCGCAAGCTCTTGCAACAGGCAAGGTGCACAAGCTGGCTATTCCACGTAACGGAAGGTTTCGGCAAAAACGTGATCAATCGGCCTGCTGCGGCGCACTCTCACCGCGCCTATATTTGCGTCGCCACCTCGAGGGAGATGCCGCGATGTTCACTTTCGGAAAAAAGCTTGAAATGCCGGCCGCCAAGGACGCATTGCCGGGACGCTCGTCTCCCATTCCCACCGCCCGCGACCATTTCGTCAACGGCCACCCGCTCAAGGCCCCCTATCCCGAAGGGCTGGCGATGGCGGTGTTCGGGCTCGGCTGCTTCTGGGGCGCCGAGCGCAAGTTCTGGGAGCTCGGGGACGGCGTCTACGTGACTGCGGTCGGGTACGCCGGCGGCCATACGCCAAACCCCACCTATGAGGAGGTGTGCAGCGGACGGACCGGGCACAACGAAGTCGTGTTGGTGGTCTACGATCCGAAGAAAATCTCCTACGAGCAGCTCCTGAAAACCTTCTGGGAGAGCCACGATCCGACGCAGGGCATGCGCCAGGGCAACGATGTCGGCACGCAGTATCGCTCCGGCATTTACACGTTTTCGCCGGCGCAGCGCGCCGCCGCCGAAGCCTCGCGCGCGAGCTACGCCAAGGCGCTGGCCGCCGAGGGCTTGGGTGCGATCACGACCGAGATCCGCGACGCGCCGCCGTTCTATTTCGCCGAGGACTACCACCAGCAGTATCTGGCGAAGAATCCCCGCGGCTATTGCGGCCTCGGCGGCACCGGCGTGAGCTGCCCGATCGGCACCGGGGTCGCCAGTGTCGCTGCCCACTGACGTCTGCGCCTGCACGGCGGCACGAGGCTGACGCTGAACGGCAGTTGCCTCTGCGGCGGCGTGGCCTTTGCGGTGGATTTGCCGTTCGATCGGTTTATCCATTGCCACTGCTCTCGCTGCCGCAAGGCGACCGGAACGGCCCATGCGACCAACGCGGTCGTCAAAGCCGACGCGCTTCGTTGGCTGCGCGGGGAGGAATTGCTGGCCCGTTATGACCTGCCAACGGCGCGAAGCTTCGCCACGTCATTTTGCCGGAGGTGTGGCTCGCCGCTGCCCCACCTTACGCGCAGCGGCCGCGAGGTCATCATCCCGGCCGGAGCGTTTGACGACGAGCTCGGGGTCAAGCCGCAAAGGCATATGCAGTGGGCGTCGCGGGCCGATTGGTACGCTGACGCGAGCCAGCTGCCGAAAGAGAACTGAGAAGTCGGCGCGCCGGCCGCATTGACCGCGCGGCGCGAATAACGGCACAGTCGATGCGATAACACGCCTTGTCAGCACCTTGGCGGGGGACCGATGCTACAGGTTGAGCGCGCCTTTCAGGCGGCGATCTTTTTTTCTCGCTGGTTGTTGGCGCCGTTCCTCATTGGCCTGGTGCTTTGTCTGTTGTTGCTGATCTACCGTTTCTTCGGCGATTTCTACCAGCTCGCGGTGACGCTCCCGACGCTGACCTGGCACGACCTCATTGTCGGCGTGCTCAACATGATCGACATCGTGCTGACCGCCAATCTCGTCCTGATCGTTATTTTCTCCGGCTACGAGAATTTCCTGCGCAAACTTACCGCGGAGGAACAGGCCGACTGGCCCGAGGGCGTAACGGCAATCGATTTCACCGCGCTCAAGCAGCGGTTGTTGGGCTCGATCGCCGTCATCGCTGCGGTCGATGCGCTGGCCTGGTATCTCGACATCGAGAAAGAGGTCGACCGGACGAAGCTTGTATGGGTCATCGCCTTTCCGCTGATGTTTGTTGCGGCGATGCTGATGCTGGCGATCGCCGACCGCCTCAACAAGCCGGACCGCCGGGCCGAATAGGTGCAAGAGGCATCTTGCGGTAATTCCGCGGGAATTTCGCGGCCGCATCGAGCGCCAGATCCGGCTCGCCCGTACATAATTCATTAAGAGTTCCACGGCCGGTGAGGGATTGTTAACCATAACTGGCGTTAATCCGTGCTCAACGTTTGGCAAACGGAGCCGGATTGGCGCGCATGCGGGTCGTCCGTTTTTTCACTTTGCTGCTGGGTCTAGCGCTCACGGCTGCAGGATGCGCGCCGCAGCCGGTCGCTTACATGAGCTATCCGTCGCCAGCCGTGGCCGGTCCGTCGCACGGCATTGACAGCGTGGTCTACGGCACGGGCGGGCCTTACGTTCCACCGCCGGCGACCGCAGCGGCCTACCGGCCGCCGCAATATCCGGCGCCGGTCGCGGCAGCACCCGTTGTCATGGCGCCCGGGCCAGTGGCGCCGGCCCCGCTGATGCCGGCGGCCATGGTCGCGCCGCGCTACGTACCAGCTGCGCCGCCACCGATAGCCGCCGCGCCGCCGCCGATGGGAGTCGCGTTCGCCCCGGTGACGAGCCCCGGCGAATACACGCTCGATTCCGGCGATCGGCTGCGCATCGTGGTGTTCGGTCAGGAGGGCTTGACCAACGCCTATGCGGTTGACGCCAGCGGCTTCATCGACATGCCGCTGATCGGCCCGGTGCTGGCGCGCGGCGCCACCACCGACGAACTGGCCGGCCGAATCTCGGCCAAGCTGCGCGACGGATTTATCCGCGAGCCGCATGTCGCGGTTGAGATCGAGGCGTACCGGCCGTTCTTCATCCTCGGCGAAGTGACCTATCCCGGGCAATATCCCTACGTCGCCAACATGACAGCGGAGACCGCGGTGGCGATCGCTGGTGGTTTCACGCCGCGGGCGTTTCGCCGAAACCTCATCGTCAATCGCACCATCAACGGCCACGCCATGCGCATGACCGTGCCGGTGACTTTTCCGCTTCGTCCCGGCGACACCGTCAACGTGACCGAGCGCTGGTTCTGACAGGAATTACCTGTTTTCCGATACCTGACTATGTGTGCTCGGACGCCGCCGCTGCGGCGGAAGCCTCCGCGTAGGCCGCCTCCGTCTTCGCCACGCCGTTGAAGAGAAGATTGAGCGCGACGCGTGCCCACCACAATCCCGTCGTCGCGCGAAAAAGCAACCGGACCCGGTCGCCCGGTCCGGCCGCAAACGACCGATAGCGCGGCGCGTCGTTATTTCTTCAGGTTCTTGTCGAGGAACGCCGTCGAGCGCTGCCACGCAAGCTTTGCCGATGCTGCGTCATAGCTGCCGCGCTCATCGCAATTGAACCCGTGCTGGGCGCCGGGATAGACATAGATTTCGCAGTCGGCGCCGCGCTTCTGCTTGATCGTGTCGATGTCGCTCATCGGGATCGAGGCGTCTTTCTCGCCGAAATGCAGCTGTGTCGGCACCTTCGGCTTCTCGTCGGCGTTCTTGACGATCTGACCGCCGTAATAGCCGATCGCGGCCGAGAGGCCATTGAGTCTGGCGGCGGCCAGAAAGGCGATGCTGCCGCCCAGGCAGAAGCCGATGATCGCCGCCGGACCGCTTTTCTTGGCGTCGTCGATCGCGGCCTGCACGTCCTTCATCATCGCCGCCCAATCCGGATTGGCGACGAACTTGCGGGCATTGGCAATCTCGTCCGGCGAATAGCCGGTCTCGAAATTCGGCTGCTGGCGATCGAAGATGGCCGGCGCCACCGCGGCATAGCCCTCGGCGGCGAGGCGATCGCATACCGCGCGAATGTGATGATTGACGCCAAATATCTCTTGAATGACGACGACGCCGCCCTTGGCGGTTCCGCTCGGGTCGGCCCGATAGGCGCCGAGCTTAAAGCTGTCCGAAGCGACAAGTGTGAAATGCTGACCCAAGACGATCCTCCTTCGACTGACAAAACGATGCCGCTGCAGAGCGGTTCCAACGAAACGTATGGTCTAGCGGGCCTATCATATACCTGCGGCGGTGTTGGTTGAAATGACAGTCGAGGCGGATCGGGCCGCGTAAGCCCGCGTGCGCCGGGGTCAGCGGGGCAGGGCGTGACGGTGCGCGGGTTAGTGCGCGACGACGATGAAATCGGTGCCGACGCCGGTTTCTTCGCCAAGGCCATGATCAGAGACGATCAGGGACGAGCCCGGGATGATCAGCTGCGAAATCCGCTCGATGACGTCTTGCGGAATCTCGATGCGCGCCAGCACCTCTTGCGGGGTCACCGGCGAAAGCGCAGGCGGCGGCGCGACGATTTCTTCCACGCGCTTGCCTCTAACATACCTCGTCTGCACCACCGCCGGCCGCGATGCCTTCGGCGACATTTTCGGTGGCTCGGCGGGAAGCGATACGACGTTCCACCGGAAGCTCGAGTGGTCACCCAAATAGTCCATCGCGGTGAAGACGTGCGTGCCAAAATGCTGTTCCGGATGCGCGATGGTGATCGGTGCGCTGAACAACGGCACGAAATCCTGACGCACGTAGATTTTCTTGTCCTTGGCGCTGACGAAGACCGAGATCGGCGTCTGCCGGATGGCCATATCGGATGGCTTCGGAGTCGGTGCCGCTGCCGGCGCGGACGACGGATCAGCCGCAGGCGCTGCCGCCGGTGTTTCGGTCGCGTTCAGCTCGCTGTTATGCGGCAGCTCAGTCGTCGAGGGCACCATCGGCTCGCCGGCGGCAATCTGCGTGGGCGGGTCGGCGCCGATCGTGCTGCGAAGAACAATGCCGGAGGCGATGCCGTCCATCTTGGTGGTCGCCCCACCGCTCGAGGCCTTCGCGGCCAATGCATGTGTGAAGGCGTCATCCGGTTGCGGCGCCAGCGCGTCGGAGGTCTTGCCGCCGTCGATCGTGGCCGCCGTCTTGATCGGTTTGTCGATCGCGGGCGCAGCGCCGGTCGAGACCGGAGACGTCTCGTCCATATGCACGAACAGCCGCGTGTCGGCGAAGTCGGCCGGCTGCAGTTCCGGGCGCGCGATGATCACGCGGACGCCGAGCTTGGTCAGCACCCACAGCCGCGCCGCGAAATCACGCGGCATGCGAATGCAGCCGTGCGATGCCGGATGCCCGAGATTGACGCCTTCATGTAGCGCCACGCCTGACCAGGTGATGCGCTGCATAAACGGCATGGGCGCGCCGCTATAGATGTTGGAATGGTGCAGAATGTCCTTTTCGATGATGCTGAAAACGCCGACCGGCGTCGGATGTTGCGGCACACCGGTGGCGATCAGTGTTTCGGCGACTTCCTTGCCATCGCTGTAGAGGTGCAGCTTCTGCTGATCGATCGAGATGATGATCTGCAGCGGCCCGCTCGGGATTTGTCCGAACGGTTCTTTGCTGACCTGCTCGGCCGGCGCGGCGGGCCTGGGTCTCGGCTTCGGCTTGGGTCGGGCCTGATACCACACTGGGTCCCAGCCCTGGGCGTCGGCCGGCGCAGCGGCAACGACCAGGGCGCAGGCAACCACGATCGCACTTGCAGCCCCAAGCAGCGATCGTCTTGCCATACCCATACGCAGCGGCCCGATTTGCCGCGGGTGATCGATGCTCACTTTGCCCACCCAGCCCAACGTAGAACGCGACACGCGATCCGAAGCCTAACGGCAATGTCTTACGGACAGGTTGGCATTGCGCTTAGGCCGACGCTAGAGGATAAGGCCATATCCGGTAAATTAAGGGTAAGGCGCGGCAGATTTGCAACGCTCCGCATTCGCCGCACGCCTGTGACAAATTTTAGACAACCAGCCTTCGGAGGACCGGTCGCGGGCTTTCAGGCGATTGGCGCGAGGCCGAAGGCCTGCGCCAGAAGCTCGTAGGAATGCCGCCGCGCGGCGTGGTCGAACGCCATGGTCGTAATCATTAACTCGTCGGCGCGCGTTGCCTCGGCCAGCGCCAGCAACCGGGTCTTAACGCTATCGATACCGCCGACAACCAGCCGTTGGCGGTGGTGTGCGATCCGTTCGCGATCGACCGCCGAATAGGGATAGGCGGCTGCCTCGTCCGGCGAAGCCAGCGGCACATATTCACCCTTGGCCCGGCGCACGAAGTGCAGGTCGGCGCTGGCGGCGATCCGTTCCGCCTCGGCGTCGGTGTCGGCCGCCACGGCGGCCACGCCGAGGATGGCCGTGGCGTTCGGCAGTGCCGGCGACGGTTTGAAATGCGCACGGTAGCTCAGCATCGGACTTACCGCATCGTGCTCGGCGAAGTGGTGGGCGAAGGCGAAACCCATCCCCACCGCGGCGGCGAGTTCGGCGCTATAGCCGCTCGAGCCAAGGAGCCAGATCGGCGGCAGCGCGACGTCCGCCGGCACCGCGTGGACGTTGCGAAACGGATGCTCCGGCGGAAAGCCGCCGCGCTCCATCAGAATGAGCTCCTGGAAGCGTTCGAGGAAATCGTCGCCCTCGCGCGCGTCCTGCCGGCGGCGCAGCGCATATGACGTTACCGGATCGGTCCCCGGCGCGCGGCCGAGGCCGAGATCGATGCGGCCGGGAAACAGCGCTTCCAGCACCTTGAATTGCTCGGCCACCATCAGCGGCGCATGGTTCACCAGCATCACGCCGCCCGAGCCGACGCGAAGGTGCGTCGTTGCCGCAGCGATCTGCCCGATCATGATGTCGGGCGCGGAGCTGGCGATGCTCGCCAGATTGTGGTGCTCGGCGAGCCAGTAGCGCCGATAGCCCAGCCGGTCCGCGAGCCGCGCCAGATCGAGCGAGTTGCGCAAAGCACCCGACCCCGGCGTGTCCGTGGTGACGGGCGACAGATCTAGGACTGACAGTGGGATCACGCGGGCGCCGGGAGCAAATTTCTTCTGACGCACCGAAAGTGGGAGGCCGCGGCGCCGCGGTCAATCCCGCCGAGGCTTAGCGGTTGGTGACGCTGACGAACGGCCCGCCGGTCGCCGTATTCGGCCGCTGGTTTGGCGCTCTGGGCTTTGCGGCAAGCATTCTTACGTAGCGGACCGGTGCCGGTCCCCCGGCGTAGTACCGGGCTTGCGATGGCGTCGTTGCAAAATTGACCTGGGTGCCACCGAAGTTTTGTTCGGTGGTTGGGGCGTATTGGGCTTGCGAGAATTGGGTCGGCGCGTATTGGATGGCAGCGACCCGTTGCACGCGTCGTATGGGCACCGCAACGCGCATCCGCTTTGGTTTTTTCAATGCCGTACGGTGGGCGCGTTCGCCACTCGGGCCGGCGTCGTCGGCCGGCGGGCCCGTGACATTGATGCGCTCGCGCACGGGCGGCTGCGCGTCACGCGGGTCGTTGACTGCGACCGCCGCTGCAATGAATGCAGGTCTGGCATCGGCCATGGAAACCACCGGAGATTTGGTTTCCTGTTCCGGCGCGACGGCCGTCGTGTCCGGCGACAGCGCGCCTTCACCAGTGCCGAGTATCGTCGGCTCGAGTGTGGTTTCCGCCTGGGACGGACTCGCGACATTCGCTGCCTCATTTGCCGGCGCGCCGTCGGCGCCGGGCGCCGGCACGTCGCTGGCCGGCGTCACTGCCGCGGACGGCGGTTCTGTCGCTTCGCCGGTTTCGAAGGATGCTTGTTCCGGCGCCGCGGAAATGGGCTCGGGCGCGGTCGTGCTCGCCGGTGCGGTCTCCGCCTCGGCCTCATGTTCGCCTGTGGCCTCCGGCATGTCGGTGGTCGCGGCAGCGCTCGGCTCCGCTGCGACCTGAAGGCGCCGATCGAACGGCACGCTGGAAGCCAGGCCCGTAGACGAGTAGGCCGCATTGTCGGCGACCAGCCGTAATGATGCGGTGGCGGCGGGCGAGCGCGCGAACGGTTCGTGGCTGACGCGGAAGACGGCGAACATGCCGAATCCGCAAACCAGCGCCACGACCGAGGCCAACATTGCCGCGATCATCAGGCGTACGTTCGGAAACATTCTACCTCGTTGAATGGCCGCGCTTGATCCGCAGAGCACGCGTCACGCTGGCGACGGGATCACCGCGAGGGCCATGGCCTCGCGTCGGCCAAGGCTTTTGAACAAAGATCCCCTTTTGAACAAAGATCCCCTTTTGAACAAGTCCTGACGCATCACCGGATCGCCGACGCGAAGCGCCCACCGAATCCAAATCACGACATTAAGTGAGTCGCTGAAAAACCAAAATTAAAAATGTGCGCGCGGCGCCTCCCGAGAAAACGAAACGCGGTTCCATCACGCGCGGCGGGGCGCCGCACGCTAGGACGCCGGCATGTTCGTGGCGCTAGCGGGCGACCGGAGTTTGTGCCGACGCCGACACCGACGGCGCGCCGGGCAAGACCACGACGCGCGTGCCGATATTCACGCGGCTGTAGAGATCGGTGATGTCTTCGTTGGTCAGGCGGATGCAGCCCGAGGACACGAAGTGGCCGATGGTCGACGGCTGGTTGGTGCCGTGGATCCGATAGACGGTGTTGCCGAGATAGAGGGCGCGCGCGCCGAGCGGGTTGCCCTCGCCGCCGGCCATGAACCGCGGCAAATAAGGCTGGCGCTCGATCATTTCTTTCGGCGGATGCCAGTCCGGCCACTCGCTCCTGTGGCTGACGCGCTCGGTGCCGGCCCAGGTGAAGCCTTCGCGCCCGACGCCGACGCCATAGCGCAAGGCTTTGCCGGGACCGAGCACCAGATAGAGATAGGTGTGCGCGGTATCGATGATGATGGTGCCCGCCGGCTCCGTCGTGACGTAGTCGACGAGTTGCCGGTGGAACTGCTGGGGCAGGTCAACAGCCGGGCCACGTTCCGCCTGATATTCCGGCGGCAGTCCTGCCGTTGTCGCCGCGCGGTCCGGCGAACCGGTCGGGGCATTGATCGAGCCCGTGATGTCGGTACCGATCGAGCCCGGCGGCCGCGGAACATCTGGGGAAGGCGGTTGCGCCGCGGCCTGGTCCGGCGGCGCATAGTACGGTCGGGTTCCAGGCGGATAGTGCGGCGGCGCCGTGTCGCCTTGCTGATACGCGGAATTGTACGAAGGATCCGGCGAAAACGCGCCGACGTCCCGGGGCGGTATCGGGCGGGCGTAGGGCGGCGGCGGCGGGTAATAGTCTGCCGGCGGCGGATAATATTCACCGGGCGGCGGCGGGTAGTAACCAGGCGGCGGTGGATAGTAGCCGGGCGGCGGCGGGTAATAACCCGGCGGCGGTGGGTAATAGCCTTGCGCTGCCGCGCTGCCAATCGAACCGATCGCGATCAACGCGACGACGACAAAAACGCTGCGAACGCCCACGCCCAGATCCCCGCCGATCCCCAAAACAGAGCATTATTCTTTGCAAACAAGATTTGGCGGCAACAAGGCAACAAAGCGCGCAGACTCCGGCAATCAGCCCGCCATGCTTGGCGGCGACGGTTCCGTGACCATTTATGGATAACAAATGATGAAACAGGCACTCGGAGCCGGTTCCGAGGCCGGAGAACTGATAAACTGCCTTGGCGAGGCGCTTTGGGCGAAATCGGCCATGCGGGCAGGGTGACGCGCGGCACAGCGGCCGCCCGCCTTTCGTTGTTGGATCGTCAGCGCGACCTGATAGGATGGTTTCAACCACCGGGGACCGAAGGTGGACATTTTGCGATTACCTCGACGCGCGGCGCTCGTTGTTTGCTGCGCGTTTTTCCCATGCCTTGCCGTGGCGTCCGCCGCGGACGCTCAAACTGCGGCCATCGACGAGCTCAAGGGCAAGATTTTCGACGCCCATATGGCGGAGCAGACTTTTCCCGGGCTGAAGTATTGCAATGAGCTCACCGGCACGACCTTCTACTTTCAGATCCGCAATCGCATTCTCAATCTGGAAGAATATTTCCGGTCGCTGGAAAATCTGGTGAAGTCCGGCGTCTACAACCCGGCGAAGCGGCGGGCCTGGACCGTCGAGGACGCGAAGGAGCGCTGGGAAGAGGTGAAAAAGCAGGCGCAGGAAGACAAGCAGAAATGTGAATTGGTGCGGAGCCTGCCCGAACTGGAAAAGCAGCTTCAGGAGCTGGAAAAGAACAGCACGACCGCCGAAAAGAAAGAATGAAAGCGCGGTACCGGCTTTAAAGCATGCGTGCCTTGGCGCGGTTCGCGGACACGGAGTTGTGCACGCTACGTTGCAATCCGCTTGTCGACAGCCTTGATCGCGGTCTTGATCGGCTCTGTCGCCATCCGCAAATAACCTGACGAGCGGCACAGCGACTTGCGGACAACGGCGCGGCCAAACGCCGACACCGCACTTCGCTGCCGCGCTATTTCCGGTTACAACATCGGGCCGGCAGCGAAGGAACGATCAGATGGCGTCGGTGAGCGACTGGAAGGTGCCGTCCTCGGTGCAGCCGAAGCCGGAGGACTATGCCTACGATCTCGATTTGGCGCTGGCCTGCGTGGTGGCGTTGCGGGCGACCGTGCCGGCGGACGCCTTCACCGCCGAGACGCTGGGCACCGAGCGGGCCGGCAACGGCGTCATCATTCGCAGCAACGGCCTGGTCCTGACTATCGGCTACCTGATCACCGAGGCCGATACCATTTGGCTGACGCTCAATGACGGCCGTTCCATTCCCGGGCACGTCCTTGGCTATGACCAGGAAACCGGGTTCGGTCTGGTGCAGGCTTTAGCCAAGCTCGACGCGCCGGCGCTGGAATTCGGCCAGTCCGCCAAGATCTCGGTCGGCGAGCGCGTCGTCGTCGCCGGCGCCGGCGGGCGGCATCATTCGGTCGCTGCGCGAATCGCCGCCAAGCAGGAATTCGCCGGCTACTGGGAGTACGTGCTCGACGAAGCGATTTTCACCGCGCCGGCGCATCCCAACTGGGGTGGCACGGCGCTGATCGGACCGGCCGGCGATCTGCTCGGCATCGGCTCGCTGCAACTGCAGCAGGCGGTCGACAAAGGCGCGGCGCAGAACATCAACATGATCGTGCCGATCGATCTGTTGCGCCCGATCTTCGACGATCTCCTGAAATTCGGACGCCGCAACGGGCCGTCGCGGCCCTGGCTCGGCTTCTACGCCACGGAAGTGGAAAACCGCCTGGTGGTGGTGGGCTTGGCGGATCGCGGACCTGCCAAGCGCGCCGACCTGCGCACCGGCGACATCCTGCTGGCGGTGGCCGGCACCGAGGTCAACGACCTGGCGAGCCTGTTTCGCCGTATCTGGTCGCAAGGCCAGGCCGGCGTCGACGTGCCGATCACGGTCTATCGCGACGGCGAGACCATGGAGCTGCGCGTCAAGTCGGGCGAGCGCGACCGCTTCCTCAAGGGCCCCAGCCTGCATTAGTGATTTTTGCTTCGACGCTCGTCGATGCGCGCGAAGCTCCGCTTTTCACGGAGAAGCGGACCATCGGTCGTCCGTTCTGAGGACGTCAGCTTTACCGCCGCCGAGTCCAAGGAGAAGGCCCATGAGGGCGCATATCGTTGGTGGAGGATTTGGCGGACTGGCGGCCGCCGCGTTGCTTATCCGGAATGCTGGGATGTCCGGCGAGGACATCACGATTTACGAGGCGGACGAGCGGCTGGGCGGCGGGTTCTTTCTCGGCGGCAGCGCGGAGGGTGGCTACAACCTGCCGGGCTCCATATTCGACAAGGAATTTCGCTGCACGTTCGAGCTGCTCAAGTCGATCCCCTCCGCAAGCAATCCCTCGATGTCCGTCACGGACGAATTCTTCGCCTTCAATACGGCCGAGCCGTACCAGGACAGGGCGCACATCTTCGATCGCGACCGTCGCATCGTGCATGGGCCGCGTTTCGGTCTGAGTCTGGGCGATGGCGTCAGCCTCGCGCGGGTTCTGCTCATGCCCGAAGCGATGCTGGACGGGCGGCGCATCGACGAGTTCTTTTCTCGGCGGTTTTTCACGACCGAATTCTGGTTCCTCTGGTCGACGATCATGGGGTCGCTGCCCGCGCATAGCGCGATCGAGTTTCGGCGCTACATGAACCGCTTCCTATACTTGTTCGGGCACCTATCGGACATGACGGGCGTGATGCGCACGCCCATCAATCAACATCAAGCGTTCATCGAACCGCTGGCCGCGTGGCTGCGCCCGCGCGGCGTGAACTTCCTCACCGGCGCCTTCGTGCAGGACATCGGTTTCGCTCCGTCGCCCGGCCGCATGACCGTCGACCGGCTCGACCATATACGGGGCGGTAGCGTGACCTCGGTCGCGGTCGCGCCTGAGGATCTCGTGCTCGTGACCACCGGATCGCAAGCGGCCGACCTTTCGGCGGGATCGATGACCGAGGCGCCGCGCCCGCGGCCGAGCGGACAGTCCTGGGCGCTGTGGACGCGCCTCGCCGCGGGGCGCCCGGAATTCGGCAAACCCGACGCGTTCTTCGGGGAGGCCCGGATCCCCTTGTCGCGCTGGGTGACCTTCACCGTCACCGACACCGGGACCGAATTCATCGACCAAATGTCGGCGCTGACCGGCAGCGAGCCGGGACACGGAGGGCTCGTGACTCTCAAGGACTCGGGCTGGGTGTTGTCGTTGTCCCTCTTCCACCAGCCGGAAATCATCGGCCAGCCGCCCGGCACGAGCGTCTGGTGGGGCTACGGTCTTTATCCCGATCGCACCGGCGATTTCATACGCAAACGCATGGATCAATGCACCGGTGCGGAAATCCTGGAGGAGACGCTGCGGCAGCTGCGGTTCGACCGGCAATTGGACGCGATCATGGCGTCATCGATTTGCGTGCCTTGCGACTTGCCCTACGTCAACAATATCTGGCTCCCCCGCAGCCGCGGCGACAGGCCTTCCCCGGTTCCAGAAGGCTCGACCAATCTCGGACTCATAGGCCAGTACGTCGAGGTTCCGAGGGAAATAGCCTTCACCATCGAATGCTCCGTCCGCACCGCGTGGGAAGCGATCTACGTCCTGCTCAAGCGCGGCCCCGCGCCGCCGCCCGTTTATCAGGGTCAGTACGATCCGAAGGCACTGTTTGATGCGCTGAAAGTGTTTGTCTGCTGACAATTAGTTGTCAATTTCTCTCCGAGTTGATCAGCGTCGCGGCGTCACAGGTCTGCCTCATCGCGGCGCTCCTCGTGCAACGCGCGCAAGCCTTCGCGATAGGTGGGATAGCGCAGATTGACGCCGAGCTGGCGTTTGAGTTTGTCGTTCTTCACGCGCCGGCAGTCCTGCCAAAAACTCAAAGCCAGCGGCGACATCGACGGCGCAGCTTCCTCGAACGTCACTTCCGGCGGCGGCTCGCGTCCCAAAAGCTGCGCGGCGAAGGCGAGCGGCTCGCCGGGCGGCGTCGGCGCGTCATCGGCGACGTTGAAAATGCCGGACACTCTTTGCGTGAACGCGGCATCGATGGCTTGCGCAATGTCGTTGACATGGATGCGGTTGAAGACCTGGCCGGGTTTGACGATGCGCCTGGCGTCGCCGCGCGCGATCTGGATCAACGCGTTCCGTCCCGGCCCGTAAATGCCGGCGAGCCGGAGGATGGCGACCGCGACGCCGCGGTCCGCGCCAAATTTTTGCCAGGCCTGCTCGGCGGCCAAACGATCGCGGCTGCGGACTGTATCCGGCCGCGGCGGCGTTTCTTCGTCGACCCACGCGCCGCCACGGTCGCCATAAACGCCGACGGTCGACAGGTAGACGATCGACCGCAGGTGCGTGGCGCGCGCCAGCGCTTCGCCAAAGGCGGCCAGCACCGGATCGCCTTGCTCGGTCTGCGGAATCGAGACCAGCGCCAGGTCCGCGTCGCCGATAGCACTTTTCACGTCGAGCGTCGGAGAAGCGCCGTCGAAAGCGAACACCTTCAAGCGACCGGCAAAGCGCGCGCTGAGCAAAGCGGCGCGTTCGGCGCCGCGCACCGTGCCGACGATCCGTGCATGGCGGTCGCCGAACCGGGCGATGAAATGCTCCGCCGAATAGCCGAGGCCGAAGCAGATGAGCGTGGACATTCCGGTTCATTCCTCATCGGCGGCGGCCCACTCGGCGGCAACGTCCGGATCGGTCTCGATGGCCAGACAATCCCTCCGATGGCGTTCAAGCTGCGCGCGATCGAGCCGGCCGAGCGCCCAGATTGCCGCGCTTCGGACCAGCGGCGAGGCATCACCAAGCAAGCGCTCGGCCTCGCTCGCCAGCGCCGCGTCGCCGGAATTGCCGATCGCGATCAGCACATTGCGCACGAAGCGCGCGCGGCCGACGCGCTTGACCGCGCTTTTCGCAAACAACGCGCGAAAGCCCGCATCGTCGAGGCGGGCGAGCTCAGCCAGCCGCGGCGCGCGCAGCTCCGCGCGGGCCGCCAGCCTGGCTTCATGGCCGGCTTGCGCGAATTTGTTCCACGGGCAGACGGCAAGACAGTCGTCGCAGCCGTAGATGCGGTTGCCGATCAGCGGACGCAGCGCGCGCGGTATCGGACCCTTGTGCTCGATCGTGAGGTAGGAGATGCAGCGCCGGGCATCGAGTTGGTATGGGCCGGGAAAAGCCGCGGTCGGACAGATATCGAGACAAGCCCGACAGGTGCCGCAATGGTCTTGTTCCGGCGCGTCCGACGGCAAATCGAGCGTGGTGAAGATCGCGCCGAGAAACAGCCAGGAGCCGTGCTGGCGCGAAACCAGGTTCGTGTGCTTGCCCTGCCAGCCCAGCCCGGCCGCTTCCGCCAGCGGCTTCTCCATCACCGGCGCCGTGTCGACAAAGACTTTGACATCGCCGCCGGCTTGCTCGGTCAGCCAGCGTCCCAACGCCTTGAGCCGCGGCTTGATGATCTCGTGATAGTCGTCGCCTTGGGCATAAACCGAGATCGCCCCGCACATGCGCTCGTGCAGGATCGTGAGCGGATCGCCGGACGGGCCGTAATTGACGCCCAGCAGGACGATCGCCTGGGTATCTGGCCACAGCGCGCGCGGATCGCCGCGGCGGTCGGCGTTCCTCGCCATCCAATCCATGTCGCCATGGATGCCGGCACCCAGGAACTGCCGCAGCCGTTCGGCCGCGCGCGGGATGGCATCGGGCCGCGTCACGCCGAAGGCGTCGAAGCCGAGCGCGCCAGCCTTTTCGGCGAGCGCGCTCTTGGCCGCGGCCGGCGTCAGAAGTCGAGGTTGGCGTAGCTCGGCGACGGCGCCAATCCCGGCAGCGCTTCGCCCAACAGTATCCGGAACGAGGGTCGCGACTTGATCCTCGCGTACCAGGCTTTCGCGGTCTCGTCTTCGTCCCACGGCGCGTCGCCTAGATAATCGACCGCGGACAGATGCGCTGCCGCGCTCAGGTCCGCATAGCTCAACCGTTCGCCGGCGAGCCAATCGCGCCGGCGAATGAGCCAGCCGATATAGCCTAGATGGTATCGCATATTGTTGCGCGCCGCCCGCATCGTCTCGGTATCGGGCGGGCCGCCGCCGCGATCGGTCGGCATGAAGCGTTTGTAGACGCGTTCCGTCACCAAGGGACCGCTGGCTTCGGCAAAAAGCTTGTCGTTGAACCAGCTCATTAGCCGGCGGACTTCGACGCGCTCGCCCGGTTCGCCGGGCAAAAGGCGG
Organism: uncultured Alphaproteobacteria bacterium; assembly: GCA_963806465.1. Taxonomy (GTDB): domain Bacteria; phylum Pseudomonadota; class Alphaproteobacteria; order Rhizobiales; family Xanthobacteraceae; genus BOG-931. The sequence goes on along the minus strand of CAWDZD010000038.1, from coordinate 113,742 downwards.
ACGTTCGGCACCGCGGTCGCGTGCGTCTCATCGAGATATTCGGCGATAATGGCGGCGCCGGGAATTGGCGGCGCGCCCTCTTCTACCAGCACCGGCGTGGTTCCGGCCGGATTGAGCATCAGGAACTCCTGGCGCCGCTCCCAGACCCGCTCCTCGACCAGCCGCACCGTCAGCCCGAGTTCCTCGAGCACCAGGCGCACGAAACGGGAGTGCGGACAGAACGGATGATGAAACAGCGTGAGCATGCCGGCGGGCGTGTTGGAAATTTCAGACTGCCGCGGTTGCGGAGGAACGGACGAAGCAGCGGCGAATCGTTCCCTTATAGGCGAAGCGATCCCGCTGGCAACACGCGCCGGGAGCCCCTGTTGAGGGCGCGGCGTTTGCCGTTGCCATAATTCGCCCGCTGGGTCACAAGTTTGCCGAACCATCCTGCCAGCCCATCACGGATTGGCGCCTGCCGCGCCTTCCTCCGCCGCGGAGCTATCCATGACGTTCGATTTTATTAAGGCGATCATCCTCGGCGTGGTCGAAGGGTTAACCGAATTCATTCCGGTTTCGTCGACCGGGCATCTTTTGCTGATGCAGCGGTTTTTCGGCTTCAGCGACGATGATTTCGGCAAAAGCTTCGCAGTCCTGATCCAGTTCGGGGCGATCCTGGCGCTGCTGTCCATCTATGCGGCGCGGCTGTGGCAATTGTTCCTCGGCCTGTTCAACGATCCGCAATCGCGGCGTTTCGTGCTTGGCGTGCTGATCGCCTTCCTGCCGGCGGCGGTGATCGGCGCCTTGGCCTACAAGATCATCAAGGAAGTGTTGTTCAATCCGTGGATCGTGTGCTTCTCGTTGATCGCCGGCGGCGCGGTGCTGCTCTGGGTCGACCGGCTGGATCTCAAGCCGCGCTATCACGAGGCGACGCGATTCACGCTGCCGATGTATTTCATTATTGGCTTGGCGCAGTGCGTGTCGATGATTCCGGGCGTATCGCGCTCGGGTTCGACGATTGTCGCCGCGATGCTGCTTGGCGCCGACCGCCGCGCCGCCGCGGAATTCTCGTTCTGGCTCGCCATGCCGACCATGGCCGGCGCCTTCGCCTACGACCTCTACAAGGACCACGGCCAGTTCACCAACTCCAATCTGGCGATCATCGCCGTGGGTTTCATCGTCTCCTTCATCGCCGCCTGGTTCGTGGTGAAGACCTTTCTGGGCTATGTGTCGCGCAACGGCTTTACGCTGTTCGTGTGGTGGCGCGTGATCGTCGGCGTCCTCGGCCTCATCGCGCTGGCGGCGGGGCGCTGACCACACGGTCGACCCAGGCCGCGAGCGCATCGAGAGCTTCGCCCAGCACTTGGGCATCGCTTCGGCCGCTTCGCGCCGGCACGTGGAAGGAATGATCGGCGTCGGCGAATAGTTGCAATGTCGCGCGGGCGCCGAGCGCGTTGCAGACCGGCTCAAGCTGATCAAGCTGTGCCAGCGTGTCACGGGTTCCTTGCAGGAACAGCATCGGGATCTGCACGTCGAACAGGTGGGCGGCGCGATCCTGCGAAGGTTTGCCGGCCGGATGCAGCGGAAAGCCGAGGAACGCCAATCCGCGCACGCCCGGAAGCGGGGCTTTCGCCTGCGCCTGCGACGTCATGCGGCCGCCAAAGGATTTGCCGCCGGCGATGAGTGCGACACCAGGTAGGGCATGCGATGCCGCGGCGACCGCAGCCCGCACCGCCGCGTGCGCCAGGTGCGGCGGATCGGGCCGCTTGGCGCCGCGTTCCATGTAGGGAAATTGATAGCGCAAGGTGGCGATGCCGCGCTGCGAAAGTTCCGCCGCGACGGCGCCAAGGAAGCGATGCTTCATGCCGGCGCCGGCGCCATGGGCGAGCACATAACAGGCGCGCGGCTGCGGCGGCGTCTGCAACAACCCGGAAACTTCAATGTCGTGGTCGCCGGTAATGGTGATAGATTCGGCAGGGATAGAAGACATCGGGCGCTCTTTAGCTCCCCCATTATAGCAAGGACCAAAATACCAAGGACCGAACATGTGCCGTAACATCCGCACGCTTTTCAATTTCGAGCCGCCGGCAACCGAGGATGAAATCCACGCCTCGGCGCTGCAATTCGTGCGCAAGCTCTCCGGTTTTGCCAAGCCGTCGCGCGCCAACGAGGCGGCGTTCAACCTGGCGGTCGACGAAGTGTCGGCAGCGGCGCGCCGGCTGTTACGCTCGCTGGAAACTACCAGCCCCGCGAAAAACCGCGAGGAAGAGGCGATCAAAGCCCGCGAGCGGTCGCGCCTGCGGTTTGCCTAAACCATCATTTCCGGCCTGGCTTCTTGCCGGTGCCCGGCTGCAATTGATGCACCGTGGCGGAGACGCCGGCGCTGCGGCGCAGCGCATCTTTCAGGTCGACCGGACGGCCGTGCTTTTTGAGGAGGTCGCGGAACGCCTCGTCGGCCAGTTCCTGAAAATCCTTCATCTGGTCGTGGCTGAGCAGGTCGAGCTGCCGCCAGGTCTGTTCGTCGATTTGCACGCGCTTGCCCGGCATGGGTCACCCGCTCCCGTTTTTGCGCAGCAGCAACACCGTTCAACTTCCTTCTTTTCGGCGTCCAAGTCCATGAGAGCATGATCCCGAAAGTGGCTGCCGGTTTTCGGATAAGATCATGCTCAAACTAAAGATCGACGACCTAATGCGCCTTGATCTAAGCTTGTGATGTCCGCGTGAGCACATTGATCGCGCGCGTGCCATTTTTTGACAAAACGAAAGGATCAATCCAATGGCGAAGAAGTCGGAAAGCGTCTATCGCATTATCGATGTCGTCGGCGTCAGCGAGAAATCATGGGAGGATGCCGGCCGGATCGCCGTCGAGACGGCCGCCGGTTCGCTCCGCGACCTGCGTGTCGCCGAAGTCACCAAGATGGACATGAAGGTGGACAACGGCAAGGTCACGGCGTTTCGCACCCGCGTGGCGCTGTCGTTCAAATACGAGGCGTGAGTTCGTCGTTCCCGCGAAGGCGGGAATCCATAGCCGCGATCGGTGCAGAATTATCTCTCGCTGTGGTTATGGGTCCGCGCGTTCGCGGGGAAGACCCGCGGTACTACGCCATGCGGCCGTGGAACTGGCCGGCTTTGCGGAAGCGCCACAGATAATCCGGCACCACGGCGGCGATCGATTCGGGAATGGTGCCGAGTCCCTCGAGTGTGCGGCCCTGTTCGCGCGCGGCGGCGGACACGATGTTGTCGGACTTGAGCATCTCGACCTGATCGGGCGTCAGCGGCGGCTTGGGCAGATATTGCAGGAACGTCGCCTGCAGCTTCATTACCGCAAACGGCACCGGCATGAGCAGGCGGTGGCGCTCGATGGTGGCGAGCATGAACGTCATCAATTCCCTGAAGGTGCGCACCTCCGGTCCGCCGAGTTCGTAGGTCGTGCCCGGCTTGGCTTTGCCGTCGACCGCCTTGCCGATCGCCTCCGCCACGTCGCCGACGAAAACCGGCTGCGAGCGCGTTTCGCCGCCCCCGGGGAGCGGCAGCATCGGCGAGAAGCGCGCCAGCGCGGCAAAGCGATTGAAGAACTCGTCCTCAGGGCCGAAGTTGAACGACGGGCGCATGATCACCGCCTGCGGATGCGCCGCCAACACCAGTCGCTCGCCGGCGGCCTTCGAACGCGCGTAATGCGACGGCGAATTTTCGTCGGCGCCGATCGCCGAGACATGGACCAGGCTTGCGCCCGCGGCCTTGGCGGCGCGCGCCACTGCTGCCGCTCCCTCGGCCTGGACCGCGTCGAAGCGCTGGCGACCTTTTTCGAACAGGATGCCGACCAGGTTGACGACCGCGTCGGTGTCATGCACCGCCGCCTCGATCGATTGCGGGAAGCGCACGTTGGCCTGCACCGCATGGATCTGGCCGACGCGGCCAAGCGGCTGCAGATAGCCGGTCAGCTCCGGCCGGCGGACCGCGACGCGGACCCGGAAGTCGCGGTTGACCAGCGCCCGCACCACGTGGCGGCCGAGGAAGCCCGAGCCGCCGAACACGGTGACCAGCGTGTCAGAATTGCTCTTCAAAGCCATCGCCCGGCGGAAATACAGGATCGATTTCGCACTGTATAGAGGGACCCCCTCCATCGTCATACGCGGGCTTGGCCCGCGTATCCATGCCGACGGTTCATCTCGGAGAAGCTGACGGCTGACCGCGATGGCGGAAAACGCGGCAATTACGAACCAAACCATGCTCGATTGACAAGGGGATGACCGCTTTCGTACCTATCGCGGCACAGCCCAGGTGGCGGAATTGGTAGACGCACTAGTTTCAGGTACTAGCGCCGCAAGGCGTGGAGGTTCGAGTCCTCTCCTGGGCACCAATTGCTCAATTCGCGTTTAATCCGTTGGGTTTTCTCTAAGAAAAATCGCATCGACTCCCGGGCGCTGGCGGACGGCGCCGGCGAAGCGAGGGGCGTTCGATGATCCGACTGTCGATCAGGCGCAAAATCATCGGCATCGCGCTGATCCTCATCGTCCTGATGACCATCGCGGCGTTGCTGTCGATGGCACTGATCGCGCAGGTCGCCGGCCGGCTGGACGATCTGACGCAAAGCTACGTTCCGGCCTACGCTGCCTTGGCGCAGGCCAACATCCACTCGCTGGAGCGGGCGGTGGCGTTGCGCCGCATGGTCATCGAGAGACTGCAATCGTCGCCCGACGAGGCGCAATTCGCCGCCGCACGAAAGAGCTTCGAAGCCAGTGGCCAGACGGTCGACCGCGAAACCAAGACGGCACGCGCCTTGATCGACGCGCTGATCGCCAAGGGCAGCACCTTTGGCGACGCATCGGCTTTGGTCCGCATCGATACCCGCCTCGCTGATCTGACCGACGCCACCCGCCGCGACCTCAACGAGGAGATTGCGCGTGTGCTGCCGCTGCTCGACGGCGGCGACCGCAAAGCCATCGCCGCCGGGCTCGATCGGATCGACGAGCTGCGCGACCAGCTGGACCAGCAGCTCGACGCGGTGCGCAATGACATGATCGGTCTGCTGCAGGCCGATTTCAGCGGCGACGGTACGCAAGCAGCAGACGGTGCTGGTGATCGCCATCGTCCTCACGGTCCTGGCTGCCGCTTTGGGGCTCGTATTCTCGTTCATCGTCAGCGGCGGGCTGACGCGGCCGGTGCGCCGCCTCTTGGACGGCGCGCGCGCGGTTCAAGCCGGTCGCCTCGATGAAACGCTGGCCGTCACCTCGCAGGATGAAATCGGCCATCTGACCGTGGCTTTCAACAGCATGGTCGAGCAGCTGCGGGCGAAGGAACGCATGCGCGAAACCTTCGGGCGCTATGTCGATCCGCGCATTGTCGAACGGCTGATCAGTGGCGCGGCGCTGGCGACCGAGGGACAGCGGCGGGTAATGACGGTGCTGTTCTGCGACGTCAAGGGTTTCGTCGGCGTCAGCGAGGAGATGACGCCGCAAGGCCTGGTCAAGGTGATGAACCGCTACTTCTCGACCATGTCGGCGCCGATCCACGCACACGGCGGCATCATCGACAAATATATCGGCGACGCCATCATGGCCTATTGGGGGCCGCCGTTCACCGCCGACGGCGATCAGGCGAAATTCGCCAGCCTCGCGGCCGTCGACATGCTCGATCGCGTCGAGCCGTTTCGCGCCGAGCTGCCCGATTTGCTCGGCCTGAAAAATGTGCCGATCTCGTTCGACATCCGCGTCGGCATCGCCACCGGCGAGGCGCTGGTCGGCAGCGTCGGCTCCGAAGTGATGATGAGTTACACAGTGATGGGCGAGACCGTAAATCTCGCGTCGCGGCTTGAGGGCGCCAACAAGCTCTATGGCACCCGTATCCTGGCCTTGGAGCCGACGGTTGCCGCCGCCGGTGCGGCCATAGAGACCCGAGAAATCGATCGTGTGGCGCTGGCTGGGCAAAGCCGTTCGCAGCCAATCTATGAAATCATGAGCCACAGCGGCGGTTTGACGCGCGACCAGGCCGAACTGCGCGCACGCTATGCGCAAGGCCTTGCCGCCTACCGCAGCCGGCGCTGGGAAGAGGCGCGCAAGGCCTTCGCCGCGGCGCTCGAAGCAGATCCGCCCGACGGACCGTCTTTGGCCATGCTCAAGCGCATCGATCTGTTCGTCGCGGCGCCGCCGGCCGCCGACTGGGACGGCGCCTGGCACCTCGAACAGAAATGAGAGACGGCGACGGCGCGGAAATCGCCGGTCGTCGCGGTTGCACCGTAGCAAAGCAGCCGATCCGGCCTACATCTTGCGCGACGGAGGTGCGGCGATGGCGAAATCAAATGGAAAAACCGTGCTGATCACCGGCTCGACCGACGGCGTCGGCCGCGTGGTGGCGACAAGGCTGGGGCAGGACGGCTGGCGCGTCTTGGTTCACGGCCGCGACCGCGGACGCGGTGAGCGCGTCGTCAGCGAGATCAAGAATGCCGGCGGGGCGGCGGAATTTCTGGCCGCCGACCTTGCTTCCCTTGCCGACGTGCAGCGTCTGGCCGAGGCGGTGCAGAAGACCACCGAACGGCTCGAGCTTCTTATCAACAATGCCGGCGTCGGCAGCGGCGGCTCGCAAGGCGCGCGGCAGACCAGCGCCGACGGTTATGAGTTGCGCTTTGCGGTGAATTATCTCGCCGGTTTCATGCTCGCGCAGCTGCTGTTGCCGCTGATCAAAAAGAGCGCACCGGCGCGCATCGTCAACGTCTCTTCACTCGGCCAGCAGGCGATCGACTTCGACGACGTGATGCTGACCCGCGGCTATAGCGGTTCGCGCGCCTATTGTCAGAGCAAGCTGGCGCAGATCCTTTTCACCATCGATCTTGCCGACGAGCTCGAGGGCACCGGCGTGACGGTCACCGCCCTGCATCCGGCAACCTACATGAACACCACCATGGTCCGCCTGTCCGGCGTTACGCCGATCTCCAGCGTCGAAGAAGGCGCCGACGCCATCCTCAAGCTTGCGGTGTCGCCGCAAGTCGAAGGGCAGAGCGGGCGTTACTTCAACGGCCAGCGCGAGGCGCGCGCCGACGCGCAGGCGTATGATGCCGACGCCCGGCGGCAACTCAAGGCGCTCAGTTTCGAGCTGACCGGTTTGGCCCCGAAACGATCCGCCGCAGCCGCTGGCCGGTAAATGTCGCGCCAGCCGGTGTTGAGGCGAACTGCATTCGCGGCGCCAGGTGCGCGGTCATGAGTGATTTTCGCCGGGACAGTTATTTTGACGGACCATGTGGCTTGCGATACTGGGTTGCCGCATGACCATACGCCTGCACCGCGGCGACTTGCCGGACCTGTCGCGTTACGCCGGACCCGTCGCAATCGACACCGAAACCATGGGACTGTCGCTCAGCCGCGACCGGTTGTGCCTGGTTCAGTTGTCGCCGGGCGACGGATCTGCCGACGTGGTGCAGATTCCGGCGCACGCCAACGATGCGCCGAACCTCAAGCGGCTGCTCGGCGATCCCCAGGTGCTCAAGATTTTTCACTTCGCGCGCTTCGACCTCGGCATGCTGTGCAACGCTTTCGGCGTGATGGCGGAGCCGGTCTATTGCACCAAGATCGCTTCGCGGCTCGCCCGCACTTACACCGACAAGCATGGTCTGAAAGATCTGGTGCGCGAGGTACTGGGTCACGAACTGTCGAAGCAGCAGCAATTGTCCGACTGGGGTGCGCCGGATTTGACCGACGCGCAGATTTCCTACGCCGCTTCTGACGTGCTCTATCTGCATGCGCTCAAGGAAAAACTCGACGTGATGCTGGCGCGCGAACGGCGCGAAAAGCTGGCCGCAGCCTGTTTCCGCTTTCTGCCGGAGCGGGTGCGTCTCGACATGGCGGGTTTCGCCGATCAGGATATCTTCGCCCATTCGTGATCGGCCGGAGCCCGCTACGCGGGGCGCCTGCGACAGTCTGGCGTGGGCTTGCCATACTTTCGAGCTGCGCCAGAGCCGCGGATTCTGCTAATATCCGTGGCGAATAGTGCGCCCGGTGAGTGCGCGGCCGCGATTGACCGCTGCAATCCTGCCCGGTCGAGGCCATATTCGCAGGCGACAATGCATCAGCGGAACCGCTAAAACGGTCCGCGATGGCGAATCGGGGCGCCAGTCGTTAGGGGAAAGCCGCTGACAACCGCCTACCCTGTCGAGAGCACAAGGCGCGGATTTTCGGCTGCGTTGCGGGGCGACGCCGAACAGCGGTATCGCGCGGCGCTGCGGCACAGCCGGCACGTGCGGTGGCTTCGGATCGGCGTGCCGATCGTTCTGGCGATGGCGCTGATCGCAATTGTCGGCGCCAATTACATGCCTAACGGCGTGGCGCTACGATTGCCGGGAGAGCTCGGCAACCTGGTGATCAAGGGCACCAAGGTCACGATGCAGCAGCCGCGGCTCAGCGGTTACACCGCGGATTCGCGCCCGTATGAGTTCACCGCAAATTCGGCCGAGCAGGACATCACCAAGCCCGATTTTATGGACTTGCACCAGATCGCCGCCCGCATCGAGATGGAAGACAAGAGCATGGTCAATCTCACGTCCAACGCCGGCACCTACGACATGAAGACCGAAATGCTGACGCTGGTCGATAACGTCCACGTCGTGTCCTCGAACGGCTACGAGGCGCGCTTGAGCGAGGCCACCGTCGACGTCCACAAGGGCAACGTACAGTCGGAAAAGCCGGTCTGGGTGAAGCTCACCAACGGCGTGATCAACAGCAAGAAGCTCGACGTGCGCGACGGCGGCGACGTCATCCGTTTCTACGGCGGCGTGACGATGGTGGTTCTGCCGGAGCAGGACGGCTCGCGGGCCAGCAACCGATGAAACAACGGCTTTGGCTTTATGCAATGATGTTGGCGTTGGCAGCGCCGGGCCCGGCCGCGGCGCAGAACCCGCGCACCGGCGCTGCGGCACCGGCGGCCTCGCCGCCGAACATCCTGCAAAACGAGAATCAAGACCAGCCGATCCAGATCGATGCCGCCACGCTTGAAGTTCACGACAAGAACAAGATGGCGACCTTCTCCGGCGACGTGGTGGTGGTGCAGGGCGACACCACGATCAAGTGCCAGACGCTCAAGGTCTTCTATGGCCCCGAACACGGCGCGGCCGGCAATCAAGCCGGCGCCGGCGCCAAGCAGGCGGCCAACGCGCCGCAACCAACACAGCCGGGTGCACAGCCGCAGCAGCAACAATCGGGTACCGCGCCGATGCGCCAGCAGGACATCCGCCGGATCGAAGCGAGCGGCGGTGTCACGGTCATCTCCAAGGATCAGAACGCCACCGGCGACCTCGGCGTCTACGACTTGAAGAAAAAGACCATCACGCTGACCGGCAATGTCGTCGTCAGTCAGGGCAAGAACGTGCTGCACGGCGAACGGGTCGTGGTCGACACCACGACCGGCAACGCTCATTTCGACACGGCAGGCTCGCCGACGCCAAACAGCCGGGTCCGCGCGCTCATTCTTCCCAACAAGAACGAGAATGGCGGGCCGTCGAACGTCATGTCGATCGGTCCTCCGAAGGCGAATTAAGGCACGATCCGGGACAAGTGCGGCCTCGGAAGTGATCCGGGCGGCGGGCAGCGTTGCCGAAAAGATCATTTTCGACCAGAAACTTAGAGCACCAATCGAGCGGCCAAAACGATTGCGCCCCGGCGTTTGCGATAAAGCATTGCGGCGCAAAATCGGATAAAATCCCGGCGAGAGGGCGGGGACCCCTCGCGATTCGAAGCGGATCTTTTCGAGGCTGGCTGGCGTGGTCGACATATTCTCATATTTTCGCCGCCGCCGCGGTTTGGCGCCGCGCCAGCCGGTCGCCGGCAGCGACGACGCCATCGACCTTGCCAGCATCGGCGGCACCATCAACGGCACCTATGTCGATATCGCGAGCGTACCCGCCGAGTCCAAAGCGCGTGGCCGTCGTCCGCCGCCACCACCGCCACCACCACCGCAGCAGCGCCGACAGCGGCCGCCCGAACGCCAACCGCAGCAGCGCCCGCCGCCGCCGTCAGAAAGCGCTTCGCCGCCATCACCACCGCCGCGGCCGCGCCGCCACGATGGCAACGGCGCCGCACCGCCGGATCGAAAAGGCGTGCTGTCGGTTCACGGCGTGGAGAAGAGCTTCGTCGGCCGCAAGGTCGTCCGCGGCGTGAGTCTTTATGTCCGCAAGGGTGAGGCGGTGGGGCTTCTTGGTCCGAACGGCGCCGGCAAGACCACCGTCTTCTATATGATCACCGGCCTCATCAAGGCCGACAAAGGCCGCATCGAGCTTGACGGCCACAACGTCACGCCGCTGCCGATGTATCAGCGCGCCCGTCTCGGCATCGGCTACCTGCCGCAGGAAGCGTCGATTTTCCGCGGCCTCAGTGTCGAGCAGAATATCCGCGCCGTGCTCGAAGTGGTCGAACCGAGTGCCAAACGGCGCGAGCGCGATCTCGACGAATTGCTTGAGGAATTCAACATCACGCGGCTGCGCAAGACGCCGTCGATCGCGCTGTCAGGCGGCGAGCGGCGGCGCGTCGAGATTGCGCGCTCCCTGGCGACGCGGCCGAACTACATGCTGCTCGACGAGCCTTTTGCCGGCATCGATCCGATCGCCGTCGGCGACATCCAGGCGCTGGTCCGCCACCTCACCAATCGCGGCATCGGCGTCCTCATCACCGACCATAATGTCCGCGAGACCCTCGGCCTGACCGATCGCGCCTACATCATCTATTCCGGCGAGGTGCTGATGGAGGGCCGGGCCGCCGACATTGTTAACAACCCGGATGTGCGGCGGCTCTATCTGGGCGAGCAATTCCAGCTTTAAACCTTGTTGGCGAATTCGGTTGACGACACGGCATCCGAATTGCTGTAGATCACCTACAAGCAAGAACTGGACCAGTCAGACCGGATTCGATGGCGCTCACGCAAAGATTACAGATCCGCCAGAGCCAAGCGCTGGTGATGACGCCGCAGCTCATGCAGGCGATCAAGCTCCTGCAGTTGTCGAATCTGGATTTGGTGGCCTATGTCGAAGCCGAGCTCGAGCGCAATCCACTGCTCGACCGCAGCGCCGAGGACGAGCGGGCGCCTGCGGAGGCCGGCGCCGAACCGGCGCCCGACCAGACGCCGATGGCCGGGGACGGCTGGAACGCCGGCGAGACCGAGGCGAGCCACAACCGCATCGAGGATGCGCTCGATGCCCGCACGGAAGACGTGTTTCCCGACCACGCTGAAGTCACTCGTCCGCGCGCCGCCGAGGGACCGGCGGGCTATTCGGAATGGGCCACGGTCGGCACCGGCGGCCGCGACGACGGCGAATATAACTTGGAAGCCTTCGTTCCCGCCGAGACGACGCTCGCCGACTGGCTGCGTGAGCAGCTCGCGCTCGCCGTCGCCAAGCCGGCGCAGCGCATGATCGGACAATACCTCATCGATCTCGTCGACGAGGCCGGCTACATCAGCGGCGATCTGGACTCGGCTGCGGAAAAGCTCGGCACCAGTGCCGCCGAGATCGAGCTGGTGCTCGGCACGTTGCAGAGCTTCGATCCGCCGGGCATCTGCGCGCGCGATCTGGCCGAGTGTCTGACCCTGCAGCTGAAAGAGCGCAACCGCTTCGATCCGGCGATGGCGGCCTTGATCACCCGCCTCGATCTGTTGGCGAAGCGCGACTTCGCGGCGCTGAAGAAAGTCTGCGACGTCGGCGACGAAGACCTTGCCGACATGATCGCCGAAATCCGCCGTCTCAACCCCAAGCCCGGTCTCGCCTTCGGTTCGGCGATCGTGCAGCCGATCGTGCCGGATGTGTTCGTGCGGCCGGGTCCGGACGGCGGCTGGATCGTCGAGCTCAATTCCGACACCTTGCCGAAAGTGCTGGTCAACCAGACCTACCATGCCGAAGTATCGGCGACGGCGCGGCGCGACACCGACAAATCATATCTCGCCGAATGTTTGCAGAGCGCCACCTGGCTGGTGCGCGCGCTCGACCAGCGGGCCCGCACCATCCTCAAGGTCGCCAACGAGATCGTGCGCCAGCAGGACGGCTTCTTCGCCCGCGGCGTCGAGCATCTGCGGCCGCTCAATCTCAAGACCGTTGCCGAAGCCATCAGCATGCATGAGTCGACGGTGTCCCGCGTTACCGCCAACAAATACATGGCGACCAGCCGCGGCATCTTCGAGCTGAAATATTTCTTCACCTCGGCGATCGCCGCCGCCCATGGCGGCGAGGCGCACTCGGCCGAGGCGGTGCGTCACCGTATCAAGCAGTTGATCGAAGCCGAGAGCGCGGCCGACGTGCTGTCCGACGACACCATCGTCGACAAGCTGCGCGAGGCCGGCATCGACATCGCGCGGCGGACCGTGGCCAAATACCGCGAGGCGATGCGCATTCCCTCCTCGGTGCAGCGGCGGCGGGAGAAGCAGGCGGTCGCCGCCACGTGAATTGCGAGGGCTATCAGAGCATGATCCCGAAAAGGGGGCGCCGGTTTTCGGAAAAGATCATGTTCCAGCGCAAAATCCAGACCACGATCCGATTCTGATCGGATCGCTGTCTAGGCGCTGCGGTGCCGCGCCAAGTTGACTCCACGGCGGCCGATGCCTAGGTCCGCAATAAGCGGCTCCTCGTGCCGCCGTCCGGCACGACGCGCCGTAAGGCGCGTGGTTGCCGAGCTCAAATCCGGCGGCGCTCGAAGGCTCCTGCCGATTGCTCCGCGGCTCCGCTCCTTGCGAACGACCGAGCGGAGGCTGCCATGTCATTTCGCGTTTCCGGCAAGAATCTCGACGTCGGCGATGCGCTGCGGACGCGCATCAACGCGCGGATCGGCGAAGCCATCAGCAAATATTTCGACGGCGGCTATTCCGGGCATGTGACGATCGCGCGCGACGGCTCAGGGTTTCGCACCGAATGCGCCGTTCACCTCAACTCCAAGATCACGCTGCATGCCGAAGCCTGCGCGGCCGATGCCTATGCCAGCGCCGACCAGGCGGCTTTGCGAGTGGAAAAACGGCTGCGCCGCTATCATCGCCGCCTCAAGGATCACCGGCCTTGACCGCGCGCAGCCCAATGTCACAAGGAACTCACTGATCTCACAATCGTTGTGTCGGATGCCCATTGACGCGGTTGGCCGCTCTCCCTATGGTCCGCCGCCTTTGAGCGCGTTCCCGGACAGCGGGTACCGCCGTTCGGCGACGATCATTCGAGCATGATTGCGGAAAAGTGAAAGCCGGTTTTCCGAAAAGATCATGCTCGGCCAAAAGTTAGAATATCGCGAGGTTTGGCCTTGGTCGCCGAGTCTGCATCTCGCCCAGTATTCAGCCCGCAAGTCTGCAATGCGCCAGTCTGCAACGCACAAGTCTGCAACGCACAAGTCTGCAACGCAAAAGTCCTGGACTCGCATCTCGCACGTCTTCACCTCGTCAGGTCCTAAAGATGCCGCTCATTGATCTTGTCGCTCCGAACGCGATCCTTCCGACATTGAAAGTCAACAACAAGAAGCAGGCGCTGCAGGAGCTGGCCGCGCGCGCGACGGTGCTGACCGGCCAGAACGAGCGCGCGATCTTTGATATCCTGATGCAGCGCGAGAAGCTCGGCTCGACCGCGGTCGGCAACGGCATCGCCATCCCCCACGGCAAGATGGCTAGCCTGACGCGGCTGTTCGGCCTGTTCGCGCGGCTTGACCGGCCGATCGATTTCGAGGCGCTCGACGGCCAGCCGGTTGATCTGATTTTTCTGTTGCTGGCGCCGGAAGGTGCCGGCGCCGATCATTTGAAGGCGCTGGCGCGGGTGGCGCGCCTGCTGCGCGATCCCGCCGTCGCCGATAAGCTGCGCGCCTCGCACGACGCCGAGGCGCTCTACGCCGTGCTGGCGATGCCGTCGGCCAGCGCAGCTTAGCTTGCCAGATATCAGTGATCAGTAATCGGTAATCAGAAAAGAAATAAAACGGGGCCTTGCGGCCCCGTCTGATGACTGACTTCTGATGACTGACTCCTGGTCAGTGTACGCTCACCGCTTCGAGCTTCTGGCTGGCGGCGTTGGCGATTGCCGCCTCGCGCGAGTTGGTCAGCATGATCGGCGTGCCGTCGGCGGCGTGCAGCGCGAACAGCTTCAGGCCGGGCTCGATGTCCGGCACCTGCGGGAACAGCGCGCGCACGTCCTCGGAACGGATCGTCTTCACATAGGCGATTTCCCCGTCGCCGAGTTGCGCCAGCGCTTCTGGAGATATCTCGATGTCTTTCATATCGGTATGGCTCAAATCCGACGTCATGGCCGGGTACTCCTTCCTACGATAACGCGACCGATACCGGTTCGGTTTCTTCACTCCAACTCCTTGATCGAGATCGACTTGACGATCCGCTCCGGCGGTGGCCGGATCAGGTCGATCGATAACAACCCGTTTTTCAGGTCGGCGCTCTGCACCTCCATCCCCTCCACCAGCACGAAGCTACGCTGGAATTGCCGCGCGGCGATACCGCGGTGGAGGTATTGGCGGCTTTTGTCGTCCTGCTGCCGGCCCCGAATCACCAACTGGCTTTCTTCCAGCGTCACATCAAGCTGATCGCGGGTAAAGCCCGCGACCGCGAGCGTGATGCGCAGCCGCTCCGGGCCGGAGGCATCGCGCGGGATACGCTCGATGTTGTACGGCGGGTAACCGTCTGCCGCTTTGGCGACCCGATCGAGCGCCCGCTCGATCTCGTCGAAGCCGAGCAGAAAGGGTGACGACAGCGACGAAACCCTGGACATGGTCTCAAAGCCCTTTGGCAAGCGACTTTGCGGGGCCCTTGCGGCGCCCCTTGTCAGGCAAGATCAGCTTCGCCCGACGCTTTTATATGGCCTCCCCGCCTGGGTGCCGCAAGGCGCGGCAAACATGACCGCCAGGGCCGGGATATTAGGTTTAGACGTGCTTGAGCGGCCCCGGCAGCGCCCGCTCGGCTTCGGCAATAAGCTGCGCCTCATGGCTTCTGATGAAGAAGGCGCCGGCCGCGAGCACGATGATCACGATGGCGCCGACGACGATCATGATCGGCCCGGCGGCGTGCTCCATTTCGTGCCCGAGCAGGTAGGCGGCGAACCCGAACACGCTCGCCCAGGCAAACGCGCCGACGACGTTGGCGAGCAGAAATTGCGGCCAAGGCATGCGATTGGCGCCGGCCAACAGGCCGACGATGCTGCGCAGCACCGGCACAAAGCGGGCGACAAAGACGATCACGCTGCCGTAGCGCAAGAACAAATACTCGCCGAGCTTGATGCGGCCCTCGGTGATGTGCAGGTACGGACCGAAGCGCAGCAACAGCCGATAACCGAACTCTCGTCCGATGACGAAGCCGATCACCTGGCCAACGAAAGCTGCAAGCGCCGCCGTCGCCACCACCGCGAAGATGTTGAGATCGTGTTTGGTGCCGGCAAAGATGCCGGCCAGGATCAGCACCGTCTCGCCGGGAAACGGCAGGCCGATGCTCTCGAGGCCGATGACCAGAGCGACGACGACCAGGCCATAGACGTGAATGAGATGAGCGATGTCGTGGGTCAAGGAGGGTTTACACCAAAACCATTGGGCGGCGGGCGGCGGACCTTATAGGGCTTTTCCCCATATGGCGACACCACCCGGTGCCGCAATGGTGTACGCCGCCGTTTGCGACTAAACCCGGGCGCGTAACGGGCGGAATGAAGGGCGCGGCCATCCATGCACGGTGACGGTTTGCGGCGGGTTGCCGGTCTCGCTGCCGGGCTGATCTTTGTTGTCTGCGCCTTGGCGCTCGGCGCCTGCTCGCACAATGCGTCGTCGACCACGACGGTCGACAACCCGGAACTCAACGCGCCGCCGACCGACTATCGGCGCGAGATTGTTGCCGCCATGCATGCGTATCTGAATGACCCGACCGGCATTCGCGACGCCGAAATCGCCGAGCCGGCGGTCAAGACCGTCGACAACTTGCAGCGTTATGTTGTTTGCGTTCGCTTCAACGCCAAGAAGCGCAGCAACGAATATGCCGGCGTCAAGGAGGTCGCGGCGGTGTTCATGGTCGGGCGCTTCGACCATTTCGTCGACAAGGCGAAGGAGCAGTGCGCGGGCGCGAGCTTTACGCCATATCCCGAGCTGCAGAAACTCTCGCGCTGAGCCCTAGCCTAACCCTCCCCGCTCGCGGGGAGGGAAGGGAGGGGCACCGCTCGGCCCGAAACTTACCGCAAATTGGGTTGACATTTCCGAGCGGGGCGTAACCGGGCGGATGAGGGCAGCCATGACATTCCCGCCAATCAAATACCTGCAGATTGCTTTGGGGACCGCGGCGCTGATCGCGCTGTCGGCTGTTGCCGCGCAGGCCGCGCCGGCGCTTGCCACCAAGAACGTCAACATGCGCCAGGGACCCGGCACGTCTTACCCGCTGGTCACCACCATTCCCGGCGGCAGCACGGTCGACGTCAGCGGCTGCCACGGCGGCTGGTGCACCGTGGTCTGGCAAGGCCGGACCGGCTACGCGATCGTCTCGAGCTTCGATCGAGGTACTGGCGCCGTCGGCCCGCCGCCGCCAGGCGCGGCAGGTCCGCCGCCCGGACCGGAAGGCGCGCCGCCGCCACCGGGAGCGCCGCCGCCGGTTGCCGCGGGCCCCGTACCGCCCGGCGCGATCCTGCCGCAGCCACCGCCACCCGGCGGTTATCCACCACCGCCTCCCGGCGCCTATCCGCCACCGCCGCCCGGCGCCATCGCCGATGTCCCGCTGCGGGCCTCACCGCCGGGAGCGCCGCCGCCTCCGGGCTACCCGCCGCCACCCGGTTATTATCCACCGGGCTACTCCTACTCTTACGGTCCGTATTACGGCCCATACGGCTATTATTACGGCCCCTATTGGCGCCGGTGGTGGTGGTGAATTTGAGCGAGCTGCTTCCTCCCTTGAGAACATAACAGGAAGGCGGCTCGAAGGGCCTAATCTCAAGCAAGCTGGATTCGCACTTCACACGCCTTGGCTGGGCGGAGAAAAAGTTCGACACGAAAATTGTGGTGGACACCGCCGAACACGTTGCTCCCGCCCACAAAGTCGACTGCTACAAGAACCGGGTCGCGCTCGAAGTGGAGTGGAACAACAAGGATCCGTTCTTCGATCGCGACCTGAACAATTTTCGTCTGCTGTTCGATCTTCGCGCGATCGACGCAGGCATTATCATTACGCGGTGTACCGAATTGCAACAGATCTTCAACAAGCTCGGCAGGGGCCCGAGCTTTGGTAACTCGACAACCCACATGGCGAAGCTTCTCCCGCGGCTTGAAGGCGGCAGCGGAGGAGGATGCCCTGTCGTCGTCTTCGGTATTCGCGGAGCCGCTTATGTCGAAGACTAACGGACATGCGCCAATGAATCCTTCCCGCGATGCCGCGACTGACTTGCTCAATTTTGTTGGCGGTCGACGTTTCAAGACGATCCTCGCCGATCCCCCGTGGCAGTTTACCAATAAGACTGGAAAGGTAGCGCCCGAGCACCGGCGTCTATCGCGTTACGGAACGATGAAACTTGACGAAATCATCGCGTTGCCAATCAGCGAAATCGCGGCAACGCCGGCGCATCTCTATTTGTGGTGCCCAAACGCGATGCTTCCCGAAGGCCTCGCCGTCATGAGAGCATGGGGCTTTGCATACAAATCCAATATTGTCTGGCATAAGGTCCGCAAGGATGGTGGCTCGGACGGGCGCGGTGTCGGTTTCTATTTTCGAAATGTGACCGAGTTAGTTTTGTTTGGTGTGCGCGGGAAGAATGCACGCACCCTTGCTCCGGGGCGTCGACAGGTGAATTTGCTTGCGACCCGCAAGCGAGAGCATTCGCGCAAGCCCGACGAACAGTACGACATTATAGAATCGTGCAGCGCAGGGCCGTTTTTGGAGTTGTTCGCGCGAGGTATACGTAAGAATTGGTCGATGTGGGGAAACCAGGCCGACGAGGGCTATCGACCGACGTGGAACACATATCGAAATCATTCGAAGGCGGCGCGGCTTGTGGCGGCAGAATAATGGTCGCATCCGATGGCGGAGGTTCAACATTCGCAAATCAAAAATAAGCTGCTCGAGCTAGTCGCGCCGCTAATCGACAAGTCCGATATTTTAAGCAAGTCGCCGGCCGACAACGAAGCCCATATCCTCTCGCGCTCGGTGGCCGCTGCGGCCGTTAAGATACTGGGCGACACCGATGACGCTGCGGCAGCAAATTCGGTCGTCGACGGCGGCAAGGACAACGGCATCGACGCGATTTATTACGATACGCAGAGCAAAGCACTTTTTCTCATTCAATCAAAATGGAGCAACGGGCACACCAGCTCAATAGAGAGCGGTGAGGTCCTAAAGTTTCTGCAAGGTGTGCAAGATTTAGTTTCGCTAAAGCGGGACCGTTTCAATGAGAAAATTCAGAAACGATGGAGCATTATTGAGGATGCGCTAAAGAAGCTTACGAGTGTACGTCTCGTGGTGGCTTATCCCGGATCTGGTAAAATCGATCCCGACATCCAGGATAAAATCGACGACTTTGTAAAAGGTCAAAACGACACTTCAGAGCTATTTTTCTTCTCAGCCGTTACTCAGCGAGAGCTTTTTCAGCATTTCGTGAGCGAGGCAGCGCCGCCGCAAATTAATTTGAATGTTCGCTTGACACACTATGGGCTTGTTGAAAGCCCTTTGCGTGCTGTTTATGGGCAAGTGTCTGCGGTGGATGTTGCCGAGTGGTACCGACGTCATGGAAATCATCTTTTTGCAGGCAATATCCGAAATTTCTTGGGATCATCTGAGGTAAATGCTGCAATCGCAGAAACTTTGAAATCCGAAGCGACGTTCTTTTGGTACTACAACAATGGCATCACCATTATCATCGAAGCAATTACGACACTCGCATGTGCGAGCGATGAAATGTCATACGTAGCTCTCGCTAAGGGTTACGTGGGTGGACTGTATGCAGATATTACTGCGGCGCCTTACAAAGCACTTTTCAATGCAGCGACTTCGTCTAGGCGATTGTGGAGTCTCGTGCAACTGGAGAGAAAATCGATAAGGCCGTAAAGACTTTGTCGGATCAGGCTTCGCCAACCGAGCGGGGAATAGTGGTACACGGGAATCAATTCATAATGCACTGCGTTATTAGGCGTGTTAGCTCTTCGGGTGACATATCGAACAGCGCAGAGATCTCAAACTCAATAATTGAAGACGCTGTCAAACACGTGCTGGCGGGCGTCCGCGCGGTAATTGAAAGTACGTATCGTGACGCCTATTTAGCCCCGCTTTTCAAGAACGTAAAAAAGTGTTCCGACATTCGGCGTCGCTACGAAGGCAAGTAACGACGCAAATTGTATAACTGCGACTGACGTGAATCGCGAAGCGCGTCCCAATGCATCGACGCTGCCCGCGACAGCCCGCCGCGCGGCGTTTTAGTCATCCGCATGGACGAGCTTTAACGAAACCGCGCCGCTGCGCGCGACGTTCTTCACACAAGGCGTCCACAAAAGGAAGATCGCCATGAAAACACGAACGACCCATCGCTCTTGCCGCGGCCGCGTTGCTCGCGGGCATTTCCGCGGCATCGGCCGCCCCGCCGGAAAATGGGAGAATGGCCGCGCCGCCGGCGAGCACGAAGATGGCGCCGCCGTCGAGCGACACGCTCACCCTGACGAGCGCGCAACGGAAAAAGGCTTGGGACGACCTTTACACCGGCAAGCTGAATCAAAAAACGCCATCGGGATTCAACGCGACCGTAGGCGTTGCTCTTCCCAGCACCATCGTGACCGCGCCGGTGACGGCGAGGGCAGCCGGCGACGTTCCGGCGCTCAAGCCCTACAAGTTCGCGATGGTGCAGGAGAAGCTGGTGATCGTGAATCCGAGCGACGGCAAGATCGTGGACGTCATTACCCGATTATCCTTCGGCGTCATGGCCGGGCACGGCGTTTCGAGAACGGCATCGCTTAGCCCGCTTAGTCCGGCGATCCCGCTCAGATCGACACCGCCTAGATAATCGGCCCGCCCCGAGGTTCGACGTAGAGCGTTCGTCGAGCCTTGGCGGGTCAAATTTTCGTTTGTTTCGGCCGCCGCCACCGCCCGTTATAGTCCACGCGGTGAGCGCGGTGTGGAGCACGAAGGTCAGGTTTGTGGCGGCGACGATCGGCGTCGCGGCCGGCTTCGTCGCCGTGAGCTTCGCCGCCGCCATCGCCGCCGAACCCAAAGCCGCCGTCCCGGAAAAGATCGTCCCGGACAAGACGTTCAACTTCCCCAACGGCGACTGGAACGGGTTGCCAGAGACCGGCCCCGACAAGAAGGTGCGGCAATGCGTGGTCGCTGCCAGGCGTGCGCGCGCCAGTGCCGGCGGAAACGTCGATACCGCCTTGAGCCTCATCATCAGCCGCGGCTCCGGACTGGCGTTTGCAATCACTGACAGCAAGATGCCGCCGGAGCGAATTCTCGACGATCAGGCCGAGGTCGTTGCCGACGATCATGCGTTTCCGGCCGTGGCGTTCACGGTCGGGTCGAGAACGCTTGCTTTCCATCCCGGCGGTGCGGCGGCGGCGCTGGCCGCGCTCGAGAAGATCACGACGCTGCGATTGCGTTCCGATGGCGCCGGCGTCGACACCGGGCCGATCGCGATCGATCTGCCCGCTGACGTGCTCGGCTGGCTCAAACAATGCGACAAGCAGTTCGACATCGCGATCGATCGCCCGACCGATCCGAAGGCCGGGCCGCTGCCGGTGCCGCGCCCGCGCTCGCCGGAGGTCGCGTCCACCGACCCGACGCCGGCCGGGCCGCCCGGCATGGAGGACAAACAAAAAATCAGCGGCTGGGATGCGTCGGAGCTGCGCGGCTTCGACGGCAAGATCGCGGTCTGCTTCATCCGCCAGCACTACGCCATCAAGGGCAGTGCGCACGTGATTGGCACCTATCTGATGGTCAGCCGGGCCAAGGGCCTGACCATGATGGTCAAGGACTCGATCCTCAAGCTGTCGGAGGGGCAGGATGTGCCGGCGACGCTGAAGATCGAGAACAAGCCGTTCACCGGCTTTGCCGCGCAAGTGCTCGGCGGCGACGAGATCGGAATTTTTCCGCAGCACGGCCTGGCGCTGGCCGACGCGCTCGGCGACGGTGTCGCCGTCGCCTTCGACGCGCAGAAGATCGAGAAGCTGGAATTTCCCATCCCGAGCGGCATCGTGCCGTGGCTGCGCGCCTGCGCGCGGCGGAGCGGCATCGCGTTCGAGACCGACGAAGCCAAACCGTGACTGCATCTAAATCCCTCCCCTCTTGTGGGGGAGGGCAGGGTGGGGGTCGCGAGCTTGGGCGCATGCGGAGACGGCAGCACGTGTCTCTTCGCTGAAGACCAGCCCGCGAGAACATAAAGTGAACTTAAGCGCAAGCCGCTAGAGCTTGGGCCGCCGGCGGCTGTTCACTGCCATCGGCGGGTGTTCGATGCCTTCGAGGACGGCGGACGTTGAACCGGAAATCTGGCTGCGGCGACGAACCAGTGAGGGAAAATCAAAGGTGATCCATGGCAAGGAATTTGGCGGCCATCGCGGGCGCGGCGATCGCGGCGGCGGTGCTGACAGTGGCTATATCCCCCGTTCTGGCGGCCACCGCTCAAGACGATGCAAATTCCTGCATCCGCGATTCCGGCGATGCCGCAATTTCGGCATGCACGCGGGCCATCGCTTCAAACCTTTACTCCCATAGTGATCTGGCTTTGCTTTATAACAACCGCGGCGTCGAATACGCCAACAAAGGCGACCTCGACCGCGCCATGGCCGACTACGATCAGGCGATCGCGCTCGATGCGAAATTGGCGGCGGCCTACAACAACCGCGGCCTAGCGTACCACAACAAAGGCAACCTCGACCACGCCATTGCCGATTTCAGTGCAGCGATCGCGCTCGATCCGAAAGACGCGAAGGCCTACAACAACCGCGGCTTTGTGTGCAAACAGAAAGGCGACTTGAACCGCGCCATCGCCGACTACGATCGAGCGATCTTGCTCAATCCGAAAGACGCGGCGGCCTACTACAACCGTGGCTTGGCGTACCTAGACAAGGGCGACCTCGACCGCGCCATCGCCGATCTCAGTGAAGTGATCGTGCTCAACCCGAAACAGGCGACGGCCTACAGTAACCGGGCCTTGGCGTACCGAGCCAAAGGCGATCTCAATCGCGCCATTGCCGATCTCAATGCGGCGATTGCGCTCAACCCGAAATTCGCGCTGGCTTACAACAACCGCGGTTTCATATACGAAGAAACCGGCGACGTGGACCGCGCCATGGTCGACTATGATCTGGCGATCGCCCTCGACCCGAAACTGGCGGGCGCTTACTATAACCGCGGGCTCTCGTACCAAAACAAAGGCGACCTCGACCGCGCCGTTGCCGATCTCAGTGAAGTGATCGCGATCGACCCGAAATACGCGGCGGCCTACAACAGCCGCGGGGCCGCGTATTACGCCAAAGGCGACCTCGACCGCGCCCTTGCCGATTTCAGTGCGGCGATTGCGCTCAATGCAAAAGACGCATTGGCCTACTACAACCGCAGCATCGTCTATAAAGCCAAAGGTGATCAGGCCCGCGCCGTCGCCGACTACCAAGAGGCAATCCGGCTCGATCCGAAATACGCCGTCGCTGACGCTATCAGTTCGTTGCGGCACTAACTGTTTTGGCCCGCGTCAATCCGGCGAGCTTGCACTCGGACGCGCGCGAGCGCGGCCCGGCTGGGGAAGGGGATTGCGGCGGGCGGCGACCAGCCACGGCACCAGCACGACGACAAAGCCGAGCGGCGCCAGCGCCACCAGGATGATCGCGCGCAGCGGCCACGGCCCGAGCGCATAGACAAACGGCGGAATGTCTTTGATGTCGGCCGGATTCCCGACGTAGCCGTAGTTCGAGCCGAGCGCCAGATTGACCGGCACGACTATCGCGACATAGACGGCGCTGACCGCGATGGCGCGTGCGAGATCGCCCCAGCCCGGACGAAAACCCAGCACCACCACATCGTAGACGGCGCAGGCGGCGATGATGGTGTGCGCGGTCCAGAACGTCCAGAACACCGGCGAGGCCGGTCCGGCCGTCAGCGCCGGCTGGATGAAGGCCTGCAGGGTCAGCGCCGCGGTCCAGAAATAAGGCGCCGCGCGCGCCCAGCGCCAGCCGGTGATCAGCGCCAGCGGCGCGACCAGCCCGTTGAAGTCGCAGAGCTGCAGCGGCAGCCCGTTGCGCCAATCAAGACCGTTCCAGTTCCACCAAATATTGTAGGCGAGCCAGTAGCAGACCGCGAACGCGGCGAGCGCGCGGCGTAATGCGACTTCGCCGCCCTTCGATAATCGCCGGCCGGCCAAGCTCGGCGCCGCGATCAAGAGCGCGCAGACGATGAGCGCGAGCGCATGCAGCCCGCTGTACGGAACAAAAATGTCCCACGCGCCTGGTGGATTCATTACGGCCCTTAACCAGTCGCCGGCGATACGCCCGATACGAACTCATGAATTGTCATGCCCGCGCTCGTCGCGGGCATCCACGTCTTGAACGCTGCGTCGAAACTAAAGACGTGGATGGCCGGAACAAGTCCGGCCATGACGAGTACGGGGTCCATGCTCACCGCGGCTCCGGAGTAAGCGCGTCAAAACTCGAATTCACGAAGCTATTGCGACTTTGTGACGGTTGATCAGGTGGGCATGTGCGTCGGAGAGACTATCGCCGCCGCGACGGCTTCCAGCCGCCGTGCATGCCGGGGCGGCCGAGGGTCGAGCGCGGGCCGGTGCGATCCTTGGCGGGAACGCTCTCGACGCCCGGTCCCATCTCATCCAGGCTCGGCCGGCGCGGGCCTTTACCGCCGGGCCGCGCCGGCTTCACTTCGTGATAGAGCGCGATGCCCATTTCATCGAGCGCGGGCTTGTGCGCTTTGCTCGCGCCTTCAGTCCTCACCGCGCCGCGCGAGGCGCGGCGACCCTCTCCTGCCGCGGGAGAGGGTAAAGCGGGTCTCTTGGCCGTCGGGTCGTCGGTCACCGCGAGCTCGGTGGTGCGCAAGCGTTTGATCTCGTCGCGCAGCCGCGCCGCTTCCTCGAAATCGAGATCGGCGGCGGCGGCGCGCATGCGCGTTTCCATGTCGGATATCACGGCCTCGAAATTGTGGCCGATGGTGGCGGCCTCCTCGAACTCGCCGCCGCCGGCCCCGCCCGCTGAAATCAGCACATGGTCGCGCTCATAGACGCTCTGCAGAATGTCGGCGATGCCCTTGCGCACGCTTTCCGGCGTGATGCCGTTCTCGGCGTTGTACGCTTCCTGCTTTTCGCGCCGCCGGTTGGTCTCGGCCATGGCGCGCTCCATCGAGCCGGTGACGGCGTCGGCATAGAGGATGACGCGGCCGTCGATATTGCGTGCGGCGCGGCCAATGGTCTGGATCAGGCTGGTCTCGCTGCGCAGGAAGCCTTCCTTGTCGGCGTCGAGGATGGCGACCAGCGCGCACTCGGGAATGTCGAGGCCTTCGCGCAACAGATTGATGCCGACCAGGGCGTCGAAGGCGCCCAGCCGCAGATCGCGGATGATCTCGATGCGCTCGATGGTGTCGATGTCGGAATGCATGTAGCGGACGCGAATGCCCTGCTCGTGCAGGTATTCGGTCAAGTCCTCGGCCATGCGCTTGGTCAAGACGGTGATCAGGGCGCGATAGCCCTTTTGCGCCACCTGCCGCACTTCGCCGACCAGGTCGTCGACCTGGGTGCGCGCCGGACGAATGTCGACCGGTGGATCGATCAGGCCAGTCGGGCGGATCACCTGCTCGGTGAAGACGCCGCCGGATTCGTTGAGCTCCCACGGTCCCGGCGTCGCCGACACCGCCGTCGTCTGCGGCCGCATCGCGTCCCATTCCTCGAAGCGCAGCGGCCGGTTGTCCATGCATGACGGCAGGCGGAAGCCGTATTCCGCCAGCGTCGCCTTGCGGCGGAAGTCGCCGCGATACATGCCGCCAAGCTGCGGGATGGTGACGTGGCTCTCGTCGACGAACACCAGCGCATTGTCCGGCACATATTCGAACAGCGTCGGCGGCGGCTCGCCCGGCTTGCGGCCGGTGAGATAGCGCGAATAGTTCTCGATGCCGGCGCAGGCGCCGGTCGCTTCCATCATTTCCAGATCGTAGATCGTGCGCTGCTCGAGCCGCTGCGCCTCGAGCAAGCGGCCGGCGGCTTTGAGCTGGTCGAGGCGTTGGCGCAACTCCACCTTGATGCCGGCGATCGCCTGCAACAGTGTCGGCCGCGGCGTCACATAGTGCGAGTTGGCGTAGATTTTGACGAATTCCAGCTCGTCGGTCTTTTGCCCGGTGAGCGGGTCGAACTCCTGGATCGATTCGACTTCATCGCCGAACAGCGACACCCGCCAGGCGCGATCCTCATAGTGCGCGGGGAAAATCTCGATCGCATCGCCGCGGACGCGGAACGAGCCGCGATAGAAATCGCCGGCGGTGCGCTTGTATTGCAGTGCGACCAGGTCGGCCAGCAGTGCGCGCTGATCGAGCCGCTCGCCCTGCTTGAGCGAGAACGTCATCGCCGAATAAGTCTCGACCGAGCCGATACCGTAGATGCAGGACACCGAAGCGACGATGATCACGTCGTCGCGTTCGAGCAGCGCGCGCGTCGCCGCATGGCGCATGCGATCGATCTGCTCGTTGATCGAGGAATCCTTCTCGATATAGGTGTCGGTGCGCGGGATATAGGCTTCCGGCTGGTAGTAATCGTAATAGCTGACGAAATATTCGACCGCGTTGTCGGGAAAGAAGCTCTTGAACTCGCCGTAGAGCTGCGCCGCCAGCGTCTTGTTCGGCGCCAGGATCAGCGCCGGGCGCTGCGTCTCCTCGATCACCTTCGCCATGGTGAAGGTCTTGCCCGAGCCGGTGACGCCGAGCAGCACCTGGCTGCGGTCGTGACGGCGGACGCCTTCGACCAGATCGGCGATGGCCCGCGGCTGGTCGCCCTTCGGATCGAAATCGGACTCGATGATCAGCCGCCGGCCGCCTTCGCTCTTTTCCGGCCGTTCCGGCCGGTGCGGCACCCAGATTTTGTTGGCGCTGCCGTCGTCTTGGCGGAATTCCGGCCGGCCTTCGCGCAGCAACCTGTCGAGGGATTGCTGGCTGGCGAGGCCGGCCACGGTGCCGACTTCGCCGCGGCCCGATCGCTTCAGGCGCAGCCGCGCCGGCCCCATGTCGGGCGTGATCACATGCTGCGGGTCTTCCTCCGCGGCGCCGCCCTCGTCGTCAGCGATGCCGAGCGTGCGCGCCAGATCGGGATCGAGCTCACCGGGCGGCACCGGTGTCTTGCCGACATAGCCTTGCTGCGGCGCTTCGCCGAAGCCGCGCGCCACCGAAGCGCGCGCCCGGTGCGCCTTGGCGAAGTCGGCGCGGCGATCGAATGAATTGTCGGACGGCTGTGCGAGTTTCGACTGTTGCTGTTCCCCTCCCCCTTGTGGGGAGGGGTTAGGGGTGGGGGTCGGGAGGTGACGCACGGTCGTGGACGCATGTTCTCGCGCATCCGTCACCGCAGACGACTTCCCCTCTCGACCCCCCACCCCTCCCTCCCCCACAAGGGGCGAGGGAGCAGTCCCGCGTCGCGCTTGGTGTTCGATCCCGGTCTGCGAACCGACGCCGGCGCGGCCCTGGCCGATGGCAGGGTTGAGCAAGTCAGCGAGCGCCGGGTCGAGCACCGGCGTGTCCGGGCGCGCCGCCTTGGCGCGCGTCGGCTTGGCCGGATCCTTTTTCGAATGCTTGGCCGGATCGCGTCCTTTCGGCGCGTGCGGGCGGTCGGGGACTTTCGCCATAGGCCCAATATGGGCCGAGTCCGCTAACGGGGAAAGTGCCGCCGTGTCATTCCGGATTGCCGCAAAGCGGCAAGTCCGGAATCCATATTCGCCGGCCTATGGTTATGGTTTCCGGGCTCCTCGCTTCGCTCGGCCCCGGAATGACAGAATCAAAATCCGCGCACCACCTGCTGCACGTGCTCGACGTCGGGCGGCGTGGCGAAGCAATGGCCGACAAGCTTTCGCCATTCCTGAAAATCCGGCGAATTGCGGAAGCCGACCGTGTGATCCTCGACCGTTTCCCACTCGATGAACAGCCGATAGCGGCTCGGCTTTTCAATCGAACGCCGCAGCTCCATGCCGTGGCAGCCTTTGGCGCGCTTGAAAATCGGCGCGGCGTTTTTCACGCCGGCTTCGAATTCCGCTTCCATCCCCGGCTTGACGTCGATCTGGGCAATTTCAGTGATCATGGTCCATTCCCGCAATGATGGATGAGCCTAGCACGACTACCGGCGGGACCAAGCCGGGCTGCAGCGGTATGCATGTCGCCTGAGTGAATTGCGGTATGTGGGCGCCCGCGGCTGCTATTCAAGCATCGCGCGGCGATAGCAGCGATGCGTCCTTGATGCCGTTCCAGGCTTCCGGGCCGCGGGGCTGAGGCGCTACACTTTGTTTTTCTTTCAGCACAAGCGGGCCTGTCATGATCGATCTCTACTACTGGACCACGCCGAACGGTCACAAGGTGACGATTTTCCTCGAGGAAGCCGGGCTGAAGTACAACATCATCCCGATCAACATCGGCAAAGGCGAGCAGTTCAAGACGGACTTTCTGGCGGTCGCGCCGAACAACCGCATTCCCGCCATTGTCGATCAAGCGCCGGTCGACGGCGGCAAGCCGATCTCGATTTTCGAGTCCGGCGCCATTCTGCTCTATCTGGCCGACAAGACCGGCAAGTTCGCCGGCAAGGATTTACGCGAGCGCAACGAGGTGATGCAGTGGCTGTTCTGGCAGATGGGCGGACTCGGACCCATGGCCGGCCAATACAACCATTTCGGCAACTACGCGCCGGAGAAGATATCCTATGCCATCGACCGCTACCGCAATGAGGTCAACCGGCTCTACGGTGTGATGAACAAGCGGCTGGCCGATCGCGGCTATCTCGCCGGCGACTATTCGATCGCTGACATGGCCAGCTATCCGTGGGTGGTGCCTTGGGAACGCCAGGGCCAGAACATCGAGGACTTCCCGCATCTCAAGCGCTGGCTCGAAGCCATCAAGGCGCGGCCGGCGGTGGTGAAGGCCTACGAATGGTCGCCGAAAATCAATCCGAATGCCGGCGGCATCCGCACCGCCGAGGAGCGCGCCATTCTGTTCGGGCAGACCGCGAAATCCGTCGAGGCCGCGGTCAAGCATTAAACAAAAATTCGTAGGGCGGGCTAAGCGAAGCGTGCCCACCACTCTCTTCGAATTGAATGACACGCAGCGTGGGCACGGCGCATTCGCGCCTTTGCCCACCCTACGTTGCTGAATGATTTAGTTCTGCCGCACGATCACGTGGGTGCCGATCGGCACGCGATCGTAGAGGTCCATCACGTCCTCATTGACCAGGCGGAAGCATCCGGAGGAGACGGCGTGGCCGATCGTCTCCGGCGCGTTGGTGCCGTGGATGCGATAGACGGTGTTGCCGAGATACATGGCCCGGGCGCCGAGCGGATTGCCGGGGCCGCCGGCCATGAAACGCGGCAGATACGGCTGGCGCGCGATCATCTCCGGCGGCGGGTGCCAATCCGGCCATTCGGACTTGCGCGAGATCTGCAGCATGCCGGACCAGGTGAAGCCGTCGCGGCCGACGCCGATGCCGTAACGCAGCGCCCGCGTCTCACTCTCGATCAGATAAAGATGGCGATCGGCGGTGTCGATGATGATGGTGCCGACCGGATGCTGCGAGCGATAAAACACCGCCTGGCGCTGATATTGATCGCCGAGGTTGTCGCTGGTGTTGCCGTGATCGACGCCGGGCGGGGGCTCCTCGATGGTCGGCGAAAAAATCATCGGAGCCTGCGGACGCGGCTGGGTCGAGGCCGGCAGCGGCACAAGCACGATGGAAAGAAAAGCCGCGCCCACGAACGTGCGCGCGCAGCCGGTGATGGCTTGCCTCAGCCCCGATCGCTTCATTGCTCTAATTCTCCTCGCCAACACGCACTTTCGATAGCCACGACCGCCGCCATGGTCTCGACGGCTATTGCGAAGCACCGCCGAAATAGCCGGAGATCTTCCAGCTGCCGCCGTCCTTGAGGTAGCAAATCTGGTCGCCGCCAAGGCTGGACATCGTTTCGAGCGGCACGAAGCCGGATTTACCCGACGGCGTTGCGACGTGCAGGAACGGCTGCTGGTCCGGATTGTCCGGCCCGCCATTATCAGGCAGCACGCGCACCAGCGTGAGCCCAAGCTTCTCGATCACCGGCGCATCCGGTTTTCCGGCGCTGCGCACCTCGACGCCGTCCTTGTTCGGATAGCCCCATTCCGGCGGCTGGGTCTTGGTGTCGTTGACCAGCGCCTCGAACGCTTTGGGATCGATGTTCGGTTCTGCCGGCGCGCACATCACGCCCTGATGGTCGGGCAGCGGCTCGGCGGTCGGCTCGCCGGCATAGCTCGACAGCAACTCCCAGCCGGATCCGTCCTTGGCGTCAAGGTCGATGGCGGCGGCGAAATTCGCCAAGCCTGGCTTCTTCTTGTCGGCCAGATCCTTGTCCTGCATCCAGAAGAAGCCGGAAGCCACCACCAGCTTGCCAAGCGCCGCGCGGTCCTTTTTCTCGGCGATGGCGGCGAGCTGTTTGCGGAAAGCCTCGAAACTCTGATCGTTGAACGGGACCGGGAGCGTTATGGCGATTGGCTTGTACGGTTTGATCGGCGCCGCCGGCGGCGGCTTGAAGCCTTGCGGCAATTGTCCGGGTTGGGCTTGCGGCTGGTCCGGTTTCTGCTGCGCAAAGCTGCCGTGAGGAACAAGCGTCATCGCCGTCGTCGCGGCGAAGATCATTGACGCGGCAATCAAAGAGTGGCGCATCGCATAAATCTCCGGTCTTGGGCTTCAGTGCAAAATGACAGGGGGCAATGCCGTTTCGAATAATGGCGAATTGCGACCACGATGCGGCAACCCGGGGCCGGCCTGGATTTTTCGGTCTTTAGTCGACCCTCCGTATTCATCCTTTCAAGCCGAAATAAGCGCGGCGCAGCGCGTCGTTCTCCTGCATCGCCGCGACCGTGCCGGAAAAGCCGATTTGCCCATTGTCGAGCGTGTAGACCCGATCGGCGAGCGCCAGAAATTTCACGTTTTGCTCGGCGATCAGCAGCGCCAGCTGCTGGTTACGGAATTGGCCGAGCACCGCGATCACCTCCTTGACGTAAAGCGGCGACAGGCCGGCCGACGGTTCGTCCATGACGAGGAGGCGCGGATCGCCGACCAGAGCCTTGGCGATGCCGAGCATTTTGCGCTGGCCGCCGGATAGGCTGCCAGCCGGCGCGCGGCGGCGCTCGGCGAGCGCCGGGAACACCGCATAAAGCGCGTCGATCCGCTCGCGTGCCCTGTGGCGCGGCAGAAATTGCGCGCCGATCAGGACGTTCTCCTCGATGGTGAGGCCGGGAAAGCCAGAGGCCTCGGACATGAAGACGATGCCGCGCCGCACCCGCTGGTCGGTGCGCAGCCCGGTGATGTCTTCGCCGGCGAATGCGATGCGGCCCGCCCAACTGTCGACCAGCCGCATGATCGCTTTGAGCAGCGTCGTCTTGCCGGCGCCGTTGGCGCCAAGGAGCACGACCGTCTCATGCTCGTGAACGGCGAGATCGACGCCCCACAGCACCTGCAGGCGGCGGTAGCCCGCGGTGACGCCGGCAACTTCGAGCAGCGGCTGCCGACGCTCAGGCGGCATGCTCGTCCCCCAGGAAGACTTCGACCACCTGCGCATTCTTGGATGCGTCGGCCAGCCGGCCTTCGAAAATCTCCTTGCCGGCATTCATGACGATGATGCGGTCGGTGATCTGATCGATGAATCCCATCAGGTGCTCGACCACCAGGAGCGCGATGCCGGCGCGGGCGAGCTCCTTGAGCCTGTTGGCGACGCGATCGAGCTCGACGGGATTGAGTTCCGCCGCCAGCTCGTCGATCAGCAACAGCCGCGGCCCGGTTGCCAGCGCGCGGGCGAGGTCGAGCATTTTTTGCTGGGCGCTGTTGAGTTCGCCGGCAGGCTTGTCGGCGAAGCCGGCAAGATCGAGCGAGGACAACAGCGCCGCGACGTCGGCGGTGCCATTGCCGTCGCGCCCATAGGCCGCGGCGATCTCGACATTCTGGCGCGCCGACAGCGTCAGGAAAGGTCGCGGGATCTGGAAGGTGCGATTGATTCCGGCATGCACCAGCCGGTGCGACGGCAAGCCGCCGATCGAACGTCCGTCGAACCGGATGGCGCCGCCGTCCGGCCGATAGAGGCCGGAGATGACGTTGATGCAGGTCGTCTTGCCGGATCCGTTCGGTCCGACCAGTCCGAGAATCTCGCCGGCGCCGACCTCGAAGCTCAAGACGTCGAGGGCGCGAAAGCCGCCGAAGCGTTTCACCAGGCCTTCGACGCTCAGTAGCGGCGCGCGGTCAGGGGACATCGATCCCCCACTTTTGCAGCAACGACACGATGCCGTTCGGCAGGAACAGCACCAGGCCCATGATCAGCGCGCCGTAGAGCAGCTGAAAATATTGCGGCGTCGAAATGCCGACGGTGTTGTAGATGCCGTAGAGAATGACCACGCCGAGGATCGGCCCGACGACGGTGGCATTGCCGCCGAACAGCGCGAACACGATGGCGAAGATGGTGAACTCGACGCTGAACACCGTCTCCGGATAAAACACCGACACGTACCAGGCGAACACGCCGCCGGCGAGACCGGCGATCAGTGCGCTCAACAGCCAGGCGATCACGCGCTCGCGCACCACGTTGATGCCGGCCATGCCGGCGCTGATCGGGTCTTCGCGAATTGCTTGCAGCGCCATGCCGAAATGCGAGTTGCGCAGATAGATGACGAGTGCCAGCGTCGCGGCCAGGATCGCGAGCGCCGTGGCATAGCCGAGCGTGGGATTGAACACGCCGCTCAGGCTGATGCCGTACGGGCCCTTGGTGATCTCTTCCAGGTTGGGATTGGACACCACCTGCAGGAGCGCCAGCGCCGCGGCGAGATTGGCGATGGAGAAATACGCGCCGGATAGACGGAACAGCGGCGTCAGCAACAGCGCGAGCACCACGGCCGCGGCGGCGGCGACCGCCAGCGCCGCGAATGGCGGCGCGTGCAGATGCAGAACCGTCAGCGAGAAGCCGTAAGCCCCGGCGCCGAAAAATCCGACATAGCCGAACGGCAAATAGCCGGTGAAGCCGTAGATGACGTTGATGCCCTGGGCGAGCGTCATGAAGATGATGAAATTGAACAGCAGCAAATGATTGCTGTAGACCGCCGGCAGCAGTGCGAAGATCGCGACCACCGGAACGAGGATCAGCACCAGGTGCCAGACGATTTTAGGCACGGCGGACCTGCCGTCCGAGCAAGCCGCTGGGTCGTACCAGCAGGATCGCAATCAACAGCACGTAGGGCAACAGATTGGCCCAGGAGCTGTAATAGCTCTGCATCAGCATGTAGGAGATGCCGTAAATCACGCCGCCGAGCACGGTGCCGAGCGGATTGCCGAGCGAGCCGATGACGATGACCGCGAACGCGGTCACGGTGATCTCCGCGCCCATTGCCGGCGTGATGCTGCCAAGCATGAACGGGGCAAACACGCCGGCGGCGGCCGCGAGCCCGATGCCGATACCGAAGGCGATGGCGGAGATGCGATGCACGTCGATACCGGTCGCAACCGCTTCCTCGCGATTGTCCATTACCGCGCGGGTCAGATAACCGAGCCGCGTCTGATAGAGATAAAGATAGACCAGCAGCACGGCGGCGCCGCTGACGATGCCGCTCGCCGCCCACGATGCCGGAAAGGTCTGGCCGAAAAGCTCGACCGGCCCGGCCTCAACCTTGTGACCGACGAAGACGCTCGCGACCGCGGCGATCGCGTTACCAAGCTGATCGCCGGGGATCGACCGCTCGCTGGTGCCGAACGCGATCGTGGTCACCGCCTCGATCACCTGCGACAGGCCGAAGAACAGAATGAACGACAGCATCTCCGGATCTTTGGCGCGTAAGAGCCGCGGCACCAGGAGATAATAGAGCGGCAAGCCGACTGCGACGAAAGCGACAAAGGCGATCGCCACCGCCGGGACCGGATTGACCGCAAACAGCGTGAACAGCCAGAACGCCAGGAAGGCGCCGAGCATCAAAAAGTCGCCGTGCGCCAGATTGACGATGCGCATGACGCCGAACACCAGATTGAGGCCGAGCCCGATCAGCGAGAAGTAGAGACCGAACAGCAGGCCGGCCAACAAGCTGTAGGTGAGCATTCAGCGCTCCGCTGGCCGCCGCGGCAGCAATCGCCAGGCCGTTACGGACGCGGATAGATCGGCTTGCCGTTGGCAAGCTCGTGCGGCCAGACCGTCACCAGCTTGGGTTTATCGCCTTCGTCGGCCAAGAACTGCCCGATCGGCGTCAGTTCGCCGATCTGGCCGCCGGTGGCGTCGAGCTCGAAGGTGCCGTCGAGCGTCTTGAGATTGCCCGACAGGGCAAAGATCGCCTTGCGCAATTCGAGCTGATCGAGGCTGGCGGCAACAGTGAGCGCCTTTTCCAGCACCATACCGGTGGTGTAACCGGCGATGGAATTGAAGCCGAACTCGACATGGGAGTCGGCGTATTTCTTGTGCCAGGCGTCGCTATATTCCTTCAGCGACATGCCGAACTCGGCTTTGTAGGCGAGGTCCATCGAGGTGACGTAGGTGAACACATAGTTCAGCGCCTTGCCGCCGAGATTTTTTTCCAGCAGCTCGGTTTCGACCCCCGGATAGATGCTGAACAGAAACTTGAACTTGATGCCGCTGTCCTGGACGTTGCGCAGGAAGGCGATGTCGTTCGAGGCATAGCCGAGATGCAGCACGGCGTCCGGGTTCGACGCGCGGATATTGTTGAGCAGCACGGTATAGTTTGAGGTCTCGGTCGGCACACCCTGATCGAACACAAACTCGAGGCCCGAGTTCGATTCGGTGATGAACTTGCGGATCGAATTCGCTTGCGTGCCGGTGAAATCGTTGGTGGCGTAGAGCATGGCGATGCGCTTGATGCCAAGGCCCGGGCCGTCGTGGGTGAGAAAATCCGTCAGCGGTTTCGGCCAGATGCTGGAAACCGGATCGGCCATCAGCACGATGTAGGGATTGTCCGGCGTGAAAAACGCCGCGCCGGTGCCGGTCTGGTCGATCAGCAGCATTTTGTGATCGCGCGCGATCGGCACCGCCACCGAGGTGAGCACCGATCCGGAATCGGCGATCAGAATGTCGACCTTGTCCTGGGTGATGAGCTGATTATAGAGCGTGGCCGCCGTCGCGGTGTTGCTCTGGTCGTCATAGGCGATGAGCTTGAGCGGAATTTTCTTGTCGAAGGCTTTGACATAAACGCCGCCGTCGGCGTTCTTCTGATCGATCCAGAGCTTGAGGCCGTAATGCACCGGCATCGAAATGCTGGCATAGCGGCCGGACGAGGCGTAGAGCGTTCCGAGCTTGATTTCCGCGGGGGCATCGGCCGCCTGCGCCGCCAGTGTCGTTGCCGAGGCCAATAAGGCGGCGAAAATCGACAACCGGATCATGAGCCTGCTCCCCGCGTATTGTTACTGCGGTGGCAAGCTAAGACATCGGAATAGCTGGAGCAATGCGGCTTATCGGGCAGAAGCCTCGGCCATTGTATCGATAGCGCCGTCGACTGTGGCGCCGCTTTGCAATAACGCCGTAATGTCGTCCGCCGCGATGCCGGCCGCTTTGAGGATCACAACGCTGTGCTCGCCCAAACGCGGCGCGTGGCGCGTGATTTGCAGGGCAGCGCCATTCCAGCGGCTCGGTATGCCGGTATAGCGGATACTGCCTTCGGTGGGGTGCGCGAGCGTCTGGAAGAAGCCGACGGCGGCGAGATGCGGATCGTCGATCAGCGCATCGAGGTCGTTCATCGGCGAACACGGAATATCGCAGCGTTCGAACAGCGCCAGCCACTCCGCGGTCGTGCGCGTTCGCAGCATGTCGGCGACCATGCCGTAGATTTCGTTGTAGTGACGCGAGCGCGCAACATAATCCGATAGCCGCGGGTTGGCCGAATATTCGTCGGCGCGGCCGATGGCCGCGAAGAAATTCCGCCAATGCTTATCGGTATAGATCAGCGCGCACACATAGCCGTCGCTGGTCGCGTAAGGTCGGCGGTTCGCCGTCATCAGCCGGTTGTAGCCGGGCTTGCCGATCGGGGGATCGAATGTACGCCCGCCAAGATGATCGCCAAGCACGAATTGCGCCATGGTCTCGAACATTGGCAGTTCGACCGACTGGCCCTTGCCGGTTCGGTCACGCTGGAACACGGCGGCGAGGATCGCATGCGCCGCATTGATGCCGACGATGCGGTCGGTCAGCGTCAACGGCACGAAGCGCGGCTCCGACGCACCGGCTTGCGCGGCGGTCGCCGGCAGCGCGGCGATTCCCTGGATCAGATCGTCATAGGCCGGCTTGCCGGCATACGGGCCGGTTTCGCCATAGCCGATCAGGCTCACATAAATGAGCCGCGGATTGACGGCGCGCACATTCTCATCGGTCAGCTTCAGGCGGCGCATCGCCGCGGGGCGATTGTTGTGCACGAGCACGTCGGCGCTTTCGCACAAACGCAGCAACGCATCACGCGCCGCGGCCTGCTTGAGATCGAGAACGATGCTGCGCTTGTTGCGATTGAGCTGCAGATAAAGCGCGCCCATGTCGGCGCTCTTGATCGCGCCGCCCTTGCGCATCAGGTCGCCTTGCGGCGGCTCGACCTTGATGACGTCGGCGCCGTAGTCGCCGAGGATTTGCGTGGCATAAGGGCCGAGCACCATCGAGGTAAGATCGAGGAGGCGCAGTCCTTGAAGCGGCGCATTTGCCTGCGGCGCGGCTGATGACATGGTGTTTGCCCGTAGTGTCGGCGGTTTTCGATTTCAGTTTGCGGCGAGGCTCAAGGATGCGTGGCGCCGCCGTCGACGGTTAGCTCCTGGCCGGTCATGAATGCCGAGGCGTCGGAGGCGAGAAACATCACGACGCCGATCAGATCGTCCGGGATTTGCGGCCGCGGGATGCTTTGCATGGCGATGATGCGCTCTTTCTGCTCCGGCGTGACGGTCTTGCGGGCGATTTCGGTATAGGTCGCACCCGGCAGGATGGCATTGACGGTGATGCCTTCGGGGCCGAGCTCGCGCGCCATCGAATGGGTCATGCCGGCCAGCGCCGCCTTCGAGGCGATGTAGTGCAGGTAATTCGGCCGGCCGAGCGTCACGGCGCCGGACGCCATGTTGATGATCCGGCCCCATTTGTTCTTGCGCATCAGCGGCAGCATCGCCCGCGCGCACAGGAACGGCCCGGTGATATTGACGCGCAGCACCTGCTCCCATTCCGCCACCGGGATCTGGTCGAACGGGCGCATCTCCAGCGTCGAGAAGATCGCAGCATTGTTGATCAGCACGTCGGCGCGGCCGAACGCCTGGTCGATGTTGGCGGCGAGGCTTTTGATTGAATCCTCGTCGGCCACGTCGGTTTCGAAAACTTTGGCTTGGCCGTTGCCGGCGGCGATTTCCTGCTCGACCGCGCGGGCTTTCTCCATGTTGCGTTCGGCGATGACAACGCGCGCGCCGGCTGACGCGAATGCCTTGGCGAAGCTTCGGCCGATGCCCTGGCCGGCGCCGGTAATGACCACGACTTTGTCGGCGACCGAAAATGTTGCGGACATGATTGACTCCTGCGCGCTCAGGCTGCCTGCGCGATGGCGCCGAGCGCGGCAGAGGCATCGGCCGGCTGCCACCAAAGCTTAACGCCGAGATCGCGGGCGATGATGCTGGCGGTGATATAGCCGGCGCCGCCGGAGATGGCGCCGCCCGGATGACCGGACGAGCCGGCAATGTAGAGATTGGGAATCGGCGTGCGATAACCGAAGTGATTGTACATTACCTGGTCGGCATTGAACGCGCCCATGAAGATGTCGCCGTTGCGCATGTTGATCAGCTCTTGGGTGTATTCCCGGGCCGTGTAGATGTACCGCCCGATAACGTTGTCGCGCGTGAGATTGGGGCAGTAGCGCGCGAAGGTGTCGATGATCTTGTCGGCGAAATCGCACTTGAAGTCCTCGTAATCCTGGCCGCCGAGATCGGGGTTGAGCGGCATCACATGCCAGCAATAGGTCGTGTGCTTGCCGGGCGGTGCCTGCGTCGGGTCGATGACACTCAAAGGTCCCGAGCCGAACTGCACGATGCGCGGCACGCGGTTGGCTTTGATGTCCTCGAAGGCGTCGAACAAATCCTCCATCGACTCGGCGCCGATGCTCCATTTCAGCGTGCGGTTGATATTCGGATCGAAATCGGCGGCGGCGAATTTCGGCGCCTCGTGCAAGGCGAGATGCAATCCGAACAGCGTCCAGCCGGTATATTGGAAGCGATCGAGCTTGGCGGCGAACGCCGCTGGCAATTGCGGGCGCCCGATCAGGGTCTCGAAGGTCTGATGCACGTCGATGGTGCTGGCCACGAATTGCCGCGCGCGTACCGTCCTGCCGTCGGCAAGCACGATGCCGCGGGCGCGGCCGCCTTCGATCAGGATGCGGTCGATCGCTACTTGCGGCGCAAACGTTCCGCCGGCGCCAATGAACGTCTCCATCAGGCCGCGGGCCAGATTGAACGAGCCGCCCTGGCAGAGCTGATAACCGGTTTCGAGATCGAAGGCGCGGATCACCGAGCCCATCGGGCTCGTCTTCGACAACGTATCGGTCAGCCACGTGCCGAACAGCGAGACCTTGAACAGGAACAGCAGCTTGACGTGATCGTTCTCGAACAGCTCCCGCACCACGTCGAGCGGCTGGCGTCGGCTGATGGCCAGGAAATCGCGGCCGATCGCGGTCCGCCCCAGCAAAGCCTCGCGTTCGGCCTGCGGCAACGGCTCGGCGTAGCGCTCGGGGATCAGAATTTGCGCGGTGATCTCTTCGGCGCGGCGGTTCCAGTCGCGGAAGGTATCGGCGTCTTTTTTCGAGAACCGCGCCACGTTGGCGATGGTCTCTTCGCGATCGCGGCCGAACACCAGAGCCGTGCCGTCGCGGTGCGCCTGACCGAACTCGTAGCGCGGCGTGATGTAAGTGACGCGGTCTTCAAGACCGAGGTCCTTGAACCACGGCGTCTCGGAAATGTGGAAATGATTGATGGAATGCAGATTGTGATAGAAGCCCGGCGCCGTCACTTCCTGGGTCGAGAGCCCGCCGCCATATTGCAGCCGGCGGTCGACCAGCAAGACGCTTAAGCCCGCCTTCGCCAGGTAACTGCCCAGAATCAGGCCGTGATGGCCGGCGCCGATGATGATGCCGTCGTAGGTCTTTTCCAGCGCCTTGGCCACGCATTCCTCCCGCGGGTTTTGCCGTGAAGAGAACAGCAAATTCGTCGGCCT
Source organism: uncultured Alphaproteobacteria bacterium (assembly GCA_963806465.1). GTDB lineage: Bacteria > Pseudomonadota > Alphaproteobacteria > Rhizobiales > Xanthobacteraceae > BOG-931. Next base: position 75,436 of record CAWDZD010000038.1, on the reverse strand, counting down.
GAGAACCCGGATTTTCGCATGGCCTTGCTGCCGCACACGCGGTGTTCGTCATTGCGAGCGAAAGCGAAGCAATCCAGTTGCGGTCCCGAGCCCGGATTGCTTCGTCGCTTTCGCTCCTCGCAATGACGAGGGTATGCTGCCACCTCCCGGCGAGGCGCGTAGAGTGTGAGCGACCCAAAAATCCTGTTCATTGGGCCAGGCGCCATCGGCGCCTCGGTCGCCGCCTGGGTGGCGGAGCATTATCCGTCGGTCTTCATCATGGGTCATGGCGCGAGCCAGGCTGCGCTCCGCCAGAACGGCATCACCACCTACGCGTTTGCGGTGCCGGACCAAAGCCGCCGCACCGTGCATGTGCAAACCGTCGACCGGCCCGGCGACGTTGGCGACGCCGAAATCGTCGTGCTGGCAGTGAAGAATTACAGCTTGGAGGATGTCGCGCGGCGGGTAGCGGAGGAACTGGGTGACCGGCCGATCGTGGTGTCGATGGCCAACGGCATCGACAATCAGCGCGTCCTGCCGAAATTCTTCTCCAAGGCGATCTATTGCGTGGTCGGGTACAACGCCCGCCGCGACGAGCCGGTCGTGGTCGGCTATCAGCGCAAAGGGCCGCTCGTCATCGGCACGCCCGACAACACGCTGGGCGATGAATTGCGCGTGGTGCAGTCGATCCTTGCGCGCGGCTGCCCGACCGAGATCACCGATCGCCTGCAGGATGCCGTGCACACCAAGATCGTTTTCAACCTCACCAATGCGCTGGACGCCTTGCTCGGCCGCGGCGCCAAGCCGCTATCCAGCCCGGCGATCTATCAGACGCTGTTGACGCAGACCTTGTGGGAAGGCGTCCGCGTCATTCGCGCCGCCGGCTTCCACGAGCACCGCATCCCGGGCTTCCCGCCGTTTGCCCTGCTGCATGTGGTGGCCGCTCTCCCCGGCTGGCTGATCCGTCCGCTGTTCAAGCGCGAGCTTCGCGCCATGCAGATGTCGAGCATGACGCAAGATGTGGTCTTGCGCGGCGCCAACGACACCGAACTGGAATCGATCACCGGTTACATCGTGCGGCTCGCCGCCGAACATGGCGTGCCGGCGCCGTACAATGGCGCGATCTATCGTTTGGGTCGGGAAAAATTTCGGCCGGGATTTGAGCCGCTGTCATGCGAAGAGGTCCTGGCCGCCGTCGAGCGCGCCAAGGCCGCGGCCTAGACAATCGGCCGGACTTTGACTCTGCGCGCCAATTCTTTTCATATTCGCCCAGCCAGCATCGCCAGCTTTAATGGAGCGTTTCGCACGCTATGAAGCCCGCGCCCTTTCGTTACGTCGCCGCCAAGACCGTCGAGGAGGCCTTGGCGCTGAAAGCCGAGCATGGCGACGAAGCGCGCTTCCTGGCCGGTGGTCAAAGCCTTGTTCCGACGATGAATTTCCGGTTGACGCAGCCGGCTTTGCTGATCGACATCAATCGGCTGAGCGAGCTGGCCGGGGTCAGGAATGGCGCCGCCGATCGGCTCCGCATCGGCGCGATGACGCGCTATCGCAGTCTCGAGCGCGATCCCGCGATCGAGCGCAAACTGCCGCTCATCCATGAAGCGCTGCCGCTGATCGCCCATCCGCAAATCCGCAATCGCGGCACCATCGGCGGCAACCTGGCTCATGCCGACCCGGCTTCGGAGATGCCTGCCATCGTGTTGACGATGGGCGGACGCCTGCGCGCCCAGTCGGTCAAGGGCGAGCGCTGGATCGACGCGTCCGACTTTTTTGTCAGTGCGCTGACCACCGCGCTCGAGCCCGACGAAATGCTCATGGAAATCGAGCTGCCGACCGCGGCGCCGCGCTCCGGCGCCTGCTTTATGGAAATGTCGCGCCGCCGCGGCGATTTCGCCATTATCGGCGTGGCCTGCATCGTGCGCGTGGACGAAGCCGGGAAATGCGCCGAAGCGCGCATCGGCCTCTGCAATGCCGGCGACGGGCCGGTCTTCGCCACAGCGGCAAGCCAATCCCTGGTCGGCAAGGTGATCGGCGCGGCCGACATCGCCGAAGCGGCGGCGTTGGTGCAAGGCGGCATCGATCCGGGCGGCAGCATTCACGCCAGCAAGGAGTTTCAGCGCCACATCGCCGGCGTGCTGACGACGCGCGCGCTGACCACGGCGAACGAGCGGGCGGGCCGTGACCATTGATCGCCACGACGTCACTGTCACGGTGAATGGCACGCAATATCAGCGCACCGTCGAATCGCGGCTGCTGCTGAGCGATTTTCTGCGCCACGATCTTTTGCTCGCCGGCACCCATGTCGGCTGCGAGCACGGGGTGTGCGGCGCCTGCACGGTGATCGTCGATGGTGCCGCGGTCCGCTCGTGTTTGATGTTCGCAGCGCAGGTCGACGGCGGCGATATCACCACCGTGGAGGGATTGGCGGCGGATCGCGAGCATCTGCATCCGCTGCAGGAATCGATGCGCGACTGCCATGGCCTGCAATGCGGCTACTGCACGCCCGGCATTCTGATGACGATGAAGGTGTTCCTCGAGGAGACGCCGTCGCCGGACGAGGCGCAGATCCGTGAAGCTTTGTCCGGCAATCTGTGCCGCTGCACCGGCTATCAGCATATCGTCCAGGCCATGCAGCTCGCCGCCGAACGGCTGCGGAAGCCGCAGTCATGAGCACGCGCAGTTTCGGCGCGCCGGTCCGTCGCAACGAGGACGCGCGGCTACTGAGCGGCCAAGCGCTGTTCGTCGACGACGTCGAACTGCCCGGCATGATTTACGCGGCATTTCTGCGCAGCAATCTCGCGCATGCCCGCATCCGCTCGATCGATATCTCCGCGGCGCGCGCCCGCGATGGCGTTGTCGCGGTCTATACCGCCGCCGATCTCGGCGCCTATTGGGCTCCCGGTCCGCTGTTGGTGCCGCCGCCGCCGATCAGGGACACGATCTTCAATCAGCGCACGCAGGTGCCGCTCGCCAAGGACAAGGTCCGCCATGTTGGCGAGCCGCTCGCGGTCGTGCTCGCGCAAAGCCGTTATCTCGCCGAAGATGCGTTGGGCGACATTGCCGTCGAGCTTGATCCGTTGCCGGCGGTGGTCGGTCTGGAAAAGGCGGTGAACGGCGCTTCCGCCACGGTGCACGATGATGTTCGCGGTAATATTGCCGCGCACGTCTGGCAGGGCCGCGGTGACTATGCTTCGGCCCGCGCCAAGGCCGATCACGTCGTCGCCCGCCGCTTCCATTACGATCACGGCGCGTCTTCGCCGATCGAGACCCGCGGCATCGTCGCCAACTGGGACGCGCGCGCCAATCAGCTCACCATCTGGGACACCACCCAGGCGCCGGTGTTCTTGCGCAACGGGCTCGCCGGCATGCTTGGCTTGAGCGAACGGCAGGTGCGGGTGATCGCGCCGTTCGTCGGCGGCGGCTTCGGCCCGAAGATCATGCTGTTCTATCCGGAAGAAGTGGTGATCCCGTGGGCGGCGATGAAGCTCAATCGCCCGATCAAGTGGATCGAGGACCGGCTCGAGCATTTCTTCGCCACCACCCACGAGCGCGGCCAGACCCACGATGCCGAAATTGCGCTCAGCGCCGACGGCCGCATCCTCGGCATCAAGGACGTGTTCCTGCACGACACCGGCGCCTACAACCCCTACGGACTGACGGTGCCGATCAACAGCCAGTGCACCCTGCTCGGGCCTTATGTGGTGCCGAATTACGACTCGACCTTCACCGCGGTCTTTACCAACAAGCCGATCGTCACGCCCTATCGCGGCGCCGGCCGGCAGCATGGCGTGTTCGTGGTCGAGCGGCTACTCGACATCGCCGCGCACGAATTGAAGATCGACCGCGCGGAAATCCGCCGCCGCAACCTCATTCCGCCGGACGCCTTCCCCTACAACAACGAGATCATCTATCAGGACTTCGCGCCGCTCTCCTATGACAGCGGCAATTACGAGCCGATCCTCGACAAAGCTTTGGAGATGATCGGCTATGAGAAATTTCTCGCCGACGAGCAGAAGCAGCTCCGCGCGCAGGGCCGTCATGTCGGCGTCGGCGTCGCCTGCTATGTCGAGGGTACCGGCATCGGGCCCTACGAAGGCGCCAAGGTGCAGGTACAGTCGAACGGCAAGGTCAATGTGGCGACCGGCATCGGCACGCAGGGGCAGGGGCATTTCACGGTCTTTGCCCAGATCGTCGCCGATCAGCTCGGCGTCGAAGTCGGCGATGTCGATGTCGTCACCGGCGACACCGATCAGTTCTATTGGGGCGCCGGCACCTTCGCCAGCCGCGGCGCGGTGGTCGCCGGCAATGCCGTCAACGAAGCCGCCAAGGCGGTGCGGCAGAAAATCCTCAAGCTTGCCGCCGAGCATTTCGAATGCGCCGAGGAAGATCTTGAGATCGACAACGGCGAAGTGTCCGTCGTCGGCGTTCCCGGACAATCGGTGAAGCTCGGCGCACTGGCACTCAAGGCCAATCCGATGCGCGGCGCGGTCAAGCCCGGCACCGAGCCGGGACTGGAATCGACCCAGTATTTCGGCCCGCCCGGCGGCGCTACCGCCAGCGGCGTGCATGCCATGATCGTCGAGGTCGATCCGCAGACCTTTTCGCTCAACGTGCTCAAATACGTCGTGGTGCACGATTGCGGCACCGTCATCAATCCGCTGATCCTGGCCGGCCAGATTCATGGCGGCGTCGCCCAGGGCATCGGCAACGCCTATTACGAGCAGCTGGTGTTCGACGACGACGGCCAATTGCTCAATGCCTCGCTGGCCGATTATCTGCTGCCGACGTCTCTCGAGGTGCCGCGCATGGAGATCGCCCACACCGTCACTCCTTCGCCGCTCAATCCGCTCGGTATCAAGGGCGCCGGCGAGGCCGGCGCTATTCCGGTCGGGCCGTTATTTGCGCAAGCGATCGAAGATGCGCTCGGGCTTCTGGATCGGAACGTCGAGTTGAACGAAATTCCCTTGAGTCCCGGCCGCCTGTTCGAGCTGACGGCCAAATTGCGATGATGTGACGATGATTCTGGTGACCGGCGCCGCCGGCAAGACCGGCAGAGCCGTTGTCAAAGCGGTGGCGGCAAGCGGCAAGCGCGTGCGCGCGTTCACGCGCAATCCCAACCACGCCAACGCGCTGTTCGCGCTCGGCGCCGCCGAGGTCAATGTCGGCCAATTCACCGACGCCCGCGCGCTGGCGCTCGCCGCCGGCGGGGTGGAGGCGATCTATCACATCTGCCCGAATGTCAGCCCGCACGAAGTCGCCTACGCACGCGCGGTCGCCAGTGCGGCGCGGGATCACGGCGTCAGGCGCTTTGTCTATCACTCGGTGCTGCATCCGCAGATCGAAGCCATGCCGCATCATTGGCAGAAGATGCGGGTCGAGGAGATGCTGTTGGCGTCGAGCTTCGATCTGACCGTGCTGCGGCCGACCGCCTACATGCAAAATATCCTGAACGTGTGGGATGGCATTATCGCCGACGGCATGTTCCGGGTGCCTTATCCGGCCGAAACGCGGCTGAGCTTGGTCGATCTCGACGATGTCGGCGAGGCCGCGGCCATCGTGCTGATGCAACACGGCCATGGCGGCGCGACCTACGAGCTGGTCGGCACCAAGCCGCTGAGCCAGACCGAAGTCGCGTCCGCGATCGGTGTGGCGTTGGGGCGGGTGGTGCGGGTCGAAGCGGAGACGCCGACGGCATGGGAAACGCGTGCCGCCACGCGCGGCGACGGCGAGCAGGAGCGCGCGGCGCTCGCGGCGATGTTCCGCTATTACGCGAGCCATGGCCTGATCGGCAGCGCCTACACGTTGCGCTGGCTGCTCGGCCGTCCGCCGAACGATCTCGCCGCGTTTCTCGGCCGTGTCGCCGTGCAGCCGGAAAGCTGAACGGCGCGGCGACGATGATTAGTCATGGCCGGACTTGTTCCGGCCATCCACGTCTTTGTTTAACCCGGCATTTAAGACGTGGATGCCCGCGACGCAGGCGAGCGAAGCGACGCCGTTCTTCAAACGGCTATGCGCGGGCATGACGATTCAATCAAATCTCGTCCCGCTCAGGGCAGCGCCAGCAGCGCGGCCGCCGTCGCCAGCATCGCCAGTGCCGCTGCGGCCAGCGACCAATGCACGCCGATCAGGCTGCCGAGGACCCCGACCGTGACGCCGCTGAAGGCGCGCAGGCCGAGGCTCGCCATGCCGAACAAGCCGACGACGCGTCCGCGGTTGTCGGGCGGCGCATTGATCTGCACGAGGCTCAGCGCCATGGAGTTGAACGATAGCTCGAGGAAGCCCGTAGCGAACAACAGGCCGAGCGCCAGCGGATAGCTCCAGGACAACGAAAATCCGGCCAAGGTCAGGCACCACAGCATCGCCAGCACGATCGCGGTGCGCGGCCGCGGTGGCAGGAAGCCGCCGCTTTCAAGCAGCACACCGGCAAGGAAGCCGCCGCCCGCATCGGCCGCCAGCAGCGTGCTGTAGGCCAGCCCTGGATCGCCGTGTCCGAGATCCTGCGCAAAGCCTGGCATCTGCGGGCTCAAGGCATTGCCGATAAAGAACGATGCCGCCCCAGCCAATAACGTCATCGAGACGATGACCGAATGGCCGCGAATGTCGCGCGCCGTCTGCACGATGTCGGCGAGGCCCCGCACCGCGCGGCGCGGTGGCGGCGCGCCGGCGCGATAGCGCGGGCCGTATGGCGCATTCACCAGCCACAACAACAGCGGCAGATAAAATATCGTATTGAGAAAGATGCCGTAGGACGGCCCAAGCGCCAGCAGGATCAGGCCGCCGGCCGCCGGGCCGATCAGTACCGCGAGATAACGCGCGGTGGCGTTGAGCCGGACTGCGCTCATCAGGTCGCCGGGACCGACGATGTCGTAGAGCAGTACCTGGATCGGGGTGAACCACAGCACGGCCGCGCAGCCGTGGAGCACCAACAGCAGCATCGCCTGCCACATCTGCAACGTGTCGGTGATGAAGAAATAACCCCAGCCGACCGAGACCAGCATGAACAGCAGCATGCCGCACTGGATGATGCGTCGCGGATCGAACCGGTCGCTGAGCGCTCCCGTGATCACCGAAAACAACAGGAACGGCAGCCAGTGCGAAACGATCGCGAACCCGGCCAGCGCCGGCGAATGGAATTTCTGAAACATCACCCAGTAGCTGATGACGTGCTCGATATTGTCGGCCATCATTGCAAACACAAAGGTGATGAACTGGGCGCGGAATCCCGGATGGCGCATCGCCGCGAACGAGCGTTTCGCCGGCGCCGGCGGCGCTGCGGTGTCCTTGGGCTGGATGTTCAAGGGTGGACGCTTCCAAGGTGAGCGGCAGCCGCCGCGTGGTTGCGGAACCCGGCGAGGTCTGGCGTATCATTGCTATTGGCATCGATCGCGGCAGCCGCCAACCGACGATGCCGCTGGGCGCCTATGCAAGAATGCTCCGTTTTTACTTATTGTAATTTGATGCTGGCGAATCGGATCAGGATGAGAATCGCACGGCTGGCGATGGTGCGAGGTCGTCGTGCCGCCTAGCGACGTTGAAGTCGTGGTGGTCGGCGCCGGCGCGGCGGGTATCGCCGCGGCGCGCCGGCTGCACGACGCCGAAGTGGATTCACTCCTGGTCGAGGCGCGGCCGCGGCTTGGCGGCCGGGCCTGGACCGTGGTTGATGACACCGGCTTGGTGCTCGACCTTGGCTGCGGCTGGCTGCATTCGGCCGATCGCAATCCGTGGGTCGAGGTCGCCGAACAACAAGGCGCCGCCATCGACAAGAGCCGGCCGCCATGGGAGAGGCGCTCGCCGGAAATCGGCTTCCCGCACGCGGAGCAGGATGAGTTTCAGCAGGCGATCGGTTCGTTCTTCACGCGGCTGGAGCGCGTGCGCGACCGGCAGTCCGATATCGCCGCCGCGGCTTATCTCGATCCGCACTCGCGCTGGAACGGCCTGATCAATGCGCTCGGCACCTACATCACCGGCGCCGAGTGGGATCGGGTTTCGGCGATCGACTTCGACCGTTACGACAGCACCGATGTCAACTGGCGCGCCATTAAGGGTTATGGCGCACTGATCGCCAACTCCGGCGCCGGTCTGCCGGCCATGCTCGATTGCGTTGTCCGTACGGTCGATCATCGCGGCAAGCGTCTACGTATCGACACGGCCCAAGGCGTGATCGCGGCCGATCAGGTGATCGTCACCATTCCGAGCGCGCTCATCGCGGCGGAGCAATTAGCGTTTGCGCCAGCGCTGCCGGAAAAGACCGAAGCGGCGCAGGGTCTGCCGCTCGGCCTTGCCGACAAGTTGTTCATCGCGCTCGAAGGCGCCGACGAGTTCGGCAACGACATCCGCATCTTCGGCCATACCGATCGGGCGGCGACCGGCGCTTATCAGTTCCGGCCGCTCGGCCGGCCGATGATCGAAACCTATTTCGGCGGCAGCTTTGCCGCCGAGCTGGAAGCGGGCGGCGATGGCGCATTCTTTGACTTCGCGGTGTCCGAACTGGTCGGTTTGTTCGGCAGCGCGTTCGCCAGCCGCGTCAGGCCGATCGGTCTGCATCGCTGGGGCGTCGATCCGTTTGCGCTCGGCTCCTATTCGTATGCAAAGCCGGGCTTCGCCGATTGCCGGCTCAAACTCGCCGCGCCCGTGGACGATCGGTTGTTCTTCGCCGGCGAAGCCTGCTCCTTCGGCGACTTCTCGACCGCTCATGGCGGCTGGCACACCGGGGTACGCGCGGCCGAAGAGGTGATCGCGGTGCGCAAGAAGACTTGAAGACGGTGACCGCCGTCCTGGCTACATTAACTCTGCGCTTGCCAAACTCCCGTATGCAGCGCGGCAGCTTCGTCCTCCAAGAGCGGACCGATAACCTCGACCGGGCGCTGCCCGGCGGCGAACACGGTGCGGCACGGCAAATCCAGCGTCGGGTTCTCCGGGTGATTGCCGGTGATGGTCTTGAGCCGGTGCTCGGACAGGCCGTAAACAAGCCGCCCGATGCCGGCCCAATACAAGGCGCCGGCGCACATGCAGCAGGGTTCCGCGGAACTATAGAGCGTGCAGCCGGCGAGAAATTTCGCGTCGAATTGTTTCGATGCCGTGGTCGCCAACAGCCGCTCGGCGTGGCCGGTCATGTCCCGTTCCGGCATGTAGCCGTTCTCGACTTCGAGCAACACGGCGCCGGCCGCATCGACCAGGATGGCGCCGAACGGATGATTGCCGTGCGTCTGGGCGCGTCGCGCCACCGCGAAGCTGCGGCGCAGCAGGCTTTCATCGTCGAACGGCGGCATGATGGTTCCACATTCGGTAAAGATCGCTTGCCGAAATTTTCCGCGGCCGTCTACTGACGAACGTCTTGTAATGAACGTCTTGTTACGAACCTCTTGCGGCCGATATCGTGGTTATTGGCACATTACTTGCCTTGATTTGTTTGTTGTGCGCAAATGACGCTTGGCAACAGCTGGACAAAATATCATTGAGTTCGCATCACGCGTCATGACCGCAGCCTCGACCAGAAGCAGTCTGCAATTTCTCCGCAGCGGCCGCCGCATGCGCCTCGATGGTTTTTCGCCGCGCACCACGGTGCTCGATTGGCTGCGGCTGGAAGAGAGGTCGACCGGTACCAAAGAGGGTTGCGCCGAGGGCGATTGCGGCGCCTGTGCCGTCGTCGTCGTGCGCGAGCGCGATGGCCGCCTGGTCTACGAGCCGGTCAATTCGTGCATCACCTTGCTCGGCCAGCTGGACGGCGGCGAATTGATCACGGTGGAAAATCTGGCCGCAGACGGCGTGCTGCATCCTATTCAAGACGCGATGGCGCGTCTGCACGGCTCGCAATGCGGCTTCTGCACGCCCGGCATCGTGATGAGCCTGTTCGCGCACTATCACGACGATCACGGCGGCACGACCCGCGACAAGATCAACGATGTGCTGGCGGGAAATCTGTGCCGCTGCACCGGCTATCGGCCGATCGTCGACGCGGCGCTCGAGGTTTGCAATGCCGGCGCCGATGATCGCTTCACGCGCAACGCCGCCGAGCGGTTGCAAGCGCTTCACGCGCTCGATGACAAAGTCGATCTCATGGTCGGCGACGCCAACGCGTTCTTTGCGGCGCCGGCGAGCGAGCATTCGTTCGCGCAGCTCTATCTGAAACATCCCGACGCGACCATCGTCGCCGGTTCGACCGACGTCGGGCTCTGGGTCACCAAAAAACTGGCGCCGCTGCAGAAGATCATTCACGTCGGCCGCGTCGCCGAGCTTGGCAAGATCGTCGAGAACCCGGTCGGCTACACGTTCGGAGCGATCGTTTCGCTGGCGCGCGCCGCTCCGGTGCTCGGATCGATCGATCCCGACATCGCCGAGGTGCTGCGCCGGTTCGGCTCGACCCAGGTGCGCGCCTGCGGCACCGTCGGCGGCAACATCGCCAACGGCTCGCCGATCGGCGACCTGGCGCCGATGCTGATTGCGATGAATGCCAAGGTGGAGCTGCGCCGCGGCGACCACATTCGCGAGCTTGCGCTGGAGAATTTCTTCCTCGACTACGGCAAGCAGGATCGCCAGCCGGGAGAATATGTGCGCCGGCTGTTGGTGCCGAAGCTCGCGCCGGACACGCATTTCCGCGCCTACAAGATCACCAAGCGGTTCGACGAGGACATTTCGGCGGTGCTGGCGGCGTTTTGTCTGCGCGTCGAGGGCGGCCGGATCAGCGAAGCGCGCGCCGCGTTTGGCGGCATGGCCGGCATCCCCAAGCGCGCCAAGACCGTCGAAGAAAAACTGCGCGGCCTGTCGCTTGCCGATACCCGCGGCTGGCGCGCGGCGGCCGACGCCGTCCGCGATGATTTCACGCCGCTCACCGATGTGCGCGCCAGCGCCGCCTATCGCGGCAGCGTCGCCGGCAATCTGGTCGTCAAGGCGATCGCCGAAATCGCCGGCATCAGCCCCGACATCACCCGCATAGCCGATCATCGGATGGTTGCCGATGCCGCCGAGTGATGTGCTCGAGGCGCCGCTGCGCCACGTCTATAAGCCGCTGCCGCACGACAGTGGCGCCAAGCACGTGCAGGGCAGCGCCGAATATATCGACGATATCCCGGAGCCGATCGGCACCCTGCATATCGCCGTCGGCGGCACGCCGGTGGCGCGCGGCCGATTGCGCGGCATCGATCTTAGTGGCGTGCACGCTACACCCGGCGTGGTCGCCGTCATTACCGCAGCCGACATTCCCGGCAAGAACGACGTGTCGCCGGCGCTGGGCGATGAGCCGGTCCTGGTGCAGGACCAGGTGCTGTTTCATCAGCAGCCGGTGTTCGCCGTGGTCGCCACCTCGCGTGACGTCGCCCGGCGGGCGGCGCTGCGCGGCAAGATCGAGATCGACGCGGAAACGCCCAACGTCACCGTTGAGCAGGGCAGGGCGTCCGGCGAGGTGGTGTTGCCCGACTATGCCTTCATCAACGGCGATGCGGCCAAAGCCATCGCCGCGGCGCCGCTGCGCAGCACCGGCAAGATCAGCATCGGCGGCCAGGAGCACTTTTATCTGGAGGGCCAGGTGGCGCTCGCCGTGCCCGGCGAAGACGGCGCCATGCTGGTTTATTCGTCGACCCAGCATCCGAGCGAAGTGCAGCATGTTACCGCGCGCGTGCTCGGCGTGCCGGATTCATTCGTCACCTGCCGCGTGCGCCGCATGGGCGGCGGCTTCGGCGGCAAGGAGACGCAGGCGACGCAATGGGCGGCGATCGCCGCGGTGGCGGCGCGCGTCACCGGCCGTGCCTGCAAATTCAGGCTCGACCGCGACGACGACATGGCAATGACCGGCAAGCGGCACGACTTCGCGGTCGCATACGCGGTCGGCTACGATGCCGACGGCCGCATTCGCGCCGTCGATCTTGACCTTGACGGCCGCTGCGGCTGCTCGGCGGATTGCAGCATCGGCGTGGTCGACCGCGCCATGTTCCACGCCGACAACGCTTATTTCCTTCCCGAATCCAGGATCAACACGCGGCGCGTGAAGACCAATACGGTGTCGAACACCGCGTTCCGCGGCTTTGGCGGTCCGCAGGGCATGATGGCGATCGAGCGCGTGATCGACGCCATCGCCTGGGAGCTCGGCCTCGATCCGCTCGATGTGCGCAAGGCCAATCTCTATGGCCCCGGGCGCGACGTCACGCCCTATGGGCAGACCGTCGAAGATCACGACGTGGCGCCGGCCTTGATCGAGCAGCTCGAGCGTTCATCGAACTATCGCGGCCGCCGCAAGGAGATCGCTGCCTTCAACGCGCGCTCGCCGATCCTCAAGCGCGGCATTGCGCTCACTCCGGTGAAGTTCGGAATCTCATTCACGCTCACCCATATGAATCAGGCCGGCGCGCTGGTGCACGTCTATCAGGACGGCTCCGTCCACCTCAATCACGGCGGCACCGAAATGGGCCAGGGCCTGTTTCAGAAAGTCGCCCAGGTGGCGGCGGAGGAATTCGGCATCGGGCTTGATCGCGTCCACATCACCGCGACCTCGACCGACAAGGTGCCGAACACGTCGGCAACCGCGGCATCGTCCGGTACCGATCTCAACGGCATGGCGGTGCAGCTGGCGGCGCGCCAGATCAAGTCGCGACTGGTCGATTTCGCCAGCGAGACCTGGAACGTGTCCGAAGATCTGATCTCTTTCCGCGATGATCGGGTGTTCATCGGTAACGAGAGCGTGCCGTTCGGCGAGTTGACCAAAAAGGCCCATGGGGCCCGTCTGCATCTGTCGGCCGCGGGCTTCTACAAGACGCCGAAGCTTTACTGGGATCGCGACAAGGGCAAAGGCCGGCCGTTTTTCTACTACGCCTATGGCGCCGCCTGCAGCGAAGTCGCCATCGATATCCTGACCGGCGAGATGAATGTGCGCCGCGTCGATATCCTCCATGATGTCGGCCGCTCCATCAATCCGGCGTTGGACATCGGCCAGATCGAGGGCGCCTTCGTCCAGGGCATGGGCTGGCTGACGACCGAGGAACTGGTCTACGACGACAAAGGCCGGCTGCTGACGCACGCGCCCTCGACCTACAAGATACCGGTGGCCTCCGACGTGCCGGTGGACTTCCGGGTGGCGCTGTTCGACGGCAGCAACCGCGAGGAAACGATCTATCGCTCCAAGGCGGTCGGCGAGCCGCCCTTGATGCTGGGAATTTCGGTATTCGCGGCGATTGCGGACGCGATACACTCGGTGCACCCGGGCAAGCCGGTCGTGCTGGACGCGCCCGCGACCCCGGAAGCGATCCTCAAGGCGCTCGGCCCGGTCGATGCGGTGGCGGCGCTGGCGCCGCTTGTAAATCTTTAATGGAGCATAATCTTTTCAGAAGGCGCCGAAAACAGGTGTGACGGAAACCGGCTGAATAAGCTCACATGGCGAAGGTCTGGGTCCGCATTCGCGAAACCATCGAACGGCACGGCGCTGCCGGCCTGCTCAGCGTGGTCGGCGCCGCCGGCTCCGTGCCGCGCGAGACCGGTGCGCGCATCGTGTTGCGGCCGGACGGCGGCTTTTACGGCAGCATTGGCGGCGGCCGGCTGGAATACGAGGCGATCGCCGCGGCGCGTGCGGCGTTGCAGGACGGCCGCGGCCAGGCGCAATTCCGCGATTGGCCGCTCGGGCCGAATCTCGGCCAGTGCTGCGGCGGCTTGGTGAAGACGCTCACCGAGACGTTCGACATGCGCGATATGCCGGCGGTGCGGCGGCTGGAGGAGGCGGAAAAGGCCGGCGTCTTCGTCACCTTAAGCCGCGTCGATGACGACGGCCGGATCGCGCGCACGCCCGCGCCACGCGGAGCGGCCGGCAAGTACCACGAGGCGGCGCCGGGGCGCTTCGCCAAAGCGCCGTTCCGAGAGCATTTCGGCGAAGCGACCACGCCGGTGCTGCTGTTCGGCGCCGGTCATGTCGGCCGCGCCGTCGTGCTGGCGCTGGCGCCGCTGCCTTTTACGGTACGCTGGATCGACAGCCGGGCGGATCAATTCCCGCAATATGTGCCGCAGAATGCCGTCACGGTCTGCACCGACGCCGTCGAGCACGAATTGGCGGAAGCGCCGCGCGACGCCATGGTGATCGTCATGACCCATTCGCATCCGCTCGACTTCGACATCACCGTCGCCGCCTTGCGGCGACGCACCTTCGATTTCGTCGGCCTGATCGGATCGGAAACCAAGCGAGCACGCTTCACGAGCTTTGCCCGGCAAATGGGCGTCGCCGAGCGTGACATCGACCGGCTGGTCTGTCCGATCGGCGTCACTGAAATCAAAGGCAAGGAGCCCGCCGTCATCGCCGCCGCCTTGGCCGCGCAACTCCTGATCGTCAGCGAGCAGGTATCGGTGGCGCAGCCGAGTCCGGCCATGCAGCCGGCGTAAGCGTCCTTCGCGCTATTTTCCGCCGCCCGCGAGCCGATCGAGTGCTTTCTTTGCCTGATCCTTGGCCCAGGCGTCGATCGGCCGGCCGTCGCCCGGCTTGTCGGCCGCGGCCTGATAATCGGCGCGGGCCTTGTCGAGGTCCTTCATCGCCTCGTAGGTCTGACCACGATCGTAATAAGCGCTGAGGAAATTCGGATCGATCTTGATCGCTTTGCTATATTCGGCGAGGGCTTTGTCGTTGTTGCCGCGCAACCGCCAAACCTCGCCGCGATTGTCGTGGGCGAAGACATAGTCGGGCGCGATCGCGACCACGCGGTCGAGATCGGCCATGGCGAGGTCGAGCTTTTCCAGCTTGATGTAAAGCGCGGCGCGATTGCTCAGCAACCTGGCGAGATCAACGCCCTTCCATTGGCGGCCATTGATCAGGCGGGTGCAGACGGTAACGCCGGTTTCAGTCTGCTTGGCATCGGTCGAAGCCTTGAAGCAGTCGCGGTAATCGTCATCGGCACGGACTGGCTGAGACAGCGCGATCAGTGCTGGGACCAAAAGGACGATTGAGCAGGGCAGCCGCATGATATCCCCTTAGCGCAGCCTTGGCGCGCAATCGGCGTTCGCTGCTGTTCTGTCAGCTTAGCATACGCGGCCTCAAGCGTTGTCCGCCAGCGCACGCTCGACCTCGGCCAAAGCCGCCGCTTTCTCAGCCGCGGTCATCAGCGAAGCTTGAAAGCCGTTGCGCACGATCGCGACGATCTCGTCGCGGCCGAGCGACAGGGCGTCCGAGACCGCGCGGTAATTGTCGTTCACATAGCCGCCGAAATAGGCCGGATCGTCGGAATTGACGGTGACGACGAGGCCCTTCTGCATCATCTGCCGCAGCGGATGGGCTTTGAGGTCCTCGACCACCCGCAGCCGCAGATTGGACAGCGGGCAGACGGTTAGCGCCATGCGCTCGCGCGCCAGGCGCTCGACCAGCGTCGGATCTTGCAGACTGTGATTGCCGTGGTCGATCCGGCCGACGCCGAGCACGTCGAGCGCCTCCCATACATAGCTGGGCGGCCCTTCCTCGCCGGCGTGCGCGGTGAGGAAAAATCCGGCGTCTCGCGCGCGGCGGAAAACGTGCTTGAATTTGCTCGGCGGATTTCCGGTCTCCGATGAATCCAGCCCGACGCCGGCGATCTTGTCCTTGAACGCGAGCGCAGCATCCAAAGTCCGCTCGGCGTCCGCCTCGTCGAGATGACGCAGGAAGCACATGATCAGGCTCGCCCGCACGCCGAGTTGGCGCTGCGCATCGGCGATGGCGCGATCAAGCCCGTTGATCACGGTGGCGAAGGCAATGCCGCGAGCGGTGTGGCCCTGCGGATCGAAGAACATTTCCACGTGCCGGACATTGTCGGCATGCGCCCGCTGCAGGTAGGCGAAGGCCAGGTCGTAGAAATCCTGCTCGGTGATCAAGACCGACATGCCCTGATAATAGATGTCGAGAAAATCCTGCAGGTTGCGAAACCGGTAAGCTTGGCGCACCGCGTCCACCGATTCATATTTCAGCGGCACGCCGTTGCGGCGCGCCAGCGCGAACATCAATTCCGGTTCGAGGCTGCCTTCGATATGAATGTGCAGCTCGCACTTCGGCAGCCGTTTGATCAGAGCGTCGATCTCGTGCATGTTTTCGTGTCTCGCGCGTTGGGAAGGCCCTTTTGCGAGGCGGCGTATGCCTAGCAAACCGACGCGTTACTTGGAAAGTGGTGGACCGGGCTCGCAATAATAAGCGCCGATGACAAAGCCGGAATGAAGACGCCATGCCGCTGGACGTGAACAAGGTTGCCGCGACGCTGATGGCCGAACACGGCGACCGCGTCCAATACCGGCCGTTCGCCACCGCGTGCGGCATAGCAAGCGTGACCGACGCTTACGCGGTGCAGCGCGAACACGTGCGCCAGCAGATGGAAGTCCGCAATACCAATGCGGTCGGCTACAAGATCGGCATCACCACCAAACGCATGCAGGCCATGTGTGGGATCGACAGCCCGGTGGCCGGCGTGGTTCTGGCCGACCGCGTCCATGCTTCCGGCACGCGCCTACGCACGTCCGCCTACGGCAGAATGGGGCTTGAATTCGAAATCGCCGTGCGGCTCAAGCGCGATCTTTCGCCGGAGGGCGGTGTGCCGCCGCTCGTGCATGTCGCCGCCGCGGTTGATGCGGTGGCGCCGGCGATCGAAATCATCGACGATCGCAACGCCGACTATGGCTCGCTGGATGCCCTGTCGTTGATCGCCGATAATGCCTGGAACGCCGGCATTGTGCTCGGCGACTTCGTCGAGGCCTGGCCGGATCTGCCTTCGATCGAAGGGATCGCTTCCGTCGACGGCAAAGCCATCGACCGCGGCTTTGGCCGCGACGTTCTTGGCCACCCGTTTTACGCAGTGGCATGGCTCGCCAGGCATCTTGCCGAGCAAGGCGGCGGATTGCGCACCGGCGATATCGTGATGACCGGAAGCGTGGTGACGACCAAATTTCCGGATCGGCCGATGGCCTATCGTTTTGACGTTAACGGTCTCGGCCCGGTCGACGTGACGATCGAAAATTAACAACTAAAATTGCGGCAACGCCGTCGCGCGATCAATCAAACATTACAACAACATTAAATCTGACGCCGCCTGAATCCGGCCATCGGTCGGTCATGGCCGCGTCCCGTTTCGCCGCCATCGGTGCGCGAACGAGGGGAAAATATCGATGCGCGCCTGGTGGTCTGATGCGCGCCACTTTCAGGTGGCGGCGCTGTCGATCTTGCTCGCCATCAATTTTGTTTGGATCGATTTCGGCGCCAAGCCGTTGTACAGCGCGCTCGCGATCGCCAGCGCGCTGGCGACTCAGGCGGTCTGTTCGTGGCTGTTTGGCGTTACGCGGATCGATCTGCGTTCACCGCTGATCACCGGATTGTCGCTGAGCCTGTTGCTGCGCGCCGACGAGCCCTGGCTGCCGGCGATTGCCGGCGTCATTGCCATTGCGTCCAAATTCGTGCTGCGGATCGACGGCAAGCACATCTGGAATCCGGCCGGATTCGCCATCGTCGCGCTGCTTTTGACCTCCAACGGCGTCTGGATCTCGCCCGGGCAATGGGGCGACGGCGTCTGGTTGGTTTCGTTGGTCGGGTTTCTCGCCATTGTGGTGCTGCACGCCTCGCAACGCTCCGACATCGCGCTGTTCTTTCTCGCCAGCCATGGTGCGCTGCTCGCTGCCCGCGCGCTCTGGCTCGGCGATCCGCTCGCCATTCCGCTGCACCAGCTGCAGAGCGGTTCGCTCCTGATCTTCGCCTTCTTCATGATCTCCGACCCGCGGACCACGCCGGATTCGCGCCTCGGCCGCTTCGCGTTCGCGTTCGGCGTGGCGCTCGTTGCGCACTACCTCGCCTTCTTCATGCAAATGCGGCCGGCTTTGTACCTGGCCTTGGTCGCGCTCTCTCCGCTCACGTTGCTGCTCGACAGGTTTATTCCCGCCCACAGGTTCGAATGGTCTCCAACCATGCAAGGAGCTTCTCGATGACGCCAACGGTTCGTTCCCGGTTGAAAGCGAGTGTTGCTCTTGCCGCCATCTGCGCCCAGCTTGCCGTCTATGCCGGGCCGGCAAGCGCATTCTGCGGCTTCTACGTCGCCAAGGCCGACGCGAAAATGTTCAACAAGTCCTCGAAGGTGGTGCTGGCGCGCGACGGCCAGCGGACCGCCATCACCATGGCCAGCGACTATGAAGGCGAGCCGAACGAATTTGCGCTGGTCGTTCCGGTGCCGACCTTTATCGAGAAGAACCAGATCAGCGTCGTCGAGCCGAAGATGGTCGATCATCTCGATGCCTACACCGCCCCGCGGCTGGTCGAATATTTCGACCCGGATCCGTGCGAACAGCGCTACCTCTCGGCAATGCCGGCGCCCCAGACTGCCTCAGCGGTCATGGCCTATGACGCGGTGTCGCAGCGTGTCGCCTATCGCGGCGTCAAGGTCGAGGCGCAATACGATGTCGCCGAATACGATATCTCGATTCTGTCTGCGGAAGAGAGCGACGGCCTGATCAATTGGCTCAACGACAACGGCTACAAGATTCCGGCCGGCGCCGAGCCGGTGATCGGCAGCTACATCAAGCAAAAGATGCGGTTCTTTGTCGCCAAAGTGAACGTCCAACGCATGCAGCAGCTTGGCCGCGCTTATCTGCGGCCGCTGCAGGTGCGCTACGAGACCGGCAAATTCATGCTGCCGCTCCGCCTCGGCACCGTGAACGCCAACGGGCCGCAGGACCTGATCGTCTTCGCCTTAAGCAAGCGCGGCCGGGTCGAGGCGACCAACTATCGCACCGTCAAGGTGCCGTCGGACTTCGACGTGCCGCTGTTCGTCAAGGATGACTTCGCCAATTTTTACCGGGCCACTTTCGACCGCGCCGTGACGCGGGAAAAGATGCGCGCGGTGTTCGTCGAATACGCCTGGGACATGGGTTGGTGCGATCCGTGCGCGGCCGATCCGATGAGCATCGGTGAAATGGTCGATCTCGGCGCCGGCTGGATCACCGGCGGTTCGCTCGGCGACACCGGCAACAGCCCGTACGTGACACGACTGCATGTCCGCTACGACGCGACGTCGTTCCCGGAAGATCTCAATTTCGTCGAAACCAGCGACCGCGAGAATTTCCAGGGCCGCTACATCATGCATCATCCGGCCCCGGTGCGGGTGAGTTGCGCCGCCGGCGATGCCTACCGCGCCGCGCTGCCGGCGCGGTTTCGGCACGAGGCCAAGATCCTGGCCGATGCCACCGGCTGGGCGCAGAACGACATCGAGGCGCGCATGAGCGCCAACGGCCAGTCCGTGTCCGGCTCCAAATAAGCCATCGGGCGCGGCGCCGCGGCGCCCGAAACTCCATGCTATCGCGTAAAGCAGGCAATGCCGCGGGCTTCACAGCCAAAGTGCTTTAGGTCTAAAATATTCGCGACCGGTGCAGCAGCGCCGAGCGCGGACGATTGCAGATGGCCGAACTGAATGCGGAGCTGGTCAAGCGCCGCGCCAAAGTCCTGGGCGCCGATCTCGTCGGCATCGCCAGCGCCGCAACACTGAATGCCTTTCCGCCCGACCCACGCTGGCCGCAGACGCCCGAGCGCATCTCGCCCTATTGCAAAAGCGTGATCGTGCTGGTGCAGCGTATTCCCGCCGGTGCGTTCCGCTGCAAGACCAACGTGCCGGTGCAATATATCGACATGTTGGTGCTGCGAAAGATGGACAAGGTCGCCTACCGCCTCGCCGAGGAATTGGAAGACGCCGGCCATCCGAGTTTTGTCACCGCGGCGCAGGAGACCGACTGGAGCTATAAGCGCGCCAGCTACGGCCGGCTGTCGACGCGGCATCTCGGCGTCGAAGCCGGGCTCGGCACGCTCGGCCTCGAGGTCAATATCCTCACACCAGAGTTCGGGCCGCGCGTCTATCTCACCGGCATCCTCACCGAGCTCGAGCTCGAGCCGGACCGGCCGCTGACCGAGCAAGTCTGCATCGGCGAATCCTGCAGCCGCTGCCTGCACGCCTGTCCGGCCGACGCCGTGCTGCATTTCGGCATCGACAAGCGCGCCTGCGCCACCGAGGCACAGGAGTTCGGCTTCTCCACCATCCTGCAATTCTTTGAGCGCTTCATCGACGCGCCGCCGGCGCGGAAGGCAGAGATGGCGCGCTCGCGCGATGTCTACGGCTTCTGGCAGGGATTGCTGCGCGTGGTCGGCTCGTTCGGCGATTGTCCGCGCTGCCTCGCCGTCTGCCCGGTCGGCAACGACTATCACGCCCATCTCGCCGACGTGCAGAAAGCGATCCCGGAAAAGACGCCGGAGAAGGTCGCGCTCGGCAAGAGCTACCGCGACAACCGCGCGCAGGGCGCCGACATCGCCGGCCTCAACGACTGGAACAAGCGCTGGGTCGGGCCCGAAGGCTACAAAGGCATGGTGGCGCGGCAGCTGCAGGAATTCAAAAAAGCGCAGCAGCAGCGCACCAAGGACGCTCTGGCCGCGGCCGACGACAGCGGGCAGCGCTGAAAATGGTCCCGGCGTTCAAGCAGCCGTTGACCGCCGCCGAGATCAAGGCGAAAGCCCGCGCGCTCGGCGCCGATCTGGCCGGCATCGCCGACGGCGCGACTCTGGAACAAAATCCGCCGGACCCGCGCGATCCGCGGCGTCCCTCCGACATCACCGACTTGGACGCCGGCCGCGTCATCGTGCTGGCCAAGCGCGTGAGCCGAGGCACCGCCCGCATCGCCGCCTGGAACGATCGCCACAAATATTACAACGACGAGCTCGCGCTCTCCCGCTTGGAGGAGGCCTCGCTCGAGCTGGTCTACTGGCTCGAAGACAACGGCTATCCGGCGATCATCGTGCCGCCGACCCATGTCGATCCGTGGCGTTATGACGGCGACCCGAACCGGCACATGACCACGTTGCTGTCGCTGCCGCACGCCGCCGTCGAAGCCGGCCTCGGCACGCTCGGGCTCAATCTGCAATTGCTGACGCCGGAATTCGGACCGCGGGTGCTGCTGACCGCGATCCTGTGTTCGGTCGATGTGGCGTGCGACTCGAAGATGGAGACGGCGCTCTGTCTCGGGCCAAGCTGCGGGCGCTGTCTCAAGACCTGCCCGGCCGACGCCGTCGGCCATTGGACGCGCGACTGGCCGGCCTGCGACAAATTTCGTTCGCCGCACGGTTTTGCGCAACTGAGCGAGCACGTCACCCGCATCATCGCCGAGCCGGATGCGGCAAAGCAGAAAGAGCTGGTCCGTTCCGAGGATAGCTTCAACCTCTGGCAAAGCATCTTGCGCGGCGCCGGCGTGATTACCGGCTGCCGCCGTTGCGCCGACGTCTGCCCGGTCGGCGCCGACTACGAAGCGATGCTGAGGGATGCGCTCGAGCTCATTCCCGAGGACACGCCGGCCAAGGAGGCGCGCGTTGCCGCCATGGAGGCGGAAGAGAAAGCCGGGCACTTGCCGGATACCTATGCCGGGCAGCGGCGCTGGATTGGCGCCTTGCCGCGGCGCGGCTCCTGAATGGCGCCGCTCGTCGATCTGCCGAAGACGCGAGCCGAGATTGAGCGCATTCAATCGGACCGCAAGAAGCGCGCGCTCCTGCAGGCGCGCCGCGCGCCGTTCTTTCAAGGCAAGCTCGATCACGTCAACGCCGACCGGCTCGACGATCCGCACGAATGGCGCAAGATCCCGATCCTGGACAAGGACATGCTGCGCCGGCTCGGCGACCGGGAATTCTACGATCAGTTCTGCGTCGCGCCCGACGACGGCATCGCCGAATACTGGCGCTCCGGCGGCTCGACCGGCACGCCGCTGTTCTATCCCCGCAGCACCGACGACATCGTCGCGGCGATGATCGGCTTCGCGCGGATTTACGACTGCACGCGCTGTCGGCGCGGCGGCCGGGCGCATGTGTCGTTTCCGCTCGGCATTCACCCGGTCGGCCAGATGCTGGCGCGCGCGGCCGGCGCGCGCGGCATTGCCGTCAATTGGGCGGGCTCCGGCACCACGACGCCGTCGGCCTTGCAGCTCGAACTGATCGACCGTCTCAAGCCGACCATTTGGATGGGCATGAGCAGCTACGGCCTGCATCTCGCCAATCTCGCCGAAGCGCGCGGGCTTGATCTCGCCGCGCGTTCGATCGAGACCATCCTCTGCTCGGCGGAGCCGCTGTCGGACGCCAAGCGTGACAAGCTTGCACGGCAATGGGGCGCGCAGGTGCGCGACACCTTCGGCATGACGGAGGCCGGCATGATGGGTGCCGAGGACGAAGCCGGCCGCGGCTTTCGCATCTGGACCGATATGTTTCTGATCGAGGTGCTCGATCCAGATACGTACGAGCCGGTCGAGGAGGGCGCGGTCGGCGCGCTGGTGGTGACGCCGCTTTGGACCAACAACGTGACGCCGTTCTTGCGCTGGAGCTCGGGCGACCTCGTTACCTGGCAACGCGGCGACGACACTTCCGGCCCATTCGCGGTCTTTCCGCTGGTCAAGCATGCCCACCGCACTAGCGGCTTTTTCAAGGTCCGCGGCATCAATATCAATCACGCCGAGTTCGAGGATTTCATCTTCCGCAACGTCGACATCAGCGACTTCAAGGCCGAGCTCGTCACCGAGCGCGACCTCGATATGATGCTGCTGTCGGTCGAGGTGCGCCGCGGCGTCGATCCCGCCGCCGCTATCGAGCGCCTGAAAACGGCGGTGCGCAACCAGTTCGAATTGACGCCGCAGGTCGTCGTGGTCGAAACCGGCAGCCTCGCCAAGGAATTCGAGGCGAGCGTGAAGATGCCTCGCTTTTCCGATCGGCGGCAGTAAACATCTCTTTTAAGGACACCGCATGCAGCAAGATCCGTTCGTGCCGGCCGCCGCCGCGTTCACCCGTAGCGTGCCGATCCGCTTTTCGCATTGCGATCCGGCCGGCATCGTCTACTTCCCGCATTATTTCAACATGTTCAACGGCGTCATCGAAGACTGGTACACGGAGGAACTGGGCTACAATTACGCCGAGCTGATCATGGGCAGCCAGTTCGGCTTTCCATTCGTTCACATCGAGTGCGATTTCAAGATTCCGAGCCGGATGGGCGACGTCATCGACCTGACATTGCTGGTCGAGCGCGTCGGCCGCTCCTCGCTCGGCGTCGCAATTGTCTGCCACCGCGACGGCGTCGAGCGGCTGCGCGCCCGCATGGTGACGGCGATGATGTCGATCGCGACCGGCAAGCCGGTCGTGCTGCCGCAGGGGCTGCGCGACGCCATCGAGGCGTATCGCACGCGGGCGTCGGGTTGAGCGCCGCGCCGGCGTGGCGAATTTTCGGCAACACCAGCGGCTATTTTCCAGATTGATCGAGATCAAAGCGTTTTGCTGCAAACCCGCTTACAGAGCGAGCGCAAGTCCTGTTGTTGCGACGACCAACCGCTTCCAAGATTTCTTGAGCCCCACGGGAGTTCTTCATGCCAGAGCAAGCCAAAAAGACCGTCGGCTCTCGGGAGCAGATCGAGCTTGTCGAGGTAGCCATAACGGATGACGGCGCGAAGCCGCGTTATGCCAGTGGGATAGCCACGGCCGTCACGGTCGCGGCAGTCGGGATCGGGGCCGTGGCGCTGGAAACTGCGTTGCTGCCCGGCGTTATTCTCGGCGTTGCCGCGATGTGGCTGCCGCACGATGTGCGCCAAGCATTCGCTCCGCTCGCCCGGTCGACCGCTCGTGGCGTCTACCGGATCGGCGAAAAAACCAAGGAGTTGATCGCCGATGTCCGGAAGGAGATTGAGGACATTGTCGCCGAGGTGGACGCCGAAAACGCAAGAGCTTAGCTGGCGGCACCGTCTTCTATCATGCCGTCTTCTGTCACACACCTGTAACAGTTCCCGGCCGTATGATGGCGCGCGCAATTGTGGAGGGCTGGGGACATGTCGACTGACACTTTAGAACTCGATCAAATGCAGGCCGCCTACAAGGCCGCAGTCGAGGAATGGATCGCCACTATCAAGGAGGAAGAGGCGCTAGCCTCGGTCAATCATACCGTCGCCGAAGTCGATCAATGGGAGGCGGCGCATTTCAAGGAAGACGACATGCGCAAGAAGGTGAAGGCGGCGAAGAAACGCTACGAAGACGCGCTGCGCGAAAAGTTTTTCGGCTTCTAGCGAGAAGGGCAGACGCGCGCCCTTAGCCAAACCGCGCAATAACGTCGCCGGGAATGGTTTGCGCGCTGATCTTTTCCGGGCTGTCCTTGTCGCGCACCGCCCAGACCCGGGTCTCGCCGCCTTCGACCGCTAGTTCGCCGCCAACGCTGATGCGGTGATCGACATCGAAGCTCGAGCGGCGAAACGCAGCGACGCGGGAGGCAACCTCGATGTTGTCGCCGAATTTCACCGCCTTGCGGCAAGCCAGCCGCACGTCGACCAGCGGCAAGATGCCAAAGGTGGTGAGGAAATCCGCCCGCTTGATGCCGAGTGCTGCTTCGAACAGCGACCAGGTGCCGGTGTCGAAATACTCGAACAGCCGCTTGGGCGAGACCATGCCGGCGGGATCGCAATGGCCGAATTCGACGGTCATCTGCCAGCGGAACACAAACGACGTCAAAGCCAGCGCCTCCGAATTTGCATGCGCGCGCTACTCTACTGTGTCGGCCCGGCGCGGCAAATTTCGGCCAACGGGCCGGCGCGCGGCCGGCCCGATCAGGCGTTGACAAAAGGATGCCCGGGCTCGCGGCCGAGTTTCTGCCGCAGCTGCGCCTTGGCCACACCGAGCGCGCCGCGCCCCACGGCGACCGGCCAGCTGGTGCCGGTTTTTTCCTTGATCACCGCGCGCGCCTTATTCGCATCGAGGAAGGCGCCGGTCAGCCCGTTGGCGTCGTTGAAGTTCTCGATGAAGGCATCGGCGATCCGCTGCTGGCCGCTCGAGCCTCGGGCGCGGCCGTCGCTGCCGTATTGCGCGATCAATAGCTGCTTGCCGGCGTTGGTGATCGGCTCGAGCAGCAAATTGTTGAAGATGTAGGTGATGCCGCCGGAGCGCGCATAGAAGCGCTCGAAGGTTTCTGTCATCCATTGCGCGTCGAACGGCTGGTCTTTCCGCGCGATGATCGATTCGACCAGATTGCGCGCCATCTTGTTGCCGTTGTTGGCGCCTTGCCCGCCGACCGGATCGAGCGCCATCGCGGTGTCGCCGAGCGGCGTTACGACGCGGCCGGACGGCAGACGGCCGACCGGCTTGCGCACCGTCGGCGCGAAGCGGCCGACCAGCCAGCCGTTCGGATCGGCGAGCTGCATGTCCTTGGCCCAATCATAGTCCCAGGGAATCACGTCCTTGATGACCTGCTTGTAGAGTTCGACCGCCTGCTCACCGCTCTTGCAGTCGCCGAATCTGTCGAGCGGACTGCCGGGCTTTGCTTCGACCAGCATGTTCCACGTCGGTCCATGATCCTTGTGGAAGTACGGCACATAGAAGGCCTCGCCGAACGGCGCGAAGAAATTGAACTTGACCGGCAGGAACGGCACGCCGGCGAAGCCCATCTTGCCGCCAGTGGTGATGATCATGGTGAGATTGCGCTGCGGCTTGTCGTAGACGCTGCGCTCGGCGTCGCGCTCGAACAGATTGCAAAGATCGGCACGGCCGGCGGCGACGATCGTCAAGTCGTGCGCGGCGGCAATCTGGTCGAGCCGCGGCACCGTGACGTTCTCGATCTCGACCTTGCCGCCCTTGGCGGCGAGATCGTTCATCCAGCGATGGCTCTGCAGCCGCAGATCGACGGCGATGAAATAATCCTTGAGGCGGCCGGCCAGGGTCAGCAGGCGATTGTCTTTGCTCGGGCTGAAGGTGAGATGGACGCCTTCGCCCTTGGGTGCGTCCTTCTCCCAGTGATTGAGGCCAAGCTCGCGCTCGTATTCGAGCGAGATGTGGAAACGCGCCGCCGTTCCGGTCGGCCGGCTTTCGTTGAGCCACTGCGCGGCGGTGCGGTCGGAGTAGACCGTCACCCGATAGCCGGCTTTGACCAGGCCATGCGCGGCAAGGAGGCCGGCCTGTCCCGAACCGATGATGGCAATGTTGCGCATGCCGTCCTCCCTCAGCCCTGCGGCCGGTAGATCTTGACCGGCGCCGAGGCCTCGAACGCCTGGGTCGTGTACTCGACCAGCTCGAGCTGGTTGCCGAAGGGATCGAGCACATAGTTGACGCGGGTGGTGGCGCACGGGCCCTGGTCGAGCACGATCGGGCCATCCATGACCTTGCAGCCGCGGCCCGCGAGATAGCTCTTGGCGGCTTCGAGGTTTTCGACCTTGAACGCGATATGGTGTCCGCCGATGTCGCAATTGCGCGGCGGCTGCCCGCGGCGATCGGCCGGCCGGTCGTATTGAAAAAGTTCAAGCATCAGGTTGGGGCCGATGCTGAGCATAGCGATGGTCAACCGCGCGCCGGCGACGTTGATGTGCGCCTGCGTCCAGTCGCGGCCGTCGCTCATGCGCGGTATCTCCGCGGCGTCAAACGGCCCGATGCGATAAAGCTCATAGCCGCCGATCACGTCGCAATAGAAGCGCACGGCGGCGTCGAGGTCGGGCACTGTCAGCCCGATGTGATCGATATGCGATAATCCGGGCAGTCCCTTGCTCATCGCGCCTCTCCGGGTATTCCGCGCCGGCCCTGTTTCTGATTAAGTCTACCGGGGCGGCTCATCGGCATGTCTATCCGCCGAGCGCGGCGGATGTCCGTTTCGTGCCGGAAATGCGGAGATTTCGCCGTGAGGGTGACGGCGCCTGCCGGGCAAGCATTGCCGTTGGCAAGGCATTTGCTGGTGCAGACCAGCGACGTCGACGAAGCGCGCGAGCGCGTCGGTAGGGTATTCTGTGAGCATAAGCTTGATTCTCTGTCGCCGGGCCGTGCTCTCGACATGCGCCAGCATGTGGCGCGGTTCGGCAACCTGGCACTGAGCTATATCGGCTATGGCACGGATGTCCGCATCGACCCGGGCAAGCTGTCAACGTTTTTTCTGGTTCATCTGATCCCGAGCGGCCGCTCCGAGATTCACATCGGCGACAGGGCGCTTGTTGGATCGAGCGCCGTTGGCGCGGTGACCTCGCCGACCACAGCGATGTGCATGCGCTGGAGCGCCGACTGCGCGCATCTGGTGCTCAAAATCGAGCGCGCGGCGCTGGAACGCCATCTCTGCGATCTGCTTGGTGACACGGCGATCCGGCCGATCGAGTTCGCCCCGGAGCTGCCAGTCGAAACCGGCTTCGGCGCCGGGCTCCGCCGCCTGATCGAGTTCGTCACGGCCGAGCTCGATCGTGACGATACGCTGCTTTCGTCGCCGCTCGGCATTGCCGGCATCGAGCAGATGTTAATGACGGCGCTGCTGGCTGCCCAGCCCAGCAATTACAGCGCGGCGTTGGCGGGGCAGGGAAGCCGGGCGACCCCCCGTCACGTCATGCGCGCCGAGGACCTGATCCGCTCTCACCCGGAACGGCCGATCACCGTTGGCGATCTCGCCAAGGTTTCCGGCGTGAGCGCCCGGACCCTGTTCGAAGGCTTCCGCCGCTTCCGCGGCACGACGCCCATGGCGCTGCTGCGGGCAGTGCGGCTTGAGCAAGCGCGTGCCGAACTCAAAGCCGCGCTGCCGACCGAGAATATCGCCGCGATCGCCTTCAAATGGGGCATTGTCCATCTGGGGCGCTTTGCCCACGATTATCGCCTGCGGTTCGGCGAGCTGCCCTCCGACACCTTGCGCAAGGGCCGTGGCGGCGAAATTTCGTCCTCACCTGGTCGATCCAATAAGCCCCGTCATTCGTAAATATCTGTTCGCGCCTTTTTTGATCGGTCGCCTCGCGGCCGAATCATTGGCAGCAAAAGAACCCATGACCGGCATGTGAAAAAGCCAGCGGACTGCGCGTTAATATCAAAGACCTGTCGCGCGCCAAATTAACTTGACACTCCAGTGCCAACCGCCACTAGGGCCGCGTCCATCTCTATCGCAGACAGGGGCTATCATGAGAGGCGTCTTCCTTGCATTTATCCTCACCGTCGCTGCGCTGACCGGATCGTCGGCGTTTGCGGCCGATCAGCGTAACGTTACCGTCGTCAACGGCACCGGCTACGGCATCAAATTTCTGGGCTTCAACAATCCGGGCGACAACGACTGGTCGGACAATGAGCTCAGCAGCGCTCTGGCGAACGGCGGCAGCGTCTATGTCAAGTTCAACACCGCCGACAAAGGCTGCAAGTGGAATTTCAAGATCGAGTGGGCCGATGCCGGCTACCCGGGGGTACTGTGGAACAACATCGATCTCTGCAGCATCGACGTCATTACATTGAAATACGATCGCGCCACCGACACCACGACCGCCGAGGTCAAATAAGTCCGCGCAACAAAACGCAGGGCAACGAACGAGCAAAGTGCGCGTCTGTGGACGCGCGCTTTGGCATTCTGGCGTAGGCCTTGGCTCGCGCCAAGCGCGGCCGTTGGCCAAATGCGGCCGCTGCTTAGGTTTTGTGTTGGCGCCTGATCTTGTCCGAAAACCGGTACCCACCCTCGGATCAAGTCCAAGGGCAAGCTTTTCGGGATCATGCTCTAGTGTGCCAAGCCTGAGGCCCCGGCGCGTCCCGCTATCGCGCGGTTGTCGGCGGAAAGAAACCAAACAGACTTGAGGGAGGGGACGATGGCCAATTTCGTTCTGGTTCACGGCGCCTGGATCGGTGGATGGTGCTGGCGCTTGCCGGCGCAAGCGCTGCGCAAGGCCGGACACGAAGTCTTCACGCCGACCATGACCGGTTTAGGCGAGCGTATCCATCTCATGAGTTCGAGCATCAACCTCGACACCCACATCGCCGATATCGTCAACGTCATCAAATGCGAAGAATTGTCTGATGTCGTTCTGGTCGGCCATTCCTATGGCGGCATGGTGGTGACCGGCGTCGCCGATGCGCTGCCTGGCAAAATCAGCTCGCTGGTTTATCTCGACGCCTTCGTGCCGAAGAGCGGCCAGGCGCTGGTGAACCTTTTGCCGCCTGGCAACCCGCCTCCCGCATTCGCCAGCGAATATGCGTTGTCGCCGTTGCCGGCCGCTTTCTTTGGTGCCAGTCCGGAAGTGGCGGCTTACGTCGACGCTCGTTTGACGCCAATGCCGGTCGGTTGCTTCACCCAGCAGCTCAAGCTCACCGGCGGCGTCGATCAGATCAAAAACAAGACCTACATCTATTGCAACGTGCCGGCGCCGACCACCTTTACCCGGTTTTACGACAAGCTGAAGGATGACCAGAGCTGGACCGTGCATACGCTGCCGTGCACGCACATCGTGCAGATCGACATGCCCGACGAATTGACGGCGTTGTTGCTGCAGGCGATCTAGAGCGCCGATTTGCCGGCGGTATGGCGGATGCAGCGAAATTTCGCGGTCAGAGCTTAGATCCAACGAACCTGGTCGTTCGTAAGAATCCGGTTATGCCTTTTTGGCCGGCGGCCCGTTACCATAAATTCGCGTCGGGTCCAAAAAATCTTGACACTTGTCCCGATCGCCACTAGTGCGGCGTCGATATCTATCGAAGACAAGGGGCTGTCATGAGAGGCGTCTTTCTTGCATTTATCTTTACCATCGCAACGCTGAGCGGGTCGCCTGCCTTTGCCGCGGACAAGCGCGACGTTACCGTTGTCAACGGCACTGGCTACGGCATCAAATTCCTTGGGTTCAACAATCCGGGCGACGATGACTGGTCGGAGAATGAACTCAACGGAGTCATGGCGAATGGCAACAGTATCGATGTCAAGTTCAGCACCGGCGACAAGGGCTGCAAGTGGAAGTTCAAGATTGAATGG
Source organism: uncultured Alphaproteobacteria bacterium (assembly GCA_963806465.1). Classification (GTDB taxonomy): domain Bacteria; phylum Pseudomonadota; class Alphaproteobacteria; order Rhizobiales; family Xanthobacteraceae; genus BOG-931. Next base: position 45,779 of record CAWDZD010000038.1, on the reverse strand, counting down.
GCCGATCCCGGCTACCCAGGCGTAGTGTGGGCCCCCATCGACCTGTGCAAGATCAACCTCATCGTCTTGAAATACGATCGGGACACCGATAAGACGTCCGCCGATCTCAAATAAGCCAAGTCGACGAAGCGCGACCGAACAAAAAACGATAGTGCGTGCTCCGGGCGCGCACTATCGCCTGAGCATCGGCTCGCCGGCGATGTAAGTCTGCCGCACGGCGCGGTCGTCGCCGAGCGTCATCAGCACGAACAGCTCTTCTTCGAGGTCGCGCACGGTTTCCATGCGGTGCGCCATCGCCGGCGTCGAGCGGGCGTCGAGCACCACGAGATCGGCAAAGGCGCCGGGCGTGACGGCGCCGATTTCGTTCTCGATGCCGAGTGCGGCGGCATTACCGCGGGTCATCAGATCGAAGGCCGCCAACGCCGCAAGGTTCTGGCCGCGCAGCTGCATCACCTTGTAGGCCTCGGCGGCGGTGCGTAGCATCGAATAGGAGGTGCCGCCGCCGACGTCGGTCGCGAGCGCGATGCGCACGCCGGCTGCGGCGAGGCCGGCATAATCGAACAGCCCGCTGCCGATGAACAGGTTGGACGTCGGGCAGAACACCGCGACCGACCGGGTGTCGCGCAACAAGGCGATCTCGTCTTTGCCGAGATGGATGCAGTGGCCCAGCAACGAGCGCGGCCCGAGCAAGCCGAAGCGCCCATAGACGGCGGTGTAGCTCGGGTCGTTCGGAAACGTGCGTTTGACGGCCGCGATCTCGTCGAGATTTTCAGCGAGATGCGTCTGCATCAGCACGGTCGGGAATTCCGCCAGCAGCGCGCCGAGTTCAGCGAGTTGCTCCTCGGTCGAGGTGATGGCAAAGCGCGGCGTCACCGCATAACGCTGCCGGCCTTTGCCGTGCCAGCGGCGGATCAGATCGCGGCTGTCGGCAATCGCGGTTGGTCCGGGCGCGAGCAGGCCGGGCGGAGCGTTACGGTTCATCACTGCGTTGCCGGCGATCATACCGACATTGCGTTTGTGCGCGGCGGCGAACAACGCTTCCGCGGAGCCGGGATGGGCGGTGCAATAAGCGACCGCGGTTGTGGTGCCGTTGCGCGCCAGTTCGTCGAGGAAGAACTCGGCATTGCGCGCGGCGTGTTGCGGATCGGCGAATTTCTGCTCCTCGACGAAGGTGTATTTCTCCAGCCATTCGAGCAGCTGCGCGCCGTAGGAGGCGATCACCTGGGTCTGCGGATAGTGGATATGCGGGTCGATGAAGCCCGGCATGATCAGCGCGTGCGGAAAATGCTCGACCGGCACGCCGGCCGTGAGCCGCGGCGTCAGCTCGGCCGCCGGACCGACGGCATCGATTTTTCCATCCCACACCAGGATGACGCCGTCGTCGAGATAACGATAGCTCCCCGCATCGCCGGCGCCATTTGGCGCGCGCAAGAAAGTCAAAACTCGGCCGCGGATCGCGCGCAAGTTTCAGCTCCGCCGCGCCACACAGGAGCTAATACAGATACCTTTCCCGGGCGCAATGCAGCACGGAGCGAAGCGAAGTGATGCGTTGCAGACCCGGGATCGTCGCAGACACGAAGTTTTCGACGATCCCGGATCAGCGATGCACCGGCATAGCGCGTCGAAGACGCGCGTCAACGCGCTGGTGGCGATGCACCGCGTCCGGGAAAAGCGGATTATCGTGGCGCCCATCCGCTGCGTCACTGCGCCGGCGCGCCGGCGGCGAGCCACGACGCCAGTTTGCGGCGTTCCTCGCCGGTCATGTCCGTGATGTTGCCGGGCGGCATGGCGTTCGAGCGCACGGCGGCAATCTCGATCAGCGGTGCATGCAGCCGGATGTGCTCGTCGGTATCGAGCAAGATACCCTTCGGCGGCGCGGCGATGTCGGCCCAGACCGGCTCGGCGGCGTGGCACATCGCGCAGCGCGACATGACGATGCTGCTGACGTCGGTGAATTTCGGCGTTGGCGGCAGCGCGCCGACCCCGGTGGTGCGCGGTCCGGCCGCCGACAGCCAGGCGACCGCCGCCATGCCGGCCGCCGCCACGCCCCAGGTCCACCACGGGCTGCCTTTGCCTTCATGGCGCGAATTGAAGAAATGCCGGATCACCGGGCCGATTGCCAGCACGATGGCGACGATCAGCCAGTTGAAGCGGGTGGCGAACAACAGCGGATAGTGATTGCTCAGCATCAGAAAGACGACCGGCAGCGTCAGATAATTGTTGTGCACTGAACGCTGCTTGCCGAGCGCGCCCCAGGCCGGATCGGGCTCCTTGCCGTTGAGCATCGCGGCGACGCTTTTCTTCTGGTACGGAATGATGATGACGAACACGTTCGCCACCATGATGGTGCCGATGATCGCGCCGATCTGGGTGAAGGCGCCGCGGCCGCTGAAGACGTGGGTGAAGCCGTAGGTCAGCGCGACCAGAAAAACATAGCCGACCAGCGCCAGTGCGACCTCGTAGCGGCCGAGCGGCGAGCGGCAAAGCCCTTCATAAGCGAGCCAGGCGACGACCAGGCTGACAAAGGCGATCGCCGCGGCCTGCACCGCGGTGAGATCGAGCACCGACTTGTCGATCAGAAAAAGATCGGCGCCGAGATAGTAGACCAGCACCAGCAGCGCGAAGCCCGACAGCCAGGTTGTGTAGGCTTCCCATTTGAACCAGGTCAGGCTGTCCGGCATCTGTGCCGGCGCCACCAGGTATTTCATCATGTGATAGAAGCCGCCGCCGTGAACCTGCCACTCGTCGCCCTTGACGCCCGGCGGCAGTCCCGGCCGCGGCTTGAGGCTCAGATCGAGGTGGATGAAGTAAAACGAGCTGCCGATCCACGCGATACCGGCAACCACATGCAGCCAGCGAAGGATGGCGCTTGCCGCTTCAGCGAGTATCAGCTCCACGACCTCTCCATGATCTGGGGCTCCTCTCGTTGGGCTCCGGCAAATTCACCATGACAGAAGCTGCGCGACCCGCGCAAGCTTAGCGCCGTGGCGCGGTTTTGGGCAACTTTGCCTTTTGTTGCCGCCGATTTTGTCGGATGATGCGTGTTGCAGACAGGCATAAGATCGGGCCGATCATGGAACGATCCTTGCAACGAAACCTGCAAGAAGGCTGCAAGAAGCCTGGTAAAGGGTAGGGTATGCGCGGCGATTGCGATGCTTGATGCGACACCACAAGCGCCTTCGGCGCGGTCCGGGCCGCTGCTCAGTGCCGTTTCCATAAGCAAAAGCTACGGCGATTTTCTCGCCAACGACCACATCGACCTGGACCTGTTCCGGGCGGATATCGACGCACTGCTTGGCGAGAATGGCGCCGGCAAATCCACCCTGGTCAAAGTAATGTACGGCCTGATCCAGCCGAGCGGCGGCGAACTCCGCTGGATGGGCGACAAGATCGTACTGGCCGGTCCGTCCGAGGCGCGCGCGCTCGGCGTCGGCATGGTGTTCCAGCATTTCTCGCTGTTCGAGAACCTGACCGTTGCCGAGAATGTTGCGCTCGGCCTGCCGCCGACCGACTCGTTCACCGCCATTTCCGAACGGCTTGCGGAAACCGCCAGGCTCTATGGCCTGCCGCTCGATCCCAAGCGCGAGGTCTGGCGGCTGTCGGTCGGCGAGCGCCAGCGCATCGAGATCGTGCGCGCGCTGATGCAAAATCCGAAGCTTCTGATCCTAGACGAGCCGACCGCGGTGCTGACGCCGCAGGAAGCCGACCAGCTCTTCATCGTGCTCGAGCGGCTCAAGGCCGAAGGCCGCGCCATTCTCTACATCAGTCACAAGCTGGAAGAGGTCAAACGGCTGTGCGACACCGCGACCATCTTGCGCCTGGGCAAGAAAGTCGCGACCTGCAATCCGCGGCAGGAGACCGCGGCGTCACTGGCGCGGATGATGGTCGGCGCCGAAATCGGTGAGGTCAAGGCGACCAAGCACGCCGCCTCGGTGCCGCGTCTCGTCATCTACAAATTGTCGCTCGAGCCCGACGATCCGCACGGCACGCGGCTCAAGGACATATCGCTCGAGGTCCGCGGCGGCGAGGTTCTCGGCATCGCCGGCGTCGCCGGCAACGGTCAGGACGAGTTGTTCGCCGCGCTGTCGGGCGAGCGGCTGTCTGGCGGCGAAGGCAACATCGTCATCGACGGCAATGCCGCGGGCCTGCTCGACGTCAATCGACGCCGCCGCATGGGCGCCGCGTTCGTGCCGGAGGAACGGCTCGGCCATGGCTGCGCCCCGCGCATGAAGCTCTCCGAGAATGCGCTGCTCACGCTGCATGCGGCAGGCAGCATGGTGAAACGGGGCTTCATCAACAAGCCGGCAACGCTCGCCTATGTCGACCGCACCACCAAGAGCTTCGATGTGCGCAAGGCCAAGCGCGATCCGGAAGCGGTGAGCCTGTCCGGCGGCAATCTGCAGAAATTCCAGGTCGGCCGCGAAATTTTGCGCGAGCCCGGCATTCTCGTAGTCAGCCAGCCGACCTGGGGGGTCGATGCCGGCGCAGCGGCGACCATCCGTCAGGCGCTGGTCGATCTTGCCGGGCGCGGCAGCGCCGTGTTGGTGATCAGCCAAGACCTCGATGAATTGGCTGAGATTGCCGACCGCATTGCGGTGATGTTTCACGGCAAGCTGTCGGCGCCGCTCGAAGCCGCCGCGGCGACGCGCGAACGGCTTGGCTTGTTGATGGGCGGCGCCAACGCCGCGAGCGAGGCCGAGGCGCAAGAGGCGAAATATGCAGTTGGTGCTTGAACGCCGCCCGGAACGCTCGGCGACGATCGCGATTGCTTCGCCGTTGATTGCCGTAGCGCTGACGGTGGTCACGTTCGCGATCCTGTTCGCCATCATGGGCAAGAATCCGCTGGAGGCGATCTACGTCTATTTCATCGAGCCGCTGACCGATCCGTTTGCGCTGCAGGAAATCGCCGTCAAAGCCACGCCGCTGGTGATGATCGCGGTCGGGCTGGCGCTGTGCTACATCGCCAACGTTTGGAATATCGGCGCCGAGGGGCAGTTCATCGTCGGCGCGGTGTTCGGCAGCTGGCTCGCGGTGCGCACCAACGGCGCCGACGTCGGGCCCTGGCTGCTGCCGGTCATGCTGTGCCTTGGCGCGCTCGGCGGCGCGCTCTACGCCATGATACCGGCGATTTGCCGGGTGTATTTCGGCGCCAGCGAAATTCTTACCAGTCTGATGCTGGTCTATGTCGCCAATCTCGGCATGGACTATCTGGTGCGCGGGCCCTGGCGCGATCCGCAGGGGCTCAACTTCCCGACCACGGCGGCATTCGATCCGGCGGCGAGCATCTCGACATTGTTCGAGGGCGGCGGCCGCCTGCACGGCGGTTCGATCATCACGCTGGTCATCGTCATGCTGGTGGCGGTGCTGCTTGGGCGCACCATCATGGGGTTCGAAATTCGTCTGGTCGGCGCGGCGCCGAAGGCGGCGCGCTTTTCCGGCTTTAGCGCCAACCGGCTGGTGCTGTTTACCTTCGCGGTGTCCGGCGCGCTTGCCGGCCTCGCCGGCATCATCGAGGTGGCGGGGCCGATCGGACATTTGGACCCCGGCGTGTCGTCCGGCTACGGCTTCACCGCCATCATCGTCGCCTTCCTGGGCCGGCTCAATCCGGTCGGCATTCTGATCGCCGGGCTGTTCCTGGCGCTGACGTTTATCGGCGGCGAGAGCGCGCAAATCTCGATGAAGGTGCCGCTCGACGTCACCAAGGTGTTCCAGGGCATCTTGCTGTTCTACGTGCTCGCCTGCGACTTGCTGATCGTCTACCGCATCCGTCTCCTCCGCGCCGTCCGCAAGCCTTCGCATGCTGCTGCTTGAAGCCATCATCCTGTCGGTGATCGCCGCCTCGACGCCGCTGTTGCTGGCGGCATCGGGCGAATTGGTGGTCGAGCGCTCCGGCGTGCTCAATCTCGGCGTCGAGGGCATGATGATCGTGGGCGCGGCTTGCGGCTTCGCCGGCGCCTATCTCAGCGGCTCGACGCTCGTCGGCGCGCTGTGCGGCATTCTTGCCGGCGCGGCGATGGCGGCGGTGTTCGGGATTCTGACACTTGGCCTTGCGGTCAATCAGGTCGCCACCGGCTTGGCGCTGACGATCCTCGGCGTCGGGCTTTCGGGGCTGATTGGCGCCGGTTTTGTCGGCGTCCGGATCGTACCGGCCCCGCACCTCTATCTGCCTTTTCTGACCGACATCCCGTATGTCGGCCGCATCCTGTTCGGCGAGGACGCGTTCGTTTACGTCTCGGTGGCGCTGGTCCTCGCCATTTGGCTGTTCCTTTATCGCAGCCGCCCCGGATTGGTGTTGCGCGCGGTCGGCGACAACCACGCCTCGGCGCATGCGCTCGGCTATCCGGTGCTGGGCATCCGCATGCTGGCGGTGCTGTTCGGCGGCGGCTGCGCCGGCCTTGGCGGCGCGTTCCTGCCGCTGGCCTATACGCCGTTCTTCATCCCGGGCATGACCGCGGGCCGCGGCTGGATCGCGCTGGCGCTGGTGGTGTTCGCCTCCTGGCGGCCGGGCCGGCTGGTGGCCGGCGCCTATCTGTTCGGCGCGGTCAGTATCCTCCAGCTCCATACCCAGGCGCTCGGCTTCGGCATCCCCTCGCAGTTGATGTCGTCGCTGCCCTATCTTGCCACGGTCGTCGTTCTCGTGTTGATTTCCAGGACGCGCGGCACCGCCGGGTCCGCTGCGCCTGCGTCGCTGGGTCTGGTCTTCGTGCCGGATCGTTAGAGCATGATCCCGAAAAGTGGAAACCGGTTTTTGGAAAGATCATGCTTAAGCGAAAAATTCCTGTACCTTGACCCAATCGTATTGGATCAAGGTATCAGGGATCCTGAGAATGCTGCCGGCGTTCGCGCCGCGGAGAAAACGTAAACAGACGTCGTCCGTCAACGTGAAGCGGCGGGCGTTTCTGCAACCCGGAGTAAGATCATGAAGAAATGGAACGTTGTGGGGATGGCTGCGGTCCTTGGGATTGCCGCCATAACGGTTCACGCTTATGCCGCCGACAAGCTGAAGGTCGGCTTCATCTATGTCGGCCCGATCGGCGACCTCGGCTGGAGCTACCAGCACGATCTCGGCCGCAAGGCCATGGAGAAGGCGCTCGGCGACAAGGTCGAGTTCGACCTTTCTGGAGAACGTTCCGGAAGGCGCCGACGCCGAGCGCTCGATCGAGCAGCTCGCCCGCACCGGCCACAAGCTGATCTTCACCACCTCGTTCGGCTTCATGGACGCGACCGTCAAAGTCGCCGCCAAATATCCGAACGTGATGTTCGAGCACGCCACCGGCTTCAAGCGCGCCAAGAACCTGAGCACCTATGCGGCGCGTTTCTATGAAGGCCGCTACATCCAGGGGCAGATCGCGGCCAAGGTGTCGAAGTCCGGCATCGTCGGCTATATTGTCTCGTTCCCGATCCCCGAGGTCATCTCCAACATCAACGCCACCATGCTCGGAGCGCAATCGATCAATCCGAACATGAAGTTCAAGATCGTCTGGGTGAATTCCTGGTTCGATCCGGGCAAGGAAGCCGACGCCGCCAAGGCGCTGGTTGACCAGGGCGCCGATATCCTGACGCAACACACCGACTCGCCGGCCGCCACGCAAGTGGCCGAGCAGCGCGGCGTGCACTCGTTTGGTGAATCGACCGACATGATCAAGTTCGGGCCGAAGGCGCAGCTCACCGCCAACACGGATTATTGGGGCGGCTACTACACCAAGCGCGCCCAGGACGTGCTCGACGGCAAGTGGAAGGAGAGTGATACCTGGGGCGGGCTTGATTCCGGCATGGTCGTCATGGCGCCTTACACCAACATGCCTGACGACGTGAAAAAGATGGCGATGGCCACCGAAGAGGCGATCCGCTCCGGCAAGCTCCATCCCTTCAAATGCCCGATCATGAATCAGGACGGCAAGACGGTCGAGTGCAAGGGCGGCGACCACCTCGATCCCGGCCAGATCCTGAGCATGAACTGGTACGTCAAAGGCATCGACGACAAGATCCCGGGGCAGTGATCCGCGCCTTGTACGGTTGAAAACCAAAGATGGCCGGGCGCGTGCCCGGCCATCTGTTTTTTGCTCGCAGTCTTTCTTGTTTGGCGGCAAGCAACAGGATCGGACACAGGATCGGATAATGTCGACGGCGACCGCAGCCTTCATCGCCGGCCTGCCCAAGGCCGAGCTTCATCTGCACATCGAAGGCACGCTCACCCCGGATAAGCGCAAATCCTTTGCCGAGCGCAACCGCCTGCCGCTGGAAGCAAAGAGCTTCGCGGCTTTGAGCGTCGAAGCGCCGTCGGCCGGCGATCCGGCCGAGGCGCTGAGGCAAAAAAACATCGCCCAATACAAGATGTTTCTCGACTTGTATTACGCGGGCCTGAAAGTGCTGCGGACCGAGCAAGACTATTACGATCTCATCTTCGACTATTTGCGCCGCTGCAAGGACGACAACATCGTCTATGCCGAAATCTCGTTCGACCCGCAGGCCCACACCGATCGCGGCATTGCCATGCAGGCGGTTGTCGAAGGCCTGGCCGCCGGGCGCAGGGCCGGCGCCGCGGCGTTTGGCGTCGAATCCAATCTCATCATGTGCATCAACCGCGACCTGCCGCTCGACAGTGCGCTGGCGATGCTGCGCGACGCCGTGCCTTATCGGGACCACATCATCGGCCTTGGCCTCGACTCGGTGGAGGACGGCCACCCGCCGATCAAGTTCCTGTCGGCTTATGATCGGGCCCGCGCCGACGGCTATCGGCTGACCGCCCATTGCGACGTCGACATGACCGATGCGGTCAAGCATATGTGGCAGTGCCTCGACGACTTGCGTGTCGAGCGCATCGACCACGGCATCAATGTGCTCGACGACGAGCGCCTGATCGCCGCGGTGCGCGAACGCAATATCTGCCTGACCACCTGTCCGACTTGGCGCAACGGCGATCCCGGACCGCGCCGGGTCGATCGCATCCGGCGCATGTACGATTTGGGTCTGCCGGTGACGCTCAATACCGACGATCCGGGTTACTTCATCAGCGGCATGATGAACGACATGCTGCCGCCGGTGGCGGCGGTCGGAAAATTCAGCGCCGCCGAGTTGGCGCAGTTCATGATCAACGCCTTCGACGCCGCCTGGCTGCCGCGCGAAAAGCGCGACGGCTACATCGCGCAGGTCAACAGCTACCTCGCCGCCGACGCGCCGGATCGGGTCGTGAATTAGGGCGCGCACTCGCGTGAGCGGTGACAGCAAACCTAATCAACGGCCGCTTTGGTGCTATTTCCGGACTTAAGACAGACATTTCCCAAGGTCCGGGAAGTGCCAAGGAGCGGAAGTGACAGGCCGCTATTCGATCACCCTGTCCGCTCGGGCCAATAATCCCGGGGAGACAGTCACACCCATTGCTTTTGCGGTTTTGAGGTTGATCACCAGCTCGAACGTGGTTGGCTGTTCAACCGGGACGTCGGTTACTTTGGCACCCCGGAACAGTTTGATGATCTGCTGAGGCATCACCTCTACGAAGAGCCGACCAAGTCGCGGTCCGTAGGCGGCAAAGGCGCCTTCCTCCGCCTCTTCGGGCCATCCGTGCATCGTCGGCAGGTGCAGCGCGGCGGCGCGGTCCATAATGAGCTGACGATTGGCCCATAGAAGGACGCCGCCTGCACAAACGTTGAGCGCCGTAGCGCCCGATGCGTGCGCCGTGTCGATGGCCGGTGCGATCTCCTCGACTCTGGCGATGCGATAAATCGAAAGCTCGACGTTGTGTGCGCGCGCCGCCTCCCGCAGTGCTTCAAGCTTCGCCGCTGTATTGTTGACGTCTGTAAGGGCCGCCAATCGGCGAAGTCCCGGCACTGCTTCGATCAGAAGGTCCTGTCGTTTTCCGTCAAGGTCGACCGCGAGGAGACTTACGCCCGTGGTATTGCCCTCCGGCCGCGCCAGCGACTGCACGAGACTGGACTCAAGCAAATCGTCTACGAGCGCAACAATCGGAATTGTCTTGGTCGTCTGCTGCGCGGCGCGAGTTGCTTCTTCTCCTGCGGTTGCGATGACATCGACCCGTACACTGACCAACTCCGCCGCATATTGCGAAATCAGATTAAGGTCCTTGCCAAATGCGCGCCATTCGACGGCAAGGTTTTGCTCCTCGATGAAACCGCAGCGTCGAAATTCCTCCAGGAAGGCCACGTTCACAGGCACATCGCGCGGATGGCCCATTAGGGCACCTAGACGATAGATTCGCCCCGCTTGCTGCGCTTGCGCCGCGAACGGCCAAGTCGCCGCCACGCCAAGCGCCGTGATGAACTCCCGACGCTTCATTGCCCCTTCCCGAGTCATTGCATCGTAGCGCCTCAAACTAGCACACTCGATGGGCCCTCCCGATGTCGCAGTCTGGATTGCTTCGTCGCCTTCGCTCCTCGCAATGACGGGGTGGCGTCAAAGCAAGCGCTCAACGCGCCGCGTAGGCGTCAAGCTCAGCGAGATAGTGGTTCTTCGCCGCCCGCGGCAGCCAGGTGCTTTCGAAGGCGTTGCGGGTGAGCTGCACCAGGTCCTTCTTGCCGAGCTCGGCCTCCTTCTGCGTGCACTCGAAATTCTCGTTCATGTAGCCGCGGAAATAGGCCGGATCGTCGGAATGCACGGTGGCGCGGATGCCGAGATCGAGCATGCGCTTTATTTCCTTGGCCTTGCTGCCGTTGGTGACAAAGGCGTTGGAGACCGGGCAGACGGTCAGCGCCAGTTGCCGCTTCGCCACCTCGTCGATCAGCTGGTTGCTGTCCAGCACATTGACGCCGTGGTCGATGCGGTCGACGCCGATCTCTTCCAGAACCTGGCGGATGTGCTCGGTCGAATTCTGCTGATCGACGTCGCAATGCATGGTGAGGAAAAAGCCTTCGCGGCGGGCGCTGGCGAACACGTCCTTGAATTTCACCGGCGGGTTGTTCTTCTCGTCGGAATCGAGGCCGACGCCGACGATCCATTCGCGATACGGCAGCGCCTGCACCAAAGTGGTCATGGCGAATTCGGCGCTCCAGTCGCGCAGGAAGCACATGATCAGTTGGCTCTTGATGCCGAGGATGCGCTCGGCGTCGGTTTGCGCCCGGCGGATGCCGCGAATGATGACGTCGAACGGCACGCCGCGCCCGGTGTGGGGCTGCGGATCGAAGAACATCTCGGCATAGCGCACGTTCTGCGCATGCGCCTTGGCCAGATAGGCGAAGGTCAGGTCGTAGAAATCCGGCTCGTGCACTAAAACCCGCATGCCCTCGTAATAGATTTTCAGGAACGAGGGCAGATCGTAGAAATCATATGCCGCCCGCATTTCGGCGACGTCCTTGTACGGCAGGCTCATGCCGTTCCGCTTCGCCAGCTCGAATTTCATTTCCGGCTCGAGCGTGCCTTCCAGATGCACGTGCATCTCGCATTTCGGCATGCCGGCGATGAAGTCGCGTAGTTCGCTCATGAGGTCCTCTTGCCGCTCGCGTGTTGGAGTTTGCGCCGCGAAAGATGCCCGGAATGCTTTCGCTGAAATCTTTGCGCCGCATCATGCCTGCCCGCAAATTGCCGTTCAAGCCATGAGCGGGTGCCGGCGCGGTTTCGTCAATCACAGCGTGTCCGGCATCGGGGTTGCCTTGCCGTCGTTGAGCGCGAATTGCGGGATATGCCCCAGACCCTGGACGAGGGACGCGTCGGCGCCGAGCTTCTTCTTCCAGTCGTGGCCTTCGGTCAGGATCACCCCGGCGCCGACGATCTGCCCGCCGGCCGCGCGCGCCAGAGCGAAAGTCGCGGCGAGGCTCGAGCCGGTGGCGACGACGTCGTCGACAATCGCCACGCGCCGTCCGGCGAGCAGCGGCACCGCCCGGCGATCGAGCATCAGGCGCTGCTTGCCGGCCGACGTCACCGATTCCAGTTCCTGCACCAAAGCGTCGGCCAGATGGATTTTCGGCGACTTCTGCGCGATGACATAGTCATCGAGGCCGAGCGCCCGCGACACCTCGATCACCACCGGGATGCCGAGCGTCGCCGCGCCGACAATGATGTCGGGCTCGAGCGGCCTGAGCCTTGCGGCCAGCGCCTTGCCGATGCGCTCGCCGAAGCGGACGCCCATGTCGATCACCATCAACAGCGAAATCGCAAGGTTCTGGTTGATCGGCACGATCGGCAGCGTCACCGGCTCGCCGGCGATATCGACGGTGTAAGTCTGCATATTTGGTGGTCTCCTAGGCCAAGGCCGTCATTCCGGGTCCGAGCGAAGCGAGGAGCCCGGAATCCATATTTACAATACTTGCGGAAGTGACTGTGCCAGTCCCGCGCGATCCTTGGCTATGGATTTCGGGCTCGGCCTTCGGCCGCCCCGGAATGACAATCAACCTTGCAATTTACGGGCCGCCGCCGAATGCCGCCTGATCAGATCGGCGACGTCCAGTCCGGGTATTTGGCCGTCCTCGACGATCCAGCGGCCACCGGCCATCACCCGGTCGGCGCGATGCGCGCCGCAGAGCACGAGCGCCGCCAGCGGATCGCCGGCCCCGGAAAAGCGCGGCTCGTCGAGCCGGAATAGCGCCAGATCGGCCATCGCGCCAAGCGCGATCTCGCCGATGTCGTTGCGGCCGACGCAGGCGGCCGAGCCCTTGGTCGCCCAGCGCAGCGCATCGCGATGGCTGACTTTGCCGACGCCATAGCGGGCGCGCTGCACCAGGAAAGCAGCCCGCACTTCCTGCATGAGATTCGATGCGTCGTTCGAGGCCGAGCCGTCGACGCCGAGACCGACGCCGACGCCGGCCTCCTCCATGGCGCAGACCGGGCAGGTGCCGGAGGCCAGCGTTTGATTGCTGCAGGGGCAATGCGCGATCGCGGTTCCGGCGCGGGAGAGCCGCTTGATCTCATCGGCGTTGAAATGAACGCCATGCGCCAGCCAGGCCCGGTCGTTGAGCCAGCCGCAATCCTCCAGATAGTCGAGCGGCCGGCAGTTGTAGACTTCCACGCAATAGCGGTTCTCGTCCTCGGTTTCGGCGAGGTGGGTGTGCAGGCGCACGTCAAGGCGCCTGGCCAGCTCCGCGGTGGCGCGCATCAGCGCGGTCGTGACCGAGAACGGCGAGCACGGCGCAAGCGCAATCTGCACCATCGCGCCGTCGCCTTTCTGATGATGGCGCGCGACCAGGCGCTCGGAGTTGGCGAGGATCGTGTCCTCGTCCTGCACCACACTGTCCGGCGGCAGGCCGCCGTCGCGCTGCGACAGGTTCATCGAGCCGCGCGTCAGCAGCACGCGCAATCCCAGGCGCTTCGCGGCCGCGACTTCGATATCGATGCCGTCTTCGAGGCCGTTGGGAAACACGTAATGATGATCCGTCGTCGTGGTGCAGCCGGACAGCATTAGCTCCGCCATCGCCAGCGTCACGGCAAGATCGAGCGCGTCCGGCGTCAGCCGCGCCCAGAGCGGATAAAGCGCCTGCAGCCAGGGAAACAATTCGCGGTCGAGCGCGGCCGGAACGGCGCGGGTCAGCGTCTGATAAAAGTGGTGATGGGTGTTGATCAGTCCCGGCAGCACCACATGCGCGCCGGCATCGAACGTTTCCACGTCCGGCGTCGTCGGATCGCGGCCCGCCGCGACCAGTTCGACAATGCGGCCGGCGCGCAACACGACGCCGCGCGCGGCGCCGTCAGCCAGGATGGCGAGAGGGTCTTTGATCCAGAGTGGAGATTGTTGGCTTCTTGTCATTTTCGAACAACTACAACAAAGATAAGCGCGGAGTTGTTTGTGCCGTCATTCCGGGGCCGGCCATCGGCCGGAGCCCGGAATCCATAACCACTAGTTTGGGTGTCGTGTATTACGTTTATCTGATGGCCAGCAGAAAACATGGCACTCTTTACGCTGGCGTCACCAGCAATCTCGTTGCACGCGCGTACCAGCACAAAAGCAACGCCGTGCCAGGTTTTACTCGCCGCTACCATGTTCAGCTGCTGGTTTGGTTCGAATGTTACGATGATCCATTGAGCGCTATCGCCCGCGAAAAGGAGATTAAGAAATGGCGACGCGATTGGAAAATAAATTTGATCGAGCGGACAAATCCTGAGTGGGTTGATCTCTACGAGTCACTTGCTCAGTAGACCGGGATTATGGATTCCGGGCTCCTCGCTTCGCTCGGCCCCGGAATGACGGATTTCTAAACAGCGCCCGCAATCGGCGGCCGCCCCACGTTGCTCGCCTGGTGAATGTGCCGCGCCACCGCCAAGATCAGCGGCTCTTCGAACCGCGGCGCTACGATCTGCATGCCGATCGGCAGTCCGTCCTTCGACAACCCGGCCGGCGCAGTTGCCGCCGGCAGGCTGACCAGCGTGATCAGATAAGCCGGTGCGATCCAGTCGATGTAATTGTCGAAGCTCTTGCCGTTGATCTCCTTTGGGAAGTTCATCTCCACCGGATACGGTTTCACCGGCGCCGCCGGTGTCAGCAGCACGTCGAAGCGTTCGAACAAGTGGCGGAAGCGGTGGAATATTTTCTCGCGCTCGTGCTCGGCCGCAGCGAAATCGAGCGCGTTCAGCTTCAAGCCGGCCTCGACATTGCCGCGGAGGTTTTGGCCAAACTCGTTGATCTGGGCGAGCCGCTGATATTGCTGGCCGACCATCCAGAAGCCGCGCCAGGTCTGGTAAGCCGCGCGGCCGCCGCTGGCATCGAATTCGATATGTTCGACCCGCGCGCCGAGCTTTTCCAGAGCAGCCGCAGCGTCGCGGCAGGTCACGTCGATTTCCGCCTCGACGCCGATGCCGGCAATGTCGGAGACATAGGCGATGCGCAGGCCTTTTACATCTTCGCGCTTTTCAAGCTCGGCCAGCGCGCTTCCCCACGGCGGCGCCACCGAGATCGGCGAGATGCGGCTGAAGCCGGTGAGCGAGTCGAGAAACATCGCGGCGTCTTCGACGTCGCGCGCCAGCGGGCCGTGCACCTGTCCCGGGTCCCACGGTAGATGCAGCGGATAGCTCGGCGTCAGTCCCGGCGTCGGGCGGATGCCGACGATGCCGCAGAACGCCGCCGGGATGCGGATCGAGCAGCCATAATCGGTGCCTTGCGCGATCGGCACCATGCCGGCGGCGACCGCGACCGCCGAGCCGCCGGACGAGCCGGCCGGGCTCAGCGCCGGATTCCACGGATTGCGCGTCGGGCCGAACAGCGCGTTGTTGGTGTTGGCGCCGCAGGCGAATTCCGGCGTGTTGGTCTTGGCCAATATGATGACGCCGGCGGCCTTGAGGCGGCGCACCGCTTCGGCGTCTTCCGCCGGCACGTAGTCCTTGAACAGCGGCGAGGCGAAGGTGGTGCGGATACCGGCGGTCGGCGTGACGTCTTTAACGCCGATCGGCAGGCCGTGCAGCGGGCCGACTTTTTCGCCCTTCATCACGGTTGCTTCGGCACGTTTTGCGGCATCACGCGCCTGGTCCGCCGCCAGCGTGACAATGGCATTGAGCTTCGGGTTGAGCGCCTCGATCACATCGAGATAAGCGTCGAGCACCTCGACCGGACTGACGGCGCGGGTGCGAATGAGCCGCGCCAGTTCACGCGCCGATTGGCGCACCAAAGCTTTGTCGGTCATCGCAGCCTATTTCCCGGACCAATGCACGAAGCGCCGCTCTATGAGCAGGAACAGAAGGTTGAGTCCATAGCCCAGCGCGCCGGCGGCGAAAATCGCCGCATACATGCGCGGCATGTCGAACAATTGCTGCGCCTCGAACACGCTGTGGCCGAGCCCGTCCTGCGAGCCGATGAACATTTCCGCCACCACGATGATGACCAGAGCAAGCGACACGCCGTTGCGCAGGCCGACGAAAGTCTGCGGCAGCGACTCCAGCAACATGACATCGAACAGGATGCGAAGTTCGGAAGCGCCCATGACCTTGGCAGCCAGCAACCGGGTCTTGCGCGCATTCATCACGCCGTAAGCGACATTGAACAGGATCACGAGCGCCGCGCCAAAGGCGGCGACCGCGATCTTGGTTTCGTCGCCGACCCCGAACAGCACCAGAAACAGCGGAAACATCGCCGAGGCCGGGGTCGAGCGGAAGAAATCGATGACGAATTCGAGCGAACTGTAGAGCCGCTCCGACGAGCCGAGCACGATGCCGAGCGGAATGGCGATGACGGCGGCGATCAGTGTCGATGCCGCTGTACGGTAGACGGTTTTCACGAAGTCGAAGCCCAGCGGCCCGCCATCCATGCCGTGCCACAGCGAGGCGAATGTCGCCAACGGCGACGGCAGCAGCACCGGATCGACCCATTGCCGCCACGTCACCAGCGACCAGATGGCGAGCAGGCCGACGACGCCAATGGCCGGCAAGAACGCTTCGCTTTTGTGTGCGCTCATGCGCGCCGCACCTCGCGCTGGAAGATGTCGAGACATTCTGCCTTGGTGCGCACGAAATCCGCTTCCGACAGCGTCGCGTCGGTGCGCGGCCGCGCCGCGGCGACCGGCATGAAGGCCGCGACCCGAGCCGGATGACGCGACAACAGCAGCACCCGGTCGGCGAGGAACACCGCCTCTTCCAGATCGTGCGACACCAGGATCGTCGTGGTGCCGGTCTCCAGAAAGATGCGCTGCAATTGCGCGCGCATGAACAAGGTCATTTCATAATCCAGCGCCGAGAACGGCTCGTCGAGGAACAAAATCTCCGGCTCGACCACGAGCGCGCGCAGGATCGACACCAGCTGCTGCTGCCCGCCGGACATCTGATAGGGATAAAGCGCAAGATCGAGTTTGATGCCGAGATGCGCCACCAGCTTTTCGGTGCGGGCCCGGCGCTCGGCCGGCGGCACGTTCGTCAGCTTGAGCGGGTAGGCGATATTGTCGAACGCGCGCAGCCACGGAAACAGCGCCTCGCGATAATTCTGGAACACATAGCCGAACTTGATCGCGGCAAGCCGGCGGCCGTCGAACAGGATTTGTCCGGCGTCGGCAGGAATGAGCCCGGCGATCATGTTGATCAAGGTGCTCTTGCCGCAGCCGTTCGGCCCGAACACCGAGATCAGTTCGCAGCGCGGGATATCGAGATCGAAATTGTCGTAGATGACGGTTGAGTCGAAGCGTTTGCTCAGGCCGCGAATGGTGACGTGCGGCCGCTTTGTTGTTTCGCTTGGCAACGGGGGCGGCGCGACAGCGGCGGCTGGTGCGAGAGCCTGCGGCACGCTCATCAGAACGCTTGCAGGTATTTTCGCACGTCGACCTTTTCCGGCACGACGCCGATGTCGTGGCCGAAATCGGCGAATGTCTGCAGATCGTCGATCTGTTTGGCACTCATGTCCTTGACCATGACATAGCCGAGCATCGGGATGCTATCGACGACGTTCTCCGGCGTCAGCGTGTTCTTGAGGAGATGCTTGCGCGCCTCCTGCGGATCGTTCTTGATCACAACCAGTGCCTTGGCCCAGGCTTGGGCGAAGCGCTTGGCGACATCGGGCCGCTTATTGATGAAATCCGACGAGAAAGCGCAGCCGGCGGCGAACGGATCGGCTTCCGGATCGCCGAGTACATATTTGGCAATGACGCCGGCCTCCACCGTCTTGGCGTAGCCAAGCTGGTTCATCACCGTCGCGTTCGGCTCGAGCGTATAGCCGCCGTCGAAGGTGCCGGCCTTCATGGCGTTGATGTGCTGGCCCATGTCGAGCTGATCGATGGTGTAATCGCCGTCATGCAGCCCGACCTTGGCGAGAATGCCCTTGGCGGTGTTCAGATTGGCGGGCCCCGGCGCCGACATCAGCTTGAGGCCTTTGAAGTCCTTGAGCGAGGTCACCTTGTCGGCGAGGCCGGAGCGCACGACGAATTGCTCCATCCGATGGCTGGCATTCTGGCCGTTCATGGCGACGTACATCGCCACGCCGGGCTTTTTCAGATTGGCGTTGAGGCCTTCCAGCGTCACCAGCACCACCGACACCTCGATCTGGCCGGTGATCAGCGCCGCAACGTTCGGCGGTCCGCCCATGAGCGTGATGGTTTCCGGATCGATGTTGAATTCGGCGAAGTAGCCGAGATCGCGGGCGATGAAATAGGGCAGTGACGAACTGACAGGAAAAACGCCGACTTTCACTTTGTCCGCGGCTTGGCTGGCCGCCGGCAGGCCGCAAAGGACGACGGCCACCAGCAGATTCGCCAGAAGTCTCATCGCAGTTCCCGATTTTATCATGACTGCTGCGAAGCAAGCCGCGTGCCGCGCCAGTTTCCTAAACCGTCATGGCCGGGCTTGTCACGGCAAGCCCATCGAGCCGACAGCCTTAGACAGCCTTAGCCAGAACGCGCAGAAAGTCCCTGTATCCCGGCCTTATCTTGTCCTTTACCTCGACGACAGAATGCGCTTGCATTAGACAGTCCTAGACCTAGTTTGTGTGGTGCGGCGTGTGGTGCCTCTACGTCCTTTTCGCTGCCTAACGCAAGAATTCTTCTACGATTTGGACGGAGTCAAGCTTGGGCAAAACCCGTTCGCATCAATCTGCAGCGTGATCTGGCAAATGAGCCTCACCGTCAGTAAGTGCGAACAATTCGTCGCCCAAGCCCCGGCCGACAAGGTGAAGAAATACCCTGCTGGTGACGGGCTGTATTTCGTCGTCGGCCGCGGCCGCGCATACTGGTCCTATCAGTTCCGCCGTGGCGCGTCGTGGTCGGCGAAAGGTCTCGGCGGCTATCCGAAGTTCAGCCCGAAGGATGCGCGTGATCGGCTCAAACACTGGCAAGTGACCGGTTCCCTGCCCGGCGAGCCGCCGCGAGCGCGCCCTAGCACACCTCGTAAAGCCACAGCAGCGGTGGGCGTGCCATTCACCGAAGCGCTCTCACGGTGGCTTGCGATCGCTTCGCTGGGCTGGCGCAACCCACGCACAGCGGCGCAAGCCCGTTCAGCGTTGATCAAGCTTCCCCTTTCGGCCGAACCGGTCGACCGGATCAACACCGCCACGGTGCTCCGCGATCTGTTGCAGCTCCCGGCGCGCCAGCGCCAAGACGTTCGGATGTGGCTTGCTGCCTTGCTTGATTTCACCAAGGGGCAAAAGTGGCGGACGTGGGACCCCGATGAGGGCAACCCGGCGAAGTTCGAAAACGAGCGTCGCGGCATGTGGCCCAAGTTCAAGCAGTCCGGGAACCATCACGCCGCGTTGCCTTGGGTCGATCTCCCGGCGCTCATGGCCAAGCTGGCAGCCGACAGGTCGGACGTGTCGCGAGCGCTCACGTGGACCATCTTAACGGCGGTCCGCACGGGGGACACAGAGGGCGCGACGTGGAAGCAGATCCACGGCGACATCTGGACGATTCCTGTAGCCAAGAATGGCAAGCCACTACGCGTGCCGCTGACGAAGGCTGCACTCACGCTTCTGGACAAAACGTCCTAAAAATCCTAACGCGCCTTTATTCGATCTTAGGCCAAATGCGATGCTCAATTGCTTGCAGGCGATCGAGCCGGACATGACCGTCCACGGAATGCGGTCAACCTTCCGCGATTGGTGCAGCGAGCACGAACACAAGCGCGATCTCGCAGAAACGGCGCTTGGCCACGCGGTCGGATCGGCGGTCGAGCGGGCCTATGCGCGGTCCGATTTGCTAAAACTTCGGCGCGAATTGATGGATGCGTGGTCAACCTATGCAACCGGACACATTAACGTAAAATCTTGATCGCGCGGCGCGAGGTGCTGGTCGCTAACGCCTGGACGCGAACCGCAGATTGGCGGAGCACCTTGCCTGCCCGGTGTGGCTAGGTCAGTTGTGGAGCAGCTGATTCCGACTCCGTTAATCTAGGTTAGAATCCTAGTTCCCCAGCCAGTTGATCTGCTTCGCTTTTTCCTCTCTTGCTGTTGGACTCGGTAGACCGTTTTGTCGCTCATTTAGTCGAGTTCAGTTCGATTCCGTTCCAGTTTTGGCCTCGGTCACGCGCTGCGCGTAACCCATTTCCAACTTGCGAATTGCGCTCTCGGCGAGCGCCCTATCGCGATGCAGATAATGCGCATCGAGGATCGAGCGCACGTCGCGCAAGCTGTGGCCGGTGATGGTAGCGATCTTTGCCTCGCTGCATCCGACCAAGGCGAGTTGGGTGACGGCGGTGCCGTGCAGATCGTTGAATGTCACTTTCGCAATGCCGGCTTTCTTGGAGGCCTTCGCCCACGAGGCGCGGAAGCCGTCCGCGGTCCACGGCCGGCCGTCGGAATTGACTAGGATCAGTGGGGTTTGTTTGTTCTTGGCTGCCGCGTCGAGCGCGAGATTCCAGCCCCGAAAATGCTAACCGGGGTCACTCACTGAAGCTGTTTGCGTAAATGTCCGTGGGGGGGGCGCGTCGCCACGAGGTGTCCTGAACGCCCTGCACAAGTGGCTTGAGAAGTGCGGAATCAAAATCAAACTATCTCACCTTATTTATCAGCGGCCATTCCGAAAAGCCGCCAAAATTCGACATCAAGGCAATGACCCGATTGATATTTTGGACCAATCGGATAGAGACTACTGGATGGGTGCATGCTGATGTAGGTTGGGCTGGTAGCCTGTGGATGTTTGCGGCGCCGGCGGCCGATATCCGAGCGATGAGTGTGGGCGGATCGTGTGCGCCATTGTTCGACGACGACTTGCGCCTCCTTCAAGCTGTAGAAGATCTCCTGGTTGAGACACTCGTCACGAAGCTCTGCTGCGATATCCCGGCTTCTCGGCACGCCACAGGTGCCGCCTTGCCTTGCGACATCAACACTTCAATCTGACGAAGCAGCACAACAATCTGCTCCGCGCTAAACCGCTTCCTCGGCATCTCCAAGCTCCTTTGCCAGCCCATTCTCTCACAAGGCCTGGTCCAAAAAAGCCCAGTCAGGTCAACCGCACCTCTTCTTGTCATCTCTCCGGACAGAAATCTGGGCGGTGAAACCACCGCCAACCTTTGCTGCGCTCCAGAATGATAGTTGCTACCTCGCCACCAATCCCCGTGTCTCCACTCCAGTCTCTGACGGCAGCGACATAGGAACTGTACCTCGTGGCATCTGTATCTGGTCCAGAGTTCCAGCCAGCGGTTTCAGCGATAATCTTCTTTGCGCGATCGGTTCGGCGGCTCCCATAAAACTCCTCCAAAATCTCAAAGTGCCCGTTATTTAGAAGCGGCATATTACCAGGCGGGCCGGGCACTATGCGCTCACTACGGAATGCAAAACCTGCGAAGAGGTCTGAGCGTCTAAAGATCGTAGCCTCAGACGCCGCGATTTCATCGTGACTGTTTATTCCGACGAAAAATCCCTCGGCGGCTATTTCGTTGGTCGGCACAAAAGGAAAAGAGTCCACATAACTCAGATACACGGCCTTCATTTGTGTCGCCCACTTATTCGCTAGGTCTTCGAAATTATCACCCGTGAAATCCTCAAACGTGTGTTGCGCTATATCGCGCGCGTCAAAAATAGTTGCGCCTGTTTTGGCGCTAATGGCGGAGGTCGTTCCTGTGGCAAAGAAGATTACACGGCCCGACAATAGGCGTATTTTGCAATAACGGTCATTAGTGATGCGGCCAGCGGCACCGATACTGGACTCGCGGCTATCGATAGCGACTATTACGTAATCGGTAGAGACTCCGGCCAAAAAATACGTACCGTGGAGGAGTTCCGCTACGGCTGCAGCATGCAGCATTATTATAAGAGCGAAGAATGTTACGGCATGCCTGCTCGGCACTGGGGCGAATCCAAGTTTAGATCGTTCCGATTTCACAGGTAACGTCTTAGGGCGCCAGTGCTTTGTGGCTGTCGTGCTGAACGGCCACCGACGGCTCCGAGGTTTTCTCAATCGAATGCAACATCCAACGCTGCCAAGCTTTGCATCGTTTTCTATTGTATGAACTCGAACGACGGGTGTGATCGAAAGATCGGTAGCGTTGGTGGTGATTGCTATAAGCTGCGCTAACAAGCCGAAAATTCGCTTGGTGTTAGCGGCATTATCCGGCACGCAGTAGTCCCCATTGAGGAACCATGTGTGCACGAAGCAGAGACCACCGACATTCGGCACGACTGTAATAAGGTACGGATCATCGTTTGGAGGCGCCGTCTTCAATTTTGGCAAATCGGCCTCACCTTGAGCTAGTCGCTCTTCTGGGATCCACGCCTCCGGCGCCGGGTGATCACGCTGCATTTTGATCAACGTGCCAAGGAATTGAAACACCCCATAGGCCGAGCGGGGCACTATCCTAAACTTGAGCGGACCGACTTGGAAAGGGAAACTGTCGGGCTGCCAGTCTTGGGATTGCTTTTCTGGGTCCCAAGGGTCGCCACATTTAGGCGAGAAACCTCTAATGTTTCCGTCAAAATATCTGGTTGTGACCATGTGATAATAGGATGAGCCGAGCGCACGTTCCGCGTCCTGTTGCAGCACGTCGCTGAAACAGAAACGGGGAACAATAATCGTTTCGGGCTTTCCGCTAGTCCCGCTTTCAGTCGACTTTTGCGCATTGCCGCTACCGGCGTGCCTTTGGATCGATTTTTCCTCGACAGTCAGCCCCGCCGCGACCGCCACCAGTACGAACTCGCTAAAGCATCGCTTTCTGGGATCCTGTTTCCGACAACCGTAATCACTGGGCGGGTTGTAGCGTGTACCGATCGGTCGTAGGCCGGGAATGTCAATCTCCACCGCATCGGTGAACAGCCAGAACAGCAGCTCGCGCGAGTAACCCTGACGGATAAAGTAATGCAGAACCTGGAGATCGATCGGCTTTAGAAAGCCTTGATAGAAAGAAGTTGTTTCCTGGGTGGAGACACTGAAGTTTGTGCTGACTGACGTCGAGTTCGAGGCCACGTTGTTGCTAAAGATGACATCGCGTCCCGGGGTAAAGAGAGAATTTGCGTTGCCTGAGACGAAGCCTGGGCCGAACAGAAACGTTGGCAACCCGAGGGTCGAGATATTGGTGAGCGTCGGCGTGACGTTCGAAATGGTGACAAAGTTAAGCGGATAGTCTTGGCTGGCTCTTATGAGATTTACAAGGATGGACTCGTTGCGCGCCTTTGCAAGACTTCGATTGATGGTGTCGTATCTTGAATCGACAGGATCGACCGCAGCGCAGCCGCTCACCAGCCCGGCAAGGCAGGCGCCGGCAAGCAATAAAAGGACCCGCATATCAGCCCCCACGGCCGCTTTTTTAAAGGCTAATTGTCTTCCGGCGTGCGCGTCAAGGTGGGATTGCACCTTTACTCGGCAAGGCGCATCACGGTGACCAGGAATTATCGCGAGCGAACGCCTGTCAGGCTGCTATTGCAGCCGATTTTCTGCAAGTCGACAATACCAGCTTCCGCAACCATCGACGCGTCCCCAGTCGGCGGAAGATGTTACCGAGATGGGCATAGAAGCCGGCGCAGCTTGCGCTCGATCACCCGCTCCAGGCGGCTGCGCTCGAAACGTGCATCACCCGGAGAGGACACGAAGATACGAACTTGCCGCGCGCCATCGGCCACGGTTCACTCTCCCAGGCATCCGCGTCAATTCAGGCTATTAAATCCGGTTATCAAATCAGGAAAATGCAGCCGAGGAAATAGTCACCGCTTGCGCGATGTATTCGGGGCTCGCTGCCTTATTCGCGTGAAGCATCCCCTGGAAATAGCGGTCTATCGAAACCGGATGCGGCGCTCGTTCTGCGCGATGCGCCTCGGCCACGACCAACTTTGTCCCCAGCCGATTTGCAAGGCGCCCGACGACTTCGTCCTGCATGTCAAGGAGATCGGCCAAAGGGTTGTCGAAGCGCTCTGCCCAGAGATGATTGCCGGGTTCGGCGTCAATTAGCTGAACGTTGACTCGCAGCCGATTGCTGCCGCGCTGCACCGACCCCTCAAGGGCATAGCGCACTTCGGATTTCACGCAGGCTCCTGGAAGCGCTCGGTCCACCACGAAAGCGTCAAAGGACTTGCCACGAGCATCGGCGGAATTGGACGCGGCCAAAACCGGGCCTCCACCGGCGCGCCGCGCAAATCGTTGACAAAATACTGCGTTGAGCTAGTCCCTCCGACATTCCAGTTGAACAACCAACGAAGTTCGATCTCGTTATCAACCTCAAGACCCCAACGCGCTTGGTTTGATTATCGCACATAATTACTCGTGTTGGCCGACGAGGTGATCGAATGAATAGGCGATGTCGGCTTGTGGCCGATTCTGTTGAAAAACACACCAGTTGAAAAGGCGGGAGCTCATTGTCGATGTCGAAGCGACCACCGCGATCCGCCAAGCCGAAGTCCTGGCGGCAAAGCGCATGATCGAACGATCGATGGCGCGCTTCGATCTGTATCCCGCTAGGCTTATGGGCGACAGCGCCTATGGATCCGCTGAGATGCTCGGCTGGTTGGTGCATGAGCACGGCATTGAGCCGCACGTGACGCTGTTCGACAAGTCCGCACGCCAGGACGGCACCTTCTCACGTGACGACTTCACCTATGACCACGCGCGCGACCTTTACCTCTGTCCCGGCGGCGAGAAGCTGACCACCACTGGCACTCTGGTGAATGACAATGCAACGATGCTCTACCGCGCCAGCAAACACGACTGCGCAGAATGCGCTCTCAAGCTTAAGTGCTGTCCGAATACTCCAACCCGGAAGGTGCCGCGCTCCATCTACGAGGGCGCACGCGATATGGCGCGACGGATCGCTAAATCCTGGGAGGGCCGGACCTCTCGGCGGTTGCGCAAAAAGGTCGAGATGTTGTTTGCCCGTCTCAAACGCATTCTCAAGCTAGACCGGCTCCGACTGCGAGGACCGAACGGTGCCCACGATGACGTGTTCAATACGCTCATCGAGCCGCCGCCAATCGCCACTGAGATCCTCAATAATCCTGATGATACGGGATGACAGCACGTCGATACGCCTAGCCAAGATGTCCGGGAGCTGCTGACGCAGGAAGCGAAGCCCTTGGCGTACCGGAATGCCGTGCTCCAAAAGAAAGCCGCGAATCTGATTGATCATAGCGGTCCGCTCGCTGATCAAGCGAGATCGCACGCGGTGCATGGCTTGCAGATCCAGCTGATCGTCGGTCTTTACCGGAACGCAACGTGTCGATGGCCCCTGCACGGCTTCCGCGATCGCGTGCGCATCCCGGAAATCGTTCTTGTGACCTTGACGGAACGGCTTGGCATAAACCGGTGGCACCTGCTTCACGTCATGACCGAGCGCGATCAGCTCTCGAGCTATGCAATGCGTCGCCATGCCGGCCTCGATGCCGATTAGGCACTGCGGCACATTCGCAAGCCGTGCTGCAATCTGGCCACGAGTGAGCTTCTCGCGCAAAACAATCGCTACCCTGTTCTTGCCCGTATCGATGCCAATGGTGCAGGCGACTACGGTATCTGTCTTCTGGGACATGGCGATGCTCCTCGTGCTTTTAAGCCCCCGCGACTCTCAGAGCCGTTAGGGGCGGGAGCACGGCCGGTCCATCCCATTCTGAGACATTGGTCGGGTCGTTGAGCCGGCGCGATCTAAGTATGACAACTTCTCGGTTTGTCGGCGATCGGCTTGCCGAAGACGTTGACAAGGCGGCAACGCGCCCGTTTTCCTTGGCTTATGCTACGTTGAGGGAGCATTGAACGGGCCGAGGAGGGGTCGGAGTATGACGACGTCTGAAATGTTCCTGTTCGTCAGCCATGTCAGCGAGGACCTGTCTGCCGCCATGCAGATCGTCGAGGAGCTGGAGCGGCGAGGCGTGCGCTGTTGGATAGCGCCGCGTGATGTGAGACCCGGCGAGCCGTTCGATGACGAGATCGCGAATGCGATTGAGGATAGTCGGGCGATGCTGTTGATCTTCTCCGAGCGTTGCAACGCGAGCGAATACATCCGCCGAGAGGTGACTGTCGCCGGCGAGAGCCACAAGGTGGTGATCCCGTTCCGCATCGAAAATGCGGAGCCCAAACGCGGACTGCGCGTACGGCTCTCCGATTTGCATTGGCTAGACGGGTTCGCATCCCGGGAACAGGCAATTGACGAGTTGGTCAGGACGTTCCCCGCTGCAGATGAGAAGGCGTTTCCTGAAGCGGCTGTCGAGCAGGCCCGTCGCGAAGGCGGACCACCTGTGATCGCCAAGTATGGTGCAGATGCACTGGGTGAGCGCGCGGACGAAAAACCGGGCAAAGGGCGTTCAGAAGCGCTCTCAGTGTGGCCGCTGCCACGAATTGCTATTGTGGCCGCGTCACTGATTGGTCTGGCGGCGCTTGGCGCTATCGGGGTGTGGCTTGTCCGTTCGCTAACCCCTGTCCCAATTGCGCAAGGACCAGCAGCCGGTACGCCAGCGCCAACCCCAGTTGCGCCAGCACCGGTTCCCGTCGCACCGACGCAAATAACCGTTACAACACTATCGCTCGAACGCGAGCAGACGCTGAAGCCGAAGGATATGTTCAAAGAATGCAGCAACTGTCCGGAGATGGTCGTTGTGCCTGCCGGAACCTTCACCATGGGCTCGCCCGCAAGCGAGCCTAAGCACACCTCCGAGGAAGGTCCGCAACACACGGTAACGTTTGCGCGGAACTTCGCGGTCGGGCGGTTCGAGCTAACCTTCGATCAGTGGGAAGCGTGCGTTGCCGACGGCGGCTGCAACGGCTACAAGCCGGACAGTCAGGGCTGGGGCCGCGACCTCCGGCCAGTGATCAACGTGTCGTGGGACGACGCCAAGACTTATGCCGCCTGGCTCGCAAAAAAGACCGGCAAGTCCTATCACCTGCTCAGCGAAGCGGAGCGGGAATATGTCACGCGCGCAGGGACGACCACGCCGTTCTGGTGGGGGAATTCCATCTCGACCAGCCAAGCTAACTATAATGGCACCCCTTATTTCGGCGTGGCGAAGGGCGAATACCGAGGGCGCACCGTGCCGGTCGATTTATTTGAGCCCAATCCATGGGGCCTCTATCAGGCCCACGGCAACGTTTATGAATGGACGGAGGATTGCTGGCACGTAAACTACCAAGGAGCGCCGGCCGACGGCTCTTTCTGGACTGGCGGCGACTGCAGTAGCCATGTCATCCGCGGCGGTTCCTGGGACTATGATGCCGAGTATTTACGCTCCGCGAGCCGCCTCGGATACGCCACCGATACCCGGGCCGACTGGCTCGGCTTCCGGGTCGGCCGGACGCTTCGTATACCTTGAATCTCAGCTTCCTCGTCCTTTCGGGTAGTGCGGGGCGAAAGCTCGGCGCGGATTTTTGAGCCATGGATCATCGTGTGATCGACAATTCCAAGTGGCTTCGCCGGAGCCGATCTTGGTATTTAACAAATAAATTCTTTTCCCATGGCGGCGAGCGAATTTATCAGCTGTAGGTGCGTCATTAGGCGGCTTTGAGCGCGCCTCTGTTGACAATTGCAGATGATGTCCCCGAATGTTGAATGTCTCTTGTTGGCCCCAAGCTGAAGTGATGCGATGTCCGCCGTTAGTCCGTTCCTGAGGCCTAAGATGGGATAATCGGCCGACCAGCTTTTGGATAGCTGAAGATTTTGGGTGCTGCGCTTCAGGCTGATGGTGAAACGAGGTCCGTATGTACGGCCTCAAGCATCAGAAGGAGAAGCGCAGCATGGACCATTTTGCTGGACTGGACGTGTCGGTCAAGGACACCAGCGTCTGCATTGTGGATGACTCGGGCAAGATCGTTCGGGAAGTGAAGGTTGAGAGTGAACCTGAAGCATTGTTGGCGGTGCTGAGGAGCCCCACCTACCGCTTCAAGCGAATTGGATTGGAAGCGGGACCGCTGTCGCAATGGCTGTTCAGCGCTCTCGCCGAAGCAGAGTTGCCGATGGTCTGTGTTGAAACGCGACACATGCAGGCGCTGCTGAAGGCGCAGATTAACAAGACGGACCGCAACGATGCACGCGGCATCGCGCAGATGATGCGAGTGGGGCTTTATCGTCCGGTGCATGTGAAGACGCTACGCAGTCAGAAACTGCGGATGCTGCTGACCCATCGCAAGCTGCTGCAGTCGAAGGCCATTGCCATCGAGAACGATCTGCGCGGTACTTTGCGTAACTTCGGCCTCAAGGTCGGCATGGTCGGGAAGGTGAAGTTCGAAGCCCGGATCAAGGAGCTGGTCGAGAGCCTTCCCGACTTGGCCGAGTTGGTCGAGCCTCTGCTCATTGTGCTGCGGGCACTACGCGAACAGATCGTCGTCCTGCATCGCCGTTTGCTGGCCATCGTCCGGGATGATGAGGTGTGCCGGCGCCTGATGACGACCCCCGGTGTCGGCCCAGTCGTGGCGCTGACCTATCGCGCCACCGTCGACGTACCTGCTCGGTTCCGTAAATCCAAGGCAGTCGGTGCCGTGTTTGGACTGACGTGCTCCAAGTATCAATCCGGCGAGATCGATCGGAGCGGAAGAATATCGCGCTGCGGAGACGAGATGATGCGGGTCATGCTCTACGAAGCGGCTCAGAGCATGTTGCGTTCAAAGAAATGGTCGTGGCTCAAGGCCTGGGCGATGCAGATCGCCAGGCGCCGCGGGATAAAAAAGGCGATCGTGGCCCTGGCACGCCGGTTGGCCGTGATCATGCACCGCATCTGGGTTGACGGCACCGAGTTCCGCTGGACCCGGGAAGTCGCAACGGCCTGAGAGTTGTGCAGGATCAAATGCGATAAGAGGAAACTCGAGCTCCACCGAGCGGTGGAATGATGTCCCTCGCGGGACGATGGATGAGGTGAGATCGCATGTCCGCTTGGACCACCGTTCATCAGACGCAGCCCCTGGCGCACCGCAATGCCGCGCTCGAGCAGGAAGGCGCGGATCTGGTTGATCACACTGGTGCGCTGGCAAACTAGGCGTTCGCGCACGCGATGCAGCCCCTGAAGATCAAGTTGTTCGACTGTCTTGATGGCGACAAACTTCATAGTGGGACGCAGCACCGCCTCGGCAATCGCTTCCGCGTCGCGGAAGTCATTCTTCTGTCCCTTCGAATACGGCCGGACATGCCGGGCAGGCATCAGCCGCGCATCGTGGCCGAGTGCCTTGAGTTGCCGACTCAGGTGATGCGCCCCGACGCATGCCTCCATGCCGATGAGGCAACGCGGCATGTTGGCGAGCCGGATGTCGACCTGGTTGCGCGACAACTTCTGGCGCAGAACGATAGCGCCCATTGTGTCGAGGCCGATGAGGTGGAACGTGTTCTTGCCGATGTCGATGCCGATTGTCCAACACGCTTCAAGGCTGGTGGTCTTGGGCGGCATGGGATGCTCCTGGTGTTGGCAGCCCCGTGCCACCTTTGCGGCTGGGCGGGGCAGGAGCACGGCGGGTCCATCCCATTAACGGCCGATTAGAGAAGGACATAACGGCCGTCGCCGACAGACTTCGGCTAGTTGTGTTGGAAAGAACAAAGGGAGCCGGCCACCGGCCGGCCACCGATACAACGGAACGGAACGTGATTTTTCGTGCGCGAACACACGAAGAAATGCCGATAAAGTCGGACGTTCCTTGAAGACCCCAGTGGCAGATTCAAATCCTGCCACTCCGACCAATGCTGCCCTATCCCGATCGGGCTATCCCGCGCAGCTTTCGGACGCGGCTCTCTCTGGCTCGTCAATCGCGCCCGAGTAGCGTGGCGACGCGAGGAAAGAAGGCCGGCCGCCACGGGCCGGCGGCTGCCGTTAGTTGCTACGGGCCTTGTCAGTCGATTTGACGTTCGACTCGGCCACGCCGGTATTTTTTGACGTCGCTGCTGACTGTACTTGGCCGCCCTGGACTGCGCCGCCGCCGCTGGGAAGGGCGGTCGCCTTCGAAGCCGACGTAACCGCGCTGGGGGCCACATCCTTTTTGACCTGAGCCAACGCGGTCGCAGAACTTGCTGCGCCGAATGCCATTGCGAGCAAACCCGCTACGAGTGCAGTCTTCATCCGAATCTCTCCTTATGGGGTCTCATGCCGCCCATATGTTGCGTCTAGTTCCACATTGCGGCGCAAGATTGTTCCACCGGGTGCCTGAACTTCCTTCGTTAATCGCGCAAACTGCGGGGGACGCGTGATATCTTGGCGCGGGCCCGGTTCCCGCCACAGTTCCACCGTGGTATATGAGAGCCAGGTTGGGCTCAATTTCACGTGGGAGGGAAGGCTCGTGGACAAATTGGCAGCAATTGTGCTTTTTCTGGCGACGTTGGGCGTCGGTCTCGAAAGCGGAAGTGCTCAGGCTCAAAACGGCAGCGCGACCTTCAACCTGACCAATAGCGCCAGATACACCATTTTCCTGAAGTTCTACTCGCAAAACCGACCTTACGCTTGGCCGGGCCCGTCGGACCACTACACCCTCAACGACAATGCCGAGCATTCCTTCCCGCTCGCTTGCAATGTCGGCGAAAAGATTTGCTATGGCGGCGGTTATTCCCAGGACGGGAGCGGAACGTATTGGGGCGTCGGCTTTCTGGGCAATGAGGGCTGCACGGGTTGCTGTCTCGTTTGCGGCACCAATAATCCGACCCACAGTTGGAATCTGGAGGACTGAGTAGCGTCATCCGGCGCGTCAGTCCAAGGCTACAGACATTATTTGAGAAGCTATTGTTGTTGCGGACGTGCCGCTGAACCGTCGCAGCCGGGCACATAATCTGGAATTAAGCGCGGGCGCGTCGATCCGGAATTCTGTGCCGGCGCGTAATACGAGTTGCGGCGTGCTATATCTCTATCTCGAATCTGATGTCAGCCTCGCGCTGATGGCCCACTGAATCCCGCAGGAAGATCAGGATGCGATGGGCACCCGGCCCGGCGGCACTTCGCGTTCGGCATATTGATGCCGTCAGGCTGGACGAACGGTCTTAAGCATTGCGTGAAAGAATTCACCCAGTTCGCGGGGAATTCTTTGCTCAGAAGCCGAAGAGTTGACGGGAATGCGGATTTGTATCCAAAGCGATAATTATCTAACCCTTTCCGGCGAGCGCGATATTTTTTCCTTTGGAACGCCGGCCAGGCGCCAGTAGGAAATTGCCGGGGTTTTTTCTTTTGAGAGAGGCGGGCGCGTGTTCGAACCGTGCCTCCGGCAACCGATATCATTTCCCTGCTCGCTGTAGCCCTGACCATTGCATTCATCGGCTGGGCGGCCGAAGGCCGCAAAAAAGCAAGAAAAAGTCGGCCAAAATGAGAAGGTCGACACAGATAAAAAAATCGGCGCGCCCTATTTTCCGAGCCGCGATGACGACGAACCGCGGCGATATCGCCAAGCTGCCGGAGCGTCGAAATGCAGTCTGTGCTCATCAGGTGCCACATTCAGACTTTGGCGATCGGTGCGATCACTTCACTGGCAGTGGTGAGCAGCGTGGCAAGGCTCAGTGTGAAAGAAGCGTCCGCGCGACTCGGAATATGCCAGTGCCACTGGCAAAGCGTTGTGCTGAACGGACATCCTTCGGTAGGAGGTTCCAGCTGCCGCCGCGAAGGACACGACCCTCATTACAAACGCCGCCCTCTATCCACGCCGAACCGTTTATCGGCGCGCCGTCGTATGTGTAATGAAGGCAATCCTCGACCCACTCCACACATTACCGCCCATGTCATAGAGTCCGAACCTTGTTGGGGGGACGAGCCAACGGGTGCCGTTCGATATCCACCCCATTGCTACGGCATTGATTACAATTGGCGTTGTTCGTTCCGATCTCGTCACCCCATAGAAAAATAGTCTGGATTCCGGCTCTCGCCCCATACTACTCGGCCTCGGTAGCCGATAGGGTGGCCGGTCACTTCAGAAAGCCACGTCACGTAGCGCTGAACGTCGTTCCAATTCAGGTTGATGCGGCTGCCGGCCACGGTGCCAGTCGCTGTCAGAGATGTCTCGGGACAATCGCATAGTATGCGCAGGTGTCCCATTCGTCGAACGTCAACTCGTACTTCGATACTGCGAATGGCTTCGCAATTTCGATCTTGTGCTGAGGTCCTTCGTCCGGGTGTGGCCCTGCTCACTTGCGGGTGAGCCCATGATGAACGATCCAGCGGGGATCACTACCATTTCCGGACAATAATCCTTTCCTTGCTCCGGCGTACATTCCTTAAAACTCTGCGTCGGCTTGAGTGGCCACTCGGCGGCGGGCGCCAGTGAGTACGGCCAAAAATTCGCTGTAAGGAAAGGCCGTACGGTCGCGTACCATCGCCATTGCTCGGCGATGCAATCCTGATTTATCCAACCAATTAAACCGAGAATCATACTGACCAAAAGTGCGATTATCGAGGCTGTTACGATTCGCTGAAGCCGTTGTGTAGATCGCGCTGCTTGGCGGCTTACGGCGAGATAGCTGCGAATATCGTCAATGGGCTGGGTCGCGAGTTAAACCAGTACTCGGCGACTTCCAGCGTTGGGGATTGCAGGAGTAGTCCGCGCGGACGCCGGGCCGCAAACCAACGGCGCTGTTTCACCGTATTCGGTATGCTGCTTAATCCAACCAATGTCTGTTTGCAGCGCCTCGGCAAGTTTGTTCGTACCGTCGTCAAATCGGGCTGGATCATCGAAGAAGACGAAATTCAACCGTCGCAACAGCTCTGGTACGGTCGCATCTTCGACCCGCCGTACAGGATCGGAGCAAAGCGCTTGTTAAGGGAGGCGGCGTAGGTGATCTCCTTCAGTGCCACCTCGGATTTCACCGCGTCGGGCGAGAGCACGAACACCACCGTATCGGCACTGCCGATCAGGAGCGGCATTCCGCCTAGCCGATGCGTTTCACACAAACCAGGAAAGGGAATCGCTATGTCTGCACTATCTCGCCGTTCACTCGTCACCAGCGCAGCCACGTTGCGGTTGAAACCGTGAGACTAGCCGGAAACGGCTCGCGTAAAGTTTCGATCACACCGGTCGTCCGCGTCATTCAATGGCTAAGACAGCGCACCGTCGAAAGCGTTACAGCTTCGAATCCTCCGGCCGCAGAAGCGGCATCGCCTGGACTTTTCTCAGCTGCTCCATGTCGACGAATGGCAGGACGGTTTTCTTGAACGCCAAAAACGCCGAATCGTACTCGTACTTGCAATTGTCCCGGCGCTGTTTGGGAATCAATTGGCTGGCCAGATCTTCGAACGATGCCGCGTCCTGGCCATAGGCCAAGCACAGGTAATTGACGGCGCGTTCGATTGAAAGGCTGTGCACGTCGCCCAAGGACGCGCGCTCATTGAAGCCATATTTGCCCTGCATATAATTCCACACGTCGATGGTACCCCTGATAAGGGTGCGTGTCAGCGACTTGCCGAACTGCAGCATTACCAGGCCCGATATCTCGTCGGCGGCATCTTCTTCGCGTCCGAGCCGCGGGATGCCTTCAATATCGAAGACGGCATGCCCGGTCTCGTGCAGCGTCACCTGAATAATGCCGCCGACGATGACTTCGGCTGGCGAGTATCCCGGCATCAAGCCGAGCCCGGGGTATTTCTTCGGGTCATTGTACGGCGGCGGCAACTTCGCTTGCGGCACCGCGGCTTCATTCTCGATCAGATCCAAAAGCTCGTAGCAAAGACGGATATGATGCGTATCCGGATTGTAGTCGGAATTGACGGTGCCGCATTCCTCGGTCGAGATCGAGAGCGGTGCTTTCAACCGCAGTGGCGACATGAATTGACTGTATTCCTCCAAAACCCCACGCTTCTGCAGTCGCTCGGCCAGCGCCAGGAATTTCGGCGCAGCATACTGGATCCGGATTTGTGGATTCTGGGCGACTGAGGTTTGCGCCACGGCGGGTGCAACCGCGCACGCAGCAATGAGCGACACCAACGGTACAACACTTAAGATCGGTTTCATCAACAATCCCTCCGCTTCAGCGCTCCGGTTTGGTCGGACGAGCGTCGTCGCCGACCGGAAAACCGCACGAGCGCGCGATTTGTCCCTTAAGCCATCATTGAATCTTCAGCCAATCGGTTGCCATGACCTTTTTCAGCAACTCCGGATCCACGTACGGATCCAGAATGAGTTGCTTGAATGCAGCCGCGAGCTTTTCGTACTCGCCTTCCGGCGGAGCCCCCTTTTTCTGTGTGTTCCGCCACGCGCACTCACCGACCCGATCCGTCGGCAGGTCCATTGGGAGCTCGGGGCGATTGACGACGCGGAGCGTGGAAAATTTGTTCGGATCCGAGCCGTATGCGATGCAGAGGATGTTGTAGTACCGCTGCCTTACCGGGGGGCGGACGTCGACGACATAGGCCTCGGTGTAGTCCACATTGTTGCCGGCCGTGTAGAGGAAATATGCGGTGCCGTAGATCGTGGTCTGCGCCACGTCGGTGCCGAACTGCAGCATGATCAGCGCAGCGACATAATCGGCGGCGTCTTCGGGCCGCCCCCAGACCGGCACTTGCAGATTGTCGAACACCGCAAGGGCGACGTCGTGCAACACCTCTTCGACAATCGGACCGATGATCGTCGCCGACCGTGGCACCGCTACGACGCCGATCGGCGCCATGTAGCCTGGGCCGGGGGCCAGGTCCTCGACCTGCTTGATAAACTCATAGCAGATCGTCACATCGCCGCCAGGCACGTAGGGCCGGTAAAGCACATTGTCGCCGCACCGCGCCATTCTCACCGTCAGCGTGCGCGTCAGGCGCAACGGGGCGAGAAACTGCTGCAATCTTTCCAGCACTTGCTGTTGCTTCATGCTTTCGTAGATGGCGCGATATTGCGCGTCGGTCGGCGCAGGACCGTAATCGATCGCGACTTTGGATTGCGTCGACAGAGGAATGGGCTTCCCGGGATCCGGAGTCATTGGCTTCCCGGGATCCTGGGCACTCACCGGCTGTGCCACTAGCGCAAGCGCGATCAATCCAAGAGCGCGCGCAATCATCGTGGTCGGATGACGCATGAGTTTTCCCCTCAATCGGATTAAGAGCGTGTTCGAGAGCGCATCCGGCTCCCCGGAAGGTCGGATGCTACCGAAACATTAGCTCCCGTCATTTTTAGAAACGAGCCCCCATATCACGCTAAAATATTTGGCGTGGCTTTGACAATACGCCTTTGGTGACCACCAGTGCTGGGGCCGGGGACCGGAAAGACCACCAAAGCTCGTGAATATTCCTGCAGTGACCAGCATTTGTCAGAAGGCAGGTCGCGCAGCGACAAGAGGCCCGGCCGCAAATGGTCGGGGTTCTTTGCCTCGCTATGTTGGACTAATGACAGTGTTTCGCTCGGCAACTTTCGTTGCATACCGCGGGTATTAACCGCCTTGAACTTGCTGCCATCGACCGAACGCTCGCTTGCGTCCCGTCGTCTCGGGGGTCACGCCATCGAAACCCAACCCGGATAAGTCGAGTTTTTCAACAAAGGCATCGATCACTCGAACCGGATTCTCGTCGTCGATCCAGTCTTCCAGGCATTCCGGAAACAGCGTCGTCTGGCTCCGATCAATCCGCTCAATGAAGCGCCTCTGAGCGATGTCGCAGATGGGCCGATTGTATTGCAAAGCGCCTGCGGCCGTTGGAATTTTTGATCATCGGTGCAAAACGACTATTGCAACACAATCGACCCTGGTGGCGAGAATGAGCCTGCTCACACTCACAAAGCCGGAATAGTCCAGCGCCGCCTGACCTGACTGGCTGTTTTGGACCAGACCCCGTGAGAGAATGGGCTGGCAAAGGAGCTTGGAGATGCCAGGAAGCGGTTTAGCGCGGAGCAGATTGTTGTGCTGCTTCGTCAGATTGAAGTGTTGATGTCGCAAGGCAAGGCGGCGCCTGTGGCGTGCCGAGAAGCCGGGATATCGCAGCAGCTTCGTGACGAGTGTCTCAACCAGGAGATCTTCTACAGCTTGAAGGAGGCGCAAGTCGCCGTCGAACAATGGCGCACACGATCCGCCCACACATCGCTCGGATATCCGCCGCCGGCGCCGCAAACATCCACAGGCTACCAGCCCAACGTAGATCAGCATGCACCCATCCAGTAGTCTCTATCTGATTGGTCCAAAATATCGGTCAGGTCACGCTCTCGTCTTTCCCCATTGTAAGTGGTCGGTTTTGATGATTGTATCGCTTGCGGGAACATGGGAGGGAGAAAACCCGTGCTTTCGTTGGGTTGGGTATTTGGGCTCAGCATACCTGTTTTTTGCTGCAGTGTTGCGTACGCGATCTACTCCGGGATTGAACCCCATCGAGATGCGTTGACAGCTCCGCTTGGTGTGGATTTAACCGTGCCGCTCTCCTCGGATCGCACTCAGAAACCAACCCGCTTGGCCGAGGATAAGCCTCCCGACATTGGCAATACCGGCAATCCGAGTACCGCGCCGCTGAAATGGGTTGGTTTGTTTTATGGTGAAGCGAAAGCCGGGGGGTTCGCTTGCACGGCTCAGTTCATTGCGCCCCGAATTATTCTCACCGCCGCCCATTGCATACAAGACAACCTGACCGGCGAGTGGTACGATTTAAAGAAAATGCAGTTTTTCCTTCAGTATCAGAACAAGTCCTACTCCCATCGATACAACGTGGTTTGCGCGGCGCGATTGAACGCGTGGATTCCGACGGTCGGAGCGAACGCTACGGATCAAGATAAGTTTATTGCGATCCAACAAGCATACCAATACGATTTTGCCATGATCCTCTTAGACGGGGAAAGCACGACCGGCGTGTTCAGAGTGGATCTGGACGCAGCCGGAAAATATGGGTTCGCGGAGGAAATCGGCTATCCGGGCGCAATTCTTGGGGGGAAGATCATTCAGCAAGACCTTGGCTTCCTCGGATTGAGTTTTTTTCCCGCGAACGTCATGGTGTTGTGGCACTTCAATGAAAACATGACTGGAGGCACCAGCGGTGGAGCATGGATAGCCAATCCCAATAGTAACGAGGGGCCTCAAAACAATGTCATTGTAGGTCTGACGTCCTTTGGCAATGAGAAGTGGCCGCGCACCACCTTTGGTCCCTATCTCAGGAAGGACTATTATACGAAGCTTTTCAGTTATGTCTCGAACGGCTGCAAATAGGCCTCAATTGCCGAAGATGCGTTCAACACACAAACGATCACAAGATCGTGCTGCGTTGGGATGTCGCAGATTGCTTTGATCGCACCCTGGTACATTAAGTGCCAATCCCGCAGGCTTGGAGGATCGTCGATGAGGGGAATGTTTGGTTGCCTTTTGGCCGTATTCACTGTGCTTCCGCTTGTGGCCAATGCGGACGAGATTTCGCTCAGCCACGATCGACGGCGTGAGGATGGAAGCGGTGGTAGGGCAGCCCACGCCAAGGTCGGAATCAGATATACGAGAGTTGTTGGACCGTGCCAGCAAGGCGCCCCCTGCCAGCGCCGTATATCAGCCACCGAGAACTCCTGCCGATGCAAGCCGTGTGAACTTGCCCGTGCGCTGAACGCGTGAACCTGCTTGTTTGGGTAGAGGGCTGTCGCTTGGTGCAGGCGCGGCTCGGTGCCGAACTTTTTGACAGAGCGCGCCCTTCGCGCAAGCCGACGAAATAAGCGACATTAATATACGGGTCCCCAGAGGATCGCACGACGGCCGCATGAAAGAGTGTCATTCGGCGGCGGTGAAATAAAGTGTTTTGACACGGCCAAGACCAATAACGGACATCGCGACCCCGTCGGCTTTGTATCGGTTGCTTCAGGTCGAGCGGCAGCAAATTAGCGCTCCTAACGGCAGCGCGCTGCCGCGAGCTGGCATTGTCCGACACATCAATGAACGCGAAGCGGGCCGTGCGCCGGTTAGTTCCGTTGTTCACCCACAACAGACAAATCGCTGAGGCGGACGAACTCGTGGATCTCCCCGCCGACCTCAACGGCGGGCTTACTGTTCTGAATGATGCGTTCAGGGGCGGTTCATCGCGATCAAATAATCTCACTTGCGGCGGTTCGTCGATTGCCGCCGACTGACCTATATCGCTACTAGAGGCTCTAAAGCGCTCGACGAGAGCTTTGGGCGTTCCATGCGCATGCAAGACACTATCCGTCTGACCCCGACCCTCGTCGCATTGGCTTATTTGTTGGTGCCGCCGCAGACTTCCGCCTTCGCGGCGGCGGCATCGGAGCATCGTCCTGTCGAAGCGATCTCTTCGGCCCCTGGCGCAGCATGCGGCCGCAATCTGCCGCGACAGGATGATTTAGAGGCCTCCGAGGGCCACTTGCGGTCATTCCGCTCCTCTCCGTCTAGTTCTTGCCATGCCTTCTGGTGATCTAAGCAGCATTTGTGACCGGCGTCCCACATTATCGGCGGGAGTCTTGCTTCGCCAGTCGTTTTCCTTTCAGCAGGGAGACTCCAAAATGTCGCGTGTGATTTAGGTTCGCGGTACGAGCGCCGCAGATGTGGACGCTCTTCTTACGATGATCCGTAAACTTGCTATAAATAACGCAGCCAAAGCTACGATCAGGGCTCCGCAATTGCGCGAAGATTGCTTTGGCGAACGGCCATGGGTTCGGTCGATCATCGCCGAGCGCGCCGGCAAGCGGCTATGCTTCTTGGTATATGGCTTATAACGCTTCGTTCGGCACGCGTGCGCTCAATGCGCACCATCTTTACGTCGACTCGGCCAATCGAAAGCAGGGAATTGGTCGATGCTTGATCGTCGCTCTTGCGCGCGCGGCAATCGAGCACGGCTGTGACAGGATCGCTCTCGCCGTCATCGCCGAAAATCAGGACGCAATGTTGTTTTATGAGCGTCTATTCCAGCGCGAACACCGCCCAATGCACGCTTTTTCATCATCGGAAATGAAATTGCGGAAATCGCCGCTATACCGCGTTAGGACGAGACTGCTGCTACTGGCCCCGCGGCCACGGGAGCCTAGTCAATGTCCACCATGGGGCCAATGGCGGCCTCCGCGAGAAATAGACGCGAAGAGTAAAGCGTAAGCGCGCAGCCGAGACGGAAGCCTGAGTTAGGGAGAGGACGCACGCGCAGGCGTCGTCGCTACCCGCTTTACATGGTGGCTGGCGCATGGTCTCTTCCGAACCGGCTGGTGTGCTGCCGGCCACGCCGGTGTTGGAAAATCGTTTAAGGGGAAGCGCTATGGGGGCGCGGTTCGTCTATCATCGTTTCGCTATTCGCTCTCGCGCTGAGCATTGTCGCCGCCGCCGCTCTCGACGCTGGAAAGATTGCCGCGATCAACCAGGCCGCTGTATCGTTTGTCGCCTTGGCGAAAGATTTGGCCAGCACCGGCCGGCCGCCTCGCCAATCGGATCCTGCCGTCAAGCCACTACTCGACACCGTATTCGACACGACTGAAATCCAAAGCGGCCCGGCGCAGCCGATAGCAGCGCTGGACAGCTTGAACGCGTGGAATCTCGCGGTACTCCAGGTCGGCCTCGTTTACATCCTGGCCGGCACCGGAATTGTGGACATTTCCAAACTGCCGCACACCCCGGAGATTACGCAGAAGATCAATTACAATACGGTTGAGTTCGCTCCCGAGATGGGGTGATACTTCGACGCGCAGTTATGGATTGAAGCCGCCGTGATGGACACTGTGGGCGCCTTCATAGCGAGCGCTTCGCAGGCACAGCTCCAGCAGCCGAACTTCAAGAGCGGGCTGGCGAGAATTCGCGCCGGCGCGACGCAGACGATCTATGGCGCGCTTACCACGCTGCCGGTCGAAGGTCTGAGTGATACCTGGCGGCGTGACCGCCTGCCCGCTCTTGCGGCAGTTGCGCCGATAGGCGCGCACTTTCTGCTCGCCGACCAGGCCCGCTCGCTGAGCGCGGCCGCAACCGAGATAGCCAGCCGAATGACCGACCCAACGGTCGAAGGGGCGCTGATGTTGTTTGCTTCGACGGTGGCGCCGCGCTGAGTATTGCGCGGTCGATAGGAAAGTGCGCGCCCTCTTCGAGGCGACGAACGAGCTTGAGACCCCGGCGCAAGGGCACTACTCAACCGAGTTTCGACACCGCGCTCGCATGGACGGTGTTTCCAAATTTCCAGTTCGACATCGGTGCAGATTTTGGTGTTACTAGCGCGTCTCAATGAGAGTTTTGCAACACAATCACGGACTAGAACCGGACGTCGGGTGACGTGAGCTTACTTGCATGAGAGATCGACCCAAACTAGCCCCGCATCCTGGGGCCCTGTCGATTTGCTAGGCAAATCTCGGCGATCAAATGCCATGGGCCGTTATTGAGCATTGATAAAGCTTTCGTGGCTTACGTGGGCGGACAAAGTGACGAGGCCCGCTTTAAAACTGTCTCTCAGCCAGGCTTCGAGTATCCCAGCAGCTCCGTTGAATTTTGGCTGCGGTTCATAGGCGTCCGCAGTGTCGCGTCGAACATATTTTAGGACCGTTCTTCGATCATCAGCAGCAGGACTTTCGACCAGACAGGCCGGTTTCAGGCCCTGTCGCTATCGCGGCAGAAACCGCCTTGGCAGAGCCATCGTCACAGCGCACTGCTGGCGGCTTTGCGTCGGCGCGACAAGGGAGCCGCTATTAAAAGCAATCCATGGCGACATCGGCGAGTAGCCGACATGGTGGTGCAGATCGGAGGTTTCGACGAGTAGCAAGCCGGCGATGCAGTGGGGTCCACCTTGCGCGAGCGTATCCGCTACCTACTGCAACGTTCCTACGTTCCCTGGCGAAAGGTTGTGCGGGTCGGAGTTAGCCGCGTCGCTCGCCTGATCTGCCTGCCCCGCACCGTTCGAACCTTCCATTGCTGCAATCAGGCTTTTCGGACGCATATCAGTCCAGTTTCGATTGATGTATTCGAGGCAAACGGCGCGTTTGTTTGAATTGACAACGATTGTCCATCCGTCCGGAACTTCAACAAAGCTCGGCCATAAGCTGTACTGTCCCTCATTGTTGATCAGTACATGATATGTACCGTTTTCGTCTTCGAATGGATTAGTCATCCTCTCCCTCCATGCCTCGGTTTGATAACCAAAAGGGTACAAAACATCGGCCGCCTAGCGCTTACGTCAAGAGAGCTTGGACGGTCATTTGGAAGCTGCCAAACGGCGGAAATATTAGTGGAAAAGCTGCGAATGTACAGGCTCGGAAGCAACGTCCGCGATCTCCACTAAGCTAGCCCGCGGCGCCAAGATCAAGCGGTTCGAGCATGCCACGCTTATTCAACGGTCCGCTTTCGGAGCGCTGTTTGCTAAGTTCAGCTCCAAGAATTGCGCCGATCTTTGCAGCTGAGGCAGGATGCAGCATTTCGTGATGCTCACAGTCGATTTGGAAAACCTTTAGTTCGCCACGGATGACGGGCTTCCAGACTTCGGATGGCGAAATATCCTCAGTGCTCGTTGATAGAAACAGCAAGACGTCGCCGCGAAGCTGCCGAGGAACAAACTCTTTCGCGATGCGGATGTTGTTAAAGTAAGCCTCGGCAATGCCCTTGAATTGCTCCTCACTGAATTTGGATACCCAGTGCCCCTCCTCGCTCAGCGCTTCCATCACTTCCTCCAGCGGGCGCGAAGACACGTCCCAATTGGAGGGGAGCAGGTGCAGCGGATAACTGTCGAGCAGCGTGACGCCTGGCGGGACTCGGCCCGTGCTCGACGGACCCGTGATGAGTGGGAGCGGCTCGGCCTACTTCGGGCTTGCCGCGACCAAGCCGGGGCGGCCCACGCCGCGCAGCGCCTCGAACGCTCGGACTAGGATGGGTCCGGGTCGTGACCTGCGGCCCTTGAGCAGAAAACGCCTCGTAAAGGAGTACCGGCTGTGGAGATCACCGAAGTCCGCATCAAGCTCATGGAAGACAACTCGGGCAGCAACGAACGGCTGCAGGCGTTTTGCAGCATCACCTTCGACGACATGTTCGTCATCCGCGACCTGAAGATCATCGAGGGGGCCAAGGGCTTCTTCGTCGCCATGCCGTCGCGGAAACTGACCGACCGCTGCCACGACTGCGGCACCAAGAACCACCTGCGAAGCCGCTTCTGCAACCAGTGCGGCTGCCGGCTCGACGAGAACCGCGCGATCCGCGACGCCGACGGACGAGCCAAGCTGCACGCCGACATCGCACACCCGATCAACTCGATGTGCCGGGAGAAGATCCAGAGCGCGGTCCTGGCGTCCTACGCAGACGAACTGGAACGCGCCAAGCTCCCCGGCTATGTCTCACGCTACGACGATCTCGACGGCGATGGCGAGATCCCCTTCGAGTCGATCGCACCCAGCTCGTCGAGCAGCTCGGGTGAGCCCCCGCTCGGCGCGGACCGCTCCGGGGTCATACCCAGCACACGCGGGGCAATAGTCGGTGCTCCGTGGCCCACACGTCCCGCCTCGCAAGGAGTCCCCGGCCGAGGGGATCGGGTCCGACCGCGGCGATTCGTTCGGCAACGGACTTTGAGAAGATGATCCACAGTTAGAATCGAGCGAAAGGGGACTGGCTCCGGCGCAGGCGCCTGTCCCCTTTCCTGCACTGAGCCGGGAAGAAAGCACGAAATCCGAATGGTCGGATTTCGTGCTTAATCCCATGAGGGAGTGAGACCCTGGCGGCAGGCTGCTGTCTCATGGAGGCACCGGTGCACGAACGGCAGCACGACTCACCCGATCCCCGAGCCGCCCCGGCCGCATTCGGGCGGAGCAAGGCCCGGATGTTCGGCCGCTGGCTGGTGATAACCCTCGTCCTCTACCTGGGAATCCTCGTCGTGTTCTCCGCACTGCAGATCCGGCTGATCTTTCCCGGCTCCGACACCCAGGGTAAACCGTCGTCGGTCGTCCACCCGGAGCCCGGTACCGAGCTCGTCAACCTGGCGACCGAGCACGACGACAAGATCGTCGCCCTGTTCCCCGCCCTCCTGCCAACGGCAATCCCCATCCCGAACCGACCTCCGGCCGACGATCCTCTACTTCTATGGCAATGCCATGTGCTTGACGGACGCGATGTTCGAGTTCGAGCACTTCCGCCGGATGGGTGTCAATGTGATGATCCCCGAATTCGTGGGCTACGGCATGTCGGGGGGCAAGCCAAGCGAGACCGGCTGCCGCGAGACGGCCGACGCCGCCTTCGGCGACCTTCAGGCCGCAAGGACATCAACCCCAAGAAGGTCGTGACCGCCGGCTGGTCGCTCCGCGGCCCGTGGCCGTCGACCTCGCCACCCGGAAGCCGGTGGCCGGCCTGATCGCTTCAGCACGTTCACCAGCATGGCCGAGATGTCCCACCGCAGCTTCCCGTTC
Organism: uncultured Alphaproteobacteria bacterium; assembly: GCA_963806465.1. GTDB lineage: Bacteria > Pseudomonadota > Alphaproteobacteria > Rhizobiales > Xanthobacteraceae > BOG-931. Next base: position 2,856 of record CAWDZD010000038.1, on the reverse strand, counting down.
CTGCCCACGACGCTGCTCCTACGGCACCGTTTCGACTGCGAAACCAAGATGAGCCACATCACCTGCCCGATACTGCTCGGTCACGGCCGCAAGGACGACCTCGTGCCGGTCACGATGCTCGACCGGCTCGCCGCCGCCGCCACCAAGGCACCGGTCATGAAGTTCATCGTCGACGACGCCGGCCATAACGACTTCTACGCCGTCGGCCAGGACCAGATCTTCGAGGCCATGGGCCGGTTCCTGCCGAGTCACCCCCGAGTCCTGAGACGCCCACCGCCGGCTTCCTACCCTAAAGCGCGAGTGCCCGACGGCGTCGGGGTTCCGGCGGCATCGGGGAGAATCCTCGGAATCGGCGTAACGTTTTTTTTCGTTGCTGTAGATAGATTTGAGGAGTGACAATGGGCGGAGAAGGTGGTGGGTGAGGGGGTCATGATAAGATAACGGTCTGTGTCCGGTCATCAGATCTAGCACCAGGAGAATCCCCGATGCGTCCCCTCCGCTTGACGACTCTCTGGCACCGCGTTACTCGCACTGGCCTGGTCGGCCTTCGGCGAAGAAATGGTGAAGCTCCAGCCCCTCGCCTCCGGGGCCATGCCCAGGATGGGCGGCTACATGCCCCAGCAGCTCCGGCTGAAGGCCGAGAAGCCGGCGGGCCTTACGAAGGCCCCGGAACTGGCCGCCCCGCTGTTCGGCGTCCTCTCACTCGGCACCAAGAGTCGCCCATCCAGGTGATCGTCGCGTCGACGAGCCGGACGGCCAGCCCGCCAGGCTCTACGTCGACGCGAACGCCAACGGCGACCTGACCGACGACCCCGCAACCGTTGGACGGCCCAGGACCTCGAAGAGCCCGGATGGCCGGGAGCTCACCATGTACCGGGAGGCGCCTCCATCGAGCTGCGCTCGGCGGCAATTCCGTTCCCGCGCATCTCGGCATGTACCGCTTCGACAAGAACGACCCGCTCCGAAAGCACTCAAGGATTCCTGCTCTATTACGCCGACTACGGATACGAGGGCGAGATCACCCTGGGTGACACCCCTACAAGGCGTTGGTGCCGACCGGGGGCCAAGGGCGACTTTCGTGGAGCCGCGCGGGGGCGCTCGGGTGTCGAGCTCATGATCGACGTGAACCGGAACGGCCGGTTTGACTGCCGGGGCGAGGCTACGACGTCCCCAAGCCGTTCAATATCAAGGGGACGACTTACGAGATCGCCGGCCGGCGCCATCGGGCCAGAGTTCCGGATCAGGAAGTCGGACCCACCGTTGCCGAGATCTTGCCGCCCCCGGACCTGAGCCCGGGCCAGAGGCGATCCGGTTCACCGCCAGGACCACCGACGACCAGGAAGTGCAGTTCCCTCGACCTACGCCGGCAAGCTCGTGTTGCTCGACTTCTGGGCCACCTGGTGCGGCCCCTGCATCGGGGAGCTGCCCCACCTGACCAAGGCCTACGGCAGGTTCCACGACCAGGGCTTCGAGGTCCTGGCATCAGCCTCGACAAGCCGGACGCCGTGGAAGCGGCCTCGTTCACCCGGAAAAGAATATGCCTGGCGGCAAATCTACGACGGCAAGTACTGGAAGGCCGAGGTCGCCACCTTTACGCCGTCACTTGGATCCCGCAAGCCTTCCTGGTCGATGGCGACAACGGCCGATCCTCGCCACCGGCGCGCGCTCCGCGGCGAACAACTCGAGAACACGCTTGCCGCCGCGCTCGGCAAGAAGGGCCTGCTCAAGAAGGCCGCAGAATGGCGCAGGCAGCGGGCACTCCCCCCCTTTTAAAAGGGGGGGGAGCGGGGGGGTGAATTCAGGGCCGGGGTCTTCGGGATGGCCGCGCTCCAGAACCCCCCTGTATCCCCCCTTCGTAAGGGGGGATGAGTTTGCAACTATCTTCATCTACATCAGTTACAGCGAACTCAGCAGTATTGCTGTTAAAGCCGTCCCAGAAGCTCGGCCTTCTTGGCAGAGAACTCTTCCTGGGAAAGGATCCCCTTCTGCTGCAAGTCGGCGAGCCGCTCGATCTTGGCGAAGATGTCCGTTTCCTGGGCCGTCTCGGTCGGGCGGATCGGGCTGCGGCTGGCGGCTCGGGAAGGGGGGCTCGGGTTGCCACGGTTCGGTTCCGGGGCGTTCTGGGGCACGCCGTTGATGGAGACGACGGGCAGGCTCGCGACGGGTATGGTGCCGTACTGGCTGGTGAATGTGAGCGAGCCACCCCCCCTGTTGCTGCGAGACGCCGCCGATCTGGTTGTCGAGCGTATCGTAGACGGTCACCTGCCCGTTGATATCCACGGCCAGCCGCCGCGTGTTGGAGAAGTACGCGTAGCGGATGTTATTCTGGGCGCCGCTGCCGCTCGCATAACCGAGCTCCGCCGGCCACCAGTTGCCCGATCCGCCCTGCGGCCCGGGGACGAACAGGCTCGCGCCCATGCCGCCCATCGTGCCGGCCCCGCCATAGCCCGCTCTGGTAACTGTCGCTCCGCCCTGGCTCTGTCCCTGCCACTGGGTGGTCGGCGGGGGGAGGGGAACGAAAGGTTGCTGGGCGAGGAGCTTGCGACAGCTCGGTACAGAGGCCATCGACCTTGGCCTTGAGGGCATGATTGAACAGGTCGGAGACCATGGTCATGCCCCCCTGCATCCACTGGCCCCCGCCGCCCAGCTCCCAGTGATTGAACTGAGCCATCGTCCCGTTGCCGTTGATCAGTGACTGCAGTAAAGACATGACGGCATCCGTGCTGACGCCAAAGCGTGAGCCACCTCGTTGATCTTTTGCCACCCTTGATCGGTCAATCGTTGCAAGGCGAACTCTCCTGAAGCACGGGGTTCGAGAACGGAGAGGGCCCTGGCGCGAAGCCTGTCGCGGCGTTA
>CAWDZD010000037.1:0-44598 GCA_963806465.1 uncultured Alphaproteobacteria bacterium | reverse complement strand
GTATTCGACGATACCGTCGACATGGCCAAGCAAGCGCGCTTTGCCATCGAATTCTGCGCCATCGAATCCTGGGCAAGTGCACGCCCTGCCGCATCGGCTCGACCCGCGGCATGGAGGTTATCGATCACATCATCATGGCGAGAATCGCGCCGCCAACATCGTCCTGCTGGACGGATCTGTGTAACACCCTGAAGTTCGGTTCGTTCTGCGCATTGGCGGCTTCACGCCGTATCCGGTGATGAGCGCATTGACCCATTTCCCTGAAGATTTCGGCGCGCAGCCGCGCCTGCAAGCCGCCGAATCAAGGAAACCGCCATGTCGCTCGTCCAAGAGATCGACTATCGGGACGCCCCGCGCTAAGACGGAGAAGACGGTCACGCTCACGATCGACGGCAGCCGCGGTCACCGTGCCGGAAGGCACTTCGATCATGCGCGCGGCGATGGAGCCCGGGACCAAGATCCCCAAGCTCTGCGCACCGACATGCTGGACGCGTTCGGTTCCTGCCGGCTCTGCCTGGTCGAGATCGACGGCCGCCCGGCACGCCGGCTTCCTGCACCACGCCGGCTGCCGACGGCATGGTGGTGCGCACCCAGACCGACCGGCTTGACGCGGCTGCGCAAGGGTGTGATGGGCTTTACATTTCCGACCATCCGCTCGACTGTCTGACCTGCTCGGCCAACGGCGATTGCGAGCTGCAGGACATGGCCGGCGCGGTCGGCCTGCGCGAAGTGCGCTACGGCTACGATGGCGCCAGCATCCCAATCCGGGGATCGACGAGTCCAATCCGTACTTCACCTACGATCCAGCGAAGTGCATTGTCTGCTCGCGCTGCGTGCGCGCCTGCGAGGAAGTGCAAGGCACCTTCGCGCTGACTATTGCCGGGCGTGGTTTCGGCTCGATGGTTTCGCCCGGCATGGAGGAGCCGTTCTTCAGCTCCGAGTGCGTGTCCTGCGGCGCCTGCATCCAGGCCTGCCCGACGGCGACGCTGAACGAGAAAACGGTGATCGAGATCGGCATAGCCCGAGCATTCGGTAGTGACGACCTGCGCCTATTGCGGCGTCGGCTGCTCGTTCAAGGCGGAAATGCGCGGCGACGAAGTCGTCCGCATGGTGCCGTACAAGGACGGCAAGGCCAATCGCGGCCATTCCTGCGTCAAGGGCCGTTTCGCCTGGGGCTACGCCAACCACCGCGAGCGCATCCTCAAGCCGATGATCCGCGCCAAGATCACCGACCCGTGGCGCGAAGTCTCCTGGGACGAGGCGATCGGCCACGTCGCGTCCGAATTCAAGCGCATCCAGGCGAAATATGGCCGCGGCTCGATCGGCGGCATCACCTCGTCGCGCTGCACCGACGAAGAAACCTTCCTGGTGCAGAAGCTGGTGCGCGCCACCTTCGGCAACAACAATGTCGACACCTGCGCGCGCGTCTGCCACTCGCCGACCGGCTACGGCCTGAGCACGACATTCGGCACTTCGGCCGGCACGCAGGATTTCAATTCGGTCGAACATACCGACGTCATCATCGTGATCGGCGCCAATCCGACCGACGCCCATCCGGTGTTCGCGCTCGCGGATGAAAAAGCGGCTGCGGGCCAGGCGCCAAGCTGATCGTCATCGATCCGCGCCGCATCGATCTGGTGCGCACGCCGCACGTCGAGGCGGCCTATCATCTGCCGCTCTGCCCGGCACCAATGTCGCGATCCTCACCGCGCTGGCGCACGTCGTCGTGACCGAAGGCCTGGTGAACGAGAAATTCGTGCGCGAGCGCTGCGATTGGGACGAGTTCAGCGATTGGGCGGAGTTCGTCGCCGAACCGCGCAACAGTCCGGAAGAAGTCGCGAAGATTTCCGGCGTGCCGGCGGAAGCAATCCGCGGCGCCGCGCGGCTCTATGCCACCGGCGGCAACGGCGCGATCTATTACGGCCTCGGCGTCACCGAACACAGCCAGGGCTCGACCACCGTGATGGCGATCGCCAATCTCGCCATGGCGACCGGCAATATCGGCCGGCCGGGCGTCGGCGTGAATCCGCTGCGCGGCCAGAACAATGTGCAGGGCTCGTGCGACATGGGCTCGTTCCCGCACGAGCTCTCCGGCTATCGGCACGTCTCCAACGACGCGACAGCGCGCATGTTCGAGGCGCTGTGGCACAAGCCGCTCGACAGCGAGCCGGGTCTGCGCATCCCGAACATGCTCGACGCCGCGGTCGACGGCTCGTTCAAGGGCCTCTACGTGCAGGGCGAAGACATCCTGCAATCCGACCCGGACACCCACCACGTCACCGCGGGCCTTGAGGCGATGGAATGCGTCGTCGTGCAGGACCTGTTCCTGAACGAGACGGCGAATTACGCGCATGTGTTCCTGCCGGGCTCGACGTTCCTGGAAAAGAACGGCACGTTCATCAATGCCGAGCGGCGCATCCAGCGGGTGCGCAAAGTCATGGCGCCGAAGAACGGCTAGGAGGATTGGGAAATCACCTGCTGATCAGCGAGGCCATGGGCTATCCGATGCACTACGACCATCCCTCGCAGATCATGGACGAGATCGCGCGGCTGACGCCGACCTTCGCGGGCGTCTCCTTCGACAAGCTCGACAAGCTCGGCTCGGTGCAATGGCCGTGCAACGAAAAGGCGCCGGAAGGCACGCCGGTCATGCATATCGGCGGCTTCGTGCGCGGCAAGGGCAATTTCGTCATCACCGAATATATCCCGACCGACGAGAAGACCGGGCCGCGCTTCCCGCTGCTGCTCACCACCGGCCGCATCCTCAGCCAGTATAATGTCGGCGCGCAGACCCGCCGCACCGAAAATGTCGTGTGGCACGAGGAAGACCTGCTGGAAATCCATCCGCATGACGCCGAGCAGCGCGGCATCCGCGACGGCGACTGGGTGAAGCTCGCGAGCCGCGCGGGCGAAACCTCGCTGCGCGCGCTGATCACCGAGCGCGTGGCGCCGGGCGTCGTCTACACGACGTTCCATCACCCGGCACGCAGGCGAACGTCGTCACGACCGAATATTCCGACTGGGCGACCAACTGCCCCGAATACAAGGTGACCGCGGTGCAGGTGTCGCCCTCGAACGGGCCGACGGAATGGCAGGAGCAGTACGAAGATCTCGCGCGCAAGAGCCGCCGCATAGCCGCGACGGTCGAAGCCGCGGAGTAGCGGCATGCGCGAGCCGACGGTTACGGTCGACAGCACGATCTGGCGCCATCAAGGCGCGACCGCCGGCAAGCGCATCGTGCCCGAAGAGACCGCCGTCGCGTTCACCTACGACGGCGGCACCTACGCGGTGATGATGGCGACGCCGCAAGATCTCGAAGACTTCGCGCTCGGCTTCAGCCTCACCGAAGGCTGATTTCCGCGCCGGCGACTCCGCCAGCTCGACGATCGTTGACACGATGCCGGCATCGAGTTGCGGATGTGGCTTGCCGAGCCGCGCGGCGGGCCTTGAGCGAGCGGCGGCGGCATCTGGCCGGACCGACCGGTTGCGGTCTGTGCGGGATCGATAGCCTCGACGAGGCGGTGCGGCCCGTCCCGCGCGTGCCGCGAGGCGCGACTTTCACGCCGGCGGAGATCATGCAGGCGCTGGAGTGCGCTCGGCCCGCGCCAGGAGCTTAACCGCCAGACCCGCGCGGTTCATGCTGCGGCATTTTGGCGCCCGGACAAGCCGGCCTCCTTGCAGTGCGCGAAGACGTCGGCCGACACAATGCGCTCGACAAGCTTGCCGGCGCGCTGGCGCGCGCGGGTACGCCGCGACGGCGGCATGGTGCTGCTGACCAGCCGGGTATCGGTGGAGATGGTGCAGAAGACCGCAGTGATCGGCGCACCGCTGATCGTCGCCGTCTCGGCGCCGACTGCGCTCGCAGTACGCACCGCGCAAGCCGCCGGCATCACGCTGGTCGCCGTCGCCCGCAGCGACGGCTTTGAGATATTCGCCCATCCGCAGCGCATTAAGGAGACCAGCAAAGAAACCACCAAGTGACCACTCATGTCGTCGCTTGACAACGCTCGTCTACATGGCCAATCAAATCGGCAAGTTCTTCGCCAGCCAGGGACAGGAAAAGCCGTGGCCGGCACCGCCGATCACATCAAGAAATTCTGGGATCCGCGGATGCGCGCGGCAATCTTCGCGCATCTTGAGGCGGGCGGCGCCGGCCTTGATCCGATTGCCCGCAGGCCCTTGAGAACTCGCCGCAACAGAAATCAGGCGGCGCAGCACTGAGGCAAGCGGAACGCCAAGAAACGCGGACAACAGGAATCGGTAACGAGAAAAAGCGCGTAACAAGCAACAACGCGTAAAAAAACATAAAGACCAGGAGGGAGACGATGACGACGGTCGCGCAAACGCAATCATCGGGGGGGCTTTTCGGGTTTCTGACCGAAACCGGACGATCGCAAAACCGGGATTTAGTCGCTGGATGGTGCCGCCGGCGGCGCTGTGCGTCCATTTGTGCATCGGCCAGGCCTACGCGTTCAGCGTGTTCAACCTGCCGATGACCAAGCTCATGGGCATCGCCAGTCGGCACCGGACGACTGGAATATTCCCGAGCTCGGCTGGATCTTCTCCATCGCTATTTTCGTGCTCGGCTTTTCCGCCGCGATTTTCGGGCGCTGGGTCGAGGAAGGCGGGCCGCGCCGGGCGATGTTTACTGCGGCCCTGTGTTGGGCCGGCGGCTTCCTCATTTCGGCGATCGGCGTCTATGTCCACAATCTCTGGGTCGTCTATTTCGGCTATGGCCTGGTCGGCGGCTGCGGGCTCGGCATCGGCTACATCTCGCCCGTCTCGACGCTGATCAAATGGTTTCCCGACCGGCCCGGCATGGCGACCGGCATGGCCATCATGGGCTTCGGCGGCGGCGCCTTTATCGCCTCACCGCTCTCGGTCTGGCTGATGAGCAGATTTCGACGCCAGGCCACGTCGGCGTCGCCGAGACATTCATCGTCATGGGCGCCATCTATTTCGTGTTCATGATGGTCGGCGCCTTCATCGTGCGCGTGCCGGCGCCGGGCTGGAAACCGGAAGGCTACACGCCGCCTGTGGTTGCAACGAAAGCTCATCACCAAAGATGACGTTTACGTCTATGACGCGCTGAAGACGCCGCAGTTCTGGTTGATCTGGGCCGTGCTGTGCATCAACGTGACCGCCGGCATCGGCGTGCTCGGTCAGGCTTCCGCCATGAGCCAGGAGATGTTCCCCGGCAAGGTGACGGCGGTCGCCGCCGCAGGATTCGTCGGCCTCATGAGCCTGTTCAACATGCTTGGCCGATTCTTTGGGCCTCGACGTCCGACTATATCGGCCGCAAGAACACGTATTTCATCTTCATGGTGCTCGGTTTTGCGTTGTACATCGCAGTTCCGCACACCGGATCGATCGGCAGCGTGGCGGCGTTCGTGGTGTGCTTTCTGGTCATCATCAGCATGTATGGCGGCGGCTTCGCCACCGTGCCGGCCTATCTCAAGGACATGTTCGGCACGCGCTATGTCGGCGCCATCCACGGGCTTCTGATCACCGCCTGGTCGATGGCCGGCATCTTCGGACCGGTGCTGGTGAACTATATCCGCGAGTACAACATCACCCACGGCGTGCCGAAAGCGCAGGCCTACAACATCACCATGTACATCATGGCGGGCCTGTTTGTGATTGGTTTTATCTGCAACCTGCTGATCAAGGCGGTGGATAAGAGATTCCACATGGCGTCCGATTCCGCTTTGGCTACCGCCGCCGAAGCCGGCCGTGAGGTTGGCGCCGCGATGGCCGGCAAATCCGCAAGGGCTTAGGGAGGAACGCGATGACGGACGAAAATCAAAACCGCACGCCGATCTGGCAGCTGGTGCTGGCTTGGGGATTCGTCGGCATTCCCTTGGCATGGGGCGTGTCGCAAACAATCGCTAACTCATTGAAGCTCTTCCAGTAGCAGCTGGGCGTCACGGCAATTTCAGGCGGCGGCTTCGGCCGCCGCATGTTTTTTCGTAACATCAAAGCTTGCGGCAACCAGTCCAAAAGGCACTTGACGAAAGCCGGCTATCCGCGTGACCTCATGGAGCAATCAAGAGGTCGACCATGGCCGGCACCCACCTCTCCATCCGCATCGATTTGGCGTCCGGAGGCCGCATTGGCCCGGGAAAGATCGCGCTTTTGGAGGCGATTCAATCGACCGGATCGATTTCGGCGGCGGCGCGCTCGATCGGCATGTCGTACCGGCGGGCGTGGCTGTTGGTGGACGAGATCAACCAAGCGCTGCGGGAGCCCGCAGTCACCGCCGAGACCGGCGGCGTTCGCGGCGGCGGCGCCGCCGTCACACCGGTCGGCGAACGGGTCGTCGGGCTCTATCGCGCCATCGAGTCACACGCACTCGCCGCCGCCGGCAGCGAGTTCCGCGCCATCGGCCGACTGATCCGCCACAACCACAAAGCCGCTGACTAGAGCATGATCCCGAAAAGTGGCAGCCGGTTTTCGGAAAAGATCATGCTCCGATGCAAGATTTTAGATCATGATCAAATTCAACTTAATCGTATCATGGTCCTAGTGCATCCGCACCGCGGACAGTTAGCACATTGAAAAAAAGGGGCAGGCATGACGACCGATGCGGTCACGGTGACGGATGAAGGCGGCGTCCGCGTCATCCGGCTCAATCGCCCGGAGAAGAAGAACGCGCTGACACTCGCCATGTACGCCGAGGTGACGCGGGCGCTGCGCGAGGCCGATCCGGACGCGGCGATCCGTTGCGTCATGATCGCCGGCAGCCCGGGCGCGTTCTGCGCCGGCAACGACATCACCGATTTTCTGCAGGCGGCGGGCGGCGGCATCGATCCGCGGGCGCATGATTTTCTGCACACGCTGGCGCGGCGGCAAAAGCCTTTGGTCGCCGCGGTCAACGGCGTGGCGATCGGCGTCGGCACCACCATGCTGCTGCACTGCGATTACGTGGTGGCCGGCACCGAGGCGACCCTGTCGACGCCGTTCATCAGGCTTGGCCTCATTCCCGAAGCGGCGTCGACGCTGTTGGCGCCGATGCGCATGGGTTATGCACGGGCCTTTTCGCTGTTGGTCATGGGCCACCCGCTCACCGCTGCGCAGGCGAAGGACGCCGGCCTCGTCAACACCGTGGTCGATCCCGCCGCGGTCGACGACGCTGCGCTCAAGGCGGCGCGCGAGATCGCGGCGCTGCCGCCGCAGACCGTGGCGGTGACCCGCGGCCTGATGCGCGGCCACGTCGACGAGATCATCAAACGAATCGAAACCGAATCGATGCATTTTCGGGAGCTGCTGCAGTCCGACGAGGCGCGCGCCGCATTTGCCGCGTTCCTGGCGCGCAGAAAGTGAGGACGGCGATGTCACTGCAGGGAAAGACTCTGTTCATCACCGGCGCCTCGCGCGGCATCGGGCTTGCGATCGGACTGCGGGCGGCGCGCGATGGCGCCAATGTGGCGATCGCGGCCAAGACCACCGAGCCGCATCCCAAGCTGCCCGGCACCATCTACACCGCCGCCGAAGAGATCGAGCGCGCCGGCGGCAAGGCGTTGCCGCTCGTGGTCGACGTGCGCGACGAAGCGATGGTGAAGGAGGCGATCGACGCTACCGCGGCGCGGTTCGGCGGCCTCGACATCGTGGTCAACAATGCCAGCGCGATTTCGCTGACGCCGGCGGTCGCGACCGACATGAAGCGCTATGACCTGATGCAGCAGATCAACACCCGCGGCACCTTCGTGGTGTCGAAATGGGCGATCCCGCATCTGCAGAAAGCGGCCAATCCGCACATCCTGATGATCTCGCCGCCGCTCGACATGAAGGAGAAGTGGTTCGCGCCGCACACCGCCTATACCATCGCCAAGTTCGGCATGAGCCTCGTGGTGCTCGGACTCGCCGGCGAGCTGCGCGGCAAGGGCATCGCCGTCAACGCCTTGTGGCCGCGCACCGTCATTGCGACCGCCGCGGTCAACAATCTGCTCGGCGGCGCGGCGCTGATGCGGGCTTCGCGCAAGCCGGAGATCGTGGCCGACGCCGCCTACGTCGTGTTCTCAAAAACGGCGCGCCAATTCACCGGCAACTTTCTGATCGACGATACGTTTCTTTCGGAAAACGGCGTCACCGACTTCGAACACTACCGCGCCGACCCGACGCAAAAGTTGGCGCAGGATTTCTTTGTTCCCGACAACATTCCGGCGCCGAACGGCGTCAAGATCGAGGCCGGCTTCCACTGAATTTGGCCCGTCATCCTGAGGTGCTCGGCACGCAGCGCCGAGCCTCGAAGGATGCGGCCTCGGCGCTCGGGCCGTCGCCCTTCGAGGGCCGCCATAGCGCGTCGAAGACGCGCGTAAACGCGCTTATGGCGGCCACCTCAGGGTGACGGGAAAGCTTTAGTCACGCCAGCCAGCGCTTGCGCCTTTTATAGTGCTTGCCCTCGCGGAACGACTTGCGCTTGCCTTCGGCGACGCCGAGGTAGAATTCCTTGACGTCTTCGTTTTCCGACAGCGTCGCCGCCGACCCGTCGAGCACGACGCGGCCGTTCTCCAGAATGTAACCGTGGCCGGAATATTTCAGCGCCAGATTGGCGTTCTGCTCCGCCAGCAAAAACGCCACGCCCTCGCTGTCGTTGAGGCTCTTCATGATGGCGAAAATCTCTTCGACGATCTGCGGCGCCAGCCCCATCGACGGCTCGTCGAGCAGGATCATCTTCGGGTGCGACATCAGTGCACGGCCGATGGCGCACATCTGCTGCTCGCCGCCCGAAGTGTAGCCGGCGAGCGCCTGCCGCCGTTCACGCAGCCGCGGGAAATAGGCGTAGACCTTCTCCAGATCGGCGCGGATCGCGGCGGAGCCGTCGCGCCGGGTGAACGCGCCGGTGAGCAGGTTTTCCTCGATGGTGAGATGGCCGAAGCAGAAACGGCCCTGCATCACCTGGATGCAGCCGCGCCGCACCACCTCGTTGGGCGAAAGGTCCTGCACCTCGGCGCCGTCGAACACGATCGCGCCCTTGGTGACTTCGCCGCGCTCGGAATGAAGCAGGTTGGAGATCGCCTTGAGCGTCGTGGTCTTGCCGGCGCCGTTGGCGCCGAGGAGCGCCACGATGCCGCGGTTCGGCACCGCCAGCGACACGCCCTTGAGCACCAGGATGACGCGGTCGTACACCACCTCGATATTGTTGAGGGTGAGAATCGAATCCGCCGCCGGCTCCGGCACAGCTTTGATCGGCGAAACCGCGGTCATGGGGCCTCTTAAGCTTCTCCCGGGCGCGGCGCGCCATGAAATGGTGCGCCGCAGACCCGGGATCGTTACGAGCTCAGAAGTCTTAAAGCTCCCGGATCAGCGGCGCAGCGCTCGCGCGCTACGCCACGTCCGGGAAACGCTTGACGGTCAGCCTATGAGGACTTGTCGCACGGCTCGGTCCGCTTCGGCCAGCCGGTGTTGGCCTTCACATAGTCCTCCGCCGTCGAGTTGATCAGCGGCAGCACCTTGTCCTTGATCGGCGCGATCGAGGGCACGGTGGTGTTCCACTTGGTGCCGTCCCATTCGACCAACGAGATGCCGCTGTGGCCGTTGTGGTCGGCGCAGCTCAGATGGATCGGCGAGGCGAAGCCGGGCAGGCCCAGTTCCTTCCAGCGCGCTTCGGTGATGTTGAGGTTCTCGAAGCCGCGGCGCACATCTTCCGCATTGACCTGCTTCTTGCCGGTCAATTGCTGGGCGGTGCGGATCGCCTCGGCGATGATCGCGGAATTGAGGATGGCGCGGTTATAGAGATTCTCGCCGACCCTGTCTTTCGACGCGACCTGGCTCTTGCCCTTGTCGACCACGTATTTGATCACGTCCTGGACCGCCGGAAAGTTGGTGCCGACGCCGTTGATGTCGAGCGTGCTGTAGCCCTTGGCCTCGGGGCCGGCCGGACGCGCATCGTCGTCACCGCCGGACCACCAGACCCCGACCAGCCGATTCATCGGGAAGCCGATCTTGGTGGCCTCCTTGACGGCGGTCGGATTCATGGCCCCCCAGCCCTGGATATAAATCCAGTCCGGCTTGTCGCGGCGCACGTCGAGCCAGAGCGAGCTCTGGTTCTGCATTTGCGGCGCCGGCACCGGATAGAGCTTGAGCTCGAAGCCATAGTCTTGCGCCAGTGCCTGCAACAGCGGTATCGGCTCCTTGCCATAGGGCGCGTCGAGATGGACGAGGCCGATCTTCTTGCCTTTGAGCTTGTCGAAGCCGCCTTCGACGTCGGCGACATGGCGAATGAACGCCGAAGCGCCGTCCCAGTATGTTGCCGGCGCGTTGAAGATCCACGGGAACAGATTGCCATCGGCGGACGCCGACAGGCCGTAGGCCATCGAGAAGACCGGGATTTTGTCGACCGACGCCTTGGGGATCACCTGCAGCGTGATGCCGGTCGAGAACGGCGTGATGACGACCGGATTCTTGCCCTTCACCGAGTCATAGCATTCGACGCCCTTCTTGGTGTCGTAACCGGTCTCGCATTCCTCGACGATGACCTTGACGCCGCCGATGCCGCCGTCGCGCTCGTTCAGCATGGTCATGTAGTCGGAGAGGCCGTTGGCGATCGGGATGCCCGATCCGGCGAACGGCCCGGTGCGATAGGTAAAGAATGGAACGTAAAGCCCGTCCTCCGCTTGCGCGGTCGCGACTGCGGCGGGCACCGCCGTCACCACCGCCAGACCGAGGGCGATATGCTTAAGACGCATGGTCGTTTCTCCCTTAGTTTGCGCCGGCTTGCGCCGGTGCGTCTATTCCGGCCCTCGATCCTGTCCGCGGCAACGAGGGGGACCCGGGCCGGCAGATCGCCGGTGCGGGAATTGCGGCGGAGTGTGCACCATCAGTACGGAAAGGGCCACACCTTCACGGCCTATTTTCAGCGTTGTTTTCATTTGTCTTTTAGCTAGGTGCGACAATCCGCATACCCAAGGTGCGACAATAGACTTCTACTTTTGTTCTGCCAGCTTGTGCATCGCCCGCTTCGCCAAGTGCTGCCTGTCGGCGGCCCTAGTATAATGTGACGCCATCTTGCCGCCCGACCATCCAAAGATCGCTTCCAACTCCGCGACCGTCGCGCCAGCATTGGCTGCCCGTGTCGCCGCAACCTTACGCACGCCATGCGCCGAGCCCGGTACGCCCGCGGCACGGCAGGCGATTGCGAACTCGTTGCTGAAACTTTGTTTAGCCATCGGTTGGCCGCGGGAGCCCGCAATGAACGAAAGATCGCCGCACGGTCCGGCCGCCAACGTCTCGACCAACACCGGTAGGATCGGGATGGTGACGATCGTCCCGGTCTTCTCCGTCTTGATGGTTGCTATGCCGTCGCGGACATGTTGGCGCCCAAGCCGAACGGCATCGCCGCGCCGGAGCCCCGTATAAAGCAGCACGTCCAACCATACCCGCTGTCGCGTCCCAATCGTCCATCGCTTTTCGTAGGCAGCAACGTCGTCCTCTGTCCAAGGGCGGAAACCGGCATCGCGTCGACGGGCCGGAGCCTCGATGCCAGCGGTCGGATCGGTCTTGACTAGTTGCACCTTAATCGCCCACCGAAACAACGCGCGCATCACGTTCAAAAAGTGCTGCGCCTGCCCTGGCGTATGTGCTCGGCGCTCCAGGCCGGCGCGGATAGCCTTTGGCGTTATAGCCGAGAGCGAAGTGTTGCCGGCCAACTCGATCGCCTGCCGATATAACCCATCCCACTTGGCGCGGGTCGACGCAGAACGTGCCTGGTACGCAGCTGTGCCCCGGAAGCACTCTATCAGCCATCCCAACGTCCCGGCGGCAGGCTCGCCCTTCTGTGGCCGCTGCGGGGCACTCGTAAGCGCCGCTTGATACTCGCAATCGAACTCGGGAGTTCCGAACTCGGCCCTAAGTCGGATGCGCTTGCTGTTGCGGCGCACATACCAGACCGTCCGGCCGTGGCGCGTGACCTCGTGGCTGAGGAATGGCGGGCGAGGGCGGGGCATGTCGTCCATTACAGGACTACCTCCTCGGGTTCCGCAATAGGCTTGTCGGGTGCCAGTGGAATTCTCACCGTGGCGTCGTCGCCGATCTTAACCTCAACCTCGTGGGCGCCCTCCTGCCTCGCGGCCCGTATAGCGGCGCGGATCATGCGATTGATTTCGGCGAGGGTCATGCCGCCCTCCCCAAGAACTTCGACCGCGATATATCGACATAGGTCGCAGCCCTTCCCGCCTTCATAGCGCGGGGCGGATACGCCAGATCCTCTTGGAGCTTCCAATTCATGTCACGCTGTCTGGCCAATTCTTCTTCTTGCTCATGACGGCAGCCTCGAGGTGTTGCCCGGGGCGTCAATGCCGTTGTGAAAAACGACATCCTCGCGCATCGATATCCATGCCGGTATCCCGCCCTGGCGACCGCGATAGGCGATACGCTCGCCGTTGAAGACGACGTATACCGCCACGATCTGACGGCCCTTGTACACGCATTCTACTTGCACCTTGGGCTCGCCACGGGGGAAGCGCTGGCCGCTTGCACCCGTATCCGCCAAGACTTCGCCTTCACAGTCCTCGAACACCGAACGGAGCTTGCTCATGACTTGCCTTTCATTTTCATGCACCCGTTGAGAGGGTGTGGTGGTTCGCTGCTTTGTCGGCCATAGCCGGTTGTCTGCTGTGCCGTGCGCCACACGCGCCCTCCTGCCTTGCGGCACGAATTGCAGCACGGATCGTGCGATTGATCTGGGCGAGCGTGGTCATGCATTGACACTGAATCCCCAACTCAAGAAATGCAATATGGCGATGCGGAAACGGGCAAACGTTCGCCGATTAGCCGTTGCAAAAGGCTGGCGGCCTGTAGGTCGCCCATGCCGCCCGCGCGTGGCAAGCCCATGTCGAGACTCAGGATTTTTCTTGATGGATTGAGAACGCCCGCGTTGATTGATCATTTTAACCACATTGCAATTATTCTTGACCGCACGGTCCATCCATCTGAATGGCGCTTACTCACTCCCTGACCGGTGCCGGCCTTCACAATGAAACAGCCATCGTGTGCTCATCGATCGTCCAGGGCGGCGGGAAACGGCGCGTGGTCACTTCAACGAATGCTTGCCGTTGGCCCGTTAGCGTCATTCGCGGGGCCGCAACATCATGTCTGAGATTGAGGGATAAACGGGCGTAACGCGGACATTGCGAAAGTAAGCTGCTGACCCCTCCCGGAAGTGGAGCGTGCATCGCACCATTCGTGTCCAGTATGCGGTGCCGAGACCGCTCTTGCAGAGATTGAGCCCCATCCTTTGTACGTCAACTTTGAGATTTACCGATACCTGTGTGACTGGTGCGGCCCCATCAAATCCGTCGGTGTGCTTCGCTGGTCGAGGCCCCACGCTTTTCATTGAGTAATTCGTCTACCTTCCCGCCCTTGTGGTTCTGAAGGGGTTGGGAGTTTTACGATCTTATTTTGCAGTGCATGCGTGCGGAGTTGGCCCGGCGCTGAAAGCGAACCCACCCCCATGCTGGACCGGCCGGGGTGGTCTCAAGCGAAACGCCGGAGCAGTGCAAAAGCCGCCAGTAGTTCTGTCTTTCCGCAGTGGATCTGTCCCACCGTGTTCGGACTTAATTGTTTGATCGGAATGTTTTAAATCGCGGCAGATCGTGACAGATGTAAGTTTTCCGACTGCTCGGGGATGAATTTGCGGGCGCCGGAACGAATTGCGGGCGCTGCGGACATTTGAAGCGCGAGGCCAAGTCGTCCTTCATTTTTGTTTTAGAAAAGGGGCGCACTCACTTGCGCCGGGCGCACTTGCCGGCCGGAGCAATCCTGTTGGCTGTTGGCATTTTGCCGTCGCGCTTGTCGGGCTAAATCGACCCCGCCCCCATGTTGGCCAGGCGGGGGTGGTCTCGTAGCGGCGGTTGGTGACACCGCAAACGCATGGCACAGTCAGGGTCCGTAATTCGCGCCGTCGATGTTGTCCGAACCGTGTTCGGACTTAATTGTTTGATCGGAAAGTTTTAATTCACGGCAGATCGTGACAGATGTAAGTTTTCCGACTGCTCGGGGATGAATTTGCGGGCGCCGGAACGAATTGCGGGCGCTGCGGACATTTGAAGCGCGAGGCCAAGTCGTCCTTCATTTTTGTTTTAGAAAAGGGGCGCACTCACTTGCGCCGGGCGCACTTGCCGGCCGGAGCAATCCTGTTGGCTGTTGGCATTTTGCCGTCGCGCTTGTCGGGCTAAATCGACCCCGCCCCCATGTTGGCCAGGCGGGGGTGGTCTCGTAGCGGCGGTTGGTAGCAATAGCAAACGCATGAAAGTAGGGCCGTAATCGGCCGTCGATTTGTCCAACCGTGTTCGGACTTAATTGTTTGATCGGAAAGTTTTAATTCACGGCAGATCGTGACAGATGTAAGTTTTCCGACTGCTCGGGGGATGAATTTGCGGGCGCCGGAACGAATTGCGGGCGCTGCGGACATTTGAAGCGCGAGGCCAAGTCGTCCTTCATTTTTGTTTTAGAAAAGGGGCGCACTCACTTGCCACCGCAAACGCGGGCCAGACAAAGTCTTTCGCGTCGTGAAGATGCTGGAGGTGTCATCGGGTCTCATGCTCGACAACAGCAGCCGCAATTGACCCCGGGGGTAGGCTGGACAGGCCGGGGGTGGTCTCGCGAAAAAAGTAGTAGCAAACGCATGAAAGTAGGGCCGTAATCGGCCGTCGATTTGTCCAACCGTGTTCGGACTTAATTGTTTGATCGGAAAGTTTTAATTCACGGCAGATCGTGACAGATGTAAGTTTTCCGACTGCTCGGGGGATGAATTTGCGGGCGCCGGAACGAATTGCGGGCGCTGCGGACATTTGAAGCGCGAGGCCAAGTCGTCCTTCATTTTTGTTTTAGAAAAGGGGCGCACTCACTTGCGCCGGGCGCACTTGCCGGCCGGAGCAATCCTGTTGGCTGTTGGCATTTTGCCGTCGCGCTTGTCGGGCTAAATCGACCCCGCCCCCATGTTGGCCAGGCGGGGGTGGTCTCGTAGCGGCGGTTGGTGACACCGCAAACGCGGGCCAGACAAAGTCTTTCGCGTCGTGAAGATGCTGGAGGTGTCATCGGGTCTCATGCTCGACAACAGCAGCCGCAATTGACCCCGGGGGGTAGGCTGGACAGGCCGGGGGTGGTCTCGCGAAAAAAGTAGGACCCCCTCGGAAATATCTAGGATACCAAAAACCCCTCTTTACTTCTGTTTAAGGGTTTGACGGTGGCACGGAGCACACGCTCGGTGCACTCTCCGGTCATTTCGACAAGATGCTTGAGCGATGCGCTCCTTGATCAGGCGCGCTCCAAGAAGGTCTGCTTTCAGGCCATTCCAGACATAGAGCGAAGCGGGCACCAGGCGCATCGGTCGCGAATGACCCAGCCTGTGTAAAAACGCATCGCCTACTTTGATTCCCGCGATAAGATTCTCGTGCGATTTGCGGGAGGATCGGATGAGGCGCTTCGTTGAGGGGGTCGATCGCGGTCAGACCACGCTGTTTCCGGAATGCCTGGAAGACTGGATCGGCGAGGACAATCCGGTTCGCGCGGTCGATGTCTTCGTCGAAGAACTCGATCTGGCCGAGCTTGGTTTTGGTGGGGTCGATCCCGAGGCAACCGGCCGACCCTCGTATCATCCCTCGATCCTGCTGAAGCTTTACATCTACGGCTATCTCAATCGGGTTCAGTCGAGTCGGCGCCTTGAGTACGAGGCTGGGCGCAACGTGGAGGTGATGTGGCTATTGGGTCGGCTTGTACCCGACCACAAGACGATTGCCGACTTCCGCAAGGACAATGGCGCTGCCATCCGCAAAGTTTGTGCTCATTTTATCGCACTGTGCCGCGCGATGGGCCTGCTGACGCAAGCCAGCGTCGCGATTGACGGCAGCAAGTTCAAGGCAGTGAACAACCGCGACAAGAACTTCACGCGCGCCAAGATGGAGCGGCGGATGGCGCAGATCGAGGAGAGCGTCGCGCGCTTTCTTGAGCAGCTCGACACTGCCGACCGGCAAGAACCGTCAGAGGCCCTCACAACCAAGACGAACCGCCTCAAAGAGAAGATCGAGACGCTGAAGCAGCAGATGCGGCGTCTCGAGCGTCTCAAGGTGGAGATGCTTGCCACCCCGGACCAGCAGATATCACTGACCGATCCCGATGCCCGCTCGATGGCGACCAGCGGCCGCGGGTCCGGCATCGTCGGCTACAACGTCCAGATCGCCGTCGAGGCCAACCATCATCTGATCGTCATGCATGAGGTAACCAACGACGGAACCGACCGATCGCAGCTCTCCCATGTGGCCAACGAGACCAAGACGGCGCTGGGCGTGGAGAAGCTCGATGCCGTCGCCGACCGCGGTTACTTCAACAGCGAAGAGATCTTGGCATGCGAGGTGGCCGGCATCACGGTTACGCTGCCAAAGCCCATGACCTCGAACGCAAAGGCGGAAGGACGCTTCGGCAAGCAGGACTTCCGCTATGTGGCTGCCGAGGACATTTACGTTTGTCCTGCCGGCGAGAAGCTCGCCTACCACTACACGACCGAGGAAAACGGATTGGTGTTGCGCCGCTACTGGACCAACGTCTGCCAGAGCTGTGCAATCAAGCCCACTTGCACCACCGGCAAGGAACGACGGATCACCCGATGGGAACATGAGCACATTCTCGAAGCCGTTCAGCGCCGGCTCGACGAGCATCCAGAGAAGATGCGCCAGCGCCGCGAGACGGTCGAACATCCCTTCGGCACCATCAAGGCCAGGATGGGAGCAACCCATTTCCTGATGAAGACGCTGCCACGAGTTGCCTCAGAGATGGCGCTACACGTGCTGGCCTACAATCTGACCCGGGTCATGAACATCATGGGCATTCGGCCGTTCATCGCCGCGATGAGGGCCTAGCCAAACCCGAAAAAGGCTCCCCAACGCCATCCAAACAAAACTGCTACGCTTCGACACTTCCGGCAAAGCGTTTCTACACAACCAAGACCCGAAGGCGACATGGACACTGTGCGTCTTCCGAGCCTAGTTTCGTACACTCTCTTGAGCCCTATTGCGCCAGCAGGCCATTACTCGCTAAGGTCCGATGTAGGGGAAGGCTTTCAATCTGGAAGCCGGGGTTTACGCCTCATGAGTAATTGGGCGTATGGTTTTCGCGTCGCGCCAGACGGCTTTGGGCGCCGGCTAATTGCTGTAGTTCTGGCGCACGCCGTTGCCGTGCAGGCCCTGGTTATCGCGCTCGGCGGATTCTCTTTGGCGGCGGGGACCGACCAAAGCAAACCAGCTTTCGAATTGTGTTCGCACGATGCCAATGGTGCGACGTCGCCGGCCAAACTTCCCGACCATTCCGGCTGCACTCATTGTACCTTTTGCTTTGCCGGAGCGCACCATGCGGTGATCGGCGCCGCGCCCTCCGCCTTCCATCGCGTCAATCTCGCGATGGTGGTCGTGCCGTGGCTCGGCGACAGCTCCGGCCTAAGGCGGCTAACCCGCTACACGATCGCAAGCCCGCGCGGCCCTCCGCTCGACGCCTGACGGCTCGCCGACCGACCGCATACCGCATCGGACGCTGAGCCATCCATCTCGCCAAGAGGCAGCACTCCGAGCGCAGGGGACGCGCGAGGAGAATGCGGCGCGTCGAAGGCGCAAACATCACTCAAGCTAACGGGGATCCCATGTCTATTCCACGCACGAGGACGCTACTACCATTGGCGCGTCGATCGATATTGGCCGCCTCCGTCTTTGCGGCATCGATGGCACTCGCCGTCGCTTCAACGACCGCGGGCGCGGCTGATCTAGCCGTGAAAGCACCGGAGAGGCCGGCTTATCAATGGTCTGGTTGTTACGTCGGACTCAATCTCGGCGGCGGCATGAGCGGAACGAACTTCACCTCAACGGTCGGTCCAGGCACCCATCTCCTGGATCCCGATCCCGCGGTAGTCGCCGGAAGCGGAGGCGGCGCAGCGAATGCTGATGGCCCGTTGGCCGGCGGACAGGTCGGCTGCAATTGGCAGAGCGGGACGCTGGTGTTGGGACTAGAGGGCGATTTCGACTATTTCCATAGCAATCCGGGCTTCAGCAACAACACCAACACTCTGAGTGACGGCGTCACGCCTTTCACCATCACGCAATCGCTGACTACCAATTATCTCGCGACCGTTCGCCCACGGATCGGCATCGGCGCGGATCGCAACCTTGCCTACATAACGGGCGGCGTTGCATTCACCCGGGTCAGTTACACGGAGAGCTACAGCGATGGCGCCGTGCCTCCCGGAGTGGGAACGACCACCGCTTCCAGAAATCTCGTGGGATGGACCGCCGGTGCTGGCTGGGAATACGCCTTCGCCAACCATTGGACGGTGAAAGCCGAATATTTGATTGCCGGCTTCCCGAAGACCAGCGCGCTCGGTGCGATCACCGATGCCGCCGGCGGCTCAAACTCGCTAGGCGGCTCCTCTGATGTCACGATCCAGCTCATCCGGGCTGGGGTGAATTTCAAATTCTGACGCGCACGACGCTGTCATGCGCGCTTCAGCCTTAGCGTCGTCCTTCATCGCCCGTTTGCGCGCGCGCCGAACCTCGGCTGCGGCGCAACGTGCACAGCAAAATGGTGGCTCCATGTTGATCGATCTCAACACCCAACAATCGCGGATAGGCCGGCTGCCCAGCGGTCGAGCGGTTTCCGCCTCCCTCGCATTCGTCGCGATGCTCCTTCTGTCGTCCCTGACCATGGTCAGTCTGACCACGACACAGGCGTTCGCGTGCGCATGCGGTTGCAGCGTATTCGACGTCGGTGGCCTTGATCTGCCGCAAGAGCAAGACCACGGCGGGCGGGTTTTCTTTGAATTCTGGGACACTAATCAGACGCAGAACTATGTCGGAAGTTCCAGGGCGCCGGCTGCTCTCAACCTGGACAAGAACCTAAACACACAATGGTACAATGTCGGCTTCAGTTACAACTTCAATAGAGAATGGGGAGTCATGGTGCGGATTCCCACCGCCAACCGCACCTTGACCACCGACACTGGAGCATTCGCCGGCGTCACCTCATTTAATTCCAAGGATATCGGCGACATCGAAATCATGGGCATCTACACGGGCTTCTTCAAAGACATGTCCACCGGCATCATGTTCGGCGTCAAGCTTCCGAGCGGCACCTTCACCGCGCCCGGGTTGGATCGTGACAATCAGATTGGAACCGGCAGCACCGATCTTGAGTTTGGCGCCTACCATCGCGGCCTGCTCACGGGGGACAATGCCTGGCAGTATTTCGGCCAGTTCCTGTTGCGACGGCCGTTCCTCTACCAGGCGGCCGCTGATGCGCAGGGCTTCTTCGACGGCAATCCCGGTGTCGTGCAAACCTACCAGCCCGGCTACCAGATCGATGCCGCCGCAGGCATCGTCTACAACAACCTCTACCATGTGCTCGGCCTCGATAAGATCACGCCACTCGGGCAAGTGATCGTATCGACCCGCAGCCACGACACGGGTACCGGTGCTGATCCGTACAACAGTGGCTTTGATCGGGTGATGCTGTCGCCCGGCGTCGAGTTCACGAAGGTTGTCGACGAGGCCAACAACAGGGTGATCAAGCTCTACGCCGACGTCGAAGTTCCGATCTATTATCGGGCAAATGCAGCCAACAACGCCGGCACGGAGGGGCAACTCCTGGCTCCCTATCAGATCAAGGTAGTCGCGAGCTACAATTTCTGAAAGTGATCCGACCGGCGCGCGCCCTAACTGCGCGCCGGTTCGCTGGAAGCGAGCGGCGAAGTTAGAAAGGCGACCGCCAATAATGGTAGACCTGCAGATGGCGCCATGAATGCTCGCACCACCGTTTGGTCCGGCAAGTCGGCATGGGATGGTACGGTGGCATGTCGGTGTAATTGGTGAGAGGCATCGGCTCGGCACCACCGCCCGCGTTTGCCGCACTAGCGAACGCGAACATAGCAAACAGAGTGACCGCGAAGATTTTCATCATGGTTATCTCTTCTTTCATTCGATACTGCCCTCAGTCAATCAGAACGGTGACAACATTGCGGAGCGAATATATGGGCGAAAGCTTCGCGGCGCAGTGGCGACCTGGTGAGATGATATCAATTTCCGCTGACCTTTCTGCGTGCCTGCGGCTGGCGTTGGCCGCGGCGGTGATCATTATCGTCAGTGTTGCCCCACCGTTCGGCGCAGCGCGAGCCACGCCACAGATCGATGAGGCGGCACCGCCTCTCGTTCTGACCACGCTCGATGGATCGACGTTTGATCTCGCCAAGCTTCGCGGCAAGGTGGTGATGGTCAATTACTGGGCGACTTGGTGCGCGCCCTGCCGGAAGGAAATGCCGAAGCTCGATGCCTTTTACAAAAAATATCAGCCGCGGGGTCTGGAGATCGTCGGCATCAGCATCGACTTCGAGCGCGACTTGGAAAAGGCGCGCAAGGCTGCCCGCACCGTCGCCTATCCGATGGCCGTGGCTAAGGCGATCACCGACGACGGCTTTGGCATTCCAAAAGGCGTGCCCATCACTTGGATTATCGACACCGACGGTAAGGTGCGCGACCGGTTCATCGAGGTGCGCGACGAATTGCTCACCGACATTGTCGTGCCGCTCTTGCCGCATTAAGCGGCTTAGGGAGCTCAGCTAATGAACATGCTGGATCAGTGCAGTGTTCTAGCAGCGTTCGCGACTGCAGCTGGGATCATTATCGCGGCTACACCCGCTGTGGCCGGCGCATGGGTTGCCGATGCCAAATCGGGTTGCCAGGTATGGAATCCCAATCCGCAACTGGAGGAGACGGTGGCATGGTCCGGACCATGCACCAACGGCCGCGCCCAGGGACATGGGACTGCGCAATGGGTAAAAGGCGGCGCAACGAGCGAAACCGACGAAGGCGAGTGGCGCGACGGCCGTCAAACGGGCAACGGCACGCAATCCTGGGCAACCGGACGGTATGAAGGCGAAGTGGCGGACGGCGAGCCCAATGGTCACGGCGTGCTGAGCATGCAAAAATTGAGGTACGAGGGCGACTTTCGCAATGGAAAACCTAACGGCGTCGGCACGCTGACGGCCGGCAGCGAATCCGTGCAGGGCATCTGGAAGGATGGATGCTTGCAGGGTGCGCGCAAAGCCTCGATTGGCGTTCCCATATCGGCCTGCCGATGATCAAACACCGCATGAGGCTGGACCGCCCGCCGCGGATCACTTCTTAAGGAGGAGAACCCGATGAAACGCTGCTTGCTTCTCACGTGCGGAATGGTGGCCCTGCTCGCGAGCCACGTGCAGGCTAGTGCGCAAGTTCAAGGAGCAAAGGGCCAGAATTGCCGGATGGAGCAACAATGTCACTGGGAAAATTTCAAAAAGGTCTGCGTATATGTAAAAGTGTGTCGTTAGAATAGCGTAAGCTACGACTTTGGGTCTTTGACGGCCGTGTCCAAACCGGCATAGGAAAAATGCGGCGGTGCGCAGTGCTTCAGTCTACGAAGACGCACCCGCTGCCGCGAGCTTCCTCAGCTTGGCGACGGCCGCGTCAGTCTTCTCTTGATAGGGGATAACCCCAAAAAATCTGACCTTCGGATCCATAAGATAAAGCGCGGCGGTATGATCAATAACATAACCGCCATCCGAGGTCGGAACCCGCTTGTAGTAAACCCGGTATTCGCTCGTAACCTTGGCGATCTGATCTGGCGTTCCGGTGAAGCCGCGGATGCGGGGATCGAAGGCGGACACGTAATCGTGCATCACCTTGGTTGTGTCGCGCTCGGGGTCAACAGTCACGAACACGTAATTCAATTTGTCAGCGTCCGGCCCGAGCATTCGGATCCATTGTGCTAGTTCGGTGAAAGTGGTCGGACAAACCTCAGGGCAGAAAGTGTAGCCAAAATACATCACCGTCGGCTTGCCCTTGAGTGCGGCCTCGGTGACTTGTGCGCCCGTATCGTCAACGAGCGTAAACGGTCCCCCGATGCCGCTAGCATCGGCTCGCATTTGGGCTCGCAAGGCAAGTCCCATCCACAATGCGGTGCCGCCAGCGGCGACGGCAATGGCCGCAACCATAACCGCTGCCGCTACCAGACCTTTGCGCCGGCTCATCAGTTCTTGTCCATGTGGCCCATGCCCGGCATGTCGTCATGTCCGGCTCCCATCGCCCGGATGGGCACGGTGATGGAAACTTTTCCGGCCTTTTCGAAATCCAGGGTGAGCGGAATTGTCTCACCGGCTTTGAGCGGCTTTTTCAGACCGATCAGCATGACGTGATAGCCGCCCGGCTTCAGCTCAACAAACCCGCTGGCAGGGACAGGCAGTCCGCCTGAAACTTCGCGCATTTCCATGGTTCCGTTGACGACCTTCATCTCGTGAATTTGCAATTTCTCGGCAACGTCCGACGACGCGCCGCGCAGACGATCCGCGTCGCGCGATTTATTCGTGATCGTCAGATAAACGGCGCCGGTACTGGCGCCCGCCGGTGTCGCCCGCGCCCAGGGCTGCTCGACTTGAATTGAAGCGCCTTGGGCAAAAGCAAATGAAGCGGCGACGATTAGCAAAGTCGTCGCAGCAAGACTTCAGAAGCGTCCGCATGGTGTTCTCCGACGTGCTTACGTTGGCGCAGAAGGCCACCCGCCCGCGATGTTCGCCTCACAGCCCAGGTCAGCACGACCTCCATTCATGTCAAAGCTAATACATAGACCTGCGGCCCGCTGACGCACCCGATCTCCGGAACCCGCCAATGCTGCCGCGCCCGTACTTGCAGTGGGGGCGTCGTTTCCAGATTTATGCCCCAAGCACGCACAGCGAAGTAGGTTGCAGTTATTGCACCTCCCATGCGCGACGAACTGCTGGCGTATGCGGCAGTGCATGTGGCAGCTTTTGGGCCCGAGGCCGACATACAGAAAGCTTCGATCGAAGTCTGCTTTCGAGGTGTGCGTTCAACCGGTAGTCTATCGGCTGGTGGACGGGGCAGGAGCACGGCCGGACCAATCCATTAGCGGAAATGGAACCCCTTGCCTAAAACTCAAAATTTGATCGCCTCTGAGCGGCCGCCGAATTTGTACGCGACGCCGACGCGCAAATCGCTGATCTGCAAACGGTTGGGTTCGACGGCTGAATCGGTGGCGACGCTTTCGAAGCCCGACATGGCAAGACTCGTGTAGCGGTATTCAATACGGCCAAAAACGCTGTCAGAGAGCGCATAATCGACGCCGAAACCGGCCGTCCAGCCAGTCGAGCTGCCGCCGTTGTTGACGAACGGAGCCGCGCCCGTGAGCGCATAGGACGTCGACGGATTTCCCCAAGCCCAGCCGCCGGTGCCGAACAGCAGAAACCGGTCAAGCGCGAATCCGATGCGGCCACGGATGGAGGCATAGTCTTTCACCGTCGTCGAAATCGTGAAAGGCCCGCCCGGAAAAACGCCGGCAGCGCCGGGCGGCGCCAGCGTTTGGTTATTGCCGATCAAATTGGACCATTGCCAATCGCCTTCGACACCCAACACGACGTTGTTGATTTGATAGTTGCCGCCGGTGAACAGCCCCGCAACCGGGCCCTGCACCTTGTAACTATATGGCGCCAGAGGAGTCCCGACGGCGTCCGACAAGGTGCCGCTCGGCATTGTCCAGCCGAAACCGCCGTCGGCGCCGAAATAGATGCCGGTCCAGTCATAGGCATACCGAGCGGGCAGCGATTTGTAGACCAATGGCGGTAACGGCGCTGCAGGATACGGAGCATTTGCAGCGCCGGCGGGCTGCCCGCCCGAGGTGAACTTGTAGTTCACGCCCAATTCGAGCGCACTCACATTGATTGTCGAGGTCGTCGTCAGTTGTGAGAACGGTAGCGAGATCGTCGACGATCCGTAACTTGTATATCGATACTCGGCAAAGGCGTTCCAGTTCTGAGCGAAGGCGTAAGCAATGCCGCCGCCGACCACCCAGCCCAGGAGGCCTTTATTGACCGCTTCGTCCGCGCCAGCGGTGGCGTTGTTGAGCGTCCCGGTCAATTGCGTGCGGACGAACTGATCGTTCGACCAGGCGAAGCCTCCCGTTCCGTAGAACAACAGGTTGTCCGCCGCATAGCCAATTTTCCCGCGGATGGTTTCGCTGTCGAAGACCGTTGCTTGGTTCGCGCTGATGCCGGAAGGATCGGAGATTGTTGCGGTCTTGGTGCCGCCGGACGACATGTCGGCGGCCACCCCTATGACGATGCGCGACGGCAGCATGTAATCGACGCCGAGTTGAACGCCGCCGCCCCACTCGGATGAGTTGCCGCCACCGGCGGGAAATGGCGCTCCGGTCACGTTGTTGACGGCGCTGCTGCTGCTCCTCAGCCAACGGCCGGTGACATAGGCGCCGACGTAAAATCCCGTCCAGTCGTAGTCGGGCGCCGGCGGCTGATAAGCCGGGATCGCGCGCTTGAATTCTGCGACCATCGCCGCGATGTTGATCGTATCGATCGGACCGGCCAGCGTGAGTCGGAATGCCAGGGGGTCCAAAGGATGGATCGAATAATCCATGAAGCCGTTCTGGCAGACCGCCGCCGGCACGGTGGGCGCGCCGCTCGCCGGAAAGCACTTGGCGAACAGGCTGTCGGAGGGCAGCAGCGCGCCATAAGCGTAACTGGCGTTGTAGCTCGATGAACTCAGCAGATTGAGCGCGTCAAGCTGGACGCGCCATCCGTTGGCGAATTGATAACCCACGCGGCCGTTGATCGTGTTGACGGGCGGCGACTGAAAAACGCCGTCTTCGGTGAGCGGCCGCGAACTGATGTAGCGCCAGCGCAAAGTGCTGAACCATCCGGTTTTTTCGCCCAGCGTGAGGCCTGCCGACGCCACCATCCATGGGGCTTCGAAAATGAAATTACCCGGCGCGTTGCCGATCTGCGCCTGCGGAAAACCGGCGACCGACTGGTAGAGCTGCTCCTGCGCGGTATCGAAACCGACAAAGCGCGCACGCGTCAGCGCGAGGTCGGCATCGAGACGCACCCACGGCGCCGGCTGATAATTGTTGGTGATCTCAACGCCGGTCCGCAGGCTGGGCGGGCCGGGCACGGTCGTGCCGGTGTCACCGTCGAAGAACAGCTCAGAGTTCTGATGCAGGTAAAATAGGCTGATCGAGCTATCGAGGCCGGGCACGATCTTGGTGCGCGCTCCGATCTCGGCGCCCGCCGTTCGCACCAAGAAGGGCGTACCGCCCTGCGGCGTGCTTGGATCTCCAGGCACTTGGGTGGTAACAACACCGCGCGCATCGTTGCTGTGGTAGCCCAACCCCGCTCCGAGAAAAAACTCGGTTTTGTAAAACGGGCCGAACACTGTCGTGAATTTTGGGCTCGGCAGCGCGGCGTTAGGGTTGCCCGAGTTGGCCGGCTGCAGCATCGAATTGACCGACGCCGCAAAATAATCGCCGCGCAAGCCGATTGTGGTCCGCCACCAGTCGGTCCAACGCGTCGTGTTCTGCGCATAGACGCCGACATTGCCCTCGTTGACATGGTCGAACAGGATGTTCGAGAGAAGCTCGCGGTGGAACGTGTTGCTCAGGCCAACATTGATGTCGTCATCACGGGTTTGCAGGCCGAACTCCGTCTGGCTCGGCCAATTGAACAAACTCCCGTTGAACGTGCGCGACACAGCGCCGCCGCCGTAGACGCGATTATCGTATTGGTGGAATTGATCGCCGTTGATTGGATCAGTCGTGAACCAAGTGAAGTTGTTGAACAGATTGAGCGAGTATTTGACGACATAGGCGTTGGCTTTCCATAAGCCGTCGTCGTCGGAGTGCGCAAACCTGGTCGACAGCATGAAACGGCTGGTGTCGCCGCCATCGGTAGGATCGATCTCGCCGAAAAGGCCAATCTGTCCGGTGGTGATGGCGCGCAGCGCCACCTGATCGGTGGCGTTCCAGTTGTTAGCGTAGGCTGCCGCCGTCGCCGAAATGCCGTCCGTCGCGGTGCCCTGGGTGTAGCGCAGGAGACCGCTGAACTTGCGCACGTCCTCGGCGGTGGCCCAGGGGCCGTTATTGGTATCGAATTCACCGGCATAGAGCAGCGAGCCGCCGCCGACTTTCACCGAGCCGAGGTTGAGAAGTCGCGTATATCCGAAACTGCCTGCGGTAACCGATTGGATATTGCGATCGACGCTGTCCCGCAGCGAGATATTCAGGGCGCCAGCATTGTCGAAATCTCCGACATCGGCCCAATACGGCCCCTTGCGGACTTCCAATCCGCTGATCGTTTCGGGGATGAGAAAGTTCAGGTCGGTGTAACCTTGGCCATGCGCATTGGTGGGCAGATTGACCGGCACGTCGTCCCAGAAGGTGGCCATGTCGGTGCCGTGGTCGAGATTGTAGCCACGCAGGTAATATTGATTGGCCTTGCCCCCGCCCGAATGCTGGACCACGGCAAGGCCGGGCGCCGCTTCGAGGATTGCAGCCGGTTCTGTCACTGGGCGAGAGTTGAGGTCCGCGCCGGAAATGACCATCTGGCTCGCCATTTGCGGCACGATGGGAGTTCCCCCAGCCACATTGGGAGCGCCGGTCTGATACGGCGAAGGAGGCGCCGGCGGCGCAGCCGGCGCGGCTTCGCGCGGTGCAGCAGGTTTCTCGGGCTTTTTCGGCTGCTGGCCCGAGACCGTAATGGTCGGAAGCGTCGCGGCGCCAGATGACGCTGGCGGCGCCGGCGGCGCCGGTTCGGGCGTGGTTGCAGCCGGAGGTCCGCCAGCGGCAGGCGCTTCGGGCGTCGGTGACGGTTGCGCCGGTGCGGGCGGCGACGTTTGCGCCGAGGCGCGCGCGCTCAGCGCCGCCAGCACACACAACGCCACAGCACATCGACGCGACGCCACTCCAGTCCCCAGAGTCGCGCGGCCATTTCCCTGCTGAAGCGCTATGCTGCGCGCCGGGGAGGCCGCTTTCGCCATCCCATTTCACCGAAATCTATCGACCGGTATGATGATGTCAACCAATCATCATACCCGCACACGCGAGGAAGGCATGCAGCGCGTCACAATCACTATCGACGATGATCTAACGGCGGAGCTTGAACGCTATATGGCAGCGCGAGGCTACGCCAATCGCTCAGAGGCAATACGTGATCTGGCGCGGTCAGGCCTGCAGCAAAATGCAACGAAGGCGGCCGGGCGACAACAATGTCTGGCTGCCCTCATCTACGTCTACGACCATCACCAACGGGAACTACCGAAGCGGCTAACCCGTGGTTTCCATGATCATCATGATCTCGCGCAGGCCACGCTTCATGTCCACCTGGACCACGAGAGCTGCATGGAGGTGACGGTCCTTAAAGGACCAGGTGAAGACGTGCGGGAGCTTGCCGATCACGTCATCGCCGAACGCGGCGTGCGGCACGGGCAAGTCGTTTACTTGCCGGCGGCGCCTCATACTCATGGGCCAGCGCACCGCAACGGCCATTCACACAGCCATCGTGCAACTCGCCGAAAATGAATCATCGCCGTTTTGGAAACCGCCGCGGGCAGCGGGGTTGTCACCCGCGCCTTGGCGCCAAGACTGCCCCGATGCGCAAGCTATATCGTACCGACCTCAACCAGCCGATGGTCGACTACGCCACATCGTGACAACCTCCCGACACTCGTATCAAATGGCGTCAAGCGGATGCTCTGGCGCTGCCGTTTGGGAAGACACGCCGCTGCTAATAGATCGGCGGTAGGAAGTCATCAGTCTGTCAGGCAGTTTCGATATCAAACCGACCTGGGCTCGGTGTGTCTTGAATGACGAAACAAGGCTGTCTTTCGTTGCGCTAGCGACCAATTGATTTGCCCTTATGCGATTGACTTGCTCGCCCTCCCCAATACTATTGAGCGCAAGCGCGCGTGTTCAATGCGCGAGGGGTCGCAGCGGAAAGGGACACGCCGGGCAGCATTTTACATGGAGGGCATCCAATGACGTACGAGCTCATTTGGAAGAGATCTGCACTGATCAAAATTTCGGCTGCCGCATCGCTTTTGGTTAGCACTTGGGGCGTGGCGTCGGCCGATACCAGCGACGTCAAACTCCCGCCCCCGGTGGTAATCGGAAAATCCGGCAAGCACTGCAAGGACGATCCGCACTGCTTCAATCGCTACCACTACGCCATCAAGCCCGCCGCGCACGTCAATCCGGGGCAGCTGTTCGCGCTCGAGACCCGCGATGCGCTCGAACTCCGATCTGACCTTCGATTCCAAGGCGCAGGATGTGGCGGCGGTCAATCTCAACCTGGTGCATCCGCTCACCGGGCCGGTCTACATCGAAGGCGCCAAACGCGGCGACGCCATTGCCGTCACTATCATCGACATCGCGCCCGATGATTTCGGTTACACCACGATCGTGCCGGGCTTCGGCTTCCTGCGCGACATATTCAAGGACCCTTTCATTATTCACTGGGAGCTGAACCGCTTGGAAGCGCGGTCGAAGGATCTGCCGGGCATCGCCGTTCCGATGAACGCGTTCATGGGAACGGTCGGCGTTCTGCCGGGCAAGCCAGAAATCGACAAATGGCTCAAGCGCGAGAAGGCGCTGGCCGACGCGGGTGGCGCGGCATTGACACCGCAGCCGGTCGATGCGTTGCCCGCGGACATTTGCGGCACCAACGGCACGGCCAAGGATGAATGCGTGCGCACGGTTCCGCCGCGCGAGAATGGCGGCAACCTCGACACCAAGGAAACCGTGGTCGGCACCACGCTGCTGTTCCCTTGTTTCGTCGACGGCTGCGGCCTGTTCGCCGGCGACGTACATTACGCCCAAGGCGGCGGCGAGGTCTGCGGTACGGCGATCGAGATGGGCGCCAAGGTAACGATGTCGGCCAAGGTCGTGCCGGGCATGGCGTCGCTGTTGTCGACCATGCATTTCGAAGGCGGCGCGCAGCTCAAGCAGCTTGCGCCCTCGAGCTTCTATGCGGTCTCCGGCCTGCCGCTGAAACCCGAAGGCGAGTTGCCGGTGTTCGCGACCTATCTGGGCGGCCAGAAGATCGCGCCGCTCGCCAACCTCTCCGAAGATGTGAGTCTGGCGGCGCGCAACGCCACGCTCAACATGATCGACTACCTGGTCAAGGAGAAGGGATTGAGCCGTGAGCAGGCCTACACGCTGGTGAGCGTTGCCGTCGATCTCAATATCGCGCAGCTGGTCGACGTGCCGAATCTCGGCGTTACGGCGATCCTTAACCGCGATATCTTCAAGCCGTAGTCGGGCAGATGCGCAGGCGCGGCGGCATCGCCGCTGCGCCTGATCCCTGAGTATGAAGCGACGCGCGTTGTTGACGTTGAGTGCGGGTGCGGCGGCATTTGTTCTCGCCGGACACAGGCCGGCGCTGGCGATCCGCGCTGGCGGTCATGACGTGCCGCCAAAGCGGCGCCCGTTCGGGCCAAGGCTCGCCGACCTCAACCCTGACCGCATGTGGCCGGTCTACCGGCGCTATCATCTCTTGATCGTCAGCCAGCGTGACGATGACCGGAGCGGTGCCTTGACCACGGCGGTGGTCGAGGTGCTGTCGCGCTATTTGCCCAGTTCCCGCCCGCAGCTGGTCCGCGCCGCGGACTCTCGCCGCATCGGCGTGCTCATCGCCACCGACCAGCAAGACGTCGCGATCATGCAGACCGACAGCGCCGAGGCATTGTTTCTTGCCAAGCCGCCGTTCGCCGATATCCCCCAAGCGCCATTGCGGATCATCGTCTCGTTCGGCAGCCACGTGTTCGTGTGCCGGCCAAACTTCG
Organism: uncultured Alphaproteobacteria bacterium; assembly: GCA_963806465.1. Lineage (GTDB taxonomy): Bacteria > Pseudomonadota > Alphaproteobacteria > Rhizobiales > Xanthobacteraceae > BOG-931. The sequence continues at coordinate 14,956 of CAWDZD010000037.1, read as the reverse complement.
CGGCGAGTCACGCCTATCTGCTGGCGAAGACGCTGGCCGAACACGGGGAGGAGCTTCCGGCGCCCGCCGCGGCGCCGAACGGCGTCGTACCGGCGCATCCGGGAGCACGCGCATTCTTTGCCGGCGAAGAGATGCCGAATGACTGACCGCGGTGCGACGGCCCGCTCTGGCCCCGCCCAGCCGTTGCGGCAACGACGGCGTCGCTCCTGCGTGGCGCTGGCCCTTTCCGCTCTTTTATTTATCGCCTCCAGCCCGCGCCAGCTGGCCGCCCACGAGACCATCGACGCCGAACGGGCGAACGCGATTCTGGCCGCCGCTGACGCCGCCGCGACGCGCGCGAAAAGCGCCGCTGGAGCGCCGTCGGAGGCGGAGGCGCAGTATGCGCTCGGCATGGTCCAGGTCGAGGCTACCGTCACCCTCAACCGCGACCTCGCCGCGCACAGCGGCCGCCTCACCTTTAACGGCGAGTTGCTGCAGAAGGCGCTCGAACAGCGCAACCTGGGCCCGCGCTTCGACGATGCGATCGGCCGCTACCGGCTGCCGACGGCCTCGCTCGAGCAGGCGCTGCATCTCGCGCCGCAAGCACCGGACGCCTTGCGAGCGCGATTTGAGCTTCTCAAAGCCGGCTTCTACGAAAGCTTCGTGCTCGATCCCTTCCAGCTTGTCGGCATGAATTTCGACGATCTTGCCCGGCAGATCGCCGAGGCTAAAGCGCTGGCCTCGGTTCTCCCGGCCCCTGACGACGCCGAAGAGGCGGCGTTCATTCATGCCATCGATCTGGCGCGGGCCGCGCGGCTTGCGGGCGAGCCCGAGACGGCCCGCGCCTATGCCGGCCGAGCGCGCATCGCGCTCGCGGCGTTTGCCGAAGCCTATCCGCAAAGTATGCGCGCGGCTTCCGCTTCCGTCATCCTCAAAGGTCTGGGCGGCGGCGAATGAGCCGCGGCCACGATAAGCCGCATCGATGAGGCGGGCGATGCGCCGCGCGTATGCTGTCGCGGGCGTGGCGCTGGCCGTGGTCGCAATGTCTCCGGCGCGGTCCCACAATGCCGACGTCAGCACCTCGCGCATCGTCATCGCCGGCCGCACCGTCGAGGTTGAAATCAATGCGCTGGCGCGGGACTACGAACAGGCGGCTGGCGTGCGCATCGCCGATAAAGGCTCGGGGGAGGTCAATCCCGTTGCGCTTGCGGTCATGGCGCCAGCTATTCTCAGCTACGTCGGCGACCATGCTGCGGTTCTGGCCGGCGATCAGCGCTGCGCGCCGGGGACGGGAACAGCAAAAGCTGCCGACACCCATGTCCTGGTGACGATGCCGTGGCGCTGCCCGCCCGATGGCGATCTACGCTACCGCGTGACGCTGTTTCAAGATGTCGATCCTGCGGCGCGGCATGTCGCTCTCATCGCGGCCGAGAATGGCGAGCGCGAGCTCGCCCTCGACAAGAACGCACCGGAGATCGCGCTCTCCGGCGCCGCTCCGTCGCTCTTCCAGGTGGTCGGCCGTTTTATCGAGGCCGGCATCGAGCACATCTTCCTCGGCTACGACCACATCGCATTTTTGCTGGCGGTGATCCTCTGGGGCCAGCGTTTATGGCCGTTGGTCAAGGTGGTGACGGCCTTTACCGTTGCCCACTCGATCACGCTTTCGTTGGCTGCGTTGCAGATCTTCGCGATTCCCTCGGCCATCGTCGAACCGGCAATCGCCGCGTCGATCATCGTTGTCGCGGGCGAGAACTTCTTCTCGCGCAATGTCGACCGGCGCTGGCCGGTGACGTTTGCCTTCGGCCTCGTTCATGGCTTCGGCTTCGCCAGCGCTTTGCAGGAGATCGGGCTGCCGCCCAATGCGCTGGTGCCGGCCTTGGCCGCATTCAATATCGGCGTCGAGATTGGCCAGATCGTCATCGTGGCGCTGGTGTTTCCGTTGTTGTTGTTGTCAGATCGGATTGGCCGCGGCGGCGCAGCCAACAAAGGACGCCATCCGGCTCTGGTGTATTCCGGTTCGGCAGTGATCCTCGTGCTCGGTCTTTGGTGGCTGATTGAGCGCACGGTATTCGCCTGAGTAGCCCGGCTATGTCGTAGTGAGTGTTCAGTTCATCAAGGACGACGATTGGCAGCGTTCCAGGGCTACGCAGGATGGCGGCCCTTGCCGATCCCAACACAACGTCAGACGTGCAGCTTCGCGTCCTGCAAGAGTTGGCCCGCTCACGCGACATCGAGCTTTCAATTCATCGCTCGCAGCCATCGACTCCGCGAAAGCATGGCGCCACAGCGCTCAGCGTTCTGGGTTCTCCGGTCCTCTGGGCCAATCGTTATTTGATTATGGATCGTGTCGCAGCGCTCACTTGCCGGCCATGTATCATCGCCCGAAATACCGGAGGAAGGTGGTTTTGCCGCCTAACGGACCACGCGCCGCGCAGTTGCTTCGGGATATCACAGTGCGCTCGGTGTTACGGCCCCACGGCATTGCTTTTGCGAGCTGCCAGTGGGCGAGAGGGGCGAAATCTGCTTCCGCGGGCCGCAGATAATGAAGGGGTATTGGAAAAAGCCCGAGGCGACAGAGGATGCGTTTCGAGGCGGCCGCTTTCATACCGGCGACATTGGTTTCCTCGACCAGGACGGCTTCGTCACCTTGTTCGACCGCAAGAAGGACATGATCCTGTCTGGCGGTTTTAACGTGTTCCCGCGCAACATTGAGGAGGCGATCTACGAACATCCCGGCGTGGCCGAGGTGACAGTCATCGGCATTCCGGATGCCTACCGTGGCCAGTCCGCTAAGACATTTATCGCACTCAAGCCGGGACACCCGCCGTTCGGGATCGATGAACTAAGGGCTTTTCTGGCGGACAGGCTCGCGAAATACGAGATGCCGTCCGAGATGGAAATTCGTGCCAGCCTGCCCAGGACGCCGGTAGGGAAATTGTCGAAAAAGGAGCTGATGGCCGCGGAGATCGCCAAGCGGCAAGCTAGCGATGGGCTACCCGCAAACGCGCTCGAAGTCGCCTGAAGGGGTACCTGTCGGCTGCAAAATCGAGACGCCTAGCCGTACAGTGTCTTTAACGCACCATGACGAGGCACAGTTTACAAACTTGCGGCCCACGATCTTACCCTGTCATCTTTCAGATAGTCGCGGGTTCAAGGTAGGAAGGTGCGAAGATATTGCGCAAGCGCCCGCAACCCTTTCACCCTGCCACCGGACGGCACTGCACAGTGCACCAGCGGTATTAACGGGTGAGCGCGTCTAATCGTCACTTGTTCAGGGCCCGCGCCGCGATGACGTGCGTCAGCGATCGCACGGCACACAACGACAAGCGCGCGAAGCGAGCAGCGGTTTCACCTTGCTACCGACAGAACCCACGGCGGCGAGGGCGCAATACGCAAACGCCAACCGCGCCGCACAGGCTACCTTGCTACCGCGGCACCTTTTTGCCAGTGATGCAGGAGGCGCCTTCGGGCTCTTATGCTCCGTGTCTACAATAAAGACGATCGGCCGGGTGCACACCCGTGCCACTGGAGAGATCGCGATGTTGGCAGATCCGGTTTTTTGGATACTTGTTCTTCCTGGTCTGCTGTTAGGGGCGTATGCGCAGTGGCGCATCAAAACCAATATGGTAAAGTATTCTCAGGTCAGGACGCTGGACGGCATCACTGGCGCCCAAGTGGCGCGTCGGTTGCTGGATTCGCAGGGCCTTCAAAAGGTAGCAATCGAGTCCACCCCGGGGATGCTGAGCGATCATTATGATCCTCGTTCCAAGACATTGCGGCTAAGCCAGGAAGTATACTTTGCACCGAGTATAGCGGCAGCTGGAATAGCAGCTCATGAAACGGGGCATGCGTTGCAGGATGCCGTGGATTACCTGCCCTTGGAGGCGCGCACCTACATCGTGCCCCTGGTGCAACTAGCTTCACAGACCGCTCCCTGGCTGTTTATCGCAGGAATGATAGTGCAGTTTCCGACCCTGTCCTGGGTCGGCATTATTCTCTTCGGGTCGTCTTCCCTCTTTGCCTTGATCACTTTGCCAGTAGAATTCAATGCCAGTAAGAGAGCGCAAGAATTATTGATAAGCCATGATATTATCCGGGGCGATGAGCAAATAGCCGGAGTTCAGAAAGTTTTGGGGGCTGCTGCTTGGACCTATGTGGCCGCTGCCGTGTCTGCAATCGGTAGTTGGCTATTCTACGTCTTCGTCCTGCTTTCTCAGGCGCGCCCGCGAGCCGTCCCCTAGCGGCCACGCGCTAGCCGGCAAGGTGGCGCCGAACGAGGCGCGCAAGCGTGCAAACGTGTTACCTTTTGGGCGGCTTCCCGCTATCGATGGAGTCTGAGCTGGTGTACCGCCGAGCGCATCATTGGCGCCGCGATGGAGTTTCCGGAGGGCCCATCAAAACATACGCAATTCACCTCGGCTTACGGCTCGGCTTGCTGCTGGCAGCGGGAGAGCGCCGGTTCGGACTACTCCAAGCTGACGGAATCACCGCGGCGGACTTTGCCGCCCACTAATACGGAAGCATAGACCCCAACGTTAGCTTTGTTGTGCTGGGCTGCCGCGCGCAGGATACCCACGTCCTTCGGGAGATCTCCCTGTGGGAGTGTTGTCATAACGCAGCGGGGACAGGGGCTAGTGATGCTCAGACGAACGGTATCCCCGACCGCAAGGACCTTGCCGATCCAAGCATTCTCCACGAAACCCTTCTCGCCGTTCTTCGTCTGCACCACGATATTGGGTCGGAAACGCTGTGCCTCGAAACGCCCTTGTGGATACGCGTCCCGGAGCCGGTCGAGCGTCGCCGTGGTCAACACATGGACGACGGCAGTGTCGAAAAATGTGCCCTCCGGTAGGGCAAAGTCCGTGACCGTGTCTCTGTGGTCGAGACCTTCTATATCTGGCCAGTATTCCTCCGCTTTGGCGATCGACCCGGGGCGAGAGATCATCGTCGCAACCTCCTGAGGGCGATGGTTGACTGCGTCGAATGTCACCGTGCGAGAGAGAACGCGTGACAATATCTGGCTGATGTCGGCCTGGTCGCTTGTGACGAGGGCACCATCCGGCAAGGTGATGCGAACCGGCGGAGGCTTGGAGCCAGGCTGCGGGGAATCCACAAACTCGGCCCGGAAGTGGAACAAATCCGGCCACTTTCTAGGGTTCTTAGCGCTCGCAACCTTACCATCGGAGCTGTCCACTATGGCGTAGGCACGATCACAAAGCAGCCCGACTTCGTTGACCTCAACGGCATTCAGCTCCTCACCCATCATGGATTTGACCGGATATCGCTGGAGAGCGATCACCGAGCCAGAAGCTTGCGCCGATCTCACCATCGTTTAGTCCTCCACCAGCAGCCCGCCGAAACTGTCACTCTTGCCCGCCTCGACCATTAGGCGCAAGGCGCGCTCCTGTTCGCCTCAGGATCGCACACAACAACAACGCGCCGGACTTAACCGGTGATGCTGACGATGTCGGCTTTGGTGCTCTGAACGATAGCGAACAGCTCCTGCTGCTCCGCTGCGGGGACCTTGAACTTGTCCAGCGTGTCCTGGAAGTCCTTGCAGAAGGCGACCCATTCGCCCTCGGTTATCTTGAGGTCCACGTGCGAGTCGCGCATCGACCGGCCGGTGTATTTCTGAGGTCCGCCGGTGGCGCCACCGACCATCTCGGTCACCAGATACTTGAATCCCGCCTTGCCGACGCGGTGATGGGCCTCGTCGACCAACGGGTTACTATTCAAAGCCGGGTCGATCATGATGCGATCGATGAAATCATCGACCACGGTGGCGATGGCGTAGATGCCGCCGAGTTGGTCATAGAGCGAAGGCTTGGTGGTCTCGGCGCCCATGGTCGTCTCCTGATAACCGCCAATTTGGCGGAAATCCACCAGACGTCAGCCGCGCGGATGCTCACGTTGCCGCTTTCGAAGGAGCTTGGCAATGCCAACTTGGACACGGGGTTGTCGTGCGCCAAAGCCGGCATCGGCACGCGATGCTCAAACTAGCACGCGGCCACACCAGCCATGGTGGGGTTAATCTGAGGTATTGGTCGGCATAGATTGACCGACCCAGGCGGCGGTTGCCACTCGTCGATCAGAAGTGGCGGAGCGGCTGGCGGCAGTACCCGCGCACCTGCTCCAGATAGCCCCCACGGGTGAGGCCCCGGACGCGTAGAGCCGTCCACCCGAGCTCGGCCATTAGTTTCGCCAGGCGCCGGCATGCGCCGGCCCCTCGACTACGTTGGGGGACCTCGAGGACATCAAATAACAGCTGCGTAGTGATACGCTCGATGCCATCGTCGCCGATTTTACAGTGCAACCGTTCTAACGGCAGGCGCCAGGGATCGCCCGTCTCGGTCGCGGCAAGTTCGGCCCCCACTTTTCGCAGTCTTTCCATGAATGTCGTCATGACCTAGTTCACGGGTGCCCCGTAAAAACTCTCAGCTAGGGCCTTAGCTCGGCTCACAGCGTCGGGCCTCGCCGCAATTTGATGGAGCTTTGCGCCTTCCATATTTCGATCGTTTTCGATTTTGGCCTCCTCAAAGTCGGCAACTAAGTGTGCAACCCACCACGCCCCATCGGGCGATAGATTGGCTAGCAGGCGGATAACGTGCTGTTCAGCCGCCGCGTCGGATTGTGCGTCCGGTGGTATTCTGGCGACTGCGTCATCGAGATTTCGCTTGTCTCTATCTGTCATGCAGAGCACCTCGCGCGGATCGCCCCGCCGGATCATTTCCTCTTGTTCCGCTTCCCACGTAATGGCGAGCGTCTTCTCCACATTGCGTGCAACTACCAAGGCAACTCCTGGAGGGAATTTACTGAGATACTCCACAGCATCGTATTCTGCACGTATCCTCGCAACGAGCGATTCTTTCGAGGATGAGCCTTTCTTGCGGATCTTGGCCATGATGGCCTCCCTTAAAGTTTGAACATCTCACCACCATCGGGCTCAAAGGTAATAAAAGTACCAAAGCGCCGCCGGCCCTCGGGTGGCGCTAGCGTCAGGGTGTCACCGGACGGCAACGAATAAGCGCGACCGTTGTTTGCGGTCGGACTAGTCTAGGGCGTGGAGTCATTAACGCGCCTTTTGCCGGTCGCGCCAACCTCAGGTCCGCTTTCAGGGCGAAGCGGACATGAACCGGCAGGCAAGACTGGCCGGATCGGTCAAAAATGACCCGTCTCGGACATGATTGCAGCGTCGCGCCTCTCTGTGAATTACGCTACGGATTGCTATCGGTCTGGAGGGCCGGTGGCAATCTGCCTTTTTAGAGATAAATGCCTTACTGTCCGTACCATGCGCCACTAAGGGACTGGAGTGTCTGGTGCGAGCATTTACGGCGAGATTTTTTCTGGCGCTATCGATTGTCTCGGCGCAAGCACAGGCTGCACCGCTAACGTTGGGATGCTCTGGCATTGTAACGAGCAGACAAGTTTCCAAGCACGGCATTCCGGGCGAGCCTGAAAAGAAGGACGTTGTGGGTATGTCGATCGTGGTGGATTTTGACCAAAGAACTCTAGCGGGCTTTTGGACGGAAGAAGATGGAGTTCACAACGCGCTACCGATCACAGAGTTTGACGCCAATAGCGTGAACTTCCACGGGACCAAGGGCAACAAAGACAGCATACTATTCTTCATCGACGGGACCGTTGATCGCATCACCGGAAAGGTCGATGCGAATGAGACATGGTATTGGCGCTCGGGTGGTCAGAGCTTTGTGGTTTGGGACTTGCAGTGCAAACCCACCAAACCGTTATTTTAGGTCACGATTGCGAAAAAATTTATTGTGATCTTGCGCAACATCCAACCTCGACCGACTTTGACGTGCTGACGTCGGCTCTACTTGTAGGCTGCGAATAGCAGACGCCCGCTTCTGCCGCCACGCTTGATGCTTCAGTGCGATTTTGTCTCGATCTAAGTCCCAACTACAACGTTTTCTTGAAAAGGTCGCTCATCGCCTGCCAGGAGCGTTGGTCGGCGGCCGCGTCGTATTTGATGCCGTGGTCTGGCGCCTGGACGTGTACATGATCTGTAAAGGCGTGCATGACGCCACCATAGAGATTGACCTGCCAATCTACGCCGGCGTCAGTCAATTCTTTCTCAAAAGTGCCGACCGCTTCCGCGTTCACGATCGGATCGGCAGCGCCATGCAGCGCCAGCACGTGGCCCTTGATGTTCTTGTCGCTTTCCGGGTTCGGTGTCCCGAGTGAGCCGTGGAACACGACGACATCAACCAGCGGAGCGCCGCTGCGAGCAAGATCGAGCGCCGGCATTCCGCCGAAGCAATAGCCTATGGCTGCAAGCTTGCTGGCATCGGTTATTGGAGATTGGCGTAATTGATCAAAGGCAGCCTGAGCACGCGCTAGGACCAGTGGTCGGTCCTTATAAAATTTGCCGGATTCGGCGGCGGCCGCAGGTATCGTGTCAGGACGAACTCCCTTGCCGTAGATGTCTGCAACGAACGCTACGTAACCCATCTTGGCGAGGCCTTCCGCCACATCTTTGTCCTGGGCCGACGGTCCCCACCACGCTGGAAAGATGACAATGCCCGGGCGCTTACCGGTGATGGCGTCGTCGTATACGAGCCAGCCTTCAAGCGCCGTATCGTCCTGCTTGTAATTAACTGTTTCAAACTTAACGGCAGCTTGCGCAGAGCCGGCGATAAATACCGATCCACACAGCGCGACGACCAAAAACAGCATTCTCATGGCAAGCCTCCGTTTGAATGGTCAACGTGCCTCGGCGCCTCGCGCGTCCAACACCCCCAAGAGCGCCACCGAACCTCATTCTAGTTCGGATGATAAGCACTAGCACTGAAATCGAAGGTCTCCAAGATTGCATTGGCTGGCATTCAACCGGCATCTACATCTCGTGGTGACATGGCTGTGAGATCGCCATAAGTTCGTCGCCGACGGTCGAGACATGTGATCGGGCGTCGCGAAGGTGCGCTCGGGATGACGGACTTGCAAACCTTTATCGCTACCTGGGAGTCCTGCCTCTTGCTATCATCCACGCCGTTCCGGAGTTCATTCGGGGAATGTCGGCCTCAAACGAAGGGAGAGGAACGATGAATAGAGTAGCATTAGGGGCGGCGGTTCTGGCCTTCAGCGCGCTCGGCGCACAAGCGGCTTATGCGCAAAACATGAGCTTGACAAGCGCGGATGTCAGCGACGGCGGGGCCATAAAGGACGAGCAGGTGCTGAGCGCCGAATTTGGCTTCGGCTGCAAAGGCGGCAATATTTCTCCGTCCTTGAGCTGGAGCGGGGCGCCGAGCGGGACCAAGAGCTTCGCCCTCACCAACTACGATCCGGATGCGCCGACGGGCAGCGGCTTCTGGCATTGGGTGGTGTTCAACATTCCGGCAGGAACCACCTCGATCCCGAAGAACGCCGGTGATGTCAAGGCCAAGCTCATGCCCGAGGGCGCCATTCAGAGCCGGAACGATGTAGGTACCGACGGCTGGATCGGCCCCTGCCCGCCGGCCGACGGAACGTCGCATCGCTACATCTTCACGGTGTTCGCAGTCGATGAAGAGAAGCTGCAATACGCCAAGGACCACAACGTGTCAGCCGCGCTCGTCGGGTTCGAACTGCATTTCCATACGCTCGCCAAAGCGACCCTGGTCGGGATGTACGGCCGTCCCGCCGAAAAAAAGTAGCGGCGTGTTCCGGACGCGGCGCGGTTTTTGCCGCGCTGCGTAAGGGACAGATTGAGCGCTCTGGCGACGGTTTCGCCGGAAGAATTGCCGCAACACCCGCCCGCAAAAATTCGCGTTGAATACGGTTAAGTCTGGATCAAGTAGGGTCTTATCAGCGGTGTCCGTTCGATGACCCGAAGGCGACGTTCGTTCGGCCTACGGCGTCCAAGGCCGGTGCGGTGTCTATTTCTCACTCGTAGCACGGTCGTAAAGTGATACGCTTTGGGCGGTGGGCAATGCGTGTTCTGAGGGACCCATGCGGCGGCGCGAATTCATTACCCTTTTTGGCGTCGCGGCCCTCGCCGGGCCACGCGCTGCGCGCGCGCAACAGGCCGACCGGGTGCGTCGCGTCGGCGTGCTCATGAGCAGGGCCGCGGGCGATCCCGAAGAACAGGCTCGCTTCGCGGCCTTCCTGCAGGGGTTGCAAAAATTGGGCTGGACGGACGGCCGCAACGTGCGGATCGACTACCGCTGGGCTGCGGCCGATGCCGACCGCTCTCGCACATACGCGGCGGAATTGGTCGCGCTCGCGCCCGACGTCATCGTGGCCTCCGGCAGCACGGGCGTGGCAGGGTTGCTGCAAACAACTCGTACCGTGCCGATCGTGTTCGTGAATGTCATCGACCCGGTCGGGGCCGGCTATGTCGCGAGGTTGGCGCGCCCAGGCGGCAACGCCACCGGATTTACCGCGTTCGAATACAGCCTCAGCGGAAAATGGCTGGAACTGCTCAAAGAGATAGCGCCCAACCTGACGCGAATTGCCATCCTTCGCGATCCCGCGCTAGCCGCCGGGATCGGCCAGTTCGCCGCGATCCAGGCTATGGCGCCGTCGTCATTAGGGGTGGAGTTGAGCCCGATCGACGTGCGCGACGGCGGCGAGATCGAGCGCGACGTCGCTACATTCGCGCGCGAGTTAAATGGCGGCCTGATCGTGACGGGGAGTTCGTCGGCGGCGGGTCATCGCGAACTAATCGTCATGCTTGCGGCTCGGCATCGGTTGCCTGCGGTCTACCCTTTCCGCTACTTCGTCACCAGCGGCGGCCTTATCTCCTACGGGCCTGATCCGATCGATGTATTTCGGCGAGCGGCGGGCTACGTCGACCGCATCCTCAAAGGCGAGAAGGCGGCCGACCTGCCCGTGCAGGCACCGACCACGTACGAATTGGCGATCAATCTAAAGACCGCCAAGGCGCTTGGCCTCACCCTGCCGCCGTCGCTGCTCGCACGAGCCGATGAGGTGATCGAATAGTGCGGGCTGATGTCGCTTCCTGGCCCAAAGCGTCATTTCGCTGCCGCGCGGCAATTCGGTCGCTTTCGGACTGATGCGGACATTGGGCTGGATTTTATGAGTACACGGTAGCTAGCTTCACCCGTGTCACCAGACCTACTGTTTATCCTCCGGTAGGCGCCTGGTGTTGTTTTGATCTGTCTCCGCGTCTGTTTATCCTCCGGTAGGCGTCTGGTGTTGTTTCGATCTGTCTCCGCGTGTTGGGACTTAAGGTTCTGAAAAGAAACTTTTAACCCGCGGCGCATGGTGACGCTTCGACGCTGTAACCCTTAAACGGTGAAACCCAGGACGTGTGTCGAACCGCCACCGTTTCACCTGTCACAAAGACTTGCAATCGCCTTTACAGACTCCCCGGTGCGCCTGAAGCCAGTGCCGCCACTCCCTAGCCATCGGCAGCTAAAAACGAGTCCACGCCCACCGCTGAGTTCAGGGCGGGGCATCGCGCCTGGAGCACGACGCATTGCGCGTGCGGCATGCCGAACGCCGGTGGGGCCAGTCGACGGTGTAGCTGGTTTCAGGGTGTGACCGCTGGGACGGCGGCGGAGTAGTCGGCGTCAAACCAGTGAGACCCTGTCACCGTACGGACCAGAGACTCGTCCGTGCGCTGAGCGAGCTCCAGCTGTCCCACTTGTCTCACCTGTGTCTCACCCCTAGTGTCTCACCTGCAAGGCGCGCGGTTGCTGCACTTGTCTCACCTGTCTCAGAGGCAGGGGCGCTTGCCAACTTTCTGCTCCCATATGCCTCCCCACCTTCCGTTCTCCATCCCCCACCACCCATTCTTTACCTGTCTATCTTCTTCTACCAGTGTTAAAAAATAAGTGAGACAAGTGAGACAGGTGAGACAAGTGCCCAATCTTCAGGCCCTTCTTGCTGTCCCACCTGCTGGCGAAGTGAGACAGCGTGGGACAGGATCCGACGCCGGCGCCGCCGAGCGGCTATTTCGTGATGCCAAGCCGGGCATCGATCTTCTTCTGCCATGTCTCGCCGTCAGGCACGTCATAACCCCATGGACGCCTTTCGTGCGCTGCTACCGTCGTGTTCGGCTTTGCACGATGGAGGTCTTCCGCCGTTTCATTCGCGCTTCGGACGGTGACATCCGGTGGTGTCGTCACCGGTTCACAAAACACTACTACCTGTCTAGGCAGCGATAGGCGCTTGCGTGGTCCGAACATTTGCACGCAGGCCGCGCCGAAAACCTCGTGGTTGGCGGCCCGCAAGCCTTGTTGTTTACAATATGCGGTGTACGCCTGCCGAAGCACCTCCGTGGGGACACGGCTCTCTAGAGGGCACTCCCGCGGTGTTGCATGGGGGGCGTCACCGACAATCACGTCAGCTTCGACACAAGCCTGCGACCACTGCGTAATACTGTCGCCGCTCATGCGCTGCTGCTCGGTGGTCTCGGCTGTCTTGAGTATTTCTCGCGGATGCCAGTCGTTGAGCTTTATGTTTTGCAGAAGACACAGAAACTCGCCATAGCCGCCGTCCTCGAGGTCGCGATAGAGCGGTTCAAACCAAGTCTTGTCGCATGCGTGCTCGTCACTGACGTCGTACACAACGAAACGACGGTCCCCGACTCCGACCCCGACTGCATGATCGTGGTTTGTTGTCATCATGAGATGCAGCCTATTTGGTATCTGACGGACGGCACCTCCCTTATGTTCAATTTGGAACGTATTGGCGGTGACGCGCGACTTGAGTTTGTCCGCTGTCTTGTGATCGCCAGCCCATAGGATCTCCTCAGCCAAGATGAAACTCACGGGTTCAACCCAATCGTTAAAACGTCCAAGCAGCCGGTCGTGGTCATCAATGAGCGTACCGTGTTGCCCAAAAATCGTCAGCATCACGACACCGAGGGTGCTCTTGCCAGTGCCCTGCTTACGGCTCTTAAGGACGACAATGGTGCCGGGATGTTTATCCGGGTTTTGCACGGCAAAGGCGAGCCAGCGAATGAGATATTCGAACTTGCCTTTGTCGCGTCGGCAGATGACCAACCAGATGTGCTGCAACAGGCGCTCTTGTTTTTGCCGCCCTTTTCCCGGTTCGACCCCAAACCCACGCCACAGGTTGAACTCGTCCGGCTCCGTCGTGCTGCCCGGCTTGAAGACTATTCTTCGTTGGTGACGTCGCGGATTTTCTCTCCAAAATTTTTCGACGGGCTTTGCTGGTCCCCTAGACTGCCTCACGAAGATATTGGCAACGTGCAGTTTGAATTGTTCCGCCGGGGTAAACGCCAGCAGTCCATCATCTTTGATACGGAAAATACTGACTTCTTGGTCCGACTTACCAATAAGGTAATGCGAATTTATTAGCTCCAACGCTTCGTCGCGGCTGTATGTACCACCTCTCAAAGGTTTTCGTTTCTCAGGCGGCAGCAGCGGAACGGGCAGCCACTGATCAAAGCTGGCTCCATTTTGTTGTGCCAAGCTCAGCAACGTGCGCACGGTGATAGCGCCGTTCGCGTCGGTCTGACAGCGCTTAAAGTTTTCTCGAAGTGCTTCTTCGGTATCGGCGTCCTCAACTTTTGAGGCAAATTCGACAAAAAGGTCCTCGGCGTGTGGGGCGCCGGATACGGACACCGCAGTGATAAGCTTGTAGTATTCAAGGTTGTCGCCCCCGTGCGCCGTTAATTTGAGAATATCGGTCTTCTCTGCAAGGACCTTCAACGCATGCCGAATAGCTTCGTCTTTCTGTTCCGGTGGCAGCTTTTCAAACCAGGAGTTCCCTTCGGTTAGACTTTTAACCTCGGCGCCGGCGGCTTGTGCTTGTACAGGCTTTAAGGATTGGCCGAGCTCAATCAGTGCATCGGCATTCAGCGCAGCACCTTCGATTATCAGACGTCGGTGCGGAGCTTGGTCACTTCGCCGCGCATGTTGGCCATAGCACTGCGAACAACTTCGCCCTGCTTTATCAAATCCTCCGCCCAGCAGTTTGTTGATGCCGTCCCAGAGAGTAGGGTATTCGGCGGCAGTGATCGGCCTGCTCAAGAACAAAACAACGCGCCCACCCCATTTCCCGAAGCTATATGAATGAGAGCTATAGATGACGGCCGCAGCTCCAAGCGCTCTCAGTGCTGCTTCTCGGTCGAACACGACGCCGTCGTCGTCTAAAAGGAGTGCCGGCCCAAGTGTACCAATATGCGCAGAGGATCTCTGCTTCCCGACCGTGCTTTGCCCGTTCTTAAGCCGCTCTTCCCGCAGCTTCTTGTTGATTAGTTCAGCTTCCTTGAGCGTGCCGGCGATCAAATAAGGTACTCTAGATTTTTCTTGAATGATCGGCGCGGATTTTGGCGCTATTTCGTTTATAAAGGGGAATCCACCCAGTGCAGACGATTTCCCGATTAGGCATCACCAGTTTAAGTGCGGGAAATTGCACAAACGGGATAGGCAGTGTTGTGAGTCAACACTTCGGTCGAGATACACTGCGCCTGCGACTTGCTCATTTCCGGAGGCCGCCTGATCAAGCCGCGTTTCGCGGTTTGGCCACACCGCCCGCGGGATGACGGCTGCTGGATGCCCTGGGTCGGCAACTCTCCTGGATGTTGAGGCAGGCAAATGCTGCCACCGGCCGCGGCATTTTGCGCCAAATTTGATAAGGAATGGTGACGTCCGCTGACCCACAATGTCCCGCGACCCGCAATAGTATATTGCCCCTCTCATCGACCTTAGCACCATCGGGTTTCGAGAACGCACGCCAAGCCTCTTCGTCCTCTGAGCTTGGCCGGTACTGTTCCGCAGGTGCCATGTCAGTTACAGCGACCCCAGTCATGCCACGGACTCATCGCCTTGGCTCGCCGGCGCCGTGGCAGCGACCTGCTTCGAAAGAGAGCTAATGGGAGCCGGCGACATCTCCTTCGCAATAGGCTGCTTCACCGCGCTGAGTTTCCGCCGAACCCAATCATCAAGATCAGAACTCGCGTAGTACGGAACTTTGTTGATGTGACGAAACGGTGGGTTGTCTTTGCGCGGGTCAGCTAGGGTGGCCGGCGCTCGGTCTATCCCGT
>CAWDZD010000036.1:0-9717 GCA_963806465.1 uncultured Alphaproteobacteria bacterium | reverse complement strand
GATGTCGCGCCCTCCACGGAGCCTCGAAACTAGCGTAGCCTCGGTATAGAGCTGGCTAACGGGACCTGCCGACATTCCGCAAGTTCAATGGCAGCGATTGTGCCTCCGGCGGGCGAGCGATCAGAAAGTAAATTGCATCCGTTCCGAAGGGATAACGACATGCATCGATGGTTTGTCGTCGTAAGCTATCTCGCTGCTGCGATCTCAGGGATCGAAGTCGGCAGTGCCACCGCACAAGATGCGGTCAAAATCGGTGTCGTAATTCCGATGACTGGGGCGTTCGCTGCGGTCGGGAGGGAAGTTGCCGCTGGTGCCAAGCTATACATTCAGCAGCATGGCGACACGGTCGCAGGTCAGAAGATAGAGCTAATCATCCGAGATGATGGCGGCGTGCCCGATAACGGCAAGCGCCTCGCCCAAGAACTGATCGTCAAAGATAGAGTGAGTTTCCTCGGCGCTGGTACGACCCCGACCGCTATGGCGATGGCGCCGCTCTCCACGGAGGGAAAGGTTGCGACGGTGGTGATGGTGTCAGGGACTTCGGTCGTGACCGAACGCTCGCCCTACTACGTGCGCACGAGCTTTACGCTGGGCCAGCAATCCGGAATCATCGCCGATTGGGCGATCCAAAACGGCAGCAAGAAAGCGGTCGCCATCGTCACTGATTGGACCCCAGGCACCGAGGCGAGCAAGGTTTTCGAACAGCATTTCATCAAGGGCGGCGGCCAAGTCCTAGACACGCTTAGGGTGCCACTCGCCAATCCGGACTTCGCGCCATTCCTGCAACGCGCGCGCGATCTTCGACCCGACACGCTGTTCGTGTTCGTGCCGGCTGGACAGGCCGGAACGCTCGCAAGGCAGTTCGCCGAACGTGGACTCGATAAATCGGGCATCAAGCTGGTCGGCACCGGCGACATCGTCGACGACGACGACCTGCCCGGGACCGGCGACACTTTCCTTGGCGTGGTCACTGCAGGTTTCTATTCGGCTGCGCACGCCTCACGGACCAACAAGGATTATGTTGCGGCCTATGCAAAAGCCACTGGTCACCGTGCGAACTTCATTTCTGTGGGCGGCTATGATGGCATGCATTTGATCTACCAAGCCCTGGAAAAGACCGGCGGCAAGATCGATGCCGATACGGTGATCGAAGCGATGAAGGGCATGAAATGGGAAAGTCCGCGCGGACCCACCTCGATTGATCCGCGCACTCGCGATATCGTGCAGGACGTCTATATCCGGAAAGTCGAGAAGGTGAATGGCGAGCCCTGGGCCGTTGAGTTCGCAACTTTCGAAGCTATTAAGGACCCCTTGAAGGAACCGGCAGCGGAATAATTGGTCTCGGTTCGCGGTTCCCCTGATCTTGGTTCGATCCGATATGGCCTGCAGCGCGTTTGATGAGATCGATGAGAAAACTTGCAGCGGGAGACGGTGGGACGTCGGATCTGGTCACGAAAATAATGGCGGGCGCGGACAGTTCTTCCTTCACGTGGATCGCCGTCAAGACGCGATTGGCGAATGGCGACATTGTCCATTGCGCGGGGGCCATCGCTAGAAGGTCGGAATGCGCAAGACACGTCAATAATGTGAGCGCCGACTGACTGCGCATCGCCAGCGTCGGCTGCGGCAGCCCGTAGCGCTTGAAAAGCACGCCGAGCTCTTTTTCCGCCCTCGGCGTTATCGACGTCGTGATCCATTCTGCGTTGATCAGGTCCTTGAGCGAAGTCGCATTTGCAAGCGGATGTCTTGACCGACACAGGACGGCTCGCCGGCCCGAAAGCAGGACCTGCTTATAAAGAGCCCGTGGGAGATTGAGCCCCGGATCTGGCCCGACATAGAAATCGATGCTGCCATCCTGAAGTCCTTGCTCAAGCGCCGGATAGAACCCCTCGATAATATGAAGGTGGACCTTTGGAAACCGTCGCCGAAAGGGCTCCAACACTTTGGGCAGAAGCCAAAGATGGGCCGCGATCGAAAGCCCAACCGTGATGGAACCAACCGCGTTGCCCCGCAGCTGCTCAAATTCGTCCCGGGTTCGCCGGACATCATTCAAAATGGCGGTCGCACGTCTTACGAACGCCTCACCTAGCGGTGTCGCGAGCATACCCTTTGATCGGCGCTCGAAAAGCGGCGCGCCGAGTTCTCGCTCCAGTTCCGACAGGCCGCGTGTAAGAGTTGGTTGAGCGATCCCAAGGTGACGAGCCGCAGCGCGAAGGCTGCCGTGTTCGGCGATGGCCACAGCGTCGCGGAAATGGTGCAGCTTCAACGAGGCTCCCTCCGGGGAGATTGCGAAAGTGCCTTGGAGCTGTGATAGCAATTCGCTATCGGAAAGGCACAACCGCTATCTTACCATAATCGGCTGCCCGTTTAGTATGCGCGGCAGAAAAAATGGCCGGGCATCACCGGCCATACCAGGGAGGGTGCGCATGTCACAGTTCTTGCTGGTCCATGGGGCGTTTCATGGCGCTTGGTGCTGGCGTAAGACCGTTGCCGAGCTAGAGAGGCGCGGCCACCGCGCGAAGGCGATCGATTTGCCTGGTCAGGGCGAGGACCGAACGCCACTCAAGGAAGTAACGTTAGACACCATGGTCGACAGAATTATAGCGGAGATGGCGGATCTTCCTGGGAAGGTCGTATTGGTTGGCCACTCCTTGGGTGGAATTCCCATCTCGGCTACTGGCGAGAAAGTGCCTGACCGCATTAAGGCGCTGGTATATTTGAGCGCATTCCTGCCGCGAGACGGCGAAGCGCTGCTCGACATCGAAAATCGCAATCCGAAGCCCGTCGTGCCCGTGAGCATGATTTTCGATGCAGAGCGGATCAGTGGAACTATCATGCCCGATAAGGTGCGGGAGATCTTTTATCACGATTGCACCGATGCAGACGTCGCCGACGCAAGCGCACGGCTGCGGCCTCAGGCGCTCGCAGCACTCATGACGAAGGTGAACTTGACGCCGCAGCGGTTCGGCCGAATTCCGCGCGTCTATGTGGAGTGCATCGACGATCGTGCGCTCTCTATCGACATGCAACGGG
This sequence comes from uncultured Alphaproteobacteria bacterium, assembly GCA_963806465.1. Taxonomy (GTDB): domain Bacteria; phylum Pseudomonadota; class Alphaproteobacteria; order Rhizobiales; family Xanthobacteraceae; genus BOG-931. Next base: position 6,684 of record CAWDZD010000036.1, on the reverse strand, counting down.
ATATGATCGCAAAGTCTCCGCCAGTTGACGTCAGAAGCTTGCACGCGAGCCATTCTCCCTTCCTGTCGATGCCGGATAAACTCGCGGAGGCCATGTCAAATTTGTAAGAGCGTCCGGCTGTTGCGCAATTCGCCGAGCACAATTTTATCAATTAGATTGGCATCGGCGCCTGCAAAAGGGAGATAAGCCCGATGATCAAGCCGAAGCTTCACCACGTGACCATCAAAACCAGCCATCTCGACGAGATGATTGCCTGGTACGGCATTGTTATCGGCGCTCAGGTGCAATTCAGAGATCAAGTCGCCGCCTGGACCACCAACGACGCGGCCAATCACCGGATAGCCTTCTTGGCTGTGCCGGGTCTTTCGGACGATGCCCAAAAAGTGAACCACAACGGGATGCACCACTGTGCGTTCGAGTACGAAAGCTTCGAAGATTTAATGGAATCGTTCGACCGCTTGCGGAAGGCAGGCGTCGAACCCGCATTTTGTCTCGATCACGGGCTGACGATTTCTCTTTACTACAAAGATCCGGAGGGAAATTTCGTTGAGCTGCAAAGCGACAATTTCGGCGATTGGGCGAAGTCAGCCGAATTCATGCGTACGTCCGCCGACTTTGCCGCTAACCCGATCGGTACCTTCTTCGACCCGGCTCGCGTCTACGAGAAAATGAAGTCGGGCTCGGATTTCAAGACATTGCAGAAATCGATCCGAGCGGGCGATTATCTGCCTAATCCAATCCCGCCGCACATCGGCTTGCCGACGCCGTAGCCAATGTCGCGATAAACCGCACATGGGAGGAAGGTCATGCAACTAAGCACCGATAAGATTCTCACAACGCATACCGGAAGCCTGCCGCGACCTAAAGCGCTGTTCGACCTACTAACGGCGAAAGATGATGGTCAAGCGGTTGATGCCGCGCAGTTTGAGTCGACGACCGCCGATGCTACGCGGGATATTGTTCGTAAGCAGATTGAGTGCGGCGTCGACGTCGTCAATGATGGCGAAATGAGTAAGATCGGCTATGCAACTTATGTCAAAGACCGGCTCGTAGGGTTCAATGGAGTGGGCTCGTTTCCCCCGACGAGCGACTTTGGCGACTTTCCCGAATTCGTGGAGCGCTTCGTGGTTGAGGCGAAGGGAGTGATCACGCTGAAAACTCCAGCGTGCGATGGTCCCGTCGCCTGGAAGGACCGCGACGCAACGCAGAAGGACGTTAGTCGTCTCAAAGCGGCGTTAGATGGGCAAAAGCCGCGCGAAGCGTTTATGACCGCGGCATCGCCGGGCGTCATCGCGCTTTTTCTTGAAAACAAATATTATTCGAGCCACGAAGAGTATCTCAAAGTCTTGGCGGACGTCATGAAGGAGGAATATGAGGCTGTCCATAGGGCGGGCTTCATTTTGCAGCTCGATTGCCCCGATCTGGCTGTCGGCCGCCATACACGCTTTGCCCAAAACACCACAGCAGAATTTGTTAAGGTCGTTGAGCTCCACGTCGCAGCCATCAACCGAGCGGTCGCCAACATTCCATCGGATCGAATCCGGCTACATTTGTGCTGGGGCAATTATGAAGGCCCACACCATCATGACGTACCGCTACGCGACATCATCGAGCCAGTTTTCGATGCGAACGTGGGTGCGATATCGTTCGAGGCGGCTAATCCGCGGCACGAACACGAATGGACGATCTTCGAAAAGGTCAAGCTGCCTCCAGGCAAGGTCCTAATCCCGGGTGTCATCAACTCATGCACAAATTACATCGAACACCCCGATCTGGTCGCGCAGCGTATCGTGCGGTTCGCGGAACTTGTGGGGCGAGAGAACGTCATCGCAGGAACCGACTGCGGATTCGCCACTTTTGCTGCTCATACGCCAATCGTACCAGGGATTGCTTGGGCCAAATTGCAGGCGCTGTCTGAAGGCGCCCGCATTGCTACGCGTCAGTTGTGGCGAAACTGATTGCACCGATCCCGCTCACAAATCAGACGATGCACCCGCAAATCTAATGGCATCGATCAGGCTTTCGTACAAAACCAGAGTGGATCGTGTCGCTCACCAGCCTAAGTACCGCCGTGCCCCCACCAAGCGTCGAAGAGCTTGTAAGCCGTGCGAGAAAAACCGGTACTTTGGTCCGCCATATCGCAGAGCGGACCGAAGCTAATCGGCAGGTGTCGGCCGAAGCGATTGCGCAGATGCGGGATGCCAGTTTTTTCCGGATCATGCAGCCTGCCATGTATGGCGGCTATGAATATGGTTTCGATGCCTTGGTTCGGATCGTCGCCGCGGTCGCGGCGGGTTGCGGTTCCTCGGGTTGGGTTTTCAGCTTGGGAATTGTTCATCAGTGGCTGATAGCTACGTTTCCCAAGCAGGCTCAGGACGAGTATTTTTCGGACCCAGAAGCTATCGCGTTCGGTTCATATGCGCCTGTCGGCAAAGCCGTCGCTGTCGACGGAGGATATAGTCTGTCTGGTGTTTGGAACTTCACCAGCGGATGCGATCATGCGCGATGGCTTGTGCTCGGTGGGATCGTTCCGCCAATCGAAGAACGACCTGCCAATCCCGCATTCTTCCTGCTACCGATTGGCGATGTCCGGCTTGATGATAACTGGTTCACGATGGGTTTGGCCGGCACGGGCAGCAAGAACTCCGTTGCCGCCGACGCCTTCGTGCCCGCACATCGGGTTGTGGCTGTGAGTGACCTACTGGCTGGGACAACGCCTGGCGCTAAGGTTCACAATAATCCGCTATATCGACAGTCGATGCTTTCAGCCTTGCCGTTCGCTCTCGTTTCACCGCTGTTAGGCGCGGCGGAGGGCGCACTTGCCGATTTTATCGATATGGCGAAGGTCCGCAGTACGCGTGGCGCAGTCGCCGGCGGCAACAATCGCATGGCGGAATTTGCGACAATCCAAGGCCGCGTGGCTGAAGCTTCCGGATCGATCGAAGCTGCACGCCTGATGATGCTACGAGCTTTGGAAAATGCGTTGGCCGCGGCAGCAGTCGGAAAACAAGCGGATCTGGATCTTCGGCTCCGCAACCGGCTGAGCCAATCCTTTAGTGTGCGATTGGTTGTGCAAGCCATCGACGCGTTGTTCCAAGCCGCGGGTGGGCAAGGAATTTTCACAGCGAAGCCAATACAGCGCGCTTGGCGAGATATTCATGCAGGTGCGCTGCATGTCAGCCTGACATGGGACGCTGTGAGCACGATGTACGGACAGTACGCGCTCGGTCTGGATCCCAAAGGGCAGTACTAGACAAGAACGGCCTAAGACGGATCTAGACCGCGAAAACGCTCGCATTCCAAATTCAAGAAGACGCTGGCCGCGGAAGTGATCGAATGAATCGAATGGCGTTTGCTGCGCTGCCAACAACGAACTCGAGCACCGTCTATTTACCGACTGGGTTGTGCGTAACCAAGCGAGGCGCGCTTGTTAGGTGACGATAAGACGTTGGCGACAGCGTTATCTATCGATCATGATTTGAATTCTCTGCTTTCTCAAATTACCCAACACCAGCCATTTTAATCCTTCGTCTTCAACTGCGCTTCGTTCGCGGCGATGAACGCGCGAATGTCAGTCGACATATCCAAAAGCTTCAGCCACTGTTCTTTATATAAGGTCACCGGAAAGCGCCCCATGCCGTAGATCGAGAGTGCTCCCTTTTCGCTGACCTTCATGCGGATGCCCGTGGACGCCCCCTTTTTGAGAGCGGCGTTTTCGTTGCGAAGGCGCTCGAGTTCGGATTTAAGTTCTTCGTCGGACATGGCGCTTCCTAGTTTGTTTGTCGATAGAGCCCCCAAGTTTATCGCCACTGGCCACTCGTTCAAGGCGATCGCGATACTGCAATGACTCTTCGATGGGCAGATACCCTCCAGCACTGAGAGCTTGGACTGTATTGAGGCAGCGCGGCGTAACACGCCAACAAACCGGAGAATTAACTGCGGCTCGGGTACTGGAAGGCGCGCCTCGGGTTTTGTAGGGGAGCTGCTCGAAACAGCTCCTCTTTTCTTTTGCGCGCCACGATGATGCAATGCTACTGCTGCACTAAGCCCAAACTTCATTGGCCGTAATAAGTAACTTTGAAAGTGGGGCGGGTGTTGGGGTAAACATGCGCCGTTTCCTCCTATCCACAGCAGTGGTGTTGTATTTGAGCGTACCTGCTGCAATTGCGGCAGCTCGTTATGGCGAGTGGTTGCTCGAACAACCGCGAAGCTCTGTGCTTACGCTAACATTTAAACAGCCGGCATCACTCGACAATAAGGTCGCAACTTCAGAACTCGGCTTCGTTTGTGATCAAGGGGATAAGTCAGGGATCGTCGGCGTGGTACTTGTACCCTTTGATGGAACGTTCGGAAGTCGCAAAAATGTTATTCCTGTTTTGTTTCAGAAAAACAATGGGCAAAATAATTCATCTAATCTTTTACAGCGTTGGAAAAATGGCACCGGCTATATGTTCTTGGAAGCGAAAAATGATGTCGATGAGCTTGCATTGTTCCTAAAAACAAACGATGCCTACGGCGTAGAAACCATACATATCTTTTTTCCGCACGATCTCGATGCAACTCCCAAGTATCAAATCACATCGCTATTAATGTTTCCGGATTTTCCGATGGGTTCGGCGCTTTCCAAAAGGCGTGCGCTCTTGCCTCAATAGTTTTACCGAAATCCGCCCTTCACTTCGCAATCGGATGACGTAGGTCAGTATTTGCCGTATTGTATGCGCTCACGGCAGATGGGAGTGCAAAACTATGGCAAAAGATAAAAAAGCTGCGAATCGATTGGACGTCTTTAGCAAGCAGGCTATGGCGCAAGCGCATCAAGCCTTGGACACCTATTTTGATTTCCTTAGGAAGACCGTTTCGTCGTTTCCTTCGGGCGGGACGGACCTCGGCGAAAAACTAAAGGATCAGGGTGTTCAAAACATCACAGCTATGCATGAGCTGGTCAAAAGGTTAAGTTCAGGCGAAGGATTTTGAAGAAGCGTTTCGAATTCAGACGGCATTTATGCATTCGCAACTGAATGCACTTGGGAAGCAAGCGGCGAGTCTCGGCGAGGCGTATACCAAAGAAGCGTCAGGTGGGGTCAAGATGGCGTTCAAAAGCTCGCTTGATTAGTGCGTTGTTTGTGTAGTTGCCGTTCATGCCCCGCTTTTACGAACCTGACCTTGGCGCTGAACCCGATAGCCCGTTCGCTCGGGACGCTCAGAACAAGCTCGTTCGTCGAGGCTACTGGTTGGATATGAACGACCGTAGCCTCGTAATGGTGATGACCAATGGAATTGGCGCGAATCTGACCAACGATGAAAAGCGAGCGCATCTGACCGATTTAAAGCGCGAGCACCTCATTGATCAGGTTTGTATCCAAGAGATTTTGCCGCCTGAGAAAAATGCTCGTGATGCGAATGAGCGGTGATACCGAGTTGCTCTCGGCGACATGCTTTAAGGTCTCGCGATGTTTGAGTTCACGCGCTCGCTTGGCCAGCGCGTGGTGGGGTTTTCGGCTTTAATTTATCGGCAGAGACGCCAACCTTAAATTCAAAGCCGCACACTTCGCAAGACCCAGAGTGGCGGACACATCGCTCACTCATATACTGCAATGACCTGATGGTAATCATCTCGGTCCAGCACTTCGCACAGAGACGAAGTCGCTTGCCACCGGTGCGAATTAGTCCCACCTGCGGAAGTTCGTCCATCTGTAAACGTCCTCCACGCGACCAATCAAATTAACACATTGTTAACCATTTGTGGACAACTCTTCAATTTGCTAGCTAACACAATTACTTAGCGCAAAACAGTCTTCAAAGATACGTCAGGGAGGCGTGGCCGAGCGTTAATGGAAAATTAACTTAGATGTTTAAACAATGGCGACTTCCAGCCGAGCAATTCGTTTCAATTGATCGGCTGCCGGAGCGATTGACGGTGATCTCTATGAAGATCGAAATCGCAAACGAGCCGCCGCCGAACGCTACGTCGTCGAAGTAGACGGACAGGCGAAAGCCGAATATCGGCTTTTCGTCAAGGCGCTGACTGCCGGATTGCAGCTCAGACAAGAGTTTCCGAATAGCCATGTCAAATTGCGCGACGCTGGCGACGAGACGGCGCACTAACTTACATCGTTGCCGCCAAAAGGTCTGCCGGTTGGTTGCCATCTCCCGAGATAGCGGCAGGTGACGCGCATAAAAGCGTTCGATCTGATCAACAGGCGTCCCGGCATTCTACTCCTTCACCTTCAATTTGGCTTCGTTCGCTGCAATGAAAGCGCGAATGTCGTTCGCCATTTCCAGCAGCCTTAGCCACTGTTCTTTATATAAGGTCACAGGAAATCGCCCCATGCCGTAGATCGAGACTGCGCCCTTTTCGCTTACTTTCATGCGGATACCAGAAGACGACCCCTTTTTAAGGGCTGCGTTTTCGTTGCGGAGGCGTTCCAGTTCGGCTTTCATCTCATCGTCGGACATAGCTATTTTCCTGATTTGGTCTCGGACCGAATTCTGAAGTCGACCATCTCGCCTTGGGCGCTTTGCGTGGCGCCTTTTAGTCAGTTCTTCCGCAGCTTCTTGATGAGCGTAAATTGTGGCGACAATGGAATGAAGCAGTTAATGCAGCGCGGTCCTACCACAGCATTGCTTGAATTTCTTTACTAATTGCACATGGACAAGGATCGTTGCGCCCAATCTTTGGCACCG
>CAWDZD010000035.1:0-25176 GCA_963806465.1 uncultured Alphaproteobacteria bacterium | reverse complement strand
ACGCAGCGCGGCAATGGCGTCAAGGATTTTACGGCGATGCCCGACGATGCCGACGCCCAAATCCTTCAGGTCTTCCGCCGTCATATTCGGCAGGATCGTTTCGTCAATCTCGTTCTCGCGGAACGCCCCCTCATATTGTCCAAGGCCAAGGCTCCGCAGCCAGACCACGATGTCCATAATGTCGCCCGAGCTTCGCCTTGGAGCATATCATCGTCGGAGGGGCTCGGAGAGAGGTCCTGGGTGGCGTCGGGGTTCGGAGAGGGCGCGAGGGAGCTAGAGGCTGCTACAGGTGGCGCAAGGCCACTGAGGGTATTCACGGGTTCTATGGACCTCAGGATTTCCAGAGGCTGACAATGCCCGCTGAGGTCATACGACGGAGCCGAGGGTTTATCTCTTCTCTGAAAGCCAGGCGTGGCCTTGAAATCCCTGAGTTTTCCCAGGAAGGGGAGCCGGCCCCAAGAGGTCGCGCCGCTGCGTTCAGTCGCTCAGAGATTTGCGCAACGGATAATCATCAGCTTCGTACAGGCGTTGGATTTCGCTGCTGCTGAAGCGCTCATCCCCGACCTCAAGCCATGCACCGAAGGCTTTGGGTATCCGTAAGTCCTCAACGGCATAACGGAGCGCCTCAGCCGCAGTCGCGAAACGGCGATACTTGGTGCGGCTACCCTTCGCGGGCTTTGATAGGAACAGTTCAGCAGGAGCCTTATAGTCGAATGAAGACATGCCTCAACTCTAGCGCACAAGGTTACGCACTACGAAGCTCGTTCTCTTTGGAAACGGGGGTCGCTCTCTCGGATTGGTAGTAACTTTCGGTCCTTGAGACGCTTCTCAATCGAGGAACGCGCACTCGGCCTCAATCGTTATCGTACATGGTCAACGAGACGAAAGCTCAGGAAACGATCCTACTAGTGGAAGACGAGGTCTTGGTGCGTATGCCAATTGCGCAATACCTTCGCGACTGTGGATATAAGGTCGTTGAAGCCGTTAATGCTGATGAAGCGATAGCGGTGCTGATGCACCCGGAGACCGTCGTTGATATTGTCTTTTCAGACATTGAAATGCCCGGCTCCGTCGATGGATTTGGATTAGCGAAGTGGATACGCGAACATCGGCCCGGACCAGCCGTATTGTTGACTGGCACTGTGCAGCGCTCTGTTGATCGCGAAAGGACCTGTGCGAGCAAGGCCCCATACCGAAACCTTACGACGCGCAGATCGTCCGCAATCACATTCGACAGTTGCTTGCTGCGCGCCAGGCAAGCAAGTCATCAAAATGAGCGCTCTATTCCTACCGCAAGCTCACCCGTTACGGGATCAACAAGGTGAGTTCGTCCGCAGGAAACGCACGAAATCAGATGAAACGTGTCTGGCTTTTCGCCCGGCGCGGCATCATCGGCCTGCGCCTGGACGATGTACCCGGGTGTTCGGGCACAGAAACATGAACAGCCGCATAGGCAGATCTTCTGCTTGTGCTCATTCGTCGTTCCAAGGGCGCAAATAGTTCAGGTGGCAGTTGCTGTGCCTTCGGGCGCTCCAGATTTCCCAGAGCGTCACAACACGCGCAGGGGTCATAGCCCGAGCGCAGGTCTTAGCCGCATTTTTAAAGTCAGGGAGGGACCCTGAAATCCTCAATTCGACGAAGGGATGGGACCCGCTTTGGCGGCAACGCTGCGCGCGCCGCGCTCAGTCGCTCAACGACTTGCGCAACGGAAAATCACCATCGTCATACAACCGCTGAATATCATCGCTGTTGACGCCCCTGCTGAACTGTTCCTGTCAAAGCAAGCGAAGAATAGCCGTATCAAGTACCGCCGTTTCGCGACAGCGGCTGAGGCCATTCGCTTACGCCGTTGAGGACTTGCGCACGGCTTTGATTTATCGGTAGAGACCCCAACCTCAAGTTCAAAGCCGCACATGTCGCAAGACGTCGAATCGCGTACGCACCGCTCGCTCACATGCTGCAATGACTTGATGGTAATCATCTCGGCCCAGCACTTCGCACAGAGACGAAGTCGCTTGACACTGAACGAGAAATCATTGTGCCCTACTGACCATCGTCGGTCGCCTCGGAGCGCGGGCGCTTTATGATACCAAAAACGATAAATGCATTCATCGGACCAACCGTCCGACGATCGCGGAGAACAGCCACCAAGCCACGAACGGCGAATAGATCAGCGTACTGCCGCCAACAATGCCGCTCGCGATCTGAACGGAAAGGGGATCAGCTATTCCGAGCAAAGTGCACCACCAAGTAACGACGTGTTGCATAAGCAGCCCCATGACCAAGGGCCGCCCCTGTCGCAGACGGTAGCAAGGATGGTAGGTTAGGTCGCTAGGAGGCGCCGCCCGCCGCCCTGGACCGTCGATTCGTTATCGGCTCATATACTGACTGAGGACCTGGAAGTTCACCGGGTTACGTTCCGTGTTGGCGGCGCTTGACGCCGCAGGCCACTTCCCTGGGTCCAACACATTTGGCATTTGGGGCGGCGAATTGGCGCTTGAGGTTGTTGTCGAGTTCTGGTCTTCGTTCGGCGGTTCACTGGCCGGCACCAGCGGCGCTGAATCAATACTTTGCGCGCGTGCCGTTTTTGCTGCTTCTATGCAGCTAGCGCCGATTGCGTCCATGTGAGTAGTGAGCGTCTCTAAGGCTCTAACGAGAAGTTCGCGCTGATCTGTCGCTTCTTTGGCCTGTTTGCGCAACGTGTTATTCTCAAGAACCACGCGTGCGCGCTCGCGCTCAAAGTCGTTGCGTTCTGTCTCTAGCCGCTCGTAGTCGGCAAGAAGACGTCTAAGCGCAGCAACGGTACTGACGGCAGATTCTAGTACTTTCTGTCTGTCGTCTTGCTGTGATTGCTCGACGCTGAGAACCTGCGCCTTTGCCGTGTCGGAGGAATCCATTTTGGCCCCGCTTTCCGCAGCCAGTTTGGATACTGTTGTGAGCTAGTTTGCTTTACAATGGACTAACGATTTAGCGTTGCCCGGCGGCTACTCGACGAGGCGCGACGCATTCCCGCAGCGGCGAACCCGCTGAAGACCTCAACGAGGCGTGCTTTAATAGTGAAGGATCGGGACGGCCGCACGCTGCCTACGTCCGTAAGCGCATGGCAATAGCTACTTTCTGGTTTTGAGAATGTCTCGGTGTTCCTCAAAGCGCCGCAGGTTCGCCTCGAATAGGTGAAGTGTTCTTTCGGCATCCCACGTGTCGACGCCCGCAGCCCTCAAACGGATTATGCGGCCGTTCTGTTGTTGTACGATGCGCCGCGCTTCGGCGACGAGCTCGACGTGTTGCTGCTGGCGCTGCCGCGCGAATGCGGTGCGGTGGAGACGGTCGTTCTGTTCGAAGATCCCTTTGTGGTCGGACTGCCGCACGGTCATCCGCTCGCCAAAGAAGGCGGCATCAAACCTCAACATTTGTTGGGCGAAGATCTTCTGTTGTTAAAGGACGGGCACTGCCTGCGCGACCACGCGCTCGCGGCGTTGCGCCGTCTCGCCGAGCAGCGTGTTGCCGAGTTCGAGGCGACCAGTCTGCCGACCTTGGTGCAGATGGTCGACAACGGACTCGGTGCTACGTTGCTGCCGACCATGGCGGTCGAAGCCGGCTTGCTGGAGGGCACGAGTTTGGTTACCCGGCCGTTGGTGAACTATCAGCTGGCGCGGAAAATCAGCTTGGTCTGGCGTCGCGGTACCGGACGGCGGGAAGTATTCGAGCTATTGGCCAAAGAGACTCACACAACGCGTCATCCAGGCTCGCGAGGCCTGCGGCGGGGTCGTCGCGCGCCGCCGCGTAAACGCTGGCTCTTAGTTCCTCGGAGTTTGGCGCTGATGTGCACCGATGTCCATCATCAGTTCACTGAGGCGTAGGAAGAACCGCCGGGCCTGAGCGGTGACCGATGTCGGTTCAGGGTCAATCGCGTCGTTTGAGCGATGTCGGTATGTCTGCTTCACCTCCAACTACGGACGTATCACTGCGACGCATCGAACCGACGTTTTGGGCCAAAAACGGAAGTGCGCGCGTAGTTGATAGGACGTTAGTCGCTCTATGCGTTCCGCACACAAACAAAAAAGCCCGGAACGAAAGTCCCGGGCTTTTGTCGCAAAGGTTCTGCGTCGATCAGTAGTGGCCGCCGAACCAGTTGAAGCGCCAGACCAGTTCGGTCGACACAAACTGGGTGAACTTGGTCGTGTTGAGCGAGAAGCCGGTCGGCACGCCCGCCGTGGTAACAAACGAAGGCGTGGCGCTGTTGTACTGCGAATATCGGTATTCAGTTTTCCAGAAGATGCCGGGGATCGGCAGCCAGTCGAACGCATATTCGTAGCCGCTGCCGATAAACCAGCCATTATAGGTCTGCCCCGGCAAGTTTACTCCGGTCGGACCGCCGCCGGCGATCGAGAAGTTGTAGTTGATTTGATCGAACCGGGCCTGCGTGAACCCGCCGTCGAAAAAGGTCAGGAAGCGCGGAGTCACGAGGTAACCGGCACGGCCGCCGACTGCCCAGGTGCTCGACTTGTTTTCAGTTCCAACCGCAAGCGGGTTGCTGTTCTGGCCCCTGATGCTGCCGCCTTCCCAGTCGCCGAACACGCCAATGACGATCGGCACGCTCCAGCTGCCAAGTGGCATATTGAATTGATAGTCGCAGCCGCCTTGGCCCTGGCCGAACCAGCCTTTGCCGCCGTTGGTGACCTGGGCGAAAATGGGAGCGCCGCTTGCGGTCGCGACGACCTGGCTATCCTGGGTCCACCACGCATAGCCACCGCCGCCGGCGATGTAGCAGCCGGTCCAGTTGTAGACCGGCGGTGGCGGAGGTGGTGCCTTGTAGGCGGGCGCTGGCATCGGTAGGTCAGCAGCGTTGGCGAAGCCAATCGCGGCGAGCGTCATCAGAGCAGCAGTCGCAAGAATCTTTGTTTTCATTATCAGCCCCTTTGCCCCGAACAAAAGTGTTTCGGATATCCCCGTCGACGGCGAGTCCTTGGATCGATTTCTAGCAGAAGGTCGCGAAATTGCTGTGCTTTTGCGGCAACACAGCACAGAATAATGAGCAGGGAGCACGGAGTTTGTGGGAATGGCAGCCAAGGGAAAAGCCACCAGCAAGGGAAAAGCCACCAGCACTGATCGCCGAGAAGGTTGGATGGAGGAGGCGGAACCGATATCGCCCGGCGACAGGAAGGCGGTCCAAACCCTTTTGTCGGCGCTAAAACCGATTAGCGATTTGCGCGAGCGGCCAATTCCCCTGCCATTTGCCGTGGTCTACTTATCGGTGGTGCTGAATGAAGGTCAGCCGGTGGGAAGGTATGCCAAGGATTTGAACATGACTCGCTTCGCTATGTTCAAGTACCTTCGATCGATCGGCGATCGCGGACGCCACAACGCAGCCGGGCTTGGGTTGGTCGCCATCAAACCGGGATATCAAGTGAAGACGGCTGTAGTCTTGACGGACAAGGGCCGTGCGGTGGCTGCGCAGGTGTTCGCGAGGTTGCGAGGCACTCGTGCCCACAAGAAAACCGATTAGCCGAATCGAATTCTTGCGCCCGGGTCAGACTTGAAGGGTCTTTCCAAAGATGGGCGGGCTGCTCCGGCACCTACAGCGGGAACCGATCGGAAGTCTGCCTTGGGTCACGAGCGACCGGGTCGAGCCGGCAGCGGGTCCGGCCATGTCCGCTTCGCACCCCAAAGCGACCGTCGGCCATGAAAATGCGATCTATCGCAACGGGCCACAAGGCGACATCGCGCAGCCGAAAATTTAGCACTTGCTTCCACTTGGATCGTGCGACTAAGGCGTCACGAGCACCTGAGATGTCGGCTATACGCATCCCTTCGCGGGTGTCATCAAGTAACTGCTGAAAAATGGGAAGTACGGGGTGAAAACGGATCTTCACAACTCGCTCGGTTCGCGAAAACTCCAGAATGGCTGCGGGTTGTATTTGCTCGTCATCCGAACAATTTCTAGGTCATCAAGGCTCCATGCTCTCATAAGGTAGCTTCGTGAACGGCGTGTCTTTTGTTTCACGTAAGCAATAGCAGCCTCAAGGTTGCCGTACGACGGTAGCGCTTTTTTTATCTCACGTTTGGCGTCTACCAGCTCTTTAAGCTTTTTTAGGTCGCCGTATCCAGAATATCTCGTAGTAGGTGACATAGTTAGCTTCGGGCCCTTCTTGCCCCAGGGCGGGTCCAAAAAGATCCCTAACCGCACAGCAACTGCTTCGGGGACAGGCTTGCCACTACGTAGCAATTTCGCGAGTGGCGTAGGATCAGGTTTTCCGGTGAGACAAGCTTAGCGCTTGAGCCTGAGTTTTGGCAGTATTTGTGTGAGATTGCTTATGCCCGCAGGGTGACGCAGGGCAGATTGTTCAGCGTCATCAACCAGCATAAAGGCAGGGACGTTCCGCTTGCCTCAGCGCTTAGGATATTTGTGGCGCAGCATTATCGCGGTGAGCCTTAATTATCCAAACCCAAAGGCGCCCGATGCACATCCTTTTCGGAGTCTGCCAGGCTCGCGTCGGGTATTTGAGCGGCCCGCCGTGGGCTTCACGCCCAAATCGTATCAATGCGCTGTCGGCGAATAGCCCCAGGGTAATAGTCGCGAGCGCGGCGGCCGCAGCCCTGCCGATCATCTCTGCTGAAAGCCAGAGATGGTGAGTCCTCTACTCAAGGCTGGTCAGAGATTGCTGACAGGAGCCTCACAACTCGTTAAAGTCAATATTCACGGAGATGGCGAAAAACTCACGCCCGGCCAGCGGTCGGTCACCCCAAGACAAAAGGGCGGAAACGACACGTCATGGACGAACTGCAGCGATCCATCTACGTCGATCGCTTCCGGCTGGCGTTTCACACTACGCAGGGAACGGCGTTTCAGGACTGGTTTGTGCGGCTGGCCGGGCACGCTTTCGGCGCCGACTTCGAGGAGGTGCGGCCCTATGGTCCCCAAGGCGATTTGAAGTGCGACGGCCGCAGAATCAGCACCAAATCCGTCTTTCAGTGTTACGCGCCGTATCTGATGAAGGACGGCGAACTCATAGGCAAGATCAATGCGGATTTCCATGGTGCTCGTGGACATTGGACGGCCGAGATGGCCGAGTGGGTCTTTGTCCACAACGATGGACGCGGCCTCCCGCCCGGGACCGTCCAGCATATCGAAAGGCTGCGAACAGATCATGCCTCAATCAGAATCGAAACCTGGTCTGAACCTGAACTCCTAACACTCGCGATGGCGCTCGACTTAGCCGCGCTTCAAGCGCTCTTCGGCTACGCACCGTCGATCGCAATCGTTGACCGCCTGGTCATGGCTGACCTTTTGCCGATCATCGACGCGCTTGAGCGCCAAGAGCCCAATCCAAGCGATCCTCCGCTCATACCGCCCTCGCCAGAGAAACTCGAAAAGAACGCCTTGTCGGAAGAATCCGCCCTCCTTCTCAAGATCGGACGACGTAAGGCCGGCCTCGTGGACACTTTCTTTCGCAAAGGCTCGCGCCCTGATCTCGGCGAGAAGATCGCCGAAGCCTTTCGCGCTCGCTACGCCCAACTCAAGCATCTGGGCCTGACCACCGACACAATCTTCAAACATCTTCAGGATTATGCCGGGATGACCGGTGGCGATCCAAAGCGGCAGGGCGCCGCTCTGGCTGTGTTGTCCTACTTCTTCGAAAGCTGCGACATCTTTGAAGATCCCCTCGCGCCCTCAGCGGAGGCGTCGTGATCCTGCCGACGAAACACGTTCGGCCGGATAGAGCGCTGATTGGAGTCGGCGCCGAGGTGCTTGAGCAACTCAAGCGTCCGATGACAATGTCCAAGCTTTGGGACGAAATTCGTGGCCGGCGCACTTTGCTAACGCCAAACGCGCCGATCGACTATCATTGGTTCGTGTTGTCGCTCGACCTCCTATACATAATCGGCGCGGTGGAACTTGAGCGCGACCTCATCCGGAGGACCGCGGCGTGATCCGGCGGTTTGCTAGCGACCTCGCTTCGTTTAAGTCCCTGACGCTTAAAGCAGGGCTGAATATTCTTCTTGCGGACAAGAGTGAGGGAGCCACCGATCGTCAGTCCCGTAACGGTGCCGGCAAGACCAGCTTCGTCGAGCTGGTTCATTTTCTATTCGGTGCCGACGTTCGCAGGGAAAACATCTTCCGATCCGAGGCGTTAAACGACTGGACGTTCGAGGTCGCGGTCGACATCGGCGGCGAGACCGTCTCGGCGGCTCGCAGCGGTGCTAAACCGAGCCGCCTCATCGTCAATGGAGATGTCTCTAGGTGGCCATTCCCGCCGCAACTGCACGAGCGCGATGGGATCTATGAACTGTCCAACGAAGCCTGGAAAGCTAATCTCGGCGTCATGTGGTTCGGCCTGCCGCCGGCTACCGGTGACGAGACCGAGCGCTTCTAGCCATCCTTCCGCTCACTGTTTTCCTATTTCGCGCGGCGTCAGCAGAGCGGTGGATTTCAACAGCCAATGCAGCATTCTTCAATGCAGCAACCTTGGGATCAGCAAGTTTCGATTTGTTATCTGCTGGGCCTGGATTGGTCGATCCCGGGCAAATTTCAGGAATTGCGCAGCCGGGAGAAGGTCGCCCAAGAACTTCGCAAAGCTGCGCGCGCTGGCGATCTCGGCCGCTTCTTTGGTAAGGCAGCGGACCTGCGGACCCGCCTAACCGTCGCTGAGGCACGCTCCGTCCGATTACGACGCCAGCTCGACAACTTTCAGGTCGTGCCCGAGTACAAGGAACTAGAGCGCGAGGCCAATGAAATCACAGAAAAGATCGAACTCTCTTAATGTCGAGAACGTCATGGATGGCGATCTGCTTCGGCAGTTGCGTACTTCCTTCGAACAGGAGGACGCGCCCGACCTTGGCGACGTCTCCAAATTGTATTTTGAGGCCGGCGTGGTGCTACCCGATATGGTGCGACGGCGTTTCGGTGACGTGGAGCGTTTTCATCGAACCATTATCGAAAACCGCCGTTCACATTTAGCCGCCGAGATCGCTTCGGCGGAAGGACGGATCGCGGAAAGAGACCGTCTGAAGGAAGAGCGGGACCGGCGGCGCCGTCAAATCATGGGTCTTCTTCAATCGGGTGGCGCTTTGGAGCATTACACCAATTTGCGCGAAGAAGTCGGGCGGTCTGAGGCCGAAATCGAAGGACTTCGACAGCGCCTCGAAACCGCCGAGCGCGTCGAGAGCACCAAGGCAGAACTCGATATCGTGCGCGCAGGGCTCTCCAAGGCGTTGCGAGATGACATCCATGAACGTGCTGAAATTATTCGCGAGGCGATCCTGAGCTTTGAAGTCTTGTCGGAATCGCTTTATGAGCGCGCCGGCAGCCTAACCGTTTCAGAAACGCCGAACGGACCATTGTTCGACGTGCATATCGAGGGGCAGCGTAGCAAGGGCATCACTAACATACAGATCTTCTGCTTTGATCTCATGCTTACCGAGATCAGTCACAAGCAGGGACGTGGTCCTGGCTTCTTGATCCACGATAGCCATCTTTTTGATGGCGTCGACGAACGACAGGTCGCCAAGGCCCTCCAACTCGGCGCAGAGCGAGCTGAGGCTGCAGGATTTCAATACATCGTCACGATAAACTCCGATGCGTTGCCCCGGGAGGGGATTCCGCCGAGGCTTCGACATCCAAGCCCACGTTCTCGAGACGAAGCTGACCGATGCAACCGAAACCGGCGGCCTCTTTGGGCTGAGATTCAATTAACCGCATCGGGCGACCAACCAGCGTAGAAATGTTACGTCACGTTTAAGGTTGCGTTCGCCGCGGGCGCCAACAGCACTCAAATGCTACTTCGATTGTCCCCTATTGGTGAGACCGGAGCGAGGGCAAGGCTCGTTCGACAACCCAAGACTTCGACCGGGGCGCTGCCATCGCGAGGAAGTGTTGCAACGGCTGGAGCAGTACCCCAGGTCGCGTAACGGTCCGTTTACCTCGCCGCGACAAGATGTGAGCGTGGGGGGCGTCGCGTGTAGGCCAGAGTTAGCGGGGATGCATTCCATGGATTGTGCCTTGCGGCTCGTTGTAGTCGCTCTCCTCGTTGCCGGCCTCGAACCGGCGCCGGCCGCGGCGCAGACTGTGCCAACGCCAGTGGCCATCCAGCCCGCGCCATTGATACCAACACAGCCGCCGGCGACCGATCAATTTTCTGCGGATGAGATCGTCGATGCAGGCCAACATTTCTTCAGCAGCATCTCGCGCGGATTAGCCTCGGTCATCGAGAAAGCGGTGAGCCGATGGGGGCTACCGAATGGCTACATCCTCGGCGAAGAAGCGGGCGGCGCCTTTATCGGCGGGCTACATTATGGCGACGGGAAGCTCTATACCAAGAATGCTGGCGACATGCGCGTGTACTGGCAAGGGCCGACGCTAGGCTTCGATGCCGGTGCTGACGGCGCCCGCACCATGATGCTGGTTTACAACTTGCCGCGAACCGAAGCTATTTTCGAGCGGTTCGGCGGTGTAGACGGCTCGGCTTATTTGGTTGGTGGCTTCGGCATGACGGCGCTCACAACGAACGATATCGTGGTCGTACCGATCCGCTCGGGCGTCGGGCTCCGCCTCGGTGCCAATCTCGGCTATCTCAAATTCACGCCGAGCCCCACCTGGAATCCGTTCTGATCCCAGTGATTAGCTAGGACCATCACCGGCGTTATTGGGCATCTGCGCGGGGGCTTTGTCGCGCCTCTTCGTTCGTCATTATACCGCCGCTGGTGCTTCTTCGAAAGGATCAGGAAGGACGCGGCGCGCGATAAGCTTGAAACGGATTGAAAGGTGCAGCGTTTCGAGGTTGTTGACGCCTAGATGTGCATGCCAGCCATCCGCGTGGCAGGAGTTTCAGGCATAGCTTCGCCCTTTCTCCCTTGAGGATGATGACCAGAGGTGGCCCAGCGCACCCACCCTGATCCTGATCCCGCAAGCCCCGGCATGAGGGGAGCGGCGATGCCGCCGCCGAATACTCGGTACCCTTTCCCTACTCGGTTTCCCTTTCAGGCCGGCGGCTTTTGACCACCGTCTCCGGGCGTTTTTTCGGGCGCGCCCCAACACAAGCGCCATGCCATGGGCCTGTGTTGCTTTCACCGATCCGGGGGTTGCCCGGCGGGCCGTCGGCGTATTGTTGTCGTCGGCTCTCAAGGTCCGGGTCGCAATTGGCACAGCGTTGCCCGGCGTTTTTAATTCCGGCGATCCGCGCCGGCTCGTTGGCCTCTCATTGTGTCGTCGGCATTCGACGACGACGCTGCGGGGTGAGACGCCAAGCCCACCCGCTCTGTTGTTCACAAGACGCTCAGTCGGCCAAACGGCCGGGCGTGCCCTCCTTGTGGTTGTGAAGTCGTTGCAAAACCCCGGCGCTATCGGCGTCCGGGTTTTCGCGGTTTCCGTTGAAGCGACGGGCGGCGTTCGTGACGCCCTCGGGAGGTGATGGGGACGTCGGGGCGGGGCTTCGCGCGTCCGCGCAATGGGCGCCCGATCTACCGCAGCCGGCGAGGCCTTTCTGACGGCACGGAGGATGGGGCCGTGGGCGCTTTCCTCGACGTAAAACCGGGCCGCGATTCCGATCTGCGCCGTCAGCGCGTCAACGTCGCTGCCGGCGTGCCGCATGACCGCGACGGTGTCGGGATGATACCCGGCGGTGAGCAAGGCACGGGCGCCGTCCAAAAGTGGCTGCCGCGTGCGGGCAACAATAAGCTGGCCGTCGCACCATGCTTCAAACTGGCTTTCGCCCACGGAGACGACCGTAATGATGACGCCGCAGGTAGGCGCGGCGCTCGATGCCGGCGCTAAGGCTGAAGCTGAAGACGATTGTGGGCTTGCGCGACCTTCGGCAGATCGGATAAACGGGAGTCCTCCAACAGCCGTCTTCCATTCTGCGCCCGGCCCGCTGCCAAACGGCGGGCCGTTGCGTTTCATGCGGCGTCCGTCTCCGACGCTGCCAACAATGCTTCAGCGGCCTCCTTCGGAACGAGGCGTCGTCCTCCGACCAGAACGGTGCGAAGTTTCCCGGCCTTGATAAGGTCGTAGGTTTTGGTCCGGCCGAGTCCGTAAACCGCGCAAAATTCATCGATCCGAAACGCGCGTTTCTCGTCCAGGCGGAGGCGAAGATTGGAAAGACTCTGGGCTGTCATTTAGCTACCCCTATAGTCAGGATAGCTCGCCCCTATACGCATCCCTTCGCGGGTGTCATCAAGTAACTGCTGAAAAATGGGAAGTACGGGGTGAAAACGGATCTTCACGACTCGCTCGGTTCGCGAAGACTCCAGAATGGCTGCGGGTTGTATTTGCTCGTCATCCGAACAATTTCTAGGTCATCAAGGCTCCATGCTCTCATAAGGTAGCTTCGTGAACGGCGTGTCTTTTGTTTCACGTAAGCAATAGCAGCCTCAAGGTTGCCGTACGACGGTAGCGCTTTTTTTATCTCACGTTTGGCGTCTACCAGCTCTTTAAGCTTTTTTAGGTCGCCGTATCCAGAATATCTCGTAGTAGGTGACATAGTTAGCTTCGGGCCCTTCTTGCCCCAGGGCGGGTCCAAAAAGATCCCTAACCGCACAGCAACTGCTTCGGGGACAGGCTTGCCACTACGTAGCAATTTCGCGAGTGGCGTAGGATCAGGTTTTCCGGTGAATTCACCGTCCGGTCGCCACCCCTCAAGTGCATCAAGGGCAGGCCGCCACTCAGGATCGTTCCAGACCTCGACGTCGGGCTCGCTCGGATTTAGTTCGGATGATGAGCTAAGCGATTGTCTCACTTTTTTCGTTGGGTTTCCCTGGTTTTGCGCGGCAGTTTTGCGCTTTTTTGCCATCACGCTCTCCACAGTTAGGAATGAGCGAAAAGAACCACGGCAACAGTCTTGGCGAGCAAGAGGCTCTGCTCAGTATTTTATCAGCCTCGCCCATCGCCTGAAGGCCACGACCGTGACTCTTTGGCGCGGAACAATAAATCGCGCCCGCGTCCATCAGCCCGCGCCGATAAATACGTCCGCCGCACCGATATGCCGTCTACAGTGAACAGCCGCCAAAGCTCACCCTCGTATCGCTTTGCCGCTCTTAGGCTTCATGGTGGTGACAATATTGTCGGCCACAATTCCAAACGTTGGGAAATGCGTTCGGATCGTGTCCGCGACATAGCTGGGAGCGAGGTGCGCATAATGTTTTTCCGTCATACGCGTGTCGGCGTGCCCAAGCTGTTCGGCGATCACACCCATCGGAACACCACGCATGGCGAGTGCTGAGCCATAGGTGTGGCGGAGCACATGGAACGAGACCTCCGGCTTGATCTTCGCTCTCCGGCAACCTTCCCGCATCGGCCGCAATTGGTGCGACCTTCCCCAAACGCCACCGTCGGCCCGAGTGAAAATCGGATCATTACCAAGCTTGCCCGCCGTTAGATCAGCGAACAGGCGTTGCCCTTCTGTTGTGAGGACTACGTGACGCGGCTTCCCGGCCTTGCTTTCTCGCACCGTAATGACGCCCGCCTCCGCGTTGAAATCGGCAGCGTGCATACCTGCCAACTCGGAGTAACGGCAGCCAGTAAGCACAGCGCCTCTGACAAGGTTCCGGAAACCGGACTCACAGGCATTAACCAGCCGTACGCATTCCGCCTCAGAGAGATAGCGGACGAGCGCTGTCTCCACCGCCTTGAAGGGTTTCACCCGCCGCCAAGCATCATCGCTCGCGACGTGCCCGGCCTTCCATGCATGGTTCAGTGCGGCCTTCAAAACAGTGAGGATACGGTTCGCGGTGGCGCGACGCTTGCGAATAGCATCGGGGCCGGCAACTGCCTCACGATAGTTTTGCCTTCGGCCCGGCTTGGTCCGTACGCGGGCTCTCTTCTCCGCCAGTCCATGGTGCCAATCTGCAATCTTGCGAGCCGTGAATTTATCTACAGTTATGGTTCCTAGTCCCGGCAGGATATGCGTCTCGGCGGCTCGCCGCGTCTCATAAACAGCCTTCCCGCCGCGCCGCTCGTAAGCCTTGAGGTATTCCGCCACCGCGTCGGCCACTGTGAGCGGCCCCTGCCGCGTATCATGCCCTTCTTCTAGCCGCGCCTCCGTTCGCCACCACTCCCGCGCGGCCTTTTGAGCCTGCCCATAATCAAGCACGGCCACGCCGTCAGCATCCTGAAGATCGTCCGTGGTGCCGATTCGATGTTCGGCATAGCCGCCCGTAGCGGTGCGGCGTCGCGCTAACCACGTCCCGCCCTTAGTTCGGCGCCGGTACCCAAGCGCGAACGCCTTCTCAAGTCCGCGCCAATAAGGCTCAGAGCGAATAGGAAGGCGAAGGCGCGCAGTCCTAGTTTCCAACTTCGCGTCGCGAACGGTGCGGGCCACGCTGCATATCCTCGGCTTGTGGGAAGCTTTTGGGGAGTATATGTGGGCGAACAACGACGTACAAGGGCGAGCCACAAAGGCGAGAAACCGTTGTTTTTAAGGTGATACCTGAGTTCGTGTAAATTCGCACACGTTCGAGTATTAACCGTAGCACGGCGATAACGTCTGCGGTTTCGGTCACCGGCGTTGCGCCTTGTTTGATCAGGCCGTTGGTTCCTTCGGCCCGCGGATCCAGCGGCGAGCCAGGAACGGCGAATACTTCACGGCCCTGTTCGAGCGCAAAGCGCGCGGTGATCAGCGAGCCGGAACGTTTGGCGGCCTCGACGATGACGACGCCGAGCGACAGGCCGGAGATCAGCCGATTGCGGCGGGGAAAATCGCGGCCGCGCGGCTCGTAACCGAGCGGCATTTCCGAAAGCGCCGCGCCGGCCGGCAGGATCGCGTCAAGAAGACTCTCGTGCTCAGGCGGATAGACGCTGTCCTGACCGCCGGCGAGAACGGCGATCGTTCCGGTACCGAGGCTCGCGCGATGCGCGGCGGCATCGATGCCGCGGGCGAGCCCGGAGACGACGGCAAAGCCGGCGTCGCCGAGTTCGCGCGCAATCGTCTGGGTGAATTTCAGCCCGGCGCCCGAGGCATTGCGCGAGCCGACCACCGCCACTATGGGCATCGCAAATGCCGCCGGATTGCCGCGCAGCGCCAGGAGCGGCGGCGCGTCGTCGATCATTTGCAGCCGCAGCGGATAATCGGGCTCGCCTAATCCCACAAAAGTGACGCCGAGCTTTTGCCCGCGGGCGATTTCACGCATCGCGTCGTCGCGCGAGCAAATGTGGACATCGGCACTGGCGCCACCGCGTCGCGCCAGCGACGGCAAGGCCTCAAGGGCGGCGCGAGCGCCGCCGAAATGATTGATCAACGAGCGGAAGGTGCGCGGTCCGATATTCGGCGTCCGAATAAGTCGCAGCCAATCGATTCGCTGCTCGTCGGTCAGGCGGACGTTGTCCGTTTTGTCTTTCCGGTCGCTCACTTGGCCCGCCCGCCTCAAACGTGGAACCGCAAACATAGCTCACAAAAGGTGGTAACGGGGGGAAGATGGAAAACCGCAGTTGCAAAATGGCAGGCGAGCCTGCACAATTTGCCGCGAGGCTAATCCGGATCGTATCCGCGTTGAGGGGTTGCCGTGGACACGCGCGCTTTCAGGGTCGCGCTGATCAAGCCGTCGCATTATGACGCTGACGGTTATGTCATTCAGTGGCGGCGCTCGTACATACCGTCAAACAGCCTGGCCAGCGTCTATGGCCTGGTGGCGGAGTGCGCGCGCCAGCGCGTGCTCGGCGCCGACGTCGATATCGAGGTCGAGGCGTGCGACGAGTGCAACACCACCGTCAACGTCCGCGCCGTGGCCAAGCGGATTCGCGCGGCGGGCGGCGGCATGGTCGGGCTGGTCGGCGTACAATCCAACCAGTTTCCGCGCGCGCTTAATCTCGGGCGGCAGTTCCGGGCGCTGGGCATACCGGTCGTGGTCGGCGGCTTTCATGTCTCTGGCTGCCTGGCGATGCTGCCGACACTGCCGGCCGAGATCCAGGACGCTTTGGACCTCGGAATCCACGTGTTCGCCGGCGAAGCCGAAGGCCGCATGGCCGACATTCTGCGCGATATCGCCGCCGGCACGGCCAAGCCGATCTACAATTTCATGAACGACATGCCCGAGATGGCAGGCGCGATCGCTCCGATCCTGCCGCGCAACCTCGTAACGCTGGTGGCGACGCTATATTCCAGCTTCGATGCCGGCCGCGGCTGTCCGTTTCAATGCAGCTTTTGCACCATCATCAACGTGCAGGGCCGCAAGTCGCGTTATCGCACCGCCGACGATGTCGAAGCCATCGTCCGCGCCAATGCCGCGCAGGGCATCACGCGGTTTTTCATCACCGACGACAATTTCGCCCGCAACCGCAACTGGGAATCGATCCTCGACCGCCTGATCGAACTGCGCGAGCGCGAGCACTTCCAGATCAAGCTGATCCTGCAGGTCGACACGCTCTGTCACCGCATTCCGCATTTCGTCGAGAAGTCGGCGCGGGCCGGCTGCGCCTTCGTGTTCATCGGCTTGGAGAACATCAATCCGGAATCGCTGATGGGCACCAAGAAGCGGCAGAACAAGATCTGGGAATACCGCGAAATGCTGCTGGCCTGGCGGCGCGCCCGTGTCATCACTTACGCCGGCTACATCCTCGGCTTCCCGACCGACACGCCGGAATCGATCGCCCACGATATCGACATCATCAAGAAGGAATTGCCGGTCGACATTCTCGAATTCTTCTGCCTCACGCCGCTGCCGGGCTCGGAGGACCACCAGATACTACATGCCCGCGGGGTGCCGATGGACCCCGACATGAACAACTACGATCTCGAGCATGCCTGCACCGGCCATCCGCGGATGTCGAAAGCGGCGTGGACCAAAGTCTATGAGAATGCCTGGAAGCAATATTATAGCGACGAGCATGTCGAGACGATCATGCGCCGCGCCGTCGCCACCAAGCTCAACCGCAGCAAATTGCTCAACCTGTTGACGATCTTCTCCGGCTCGGTGCGGATCGAAGGCGTGCATCCGCTGCAATTTGGTTTTGTGCGCCACAAGGTGCGGACGCAACGGCGGTACGGGATGCCGATTGTCAATCCGCTGATCTTCTATCCTTGGCGGCTGTTTGATTTCAGCCGGGCGTTCGGGCGGTGGTTGACGCTGTACGTGCGCTACTACCGCACACTCGAACGGATAAAGAAGGACCCGGCGTCACCCAGCTATGTCGACGAGGCGCTGCGGTTGCACGCCGGCGCCGATGATCCCGACAAGCTCGTCGAGGCCTTTGCCGACAAGATCCCGCACACCCATGGCGCGCCGCAGCGCGCGCCGGCGCCGGTGCCAAAAGCTGCGGTCTCGGATACGATGAGCGCGGCTTAGATCAACGCGGCCTTCTCAAGCGGGGGAAATATGAAAAAGTCGATCATCGTTCTGTCGTGCGTGTTCACGTGCTTGCTGGCGCAAGACGCGCTTGCCGCCATCAAGTTCAAACGGTTTCCGCATTGCCCGGAAGGCTTGGTCAGCGCCAAGACCTGCGAGTGCCACGCGACCAATTCGCGCCATTGGCACTTCTGCCACGCTGGCCAGTATTGCCACGCCTTTGACGGTACTTGCTCGAAGTAGCTCGGCCTCGTGAGGTCACGAGGTGCCGGCGCTCGGCGACCGCGCGCCGATTTTGCCTTCGGTGCCGCTCAGCAGCCGGCCGATATTGCCGCGGTGCATGATCCACAGCACCGCCGACAGCAATAAGAATACCACCGCCTCGGTGGTGTCGCCGCGCCACCACAGGAAAACCGGCGTCACCGCGCTGGCAATCAAGGCCGCCAGCGACGAGTAGCGGCTGATCGCCGCGATCGCGAGCCAGACCGCGCAAAACACGATTGCCGCCGGCCAGGCGATGCCGAGAACAACGCCGATATAGGTCGCCACGCCCTTGCCGCCGCGAAAGCGGAGCCACACCGGAAACAGATGGCCGAGGAACGCGCCGACCGCGGCGACCAGCGCAGAGTCCTGACCGAGCACGTGCCGCGTAACCAGGACGGCAATTGTGCCCTTCAGCATGTCGCCGATCAGCGTCGCCGCCGCCAAGCCGCGTCGGCCGGTGCGGAGCACGTTGGTGGCGCCGATATTGCCGGAGCCGACGGTGCGCAAATCCGGCCCGCCGGCGAGCCGCGTCAGCAAAATGCCGAACGGAATCGAGCCGCAAAGATAACCGAAGACGAAAGCCGCGGCGTAGTACGGCAGCGCCTCAACCATGGCGGAAGATTACTTGTCCGCCGGTGCCGGTGAAAGCGGAGGTCCGGTTTGGCCGAAACGCCGGTGGCGCATGGAGGGTTTCGTCAGTTGTTCATCGGCTGCCGGGGAAAACCACATATCTATTGGATAAGCTCGAGCACAAAATCCATCGGTTCCGCGATCGAGTAACCGGAGTTGAGCAGCATCATAAAATCCGGCCCTTTCTCGGTCAGCGGAATAAACTCGACCATGATACCGATGAGATGAAAATGGAAGTCGGCACCCTCCGGCTCGATTTCAAACACCGGCCCTCCGCTGTTGCCCCGGTAGACGGGGCCGTCGATGATCAAGGACTGCTTCTGCGCATCCTTTCCGGCGACAAAAGCCCTTCGCAGCAGCGGCCGAAGCGGATCGAATTGTTGGGTATCAGGGAGGCCCAGCGATACCGGGTATCCGTACAAGATCGCGTCGTTGCCAACGAGAACGTCGTCGAATTTTCGGACTGCAATCATCGCGGCAGTGACCAGACCGCTATCGGCAAATTCAACTTTCGTGACGCCCGGCGAGAAGAATGTCATCAACGAGTGATCCGGCTGTTCCTTGAGAGTCCCAATCTTGACAGCAGCGACGTCTCGCGTTTTGTGTGCCGTCACGTCGCCCTTATCAAGCAGCGTTTTGAAATCGACGCTCAGCAAAATGCGCTGCGGCGTTGGCAGGTCCTTCGAGTAGGACACCAGTCGAAGAACCAAATCTGGAACTTCGGCCTGGTGGGTTTTTTCGTTGGGCAGGCCCGCCGCGATGACATGCTTTGCCGTCACCAAATACTCGGCGTTGGCTGTGGCAAGATAGACACCCGAGCCAAAACCGAGCGTCGTTCCGGCTTTATTTTGCAGAATGATCAGGACCGGGTATGCGAGATTGTCGTCAGGGATCATCCGCCGCGCTTGCGCCGAATTAACGAACACGAGGGTCAAAGCAATTGCCAGAAGCAAGCGACCAATTTGGGCGCATCGGTTCATCGCATGGTCCTTTCAAATCAACTGAGCACAGCCCTTCAATATCACATTAGTAGCAGACTGGAGTCCTGGACAACTCGCATATCGACCGAAACCCGACACTCAAAATCGCGACGAGATTTCACGCCGATCATCGGATTGAAGATCGCGGCTTGCCGGACTCTTGGATGCGAGGCCGTGTTTCTAACCGACGTGGGCTTTCTTGCTGTTTTGGCGGGGCGCAAAACCTGCCGCTTCGGCTTGGGCTTCGCTGCTATGGATGATGAGGTGCTTCCACTTTTCCGCCGGTGTCCGCACCAGCGGGCTCAGCCCCTGCGAATAGGTCTTTCGCGTCGTGTCGCTGATGACAAATTGGGCGGCCACCTCCGCCTCGATATCGGTCTCGCAATAAAGGCAGCGCAGCCGCCATTGCTGCGGCGCGCGTCCTTCCACAACATAAAATTTGTTAGCGGCGTATTGGCGCTCGGCCGGGTCGCGGGTGATGCAGTTGGGATTGACGCATTCGATGCCCGAGCCGATCGGCTGCACGTGCAGCGGATGATCCGGCTTGGCAAAACCACCGGCAAATCTGTGCAGCGACTTGTTTCTGTGCAAATGCAGAAGCAGCGAAATGAGCGCCATGCGCACCGGCACGCCGTAGGCGGCCTGGCGGAAATAGATGGCGCGGCGGTCGCTGTCGAGCGAGGCATCGAGCTCGTTGACCCGCGGCAGCGGGTGCATGACGCTCGCCTGCGAGTATTTGGCTTCGCCGAGAAATTTGGCGTCGATCTTCGGATACGGCCGTTCTTTCTCGGTCCAGCGCTCCTTCTGAAAGCGCGTGACATACACCGCGTCGATCTTCTTCTGCAGGATGAGGCCGTAATCGACTTCTTCCGGCTCGGCATAGAGCGAGAGCTGGTGCGGCTGATCAGCGGTGACGTAGAGCGCATCGATCGAGCCGTCGGCCTGGTCGGGCGCCTTCGAGATCATGCGGCAATGAAATTCCTCGCGCAGCCTGCGGTCGACATGCGGCGGTAATTCCATGCCGGGCGCGGGGAGGGGATCGATGGTCGCGCCGAACCGCGCCAGCGCATAGACGAACGAGTGGATGGTGCGACTGCCTTTGAGGTCGCCGGAGATGGCGATCTTCATATTCTTGAGGCCTTTGTGCTTCGAGCGCAGCGTGAACAGGTCGCACAAAGTCTGCGTCGGATGCTCGTGGCTGCCGTCGCCGCCATTGATCACCGGGATTTGCGAATATTCGGCAGCGAGCCGGGCGGCGCCGTCGCGCGGATGGCGGATGACGATGATGTCGGCGTAATTGCCGATCACGCGAATGGTGTCGGCAAGGCTCTCGCCCTTGGCGGCGGAGCTCACTGCCGGATCGGCGCTGGTGATATTGGCGCCGCCGAGCCGCAGCATGGCGCTTTCGAACGATAGCCGGGTGCGGGTGGACGGCTCGTAGAAAAGGGTCGCCAAGATGAATTTCGAGGCGATCGAGGTGCCGCGCCCGATCCGGTAGGGGATATGATTGTCGGCGAGTTCCTTCAAAAACCCCGTCGCGACCTGGAAGATCGTTTCGATCTCCTTGTTGGTCAAATCATTGATCGAGACGATGTGGCGCGTAAGCGGCTGGGCTTTCGTCATCAAACCGGTGCTATAGGCCCAATCGGAGCACTCGGGCAAGCCTGCTGTGGCGGCCGGAAAGGAATATCAACTGCCGATGTGGCGAAATCTCGCGGCCGGATCGTGCTACGATGCCTTGAGCCCGGGAGTCCGCCGCCATGAACACTCTGCCGCGCTTCGATACACCGGACGTCTTCAATCAGTCGCCGCCTTACGAAAACATTGATTTGTTTTCGAGCGACGTGCCGCTGCAGGAGGCGGTGCAGGCGAACGGTGCCGGCGGCGAAGCGGCGGCGCTTGCCGATTTCGGACGGCAATGGGGCACGGCGGAGATGTTCGCGCTTGCCCGCCGCGCCAACGAAAACACGCCGAAGCTCTACACTTTCGACCCGAAGGGCTTCCGCCGCGACGTGGTCGAATTCCATCCGGCCTATCACGATTTGATGCGCGCCAGCGTCGCTGCGGGTTTGCATTGCTCGACCTGGACGCTTACTGGCGCGCGCGCCGCACCGCCGGCGGAAGTGGCGCGCTCGGCCCGCTATTACATGGCGGCGCAGATCGAAAGCGGACATTTGTGCCCGATCACCATGACCCGCGCGGCGCTGGCGGCGCTCGCGCCCGATCCGGCGCTGCTGACGAAAGTGGCGGCCAAGGTGGTCACCCCAAGCTACGACCCGGCGTTCCGGCCGTGGTGGGAAAAGCCGGGCATCACGCTCGGCATGGGCATGACAGAGAAACAGGGCGGCACCGACGTGCGCGCCAACATCACCACCGCGACGCCGAGCGGCGACCTCTACATCATCGACGGCCACAAATGGTTCCTGTCGGCGCCGATGTGCGATGCCTTCCTGGTGCTGGCGCAGGCGCAAGGCGGGCTCACTTGCTTCTTCGTGCCGCGTTTTCGCCCCGATGGCTCGGTCAATGCGCTCCGCCTGCAACGGCTCAAGGACAAACTTGGCAACCGCTCCAATGCCTCGAGCGAAGTCGAGTTCGCCGGCGCGTACGCGTTGCGGGTCGGCGACGAGGGCGCGGGTGTGCGCACCATCATCCAGATGGTGCAGCTGACCCGGCTCGATTGCGCGTTGGCTTCGGCCGGCTTTATGCGCATGGCGCTGGCGCAAGCGGTGCACCATTGCCGCTACCGCTCGGTGTTTCAGCGGCATCTCTACGACCAGCCGATGATGCGCGTGGTGCTGTCCGATCTGGCGCTGGAAGCGGAGGGCGCGGTGGCGTTGGTCATGCGGCTGTCGCGCGCCTTCGACCAGGCCGCGACCGATCCGCGTGAGGCGGCCTACGCGCGCCTGGTCACGCCGGCGGCAAAATATTGGATCTGCAAGACCGCGCCGAGCTTCATCTACGAAGCCATGGAGTGTCTCGGCGGCAACGGCTACGTCGAGGAAAGCGTGCTGCCGCGGCTTTATCGCGAGGCCCCGGTCAACGCCATCTGGGAGGGCTCCGGCAACGTCATGTGCCTTGACGTTCTGCGCGCGCTGCGGCGCGAGCCGGAAGCCGCCGAGTTCTTCGCCGGACTGGCGCGTGCGGCCTCGCCGCTGATTGGCGACGAGGCGGACATTTTCGCGCCGATGAACGATGTCGAGAGCGAAGCCAAGGCGCGGATCACCGTCGGCAAGCTCGCAACGCTGGCCGCCGCAGCCGCGCTCGCCGTCACCGCGCCGCCCGCCGTCATCGAGGCATTCGTGCGCACCCGGGTCTTGCAGCAGCACGCTGCGCTCTACGGCGCCGACGGCATCGACCCGCGAACGGCGGAGACCTTGCTGGAACGTTCGCTGCCGGAAGCATGAAGGCATTTGTCCCGGACGCGGTGCAGCGCGCAGCGGTGCGCCGCTGATCCGGGACCTCCGCAGACTCGGCGTCTGCTACGATCCCGGTTCTGCAGCACATCACTTCGTGACGTGCTGCGCCCGGGAAATGCTCGCCAAGCGATCCAGTGCGCCCTGCAGAATGTAGGCGGCGGCGTGCTGATCGATCACCGCCTTGCGTTTGCTGCGGCTGACGTCGGCATCGATCAGCGCGCGTTCGACCGCGGCGGTCGATAGCCGCTCGTCCCACAAGGCGGTCGGCAGTTCGGTCAGCTTGGCGAGATTGCGGGCGAAAGCGCGCGTCGCCTGCGCGCGGGGACCCTCACTACCGTCCATGTTGATCGGGAGCCCAAGCACAAAGCCGACCGCGCGTCGCTCCGCCGCAAGCTTGAACAGATGCTTGGCGTCGTCGCCGAAGCGTTTGCGCGAAATGGTCTCGACCGGCGTGGCAAGCCGCCGATCCGGATCGCTGGCGGCAACGCCGATGGTCTTAGTGCCGAGATCGAGACCGATCAGCGCGCCGCGCGCCGGCAGAAGCGGCGCCGCTTCGGTGAGGGCGAGAACGGCCATGCGTTGTCGTTAGCACGCAGCACGGTGCGCGGCCACGTCGCGCGCTTCGCGTCTTTCGCCGGCCACGGCACCCAACTATGCTGAGCGTCTTACTCATTCCCGCAATTCTGTTGAAGAACGATCAACCTGAACGATCGCTGGCGGCCAGAGGAGACGGCACATGGCGTTTACGGTGACGAGCAACAGTTTTAAGGACGGCGACTATCTGAGCAGCGACTATATCCTGTCGGCCGATTTCGGATTTGGCTGCGCCGGCGGCAACAAGTCGCCGCATCTTCGCTGGTCGGGCGCGCCCGAGGGCACGAAAAGCTTCGCCGTCACCTGTTATGATCCCGACGCGCCGACCGGCTCGGGCTTCTGGCATTGGCTGGTGGTGAATATCCCGGCGAACGTTAGCGAGCTTGCCGAGGGCGCCGGCAGCGCCAACGGCAAGCTATCCGCGGGCGCTTTGCAGACGCGCACCGATTTCGGCGGGCCCGGCTATGGCGGCCCGTGCCCGCCCGAGGGCGATCATCCGCACCGCTATCTGTTCACCGTGTTTGCCGTGAAGGCCGACAAGCTCGACGTCAAAGCCGACACGTCGGCGGCCGTCATCGGCTTCAATCTGCATTTCAACACGCTGGCCAAGGCGGAACTCATGGCCCTGTTCAAGCGGTGAGCCAGCCGTAACGCCGCTGCTCCACTTCCTCGCAACCACCACAGGGTGCGCCTCGCAAAAAAATAGCGCCCGCGAATCGGCGGGCGCCATTTTGTGAGGTTTGAGCCTAGTACTTAGCTATGAGTTTCCTCGGACGCGATCCGGTCGATATCCGAGCGGGTGATACCGATATCGGCCAGTTCACGATCGGTCAGGTGCGAGAGTTCGCGGCGGACCGCTTCGTGTCGCTTCCAGGCCTGATAAAGGCGGGCGATCGAAGTCAACATGGTCTTGTGGTTCCTTTCCCCGGCGGTCCCCGGCCAAAGCGCCGGAATCACGGAGGAATATAGGTTCCACTGTGCGCTGCACCATGGATTTTGCTGCAGTGCAGCTAAGAGCCTGGCGCATGCCGCCGCCCAGTGTTTTCAACTGGTTTTTAACCTTGTCTCGCGCGGAAGACCTCGCAGGCCGACGGCAGATGCGCGGTCGCGATGGAACCGCCCCAAGCCCGCATTCGGTCACCGGATGATCGATTCTCCGCCGCACTTCGTCGGTCATAATCAATGCGGGTGTTAGCGGTCTGGGCGGCGCAGCGTCAGTCGGGGAGTATCCAACATGGGGAGCGATCGGGACCATCGAAGGTGCGCCGAAGAATGCGTGGCGATGGCGCACGCGGCAGAGGACGCCAAAGACAAGGCGCTGTGGATCACGCTCGCCCAGTCATGGCTGCGCTTGGCCGACCACGTCGCCCATGTCAGCGCCGCCGGCTACGGCAGCGAATCCGGCGAAGAGGCCCTCGCCGCGCAGTCCGCCGAGTGAGCTCAAGACAAAGTGTGTGAGTGAACGCGGCGAGCGCGGGCGCATCGCCGCGGCTTTGGTCACTGCCCGTGACTGGCCAGCACTTCGTTGCAGGCCTTGCTGATTCTGTGCCGGTTGGTTTGCAGGCAGCTGAGGATGCCGAACACGTCAGCGTTGGCGTCGTCCTTGATCAATTCCTTGCAGAAACGCACCACGTCGGGATGACAGGCCGCCCGCTCCTTGGCGTCGCCCTGACCCAGCGGACCGCCGGATACCGGCGGCGGCTGCTTTGGAATGCTCTGGGCCGGCGCCATGGCGATTGTTGTCAGCACCAGCGCGGTCGTCAGGACGAACGTACGAATCATGGTTCTCCCCTCAGGCGGAAAGCCCGCTGCAACAACTATGTCATGGCCGCTTGCGGCGCGTCACGCTCACGCCGAAGCTGACCGCGACTTTCGTATACGGTGTTGCAATCAGGCATCGGGTTCCGCCCTTGCGCGCCGGCATCGTGCGGAGATAAATCACGCCGCAGGGCGGTTAGCTCAGTTGGTAGAGCGTCTGCTTTACACGCAGAATGTCGGCGGTTCGAGTCCGTCACCGCCCA
>CAWDZD010000034.1:0-11769 GCA_963806465.1 uncultured Alphaproteobacteria bacterium | reverse complement strand
TGCCTGCCATGGTTGTCGACGAATTCGTGTCTACCCGAACGACCTTACGTAGCGGTGAAGCTCCGCCGTTTTCGTCGCAGCCCATCGTCGCTAGCGTGAGTGCGGAGCGTTTTCGCCACCCGCTCGCCCCGCACTCCGCCGTCCCCCGATCCCCATCGGATGCGCGACCATCACGAAGGAAGGTGGCGAGGAAGAGGCCATTTCTCCTTGGTCTGCCCCCTCAATTAGGGGATGGCAATTTACATCTCCGATCGAGTACCCGAATCATGCCCGGGAGCCCCCTCTCGGACATCCCCCCGTCCGGGCCCCCATCAGGACGGCGCGAGGCCGCCTCAGTTGGCGGCTTCGTCGTTGACAACTCCACCGCAACCGCTTTGAACTTTCCGTAGCGCAGACTTGTTCGTATAGGCGCATGCGCTAAGGCGGTATTCAACGTGTTTCCGGCGGCCGCCGAGTGATTAACGTGTATAAGGCCAGTCGCGGATGCTCTTCTAGAATTTCCCGCTTAATGGAATCAGTTTCGACTGCGCTCAGGAGATGCTTTGCCTCGCTGTCGTCCCCACCATACAAGCAGAGGTCAATGACTAGGCGTAACGAGGAGTCTCGCAAAGTCTTATCCGTCAAACGACCCGCCGACAAATCGCATCGTGTTTGTACATCTCATAGTTTCTCTGCTCCCTGGCTAAAAGATCCGGCTCCAAAGAACTATCTCGCATGGCCCTGGCATGCATTTTGCCGAGATCGCAGATTGCTTTGATCTTTTCTATCCTTCTTGCAGCGTCCCGAATTCCTTGAACATTCGTGGTTTTGGCGGCTTCTTGCCGCTTCTGTTGCTGCGGCGTGACTGCTTCTAAAATTCTCCGGAACAATCCAAACATGCTAATCGCCTTTTAGCACATATTGTGTCCGAATGCGGCGCCGGGGTTGGCAACGTCATTCGCGATGATGTCCGATTCGCAGCGACTTTACATCTGGTATCGGAAGCGTATTCTCGGGTTGCTCTAATCCTTTCTCTTCTTCACGGCGCAGTATGCGGTTCTCGTGAAGCCCAGCCGCGTATATTTGGGTATGAGCTGCCAACCGCGGTAAGCATCGGTCCCAAACTGCGAATGCCAAGCGTTGAAAAGATGTTCATATTGCGGTCGGCACTCTTCCTTTTGCCACTTGGAATTCTTTTGCCACTTGGAATTGGAGCAGCGAATGCGAGCGATTGCCTAGTCGGCGGTCCTGCCTATCAGCTGCGGTCAGATACCGTCGAATGGCAAATGAGCACACGGGTCGGGGAAACTTGTCGTCGCGGTGTCCGCTTCAAGCTGATATCAAATCCTACGATCAAAGTTATCTCTTCTCCGCATTTCGGCAACTTGACACTGCAAGGTCCGTCTTTCTCGTACACGGCAGGACCGGATTTTCATGATCAAGATTCATTCACAATTGAAGTGTCAGGCTTTATTGGAAAAGCAAACGGAAGTTCGACCATCCACGTTACCGTTTCAAACTTCGCTGCGGCAATTCCGCCTCGTCCGGCGCCCCATCTTCCTCCTGCAGCGCCCACTTCCAATCTTGCTGCGACGCCCAGCGCACTCGAAAACGCGACACCTCCCGATGGCTCATTACCCCCCTGTCCAGTATGGGATTGGTCAAAGAGCACGCCGCCGCCAATGAGGCCACCTTTCGATCAATCTAAGCTCTACTGTCCGCCGCCGCCGTTCAATCCGCCAAACCCGCCCGTTGGGTGTGTTTGTTCTCAATAATCGCAGGTGCGATCACCCCGCAGCTGAGCCGGCGCTCACGAAAAGTGGAAGGGCGCGCGAGTCGATGGTGCAGCCGGTTTACCACTGCGAATACCGCCGAAGGTTTTCGTCGGCGCCGATGAGGTGAGTGAGTAATGTCGCCTCTTGGCACACAACGGACTTGGGAATTAGTTCAATGCGCGTCCGCTTTTCGCTGGATTGTGTTGCAAAACTCCCATTGAGACAACTCGCGAACGATGATTCCATCGAATTGAGACGGGCATCGGCGGGAGCAGCTCATGATGGGTCGGCGGGAAGGCAGACAAGGCCAGTTTTTTATTCCTTTAATCTCGACCAGGTAGTGCCAACGGATCATCTGGTCCGCCAGATCGACGGCGTTCTCGACCTTGCTTGGGTGCACAAGGAGCTTGCACCTTATTACTCGCACACGGGCCGGCCCTCGATCGACCCCGTGCTGATGATGCAGATGCTGATTGTCGGCTGAGTGTTTGCGATCCGCTCAGAGCGACGGCTATGTGCCGAGGTTCAGGTCAATCTGGCCTATCGATGGTTTTGCAAGCTGGGCATCGAAGACAAGATTCCCGATCATTCGGTGTTCTGCCGAGCGAGGCACGAACGGTTCCGCGAGAGCGCTGCGTTACCCCGAGTGTTTGAGGGGGTAGTGGCGATGTGCATCGCTTCCGGACTGGTTGGGGGTGAAGCATTCTCCGTCGATGCGAGCCTGATCAAGGCGGATGTGGACAAGAAGAAACGGATCCCTGGTGAGCAACCGATAAGCTGGCCGAAGCCGGCGGCGGTCCGCGAGTACCTGGCGGCTCTCGATACCGCCGATAATGATGAGAAGAATGGCGGTGGAGATGTTGGCGGATCGAGCGGCAGCGGCAGTCGAAGTAAGCCCGCCAAGGAAGTCTCGTTGTCCCCAGGCGGCATTCGTTGCCCGGCGGGGCGTAGACCCATTCTTCGCCTACGATGCGAACTATCTGATCGACAACAAGGCCGGGATCATCCTCGACGCCGAGGGCACGCGGGCGAACCGCATAGCGGAGATTGCGGTCACCCAGACGATGGTGGAGCGGATCCGCCGCCGCTTCGATCTTCAGCCGCAAAGGCTTGCCGGCGACACGGTTTATGGCGCGGTCAGGCTGCTCAAGTGGCTGGTGGATCGCAACATCGCACCGCAGGTCACTCGACTTTCTTCCGGCAAGGTGTAAGCTTCGCCCTGGAAATCGAGGGTGACATGGAGGGAACGCGGCAATGTTCTCCAAACTGCTCGTGGCGCTCTATCTTATGTTCGGTGCCCCTGTCCTTATCGCGTTTGGGTATGGGGCTTATTTAGCGGCCCTGCCGTCCGGCAGTTCGGGCAGTTCGTCGTCAAGCGGCAGCACCGTAACATTCAGTTTGGTGTCGAGCGGCAGCACGATCGCTGTCCAGAATACGACCCTCACCGCACCGCGCGGCGTCCCCGGGCCGATAGCTGGCGCGGGATTGCCAGTGCTTGTCGCGGGCTACGGCGTTTACTGGCTTGTACGCCATCGTCGTCGATCGCAATAATGTTCCCTGCAGATTGACGATGCGGGCTTCCGCGGAGTCGTCATGCGGGCCCCGGCGGAGAAGCGCTGGCACCTTTAGAGGCCCTTAGGGGGCGGGTGCATCAGCGTGAATATCATCGACACCGCAATTCCCGGCGTGCTGGTCATCGAACCCAAGATATTCGGCGATGCGCGCGGTTTCTTTCTGGAGACCTTTCAAGCTGAGCGTTACGCCTCGCACGGCATTGATCGGCCTTTTGTCCAGGACAATCTGTCGCGCTCGGCGCGTGGCACGCTGCGCGGCCTGCATTTCCAGAATCCAAAACCACAGGGCAAGCTCGTGACCGTGCTGCGCGGCGCGGTGCGCGACGTCGTCGTCGATGTCCGTATCGGCAGTCCGACCTTCGGCCGGCACGTTGTGGTCGATCTCGACGATGACAACCGCCGCCAGCTTTGGGTGCCGCGCGGCTTTGCGCACGGCTTTGTCGTGCGCTCCGACAGCGCCGATTTCTTTTACAAGTGCGACGAGCTCTACAGCCCGGCGTATGAGAAGGTGTTGCGCTGGAACGATCCGGAGCTCGGCATCGACTGGGGCGTCGACGCGCCGCTGTTGTCGCCGCGCGACGGCGGGGGCAAGAGTCTCATGCAATTGGCCGGGCTATTGCCGCATTTCGAGCCGGCTTGATGCGGATATTGGTCACCGGTGTCACCGGGCGTATCCGCATAAAATAATGAAAAGGAAAACCCCGTCGAAGCGAGCGAATCATGTTAAAAGAGGGCGCGATCAGTCACCCGGATCGCATCCTTCTGGTAGACGCGAACAGCCTCGGCCGTCCCGCCGAGGCTGTTTTTTGACCACGCCGCCAACTTCAACGCCGGTCGCTGCCCTGTTAGTTGGAGCGATCTGCTTTTTGATATCACAGGGTGCGAACGTCCTGGCCGCCGCCCAATTATCTTGCCGATTTCTGCTTAACGGTTCCGGCGTTCATCTGAAAAAGCAAGCTGAAGCTGCCAAATCAACGTTAATTCACGATCGCGATAGAGCCGGCTCCCCATCTATGCTGGGTTTACGCCGAGGCAGCTAAGAAAGCCCCGACCCCCGATGCTGTCTCAAACCCCAAGCGCGGTTTGAAGCAAGCGCTTGGGGTTTCTGTAAAGCGAAAGACCTCAGGCTGTGTCCGAGCTAATTTCGCTCATCGTTGGGTTGCTTGTCGGTTTTGCGTGTGGATATGCTGTCCGCGCACTAATCTCGCGGCGGCGTCGTGTGGTTTCGAAACTACTGCGAGGGTATCACTCAGACCGGTGACGCGAAAAGGGCGGACGACCGAAGCCTCCGCATAAACGTTAATTCACAATCGCGATAGAGTTGCTCGCTCGTTCATGGTCGGGGTTTGGTTTCCTGCGCAATTTAAAGATCCAGAAGCGACTTTAGTCCAAGAAAGGCGGCGGCCGGATGTACAATCACGTAGGTCGGGATGGCTTCGAGATAAGTTCGCAACCTGCCTTTGGCCTCAAAGCGATCACGGAATTCCGACTGACCTAAAAAACCTACTATTCGCGGTGAAATGCCCCCTGCAATATAAACTCCGCCGCGCGCACCGAACGACAGCGCCACGTTTCCGGCAAACGAGCCCAAAAACGCGCAGAATGTCGTAAGTGCATCGCGCGCTACTCGACAATCGCCATGTAGCGCGCGCTTCGTGATGTTGGCCGCGCTTCGGGGCTCGAGAGCAATCCCGTCAAGCTCGACGATCGCCTGATGGATGTTCTCCAAGCCATCACCGGAAAGCAAGCGTTCCGCTGATACGTGCCCGAACCGAGTGCGCAGCCGTTTGATGATTTCGTCCTCCCGATCGTTGGCGCCCGCAAGCGTTGCATGTCCGCCCTCGCTCGAAATGACGAGGCGTTTTCCGGTCCCGGGTACCAGACACGCCACCCCTAATCCGGTTCCCGGTCCCAGCACAGCCATCGGCGCCGCTAATTCGGCCCTCCCGCCTCCTATTCCCGCCAAATCCGCTGACGCAAGCCCAGGTAAAGAATAAGCCACGGCCTCGAAGTCGTTGATGATCCGCGCTTGCACGCGGAAGCTTTCACTAAATTCCCGAGTATCAACTACCCAGGAACAGTTCGTGAGCACGCAACGGTCGCCCTGGACCGGACCGGCAACCGCAAAGAGGGCTCCGTCTATTTCGCCATGCCGACAATGGTCTTTCAAAAAAGCAGCTACACCGTCGCCAAAGCGCGCAAACCTAGCCACATCAAAGCTCTTGATTGAGCCGACTGCGCCGTTCGCCAACAGCGCGAACCTTGCATTTGTCGCCCCGATATCCCCGAGCAAGACTTGCTTGTCCGAAATCGATCCCTCCCCTTTTTGGCAGCGGGACTGAGCACTCGGTTTGCCCAAGTTCCAATTTATCGGAACTTTCCCGCGTCAGATTATCAGGGTGCGTGCTATCCTGGCAAAACGTCAATAGCGACGGCGCACGGTCGCGAAGGCGTCCGACGCGCGCTACCGGTGCCCGCCACTTTGTGCGCAGATGTCTATGAAAGTTTTGACAATCGGCGGCGCAATGATCGACACGATTGCTATCGTCGATAGCGGTCGCATCGAGCGTATGAGCATGTCAAATGCGCATTCTTCGTTCTTATTGCTGGAAGAAGGCCGCAAAACAGAGGCTGAAGAAGTTTCTACGCACGTTGGTGGTGGCGCAGTGAATGTTTCGGTGGCCATGGCGCGCCTCGGCTTGGACGTTGCGGTGCTTGCAAAGCTTGGGGCCGATGCGCGCGCTGAAACGATTTTGCAGCGCCTCGAACAGGAAGGCGTCTCGACCGCGTGGGTGAAGCGTGATCCCCGTTCCCCGACAGGGGCCTCTGTTTTCATCTCGTCGCACGATCGAAATGCAGCGATCTTTACATTCCGTGGCGCGAATACCTGCTGGAAGCCGAAGATCTTCAAGACGAGGCATTTGCCGTCGGTGTGGTTTACATTGCGAATCTGAGTAATGGATCGGCGGATTGCTTTCCAGTTATTGTTGAGCGCGCCAAAAAGCATGGCGTTTTAGTTGCTGCAAACTCGGGGCCAAGGCAGCTATCGGCGCGCGGGAGAGCCTTTTTCGAAAGCTTGGCAGCAATCGACATTTTGGTACTCAATCAGATTGAAGCTGACCTACTAGGATCACCGCACAGGTGTTGACCGTAGATGGCGGACGGATGGACTACATCGGACACGCCTAGGACAATTCAATTCCTTAGCTGTGAGAGCGCGCGCATTGCTCGAAGGGCGGCGGCCATACCCCGCCTGACAACTGCCACCTGCGGTTCCATCCTGGTGTTAAGGTGAGGTTTTTGTTCAGGCGCAATCGTTCCCCCGAAATGCACTCGCGCAATGGACCGGCGACCAGCCGCCTTTGCCGTTTCAGACTTTAGCACTGATCGACACCGCCACTAATTGACACAAGCGCATTTGCGCTTGGCACTGATTGACACAACCCGCACGGAGGATCGGATTCGCCGAGTTCCGCGATCGTCGCCATTTGATTGTTCCTACTGTGACCGACTTGCCACACGCTTTAGCAAAGTGGATAGCGCTGCAAAAAAGCGCTTCGCTGGTCACAAAAAAGAACTCCGAGCCTTGAATTCCAGAGAAACGGGGAGAGCACGCCGCGGCGAACCGCAGCGTGCTCGTGGGCCATCCTACTTGTAGCCAAGGCACATTCCCCACCCGCAATCCCGCGGGCCGCCATGGCTACTAAGGGCCTCGGCGGATCCCATCTCCGCCGAGGCCGCTTTCAATGATATCGCCCCAAGTATTCAGTATGTTCAGCTAACGTCCGCCATTGCTCCGCAAGCTCAGCAAAGGTCCGTTGTACTTCCTGATCAGAGGCGCAAAGCGCCTTCTCCGCGCACTCGGCGGCGCGCTTACGGCATTCTTCAGTCCGCAAATTCATCCGCATTTCGAAACGGGCCGAGCCCTATATCTTGTTTTAGCCGATCTTAGAATTAAAACGGCTGTTTGATTTACACAATACGGCCTTTTTAAAATCCCGCGGGTGTGTCATCCACGACACACGCCTAACACGCTGTACAGCGTCTTTGAATTTCTTTCAGAGGGTCCTAAAACAAAAAGGGCGGCTGAAGCTGCCCCCAAGCGCTGGAGGCCTTTCCATGCGAGAGCCCCAAGCTCGCGGTCTCAGCTCTTTTCAGCGACGAGGACTCTGCTTCGCGGCTTGAGCGGGCGATCGCTAGATCGGGCGCGGCGACGAAGTTGATGGAAGCGAGGGTCGTTGAGCCAGAATGACCTGCGACCGGTTCAGAAGAATGACGCAACGAACCTAACTAACTCAAATGCCAGAAAGGCAACCCAAGCCGCGCTGGCGAGCAAGCCAAGAGGAATGGCGGCGGTGACAATGACACTGCGCATCGGTCGGCCCTAGTGCCCCGACACGGGCTCGACACCGTGCCGGGGCCGGTTGCGATGGGAGAAATCCCTGTTCCCCACCGTTCCGACCGACAAATTAGATGTCGCTTGTTAGCGACGATTTAAAAAAGGCGGCAATATTTGCCTAGCGCGTTAAAATCCTTTGAACCGATCCGGTGCGTTCCGACGAATAGATGACCTCACTAGAAGTTGGAAATACGTTGCGTGGTATTTGCTAGGTCGCGCTTACTTTCGCATCGCCGAGACCGTGCGTCCGCACAGATGAAAGGACGGCACTACGATATCCGTTAGGGCAGACAAGTCGCGCCGCGGGCGCAGCAGCCCGAACACACCATCCACTTCCTCAATTTCCGGTGACAGCCACTTTTGGAGCGCGATCATTTTAACGTAGCCGTCGAACGCGAGGTCATATCCGTCTTTGTCGCATTGCCCTTGGGCGGCTGTCATCAGGTTCAGCAACTCGACGGCACTGTAGACGGCTCTGACGTCATTAAACACCACATTCAAACCCTCCACTGTTCGGACGAAATATTGCCGACCAGACACGGGGTAGCTACACCAAGGACAATGAAGAACTTCCCGAACATCGTTGTGGGTCAGCACCCTTGCGTAGGAAACTTCATCGCTTTGGGCCTCGGCGGTACCTACTATAAACAACTGTGCGGCAACAAAAACGCACGGAAACGCGCGCAAATACGCAGACATGCCCCACCTATCAGAGCCGAGAAATTGTCGAGTGACTAACGTTATAGGTTCGGCCAATATCCGCCAAGGGTGTCCCACCCGTCCTAACCCTCGGTGCGGGACGAAGCGCCATCAGGCGACGGGAAATCGAGGGACTACGCTTCCGCACAGGGAGGCTCGATCAGACGCCGCGACGTCGTTAAATTGCTGACCGGCGCTGCGATAGCTGCTCCGTACCGGGTCGCCGCCCAAACGTCCGCAAAGACGTATCGCCTCGCCACGCTCGCGG
Source organism: uncultured Alphaproteobacteria bacterium (assembly GCA_963806465.1). Taxonomy (GTDB): domain Bacteria; phylum Pseudomonadota; class Alphaproteobacteria; order Rhizobiales; family Xanthobacteraceae; genus BOG-931. The sequence continues at coordinate 3,075 of CAWDZD010000034.1, read as the reverse complement.
GGGGCGCCCCGATAACTGCAGACAGCCCCATGGGGAAGATCCTTACAGGGGCGCTGGCGGAGCACGGCTACACACTCGGTCAGAGCCTGGAAATTCAGGCGTATGGCGCCAACATGCAAACTGATCGGCTGCCGCAGCTGGGCACGGGACATTACCGCAAGCAAGGTCGATGCCGTCGTCGTCATCGGCTGGCCGCCGACCGCTGCGATGAAAGGTACCGACGTTCCCACGGTCGTTGTCATTGGCGCCGGTGATCCAGTCGCAACCCGCCTCGTTGCTAGTTTGGCGCGGCCAGGAGGCAGTGTGACCGGCATATCGGACAACGCGACGACACTGAGCACCAAGCGTCTTGAGCTGCTTAAACAGGCCGTGCCGAGCATCCACAAGGTGGCGATGCTGTGGAACAAGGATGATCTCGGCATGACACTGCGGCATCAAGCATCGGCGGACGCTGCCAAATCTCTAGGCACCACCGTTCAACCGCTCGGCGTCGCTGAGCCCGACGACTTCGCAGACGCATTCGGGGCTATGGATCGCGATCCCACCGGACGCAATCCTCATGGTGGCCGATGCTCTCACCGTTCTCAATCGCAAGCGCGTGTTCGACTACGCCGTTGCACACCGTCTGCCGGCAATTTATGAATTCGATTTTTTCGTTCGTGACGGTGGCTTAATGTCCTATGGAGCTGATTTCAAGGAATTCTTCGAACGTGCCGCTTCACTGATCGATCGGATTTTCAAGGGAGCTAAGCCCGCCGATTTGCCGTTCGAGGAACCGACGCGCTATGTGTTTGTAGTCAACTTAAAAACTGCGAAATCAATTGGGCTTGAATTGCCGCCGAATTTGCTCGCGTTGGCCGACGAGGTGATCGAATGAAGCGGCGCGATGTCGCTTCTTGGCCCGAGGCCGACATCCAAGAAGCATTGATCGATGTCTGCCTTCGGGTGTGCGTTCAACCGGTCAGTGCAACGGTCCTCACAGGCATCAACCGTTCCGGATCGTTGGGACCGGCAGCCGCAACCACATCCTCAGGGGTCATTACGATCCGTTTGTTGTCAGAGGAAAAAACGTTCCTGAGGACCTAGGGGCCATCCCCAGTCCGACAGTGTTCCACTGGGGGGAGGAGTTGGTGAGCGAATGCGTGTATAGTTCCGGCAGCGGTGGGTCGGGGGATTATATGGCGTCATGTTTTGTCGATAAGCGCGAGCGGCTATCGTCTCGGTACCAGAGTCTCATCATTGCCCTTTTAGCTGCTCTGACGCTGGCGGGTAATCTTGCCAACGCAGCGGGCGGCTACAACGAACGAGCGGCGGCGTCCTTTGAGGCCCGCACCGTAGGCAAGTCAATTCTGGCAATCGTCTCACTACAGAGCCAGAAGATCATTGTGTACGATGCCGACGGCTGGATCCTTCAAGCCCCGGTCTCTAGCGGTCAGGCTGGTCGTGAAACGCCGGCCGGTATCTTCAGCATCATTCAGAAGGAAGCCGAGCACTACTCGAACCTCTATGACGATGCCTACATGCCCCACATGCAACGCCTTACTTGGTCAGGCATCGCTCTGCATGGCGGCCGGTTGCCGGGATATCCGGCGTCGCATGGCTGCGTCCGAATGCCCTACGACTTTGCCGAACGCCTATTCGATACGACCAAGCGAGGCATGCGCGTGATTGTAGCGCCAAACGACGTGGCGCCTGTTTCGATTGTCCATCCGGCTCTGTTTCAGCCCAAGCCAGATGCCCCTGCTGCTGCTGTCGCCAGAGCCGCGGAGGCTGACGAGGCGGCCAGCAAGGCCGATCAGGCGAGACTAGCTGCCATTGCGGCGTTTCGGGAAGTCGCGCAAGCGATGGTGCCGGTGCGCACCATAAGGAATCTCAAGCTCAGATCAGAGGCTCAGTTGGCCGCCGCGGAGCGTGCGATTGTTGCTGCAGAGTCGATCGAGGCGAAGGAACGGGCCGAAGAAGGTAAGGCGAAGGCAGCCGCAAAGGTCGCGGAGCTCGAGGTCCAATTGACCGCCGCGGAAGCTGAGCTGCAGCCAAAGCGCGATGCCTTGGCGGCTGCGCGCGAAGCAGCTGCCGCAGCCGAGACCGCGCGCGTCGAGGCGGCCGAGGCAGCGCGGAAAGCAGCGCGTGGCCTTGAGCCAGTATCAGTCTTTATTAGCCGCAACGTTCAACGCCTTTATGTCCGGCAGGCCTTTCAGCCCATACTGGAGATACCGCTTGCAATCCGAGATCCTGATCTTCCGATTCGTACCCATGTTTTCACCGCCCTGGGGAGCAACCCTGATGGGGATATGCAATGGAGCGTGGTCTCTCTGGCTGGTCGACATTCGGATGGCGGCCCATTAGCGGATCCACGAGCGCCAAAGAGGCGCTGGATCGCATCGCAATTCCCGAAGACTCCCTCGATAGATCGCAGGAATGGTGTCTCCACGAACATCGCTCATCATCTCAGATGAAGGTCTAAGCACCGGGACCGGTCGCGGCACCGAATTTGTGATCCTTATGAGCGGCGAGCCGCAAGGAGGCATCAAGCACCGACGGCACGTTCCACAATTTGAGATCGGATATGATCGTCCAAGCGGGTGGTCGCCCTATTCGCACTCGAATTTTGGAAGGCCGCTTTCTCTAGGTAAACTCAAAAAACTTCGCGATGGCTCCGTCTCGAAGGCCGCTGAACAGACCTATCGGTGCGGTCCGCCAACATTCTGTCTCGGTGTCGATTCAGAAGAGAACGTCGTTGTTAGAAAGCGGCTGCGCCGCGGTCAGGTGATCGCTTTCTTTGAAGCGCTTACTCCTTGTCTGGTCGGTATGGAGGCGTGTGCGACATCACATTATTGGGCAGGTTCGCTGACGAAGCTTGGCCACGAGGTTCGGCTGATGCCGGCGAGGGACGTCAACGCCTAAGCGCAACAAGAACGATGCGGCCGACGCCGAGGCAATCGTTCCGCACTGCTTTTCACATGGCGCTCTTGCCAGCAGACAGGGCACGCTAATCGGCTCGATGTCGCTACGGGTCGGAATCGCAAACGGGGTCAAGTCAACATGCCAAATGGCGGGCGATTTGGCTCACAATAC